>NZ_FORR01000045.1 GCF_900114055.1 Thermoflavimicrobium dichotomicum | reverse complement strand
GGTGGGGCAGATGATTGGGGTGAAGTCGTAACAAGGTATCCCTACCGGAAGGTGGGGATGGATCACCTCCTTTCTACGGAGTTTATTTCCGAATAACTTTACTTCTTGGGTCATGCCATCTCACTCTTTAGTTTTCAGGGAACACGAAAAATCCTCCAAGCCAAGCTTGGAGGATTTTTTATATACGCGTGTCCAGCAATCCATTAACGGAAAAGACTCCAACGAAAGGGAGAGGTTTGCGAACATGATTACATACCCATGAGATAGCATGTTCGCCTTTCAGATTCGCTGCCAGATTGCCGACCATTATGGTAGCTGATCCGATTTTTACTATGAAAAATCCATCCCGGTTTTCTCGAGGCTCATCATAATACAGGAGTGTTCCTCCCAGTCTCTCGATAGAAATGGAATGACTTTGGTATGTCTTTTGAACATAAATCCAACCATAAAGAGCCTGATTCTTTAAACAAGGTTGGTTCTCCTGTTAGGTTCGAATTTGGCCTGTACCACGAATTACATATTTGTGACTGGTTAGTTCTTTTAATCCCATTGGCCCACGTGCATGTAGCTTTTGCGTTGAAATCCCTATTTCTGCACCAAATCCGAATTCAAATCCGTCTGTAAAGCGAGTCGAGGCGTTATGGTACACAGCGGCTGCATCTACTTGTGCCAGGAATTTTTGTGCGGTTTTCTCATCTTCGGTGATAATCGCTTCTGAATGTTGTGTTCCATATTGGTTAATGTGTTGGATCGCTTCATCTACATTACTTACCACTTTAACAGCAAGGGTAAGATCAAGGAATTCTGCTCGATAGTCTTCTTCCGTTGCTGGAATGAGAGGGATTTCTTTCGCTACGCTCTGTGTTTTGTGACAGCCGCGAATTTCTACACCGTACTTGGTTAAAGTAGTTAAAACTTGAGGTAGCCAGGTTTCGACAAGCTGCTCATGAACAAGGAGTGTTTCGATTGCATTGCATACAGATGGACGTTGTGTTTTGGCATTGATGGTTATAGCGGTTGCTTTGTCCAGATCTGCTGCTTTGTCAATATAAAGATGGCAATTGCCTACACCTGTTTCAATCACAGGAACGATTGATTTTTGAATAACATGTTGAATCAATCCTGCTCCACCACGTGGAATGACCAAATCGATGATGCCTTTGGCTTGAATCAGGAAATCTACCGTTTCGCGTTCGGTGCGATCAATAAATTGAATCGCTTCTAAAGGAATAGCCGTACTTTCCAGTCCTTTTTGCAAGGCATAAACCAATTGATCATTTGATCGAAGAGCTTCTTTGCCACCACGAAGTACGATCGCATTCCCTGTTTTCAAAGCCAAGCCAGCTGCATCCACTGTGACATTGGGGCGAGATTCATATATCATGGCTATTGCCCCGAATGGGACTCTAACTTGTTCGATTTGCAACCCGTTCGGACGCTTAAAGGATTCCAGGATTTCACCAACGGGATCTGCCAATTCTACAATCTGATGGAGTCCTTCAATCATCTGTTGGAGACGTTTTTCGTCCAGAAGCAGCCGATCGATTCGAGCTTGAGGCAGTTGATTTTTTTGTGCTTGTTCAATGTCTTCTAAGTTAGCTTGAAGGATGGATTTACGGTGCTGCCATAAGGAATTGGCCATCGAAAGCAGTGCAGCGTTCTTTTCTTCAGTAGATAATGTTGCCAATATATGAGAAGCTTTTTTGGCTGCTTTTGCCTTGTTCAGTACCCATGCTTGTAAAGTAACAGTGTCGGTCATTTTTGCTCCTGCTACTATCAACATAGAAAAATGCCTTAAATCTAAAAGAAACCAGTGGTGTTAATGGATCTGCATTCGTAACTGTAATCATGGACATCACTAATAGGAAACCAGCTTTTTTTCAGGCAAATTTTCTATGAGTAGCAGGGTACCTCCTTTCCGTTTAGGGAATTTATTCAATTGGATGAAGTACATGTTTCTATGACTGGTTTATATAGTTGGCGTTTTCATCAAGAACCAAGATCACCAATGAATCTCGATGGATTACTTCATGATAATTGTGTAATTTCTCTCCTTGTTGTTTGCGTTTAAGCAGAAGGCGTAAATCTTGAGCAGAAAAACTGACCACTCCTTTTCCAACCATTTGGTTAGACGGCGAGCGAATTTCAACAATAGCTCCTTCATCAAAATCACCTTCTACTTCAATGATCCCTGCAATAAGTAAACTTCGGCGTTGATGGGTTAGAGCGTTTATGGCTCCTGAATCAATATAGAGTCGTCCTTCTGCTTTTGAACCGTAAGCAATCCAGGATTTTTTGCTGGGCATTCGCTGTTGGGCATAAAATCTTGTACCGATCTTTTCACCATTCATGATTCTTTTTAAAACATCTTTTTCAGAACTGGAAGCAATGACAACATCAATACCTGAATGTGTAGCCATACGGGCCGCGATTAATTTTGTCCGCATGCCTCCTGTTCCTACAGGACTACCGGGATTACCAGCTAATTTCTCAATTTCTGGTGTGATTTTCCATACTTCAGGAATCCGTTTGGCTGTAGGATCTTTATGTGGATGACCTGTGTACAGTCCATCAATATCAGTCAAAAGAATGAGTAGATCAGCCTCAATGATTAATGCAACCAGACTGCTCAAAGTATCATTGTCTCCAAAGCGTATTTCTTCCACAGTGACACTGTCGTTTTCATTGACAATGGGCAGGATTCCGTTTCGTAATAGAGTTTCCATTGTATTACGAATATGGATAAAACGCCTGCGATCTTCAATATCGGATCGGTTAAGCAAGATTTGAGCCGTTAAAATGTTTTGACGAGCAAACAATTTTTGATACATATCGGTCAGAAGACCTTGTCCTACAGCGGCAGCTGCCTGTTTTTCGGGCATCGTGATATGATGACGTGACCATCCCAATATTCCCAAACCAGCAGCAATCGCTCCGGATGAGACCAGAGCAATTTGATACTTTCCACTTGATTGCAGGGAAGATATTTGTTCGACGAAGCTATCTATCTTTTTTTGACATAGGCTTCCATCTGCAGCAATGAGACTGCTAGAGCCGATTTTTACAACAATACGTTTCATTTCAAGCCCCCTTTCCATATTGAATGTCGAGAAAATAATAAAAGCCTTCCGTTCCCGAAGGACGAAAGGCCTAACTTCCGCGGTACCACCTTCATTGACAAGATCTCATGATTAGAAAAGGGAGAGATCATGTCCACTTCATCTGTATAACGGTCAGCAACCGTCCCGCTTTTCACGGGCAGTTCAGGAGGCGGGGTCAGCCTATTCCACGGCAGGATCTCACAGCTATTGATCCCACTCTCTGAGCGCTTCCTAGACTTACTCACTCCATCATCACTTCAATGAATGATTGTTTTTTACATATTTATACACCGATATGTATGAACTGTCAACATAGGATATAAACCTGATTTGTGGACAAAAGATCATTTAAGCGTTAGGGTTCCTTTTCAATTAGTAAAAGTCGCTAAAAATCAGAACAAGAAATGCGGGTATGTCATCGGCCTTTATTTCTTTTGCTTATGGGGAGATTTGGATCATCCTACTTTTTCTTCTGTGTGATTGTTTTTTCTTACATACAGATATCCAATGATGAGAATGGCAAACCAAAATGGAGCGACATACAAGGCAATACGTGCATCTTTATCCAATCCGATCATTACGACGACAATTGCCAAGAAGATAAGAACAAGCCAGTTCGTAAATGGAGCACCAGGCATTTTGTAAGAGCTCTCAGGCAACTTTTTTTCTTTTACCATTTTGTGATACTGCATATGGCTGATCACAATCATACCCCAGGTCCAAATGGTACCAATGGTCGCTATACTCGTGACGTATTCAAACGCTTTTTCTGGTACTAGATAGTTAAGCACTACACCAATTAGTAATACGATACTTGAAGCGGTTAGTGCGAATGAAGGGATTTGGCGATCATTCAGTTTTGAGAATGCTTTTGGAGCATGGTTATTTCTGGACAGAGTCAGCAGCATACGTCCTGTGCTAAATACTCCACTGTTACAGGAAGATAATGCAGCAGTCATAACAACGAAGTTAATAACAGCTGCAGCTGCAGGAATCCCGATATTTTCAAAGGTGAGTACAAATGGGCTTGTTTTGCCATCTAGTTGATTCCAAGGATAAATAGCCATGATGACAAACAATGCACCCACATAGAAGATTAAGATTCGCCAAATGATTTTATTTATCGCTGAAGGAATGGTTTTGTCCGGATTTTGTGCTTCTCCAGCTGTCACGCCAACCAACTCAATTCCTTGGAAAGCAAATACAACCATTTGTAAGGTTAAAAGCATGCCTATGATTCCATTCGGGAAAAATCCTCCGTGCTTCCAAAGATTCGAAATGCCAATAGGGTGCCCTTTGTATCCGAATCCGGTCGTAATTATTAGAGTACCGATCACAAGTAAAGCAATAATAGTAACGACTTTAATAAGGGCAAACCAAAATTCGAACTCACCGAAGAGTTTTACAGCGACCAGGTTAATCAGATAGACAAAAATAAGAGCGATTAGGGCAGGAATCCATTGAGGCAAGTTTGGAAACCAGAAAGTCATGTATTTACCTACGGCCGTGATTTCAGCCATACCTGTTACAATCCACATAAACCAATAGTTCCAACCAGTAAAAAATCCAGCCCAGGGACCGATAAACTCTTGAGCATAGGCGCTAAATGATCCAGAAACAGGTTTGTATAAAATCATCTCACCTAGTGCTCGCATCATAAAGAAAACGATGATTCCAGCAATCAAATAGGAAAGCATGAGAGCAGGACCTGCTGCCTGAATGGCCTTTGCTGATCCCAGGAAAAGACCAACACCAATAGCTCCGCCAATGGCTATTAACTGAATATGGCGATCTTTTAGCTCCCTTTTCAGGTTTTCTGACTGATTCATTTATGGGCACCTCTTTCCATTGTTATCCAAACTTTTGCTTTTGCTTCAAACATTATTGAAACAGTTGTTGAACGACTGAATCCATTATTTTTAAATTCGATTCAACCGGACAAAACACTTTGATCTGCTATGAATGGATGTATTGGATATCTGGAAGAATCGAAACTTAAAGGATATTATTTGCTAGCAACTAAGGGGTTATTCTTTATTGCTTCCATCATTTTTAATCCTCTTTAAACAGTAGATTAGTCAGAAAACGCTGGGTAGGAGAGTACGACACAGTCGTTATAATTTCTTTCTAAAAAAATATAAAAAAGGTATTGCATGTTTTGTCGAAGCATGATATATTATTCACTGTCGCCGCGATGAGCGGTGAAAATGAGAAACGCACCTTGAAAATTAGATAAGGAAATGAAGTCAAGTCAAGGGTATCACCGAGACGAGTACCTTTAGCAACAG
>NZ_FORR01000016.1 GCF_900114055.1 Thermoflavimicrobium dichotomicum | reverse complement strand
CCTTGTGTTTAAATTATATTCACCAAACAACTTAGATAAATTACAGAATGAATACACTGCTTATCTAAAAATAGGAAATCACCCTCGTTTTACCCAGTGCTATTTTAAAGGAAAGCGTTATCTAGTACTAAAATATGAAAGAGGTCCTACTCTTTATGAGTGTTTGGAACAAGGGATTGTGATTCCAAAACAGGTAATTCAGGATGTAGAGGATGCTCGAAATTTTGCTAGAAGTGTAGGATTATTTCCAACAGATATCCATTTAAAAAATGTTATTTTACAAAATGGGAGAGCAAAACTGATAGATGTATCTAAATATATCTATCCCAATGAAGATAAAAGATGGGAACACCTAGTCGAAGGTTATAAGAGATTTTATTGGCTCATTCGCGGAAAAAAGATCCCAATTTGGCTCCTTGAATTAGTGAAAAAAACATACCTTAGACAAGTATCAGAGAAATTCTCAGTCGAGGATTTTGGTAAACAGTTTATGCAGATGTATAAGAATAACTAGATGTAGTAATAAAAAGAGCCTAATAAAGCAATAGGCTTAAAGCAATAGGCTCTTAAAACTTTTACATACTAAATAGAAAATGGAGTGAAATGAGCCTTGTTTTCTTCTAATTTAGTTATATTAGCCGAAGATAATAACCAATCTTCTTTGCCAGAATCGATCGCTAACAAAACAAAAAATTTATTTATAAATATTATCCAAGACCCTATAGATAATTTATTGATTCCACTGGGTGAAATCATTTTGATCATCATATTGACCATTTTCGCTATACGAATCATTATTGGATTGGTAGATAAAGCTTTTTCACTCAGTCGAATTGAAAGCAACCAGGCTAATACACTACGTAAATTAATCAACTCTATGGTTCGTTATACATTCTACTTTATTTCAATTCTAACTATTTTATCTGTATTTGGGATTAACTTGGCTCCAGTCCTCGCTGGTGCAGGGATTTTAGGTATAGCTATTGGATTTGGTGCGCAAAACTTGGTAAAAGATGTGATAACTGGTTTTTTTCTTATCTTTGAGCGCCAGATGGAAGTTGGCGATTTCGTTGAAATTAATGGTAAAATTAAGGGAACGGTGGAAGAAGTAGGGTTGCGTATTACAAAAATTCGTGAATTTAATCAACGTTTACATTACCTTTCCAACGGAATGATTACTCATGTAACAAATTATAACCGCGAAAAGATGAGAGCAATTATCCCTGTCACGGTTCCCTATGAAACCAATTTAGACATAACCATGAATGCGTTGCAAGAAATTTGTGAACAAATTAAGAAAAAATATGAAGACCATCTAATTGAACCACCAGAGATAATGGGGATCACGCAATTGGACACAAATGGTGTTCAATTCACAATTACGGCAATCTGTAATCCAGCAGAATATTGGTCGCTGGAAAGAGAAATGCGTAAAGAAATAGTGTTCGTTTTACAACGCCATGGTATTGAGATTTCGTATTCACGAAGAGTTATATATACTCCAGAACAAGCACAACAATTACAGGTACAAGGTAAAGAAAAGGAAATGGTCAAGGTATAAATAAGTAGAGCTATTTGAAATATCTGATGAGCTTGAGGACAATTTATTCCACTTTTTTAGTTGGTAAAAGTTCAACTATCAGTGAGAAAATAAGTCATGGGTGAAAGAAAAGAAAATATACTAAGTTTTGAGGCCGTTGACTTTCGATTTTTTCTACGGCCTCTTATATAAAGCAAGGAGATTAGACTATTGTTGCCCTTTTTCCATTTCCGGTTTAATTGGTGAGACTAAAATCCTTAAAATGCGTAGATGATGTACTTCTTGTACAGTAAATAGCCAATCTCCAAATGGAACATGATCTCCCACTTTTGGAACTTTTTTTAACTGTGAAAAGAGCCATCCACCAATGGTATCATTATCAGGGTCTTCAATGTTTATATTAAAGTGATCATTTATATCTTCAATGAGTAATCTTGCATCAATGGATGTTTCATCCCCATTTTTCTGAATGAGGGGTTTTTCATCATCAAATTCGTCTTGGATCTCTCCAAAGATTTCCTCAATAATATCCTCTGTAGTAACCAGACCAGATGTTCCACCATATTCATCTACTACAATTGCCATTCCCAATTTATTTTTCTGTAGAGTTTTGAGGACATCTTTTAATTCCATCGTTTCTGGAACAACAATTGTTGGACGAGCTAATTTTTTCAAATCAGGTTGATTACCTTCGATTAAATGTATAAACACATCATGGATATGAATGATTCCTTTAATATCGTCTTTATCTTTACCACATAAAGGGAAGCGGGTATGATGTGTACTTTTAATAATTTTGAAATTCTCTTCGAAGGTTTGATCCTCAAAAAGGCAAACCATATTAACCCGAGGAACCATGACTTCACGCGCGACTCGATCTGTAAAATCGAACACGTTATCAAATAACGCTAATTCAGTTTGATCGATAACACCACTTTTGTGACTTTGCGCAATCAGCATACGAATTTCTTCTTCTGTGTGTCCCTGCTGTGTATGGTCTTCAAGCTTAATCCCAAACATTTTTAAGGCAAGGTTAGCAGAACCATTGAGAAAGGAGATAAATGGTTTAAATAGTCGGTAGAACAAGTGCAAAGGAGCAGCTGACCATAAAGTTGTTTTCTCCGCTTGTCGAATGGCGATGGACTTTGGAGCCATTTCCCCGAGTACAATATGCAAGAAGGTAATAATGGAAAAAGCAATGGCAAAAGCCACAGTGTGAATCACCCAATCGGGGAAACCAAAAAACTTAAGAAGGGGTTCAATCATATGGGCAATAGCTGGCTCTCCGATCCAACCTAATCCTAGCGATGCCAATGTAATTCCTAACTGCGTAGCAGAAAGATAAGCATCTAAATTTGCTAAAATTTTTTGTGCAACCTTACCACGCCGTGTTTCTAATTGAGCGATTCGTGTTGCTCTTACTTTAACGATAGCAAACTCAGCTGCAACAAAAAAACCGTTTAGTAGTACCAAGAGAATAACTAAAGTAAGATTAAATATAATCCCTATTCCATCTAAACTGTCCAATTCATGTAACCTCCTAAATTAAACCATCTAATACCTCTTTAAAATATACTGATTATTTTTTATATTAATTCTATTCTTCAATATAAGAATTCCTTATTTTTTGGCAAGGAATAAAATTAGCTTTTATAATAAATATTTTCCCATTCTCTTTACCAAATGCTACATAGTCACCTTAGTGTACTTGCAAAAGCTCCCTTAAATCTTTTGGTAAGGTTACTTGACCTTTAGAACTAATACGATATAGATGCATAAATTCACCTCTTTGAGTTACTTTTTACGTATAAGTATATCATATTTTATTACTTATATCCTCTGCTGGATTCTCTCTATTTCAAATCCAACACAAAGGCCAGCTTCTCAATTGCTTGCTGTTTAATACGATAATACGTCCTTTGGCTCCACCCCAAGTGATGTATCATCAGGTGGACAATTCAAATCAAAGTATCTTTCCTCGATCATGAACCGCTCATCACTCAGTTTAGAGTCGCTGGAGTCTATGGTCTAGGGATTGCCTTTGGTTGGCGATTAGCCGGGGTTTGACTGGCGATCTTACTGGACAATCTTTGGAGGGCGCTGTTTCTGGGCTGGCGGTTTTATTAACGCCGATGGTCTGCCAAGAAACTATCAGCCAATTCGGAGGGGAATTGGCTTTTTTCGTTTTCGGATGCTTGGTATCAACTGCCTAATGGTTAGAACGCTGTAAAACATTGTTTCTTGATCATCCAAAAATCAGAAAATAGAATATGTCATGTTCTGTTAATAACGAGTGACTTCTTCCGGCGCAGTGCGATAGTTCTGTCGAAGTGATTTTGAAAAAAGAAGAACAAGCGGTGATTTCTATTTGAGATTATGGACCGGGAATCAGGCAATGGGCAAATAGAATGAGAAGAGGATGCATATTGGAGCGCACATAAAGCAAGCGGATGACCAGGACAATGGACCATGCTGGCGCCTGTGACACTGATTCATGCTAACACAAGCCCCTGGGTTGAACCTAGGGTTTTTTTCATTTCAACATTTTGTCACGCGGATTTTGGTTTTGTTTAAACTGTGTTTACATTGGGAAGCTATCCTTGGAAAAGGCTTCAGCGAATCCATGAAAGGTTGCTCAATTGAACAGGATCATCCGATGGGGTTTAAAAACACCATCGCTGTCTTTTTGCTTGTACTGGTCGTCCTCGCAGCAGGAATCCTGAGTACGAAAGACTCACCAGTTCATCAGGTAAAAATGCCGTCAATATCACCGTCACTTATCCGCGTGGACATTGAATCTATTTGGGAACGATTTTATAAAGCAGATAGAGCCCGAACTAAAAAGGCAGGTACAGGGCTCGGCTTGTCCATTGTTAAGCACATATTAGATCTCCATCAAAGCCCCATTCACGTGAAGAGTGAAGTGCGAAATGGGTCAATCTTCACTTTTACGCTCCCTATAGCTCCGAACATGTCTAAAAAACCTGAAAAAGAGTGATTCTCCGTTCATCTTCTGTTCATAAAACATTGCTATACCATGAAAACAAAGAGGAGGATATCTCAATGAGAAAATTTAGGAGCATAACCAATGCGAGGCTGAGGACCACCCGGCGGGGTTCGCTCGTTTTTTCGCTGTCCCAGCCTGGGGTTGGTGGCTTGTCGCGATGTGCGGCCCTGCCGGGTCTGCGCCGAGCGAGGATGTGGCTTAATGGGAGCGCGCCTGGTGCCCAATTGATGCATGCCCATCCTCACTCGGCGTGACCAGCACAGCCGACATAAAATTAATTAACATTAAGCCGGTAAAAAGTTTTTTTCACAGTTTTTTGTGAGTAAACAACCTATTTATTTGGAAAACAGCCGCATTTAATGTAGAAATGCGGCTTCATTTTGTTGAAGTTAACCACTTTATTTAGGGGTAATACCAGCGAAGCTGTCACCAGGGGCAAAGTAGATTACATTTAGTGGGAAAGAAATTCCTCTAGAAACTTTTTTGATGTTCCAGTCATTTTCCATTTATTGATCGGATGATACCAAAATCGGTCTTCGCTACCTCTAGGCCTTTTAAGGTTACGTTTCTTTCTTTGGGAGAGACAACCTGCTTGTAAAACAATCCACTCAACTTACCCCTGATCAGAACCGTAATTGAAACATAAATAAAGTCGGCTCATTCAATGTCTATTGTTATAACATTCAATTAAATCCATTTAAAACTGTATATTTTACACGTATCTCGGATGTCTTACCTCCATACAGCCCTTGCTAAAGCATTCTTGGCTTCTCCTTTATTTAATCCACTTTGGATTCTTCGTCTTAATGTTTCATCGGTAATCAATGAGAAAGATGTTCTTTTCGATTTGACCTATAAAACGCAAGGCTTTCATTACATTATTTTCCTGGTTATATGAACTAAATTTGTTCATAACAAGCGATGCAGAAACTTTTCCCTCCAAGACCGAATGGGAGAGATACGCAATACCTGATCGTAATTCTGTAAGATGGCTTGAGGATTAATCCTTTTAATCAAATCTGCAATCTTGTGAATTTGAACTCTATTTTTTGTAACAAGAGAGTATATTGGCGAAGATAACGAAACCGGTTTTTTAGCAAATCCGGATAATCATAATCTATAGCCGGACCAAATCTTTGGCTTGTTCCCGTTCTACCCCAATTGGTCCAAGGTATTCCAATCTCTCTAATAATTTTTTGAATGATTCAGGATATAGCAATGTCTTCGCAGTTCTTCTGCCAGTAGGTGCAAGTTCATGTTGCATCGAAAGATTCACGAAAAAACGCCATCCTTTCTTATATCTCTAAAGAAAGAATAGCTTTTTTTCGTCTTGCGGTATTCTTTTTTCTTTGCTTTATGACGATGTATGGTGATCCCCTATACTA
This sequence comes from Thermoflavimicrobium dichotomicum, assembly GCF_900114055.1. Lineage (GTDB taxonomy): Bacteria > Bacillota > Bacilli > Thermoactinomycetales > Thermoactinomycetaceae > Thermoflavimicrobium > Thermoflavimicrobium dichotomicum. The sequence goes on along the minus strand of NZ_FORR01000016.1, from coordinate 79,351 downwards.
CATTCCCCTCTAGAAACGTAAACATATAACGATTCCATTATTTTCTTTTTAAATAAGGTAAAGGAGGGATATGATGGTCTCCCCCCAGACAGAGCAAATGCTTTCCATCATTCGAGATGGTTTGGGGAAAGCAAAAACCCCAAAAAGAGTGATTGTCGTCGGAGCGGGAATGGCGGGATTGGTCGCTGGTTCATTGTTGAAAGAAGCTGGGCACCAAGTGACCATTCTGGAAGCTTCCAAAAGGGTGGGCGGCAGGGTTTACACCATCCGTTCGCCTTTTACCCATCGATTGTTTTTTGAAGCGGGTGCCATGCGAATTCCCAACACCCATCCCTTAATTTGGGAATATATCCTCAAATTTGGGTTACCCACAATCCCTTTCATCAACACCACTCCTGAAGACTGGATCTATGTGAACGGTGTCAAAGTCCGCCGCCGGCAGTACCAGGAAAATCCCGATCTTCTCAGTTATCCGGTTGCTCCGCAGGAAAGGGGAAAAACGGCCGAATACTTATTGAAAGAAATTATCCAAAAAGTCCAATCCCTTTTTCGTCAATATCCCCAAACATACTGGGCAACGATTACCAAAGAAATGGAAAAACTGCCATTTGACATCTTCCTAAAAGAAAATCCCTATGGCATCACCTTATCCACCGGTGCTGTCGAAATGATTAGAGTTCTGTTGGACGTCCAAGGAATTAAAGATCTGTCTTTTTTGGATGTTGTTCGGCTTCTGATGAACTTCCTTAACCCGGACATTCGTTATTATGCGATCGAAGGAGGAAATGACCGTCTTCCTCATATGTTTTATCGTGAATTGAAAGAAAACATTCACTTTCGGCAAAAAATGACCCGTATCGTATACCATGAGAACGAAATCGCCATACATACCCAAAACACCAAGACGAAAAAGTTATCCAAATATACTGCCGATTATGCCATTATTGCCATTCCTTTTTCCACTTTGCGCCTGGTCAAAGTAGAACCATACCACGCTTTTTCACATAATAAACGGAAAGCTATTCGCGAAGTGCATTATGTTCCGGCCACGAAAATCGGCATCGAATTTAAAACACGTTTTTGGGAAAAAGAAGGAATTCACGGTGGACAAACGGTTACGGATCTCCCCACCCGCTTCACATACTATCCCAGTGATAGAATCGGAAAACCGGGCCCCGGCATTGTGATAGCGAGCTATACATGGGAAGACGATACCTTGGTATGGGACAGTCAACCCGAACGGGAGCGATTGAAACAGGCGCTCCGAAATTTGGCCGACATTCATGGGGATGTGGTTTACCGGGAATTTGTGTCGGGCGTCTCAAAAAGTTGGAGCCAGGATCCCTACATCGCTGGCGACTTTGTTATCTTTAAACCAGGCGAGGAATCCGAGCTGGGTCCGTATCTTTCTTCCCCGGAAGGCAGGGTGCATTTTGCCGGAGAACACACCTCCTCCACCCGCGCCTGGATTGAAGGGGCGATCGAATCCGGGATACGGGCCGCTTATGAAGTGCATCACGCTACAGAGGAAACGACGAGAATAAGGCCATCCCGTTAGCCTTCCGCGGTAATACGCCAGTTAAGGCGAGAAGGGTATTACGTAGACCCAGACGATCTAAGTGCGCTCAGTCCTTATCTAATAGAACCATATTAAGCGATTTGGTGATGAATAAATTTTCTTGATTCGTCTTACGATCGCCACCCAATAGTGGAAGACCCTCATATACTTCATCCACCTGGATGGAAAAAGCAATGAGGTGGTCCAACCGGTCCGACTGGCTGATTGGGGTTGTGCCGATAGTAATGAGGATAATAATGTTTCATCATATACTTCATCAATTTATACGTCTTTTTGCCATGATAATACGCTTTATATAATTGGCAATAATCCATCATAGGATGCCGCATGTCATGACTGGTTTCCAATAATATTCACTCCTTATACTGTAGTTGTCTTATATCACATAGGTATCGTATGCTGGTCTATAGGTAATGGAACCAAGTTAAATGACTATCTAAGCAGTGCTCTTTCTTTTGAGAGGAGGGGACTGAAAAAATTTTAAGATATGATGCAGGGCCGAAGGGTTTGAAGTTTGATAATATATTCAATTAGTTCTTTATGCAGCTACAAGAGGCTAGGCGTCAGTTTGGTAAAGAGAATGTGATATGATGCAGCCAGCAACCCAAGGTTGCTTTTTTTATGCCAATATCCGACAACCCTTATTGTGTAAGGAGTGGGAGATTAAAGGACAAGGTTACCATTATCACCGGCAGTGATAGTGGGATCGGTCGTGCAGTTGCAATCAGTTTTGCAGTGGTAAATCCGCGTTTTTCTGTCGGGCCCCCTCTAAGGCACTGATATAAAGGCAACCTCCTTTTTACCTAAATATAGTCGCACAATGGAGATCCACATTACCCTGAGAGCGTGTTCTCCTATGTTTCATAGGGTCTATTCTCTTACATTCTGTCGTTCAGCTTCTAAGGGTGAAGCCAATGGATTACTTGGCGTACAATTTTTTTTTTGGTTCGATGCACCATCAAAGGTTGCTTTAAGATAGTCATTTGACTAGGTTCCATTACCTGTAGGCCAACATACAATATCTATATATAACCCTACATATAAAGGAGTGGCTACCATTGGAAACCAGTGATTATGCGTGTCATTATCCTATGACGTGGCGTCAGCCGATGATGCACTATCCTATGATCGATCGTAGAATGCATAAAGCATACTATCACTGTAAAAAGGTATATAAATTATTGAAATATCTGATGAAACACCATTACTATTTGTTTCCCCCAGGACCAAATGACCCGCCTAGACCGATTAGACCCCCTAGCCCAATTGGTCCACCTGGTCCGATTAGACCCCCTAGCCCAATTGGTCCGCCTGGTCCGATTAGACCCCCTAGACCAATTGGACCGCCTGGACCAACTTTTCCCCCTAGACCAATTGGACCGCCTGGACCAGCTTTTCCCCCTAGACCTGAGGAACCGCCCTACTGGATGTACCCCTGGATCATATAGCTTCTTCAGTTGGATTTAGATAATATCTTAAAGAAGTAGTGCCTTTCTTTTACACCTATAGGCGTCATTGTATATTGAAACAAACCACCAACATTCGATCTGTATTTTTTATCCACCTCCACATACACATATATGTAGGTATATATAAACGTTTAAGGAGGGGATTTTCATGAAAATAAGCATTACAACCATTACTCCATAAAAAGAATATCATTGATGTTCGAAAAGAGGAAGAAATAGCAGAAGAAAAAATCCCGGAAGCGAAACACTTGGCTTTGGGAGCTCTGGCCAATCAACTACATGAGTTGGATCCAAGCAATGAATTACATTATGGTCTGCCGGTCAGGCAGTTGAACTGAGCGGACCTTCCAGTTTTTACAAAAACAAGGGTTTAAAGTGAAAATCTTCTCCGGTGGGATACTCGCTTGGAAAGCAAAAACGGGATAAAAAGGAGAAATGGAAATATGTCAATTAAAGCCGATGTTCAGCTAGACTGTAAAGGACTTTCCTGTCCTATGCCTATCGTTCGCACCAAAAAAGCGATTGATCAACTGGAACCGGGTCAGGTAATTGAGGTACAAGCAACCGATCCCGGTTCTCTGGCCGATATTCAAGGATGGGCTAAAAGCAAGGGGCATCAATACTTGGGAACAAAACAGGAAGGAGATGTATTAAAGCATTATTTGCGAAAAGCAAGCGAATCGGAATTGGAACAAGAACAGAAACCTCCTGATGTCATACAAAATGAAGAGCTTCTAAAAAAGCTGGATAGTGGTGAAGATTTTCTTCTCTTGGATGTGCGCGAACCGGCGGAGTATTCTTATGAACACATTCCTGGAGCTTGTTCGATTCCGCTTGGACAATTGGAAGATCGTATTGGAGAGATGAAAAAGGATCGACCTGTTTATGTAATTTGTCGCACTGGAACACGAAGCAATTTGGCCGCGCAACTGCTAACCAGGCATGGCTTTTCAAAAGTGTTTAATGTCATTCCTGGAATGTCTGAGTGGACGGGTCCGGTAATTGATCAGAAAACACCATTTATCGGCTGAAAAGTTTAAATTTTGTCCCGAGCCTGTATTATATACCTCTTACATATTAACAGGAGGTTTGTGATCACATGATAAAAATGATGACAGCAAAAGAAGCTGCCGAAAAAGTGATACATGGAGAACTTATTATCCTGGATGTGCGTAATGAAGAAGATTACAGAAATTGGAGAATCGAAGGCAAAAAAGTGGAATCCATCAATATTCCTTATTTTGATCTCATCGACGGTGTGGAACAGGCGCTAGAAAAACTGCCCAAAGATGAACGGGACATACTGGTCGTATGTGCAAAAGAAGGCTCTTCCATATTTGTAGCGGAGCAATTGCATGAAGCCGGTGTGGATCAGGTGTATTATCTCCAGGGTGGAATGAGAGCGTGGAGTGAAACCCTCTATCCAGTCAAAATCGGTAATCTGAAAAATGGCGGAAGCATTTATCAATTTAACCGTATCGGAAAAGGATGCCTTTCCTATCTGGTTGAGTCAAATGGAGAAGCAGCAATCATCGATGCTGTAAGGATAACGGATCCGTTTGAGCAATTTGCTCAAGAAAAGGCACTTACCATTAAATATTTGATGGATACCCATCTGCATGCCGACCATATTTCCGGCGGCCGTAAATTAGCTGAAAAATTGGGAGGGACCTATTATCTCCCACCTAAAGACGCGACGGAAGTGGCTTTCTCATACGAGCCGTTGGAGGAAGGGAAAGACATTCTCGTCGGAAACACTCGCATTCGTATTCAGCCTCTGCACTCTCCTGGACATACGATTGGAAGCACATCCTTGATTGTCGATGATCAATATCTTCTGTCTGGAGACATTTTATTTGTAGATTCCATCGGCAGACCGGATTTAGCCGGAAAAGCCGAAGATTGGGTTGGCGATTTGCGCCGTACCCTATACCAACTGTATAAACAGCTTTCACCAGAGCTTCTTGTTCTGCCAGCGCATTTTGGAAAGATCAGCGAAATGGATGATCAAGGACGTGTATTTGCCAAACTGGGTGAACTGTATACGAAAAACACGAGTCTGCAAGTAGAAGATGAACAGGTATTCCGCAAAATGGTAATGGAGAATCTTCCGCCACAACCCCATGCTTATCAGGAAATCCGTCAAACCAATATGGGAAAAATCGCCCCTACAGATGATGAACAACGTGAAATGGAAATCGGTCCGAACCGTTGTGCCGTTCATGTTTGATTCGTTTGGTCAAGGTAAACGATCCATCGGCTGACGTCACGTCATAGGACGATGTGACACACATGTATCACTAAAGATGAGGGATGGGTTCATTACGGAGTGACTGTGATGGTACAGAAGTCGTCACGGAGGAAGGAACCCATCCCGAAGCACGGGAGAAACGTATCCATATTAATGATAGCTCTCCACAAAAGGACTAATCCCCAACCAAGTTCCACTTTAACCAAAATTAACATAAAAATGATGAACCCGTACCACTTTGATTGTGATACGGGCTATTTTTATCGATATCCTTTTGGGCTGAAACCGTGGATTTACCAAGAAACTTCTCCACGAGCCCTGCATTTGGTTTTATTCCAAGGCGGCTCTTGGCATCTTAGCCTCAACACATATCGATTTCCTTGATGTGCTGTAGCTTGACCACTCCCCATGCGTAAACGCAGGGAATTCTTGGGTAATCCCTTCTACCGAAGAGAAATGGACCAAGCTTAGACCGACAGTCCATCGGCAATGAGTCTTATACCTTCTTGCAAGATATTGATGGATGCATTGATGTCGCGACCATGGTGAGTTTGGCACTCAGGACATGTCCACTCTCTCAGATTGAGGTTCTTTACCTCTTTATAGCGATGTCCACATTTGGAGCATAGCTGGCTGGATGGGAATGCTTTGCCCACTTTAACAATGGTTCTTCCAAACCATTTCGCCTTATACTCCAGCATGGCTACAAACTCAGACCACGATGCATCTGTGATTGATTTAGCCAGTTTGTGATTTTTCACCATATTTTTGACTTGCAAGTCTTCCAAACAGATCACTTGGTTTTCGTGAATCAATTTGGTTGACAGCTTATGTAGAAAGTCATGTCTTGCATTGACGATCTTTTTATGGATTCTTGCAACCTTAATCCGTGCTCTGTTCCAGTTGCTTCCCCCTTTTAAACTAAGGGGTTTTCTCGCTCGCAAAGATATAAAAAGAGCTTCTGAATCTATACAGAAGCTCTTTTCAGCCATCCTATTTTTTCACTCGAATCAATCGAATCTTTTGCAGTGGCTTTAAGTAAGCCAGTCGATCCATATCTTCCTTGATAACCTGTCCAATCACATTCACTCGCTCATCGGCTGGCAGATCCCGTTTCGCAATATGAATTTCTCCTTGGTACCTGCCATAACCACAATTATCCTGGCCGATGGTTCCTATTGGACGATCCACCGTATTGTGAGGTTCCACAGCCGTTCTTGTCCGTGTATCCATCAATCGAATGAGATCACGAGCAAAGTCAGGGCGTGGCATAAATTCCCCACCAGCAAATGTCTCAGAAGTAAATCGAATCGGCATGGCTTGACTTTCTTCGTATTCAACCAACTCTGATAACAGCTCTCCAAATCCCGGATCACTAATATAGATCTCCTGAACACCCATTTCCCACAATTCCAATGCGGCTACAAAAGGATGGATTTCCCGATGATCCTCCAGGGTGGGTAGCCCGGCAAACAACGGCCCACGTTTCTCTTTCACTCCTGGGATATAGGCAGCGACGGGTATTCCATATTTTTCAAACATCTGATTTTGCCGCCTGAAAAATTCCCGGCACAAACCTGTCTCTTTTCTTGGATAGAAATTATGCCAGGCAATCAGGCGCTCGGGCGAGAGTCCATCCTCCAATAGATGTCGAACCGTATCTTCAAACACAATGCTGGCATTGATGGCAATATGAAACTGGTGTGAAAGCTCGATCATTTCCTGAGGAGAAAAAAAGTCATCCAGTCGAAGTCCCTCAACACCAAGCTCTCTTAGATCACCAATGGAAGAGAGATTTAAATGTTTGGGCGTATAGCGTGATACGTCAGCATACACAGGCATGTCCAATTCTTTGGCTGCTTGCATGATTTTCTTCGCATTTGCTGCCAGATCTCCATGTTCCTCAGGGATATGAAGAGAGGTAAAAACTTTCTTCGCTCCCATTCGTTTCGCTTCCTGCAATCTTTCAATCGCATGTGGATCGTTTAAATATACCGAAACGCCGATCATTCAAATTCACTCGCCATCTTATCATCAAAGCCAAACAAATAAGTGAAAATAAATCCAGCAATATAAGCAATCAGTACTCCCAGCAAGTACAGGAAAATCTGATGGGCGTGAACCAGGAATGTCAGTGGCAATCCAGACACACCAATCGCAACCGTTGCAACTTTAAAGATCGCCTGAAATGCTCCACCTACTCCAGCTCCCAAACAGGCTGTAAGGAATGGACGACCCAGCGGCAGAGTCACACCAAAAATCAATGGTTCCCCAATCCCGAGCATACCTGCTGGCAAAGCTCCGCCAATTGCACGTTTCAGGCGTTTTTTCTTTGTTTTTACATAAATGGCAAACGCCGCACCAACCTGTCCAGCTCCCCCCATCGCCAGAATCGGCAGTAACGGATCATCTCCTATTTTATTAATTAACTCCAGATGTACTGGGGTCAATCCTTGATGCAATCCAGTCACAACCAGTGGCAGGAATAAACCTCCCAAAATAAATCCGGCAACAGCTCCGCCGATATCCAGAATGGCCAGTAATCCTTTGGTAATGCCATTAGAAATCCAGCTACCAATCGGCATAAAGACTAGATAAGTCAGTACACCGGTAATGAGTAATGCAATCGTTGGAGTAAAGATAATATCTACAGAAGCTGGCATGAACTTACGAATGGTTCGTTCCATATAAGCAATAAAAATGGCTGCTATCAATACCCCGATCAAACCTCCACGCCCTGGCACTAAAGTTTCACCAAAAAGGGTTACCTTCTCCATGGCAGGGTTAATAATCAAGATCCCGGCCAATCCACCCAAAGCAGGAGATCCACCAAATTCTTTGGCTGCATTGATTCCCACAAATACGGCCAAGTAGGCAAAGAAACCGCTACCAATGAGGTTAAGCACTTGTGCCAATGTCGTTTTATCCGATAACCATCCTGCTTGAATAACCGCTTTCGTAATACCTGTAATAAGTCCTGATGCAATCAGCGCAGGAATCAAGGGGATAAAAATGCTGGCAATTTTCTTTAACAAACGATTAAACGGTGTTCCATGTTTGGCACGTGCCTCTTCTTTATGTTGTTTCGCTATTTCTTTCAGGTTCATATCTTTCTTATCTTTAAGTAATTTCCCAAATTCCTCAGATACTTTATTCACTTTTCCAGGTCCTATAATAATCTGCAGTGTATCCGCCTCAACAAGCCCTAAAACGCCTTCAACCTTTTCAAGCCCTTTTTTATCCACTTTAGATGGATCTTTTGCCGTTACACGCAACCGTGTCATACAATGAGTAAATGTCTGAACATTGTCCGAACCGCCCAATTTTTCCAATATGGCCGATGCCAGTTGTTTGAATTCATTTGACATAGCTTCTCCCCCACTTCTCTATCTATGATCTTTGATCATTTGGATCGCCTGTCGAGTGGAATCAATATATTGCATGGTTTTTTCATATTCTTGAGAGGCCATGCTTAAAAAGAGAATATCGATGACATAGAGTTGAGCAAGCCGAGACACAGTGGCTGCACTTCTCAGTTTCGCTTCATAGGAGCTCGATATTTTCAGTGACACATCGGAGTATTCATCGACTGCATGATGCCCAAACTTTGACAGGCTGATTGTGCGCAATCCATATTTCTTGGCCAATGCGATTAAATCCACCACTTCTTTTGTTTCTCCGGAATAAGAAATCGCAAAAAATACATCTGTCGGAAGAGCATTGGCCAGTATCATGGCGTTGACATGTACATCACTGAAAGCGGTTGCATTTTTGTTCACACGTAAAAATTTGTGTTGAGCATCTTGAGCAATAATGCCAGATGCTCCGATACCAAACAGGTAGATTGATTTTGCCTCAAGCAAATAGGTGACTGCTTTTTTCAGTGCATCGACATCCAGTATCTCCATTGTATCTTTCAAACACTGGATATGGTTATCGGTAACTTTGGAGATAATGGATTCAACCGGTTCCTTCAGATCTACATCTCGATAGCCACTCTTGACTGGCTTCACCAGATCCCCGGCTAACCGCATTTTTAAATCTTGCAGTCCATTCAGCTTCAGTGATTTGCATAATCGAACAACGGCAGCACCACTGGTTTGTGTTACCTGCCCGATCTGAGCTGCGGTCAAATGGATGACTTCATTTGGATGGTCCAGAATATATTGAGCAATTTTCTGTTCGGAACTTGGTAAATGGCTGAGTATGGATTCGATTCGCTGTAACACACCAGAGGTCATGCCGATCCTCCTTTAACCCTCAATCGCTTTTCGAACATTTCCATCAGCAAGATCCAAACGCTTTTTTGCTTTTTCATAAGAAGACTCTGTCTTGATCATGACAATCGCCGTTTTGACTTCATGATTCGCTTGCTCCAGCACACGTAGCGCTGTTTCAGTGTCGACTTGCGTAACTGTCTGAATAATGCGTATTGCGCGATCTTTTAACTTTTCATTGCTAATGGAAACATCCACCATCAGGTTTTCGTACACCTTACCAATCCGAATCATGGTGGTGGTAGAAATCATGTTGAGAATCATTTTATGGGCAGTGCCAGCCTTGAGACGGGTGGAACCGGTTATCACTTCAGGACCAACGTCGACCTCAATGGCGAGATCAGCAAATTGACTCAGCCGTGCTTGTTTGTTGGCAGTTAAAGCAACCGCTTTAGCCCCGACTTTTCTGGCATATTGCAATGCTCCGATTACATAGGGCGTACGCCCACTGGCTGCAATTCCAATCACCACATCATCTGGAGAAAGATGAATGTCACGTAAATCTTTCTCTCCCAGAGAGGGATCATCTTCAGCACCTTCAACCGCCTTTACAAAAGCACGTTCGCCGCCCGCAATAAGTCCAACGACCATTTCAGGGGGTGTACTGAAAGTTGGTGGACATTCAACCGCATCCAACACTCCCAACCGGCCACTTGTGCCAGCTCCAACATAGATAATGCGGCCGCCCCGCTTTAAAGCCTGAACAGTCCAATCCACCACTTTTTCAATATCAGGTAAGACTTCTTTGACGGATAAGGCAACTTTCTGATCCTCTTCATTCATCAAGCGCAAGATTTCTCCCGTAGACATTCGGTCAATCTGCATCGTTCGCTGATTCCGTGTTTCAGTGGTTAACCTGGCTAGTTCTTCTCTGATCAATGAAAACGCCTCCATATGAAGATGGAGTAAAAGCTACATCTTCCGACTTGAGTCTAATTATAATCAATCTGAAATAATATATCAATATATATTTATCTTTTATAAAATATTATTTCAACAGCCGCTGGCAAAGCTTCATTTTTAATATCACTCCCCTTTCTTTCATCATCTGAAGATCCTTTTAATTAATGCTCTTTCCCTTCATCCATTATCAAATATTTTTAAAAAATAGACAATAGTTATGTAATGGATGAGCTAAATTTTCATCAAGCATGCAGAAATTCGAACTGGAAATAATCATCTTTATTAATATGGAATTTCATGTTATAATATAGGAAATAGTATATATTTTTTCCAGAAGGGATCAGGATAATTCATGTTTCCTCAGTCAATCTGGAAACGTCAAGATCTGTCGTATACCTAGCTTCGAAATGATGGGTCCATCTTATCTCATTTCATTTCGAAGAAAGGATACGGATAACATGTTTCCACATTTTATATGGAAACGGCATGATCTTTCTTACACCTAGCTTCGTAGTTAGTTGTCCAATTGCTGACTCTTAAGCATCACAACTAACTACGAAAGAGGATAGATATGGATGACAATACGGATAGGATCCTTTTCGTAGTTAGTTGGGTCAACAACTTAACTACGAAGAGAGGATTCCTATGTTGGATAAAGGTGAGTATAAAAGGATTTTCATGATTTTGTTCGGACTGTTTTTGGAAGCATTTACGTATTACCATATCAACTACCAGAATTCCCTGGCTGAAGGTGGCTTTGTCGGTCTTGCTTTACTTGTCAAGTATGTATTCGGTACTTCCCCAGCGTTGACCATGTTTATCCTGGACTTTCCGCTTTTTATCATCGGTTTTAAGGAAAGAGGAGCCAAATTCCTGATTTATTCAGTTTTTGCTGCCACCATGTTTTCAATCTTCTATGATTTATGCGAACGTTTCTCACCTCTTAGATGGGATTTTAGCGAGATGATGCTTTTAGGTTCCATTCTCTCAGGGATCTTAACCGGTTTTGCTTCCGGCCTTGTTCTCCGTTATGGAGCAGCAGCTGGAGGAGAAGAAATTTTAGCCCTCTATATTCATAAACATTTCGGGCTGGAAGTCGGCACGTTTTTTATCATCTCTGATTTCATCGTTTTAGCTCTTTCTCTATGGTTTCTTCCTCTTTCCAAAGTGATGTATACCATCATTGCCATCACTATTTCCGGGAAAATGATTACATGGACCTACCACTCTGGGGAAAGAACATGGACACCTGCCAAATTGGCCCAATAACGGATGATACAGGCACATGGGTTCTCACAGGGAAGAGCTCATGTGCTTTTTTATGTCTCTAGAGAATCAAAAAAATCATGTGAGATGTCAATATCTGATGAATGGAGAATGAATGATCTTCTATATCCAAGTTAAAGAGGAACTAACAAAGAAATAAATGCACCCTAGTTCTTTGACCAGATCAATGAATCAACCAATGATATGTTAGATTAAGTCGGGAGCTTTTGTTCCCGGCTTTTCATTTGCGCTTTTATCCATCTATTCTGTCAACGCCCCTCCACCTAAAGAAACATACAACTTTCAGGATATTTTTCTATCTGCGGAAATGGGCGCATATATTAAATCATCAGATAAATGTGAGGTGAGATGATGCCAGATCCCTTTGTAGCTCGTTCTTTAGACGAAATTCGTTTTTGGTCCCGTATCATGAAGGAACATTCCCTCTTTCTGAAATTGGGCTTCCGATGTGAAGACACTCAATTAATTCAGGAAGCCAATTATTTTTATGCTCTATTCGAAGAGATCGAAAACAAATCACATGACTACTCATTGGACACAGATCCCAGGAAAATCACACGTTTTAATGAAAGGGTTTACAACGCAGTTTCAGGTATTTGGGCATTTAAGAGAAAGATATTGGATTTGGTTTTACGTTGTAAACTCCCGGGGCAAAATAATTTTCCTTTATTGATTGACCATGTAAGCAGGGAAGCCAATTATTTCAGAAATCGACTAAGAGAACTGAATACCGGAACGTTAGAACCCCTGCCTGACGCCATTATTGATGAAAATGTGTTTTTCTTGCGCATTATGGCTGATCATGCCAAATTTATCGGCCATTTACTTGATCCATCTGAACGAAAACTGGTGGACCAGGCACGAAACTTTAGCCATGATTTTGACCAATTACTATTTCAAGCGAGAGATTTGGATTCCATGCGCCCTCAATCCCAGACAGTCCCCTTGCTTAACCAATTCCTTGATCAAAACAGGGTTTCGGTAAAATCCTTGCGGGACTTCAAAAAAACAGCACGCGAATTAATTGAAGCCTGCCGGATTAAGAGTATCATTCATCCTCTGTTAGCCGATCATGTTTTCCGTGAAGCTGAAAGATTTCTAACGATTATTGACATGTTTGAGCAGCACCTGAATGCTCAAAGCCTGCAATAACTAACATCCAATTTAAAATCGGTTGTAAACAACTGCAATAGCTTATAGACATATTAAAAACGACTTGAGGATAACCAAGTCGTTTTTCTCTATATTTATCTGGTCTATTAATTTCATTTCTTTTTTAGGTAATAACCTCCATTTAGCGTTTATTCCTACTGCGACTCTGAGTGAGTGCTTTCGCGACGTTGGTTCCCATTTACCATACAATTTGTGTCCTACCCCGAACGGGAAGCTGATCACCGTTCAGAGGCGTATTTTAATCAATCGCTTTACCCTCGGTCTCCTTCAAATATTCTTCCAAAATATCCCTTCCAAAGTTACTCTTTGGAACAAGACCAAGATATTTATATTCCCAAATTATCATCCTATCATAATGATCTGTTTTGGATAAATCCTCGTAACCATATTCGGCTTTAAACTTGCCCAAATGATCAAAGACCATCGTGAAAGTGGACCACGGCTCATGCCCGCTTTGTTTAAACTCGTTCCGCAAGTTTTCAAGATGTTCATCCAATTGATCTCTCAATTGGTCGAACTCTTCTTCGTCCACCTCGAACAGCTCGGGAATATCAAAAATTTGCACGGGTTCTTCATTTGCCGTCGGATAATAATAAAAGTAGGTACTTTGTACACCATCCATTAACTCTCCATATACATATACCTTCGTCCATTCCTCCGGGATCATTTCAATCACCGTTTGAGCGATTGATTGATATATACTGTCCAGTTTTGGATGATCCATCTAATTATCCCCCACAACATTTTCAAATATTTCTCATGTCCATCCTCTTCACCAATCTTATACCTTACTTCTGCTGCGTTTCCAACCATTTGCAAATCAATTCTTTTTTATGTAAAATGAGTAAAATATTGTTGTTTAAGATAATTCTGTATATTATAATAAAAACGTACAAGCATTCGGTTTGTTTTCAATATCAAAAGACTGAAACAGCGTGAAGAAAATCAGTTTTAAAGGAGTTGGAGTGAATAATGAAAAAAGTTATATCCTCTATTTTCGCTTTGTCACTACTTTTGACTGTTTTCGCAAATTCAGCTTATGCAAAAGTAATAGACGGAATTTCTGTCCATCTTGATCCTGGTGAAGACGTTCGCGGCGTAAGATTGTATGTAAGTAGCAGTAATGATGTGGCAGTAATGGGAGGGGTTTATAGAAAAAGTAAACATTCGGTTATTTTTAAAATAAAAGATCCATCTGGTCATGTAGTTAAACAAGTAACCATGAGGCCTGGACAAGACGCAGGCGAATTCTGGTCAGATTGGACCCCGAAAACAGGATATTATGTACTGCAATTAGATTGTTATGGTTCGGCTAAGGACTGTTCAGCAGCGGGGCGCATCGTTGAAAGAAATTAAAATGAATTCACATTGTGCTCTAAAAAAATGAAATCACGATTCATTTCCTTGTCAGAATAACATCTGTATCTGCAAATTTTACATGATTGGATCATCCCTAAATTTAGACTAATATAAAAAGAGAGCTCTTTCGCTCTCTTTTACAATTTTTTCTATCTGAATAGCCATTTTTGAAGCTATCTTGGATATACCCCATACATAGCACACACCTGATGTAGGACGAATCATTACCAAAAGCATTCAAACTTTCAACGATCCGTTCAATTTGAAGTCCATCATGTTTCGTTGTGATCACCCGTTAGCCAATTCTGCAATGCGCCGGTTTGCGTTACCCTTATAGAGACCGCCATGGTAGCAAATTACGGTTTCGATATCATACTGTGTGAGCTTTTTCAGCGACTTTATTGCTGTGTCCATATCGAGAGTTGCTTGTGGGTCCGGTCCAAGCAATTGACCATCTTTCACTCTCATGGCGTCCCCTGCAATAAGAGTCTTGCTCGGTTTGTGATACAGGCAGATATGCCCAGGAGTGTGGCCTGGGGTGTGGATCACGGTAATTCCGCCACAGTACGGCAATTCCTCTCCATCGGCGACTGTTTTGTCAACGTTGGCACTCGGCGGATTTTCAAGAACCGCCTTAAATGCTTTGCGCCATTCCTCCGGTACGTCAACCGGCAAAGAGTCCATTGCCTGAGCGATGGCCTCCGGAGTTATTTTAAGCAGCCCTCTCTCTCCCTGAATGAAAGGCTTTTCCAATTCACTGGCCAATACTTCAACTCTATGAGGTGATTCTTTCAGAATGACCGGCAAACTGCCAATATGGTCCAAATCTTGATGAGTGATAATTATTTTGCTTAGCTTCTCAAAAGGGACTCCTGCCTTCTCCATGGCCTCACGAAATTTTGGCAGTTGGCCGGGATATCCCGTGTCCACCAAGATTACCGTATCCTTGTCCCAGATCAGCGTAGGAAAAATGGTATCGAGCTTCCCCATAATGTTAGCTGAAATTTCTAACATTTCCACTCCGTTGGCTATTTGCATAGTAGTCCTCCCAATCATATTTTTGGTTACTTGAAACCTTCCATGCGATCCGAAGATCATATTCCGACCTGTTTTTCTTTTGCGTTCTAATTATCTCTTGTGGCTTACACTGTTTTACACAAACAAGAGTGGTAAATTCATCTTTTTTCTATTCTCTATAATAATACCCATCTACATATTTTGTCAAATAAAATTTTATTATAACATAAAATAAAATATTTGTCAAGAGATAACAAACTTCTCTATGCGACCTTGAGGCCTGGATGAAATATTGACAAACCAGTCTAAATTATTGTAATATAAAATACGGTAATTCCTATAAAATTAGTCGACTTTATACCGGGAGGTAAGCTCGATGGCGAATCAACCTGCAAGCAATGCAAAAGCTTTACTGGAGTCCAATCAGAAATACGCTGAGAGGTTCAATCAGGGAAATTTGCCGATTCCCCCTGCACGTAAAGTTGCAGTTGTGACCTGCATGGATGCAAGACTGGATCCATTGGCATTTTTGGATGCTAAGCTTGGTGACATTCACGTCATCCGAAACGCTGGTGGGCGTGTTTCGGAAGATGTAATCAGGTCCCTGGTTATTTCTGAACAGTTGCTGGGCACAGAAGAGATTATCGTGATTCACCATACCGATTGCGGAATGCTGACGTTTAAAAACGAGGACCTGTATGCACGAATCGATGATACGCTCGGTGAAAAGGCAGGACAGGAAGCAAGAAAATACGACTTTTTGCCATTTGCGGATCTCGAGGAAAGTGTCAGACAAGATATCGAGACACTGAGACAATCCCCACTTATTCCGGAGAATATCCGAATCTATGGAGGGATCTATGACGTCCACACCGGTAAAGTGGAAGTCATTGAGTAGTGCCTCAAGATGGCAAAGTTTTAATGCCGTTAGAAGTTTAACCATTTAGTGAAAAGTATTGGTAAGAGGCGCTTGAAATAAGAAAAATAATTAGGCAGGCTAACATATTAGTCATGTTTAATATGTTAGCCTGCCTTTATTTTCAAGGCACCATCTGCCATCTTTCCATTCATTTCCTAATCCTGGTTAAACCATCCTTTATATTTAAACCACAAAAATAAGCTGGAACCAATCAGAAACATGATTCCCAGTACAATAAAATATCCGTACCGCCATTTTAATTCAGGCATATATTCAAAGTTCATCCCATACACACCTGCAATGAAAGTGAGAGGCATAAAAATCGTGGTAATCACCGTTAAGGTCATCATGATGCGATTCATGCGATAAGAGTTGAGTGACAGATAGCTGTCTCGAATATCAGCAGTGATTTCCCGAATGGATTCAATCATATGAGTAAGTTTGATTAAATGATCATGAATGTCACTAAAATACACACGGTCTTTTGATTGTATAATACGCTCCGAATTAATGACGCGGTACAACAGCTCGCTCATCGGAACAACACTGCGCCGCAGTTTGGACAGATCACTTCGAATCTTATAAATTTGATCAATGATAACTTTTGTAGAAATTCTTCGCGTTGTGCTTTCAATTCTGGCCAGCTTTTCCTCCAGATCTTGAATAATCGGGAAATAACTATCAACAAGTTTGTCAATAATTTTATAAGCAATAAAACCAGGCCCTTTCGCAATGAGATCCGGATGTTGCATGAGCCTTTCGCGAACTGAATCAATTTCCTCCAAATTGGCAAAATGAAAAGAAACCACAAAACGGTCTGCCACAAACAAATCTACTTCTTCTACTTTTAAACGGGAATCGGTAATGGCATGGAGCACAAAAAAACGATAATCCTCATAATAATCCAGTTTGGGCCGTTGCAAATAGTGCAAGCAATCTTCAACGGCCAATGGATGAAATCCGAAGTGTTCCTTTAACACGGAAGCTTCTTCCAATGTAGGATCGTCAAAGTCAACCCAATACCACTGAATATGAGGTTCATTTAATTGATGAATAGGAATATCCAGAAGAAGGGATCCATCTGTATGAACTGCCAATGTATGTATCAAGAAAATCCTCCTTATCTAACCATCGAAAGACTTCTTTATTCATTCTTTCATTTCGCTACATGAAGCCACTTCGTTACAAAAAGAGACACATCAGGAATTTTGACCATGAACCTATTTTGTAAATTTAACCAATGGAAACGAATATTATTCTTCCCGCATCCATTGCATCCGTTGTCCGAAAAAGAAGCCCCAGTCGAAATGAATATGTCAATTTTTTAAACATAATCATATAATCAGCTTCTTCTCTAAAAATACAGGGAAAAGCAATTATTGTAATCTTTCGAACAGAGAGCGAAAGGATGCATACGGACATGGAAAATCAACCAAAACAATCCCACAACATCTCTCATCATCTTGTTCTATCGCAAATGATCCATGCTTACCAACAATCACAAGCCATTATGGTGGCCGCCAAACTGGGGATTGCTGATTTATTAAAGGATGGTCCCAAAACGTGTGATGAACTTGCCGAAATATGTCAAGTACACCCAGAAGCGCTTTACCGTTTACTGCGCGCTCTTGCTTCCATCCATCTTTTTGAAGAAAAAGAAAATCGAACCTTTTCACTGACTTCCCTATCGCACTATTTACGTTCCGATGTAGAAGGATCTTTGCGAAGTACGGCTTTAATGCAAGGCGATCCATATCATTGGGGAGCCTGGGGAGATTTAATGGAAGGAATTATCGATGGAAAAGTTGTTTTCAATCATAAATACAAGATGTCCGTCTATGACTATCACAAAGAGAATAAAGACTTCGGTCACTTCTTTAACCAAACCATGTTTACGCATACTCAAGCTTTAACAAAAGAAATCCTGAATGAGTATGATTTTTCTCC
Organism: Thermoflavimicrobium dichotomicum; assembly: GCF_900114055.1. Taxonomy (GTDB): domain Bacteria; phylum Bacillota; class Bacilli; order Thermoactinomycetales; family Thermoactinomycetaceae; genus Thermoflavimicrobium; species Thermoflavimicrobium dichotomicum. The sequence goes on along the minus strand of NZ_FORR01000016.1, from coordinate 61,170 downwards.
ATATCAAACGATTGTAGATGTAGGCGGAAATCATGGCTATTTGCTTACTTCCATCTTGCAAAAGTATCCAAACACACAGGGGATTCTCTTTGACCAACCCTTTGTCATTAAAACAGTCCAAAACCATATCGAAAACAATCCTGTTCGAGATCGTATCAAAGTGGTTGCAGGAAACTTCTTCGAATCCATTCCTGCAAATGGAGAGGTTTATATCCTGAAACACATCATCCATGGCTTCCATGATGAAAAAGCCGTTGAAATTCTAGGAAACTGCCGCAAAGCAATAAAAGATCACGGAGTCCTGCTGATTATCGAAAATGTCATTGATGCCCCAAAAAGCCATCCAGTCTTTAGCAGATTTCTCGACTTGCAAATGCTGGTCATGTCAGGTGGACGAGAAAGAACCGTGGCAGAATATGAACAGTTGCTGGAATACGCAGGTTTTAAAACTGAAAGAATCATCCCTACTCAATCTGGTACATCCATCATTGAAGCCAAACCTTTCTAATCATTTTAAAAAAAGCCACATCATCACGGATGTGGCCAATCTCTTTTATTGAGCAGAACCAGGTTCACAGACAGCTAGCGCGTTTCAGCATCGAGCTCGGCTTCGATGCGGGAGATTTTAGAAGACTCAGCCATACGCCAGTAAACGATCAAGCTTACGGCAATACAGGCAGCTACGTAGTAGTAGAAGAGAGACTCGAAGCCAATGCTCTTGCACCATAACGCGATGTACTCCGCCGTCCCGCCGAATATCGCCACGGTGACTCCGTAAGGGAAACCTACGCCAAGGGCACGGACTTCAGTTGGGAAGAGCTCGGCTTTCACGATTGCATTAATTGAAGTGTAACCGGTAACAACAATGAGACCAGCCATCATGAGCAAGAAAGCACCGATCGGGCTCTTCGTCTGTTCCAAGATCAGGAACAGTGGCACCGTCAGCAACGTCCCAAGGATACCGAAACCAATCAATAGCGGACGCCGTCCAATCCGGTCGGACAGCATGCCGGCGAGAGGTTGAAGTACGACAAATACCAGCAGGGCAACAAAGTTGATCCAGCTGACAACCTCCTTGGGAAGTCCCATAGTATTCACCATGAACTTCTGTAAGTACGTCGTGTAGGTATAGAAGGCGACAGTTCCGCCAAGCGTAAGTCCGACTACTGTCAACACCGCTTTGGGATGCTTCATCAGAGCTCGAATCGTCCCAGCGCTAGCCCGGCTTTCAGAACCCATTTTTGAGAACTGATCTGATTCGTCCATCGTGCGACGCAGCCACAATACGGCCAATGCCCCCATTGCTCCGATCACGAAGGGAATACGCCAGCCCCAGGACTTCATATCGGGTTCGCTGAGTATTTGTTGGAGGATGATCTGGACACCCAGTGCCACCAGCTGTCCGGCAATAAGTGTGACATACTGGAAGCTCGAATAGAAGCCACGGCGGCCGCTGCTGGCCATCTCAGACAGGTACGTTGCTGAGGTTCCATATTCCCCACCTAGCGACAACCCTTGGAGAAGGCGGGCGATAACCAGAATAATAGGAGCCCACACGCCAATCGTGCCATAACCAGGTGTACAGGCAATAATCAGAGAACCACCGGCCATGACTGAGATGGAAAGCGTCAGCGCGGCACGACGGCCATGACGATCGGCATATCGGCCCAGCAGCAGGCTCCCGATCGGGCGCATCAGGAAACCGACAGCGAAGATTGCCGCTGTGTTAAGCAGTTGGCTTGTCGGGTCTCCCTTGGGAAAGAACTCGGCCGAGAAATACACCGCGAAAGCAGTATAGACGTACCAGTCGTACCATTCGATCAGATTTCCAACCGAACCTTTGAAGATGTTTCCTGTGATACGTCGCGTCTTTGAGCGGTCAATGGATTGAGACATTGTTAAATCCTCCTCATAAAGTACCGGTGTTTGACGCTACTTTATCAGCCTCGTCAACACTCAGATGCTTTAAAAACTACTATAAATCCTATTTCTTTTTAAATAATACCATATTTTTAAAGAATATCATATATCTATCATATGGTAACGACAGCTTAGAATTTGTAATCAGGAGGTTCATCCAACATTTTAACTACCGGTTATTTGCTACGTAAGTGGACATGAAAAGCCGATTTTGACCGGCTGTATGACAAATAATGCTGTTTAGCGGACATGGAGACAATCATGATATATCAATACTTTCATCCTTAGGTACAAAATGAATATGAACGTGTCTTCCCTGAGCTTCCAGTATAAACACGAAATGACTTGAGTTCCCTAGTGGCGTCTCAAGTCATTTTTTCATGTACCGGAGAGATGGCTGTTCCCTCTACCCCTATAATAGCTGTCTCCAGTTTCACTTTGCATCAATCACCGAATATACAACAAAAACAAATTAAATATTATTACTATTTGTTTTATTTATTATTAACCAAATACTATTTGTATGTTACAATAGAAATAAAGAAATTTTTTGGAGGTCATTATGAGCTATCAGCGGTCTTTTCACCGCCGTATAACCTCTGGGCAATCCATCATCATTAATGAATCCTCCCCTATTCAAGTACCTCCTAACGGTCAAATCACTTTTCAGCTCTTTGATTCCTTCCCAACCAAAATTCAACTCGAAATTTCCCTTTGTCAGTTCCATTCTCAATACATTTATATCTTTCATCGTTCCCATGTTTACACTCCCGGAGAAACTGTACGGTTCAATGATTTACCTGGCGGAGAATATTACATTATGGCAACCAATTTAGGTAACAGCAACATCTCTTTCATGTGTCATATATCCAATAAAAAGCCTTATACTGTACCAAACAGCTCTCCCGTTAAAGCGCTTCAAAATGTACATGTCACCGCTCGAAACACCGGAAATGTTTGGGTCAACGGTCTAACCGCTCTTCAAGTTCAACAGGGAACAATTGAAGTATCTATTGTAAAGGCCTATCAATATCCGTATCAAGTGAGAATTTATGCTTATACGATCGCCGACGAAAATTGGCTTTATTGTGACTTAACGAGTGCAAATCGGTTAAATATGGCTATTTTCAGCAATCTTGCTCCAGGATATTACGATGTGAGTATCACATCTTTGAACACAAACGGATTTGACGGTATCATTGATATCATTGCTTATTGATTGAAGTCCATGTCCTTTAATCATGGGATTAATATTACCCATACTGACTCGTCAGTCGATTTAGGAATTTCCATGATCCAGTTCTGCGGGTGTAGCGACTTCATGAGCCGGGATATCAATATTCATATACTCACCTGAATCATCGTCTTCCACACAAGAAGCTTCTGGTTTTCCTTCAAATGAAGATTTCTTAACAAGATTAAACTTCTTCTTCTCGATTCTCATCGAACTATACTCCCTTTTTTGTGTGATGGATTTATCTATATTTTGATAGACAGAGTCATATTTATTCATGTTGCGAGGCCATTTACTCACCCTCGGAAATTTTAAATTCGGGTCGTTTTCGAGCCAAAACGAATAAGGACTGACCCAAAAGTTCACTTAAAGTGATCGTTTGGCATCAGTCCCTTTTGCTTGTATTCTCTAATACCCCAAGCAATGGGGCTGGTTTTTCCGTTGAGATTATTTCGTCTTCTGCCCCGTTACCGCGATGGTAGGCACGCCCTTTAAGGTGTCCTTCACCGGGCAGACCCGCTCCACGTGCTCGATCAGGGCTTGTACCTTTTCCGGATCAGAGGGGGAATCGATGTCAATATGGTAGCGGATTTCCAGGAAACCAGGACGGACATCAGCTTTTTCCATGAAGCCGTCGGGATCCAGATCCCCTTCCACATGTACTTTGCTTCCTTTCAGCTCCACCCCGTGCTGTTTGGCAAACAGGGATACCAGCACATTGATGCACCCACCCAATGCGGCCAGGATCAGTTCCACTGGATTGGGCCCTTGATCTGTTCCACCCAAGGCCGGCGGCTCGTCAATGATCACCTGTTTATCGTTGATCTCAGCCACTGAGCGCACTCCCTCGCCAGACCATTTTACATCAGAAGAAAAGGTAAGCTTAGGCATGGATCAAACCTCCCCATGGATTAAGTAGCAATTATTTCGATGATTGATTTTTCGCACTTTTCTCACATAAAGAACCTTGACCTAAATATACAAAAAAGATGGATAAACTCTGAATTTGAAATGAATGAAATGTTTTTACTCAAGTCGAGTTAATATAAGAATAATCCATAAAAACCGATTTGACAAGTAGGAATTAAGCAAAAATTTGACGATAGACAGTGCAATTTAAGGATCATAACAAAACCTGTCACTACTACATACTGTATTCCTTTGGGATAAAGACTAAACTTTCCATATGATTATAAAAGGAATTTTTACGGGTACAATCAATGGTAAAAAGATTTCATCCTATTCCACATGTTAAGCCAAATACATCTTTACAGGAGCTACTTCCGATGTTTGATCAAACCGAACACCGTCCCTGGCCTGTTCCTTCCAAACCTTGGCTTATTACACAGACATGGGAACACCTTTTGTTTGCTCACTGGCCTATACCAGTAGAGTCGATTCGAAATCTCGTGCCTTCTATTTTGGAGATCGATACCTTTGACCATTACGCTTGGATTAGTGTAGTACCTTTTCAAATCAGCCAGATCCGTTTACGAGGGATCGTACCGATTCCCTTTTCAACATTTCCCGAGCTAAATGTGAGAACCTATGTGGTATATCGCAACAAGCCAGGCGTTTATTTTTTTAGCTGTGATGCAGCTAGCTGGCTAGCTGTAATCGCTGGAAAAACCATTCATCATTTGCCTTATTATCATGCACATGGCCAACTCATTCATCAAAATGACTGGATTACCTTTACTAGCCGTCGCAATGGTTCAAAGACGATACCCGCTGTCTTTGAAGCTCAATATCGTCCTGTTTCAGGTGTTTATCATGCCTCTGATAATTCGCTGGATCATTGGCTGACAGAACGATATTGCCTCTATACCACTTATCACAATAAGCTGTACCGCTGTGATATCCATCATCTTCCCTGGCCACTTCAACAGGCAGAGGCTGAAATCGTGCAAAACACTTTGATGACTTCTCAGCAAATTTTTCTTCCCAATATTCCTCCCATATTCCATTACGCCAAAAATCTAACTGCCTTCATTTGGACTTTGACCCTGGAAAATGATTAGAAGGAACATGCTTATTCCTTATAAGCCTCAGCTTGTTGACAAAGTTTCCGTTATATGCCGGTTTTCCTTTTCCGTTTCACTCCCGCTCAAAAATACGAGCAAGAAGTCGTTCAACTGGAAAAGGAAAACCGGGTTTGTCAACAGTCTCAGGCTTATTCCTCATAGCCCTGACTGTTCATGAGAAATAAGCCTGTGAATAAAACTCTACTTAATTGACAGCCCGCCGTCCAACACAAAATAACTGCCTGTAATGTATTTCGCACGATTGGAAGCAAGAAAAAGAACCAATTCTGCTAAATCTTCAGCACTTCCGTAATGCTTAAAAGGGATCATTTGCGTAAACAGATCCCGTGCAATCTGAGGGTTTTCAGGTACAATTCCAGCTTCAATGGATTGCATCATCCGTGATTCGATGGGACCTGGACAGATACTGTTCACACGAATATGATAATCCGCACACTCCAGGGCAGCTGTCTTAGTCATCCCAATAATCGCATGTTTCGACATTACGTATGGGGTAAGACAGGGTGCTCCATGAATTCCCATAATCGAGGATGTATTAATGATGACTCCATAATTTTGCTCTTGCATGATGGGAATCACATACTTCAGTCCTAAAAAAACACCGCGCACATTCACGCGATAGACTTCGTCAAAGTCTTCCACCGAAAGCTGTGGTATTTTTGCCACTTTCCCTTCTATTCCTGCATGGTTAACAAAGATATCAATTTTATCAAAATATTCTTTTGTTTTTCGGACGTAATCTTCTACTTGCTTTTCATCCCTTACATCTGCCTGAATCAGCAAAGCACGTTCATCATCTAGGTGTAACTCTGCTGCCAGGTCATTCAATCCCTCTATATCAATATCCACTAATGCCAGAAAAGCGTTTTCTTTCCAAAACTTTTCAGCAATCATTCTCCCAGTTACACCAGCCGCTCCTGTGATCAAAACGACCCGATTTGTAAATTCCATTTTTGCTCCCTTCCTGTCAAATTCGTATGATTTTTATTTTATAATGAAGTCGCAGACATGCCCCCATCAATGGCATAATGAGCACCCGTAATGAATTTTGCTTCATCGGAGGCCAAGAAATAAACGAGATTGGCTACTTCGCCTACCTCACCATATCGTTTCATCGGGATCTTTTGAGCGAATTGTTCCTGGATCATCTGTCCATGTCCTGGAGCTGTTCCTTCTTCAATGGAACGCATCATTCGTGTATGTATGGGCGCTGGACATATGGCATTGACACGAATTCCAAAGTCTGCACACTCCAAAGCTGCTGTTTTCGTTAAACCAATCACGGCATGCTTTGATGCAACATAAGCCCCCAGTCCAGGCGTACCCATTTTTCCAGCCACCGAGGCGGTATTGATCACTGCACCGGATCTTTGCTCTTTCATGACTTTGAGTACATGCTTCAATCCCAGGAAAACACCACGAATATTTACTTGATAGACCTGATCCAATACTTCTATATCCAAATCGGTAATAGCTCCTATTTTCCCTTCAATACCTGCATTATTAAAAAAAACATCAATCCGGCCAAAACGATCCACTGTCTGTCGTGTATAACGGATCACTTGCTCCTCATCTGAACAATCAGCCGGGATGGCAAGAGTTTGTTCATTACTTAGTTGCAATTCGTTAACAACCTGCTTTAAAGCCTCTTCATTTAAGTCAACAAGTGCCAACTTTGCGCCACTTTCAGCAAATTTCCTGGCTGTTGCTTTTCCAATTCCTCCAGCTGCACCTGTAATTAAAACAACTTGATCTTCAAATGCCATGTGTAAACCCCCTGATGATATATATATCCTAATTATAATAGTTTTTCTATTTTCTATATATATTGTTTTTGTATTTTTATGTTTATATCATTTAATATCGTATTTTCTTATAAAAGGTTCCAGATATCTTTCAGCTTGTTGACAAAGTTTCCGTTATATGCCGGTTTTCCTTTTCCGTTTCACTCCTGCTCAATAAAAACGAGCAAAAGTCGTTCAACTGAAAAAGAAAAACCGGATTTGTCAATAGTCTCGATAACTTTCATTTCATCCTTGGCAACCATCCTGCCTTAAATCTTCCTGCGTTATGGCGAAAATGAAATGATCTTCCCAGTTTCCATTGATTTTTAAATAATTCCTGGAAAAGCCCTCTTTGCGAAATCCTGCTTTTTCCAAAACGCGAATGGATGCATGATTATGAGGCATTACCGCTGCCTGTACACGATGTAGGTAGGTCCACTTCATGAAAAGCAAAATTTACAGCTTGCTTCACAGCTTCTGTCATATATCCTTTTCCATTAAATGAACGATCCAAATAATATCCAATGGTACAGTTTTGCCAAGCGCCACGAACCACATTGCTCAGGTTTACTCTTCCAATTAATTGTTGAGAAGATTGCAAGAATATGCCAAAGCCATATCCCAAATCCTTCTGCCAATTTTCGATTACATTTTGAATGGCTTGTATTTGTGCTGGCAAAGTAAAGTGACTTTCAGGATGGCTTGGCTCATAGGACCTAAAAAACGATCGATTCTTCAGGCGTAGTTCCAAAAGCGCCTCCGCATCTTCCAGCTCAAGTCGTCGAATATAAACAGAGTCCAATTTCTTTCCTCCTAGCATTTCACTGCTTTGAAAAGGTTTCCTGTAAACAATCATAACCCATTTTTTAACTTATATCTGTTTTAAACATTGCTTAATGATTCGGGCAATGATATAAATCCCTTTCCTTATCTCAGCAAGTGAGGCATATGAATAAGAAAGACGGAGATACTGGTTGTACTTTGGATGATAGATACTCCCAGGGTAAAATAAAACTCCTTGGGATAATGCCTGATCAAACACCTTTTTCATCGGTACCTGAACGAGAATCTTTACCCATATAAAAAAACCGCCGCTTGGGATATTCCAGGAAGCCAATCCTTTTAAATGCTGCTCAAGAGCCTCTACAGCCACTTGGCGACGGATTTTTAATTGAGATCGAACTGATTCTACATGCTCATGATACAAACCACTCTTAAACCATTCGGCCGCAATCCATTGTGATATAGCGCTGGTTCCATAATCGGTCTGCATCTTGATATCGGCGAGGCGATCCACTACTGGTTCTGGACCGACGATCCATCCAATCCGAAGTCCAGGGCTTAATGTTTTGGACAAACTACCCAGATATAACACTTGTCCATGCTTGTCTCTCGCCTTTAAGGGAAGGGGTGGCCTTGCATCGATCCAAAGCTCTCCATACACATTATCTTCGATAATCGGTAGCTGTTCTTTTTCACAGATCCCCAGAATCTCTTTCCGTCTATCTTCAGACATAACCGTTCCTGTTGGATTATGAAATGAAGGATTCACATACAAAATATTCCGTTTCCGTTGTTTTCCATGAATAGAGAGAGACTTCAGGGTTAAGCCATGTTGATCCATCGGCAGGCCTGAAAGGATCATCCCTGCTGATTGGAACAGTTGTAACGAAAATAAATAGGAAGGCTCTTCCAGTAAAATAGTAGATCCTTTGGACAGAAGCCCAACAGAAATTAACTGCAATGCCTGTAATGCACCTGAAACAATCAGAATGGAAGCCGGTGAAACATGGATTCCCAATGTTTTCAAATGCTCATGAATCGCTTGACGTAACACCAATAGCCCTTTCGGCTCTCCATACCCCAATGAATCCATTTCTTGGATAAAAAGGTTTGTCACCATCTTCCATTTATCAAGCGGAAACAATTGTGGGGAAAGTTCCCCTTTTCCCAAATGAATGAGATCGGAACGGTTTTCTGCCAGATTAATTCTCTGTACGATGGACTGGTTGGGTTTATAAAAGCCTGACTTTACATAGACATTCCAATCAGGTGGAGTGGCGGTCAATAAGGACCACGTATTATTTACCACGATCGTTCCCTTCCCTGTTTTCCCCTCAATCAGCCCCAAAGCCATTAGCTCTTCCAAAGCTGTTATCACTGTACTGCGATTGACTCCAAAGGCCTTCGCCAATTCACGTTGCGGTGGAATTTGGCTTCCAATCGGCCATTCTCCGCAGGTAATCTTATCTTTGATGTATTGAACGATCTGTTGATACAAAGGAATAGTCGATCGTTTACTTGGCCTCCAGTCAATGTGATGCATGAAGACACTCCCTTGAAATTGGTTGGCTTGATCAACATGAAAATTGGTTCAATACATTTTTATCATCCTATATTAACATGAAAACCAACCATATCATAAGGAGTGATTGGTTGGTATGAAAAAAAGTACAGATATAAAAATTGTTTTTGCTTATATTCTGGTCATCTTTCTTTGGTCCTCCGCTTTCCCTGGCATCCGGGTTGGATTGGAAGGCTATTCTCCACAGCATTTGGCACTTTTACGCTTTTTGGTGGGATCGATCGCACTTCTCCTGTTCGCTTTGATCACTCGTATGCGTTTGCCAGATTTCAGAGATCTGCCCGCTATCGTATTATTTGGTTTACTGGGATTCTCAATCTACCATATAGCATTAAATTATGGGGAAACAACGGTCAGTGCAGGAGTAGCCAGCCTCTTGGTTTCAACTTCTCCGATTTTCTCATCGATCCTGGCAAGTCAGTTTAAAGGAGAAAAACTATCTCTACTGGGTTGGATCGGCATAATGACTGGTTTTTTTGGCGTGTTTCTTGTCTCTTTAGGGACAGGCGATTCATTTTCATTGAATATAGGAGCCTTGTACATTCTTTTAGGTACCCTATCGGAAAGTATCTATTTTGTCTTTCAAATCCCTTATGTAAAAAAATATGGCCCTTTGCCGTTTACCACCTATACCATATGGGCTGCTACCCTATTCATGTCAGTTTTCCTGCCTGATCTTGGCCACAGTCTCATTCACGCTCCGATTCCATCTACACTAAGCGCCCTATATCTCGGTTTGTTTCCTACGGTTATTCCCTATATTGCCCTGGCCTATATTACATCACGAGCAGGCGCTTCCGAAGCCACAAGCTCCCTCTACCTCACGCCCACTTTCGCTTTTCTGATCGCATGGATTTGGCTTGGTGAAGTACCGACCCTTTTATCCATCATAGGCGGAATCATCACAATATTGGGCGTTGTCATGGTAAATATCAAGTCTGTAAGCAAAAATGGATACAAGTAGATAAAGAAATGGACGTCTACACTTCCATAAGGCCAAGTACTTGTATGATACGGCAGTCTTCATCGCCGATAAAGGATGTTTCCCTTTCCATTGAGATTTCTACTGGCAAAAAGCTCAAGTAGTGGAAAGGGAAATGAAACAAAAGAAATATCAACTGGATAGGAAAAGGTCTAATAAATCTTGAATAAAATCATTATCATTTTCTTCACCATGGATTGCTTCGATCGTCCATTTAATCCACTGTTTTAAGTTTGGTTGTTGCTCAGTCCATTTTTTTAAATCCCGTTTAAATCTTTCCAAATTGTAATTTGATAAATATTCTTCCAACACCCCTGCCTTTCTTAACAAAAAATATAATGAAATGGATTGTTTACTTGGAAAATCTTCACCAATTAGTTCTGTATGTAATTTTTTCACAATGGGATCGATTACTTCTTGTTTTACTTTATAATCGGCTGACTGGATAAACAGAAACTGTTGCTCTACTTTTTCTATAGCTCCTTTTTCTATTAAACTTTCTAAAATACTTTCATAAAGGTAATCAACCAATGCACTCTCAGTAGCTGGGATATAGTCCATTTTTTCCTTAAAATAAGCAGACCATTCTTCGATCTTTCGATCCCAATCATGGCTACACACTTTGGCTAGCATTTTACTAATATAATCTGTTCGCGGGGTCTGTCTCTTCGCAATTCGTACAATTTTCCTGTCATCAATGTCAAGGTTTCCATCTAGTAGAAGCTCAAGAAAAGTTGCTGAAATACACAGATCTCTTTTATTCATTCGAAACTCGAGATTGAAGTTCTCATTGCTTTGATAAAGACCTAAGAGTACAAATTCTTCTGCTAAGTTGAAATTCAACTTCATCTCTCTCCCTCTGATTATCTGGAATAGGATAGCAAGAATATGTTTTTTAGTAGAATTGTTATGAATAGTGGTACGAAAAACATGATATAACATAAACCCTTATATGATCAAACACTAAAACATAACAAATGGGCAGGGTTACTACTGAATTTATAGACATTCAGCCAATGAACAAAGGAATCTGATGATCTCAATACCTGACAAAAACTTGGTTCCCTCTTTTTCTATTATGATAAAATTAAAAAAGTCAGATTTACCATCAACTTCATTAGGAGTGAAAATATGCAGCCTGACTTGAAGCAATTCCGCTCCGTTTGCCCGCTGGATTGCCCGGATACCTGCAGTCTATCGGTTACAGTCAAAAATAACCGGATTGTTTCAGTTACCGGAAACCCTCATCATCCGGTCACCAGAGGCGTGATATGCCATAAAGTCCGCAAATTCCCTGAGCGCATCTATCATCCTGATCGCGTTCTCTATCCACTGAAACGAACGGAAAAAAAAGGGGACTTGTCTTCTTTTCAGCGGATCACTTGGGAAGAAGCTTATGAAGAAATCGTGAGCAAATTTCAATCCATTATTGCTACATATGGAGCTGAAGCCATTCTTCCCTATAGCTTTTATGGAAACATGGGTATTTTGAACAGCGAGTGTATGGATCGAAGATTTTTTCATCGTCTGGGAGCCAGTCATTTGGACCGAACCATCTGCAATAGTGCCAGTAGTGAAGGAATTCGATATACGATGGGTATGGGAGTCGGCATTGATCCTGAAGATACTGTTCATGCCAAATTGATTATCATTTGGGGATGCAATCTCATTAGCACCAATATGCATCAAGCAGTCTATGTCAATGAAGCCAGGAAAAAAGGGGCCAAAGTTATCGTCATCGATGTTCATCGCAATCGGACCGCCAAGTGGGCAGATTGGTTCATTCAGCTTCGACCTGGGACAGATACAGCTTTTGCTTTAGGGCTGATCCATGTACTGATCGCAGAAAATTATATCGATAAAGATTTTATCAGCAGATACACAAAAGGATATTCAGAGCTGCAACAGGCCGTAAAACCATATACACCTGAATCTGTCTCCAATATAACGGGTGTACCCGCTGAAGATATTATCCATCTGGCCAGAATGTATGGGCAAACCTCTCCTTCTTTTATCCGTGTGGGAAATGGTTTGCAACATCATGACAATGGAGGAATGGCAGTTCGTACCATCTTTTGCTTGCCTGCGTTAACAGGTCAGTGGGGCAAAAAAGGTGGAGGTGCTTTAAAGGGAAACAGCGGCTATTTTGGCTTCAACCGTGAACGAATCCAGCGGCCTGATCTACACCCCAATCCGCATGCCCGTACGATCAACATGAATCAGCTCGGCGATGCCCTCTTATCTGCTGAACCACCCATTTATGCTTTGTTTGTATACAATTGCAACCCGGCACAAGTCGCTCCTGACCAGAGTAAAGTTCGCCAAGGTCTCATGCGTGACGATTTATTTACTGTTGTCCATGATCTATTTTTGACGGATACCTGTCGCTATGCCGATTTGGTACTACCAGCCACGAGTCACTTTGAAAATCTGGATCTCTATCGATCTTATTGGCATTTATATCTTCAACTGCATGAACCTGTGATCGAACCGATCGGCGAATGTAAATCCAACTTTACTCTTTTCAAGGAACTCGCTCACCGAATGGGTTTCAAAGAAGATGCATTTCAAGTTACGGAAGAAGAAATGATTCAAGAGATTCTGGAAACAACAGATAGCCTTTATTTAAAAGGCATTACTTATGAGAAGCTAAAGAAACAGGGATTTGTCAAGCTTACTGTCCCAGATGAACTAACTTTTCCAGCATATATCCCTACCCCTTCCGGGAAAATCGAATTCTATTCTGAGCAATTGGAACAAAAGGGATTACCACCTGTTCCTGCATATATCCCAATTCAGGATAATGACAATTACCCGCTTATCTTCGTCCCTGGTCCCAACCACCAATACCTGAATTCCACTTTGGCCAACATCGCATCACTACAGAAGATGGAAGGAAAACCCTTTTTGCACATTCATCCTGAAGATGCCAAACAGCGTTCGATTCAAACGGGAGATGAAATCCTTATATACAATGAGCGTGGAAGGTGCAAGCTATATGCCAATGTCACCGAAGATGTTTTACCAGGGACCGTTGTCAGCCAAGGGCTTTGGTGGGATGATCCAGAACAGGGCTTGCAGTCTGTCAATCACCTTACTTCCCAGCGGCTGGCAGATATGGGCGGTGGAGCCACTTTCTTTTCCACCACTGTAGAAGTATGCAAGTTTTCATCCATACCCAGTAATAAAGACACAGGAGAGTGATCCCCTGTGTCTGTCCAATCTTTTTGATCTATTCTGATATTTAATTTTAAGCAAGGCTTCTCTTCCATACCCCCTTTTTCCTGGCTCTTGCCTGATTTTCCAAACGAAGCAGGAAATTGATTCGATCCATAATTCCTGGAGATAAATCTCTTCCAAAATATCTCAAACAAGCGAGTCCCTGACGAACCAGCATCGCTTGTAGCAGTTTCCCATCCAGATAAATATCCACTACCAATCGGCCATAACGGTCTCTGTTGCGAAAGCGCTTACGTGTCGAAAGGATGACTTCCTGCGAATTTTTAATTTGTTCGATGACATATCTTTTGGCTTCTAGTGCTTTCTTCCGTTCAAACACATCTTCGGAATGAAGCTCTGGACAGTCAATATACAGTAACCGGACATGCTCTTTCCTGCCGGCTACTTCCACTTCCAACGTGTCTCCATCGACAACACGAAGTACTTTTACCTTCTCCCGCATCATTTTCCCCTCCCGACCGCTCTTCTAGCAAAACCAATCGGCCAGTTCTTCCACTTGGGCTTGGAAAGCTTGTCCAAATCGGTTTATGTATTCTATACCCATTTCATCTGATGAAAAAAACCTGGACTTGCTGCCTGTCACCTTTGGTGTTCCCTATGTGGAATGTTGGGGTGATGCGGTGTCCCTGCCGGGTCTAAAACAGAAATTCTATGGGGGATACCAGCGTCACCATGATTCCGTTCACTCCCCCTCAATTTTGATAGAAAAGGGGAACTTCTGTTCTGTTCCCCTGTCGTCCTATCTATTCCACCGTAGGTACTGGCTTGCCCAACCACTTCTCATAGAAGGCATCGATGTCCGGTTTAAAGTCAAAGATTACCGGGTACCCGGGGGGAACCGACTCCACCTCCAGCTGGGTGGAACAACCCGGGCAGTAATACTCCCGAATCTCCATCCAGCGTGGATCTGGCCCCATCAATTTTGGGTAGATTTCCGCTATCTTCTCCTCAGTATCCCGTACATAGACCAAAGCATTTAACTTCCAATTCTTCCGGTAGTCGCCAAACTCATATCCGCAATCGCACTTAACCACCCTGTCCCCGTTTTCTTTCAACACGATGTACAGGTGAAGGCCAAGGGGCAAAAGAATCTTCTCCGGCCATGGGACCCTGGATTGATGAATCTCCAACATCATCTCAAAGCGTTCAGGATCCTTGAAGGAGCTCATCATCACTTTGACTTCGGAAAAGGGCAGCTTGCCATCCAGGAGGTTCTTGAGTGTTTCGCGGGTGTACTTTGGCATTTTGTTTCGCTCCTTTCAATCAAACTGGAATTCTTCGGGCAAATCCCAGAAAGTGCGGAACTTTTTCGCCCATGTTTCGCTCAGTTCCATGCTGCTCTTGTACATATCCTTTACCGGCTCGATGATGTCTTGTTTCAGGATCCGCTTTCGTTCTTTCTTCATCCACTCTTTGACGGGAACACCCCGCATCTTGCGCTTCCGCCGGATTTCTTGACGGCGTTCTTCGGAGGCTTTAACATCCACTTTCCACTTTCCGTCCTCACCTTGGACGATTACGGCACCGTACACAGATCCAGCTAATCTGGGAGATAGGAGGCCTTCATTGAGATCCTCTTCCACGGCAGAAAATGCCCGTTCCAGAGGATCTCCCAGGCCTGGACCGCCCCGCTGCATCGACAGGTATAAGTCCCACTCTCCGTACTCACGCATAAAGGTGAGGGCTTGCTGGTCAAAATCCACTTTTTCCGCCTTAACCAAGTTTTCCATCTCCGACTCTTCCGGGTTACCGTCCCCTGTTGGATAGGGCAATTTGTTTTTGATCAGCTCCTGCATGTTTGTTCCGCGCATATTATGCCGGTATCCTGAACTGCCAGGATAGCCGCCGAAGAGGCCACCGCCGTTCACCGTATAACCGTCACCGGCGTTGTAGAGGTATTGGTGATCTGTCTTCCAAACCATTCTGAGAGCTTCCATTCCGGGACCTCCCCGGTATTTTCCGTGTCCTGCAGTGTCAGGCTTCACACGGCGGCCCAGGTAAAGGAGGGGTTCAATAAATTCCCATGCTTCAATATCTCCCATATCTCCTTCGGGGTTCCACATGGCTGCACAGAAACCCTCTCCGTCCTTGACTGCACTAGCTCCGGTTCCTTGGGAGGAAATCTCAAAGTTGGTGAAGGCCGACTCGATGCCGAAATGGTTGATTCCCCCTCCTTGCATCAGGTTGCAGGTAACCGGATAACCAGCCAGCACTTCTTCCACATACCCCCGGGAGTAGAAGGCTCGGCTCAAGCTGCGGATCATCCCGGTAAAGCCCGGAATCAGAAACAGCCACGACAGCGTGGTGGAAACGTTTTGATAGTCCGGGTTGCACCAAGAGCCGTAGGGTAAAATGCACTTGGTAGCCAAGTATGCCCCATCGTTTACCTTGTCGTTGGGAATCAGGGTCTGGGTCAACAGCACCCACAAAGCCCCTTGCATCGGGCTGGGTGCACAGTTGAAGGAGTGATGTCCCCACTTGTTGGCTCCTTCAAAGCTCAAAATGTATTCCCCGTCAGCCCCGACTGTAAGCTCCAAGGGGGAGTGGTTCATCGTATCCTTCTGCATCAGCTGGTTGACGGGCTCGTCCTTAAAGGGAACCTCGATGAAGGAAGGTGCCTCATAAGTACCTGGAATCAGCATTTCCTTCACCCGGTTCAGGAAGGAGCGACGTCCCTCTTCAATTGCCTCTCGGATGAACTGCTTGTAAACATCAACCCCTTCCTCTTCCACCAGGCGAATTACGGCATCTCGGATCATCAGGCAACCGGCAAGGCGCGTCTTTTCGTCCAACAGCCAGTACATCGGCGACCGAACGGACATCTGTGCGCGTAGCTCATAGCTTTTTAAAAGCTCGTCGTTCTCCCCGATCTTCTCACAAGGGACAATAAACCCATCCCCGGGGAAACGGTTGGCCTGACCGTAGGACATGCTTCCCGGATATTGCGCCCCTACGTCTATCTCGTGGGTCACGCCGCCGGCCCATCCCAACAGCTCCCCTTTATAGAAAATGGGGATCAGAGTGTGAACGTCAGCGTTGTGAACGTCGCCGATCATCGCATCGTTGTTGCCGAAGACATCTCCGGGGCGAATTCGCGGATTCATTTCATAGTTGTTACGAATCATATACTTGATGGCGTCGCTTATGGTGTGAACGTGGACGATGATTCCAGTAGAAAGGGCGACCGCGTCTCCCTCAGGCGTATACAGTGCGAAACACAGCTCCCCAAGCTCCTTCACAATGGGCGATGCCGAAATGTTCAACGCTGTCTCCCGGGCATTGACCAACCCCCCGCGGATACGGGAGAAGATTCTCTCATACCGGATCGGATCCTTTTCCTTTAGCTTAAGCTTCTCTAGCCCGTAATATCGGCCGGTCTCCCTGAAAAGCCGCTCGCTCTCCTCCAGCATCTCACGTAAGGTGCGCCCGGCCCAACCGATACCATAAACTTTCCCTTGGGACAGATCCATTGCCATCTTTTATATACCCCCTATGTCAAACTTGTTTACTTTTTTGCGCAGGTGGAAAATGCGGTACTGATCCAAGCAAGCCTCTTGATCTGGAGGCACGACAAAGGTGGTGGCGGGTGCTTCGACAATGCTTAAGCCCTTAAGGACGTTTCCGGGTTTCACTTTTTCCATGTCGTAAATGTCCGCCGTGATCCAATTCCCACGCCAATAGACCTCACGTGTGCCCTTATGGGCTTCCGCCGGTGGTTCCGGACCTGCCAGGGGCTCATTGGGCAAATCTGGCTTCTCCACTGGAACGGTTCCAGTGACAATTGCAGTGGTGACAAGATACCCTAGTTCAGGCGATTTAGCGGAACGGGCGTAAATCCGGCCATACAAATTTTCGAACTCTTCGACAATTTCGTCCAGTTCCTCTTTCTTTGTGATTTCACCGGTCCTAGTGTAGAACTCCAAGTCATTGAGCTGTCCTTGATACTGCATCCGCACCGCGTGGCGGAATTTGATCTGATCTTCGGGAATGCCGCTCTTTTCAAACTGGGAGATTACTTTTTGCCGCAGTTCCGCCCAAGCAGCATTCAACAGCACGCTCACCGTCATCGGATCCAACTGTCCTATCCCGCCGATGGGCAAATCCACCGTCCGATCGTAACGATACTCGAAGTCGGCACAGGCGCAGCCGAAGGCGGAGAAGCCCGCCGCCCAAGTGGGGATAATCACATCTTCAAAGTCAAGGCCTTCAGTGCAGCCACCTACATGCAAGGGTCCTCCGCCGCCGTAGCAGAGAAGGGTGTAGTTTACTGGAGCGTACCCTTTACCCAGAACCATGGCCACCACTTGGTTCTTCAGAGAGTCCTCAAAGAGCCGTACCACTCCTGAAGCGGCATCATAGACGTTGAGACCCAAGGGCTTGGCGATCTTTTCATCAATGACCTCGATCGCCCGCTGCTTGTTAAGCTTAATATCCCCACCCAGGAAAAAATCGGGGTTCAAGAGACCGAGAACCAAGTTACAATCGGAGATGGTGGGAGCGTCGAGATTCTCCTGTTCGTTGGAAACCCCAATCCGGTATCCTGCGCTGTCCGGTCCCAGCTCGATTCGGTTGGAAGTTGGGTTCACCCGTACAAAGGTTCCGGTTCCCGCTCCCACAGAGTCAATTTGCACTAGAGGAAGATTCAAGATAAAACGGGCGATATCCGGGGTGCTTTTGATATGGAACTCCCCGTCAGTAATGAGGGCCAGATCAAAACTTGTACCACCGATATCGGTACATACCACATTTTTAATGCCCAGCTTCTCTGCCAGGTATTTTCCGCCGATTACCCCACCGATGGGGCCGGATACTAGTGTGGGAGCCAGTTTCTTAGCGTCGATCCCAATGGTTCCGCCGTGACTGGCCATCACCCTGATGTTAAAACGGCCACCCAACTCATTCACCTTGTTCTGTACCCTCTCCAGTTGGCCACGGGAAGGTTCCGCCGCATAGGCCTCCACCAGAAGGGTGTTGAGCCGAGGGAAATCCCGCCGCACCGGGTACAACTCGGATGCCAGGAAAAGTGGAACCTGAACACCTTTTTTCTCCATCACCTTCTCGGCAATTTCCCGCACTTTCACTTCATGGATCGGATTGCGGTAGGAGTAGAGGAGGTTGACGCAAATCCCTTCGACTTCTTGATCCAAGAGTTCTTCCACCGCCTGAAAGACCTCATCTTCGTAGAGGGGGATGATCACATCACCGAACAGATCGATCCGTTCCCTTACACCGCGGATACGCTCTCGAGGGATCAAGGGCTCATTGTGGCGATGAGTGGCCACATGCAATCGGTCGGAGTAGGAGTATCCCAAATAGGTTTGAATGCCGCGTTCCAAGCGCAGGTAATCCTCCTGACCCGCGGTTACGATTAGCCCCAGACGCTTGCCCTTGCGCTCCAACAGCCGGTTTAACATTGCTGTTCCGGAATAGATGCCGGAGATAATGGTGGGAAAGGCCTCCTCGGGCAACATACCCCAATACTTCAACGCGTCACGACTAGAGTTTGCAACGCCGATAGACTCATCGTGAGGAGTCGTCTGGGCTTTTCCGACAATAAATTCCCCTTTCTCATCAATGATGAAGGTATCGGTCATGGTGCCGCCAGCGTCTATGGCTAAAATCTTTGCTTTGTGTGGCATAGCATAACCTCCTTTTGTATATTGTCGTCGCCCTTTATTTGTAGCAATTACTATGCCACTTATTAAAATAGGGATGATTGGCTAAATGCAGATATCATACCCTATTGGCAAAAATATTACAAATTGTTGCCTATGTGATAGGGTGTCACACATGCTGTTACAGACCGTAACGCTTCATCCACCGGTATACAGTCATCCGGGACACATTTAGGATGCGGGCTGTTTGGGTGATGTTCCACCGGGTCGCCTCCAAGGCCCACAACAGCTTTTCTCGCTCATCCAAAGGTTCCCTTTTCTCTTTCCAACTGCTCATTATCCACACTGCTTCACGGTCTCTCGCCTGTTCCACAATCTCCTTCGGCAGATGCTCCAATCCGATGCGATTCTCAGCGTAAAAAAGCGCCCTATCCAATACATTTCGCAGCTCCCGGAGATTTCCAGGCCAATGGTACGCCTCCAACACACGCATCGCAGCGGGGTCGACTGAGGGCTTTCTCTTACCCTTTGTCAACTGTGCAACCATCCGGTCGACCAATAGGGGCAAATCCTGCTTTCTACGGCGCAACGGTGGAAGTTGAAAATGGATCACCTTAAGGCGAAAGTATAGATCTTCCCGAAAATTCCCCTTCCTCAATTCCTGCTCCAAATCCTTATGGGTTGCAGCGATCACTCGTACATCTACAGGAATCGGCCGCTCCCTACCAAGGGGGTGGACCATCCGCTCTTCTAAAACCCGGAGCAGATAAGTTTGCACCTTCAATGGCAAGTCGCCGATCTCATCCAGCAAAATCGTTCCCTTGTCGGCCAGGAGGAACTTTCCCTTTTTCCCCTGCCTGTTGGCCCCAGTGAAAGCTCCCTTCTCATAGCCGAAGAGTTCACTGGCCAGGAGCTCCTCGGGAATTGCACCACAATTCACCGCAACAAAAGGTCCCTCTCTGCGGGATCCATGGTTGTGGATCGCCTGCGCCAGTACTTCCTTTCCCGTTCCCGTCTCACCGGTGATCAGAACTGTCTGATCGGAAAAAGCCGCTTTTTTCGCCACTTCGATCAAATTGAGCATGGATGGGTGTTGAGTGACGAGGTCAGAAAAGTGAAACCGGGCTACATGTCCCACCGACGTTTGAATCCTTTGGGACCATTCTTTTTTGAACAACACCATGGAACCGAACAATTTCCCAGCGATTTTATAAGGATAAAATTTGGCCACCCAGGCGGTTCCATTTCTGGATCGTAGTTTTTCTTCGAAGATATTGGAAAGACGCTCCCTCCATTCCAAAGGATCAGCCGCCCATTCCAAGATGTTGAAAAGGATTGACTCCTCCTTAAGATCGAGCATCATCTTCGCCGGCACATTGCTACGCTTCACCGTTCCGTTCACATCGATAACGACAAAGGGATCTCCCATAGAATCTGTAAGCGTTTGCAGCGTCAACGCATTTTCTTGTGTTAAATGCAGTGTCAAATTATGTTCGATTTTCCCTACTTGACTGACTAAATAGTACAAATCATGGGCGAGGACTAAACCCTTTTCCCCTGATATATCCAGAATTCCTAATATCTTGTTGGTCAAAGGATCCCGGATCGGTACAGCAGAACAGACCCAGGGATGCCATGCCCAGCAAAAGTGCTCTGCTCCAAACACCTGAGTGGGCTGTCCCGTGGCCAAAGCAGTTCCGATGGCGTTGGTTCCAGCAGAGCCTTCCGTCCAATCCGCTCCCTGGAAAAAGGTGTGTGATTCCGCTGTGGACAGTGATTTTTGGTTTGCCTTGATTTCGATAATGACTCCGCAAGCATCAGTTAACACCGCACTAATTATCTTTTCAGTGGGGAAGTGGAGGAAGATTTCTTCCATAAAAGGCATAGCAACCTCAAGCAGGAGTTTGTTTTCCACTTTTTTTTGCAAGAGATCGTACTGATCAGAGACCACCTGCACTTGGGTTTGAAGTGGACTCACTCTCATCCGTTCGCATCGTTTCCAAGAAGAACTAATCAAACTCCGCAATCCGCTGGGCACCTTTTTCTTTGTTAAATAATCATCCCAACATACGAGAAGTTGTTTTTCCCTCTCCGAAAATTCCGCAAAAGATTGAATGGCAAGCGGACTGTCGTACAATTCAACCGGACCTCCCTTTATAATTTTCTCCTCTCAGTTGCATACACATATCCCAGCATTCCCTTGCAAAAATTTGTGGATCTTTCCTTACTTCCCAAAAGGGTACTCACATATAAACTCAGTATTACCTTATGGAAAATAAGCGCGTTCAGTTGGATAAGTTGAAATGTTCATAAAATATTATTTATAGGAAAGAAGAGATTGAATTTCTCGAAGAAAAGAAACACCTCCACTAAATCGTTTAAATACGATTCAGGAAGGTGTTCTTCCATGTCTCATTTTATGGGTTCAGAGAGAAAAGAGGTCTGCCATTCCCTAGTACTACTTTAATATTATCAGAATATAATAATTAATTCAATAAATTATACCAACGATCGCTTAAAAAAATGGTTATGAAGTCGGCTGTTCTTCTGGTTTATCGAAGAAGCGTTCATGGGTTTTGTTTTTCCAAAACTTCCGATAGTACACATACTGACCGATCAAAAGAACTGTAAACGAAATGGGGTAAGCCAGCCATACTCCATATAATCCCAACGTACGGGACAGGATATAAGCAGCGGGTAATTCCACGAGCAATACACCCAATATCACTAACAGCGTCGGCAAAAATACTGTTCCACTTGAACGCATCAGCCCCGATATTATGATCACATTTCCAAGCAAAATAAATGACCACAATGTAATATACAGCGATTTTTGTGCAATATCGACCGTCGTTGGATCCGTTAAAAACATCGATAAGATCGGTCGGCTAAATATGTATGCCAATCCGGTTAAAACAATCCCAATCGCATAATTCAATATGACTGTTGCTTTTACCAGCTCATCCAACCGATCCTGTCGATTGGCCCCGATGAGCTGCGCACCGAAAATACCGATGGCAATCCCTAAACTCATCGCCGGTATCTGAACATAGTTAATCACTTGGGTAAATGTGGGTGGTACTTCAATTATACCATTTAGGAGCGATTTTTTATTTGTCTAAATACAAGAAGGGAGCTGACCAAAGATCACTTTAAGTGACCTTTTGGTTCAGCCCCGGCTTGTCATCAAGCTCTGACAAACAACACTTTTTGTTTGGCGTATATGAGAAGAGTGGACAGTAAGGATAGTAATAGTTCCTCTAAAGAAGAAGATCTGATGTACCACGTCGTGGTCATTTCTCACAAGCAACTCATGGCTCTAAATATGGGTGTGCCTTCCCGGAATTCCGCAAGCTTAACACAGGAACCTATACTCAGATGTTCAACCGGCTGTTGTACACGTCCCATAAGACGAAGTCCATCTTCGCACTCAATGATTGCCAACAGGTAGGGAGCTTCGCTATTAAACCTTTCTTCACAAACGTGCACCCTTGTAAACGAAAAAACGGTTCCGGTAATTTCCAGGTCAATTGGACGATAACTGTTTGCCGACCGACATTTTGAACAGTAACCTTGTGGAATCAATTGTCTCAATCCACATTCGTCGCACTGATATACCGTCATTCTCAAGGCCAATTCGGTTACCTCCTTTTATAAATATGAACGGTGCAAGTGCCACCGGCTCCGCCTAGGTTGTGAGTCAAACCTATCTCTGCGTTCTTTACTTGCCGCAGTCCCGCCTCGCCGCGTAACTGGCAGACGACTTCCACTCCCTGGCCCACTCCTGTTGATCCCACAGGGTGACCTTTTGCCTTTAGTCCCCCGCTGGGGTTAATCGGCAACTCGCCACCCAGGCGGGTTCGTCCCTCTAAGGCAGCAATTCCCCCTTCCCCCGGTTTAAAGAACCCCAGATCTTCGGTCGCCACAATTTCTGCAATTGTGAAACAGTCATGAAGTTCTGCAACATCCACGTCATCAGGTTTTATGTTAGCCATGGTGTAGGCTCTTTTGGCAGCGAGCCTTGTAGCCGGAAAAGACGTTAACAACTCATTGGCGAAAATCTCGAACCTGCCGGAAGCTTGCCCGGTGCCAACAATATCAACCACATCTTTACGGTGTGTTTCCGCAAGTTCCGGTGCGCATAAAACCATGGCGGAAGCGCCGTCGGAGATCAGGGAGCAGTCATACCGGCTGAGAGGCTCCGCTACCATATGTTGACAGGAAAGTACCTCTTCCAGGGTGATCTTTTTTTGCATATGAGCTTTCGGGTTCAACATGGCATGATTATGATTTTTTACCGCCACCGCCGCCAAATGTTCCCGAGTCGCTCCATACTGATGCATATATCGGCGAGCGACAAATGCAAAAACAGCAGGAAAAGTCAGTCCGTGTCCGACCTCAGCTTCCCAATTGCTTGCTTTGGCCAGAACACTCGTTACCCCGGAAGTATCCAAAGAAGTCATTTTTTCCGCACCTACAACTAGAACTCTCTTGTACAATCCGCTTTTTATGGCAAGGATTGCCTCACGAACAGCCAAGCTGCCTGATGCGCAAGCTCCTTCCACCCGTGTTGCGGGAACACCGTTTAATCCTATGGCCGACGCCGAATAAGCAGCCAAATGATTCTGGTTAATAAAGTTTTCACCGGCAAAGTTGCCCAAATAATAGGCATCTATATCCTCCGGGCCTATACCTGCATCTCGAAGTGCTTGGGAGGCGGCATCAATCACCAACTCAAGAAAGGAAGAATCAAGAACGCCGTAGCGTGTACTTCCAACACCGATCACCGAAGCAAGTGCCAATACTCTCACTCCTTGATATCTATGATTTTTATCGGAAGTACTTTATTACTTCGGGGGTTGAACAAACTCAATCACCACCCCGTCAAAAGATTCTCGTTCCGCAAATGCAACTGAGGAGTTGTGTGCGCCCGGACGCGGTGTCATATCTTTCAAAAGAATTCCGGAACTGGCTGCATGGTGAATCGCTCTGTTTATATCTTCTACCTCAATCGCGATATGGTGGAGCCCTCCGCCTGTTGCGCGAAGAAATTCAACGAGTTCCCCCTCGTCGCCCAATGGTTGCACCAATTCAATCTGCGTATCCCCGATGGGCACAAACACTACTTTTACGTTATACGATTCCACATATTCGATATTGGAAGGGGTTAACCCCAGTCCTTTTTGATAGGGCACAAGGGCTTTTTCGATATCATCCACGATTACGGCTATGTGATTGATTTTCTTAACCATGAATTTTTGCTCCTTCCTGATGCATTTTTCTCAAAATATGTTTCTGGATCTTGCCGACAGAGGTACGGGGCAGTTCCGTCACAAATTCGACATATTCCGGAACTTTAAACTTGGCCAATCTGGTTTGACAAAACGATATGATTTCATCCGGCGAAACTTGATGTCCTTCACGTAATACTACGTATGCCTTGATGCTTTCATCCCGTATCTCATCGGGAATTCCGATGACGGCACAGTCGAATACGCCCGGATGTTGAGTAATGACCTTTTCAATTTCATTGGCTGCCACATTTTCGCCGGCTCGTTTAATCATGTCCTTTTTTCGGTCTACGAAGAAAAAGTACCCTTCCTCATCCATCCGGACATTATCGCCGGTATATAACCAGCCCTCCTTCAGCGCCTCTTCGGTTGCTTGTTGATTGTTAAAATATCCTTTCATTAACGTTCTTCCGGGAACTCCTTTTACAATCAACTCTCCGACCTCTCCCTGCGGCACCTCATTGCCAAAATCGTCAACAACTTTCACTTCATACCCCAAAACCGGTTTTCCGATCCCCATGTTCTTGCGTACTCCATCGATCGGGTTCATCAAGGGTGTTCCAATTGTTTCGGTCATTCCATACAACTGCAACAGCTTTGTATTGTAATTCTTTTCAAATGTTTCAAGTTGTTCTTCCGTAACCGTTTGCGCAAACCAGACCACGCGCAGATTGTGATCCCGATCAGCCGGATCGTATTTTTGTCGCAAAATCATCCGAATGGGCGCGGCAAAGAGAGAACCGACAGTCGCTCCTAATCTCTTCGCCTGTTTAAAATACCGGGAAGCGCTAAAGCGCTCGGTCATTGCTATACTTGCTCCGACGGTCAGGGCGGACATGGTAGAATAATATTGCGCGTTTGCATGGAACAAGGGTAGTACGATGAATGGTCTGTCGTCAGGAGTTAAGCGAATGGATTTCGACATCACTTCTCCTGCATACAAGTAATTGGCATGGGTGATGAGTACGCCTTTGGGACGGGAAGTTGTTCCCGACGTATACATCATGGCAGCCACATCTTCGGAATGAAGCGGAACGAAGGGGACTTCTCCTTTAGATTGTTCTATGATTCGGTCCAAACTCTTGTCTTGATATTCGGTACCTTCATAACGGGCCAGCCAGATATCGCGAAGCGGCAGTTTATCCTTGATGTTATTAAACTTTTTCAGGTAGATTTCCTCAGTAATAAGCAGAATGGACTCCGAATGTCCCAATATATATTCCATCTCATCTTCGGTTGACAGGATATTGGTCGGGACCATAACCGCCCCAATATGTGCCAGCGCAAACCAAGAAATCATAAATTCCAGGCAATTGGGCAGATGAAGGGTAACTTTGTCCTCTTTTTTTACCCCAAATTCAAGAAGGGCCGCCGCAAGTCGATTCACCTTTTCTGAGAACTCCCGATATGTGAGAGTAAATCGTTGTTCCTTGTTATCTTCAAATACGAGAAAAGTTTTGTCCGGGTGAATCGTTACTTTTTCTGTCAAAAGATCGCGAAGTGTACGATTTCCAATAACGTCCATAAGAAAAACCTCCCAATAACTTTTTCGGGAGGTTATTAATGCAAATATGATGCCAATCATAGGCCGTGCTTTTTTTTCTTGCGGACCAAAGTGGTCAAATCGATGCCGAGAACCTCCGCACAACGCTTTAGCGGACGGTAATTCCTCAAATGCCAACTTAGAATTTCCTTTTCATGATCATTTAAAAGTTCCTTCAGCGTTTTTCCTTGGAATGAATGAGAGTCATATTCGCTATAAGTGGCCGAGGAAGTATGGTGACTGTTCCGAATATTTAGAGGCAGTTGTGGTTCATCAATCGTATCCTTATCCGATGTCAATATTAATCGCTCCACCATATTCTTCAGCTCGCGAACGTTGCCCGGCCATTCATATGCAAGCAACTTGTCGATTGCTGCGGGAGTTAAAACTTTGCTTGTCTGATATTTTTTGTTGAATTGGTTAAAAAAGTGCATCAAAAGAGCGACAACATCATCCTTGCGTTCCCTGAGGGGAGGAACCTTAATCGTTAACACGTTAATTCTGTAGAAGAGATCTTTTCGAAAGCGTTTTTCTTTTATTAAAGTCTCGAGATGAGCGTTGGTCGCCACGATGATACGAACATCAATCGGTATGGGTTTCGTTCCCCCCAGCCTTTGAATTTCCATATCCTGCAGTACACCCAGCAGTTTTACCTGCAAGGATAAAGGCATGTCGCCGATCTCATCAAGGAAAATAGTTCCTTTGTTTGCCACCTCAAACAAACCGGCTTTTCCCTTGCGGCCTGCGCCGGTAAATGCTCCCGCCTCGTAGCCGAACAATTCGGATTCTATCAGATGTTCAGGAATAGCTCCACAATTCACTTTAACGAAAGTTCCTTTTTTATGGCGTCCACTGATATAGTGTATATATTTGGCCAACACATCTTTTCCGACCCCTGATTCTCCAAGAATAAGAATCGGCGTATCGGTAGCCGCAATTTTGTTCGCCAAAGAAATAATTCTCTCCATCGCATGACTCCGGTAAATCATTTGTCCACCTTCGAGTTCCGCAGACTGGACCTCTTGCAGCGTTTGTCGATATCCTTCGTTTAACGCTCTGGTCTCATCCAGTTGTCGTTTTAGTTCATTCAATTCCGTCAGATCCCTTACATTTGCAATTACACGCAACAAATTGCCCGCATCGTCAAAAACCGGAGTTGCACTTACCAAACCTTCAGAACCATTAAAATAATTGATGACACTGGTCACTGTTTCTCTTTTTTGAATGGCTTCAGCAACCACTGAATTGGGAAGCCAATTATTTTCCAATAATTGGAAAACAGTGTGATTGTCTAATTGGGCGGGGGTCAATCCAGAGATTCGCAAAAACGCCTTGTTATACCATGTCGTAAGTCCGTTTCCATCCGTAATGTAAATCCCATCATATGAACTATCGATTAAGTGCCTTAGTAAAAGTTCAGACTCATAAAGTCGCTTGGAAAGTTCAATCATACGATCACCTTAATATTTAATATTTGGTGTAATATGTGCATTATCGCATATTTCAAGCAAAAATGCATATGTAAAATTGCATATTTCTTCACACATGAAAGCCATGACCCACTAACTGAAGAGGAATCATGGCTTTCGCTTTGATTTTGTACTTTTACAGGTGAATCGGCATCAGGAACATAGCAATGCTGGTAATGATGATATAAACCAGCAGCAACATGGTACAGAATCCGGCAATTTGACCGAATTTTGTCTTGGTGATATCCAACAGGGCGATTGCCCAGAACGGCTGAATCAGGTGAGACATCATATCTCCCCAACTGTAAGCGAGAGTTGTACTTGCGGGACTGATTCCCAGCTCTTTGGCCGCCTTTAACAAATAGGGGGCCTCAATAATCCATTTGGAACCGCCAGATGGAACAAAGTAACCCAATATACCGGAATACCAATATACAATGGGCAGGAACGTTTGTGGCGTTGAAATGGATGTAAAAAACGTGGTCAATACATGTCCTAAATCCGTATAGGAGATCAGCCCGAAAATACCTCCGTACAGAGGGAATTGCACAAGAATTCCCCATGCTCCTTGCACGCCTTTTTTACACCCTTCCAAAAACACAATGGGTCTCCAGGTTAGGAAGAGGGCCAAAGTCAAGAATAACAGGTTATAAGTGTCAATACTCCAACCTGCAATTCCTTTCGACGTAAAAATGTTAATGAGAAAATACAGGCTGGCAACTCCTAAAATAATGTTCCAACCTGGCCACCAAGCCATTCGGTCGGCAGGGCTGAGATTGGCGGGACGTTGAAAATCGTTTTCTTTGGTAATAGAATCCAATACGCTTTGATCCATCTTGACCTGAGATTTTTTCGGCGTTAACAACGTCAAAATCAATGCGGTGGTGACGATGGTGACAAGGACCAAGAGGATATTAAATTGTGAGAAGATCGTTCGCGTTACTGGAATTAGATCAGTTAAAATGTTATCCTTGAGCAGGAAATTCTCCGGGGTTGCCACAAGCAAGGTGGCAGATCCGGAAAGTCCTGCATGCCAGAGGGTTGCGATTCCGACATAAGCGGCAGCCACTAATAAGCGCATATCTGATTTCGGATTGTGTTTGGCAACAAACGGAACAAAGATGGCTGACACCACAACGGTCAGAGCCCAGTTAATATAACCGGTTAAGAGAGAAACGACGGCAACCAGTAAGGTAGCTTGCCAGGGTTTATCCGGATCGGGGCGGGAACCCAACCAGTTTAATGCCTTTTTGGTTGCAGGGGCGGTGGCACAGACATACGCTACAATGATTGCAAAACTAAATTGGGCCATAAGTGGCAGCAAAACCCAAAGTCCTTTCCCCCAAACTTGAGCCGCTTTAACAGGGGAAGCGTTTCCAAATGAGATGGTCATAAGAAATACGATAATGGAAAGGATGACAGCAATGATCCAAGCGTCAGGAACCCATTTTTGAGTCCATTCACTGGTTGATAGCGCAAAATTACGAAACCGGTCAAGAATTCCGTTCGTTTTGTCGTTTTCGGATGAGGGATGTTGGCTTGAATTTTCATGCAAATTGATTTGTGACATGTTCTGACCTCCCTAGTTGAAT
Source organism: Thermoflavimicrobium dichotomicum (assembly GCF_900114055.1). Classification (GTDB taxonomy): domain Bacteria; phylum Bacillota; class Bacilli; order Thermoactinomycetales; family Thermoactinomycetaceae; genus Thermoflavimicrobium; species Thermoflavimicrobium dichotomicum. The sequence goes on along the minus strand of NZ_FORR01000016.1, from coordinate 32,090 downwards.
AGTTGAATACTTTTTTAAATTGATATATGGCAATTATTGAATTAGTAAGTAACCCCCCTTTTTTTCTCTTTAAAGTAATTAGTAAGCAAGTTCCATGCCAATACATAGCAATCAAATACGAAAAAATGTCGAAATTGTGGTTTTCGCTGAAAAAATAGATCCATCGCTTCTTCGAATGATAATCTGCTGCCAAAGTTCTAACTGCCTCCTGTGCAGGTCGGTACAATGATTTGTTATGATGAGAATAGCAACCGAGCGAAAATTAAGTGAATAAAACAAGAGAGCCATTAAGGCTCTTTTTTTCATTTCTTTGCAAATTGACCCCAAATTCGACGCTCGCTCCCTCTACTCTTCTTAAGATCGCCACTGGTAACAGCTACGCTGGTATTACTCCATCTACCCCTAGGATGGAAATATTTTATTTTATTGAATTATTTTTATATTATTATAATTTATAATTAGATAGGTATGAAGAGTAAACCACTGAAAAGTGAGGGAGAAATTTATGTTGAAAAATAAAGCTCTAGCTCCTCTTTTATCGTTGTGTTTAACCGTTGTTTTTTTCTTTTCTTTTCATGGTAGTGTATTTGCTGCCTCCGAAGGTTGTTATCTCAATCCTGAAGAGACTTTTTGCAAAACTTATACTGTTAAAGTTAATACAACTGGTCATTTTGTTGATATTACATTTTATAATTACTACGGTTACGATACAAAAGTTCAGGTAAGAGACTGGAAAAATGGGAAAATCATATACACTCGATACTCTACTTCAGCGGACGATGATTTTAACGTACTTTTATACAAAGTGTATAGTGAATACCAAGTCATACTAACCTGTCTTGCCAGTGCATCCTGTTACGCTTATGGAAGAATTGATAATAAATAATAAAGCCATTGTACAATGAAACCTTTTCCGTAACCACGGATAAGGGTCTTTTTTTTCTTAGTTCAGAAAAACCAAGTAATTGACACTCTACACAGCTGAAACCATGGGATTCTTGAGTCGTTAGCGTCCATAGTCCGTTTCTGTTTTAGTGGACGCCCAGTACATGTCCATAGTGGAAAAAGGCTACCCTTTTCTTAAAACATGAGAGGATAGACCTTCATGTTGTTGAGTAACAATATCAAAGGGATGAAAAAGAGGTTCTGTTTTCTATATAGCGGAGGAATAAATACCTTACGGAGTAACTGAGATGGTACAGAAGTCGTCACGGAGGAAGGAACCCATCCCGAAGCGCTGGAATAACGCATCCATATTTTAAGGATTCCAAGATAGCTTTTTCTTTGAATTTATCAATTCTAGATGATCATGATCAATGTGGCGATAAAAGCCTAGTATTTGAAGTTCATAAAAGATATTATCACACGATTTTTAAAATTAAAAGGGCTGTTGGCTAGGACAGGCTCCTTTCGATGCCCTTCCCCCCCTATTAATAGTCTTTACACAAAAAACCGCTTAAAAGCAAGCGGCTATGAGGTCGGTTGTTCTTCTGGTTTATCGAAGAAGCGTTCATGTGTTCTGTTTTTCCAAAACTTCCGATAGTACACATACTGCCCGATCAAAAGAACCGTAAACGAAATGGGATAAGCCAGCCATACTCCATATAATCCCAGCGTACGGGACAGGATATAAGCAGCGGGTAATTCCACGAGCAATACACCCAAAATCACTAACAGCGTCGGCCAAAATACCGTTCCACTCGAACGCATCAGCCCCGATATTATGATCACATTGCCAAGCAAAATAAATGACCACAATGTAATATACAGCGATTTTTGTGCAATATCGACCGTCATTGGATCCGTTAAAAACATCGATAAGATCGGTCGGCTAAATATGTATGCCAATCCGGTTAAAACAATCCCAATCGCATAATTCAATATGACTGTTGCTTTTACCAGCTCATCCAACCGATCCTGTCGATTGGCCCCGATGAGCTGCGCACCGAAAATACCGATGGCAATCCCTAAACTCATCGCCGGTATCTGAACATAGTTAATCACTTGGGTAATTGCCCCATAAGCAGCAGTAGCCTGCGCACCAAAATGATTCACAAACGTGACGATGGCTATTTCAGATAACGAAACGACGATCATCTGGATACTCGTGGGCAAGCCGATTTTTATCATGAGTCGTAAAATCTGGGGGTCAAGCCTCAGCTTTTTGATTGTCTCTCTGTCCAATGCCAACGGATGCTTGATTTTAAGCAGATATCCCACTAAAAGAAGAAAAGAAATGAAACTGGCAACGATTTGTGCCAAAGCTGCTCCTTCCAATCCCATTGCTGGTACTCCCCAGCCAAACAAAAACATCGGGGTAAACAGAATCGTTAACCCGGTACTGATAACAAGGAAATAGAATGGCGTCTTCGAATCACCGCTTCCACGCAAAAAAGTGGTATAGATCACATAGAGGAATAACACAGGGAGTCCTGCAAATAGCACATGCATATATTTAGATGCATCCGCTTTTATTTCTGCTGGAGTTTTGATTAATGCAAGCAATGAGTCAGAAAAAAGAATGCCTGCGGATGCTGACAAAATTCCCAACAAAAAACTGAAAGTAAGTGAAGTCCCTACGGTTGACTTCATGCGTTCCAGTTTTTTACTGCCAAATGCCTGGCCAATTAAGATCGAACTGGCACTCCCTAAACCTATGACAAAAGAAACCAGAAAAAAAGTAATCGGAAATACCGCACTCGCTGCAGCCAAGGCATTTTCCCCTATTTTCAGTCCAATCAAGACCGAACTGACAGTTCCCCCCAAAGACTGCAATACATTGCTGAAAACAAGTGGAATAAAAAAGAGGATTAACGATTGCCACATCGGTTTTGAAAAATCGATGGAAAACTTGTCCTTCTTCTGCTCAGGCTGATCTTTCTTCTCTTGAAGCACCTGACTTTCCTGCGACAAAATAGTCCTCCCCTTTTGTCTAATTTTTATCGTATTTTAAATATGTCCGCACACACTATTTTATCTGTTTAAGTCTTAAATTACGACTTAAATTGTATTAACATTTCTTAAATGAATATTTCCAAAATCATCGGCAAAATCACGACTGGGAACCGGACAGTTCCAGATGTTTCGCCAAAATCGCACGTACCCGCCGAACTTCTTCCTGTCCAATCGTCCAGTAAAAAATGCCATGACGTGTAATGGGGATGGTGTGAAAAGATAAACTCTTGATCTCTTGATTGGTAATCGCTCTATATTGTTGTTGCAAAGTGAATACTTTCCAGGGGGAAAGATCTGTTCGCACATGCGTCCCGACCTGCTCCATCACATCATCCAGTCTGGTCAAGGAGCTGAACTGGGTTCCTTTATGAATGATAGCGCGGATCATTTCTTGCTGTCTTTTGTTTCGGCCAGTATCTCCTTCCGGATCTTCTTTGCGCATTTGTACAAACGCAAGAGCCTGTTTGCCATTTACATGCATTTTTCCTTTATGAAAAGTGGACCCATGATATGAAAAATCAAAAGGAACTTCAACTTCCACTCCTCCAAGTGCATCGACAATACTTTTAAGACCTTGCATATTGACTTTCACATAACCATCAATCGGCAAGTCCAAAAACTGTTCGACCGTTTTTTTGGTCAAATCCACACCGCCAAATGCATAACTGTGATTGATCTTATCATGATGATAGCCTGGTATATAAACAAGCGTATCACGGGGAATGTTTGTCATATAAATATCTTCCTGCTTTGGATTTAAAGTCATATAAATAATGGTATCCGCTCTTCCTACATCCCCCGGCCGCTGGTCAATGCCCAACAGCAAAATAGAAATGGGATCTTTGGAAAAATTGACTTCTTGCGAACGCTTGTCTGATTTGGCCTGTTTAGGCGGATCATAGGCTTGATTGGCCGTCCTGTAAAAAACATATCCATAGTAAATAATGATCACTAATAAGATCGCAAGTAACACACCCAATACACGGAAGGCCTTTTTACGGGCTGAACTTGGCTTAGCCATCGATATTCCCTACTCCCTACATCAGATTGTTAATTTATGGTTACGATGTAACAAGTACTTGTACCTTTATTTTTTTACAAATAGCTTGTCTCCATCCTACATACATGATCAAAAGAGGATGATTATTTTTGTAAGGGATCCTGTAAAGAAATTCAGGAATAGAGATTCTCCTAATCGATATTACCTATGATTTTCATTCCGATAAGGCATTGGAATATACTGTACGGTAGGCCTGCGCGTTGGAGATTGTGGATATAATTCCATCAACTGATATACTTCCTCTGGTAAACCAAATCTGACTGGCAAACCAAAGTCTCTCAATTGTTCTCCCGTAATCGGATAATCATGTGTCCAACGCCCTTCTGCCAAAATCCGGGCCAGCTGATCCGCTCTCTCTTCATCCATCTTGGAAACAAGCACTTCTTTTACAAACGCCCGTACTTGATGAATGGCTTTTTGTGCGATGTCTGCTAAAATCAATGTCTCATCACTAATTTCTTCACTGTCTTTGATTTTCAATACTTGTAAAATCGAAGCTGCTGGATACCGTCCCAATTGTGGATCCACCGGACCCAAAACAGCATTTTCGTCCAAAACGATTTCATCCGCTGCCAGACTGATCATCGTCCCTCCCGACATGGCATAGTGAGGAATAAAGACAGTTACTTTGGAAGGATGCTTTTTGAGCGCTTCTGCAATCTGTTCAGCAGCCAACACCAAACCTCCAGGCGTATGTAAAATAAGGTCAATCGGCATATTATCAGGTGTCAGGCGAATCGCACGTAAAATTTGTTCGGAATCTTCTATATTAATAAAATTACGAAAAGGAATGCCAAAAAAGCTGAGTGTCTCCTGACGATGAATCATGGTGATAACCCTTGAACCCCGACTTTGCTCCAGGGAACGAATCGTCCGATAACGATCCTGATTTACTTTCCATTGTTTAAGAAAGGGTAAAAAACCATATAAAATAAACAACAACAAAAGAATATCCATCATAAGACCAATTCCTCCAAAGAAAATAAAGTGCGTCGCCGTATAGTTTGTGCATGTGAAGTCATTTATAAACCACAAGTGCAGTGTCAATGGAAATGAAAAAACAGTCTGTTCTGGAAGAAAAAAGAGGCATTCCTAAGTGAACCTTGGAATCCTTCTTATATTTTTGTTTGTATTACAAACTTGTTTATAATTTTCGGCTTTTTGTCAGATAATCATATTTTTGTACACCTTTGATTCTCGGTTTTCCTAAAAAAGCTTCTGATATAGTGAAAGGATCCTCGCCTATCGCAAAATATAAAACCCCTGACTCTTCGTAAAGCACCAGGGGTTTTCCATCAAGCTCAGATTTTCAATTTCTCCTTCAGAAATCGGCCGGTATAAGACGCTTCGATCCGGGCAATTTCCTCTGGGGTTCCTTCGGCCACAACAGTCCCTCCCTTGTCGCCTCCTTCGGGACCGATATCGATCACCCAATCCGAATGGCTGATCAGATCCAGGTTATGTTCCACAAGAATGACAGTATTTCCGGCATCGACCAGTTTGTTTAAAAGAACGAGCAGCTGCCTTACATCCCTTGGGTGCAGCCCTGTTGTCGGTTCATCCAGCAAATACAGCGTATGATTTTTCGTTTTTTTGCTTAACTCTTTGGCCAACTTGGTCCGTTGGGCTTCGCCGCCAGACAACGTATTGACGGATTGTCCCCACTTCAAGTAGCCAAGTCCCACTTCACAGAGCAGCTTCGCCGTCTCGGTTATTTTCTCCTGGTCCTCAAGAACGGACAGGCTCTCTTGAATGGTCATATCCAATAAGTCGGAAATGGTATGGCCTTTGTACGTAACACGGAGAATATTTTCTTAAAAAACGTCTGCCGCGGCAAGCCGGGCAACGCACTTCAACCTCCGGGAGAAAATGCATGTGAATCGGTACAACGCCGAGTCCCTGACAGTTTTCGCACCTGCCTCCAGGCGTATTGAAAGAGAAATGTTTAGCCGTTAACTTACTGCGTTTTGCTTCGGGCAAACCGGCAAACCAATTTCTCAAGTGTGTATACACTTCGGTATACGTGGCAATGTTGGATCTCTTCATGCGCGAAAGGGGTGACTGGTCGACGGTGACCAGCTGTCCAACCGCATCCCATCCGGTGATCCTTTCGCAGCCGATGGGCTGTCCCTTTTCCTGATAAGAAGCGGCAAGCACATCGAACAGGAGCGTGGATTTCCCCGAACCTGAAACACCAGTCACAGAAATAAGGCAGCCGAGAGGAAACGAAATGGTAATGTTTTTCAAATTTCGCGCATGCGCATTTCGGATCGTCAGAAAATTACCATTTCCTTTCCTTCGTTTGAACTCTTCCATACGATGGCTTTCTTCCCTGAAATAAGCTCCGGTTACTGAATCGGGGTTATTCAGCAAATCCTCCAATCGCCCCTGGCCAACCACATTTCCTCCAAGGCTGCCAGCACTTGGCCCCATGTCAATGATGCGATCAGCCGCCCGCATCACCTCTTCGTCATGTTCAATCACCAGCACGGTGTTCCCCAAATCTCTCAATTGATTCAACATTCGAATTAATCCTCTTGTATCTCTCGGATGAAGTCCAGCCGTCGGCTCGTCCAAAATATAGAGCACACCGGTCAGTCCCGAACCCAGTATCGTTGCCAGCCTCAGCCTTTGAGCCTCTCCACCGGACAGCGTGACCACCTGCCGGTGAAGCGACATATAACCAAGTCCTACATCAATGAGCCGTTTCGTTCTAACTGCACAATCGTGCAGGAGCGGTTCGACAATGAGCAGTTGCTCTGAAGTCAGCTTTTCCTGCAACCTGTCCTGCAACGAATTCATCCAGGCCAGCGCATCCGCGATCGACCAGGAAGAAACCTCGACAATGGAAGCCCCTTCGACGGTAACGAGAAGGCTTTCCTTCTTTAATCTTGCTCCCTGGCAATCGGGGCACAATTGCTTGTGAAACAACTTTGATTCGCCGGGTTCGCCGCCCTTCTCCCTGTATCTTCTCCATATTCCCGTTATCACGCCTTCAAACTTCCCTTTTCCCACCGTTTTCGGCGGCTTTACGTTCGGGAAATGCCTCTTGAATTCTTCACTCTCCACTCCAAAAAGGAGCAAGTCGCGTTGAACCTCATTGTATTCCTTTATAGGCAGATGTTCGTCAAAAGAAAAACCGTAATGCTTGGCCGCAGCCTTCAGGATATTCGTATGATAGTCAATAAGAAGATCGTGCCAGATCAATACACCGCCGCCGCGCAAACTCCGATTCCCATCAATTACGGCGTCCATGTTCAAGGTGGCGATTTGGCCCAGCCCGCTGCAAGTAGCACAAGCGCCTTCCGGTTTGTTGAACGAAAAATGTGTCATCGTCAATTTCTCAAGGGGATGGCCGCAATTTGGGCAATGGACCATCCCGTGTGCATGATAGGATTCTTCTTCATCCAAAATTCCGTTCTGAGGAACTTCTCCTTCAAAGGAAGGTTCGATCGTCGTCCCGCAGGATGGACAAGGACGCTCTCCAATTTTGGCAAACAGGATTCTGAGATAAGTATAGATATCTGTCACGGTACCGACGGTCGACCTCGGATTGCGGTTCGTAATATGCTGTCCTACACTGATGGACGGGCAGAGTCCGTGAATGGCGTCAACCTTTGGTTTGCTGGCCTGATAGGTAACCATCCCCAATGATTCCATAAACTGACGCTGGGATTCCCGTTGCAGTGTATCCAGCGCTAGGGTGGATTTCCCGGAACCTGAGGGTCCGGTGATGACAACAAGCTTATACTTGGGAATTTCCAGCGAAATATTTTTCAGGTTGTTTTCCCGAGCACCTTTAATCTTGATATTGCCCTGCAAACTCATTCCTCCTTGCGTTGTATTCAAGCTGGCAAATTCATTCTACAACATTCATGCAAGTGCTAAAGTTATATTCCATTTTCCTTATATTCTTTTGAAAAACTTTGTCTAGCAGCTTTAAACTTCAGTTATAATGTTTATGGAGGGGAAGCCATGAACATAAGACCGATTGACATTGCCAGAAAACTGAATATCAGCACAAGTGCCCTGAGACGTTATGAAAAGTGGGGAATTGTTCCTCCTGCAGAGCGCGCAGCAAATGGCTATCGGATGTATACCGAAGAACACGTGGCATATTTTGAATGCTTCCGGGCCATGCTCCCTGGTTTTGGCATGAAAATCACAAAGGAAGTTTTGCGAAAAGTGCAAAGGAAAGAGGTGGAAGACGCGCTCTGGATCGTTAACCAGGAGCAGGCACGTCTCCACCAGGATAAAACGATGGCGGAGAAAACCGTTCGGATCTTGGAAAACGAGGAACTTGACAAGTTCGAACTGGGAGGGAATAGAAAATGGATGACGATTGGGGAGGTTTCCGCTTTCACAGGTGCTTCAAGTTCGGCCATCCGGCATTGGGAAAAGGAAGGGCTGATTTCGTTGCCTCGGGACCAGGAAAACGGCTATCGTAAGTTCAATCGCACTCAAATCCGGCAAATTCAGATGATCCGTATATTACGATCGGCCAATTATCCACTCGAAGTCATCAGGCAGGTTTTGAAAGAGTTCGGCCACAACCAGATTGAAGTCGCAAGGAGATTTGCCCGGGATTCTCTCGACAAACTGAATTACATCAACCGCAATCAAGTACGGGGTATATACTACTTATACCGGTTATGCAGTTTATTGAAATTACTTTGACCTTGCACTGAGGCTATGTCTTGGAGAAGTACATGGCTTAAGGGATGGATCAATATAGCTATTTTTTCGGTTCCTTTCTACTTTTGGGTCTTTGCAGGTATGGGAACGAATTGCAATCCCTTGTCTGTTCGGATCACCAATGCTGTTCCATCATGATTTTTCTTCATTTCATAGACCCTGCGAACATCCAGTTTCATGCTGCGGATAAACTCCCCTGTTTCCGCGTCCAGAAATACAAGCAAGCCCTTCGTAGAAACACAAACCACTTCCTCCCCCACAAACAAAGCTTCCAATAAATATCCAAAGAGATAATTCCCTCGCTCCTCTGCCTCTTCATCCACCATTTGCTGTGCCTCAATGGACACCCGCCATTTGATCTTCTCTTTTTGTGTAGATATGACGAATACATTACCCATCCATCCGGGTGGAACATCCAGATCAATGCCACAACAACAAACTCCCCATTGGTTATCTGCACTGAAATCAACTTTGGAAATATGCATGAGATAATCTCTGGTATCACACACTTCCTGGGGATAACATACCTTCCTGCCCCCTTTCGAAAAAGGAAGGGCATAAATCGTAATCCAATCCACTTCATACTCATAACTGGTGGTATAACCCAAATAATGGGAGTTTGGCGAGATGCTAAGCAGTTTATACTCCTCTTGAACTTCATCAAACTTTTCCCACTCTCTGGTTTGCAAATCATAGATTACATCGCCAAAAACAAGCCAGCGTCCATTGGGGGTTAGCACTCCCTCCCCCCTCTTTTCCAAAACCTCTTCGATGTGCAGATCATCATACCGTCGCAATTGAATACCATCGAGATGAGGTCCCTGGACAATCACAATCTCTCCATCTCCTGAAATATCCACTTTCAGACGATACTGATCGGTATATACCACACTCTCTAACTGCAAAAATGCTTCCAAATCAACTTCCTCCACATAGCCATGTTGGAGTGCCCACAGAAATTCGTCTTTCCTTAAATGTGAGGCGTCATATCACCACTTGGCTATACCACCATACCCATATGCCGAAACCAGCTCATGTTTATAAGGATGGAGCACAAAACTGTAAGGTTTTGAAACATTCGTATCCATCAAAGGAGAATCAAAACTTTCCAATTCCCTTGCTTTCTCTGCACAATACAGGTACAAGGAATTTCTCCGATCGGCCATATGCTGCGGACGTTTTCCATCATGGCTACGGATGAGTAAGGAAGCTCCGTGATTCAACAATAAATCCACCATTTCCCAATGATCCCCAAATACAGCCCAATGCAAGGGAGTTTGTCCTCTGTGATCCTGGATATTCGGATCACCCCCTGCATCCAGTAACTGCTTCACAATGGAAGGTTTCCCTTTCCAATCTTTTACCGATGTCGAATTCATAAATAGTGCAGCCTTATCAATATCGCTTTCCATGATCGCCCAGTGAAGAGGGGTTTCCCCTTTATGATTGGGCAAATTGGGATCGGCTCCATGTTCCAGCAACAACTGCACCATCTCTTCACGGACACTCCTTCTTTGAACGGCATAATGCAAAGCAGAATTCCCCTCTTCATCCTGAGCATGGATATTGGTCCCATGCTCAAGCAGTAGCTGTACCACATCCAACCGTTTTTCATCTACTTGCTTCATCAGTGGAGTCTGCCCCCAAAATGCTCTTTCTTCCATATTTGCCCCTTCAAGCAGAAACCGTTCGGCCTCCTCCCGGTTTCCAGCACCATGTAAAACCGTATTCCATCTTTTCTCTGCTGCCTTTGTCGCCATATCTTCAATCGTCCAAAGTGAGCCGGGAAAGTAAAAATATGATTTTTCCAACGTGACCTCTTTTTCCAATAAAAACGCAACGACCTCTTCCCGTAATTTTCGCGCGGCTGTAGCAATAGGTGGAAGTCCCTCCATATTTTTCGCTTCCAGATCAGCTCCATATTGCACCAGTAACCCCGCCACCCGACGATCTCTTGCATAATGAAGTGGTGTATTCTGCTCATCATCGCGCAAATGAACCTGAGTAGGATCTTCCTCCAAAAGTTTCTTCAGCTCTTCCCATTCTCCCCATTCACATAGTGTAAAAATATCTGCCTTCATTCGCTTCTACCTCCCAACACTGATCCAATTGGCTTCAATAGATATGGAATCCATCTTTTTGCGCATTTAATCAGAATACTTTTCCGTTTAGCCCAACACCAAAGGCGGTGGTAGCCGTCGTATATCTTAATATGAATTTAAATTGAAATAAAGACAAAAAAATGTAAAACATTTTATGTTCTTAATAGTATACAATTATGCTTAGATTTTCGTATAAAGGGGAATTTATATGCTCAAAAAATGTCTATTATTGTTAAGTATTGCTTTAATTGTCATTCTTGCAAGCGGATGTGGGCTTATCGGTATTGTTAAAGGTGACAAGCAAAACGAACAAAAGTTACAACAAGATCAAAATATGAATAACAGTAATAACAGTCAAGATTCAAATGCTCCGACCAATGATACTAACAACCAGGATGATACGAACAAAGGCGATGACGCTAATCCGAATCCTGGTTCTGACGAAAGCGACCAAAATTCGGGTGCTTACAAAAAGGGGGACATTAACAAAGGCGGAGACGTGAACCCGAATTTTGGTTCTGACGACCAGAATTCCGGTTCTTACAAAAAAGGGGACATTAACAAAGGCGGAGACGTGAACCCGAATTTTGGTTCTTACTGACCAGGAAACCGGAAGTGAGTTAAAAATCATATCCATATAAAAAGGTTCACACTATGATAGTGGGAACCTTTTTATGTGGTTGCCTCATGACCTTTTTGAGCAAGCCATTTTTCTTGGGGTGAAATCATGTCCTCTGCTTATTATCAATACCTGATCCTGCTTCCCTCTGAATCTCCCTTCTGCTTGAACGAGATGCAGGAGAAAATACAGAAAAGGCTGGAACAGCTGGGCGAACCATTTTCTTTGGCATCCAAAAACCATCAATTAACTTTAACTATTGGCCAGTGGAATTTTTATATTTATCTCAATCATGACCCGTATGTGCAAATCGAATCTGCTGAAATAGCAAAGAGATGTCATAGTGAAAGAGCCGCACAAATTCGAGGGATCAAACAGCGACTGGAAACAGTAGGTGATCCTGATTTCAATATGGATTACTTTCATACGGTTTTATTTATCCTGGAAATCCTGGAACAAGACTATCATGCCCATATTTTTGACCCAATGGAAGGAACATTTATAAACTGAAACCATCAATCAAAAAGGAGCCTTCTCCACCAGGGAGTCAGCTCCTTATCCTTTTATTTCTATCCCTTCACCACAACTCATTTCCGTCTGGATCTACATCGATAATTCCTCCGAAAACTTCTTCGTCAATGTCTTCTTCGAATATTATAAGTATTTTGTTGCGATTCTTATGAACGAATTTCGATGGACAGAATTGATCCTTCATCTGGAATGTAAACAGGTATTCTGTATGGAGAGATATCAGGCTTGAATTTTGTTTTGTTTGTGTTGCAAACTTGTTTAAAATAATTTAAACATAGATCAACGAACATTAGGACCTTCGACAGTGATCTCAAGTCATTTTTCCATTTACAGGAGATATGGCCCGAAATGCTCCCTCTATCCAAAAAAAGCAACGAGCCTGAGTCCGTGAGACCAAGTCGTTGCCCTTTGTTTATTCCAAAATGGATTCAATGATACCCTCCGCCATTCCTGGTTTCTGAGCGTTTTCTCCCCGAAACCCCTTGACTTTTCGTGATCCATAAACCTCTGGAACGGGCAAAATCATGGGGGGTTTATGGAAAATCGGGAACATCTGGCCCAATCATTTACTTTTTTATTATAACATTCGCAACCCCATCTGTCAAAAAACATCATTTTTTGTGTCTATTCTTCCAATTTACCCCTGTAAATTTTCTGGATTAACTGGAATTGATTGATATAAAAAGTAATAATTGTATCCGATTTTCCACGAACCTCTTCACTAAATCCCTCTTTCTATTGCCACTCATCCTAACTTTTGATAGATTCAAAACAACCATTCTAACCAGGAGGATCAACCCATGCGAATTCGAGTACAGTATCAGATTCCCCATCCTGTCCCTCTCCCTTACTCGCTCAATTACGCATTGATGAGCTATCTTTACCGGGCCATCCGCTCCGTCAACCCGGACCTGGCCGATTGGTTGCATCATGAGGGGATTCGTTACCAAAACCGTTCATATAAACCATTTGTCTTCTCCTCTTTGCAGTTTCGCAAGCAAAAAAATACCCAGTCCCATCGGATCGTGGAAGGAGATGCCTTCTGGTACGTGGATTCGATCCGTCCGGATGTGATTCGTACGATTTATGAAGGAATTCGGGTATTGGGAGCCCTTCAGATCCTTCATCATGTCTTTCCTCTACTGTCGGTCCAGCTCCTGCCTCAGCCGGACTATCAACAGGTGATGAATTACCAGACACTCAGCCCGATCGTGGTCCCCATCCAGCGGCGGGATCAGCTGGTCTTTTGTCATCCTTTGGAAAGTGACTTCTATGACCAAATCCGCACATCTCTCCGGCGGTGGGCTGTCATGAAGTGGGAGGACCCCTCATTTGAAGAGGCTCCCATCCATATCCGTCTCCTGGACCCCGCTTCTTTTGATCTGAAACAAGCCTCGGTCTTGACCAAAGTAAAAGAAAAAAATCTGAAAGGGTATCAGTTTCCCTTTCAGATTGAGGCATCTCCCCGTATTCAGGAAGTTGCGATGGAAGCGGGACTGGGCAGCTATTCGAGCCAGGGATTTGGGATGGTTGCTGTTCAGCCCAGCACGGACCGGAGCTCATCAAACCGGTGATCTTCGGTAAACCGGCCATACCCGCTCGATGTCTTGGCTCCCGCTCCGCTCCATTCAAGCGCTTGTTTCAGCCAATTGGACACTTTTTTCACATCTTCTTTATAACCGGCATAGGCGGAACGGGGGAGGATCGGAAACACAAAGGTAACCCCCGCCGCCACACACAAGAAAGGATTGGGTTTGGGATTTCCCGAATCAACCGGCGTGTACAGATAGGGGCGGCGATAGTAATCCTGATAATGAACCGTAATAATCTCTTTTTCCAGCTTGACAGGCTGGACGGGAACAGCATCCAAAAAGAGGATATGTCCCACTTCACGCAGATCCGGATCATCCGGGCCAAAAATTCGGTCCAGCTCTTTTTTACTCACTTGCTCCTCCATCCACTGCTCCGTCCATGCCCGAACCATTCCCTTTACTGAAGAACCTGCCAAATAGGGGACGGAGAGAGTATGATGCCAGCTCATCCCATTTTCCACCGGGTGGGGACGTCCTATTCCGGTGACAAAACGGCTGATCGTCCTCATAAAGAGCATATTTCCACGGTATTGTTTCACTAAAGAGAGATATCTTTCCCTGACCAGCTCATCCAGCTGCTGCTGATCTCCAACGATCTTTCCGGCCACTTTATCCGTCCAGTAAGCTTTTTGCTTGTTCCAGGTCTTCTCCCAGTCACCCTGTTTATAAACCAATTCCCATGTATCACAGAACTTGTCATACCACAGCCCAATATTGGCCTGCTCCGGACAGGTTCGCAACGAATGATTCCGCTGATTATATAAAGGCAAAAAAGAGTTGGTACTCATCCGCGATCCTCCTCTCTTTCTTTTAAGTAAGTGGAGGTCAATTGTTTGTGCCAGGCCAGCCAGGCCAATGCTTCGGCAGTAGCGAGCCGGTACTGTTCCCGCGTTCCTTCGGTCAGTGCCATCAGCAGGTCGTTCGCCCCGCGATAGGGAGCAGTCGGACGATCTCCTGTCAGCCAGTCCTCTATATCCTCATAGAGATATTTGTATACTTCGGCATCCTTATTTTTACTGCTGCTAACGATTCTCGCCAAGGCTTGCCCCAACCCGTTCATCAAAATCTCCAATGCGAATTTTTCCGTATAGCTGGCATAATTATTTTGCTTCGTCTTCATCAATTTCGTATGTTTTAAGACGCACTGTAAGGAATGGTTCGCCCGCTCCATTTCGAAACGTGGTTCACTCACTTGGGATCCTCCTTTGCCCAAAATTGTGTTGCAAACCATCCCAACCCCGTTGTTTCATTCCCGCCAATTTTGAGATAGGGGCGTTCCCCGACAAACGCAAAAAAGTCTTTGCACACTGTTGAGTTCGTCAAACGTGGCATCAAAAGAACATACATCAAAGTATCCGGTGGCAGGTTTTCTTCTTGCCATAAGCTTTCGCTTGTTTTCTTCTTATTCAAACGGTTTTTGGTCTGGATCGGCAGAGTAAACTTCGCAAAATATTGAAACTCATCATCCGAAATCACGACCAGCTGTTTACTTACTCTTTTCCGAACGGATGGGTGTTTGATCAATGGCCGAATCCATGCTCCCACCTCATCGATTTCCGGCCGTTGGATCAGCTCATAGGTAAACTCCTCCAGATAAATCTGATTCCTAGCCGCTTGATTCGGAGAAATCCATTTGGCTTTCAAATCGGAGGAAACCCAGGCATGACTCGGCTTGATCACCCATTCCTCATCACCCAAATGGAAATCTTTCTCCTCAATCATCTCTAAATCCCGTTGAAATCGTTCGATCAGATACGGGCAAGTCACCCAATAATAATGTCCATTGAGTGATCGGACCGGGAGCAGCAGAAGTCTCGCATCGCTAAATCCCATCTCTCCCGCACGGGTTTTTTCCCCAAACACTTGGTTTATTTTCTCCTCTCCAAACTCTTCCAAAACCGCTTTTTCCCGAAACGCTCCCTTCACCGCTGAGCCGGGGATGTATGGATACTCCGTCCACGATTCCCGGGCAACAGGCAAATCCAGAATTCCCTGTTGCTTTCCCTGACCCGGATGAATTGATGTTTCGGCGAAAAGTCCCATGATTCGCCCATTCATTCTGCTTCCTCCCCTTCTTTCCATGTTCCGATAACCACTTGTCCCATGCCAAATGCATTGTTTTCTCCCACCCACTTGCCATGCAACCGCTCAATCTTTTCTTTCTCCTGCATCGATGCTTCAAAAAACCACGTACAACCCGGAGGCAATAAGGGGATCACTTCCCGCGGTCCTTTCTCTTTCAGATCCCATCCACCCACTCTCCATATCTTCCCAATACTCGCCGCGATACAGGTACCTGGAGCCGATGGTGGACCATAGTGAATCACATCGGGTAACTTATCTGCCTTCCATCGTCCCGGCGTTAGCAAAGAGAGAGTATAGCGAAGTTTTCCGTCAGGAGCAGGCTGTAAGTTGGGAACCTCTGGTAACCGGAAAGAGTCTGACCTGATCCGGACATCGGCAAAACGCCCTTCTCCCCCAAGGGGAAGCGCCAATTTTTCCTTGATTTCCCAATCCGCCGGAATCCCTTTGACCTCGACTTGCAGGGTAACCCCTTTGTTTAAGCGAATATGTACGCTGGTATATAAATGCCCACCTTTCACTCTTTTCTCGTATATATCCCCTCGCATAATTCCATGTTTCTGCTCTTTTCGCCATAAATCGGAGGAGCGCCGGAGTTGGGAAAAATCAGGTATTTCCCCCCGTAACACACTTGCCAGTGCCTCCATCGTTCCCCACAGTTCGAGTAGTTTCCCGCCCGCGACTCTCTCCGCCGGTTCAAGAAGACGCAGGGGGTGATTGATCTTCTGATTGAGATCGGTATAAGAAGGAGGACCGGGAACGAGTGGTTGAATCTGCCATATTTCTTTTTTCGTCTTCCGATCTTCCATGATCTTTCCAAACAGGGTAAGCGGAAGCGGAACCAATGTTTTCCCATGCTCAGCGAGAAAGGGCCCTTTCATCTGAAGCAGTCCCAAGTGATGTTCATCCCCTAATTCAGGCGGAAAAGGGGTCTGTTCAGAGTGCGGACTCCAGCCACGCTGCGCCGCGAGGCTCGTACGAATCGCGCCTTGCAATGGATTCATCAAGGGAGGAAACATGCTCTCCGGCTGGACCATGTCGATTTCTCCCGCTTCAAAAGGCGTACTGTTACGAAAAAACAACAAGGTATCCAGCGGACGAAATTCCCATAGATGTGTCAAGACAGCTCGCCCCCTTGTTCCCGAATAAACTTGATCAACTGCGCTCCATCCGAGGAATACTCTCCCGCAGCCAAATGCACTTTTCCCTGTTCATCCCGATACGACTGATAACAAATATTCAACATCGATTCGGCCAACTGCATCCGGGTAACCAGATCCCACTTTCCCCGCCGAATGCGATTCAATTCCTCCGCTACGACTTTTTTCATCAGCTCTTTTCGTTTGAGCAAATCTTCCGGATAAAACGGGAACCGTTCCAAATTCCTGAATTTATTCAAAAAACTATTGGTAAAGATTTCTTTTAATGGCAATTCCTGATCATTCACAGTTGCTTGCGGTTGTAACATAAACAACAACTCTTCGACAGCCGATTTGCCCAGCTGATCATCCCTCTCCCATGGGGCGGACCAAACGATCTCCGCACCCGCGCGCTTCCATACGCCAATCGCCAGGCTATCTCTTCCGCACGCTTCCTTGGCGATCTCATCCAGGAGATGCCGCCCAAATTGCAGCACACTTTGCAGGGGAGACTGGCAATGTGCAAATACAATGCCCGTGGAACTGGTCGCTTTGTTGCCCAGATGCTGTTCAAACGCCTGAACATACGCATCATGTAACCGTTTGGCACATTGAACTGCCTGCTCCATCGGCAACATGGCCATGGCATCATCCCCACCCGCATAAATCACGACGCCGAGATGTTCTTTGACAATGCTGTGGATTTGTTTAGAAAAGGAATCTAATGCCCGGCTTACCCGACTACTCTCTTCCGACTGCAACAAGGCTCCCAAGCGATCCCCATCCATGATGAGCAAGGCAAAGTAAGGTGCCGGCTTCGCCTTTACTTTTTCGCATAAATGGTTATACGCTTTCTTGATCGATTCCCGCTTTGAACTTTTGAATGCTCCTTTCTCAAGAAACGTATCCAGGGCATACTCAAGGTGAAATTTCCCGTCCAGCTTCGTTAATTTTTGAGCCGTTGGCGTGAATGCACGAACATCATCAAAATGGTGGGAAAGCTCTACATCCTTCCTGTTATATGAAGTGACGGTCTGGACATACTTTTCTACCGCTTGGGCAGATTCCTGTCCATTTTTTCCTTGCAAAGATCGATTGACTGCCTGAAGCCAGGGAACCGCGGCAATGGATAACACGGAGGGAAGTTGTTTGGCTACTTCGGGAAACTCCCACCCAATCGATTCTTCTGCTACATAGGGAAAAAAGCGCTTTACCAGAGCAATGGCACAGAGCCGCTCTTTCTCTGTCAGATCATCGGGATTTACAGATTGATCCAATGTTTCCCAAAACCGTTTTTGTTCTTCCGTTCCATCATCATATCCCGAGATCTCTTGCCACTCGCTCATCAGTGTGCATTTCGCCCCTTTTTCAATCGGGGAGATATGGTTTCGCCAATTTTTACGGCGATCTAAAATATCGTCCCGGTCAGAGACTCCCCAAGCGATCTCCCAAAATCCGTTTACCTGCCGATCCCAGATTTCCTTTACTTCAGGCCGTTTCCATCGCTCCCGTTCTTCAAATGACTCCACGGAGCCGACACGGTTTTGTAAATATTTCCAGACCGCCTCGGTAATCTGATTCCATCGTTTTTTTACTGCTTCCGTTACTTTGACCGGAATATCCCGTTCTGAACATTTGGGAATCGCTGCTTTAAAGCGATTGGGAAGAGTTCCCATCCAAAGGGCCGACTGACCTGTACGCTTCCCTTGAATCGCTAAAATGAGTTCATGAGAGACTTCGTCTGAATGCTTTGATACATAGATCGTGGGAAAGATGATTCGTCCTCCCAACTGGATCACTGCATCCATCGCCACACCTGTCAAATAGGAGAGAAGAAAGGAGCTGACCAGCAAATCGCGTGTCTGACGTGACTGAGCCACAAAGCTTTGCACAGGTCCGATCGTCCAATGCAATGAAGAAAAGTTCATGTCAACTCTCCTTTCAGGAAAGAAGATTTCCCCAGAATGGCTTGAAACTCTTTCCAGCATTGATGTGCATTCAGGTGGATCGCCTTTTGTTCTGTCTTCTTTTCATACCTGTGATATCGGTCCAGTTCGCGCGGATAAGGTGCAGATAAAAAGGAATATTGCAAAATATACTTGCCCGTTTGCAGCTGAACGATCCGTAACCATATAGGCGAAGCCACTTTATAGGCAAAGTAAGGAGCAGGTTGTCGGGATGAATTCTCCTTCACCTGTCCAGGCTTAGGAGGTTGGATGGTAACCGGCCCCTTCACAACAGGCAGGCCAAATGCATACTGTCCGTCACCCTTTTTTCCCTTTTTGAACAGGCTATAGGCATACTCCCAGGCAGAAAGTTCATCCGGAAATTCCGTTTCCGACACATAGACGGCAGAATCCTTCGTAAGCAGGGTGTATCCCCACTCGGACGGCGGAAGATCAAGAAATGGATACCAACGACTGATCGTCCGTATCGCTGTGTTCCACTTTTTCACATAATCTTGGGGAGAATTTGCCTTTTGGGGGAGGGGTAAATCGGATAACCAAGAGGCAGCCGGGCAATGGGCCGATGGAGTCCATTCTTCAATTTCCAAACTCCCAAATCCCCGACGGGATTGACTTCCCAATCCTCCAACATAAACCATCAACCATAAGCTGGCCAGGGTGGCTTTCCAGCATTCCTCGATCCTGGCTTTCTCTTTGGAGGTTCAATCGCAAAAATTATAAGTGGACAGCCTCAAAAATTATGAGTGGACGTCTAACTAGCGAACTAGACGAGAGATTAGGCACGCTTTTGCGTGTAGGGACTTGCGTCCCTAATATCTCTATAAGAGATTAGCTTATACACACATTCTTTATCTCGCAGGAGGAGACAGGAAAAGAACCCCGGGCCCCAGCGCCTGGCCCCTGCCTATCTTGTCCGCGAGGTCGACCGCGATCACCAGGGCTTAGGGAGAATACGTCCGCGATTGGTAAGCTGGCGGCAGGAGTCGACAGACATTCGCCCGCGGTGCCTGGCAAGAGGAATCAAAGGGAATCGGCCGCCTGGCGTCTCTGAGGTGTAAAAATCCCTGGAGTGCTACGGGTCCCTCCCTGCTCTTTCCGCGGCTGAGAGAGGCGTATATTAGGTAGTTTGTAGCAAGCCCTTTGCGATTATTTGGCGATTGTAAATAACTAGCTTCCAAATTTGTCCAATGACACAAATGAAAAGTAACCTCAAAGGTGACACAAAAATGGCCCAAATTATTTTTTTGACACAAAAGTAGCTCCAATTCTTTAGAAAATAGGGGGTACTCTTGTTTTATTTTGCAAAGTCAGAATAGTTTAGGCTTATTGTGGATTTTGATATGATTGACATAGACTAATTCTTATACTGCCTACTATTCCAGCTTGGGAAGGAAGAACTGTGGCAACAGTGAAATTGGTTCCGCATGATATATCTTACGCAAACCGCATGTTTCAGTTGGTTTCCGCTCCACAGGTGAAGGATGCCCTTGGGATAAGAGACGAATCCGTTGAAGATACTAAGAAATTTATCAATTGGATCATTGAAGAGGAAAAGAAGGGAAAGCAAGTTTCTAGGGTAATTCTGAACGAAAATGACGAACTCATCGGTGTGACCACACTCATGCACATCAATCACGAAAAGAAACGATGTCATATTGGAACTTGGATTGGTCATGATTATTGGGGAATGGGATACAACCAAGCATCGAAAATTGCAATTCTTAGGATTGCTTTTGAAGACTTAGGGATGGAACACGTTTTTGCAGGTGCAAGAAAGGTGAATATTCGTTCCCAGAAAGCACAGGAGAAACTACCCTTCATTCGCCTCAATGTTGAATCTTTATTTCCTGATGAACATGAGTTTTTAGAGAAAAAGGAAAAACAACCGTGTGTTTTACACGCATTCTTTAGGGAAGATTTCGAGAAATATATTAGCTCAATCAAAAAGTATAAGTTATGAAGTAGACAGAAGGGGACGGTTCTAAACCGTCCTTGTGTGTCATTTTACAAAATTATTTTTTAGTACGCCGATTTATGACGGATTAGGCGCGGGGCTACGTGGCCGGGGCCCTGGGGGGTGTAGGATGGAAGAAAATAACGGGCTTGTTTGATTTTCCGCTTATAAAAATGACGTAGAACTTGAGTTATACGACGGATTGAGTTATCAACGAGGCAAATAAACGGCAAGAAAAGGCATGACAACGGTGGAAAAAACCGTCGTACAACTTTATGGACCGATGGGGTCGCTGTAAGGTAATAGGAGTATCAGGATCAACGGTAGATGTGTTATTGCAAAGATTCTAGTCATGAAAAGGGATAAAATCATAACAAATGTGATGCGTACCTTTAGCAAACTAAAAAGAGAAGGATTAATGATAAGCTCTCGTCTTCTTTGTTTGCACAATAGGATGAAGGGGAGTGACAATTGGATGCTCCTAGAACAGATTGTGGAAACAAAAACTGGCTCCTTGGATGAGAAACCAGCTGAACCAAGATTTGTAGACTTCACATAACCTTCTGGAGTTTGAGCCGATCGCATCTAAATGAATACAATGCATACATAATAAACCGAGTCCTAGAAACAGAACTTTTTGTTTGCACTTTTGATGAATAAGAGTGATGGAAATTATCGTCGAAAATGAACTCTATGACAAAACGGTAGAAAGCCAAAAAAAGGTAACGAGCCTGGGCCTTGAGACCAAGTCGTTGCCTTTTGTTTATTCCAAAAATGGATTCAATGATACTATTATTGCATTTCTAAACCCTTGGCAAGACCCGCTTGGGCGTTACTGTTCTAATTCCAAAATGGATTCAATGATACTCTCCGCCATTCCTGGTTTCTGAGAGTTTTTGTCCCTGAAACCCCTTGATTTTTCGTAATCCATAAACCTCTAAAGTGGTCAAAATCAGGGGGGGTTTATGGAAAATCCCAAATAACTAGCCAAATTATTTATTTTATTATTATAACATTCGCGAGCCCATCTGTCAAAAAACATAATCTTTTACGTCTTTTCATCCAATTTATCCCTGTAAGTTCACTGGATTATATGGAACTTATTGATATAAAAAGAAATAATTGTATCCAATTTTCCATGAACCTATACCTAACCATAAGAAGTTCTAAACTCAACCCAAAATATATGTATAATCTTTCAAATTTTGTGGTAACAAATCATATAAAACTTATAAGAAAGTTGAGGGATCTTTATAAATACACAACCACTCTTTATTACTCAACCTATTTCCCTGGTTAAAAGTGAAGGGACGCTCGCTATTCAAACAGAGCAAGAACAGAAGCGATTTCCTATTGAACAAATTGAATCAATCTATGTCCTGGCATCTATTACCTGCACAACCAAATTACTTGAACTTGCTAGCCGATATGGGATTCCGATTCACTTCTTTCATTACTACGGTTTTTATATTGGCAGTTTCTTTCCAGATCAAACTCCCCCTGAACAAAGTGAAATCGTAGTCGAACAAGTACTTTCTTATTGCAATGCACAGAAAAGACTCTTTCTTGCCAAAGAATTCGTACTTGGTGCCCAAACGAATATGCTTAGAAACATTACTCAACTCACTAATAAAATAACGAATAAACTAGATCTCTCTCAAATACAAGAAAAGAAAAAAGAACTTAACCTTTTACGTTCAAAGCTCTCTACAATATGCAATCTTTCCCAATTGCTTGGATGTGAAGGTAGATTTCGATTGACTTATTATCAAATATTAGATGAGTTTATGAAAAGGGACTTTCCTGAATTCCTTATACAAAAACGAACACGTCGCCCACCGAAAAATCCAATGAATTCTCTTCTTTCTTATTTAAATTCCCTGCTATATGTCACCATCATTGAACAATTAAGACAAACACCTCTTCATCCAACCATTAGTTATTTACATAGCACGAAAGTTAAACGGCTAAGCCTCGCTCTTGACATTAGCGAGATTTTTAAACCCGTGATCGTTGATCGACTTATCCTTCGAATGATCACTTTACGCATGTTAGATCACACCTGTTTCGAAGAAAGAGACAAAGGATGCTTTCTTACAACCATCGGGAAACAAAAGGTGATAAAAGAATACCAAAGAAAATTGAACTCTACTTTCTTCCATCGCCAAAAAAATAAAATATTCTCCTATCTCCAGCTTATTCGTCATGAATGTACGAAATTAGTTCAGCATTTTAGTCAACAAAAATCCTATCAAAGCTTTCGTATATGGTGGTAATGATGTTTGTCATCGGTGTATATGATGTCCACACTGATCGTGTTACCCAAATAAAAAAGATCTTTCAAAAATATCTTTTCCGTGTGCAGCGCTCTACGTTTGAAGGAAACCTATCCAAACATCAATTGGAAAAACTGCAACATGACTTACAGCAGATCCTTCATCCGAAGTATGATCAAGTCAGATTATATATCACCGCAGATGAAAACGATCTACATACTGAAGTTCTAGGATATAAGAACGAGCAGGATTTTGATCCTTTCATTTTTTAAACTTAAGAAAAACAAAGGCAACGACGTGTCAAAGACACAGGCCGTTGCCTTTGTTTATTCGCAATTGATTCAAATCGTAGTCAGTGTTCTTCAATGAAATCTGGGGTCAAAGTCCTAATTCCAAAATGGATTCAATGATACCCTGCCTGTTGAATGGCACGTGTTGCCCCTTTGGCGAACTTTGTTTATGTTCTAATTCCAAAATGGATTCAATGATACCCTCCGCCATTCCTGGTTTCTGAGAGTTTTTGTCCCCGAAACCCCTTGATTTTTCGTGATCCACAAACCTCTGGAGTGGTCAAAATCACGGGGGGTTCATGGAAAATCGGGAACATCTAACCCAATCATTTATTTTTTTATTATATCATTTGCGACCCCATCTGTCAAAAAACATAATTTTTTGTGTCTATTCATCCAATTTACGCCTGTAAGTTCTTTGGATTATATGGAATTTATTGATATAAAAAGAAATAATTGCATCCGATTTTCCATAAACCTCTGACTAACGATCCTCAGCTCAAACCATCTGCTCGGTTAATTTCTTATCTCCATCAGGAGTGAGGTGATCCAATAATACTGCATTGTCTTATAACAAAGGTTCTGCTTTCAAACTTCCCTTTGTTTCCACGATTCCATTTTTCCATACATTTCTTTCACGCAGGTAAACAGGCACGCAAACTTCCACATCCATATCGTATTTTTCCAACAGAGGTAATTGATTGAATATATGTGAACCTTGCAAGACTTGAACTACCAGCCTGTAATCAACTTCTATCTTTTTTATCTGTTGATATGCTTCATCCATAATATCCTGTTCCATATCGTACACACAATAATGACCTTGGTTGTTTTCCTTAATTCGCCAACAATCTTCTTATAGATGTCTTTCTCTGGTTCCATCCTTGCTCACCTCAATGAAATAAGAACGCTGTTGTCAAATGCAGTCAGCAAATAGTCTATGACCAGGAATTGTCTTGGCAAATCAAGTATACGCAAGAAGGATATGAACAACAATATTTTTTGAAAAAAGAAGAACAGTTGAAAAAAAGTCCATTGCTTACCCAAAAAGACTATAATTAGTGAGAGTCCAGAACGTACTATACGAAAGGATAATCCCTTTGAAATGGTTTACAAACACAATCTTACATCCGGGAGAGAGTTCAAATGAAAGAAGAAGCGAGAAAACAACTAGAGACATTCCTCAGGCGAGTGGAAGAAGGTAAAAATCAATCACAAGGATACATCGCTCGTAATTGGTCTCTAATTTTATGTACGTGGGGTAAGGATTGGACAAGTGACACAACAAATCTTATCGTCTCCTCCCTGTATCATATCGTCAGTCAAGCGATTGATCTCATGGAGCAAGAAAGCGTTCCAATCGCTGAAAGAAAAAAGTTTCTAAACCAGATTCGGCAACTTGCAGATGACATGGAAGAACTAGTAGATGACTGGGAAGAAGAACTCTCATAGAATATGAAAATACAAATTGATTTAAATCATTTCATTTGTAATAAAAGACAATCCAGACCTTCGACACGGTAATAAATTCGTCCTTTCTCCATCCCCAGTAACGGGAAGCCGCCCATCTCCAATACGAACAGCCGAGATATCAATACCAGCTGTTCACGCAAAGAAAAAACAGGTAGGCTGCGATGATTCCTACCTGTTTTTTCTTTTATTTATGAAACATTTTTTATTCCTTTAAAAACAAACTTTACTAAATAATCCCTAATAAAAGTCCTGCCAGCAAGAGTGACTCATCTGAAGTCTTTGATCCATTATTTATTGTTCTTTTCCGTAACGAGTGCGGCAATCTTGTCAAATGCTTTCGATTCATTGGAACTCGATACCATCTGAATACCCATTTCCTGAATGCGCTTGTACGCTTCATCCAGCTTTGCCTGCAACGTGGCAATCGTTTCATTGGCTCTGGCAAGCTGTTCTTTCAGATTGTCACGTTCTGTTTCCAGAATGCGCCGATCTGCTTCCACTTCTCTCTTCAGGGCTGCTTCACGAATCGCAAGTACTTTCTTGATCTCTGCTTCTGCTTTCTTTTCAGCTTCTGCTTTCACTTCTTCCAGTTTTTGCGGGAAGGCAGCTACTTCTGCTTCCAGTTCGTTCATTTTCTGTTCACGTTTTTGGATGGCAACTTCACGTTCATCGAGTGATTTTTTGTATGTATCCAATTCTGCATTTCTTTTTTCCATTTCCAGGTTAAACTCTTTCCGTCTGCTGGCTAATTCATCTTCCAATTTATCATGCGACATTTTTTTATGTCTTTCAAAATTATACTTAAACTCTTCTTCTGCACGCTTTTGACTTTGTGCCAATTTTTCTTTTTGCTCTTTCACCAGTGCCTCATATTCTTCACGTGCTTTTTTCGTTTGAGCTATGATCTCATTCAGTTCAGCGGTGGCTTTTTCTTTGGCTTCAATTAATTCTTTTTCTTGGGCGAGCTTCAGTTCCTGGTGTGCATTGACCAGCCCAGCAAGGGTATGTGCTTCTTTTTCTATGCCAAATAATTCTTTTAGTTCCGCTTCCTTAATCGCAATAGCCTCTTTGACTGTTTTCAGATTATTTTTTTGTTCAGCAATATCCTCACTGATTTTGCTAAGCAGACTGTTTACCGACTTGGACAGGTCTTTTATCTTATCTTCTATATCCACTTCCATGATCTGATTCGCTTTTGTGATCGTTTCCGTCTTCTTTTTAGCGGTCGTTTCAGCAACAGGATCCAGCTTTCCTTTTTCCAGCTCGGCAATCCTTTTCTCTGCCTCACGAAGTGCCTTAAGGATCGTTGCTTTTGTATCTTTCTCGGTGATTTTAGCCATCCTTCTTCCTCCTCTGTGTAAAACCGCTAAAGTGATGTACAAATGCATTATAGAACATATGTTCGATGATTGTCAACCTTTAATTTCGATTTGTAAAAAAAGAATTGCGATTTAGCTAATTAAGGAACGTTTCGTCAAAAAATGGGCGTGTCCCAAAAGTAGAATAAGTTCAACAATAGCAAACCCATATGATAAAATTTTTTTATCTATCATTCTATGAAAGGAGCATATATGAATCAGCATCTACGTCTATTTGATAAAGAAAATCTAACCAATCTCAACTGGAAAGAAATAGAGAATGGAACATTTGCGCAAAGGTATCATACGCCCTTCCTGCAAAAAGGAACACAAACGTTTATCGCCAATGTACAAACCGAACTAATGCTACTACAGGTAGATTCGCTGTTACTTCCCCTCACAGTCAATCAAAAAGAATATGAGAACTCGTATGTGGTTTCTCCTTATACGCATTATGTTACCTATGCCAAAAAAGAACTGGCCGCTTTAAAAAAGTACTGGCTCTCCCTGTTACTTCATCCACTGCTCAGTGGGCTTGATTATTATTTGCGTGCCTGTCAGATCAATCGGGTAGTGATTGTCAACAATTGGCTCGTTTCAACCAATCTCCATCCTGCTTTTACTACACAACAGGTTGAGTGCATAACTTCTTTCCTAACAAAAAGATTTCCTGACCATGCCATTTTATTTCGCTCAGTAAATGAATTCTCTCCAGCTGGGCAAGTAAATATCTTTTTGGAAAATCATTATATCCCCATTCCCAGTCGCCAGGTCTATTTTTATGATCCAGCACAAGAGTCCACCCTAAACAGTAAAACGCGCTGGCTCCTCAAACGGGATAAAAAGTTATTCGAGCAATCTGGCTATCAAGTGGTAGAGGCGGCGAAGATTCCTGAGCAGGCATTACCGCGTTTGATCGAACTGTATAACTTGCTGTACCTGAAAAAATATTCGATCTACAATCCGCAGTTTCAACTGTCTTTTTTAACCCATGCTATCGAACAAAAATTCTTGCATGTCTATGCCTTGCAAAAAGACAAACAGATCGATGGAGTGATTGGTTATTTCATACAAGACCAGACCATGACTACGCCTTTTTTTGGCTATGACATTCATCTACGGCAACAAATCGGTCTATACCGGATGTTATCTTCCCTGCTTGTCCAAAAAGCACATGAACATCAATTATTACTTCATCAAAGCTCTGGGGCCGCCTCTTTTAAGCGTTGTCGAGGAGCATGCGCTGCACTTGAGTATACCATGGCTTATGTCGATCATCTGCCGAAGTTTCGACGGCAAGCCTGGCATGGATTAAGTTCCATCCTGCAAAAACTAGCCGTTCCGATCATTCAGAAATATAAATTGTAAAGAGGAGACGAAAATAGACACTTGCAAGCTCAGAAGTGAGCGGAGAAAACAGCCCATATTCATCTATTACTGGTGTTCATTGCGGACATGGGCATCTAGCCTGATGTGCCCATTTTTTTCTGCATTGCTTGTTCATTTAGCAGTATAGTAGGAACCCCCACTTGCATTCCGAATAAAGCGAAATATAAGAAACCCGTACCACTTTGGTGTGATACGGGTACTTTTTTTGGGACGGACTTTTTTAGTTCTACCCTTTTTTGAGTCATTCCCTCTCTGCTTCATCAAAATAACTGAACTGATCAGGATAGCTTGCAAAAAAGTTAATCATTTCTTGACTGATGTTCCACTGAAAGATCTCTGTAAGTGTCTCGTTTGTAAAGAATGATTGTACAAGCTCTCGGTTTATTTCGAATTGATAATCTACAAATCCTCTATGCCCAAAATTATGAATATTCGCTACCTTGGCGGTATTCTGATAGAAATCCAAGGACCGTAAGGAAATTCGATATCTTCCCTGCTGGCGATACGTAGAGAAATGAATTTCCATATTGGAAAGATCGTAAACAATAGACCATATGGTATCCTGACGTTTGACTGCTTCTAACACCTGAAATGCATCTTCAACCGTTGTCGAAGGCTGATTATTAATGGTTTGAACCATCTTTGATGCACGAAAAAATCGTTCTAGAGAATTGGCTTTGTACTCATCTTCATGAAAGATATATTGGTCCGAGTATTCTAATGATTCAGTATATATACTGTTTGCAAGAACAGGGATAGGTAACCTCTCTTTCGTAAATATAAGAAGCTTTCCATCTAAGTACTCCAGTATAGCCACATCCCCAGAAGGATCACAAACAAAATAGTGAATGTGAGAGGAGTTCTGGCTAACCCGGATGTTATTAGCAGCTTTCAGGACCTCCTCCACAGAACTACAGGTATCTAACATATACTGAATCCACTGAAGTTCATTTATCGCCGGACGATCGTCTACCACAGGATACTTGGTTTCTGGCAAGGTATTTTGTTCCACCACGAGCCCTTTTTCATTAATTCCTCCTACTGGGAACTCCTTCCCTACTTGTGAAAAAGTAAGACTTCCATATTGGGAGGTCCATGTTAGGGGTTTTTCTGGTGGTTGGATAAAGGCGGTTTTCTTTAAACCTCGTAAGTTGGTAAACAGACATCCGTTGTCGTAAAAGATATCATAGTTCCTGCCTACTATTCGTCGCTCTTCGTTTTCAAGGAAAAAAGTAGTACACATTCTTTTTCATCTCTTTTCTAGATAGTTTACGATTCAGTAAGCAACCGCTTCAATCTTTCAATGTTTCCTGATTCCAATTGATCCAAAAAAGTATCAATCACATGATCGATTTGATCGCTTTCCTGATGAAGAATGGAAGCTAAACGACCCAGTCTCACTTGCTTTGCTCGCTCTCTCTCCAGCTTCGTTAACTTTTCCTGGTATGGAATTGGATCTTCCTCTCCCTTTTCAATTACTCTTTTTACCAACAGTGTTTCAATATCTATTTTTGTAATTGGATTTAAAGAACGAGCAAAGTTCCTTTCATCCACAAGGTAGTGAGACTCCAACCCAAAATACTCGCATAGAGCTTTTAATCGTTCTTGTGGAATAGGTCTTCGCTTTTTTATCCAATCGGAAAATTGTTGAGGGGTAATACCAAGCTCTCGACCAATTTGAGAATACGATTTCTTATTGATTAAGACTAAGTACTCCAAAGTGGTTTTAGAATTAAGTATGGTACTTTCGTTCATCTTCGGCCTCCTTTGACATAATTTACATCAATCATAAAAAAAGACATAAATTATGTCAATAGAAATAATGTAATTTCTGTTCGAATATTTTTTCTTTTCTTTATAGATAGATTCACCTTAACTGTTGCAGAACAAGTCTTCTGCGTCACTTTTGGGTTATGATAAGTGAAAGAAAGTAGGAAAAGGCGGGGCTTAAATTGGCTCTTGCAAGCTGTTCTTTAAAGATTGTCACGTTCTGTTCCAGAATACGCCGATCTGCTTCCACTTCTTTCTTAAGAGCCGCCCACAAATCGCAAGTACTTTCTTGATTTCTGCTTCTACATATCGATATTATGAGGAAGTCAGCTTGTATTAAGTTTGTATTACAAACTTGTTTAAAATAATTAGATCATAGATAAACGACAATCCGGACCTTCAACACGGTAAATTCGTCCCTTCGCCATTCCGAGCAAACGAGAAGCCGCCCCATCTCCAATACGAACAGCCAATGTTTCGATATCTTCATTCGAACTGAACAGAATCGGTCGTTGTGTTCGCCACCTTTCATTGATCACGCGATAATACACACTTTGCCTGGATGGTGTAGGATTGGCCTTCCCGATATCATCCCAAATCAACACGGGAACTTGAATCAAACTTTGGATTCGTTCATGAAACAACGGATAATCCGATTGCTTCAACCCCATTACCTCTTCCATCAATGCGACATCAGATACCATGAGTACCGTGTTTCCTCGCTGGATCAACTCTTTCGCGATCGCCACTTGCAGATGCGTTTTTCCCAGACCAAAAGAATTATGTTTTCGCTTCATGATTACCCGCTGTTCTGGCGGAAGTTCATTCATCCTCTCTTCTCCATAGACAGCAACAAATCCCAGACTATTCTCTGTGTTCCTTTTGATCTGTTCAAACTCTCTGACATATTGAGTAGCCGCTTCCCAAAGCGTTCGCTGGAAAGGATATTTCACCTGGTAGTTTTCCAAAGTGGCATGGGCAAATTCTTCTGGAATCATGGCACTCTGAAACCTTTTCTCGATCCTCTTCCTTTCCAAGCAAGCACACACAGCAGCCAATCCCGCTCCATCCCACGATTTCACGATATACCCCAGGTCTTGACATAATGGACAATCAACCACCGTTGCCGAAGATGTGAAATTGGCCGTAGTATCCCTGTGCGACTTCTGTTTCAAAGCTTGAATCCGCTTGGTAATCTCCTCCATCACGAAAGAATTTGTCTTCTTTAATCCTGTAGGCATGCTTTTTCCCCACCTTTTGTGCCTGTTGTTTGGCTTGTTTCCTGGCATACCGATCACGTATGACTGCTTCACAATAAGCAAATGAGCGAATACGATCACGAGCATGTTTCGGTTTAAACACTCGAAAAGCATAGTCAATCCCTTCCAATATGTCATCCAGAGGAATGTTGTCTACTATCAGGCTGGCCATCGATTGGTAATCTGCGGGTGTTGGTATCATTCCCACTCCCCTTTTGGTCAGATACGCTTGTTCAATTTGGCTGACCAGGTCTTTTTCTTCTTCTCTCTTTCTATCTTCTTCTATCTCTATTATTTCTTTTATAGACCGGTCATTTTTGCTCTCTCTCACGATCATTTTTGCGCTATCTTTAGAAAATAGCTCTTCATTCCCTTGAGCAGATGGATCAATTTTTGTCTTTCTATTCAGAATAGATAGGTTATTTATAGTCTTTCTATCCAGATAAGAAAGTTCATTTTTCTCCTCTTCATCGAATCGTGAGCGGTCAAAAATATCCTCTCTTTGTGAAATCTGTTGCTCGACTCCGCCTTGTCTAACCATTGCCAGATTTATATAAATCCTCTCCCCATACGGAGCCCGCTTCATGAAAATGTAGTTATGTTGCTCCAAACGCTTCATGTTTCTTTTCACCGTACTTTCACTGATGCCCAAATCTTCTGCAATTTCAGCGTAACGAATCGGTTGGCCGTTACAAACGATTCCTACAAGGCTTCCACTTTGCTCTACCTCTTGCGTCATCTGGCTGATACACCAAAGCAGTTCCCAGATCGCTGGACCGATTTGTTTTTTATGTGATTTGGTAATGAGAGCGGGATTGAAAACGAACATGGAAATGACCTCCTATATTTTAACGATTATGACTAATATAACCATTTACTTTTCATTCTTGAGTTTTTGTGTTAAGATGAGTGTAAGTAAACGTTCTTTGTATATCCTCGCCCATCTGGCGGGGCTTTTCTTTCTCATGAAGCCACTTGATCATTTGTGGAAAATCCATTCGTTGAATATCGTTTGTTCCAATAGGGACACAGAACACAATCTTTTGGCTTTGGCGATCCCAGTAGCCTGTGAGCCAGAGTTTATACATTGAATCACTTCCCGAAAATATGATTCACATTTCTGACTTTATTATAAATTTCATCATTGATAATTGTCAATTACTAATTAGTAATTTATTTGAGAGGGATTTGTAATGATACAAATTAAACAGCGTCGGCCACGCCTTAAAAAACTCCTGAAACAAATTGATAAAACACAAAAATGGCTTTCAGAGATTACTGGCATTAACGAAGCTACTTTATCACGTTTCGACAGCCAGCGCCGGCACGAATATATGCATCTATTTCTCATAAAGGAAGCTCTAGGTCTAAAATGTATTGATGAATTATATGAAGAAGAGGAATAATTCAATTAAAAAAACGACAAGAGATGTTTAACTCTTGTCGTACTTATTGTTGATTACACTATTATCGCATCGTCCTCCCTTAATGAACCCCGTTTGTCCAGACATTTAAGCAACATTTGAAGTTATAGATTGACGAAACTCTTTAGGGGATAAATATCCCAAAGCAGAATGTG
>NZ_FORR01000042.1 GCF_900114055.1 Thermoflavimicrobium dichotomicum | reverse complement strand
GAGTAGACCTGATACTCTATCTCCCCGTTCTCTCTGGGGGTAAGACCTATGTGAACCTGAATCGGATCTTCTCCCACAACGATAGGTCGAATCCAGACGACATTCTTGAGCAACAAACCGGTTTGACCCGGTCCGAAGCCCTTCAACGCCTGTTCTACTGCTGCCCGGGCCATCTCCAGGTAGGCTACTCCTGGAAGAATTCTTTCTCCCTTTACCATATGATCAGTCAGAAAAAACTCCCGTCCCGTAAACGTAGATGTAAATCGCTGTCCAGTGAAATCAGAAGTATTTATATGAAGCAACGGATGAAGGAAAGCTTCCATCCCAGAGGTAACCGCTTTACGACTGTACGAAGAGATCGGCCCACTCTCGGGAATCCAGTAACGTTTCTTGGCAAACGGATACCCAGGTAAACTGATACGGCGGGGTTTGATCTCCCCATATAACCTGTTCCAATCAAAAAGAAATCCCTTTACCCAAAGCTCGAGGAGTTTTGCATATTTCCGTTTGGCGATCCAGGCATCGATGGTTTGTGTCATATCTTCATCCTCAAAAAAGGCGAGTGTCTCGTTTTGACGGGTTATTCGCCCTCGATACAAATTCTCTATGTTCTCCTTGCCTTCCAGAAAACGCTGCAGTTTATCCTTCAGTTCCTCCATAGACCCAACGATCATTCCCAGTCGTTCTTCCATGGGTTCGCGACCCACTTGGAGCGTGTAGGCTATTTCTGCCAGGCTGACGTTGTTGTCCATGAATTGGTTCTCCGAAACCGCAGTCAACAATCGCTGTACCTGCTCGACAAGGCGTTCTTCATTTTTGGCGGACAGGACAATGATCACAGGATTTTCCTTTGTTACGGAAATCGTTGGGAGCTCCTGATCTTCAGGCAAATACTCTTCCAGTACCACGTGGGCAAAAGCCCCTGAAAAACCAAAAGAACTTACTCCCGCTCTCCTGGGAACTCCCGGCATACTTTTCCATTCTTCAAGCTCCTGATTCAGGTAGAGTGCCGTTTTATCAAGGGAAATGTAAGGATTCAGCTTTGTAAAATTGGGCATTGCCGGGATTTTCCGATGCTTCATCTGAAGAATCACTTTCAAAATTCCCGCCAATCCTGCAGCCCCTTCCGTATGGCCGATATTGGCCTTGACGGAACCGACGGCACAAAAATGCTCCTTGTTGGTAAAACGTCGAAACGCTTTGATCAAGCTATTAATTTCGATGGGATCGCCTAATTTTGTACCTGTGCCGTGTGCTTCTATGTAACTTATCGTTTCGGGATTGATTCCGGCGTTTTCCCATGCCTTGACAATGACATTCTCTTCTCCGGAGACGCTTGGAGCAGTCAGGGAAGGAGTATATCCCCCATGCAAGGCCGCAGAACCTTTGATAATCGCGTGAATACGATCTCCATCCCTTTTCGCCTGCTGTAGAGGCTTTAACAAAAGGCTTGCTACACATTCCCCCGGAACATATCCATCTGCGGCTTCATCAAACGTATGACATTTTCCCGTTGGAGATAATGCACCAATGCTGCTGAAATAGCGGTAATGCCAGGAAGACAACAGAAGATTCGCCCCCCCGACAAAAGCCATTTCACACTCCTTATTGCGTAATGCGTTACAGGCAGCGTGCAGGGCAAACAGCGAAGAAGAGCAGGCCGTATCCATCGTCATACTAGGGCCTTTCAAGTTAAAATAAAAAGAAATGCGGTTGGCAATTACACTTTGCGCATTACCTGTTCCAACATATGGATCTACGGGAAGATTCATTTCAGCAATCCGGTCCATATAATCATGGGAACAGACACCGACAAATACCCCTGTATTCGTTCCTCTTATCTGGTTAATATATCCGGCATCCTCTCCAGCAGAATAGATGCTCTGGAGCAGCAAACGGATTTGGGGGTCCATCCATTCCGCTTCCCGGGGAGAAATATTGAAAAATTCCGCATCAAATTTGTCCACATGGTCGATAAAACTTCCCCATTTACAGTAAGTTTTATCGACTGCTTCCGGGTTGGGATCATACCACGGGCGATAATCCCAATGATCCAGGGGAATTTCTTTCACGACATCTTTTTTGTCCCTTATATAATTCCAAAAGTGGAATAAATCCGGAGCATCTGCAAATACACCATGCATTCCGATGATCGCAATATCATCTTTGCCAGCTTCGTCAAAAGGCAACGATGGTGATGGGGAAGCTGCTCTTGCTTCAGCATGGATGGATACTAAAGCATCCTGGACAACTTCCCCATCGACATGCTCCTCCTCCGAAGTTCCCAGCAGTTTCGAGAATGTATCTCCGTACTCCATGCAGAAAAACTCTGATAGTTCCTTGATGTTGGGATACTCAAAAAATAAGGTGGGTGACAATGGAATCGATGTCTCTTTCTCTATCTCTTCTGCCATTGCAACCAACTCAGAAGACTCCATCCCCATGTCCATCAAATTACTCTCGATAGTAACCGGTCTTGTCTGGTCAGACCGGTTCCCGCTCAGCTTGTTAGTTAAATAGTTTTGGATTCTCCCCAACAGATCAGATCCATTTTTCATCTCTCTGCGATCTTTTGCTTCCAATTGCTCGGTCAATGGATTTGCTGATTCCGCAGAGTGGCTCGTTGACCGGATCCGTAACATTGAGCATCCAGAAAAACGAGCCACAAGCTGCGCTTCATCATTGATCAATTCTGCATCAAAAAGGAGAATTTCATCCGTATTTTTAATCAGTGAGATCAGCAGCCAACCATGCTCCAATGTAGCGGTTCGCTGAAAAGAAATATCTTTTATACCAAAGGGTAAAAAGCCATTCCCCATTACGCCACGCCCAATAAAAAGGGTAGCGGCCAGAAAAGCGCTGTTCATCAGGTGTGGATGCAAGATATATTCATGTTTTGCTTCCTGCAAGCTTTGCGTTATGTTAAATCTTGCAAGTATCTGATCTGTTCCCTTGTACATGTGAGAGATTGTCTTGTAGCTCTCTCCAAATGAAACGGCTGGATTGCTTGAATAGATGGCATCCAAGCAGTCTATTTTTTCCATGGTATTTTTTATGCTTTCTACGTCTAGCTCTTTGCGCTCAAAGACCGCCTTTTGTAAAGTGCCTGTTGCGGTTATATTCCAGTTTTCTGAATGGTGATGCCGATACTTTACCAGAAAATCAACTTCAAAATTCTTTAAGACAGGTTCAACCAGAACTTCGACTCGCTCATCTTTTTTTACTTCGATCGGCTTGACAAAATGAAGCCTGTGAAGACGCACATTTTTTTCTTCCGGAAACATTTTGAAAAAAGTGTTTATCGCCAGACTTCCATGGGTTACTCCGACAAGTACCTGTTCACCAAAAACAGTGTGATCTCTCAAAAAAGGCTCCCCATACTCATATACCTCGGGAACAATATGATATCCATTCACCATGCCTGATGTAGAAGTGTCTCTCTTGTTAGACTGAGCTTTTAACTTTTTCATTTGGTTAATCGCATCTTCTTTACTGATCCTGCGTTCTTTTATCTGGTTGTATAAAGAACTCAGTTGAATATCCATTTTTCCTCCTTCTTTCCCATCATGATCAGCTGTTTAAATTGCTCTTCTGTCAGTTCGCCTGAAATCACTTTTTCAAAAAGAGTCTGATAGAATTCATCACTTTCCTCTTGTAGCCCCGAATAATCCTTTTGGAAGGAAAAGCTGGAACGATGCTCAAACGCATAATGGGGTAGACGGATTGGTGGAGCAACTCTTTCCTTAAACAGGAATCCAAAATCAATGGTCTCCCCCATTACCCAATACTGGGCCAGTTTTCGGATGTCTCCTTTTTCCAAAGACTCCTGAATCATTGACGAGTCAAACGCATGAACTTTCCAACCAGGTTCATAGGAAACATAAATACCGTGATTCTCCAATCCTTCCCTCGATTCCAGAACCAGGTCCAATTTTTGGATCAAATCACGGTTAGACTTGGCCACAATCGCTACTCTTTGTTCCAATTGATGGTTGATTCTTTGCAAGGAATAGGCAACATCCCCGATATCTAAAAGAGAATTTTTCTCTAAAAACTTCCTCATTTTCTCAAGATATTTGTTTAGACTCCACTTTGTTTTCGCCGAAAAAACAAAAATAAATTCCTCAGGAAATGGTTTGACTGACTCATTGCCAGCATGATTTTCTGTAAATTCTTCGATAATTACGTTAGCATAAGCCCCTCCAGCCCCAAAGGAATTAATCATACTTCTTCGCGGCTCACTTTTTCCTGTCTTGGGATGCTTCGGCTGATCCCACGGTATCGTTTCTCGCTGCAAATAGAAGGGGGTATTTTCCAGTTTCAAGTTTGGATTGATGGGATCTGCATTGATCGTAGGTACGAGTGTTTTATGCTGGAACTGTAAAATAACCTTCGTCAACTGAGAAATGCCAGAGGCCGCTTCCAGATGACCTATATTTGATTTTACAGAGCCCAAAGCACAGTATTGTTTTCGGTCTGTAAAGGTTCGAAATGCGTTCGTTAGTGCAATGATTTCAATTGGATCCCCCAGTTCTGAGCCATTGGCTGCGGACTCCACATAGCTGATTGTCAAAGGATCAATGCCGGATCGCCGGATTGACTCCAACACTAACTTGGCCTGTTGTTTCGGATCTGGAGCACTGTACATTTGTCGGCCACCACTATGATTGATAAAACTGCTCTTGATCACCGCATCGATCCGGTCACCATCTTTTTTTGCCAGAGAAAGAGGTTTTAATAGTACTGCCCCCACTCCTTCTCCCGGAATGTATCCATCACCTGCTCCAAAACTTTTGCTTTTATTGCCACTTCCTAAAAACTTTGCCCGATCCAAGACTTTATATTTGGAAGGATCCAAGGTTAGATTTACTCCCCCGGCAATGGCCATGGAGCAACTTTTTTGTTTTAAACTTTCACACGCTAAATGAATCGCGGTCAGCGAACTGGAACACGCGGAATTAATGGCAATACTGGGACCAGTCAAGTTAAAGAAATGAGAAGTCCGATTAGCAATCTGCCAGTCTGTTGCATTTGAACTTAATACAGCTTGTTCCAATGAAGGAATACTCCACGGATACTGACTGTACATCGTTCCGACAAATACCCCAATCCCCAGTCCGTATTTGGCTTGGTACTCCTGTAATGCATGTTTGTTGTAGCCGGCATCTTCAAATGTCTCCCACACAATCTCCAGAAACAGTCGCAATTCAGGAGACAGTTCCCATACCTGTTCAGGAGCAATGCCAAATAATTGATGATCAAATCGGTCAATGTCATCTAGAAATCCACCGTAATACCTCTCTAGATGATCCTGCCTTCCTCCTTCGGACAAGACATGGGCCAGGGAAGAATTCCAGCGATTCTTTGGCGCTTCGGAAATACAGTTTCTTCCATTCCTTAAATGTTCCCAAAGTTCCTCCAATGTCTTTGACATGGGATAGCGACCACTTATGCCGATCACCGCGATGTCTTCCGACTCTTGGACATTTGGAAGCTTAACGGACTCCTGCACTTTCAATACACGTGGCTTTCGGCTATGGAGTGCGCTGATTCGCTTGGGCAAATCCGGATGATCAAAAACCTGCTCTTTGGAAACTCCCTGGTTTTCTGAATGAAAAAACGCTAGTAACCTATCGGAATGGTTTGCAACCAGATAATTTGCCAATTCCTGAGTATTGCTATGCTCAAAGAGCAGGGTTTTAGGAAGCTCTCCCGTTACTTTCTCCAACTCTCTAATCACATTGATTTGTAAGATGGAATCAACGCCATATTGATCAAATGAAGTTTTCACATCAATTTTTTCTGGAGAAATTTTTATTGCATTCCCTACAGTTTGTTTGATGAAAGCAACAGTTTCTGATTCTAGCGATTCTTCTGATATGCCTCTTTCTATCGATCTCGTTACCTGATGTTGAGCTGAATTGAGTCTTATCGAACGTTTTAAACGGGATATATCTCCTTCCGCCACCAGCACCTGCTCCCTGCCGGAGGCCATCGCCTGATACAATGCCCGGATGCCTGTAGAAGTCTCCATCGCTTTCATGCCCGTGGTTTGCTGCATCATCTTCTCTGTCTCCCCGTCGACGCGCATTCCGCCCTCTTGCCACAACGGCCAGTTAATGGATACGGTCTGCCCCTGCCGTTCTCCGGACTCTGCCAGACCGCTGCGGTATCTCGCATACCCATCCAGGAAGGCATTGGCGGCAGCATAGTCTGCCTGACCCAGATTGCCCCTCACTCCCGCTCCGGAAGAGAAGAGCAC
>NZ_FORR01000008.1 GCF_900114055.1 Thermoflavimicrobium dichotomicum | reverse complement strand
AGGTTATTTCCCGAAGGAAATAACCCCGCTCGACTTGCATGTATTAGGCACGCCGCCAGCGTTCATCCTGAGCCAGGATCAAACTCTCCAAAAAAAGTTTGATTTGCTCTATCGAATCAACGAGGTCATGCTTCACTCTTCAGTTTTCAAGGAACACTCCATTTATCTTGTTTTTACTGTTCTTTTCGAACTGACGCTTATAAATATATCATGAATGATTAATAAATGCAAGAAAAAAATTAGATATTTATTTTTATAGGATCGGGTAACAAAAATCGTAGCTGATCACCTGCTGTTTCAGGCAGTTTGGAGTTCTTTTGAGATGTGCGCTGGCAAATAGAATAAAGAGGCTAACCTCTCGCATGGCAGCCTCCAAACCAAACTTTTAACTAAAAAATTTACAACCAAATCATTTATAAAGAAATCTATATTTCTTCCAAATTTGTTACTTACTAACTACCACATTGGTGACCCTATTATTTGAATCATAGTAGAATTTTAACTTAAATGCTTCAGCCTGATAAATCATCACTTTACCTTTTTGGCTCATTGGTTTGCCCAGCTCTTTCTTCACATGGTCAATTTTTATCTTTTTAAACTTTGCTTGATTACCATGAACGGCAACTACCTTTAAATTGCTCATCTCAGTGTTTGTGTCGGAAAAATCGGTATCGAAACTACACTTTTTCTTCGTATATACCGCAGTACCAGGATCTCCGCCATTTGGTTCTCCCCACTTATCGATAATTTCTTGTAATTTTGTACCGACAGGAAACTCACAACCAGCCACTTTCCCCTGCTTTGCTTCATTATATAGATTCGTCAAAGTTGTTTTGTCTACATTTGTGTCTACATTTGAATCTTTATCCTTTTTGTGATCACCTTGTTTTGAATTCTGGGCAGAGTCTGTGGAAGATGGATCAGAAGAAGGATTGGAACCGCTATTTGCTGGATTGCTATTGGATGGTTGTTGGCTCGACGAGTTAGAACTATTCGATGCAGATGGAGCTTTTGCATCTGTAGACCCTAAAAGCGAACAAGCAGAAAGTAAACATACAGATGCTACCATACTTACAAATAAAGGAACTTTTTTCACCATTACCACCTTTTCATTCGTATTCAGTCATAAGTAAAAGGAGAGGTTCACCCACTCTCCTATAAATCGAAAGAAGATGCAATTCATTCAATATTCAAATTGAATATATATATTTTATTCATAAATGATAAGTGTATACAACATGCAATACTGTTGAATATTGAATTGTCAATAAATTGTAATTGATTTATTTCTAAATCGACAAATCCAAGATAACTGTTAGTCTCTATTTGATTACTGGCACTCAATGATCATGGAAGAATACTAAAGTGGTGATTGTTATCTGATTTCAATATTTATCGTACCGAAGTTATTAGTATATTTAATTTTCAACACAACAAAAAATGCCGAACTTAGAGAGAGCTTATTCTTCCCCGTTCGGCGCACCCATTCATCTTACCACTTTATAATCTCATGGATACTTTTCGTTAAATTAATTCCCAACCTCCACGAATAAGGCTCTGTTTTCGAACTCACATGTCATAAACTTGTCCATTGATTTCAAAGCTTGCAGATAACTTGGCATTTAAGGATTGAGCAACGGAACAATACTTCTCAACCGATAACTTCACAGCACGGCGTACTTTTTCTTCAGGGAGGTTACCCGTTAATTTATAATGCATATGTACCTGTGTGAACCGCCTTGGATGATCTTCTGCCCGCTCACCTGCTACTTCCATTGAAAAAGACTCCACATGCAAGCGCATTTTGGTCAAAATATCCACAATGTCAATACCTGAGCAAGAACCTACCGCCGCCAACAATGCTTCTGTTGGTCTGGGACCTTTATTTTCCCCTCCGATCTCTGGCGCTGCATCGAGTGATAATACATGGCCAGAAGGTGTAGAAGTTTCAAAATGCATTTTTCCTTTCCACTGAATCTCCACTTTCATTGTGCAATCCCCTTCTTTCTACGAGATGGAAGACAAAATCAATAGTGACTCAATGATCGCTGCAAAGAAAAGAAAAACAAGGATACCTACACAATAAACCGGTAGCCGTTTAAAAAGATTTCTCCATTCCATTATACTTTTTTCCTTTTGTTTCTGCAGAAATTGAATAAACGTCCTTATTACTGTAACTCCTAAGCGAAGCCCCATCGCTACTGCCAAAAGGAATGCCGGTAACTCCAAAATTCCGTGTGGCAAAATATACTTTGTAAAAATGAGAAAAGGACTATGCCCCGTTGCCTTTGCAGCCTGATGAATGACTACACCCAAAATAACCCCATTGGTCACTACACCCATAAAAGGCATGAGTCCAAAAAACAGACCGGAAACTAATAGAATAAAACTCGCTTGTGTATTATTTAAAAATAACATCGTAAAAATACTGAAAAACTCTGGATTCTTTTCCGTATTTTTTACCATTCCCATTAATTGCTTAAATACAGGAGTTTCTTTCAGGCTTTCAAACAACGTCTCTGCATTGAAATAGCTATAAACTGCACTCACTATAAAAACCATTGATGCAATCAGAATGTATTGCCTCTCTTCTTTTAGCGCCTGCCAAAACCGTTGCATATAATCCCACCTTTTGGAAAATCTTTCATAACCCTCGTCCATACGCATACATTTTATTAAGGGACAGGTCTTACCATTAATAAAAAGGTTGGAGGGTACATCATATGAGCTTCTTTTGGGTTTTATCAGGAAAACGTTTAAAGCAAACGGCTCTGATCATTGTTGCTTTCCTCTTCGCCATCGGTATTTATTATGCCGAGAATCATGATATCCAAGTATTTTCTCCTTTATCCAAAGACCCCACAGCAATCTATAGTGTAAAAACAGATAAAAAACAAATAGCGTTAACCTTTGATATCAGCTGGGGCGAGGAGCGAACGGGTCCTATATTAGATGTATTAGAACAGAAAGGATTAAAAAAAGCTACCTTTTTTCTTTCTTCCCCGTGGGCAGAATCCCATCCAGATCTGGTCAAGCGTATTGTCGATATGAAATACGAAATTGGTAGCCATGGACACCGACACGATAATTATAGTTCTTATACGGAAGAACAAATTCGAACCCAAATTCAAAAATCAGATGAAATCCTGACAAAACTGATAGGAAAAAAACCCAAACTGATTCGCTTCCCCAATGGGGACTTCGACAAGCGCGTTTTGCAGATCGCCAATCAAATGAATTATACCACCATCCAGTGGGATACAGATTCGCTTGACTGGAAAAATCCGGGTGTGGACAAAATCATTAAACGGGTAGTCAGCAAAGTGCATCCTGGAGATATCATATTAATGCACGCAAGTGATTCCTGTCGCCAGACACATGAAGCTCTTCCAGCTATCATTGATCAGTTGAGAGCACAAGGATATGAATTTGTAACGGTTTCTGAATTAATTGCTGGTTCCAATATAAAGATGAATCCAGTGGAATAATTTCATTCTTCATTCATTATAAACAAAGGTGATTCATAAGCAGAATCACCTTTTTTTCGTTTTTATTTTTTCTTTTTCTTCTTTTTCTTGTTCTTTTTCTTTTGTGGAGATGATGTAACCGCCTTCTCTATATGCTTTGCAGGCTTCTCTTGCTTTGATTTTGCTCCTTTTTCAGGTCGCTTGACCCATTTGTGCAGATTCAGTATCTGCCACGCATTACAGCTCAATAAAATGACTACTGTGTAAAAAATAGAGGATAGCGTTACGTTTCCCGTTTTTGGCTTAATCCAGGGCAAGGACTCAATTACAGTTGCTACAATCATGAAAAATAAAGACGGAACAAAGGCTTTTACGTTCGTCCATTTTGCCTTCAGCCAAGCCACCAGGATTGCCACCGCTATAATCAAAAGCGGAGCCAATAGATGGAAAAATAAATTCCAACCCATGAATTTGGTAGCAAAAAGGTAAACCAAATTCCCGACCGTCAAGATGATCAGCACAACTTGAACCCATTGAAAGGTACGAGGATTACGAACAAATCCTGCGCCAAGCCAATTGAAAATCAAATAAGCAAAAAAGCCCAATAAAGCAACAGAAGCACAAGTAGTACCTGTCAGTAACAGCATACTCCATTGTTTAAATGGGAATATATGGAGCATCATTCCCAAAGCAAAACCCAAAATACAACCAATCAATAAAGTTGAAAATACCCACCAAATTAATTTTTTTATTGTCATTTTACCAACGCTCCTGTTTCATTCACTTCTCTGATTTTAACAAAATCCTCTTTCCATTGGCTAGTCGAGCATAAAGACAATGATAAATTCTCATATTAACATGTAGTAACTTGCAAATTGGAGGACTTCAATCATGCGCCGGAACCAATGGATTCTTGTACTTATCCTCTTCTTTTCTTTAACTTCCTGCAGTTCATCCAGTCCGGAGTCGAGTTCAACACCCGATTATCAAAAAACAAAAGAAATGGTATTGGATCTCATCCGTACCCCTGAAGGAAAAAAAGCGATCCAGGATTTAATGAGCGATCCGGAGTTTAAACAAGCCATCATCGTTTCCACCAAAGAATTAGAGGAAACCATTTCCAAGTCCATCACGGATCAACAAATGAAAAAAGAATGGGAAAAGCTACTATCTAAACCCCAAATCGCTCAAAATATCGCCAAAGCAACAGAGAAGCAACAGAAAGAGCTAATGAAAATCTTATTAAAAGACCCTGAGTTTCAAAAACTGATCCTAGATATTATGAAAGATCCACAATTCTCAAAGCAAGTGATTCAACTACTTAAAAGCCAGGAATATCGAAAAGAAATTATGAAAATGATGGAAGAATCACTTCAGATCCCGAGTTTTCAAGAGAAGTTGAAAAAAATGTTCGGACAGCCAAAAGGACAGGAAGGAGGAGGAAAATCAGAAGAAGGCGGAGGTGGCGGAGGAGAAACGAATGGGAAAAAAGAAGGTGGAGGTATGTAATGCGCCAAAATCAGGCGCTTTTATTTTTTTTTGAAGGATCAGAATCTCTCCAGATTGTTGGCAAATGGGTCGGGGTTCCTTTTCCATTCTGCTTCCGCTCCATCCATACGAGCAAAAGTCGCCAACTGGAAAAAGAACCCCTTTACTTGTTACATCCTTAAGGAACCAAGGTATACCTTATTCCCTTTGAGATTCGTTAACGAACAGGTACTTTTACCATCACTTTACGTGCCAGTTCCTGATATAACTGGCCAATTGGATGGCTTTCATCGTAAACAGAAGGAGAATAATTCGGATCGTTAACATCTTTTTCTGAAGGAGCCTGAAGTGGAATCTGCGCTAACAATTCCACATTTAATGCTTGTGCGAGCTTTTCACCGCCCCCACGGCCAAAAACGTACTCTTTTTCCCCTTGCTTGTTTTCGTACCAAGCCATATTTTCTACAACGCCAATCACTTCATGCTTCGTATGAATAGCCATTGCACCTGCTCGTGCTGCTACGAAGGCCGCTGTTGCATGTGGAGTCGTTACAATAATCTCTTTACTTTGTGGTATCAACTGATGGACATCCAATGCCACATCTCCTGTCCCTGGCGGGAGATCAAGCAGGAGATAATCCAGTTCTCCCCAATGTACTTCACTGAAAAAGTTCCGGAGCATTTTCCCAAGCATGGGGCCACGCCAAACAACGGGGGCATTATCTTCAACAAAGAAACCCATGGACATGACTTTGACACCAAAACGGGTTACAGGAAGAATCGTTTGATCAATGACTACGGGGCGCTGTTCAATACCCATCATATCGGGTACACTAAAGCCATAAATGTCAGCATCAATGATTCCAACCCGTTTTCCTTCACGAGCGAGTGCTACCGCTAAATTAACGGTAACCGTCGACTTTCCTACGCCACCTTTTCCACTTGCAACAGCAATAAATTGCGTTTTGGACTCAGGGGATAAAAGTGGCGAAGGATGGCCTGTTCCAACGCCTTGATTAGCTGGTGAAGTTTGTGCTTGACGTTCACTCTTCAGACGAGCAGCAAGCGCTGCACGTTCCTCATCCGTCATTGATCCAAAGCGGACATGAACCTCTTCTGCTCCCAGCTGTTTAATTGCATTCTCCACATCTTCCTGGATTTTGACTTTCAAGGGACAGCCTTGCACAGTTAAAATGACATCCAACGAAACGGTTGAACCCTCAATCTGGATATTTCGAATCATATTCAGTTCAACCAAGCTTTTATTCAGCTCAGGATCTTTGACATTGCGTAGTACATCGAGCACTTTTTCTCGAGTGATCATATTTAGAAAACACCTCGGTGTTA
The DNA here is from genome assembly GCF_900114055.1 of Thermoflavimicrobium dichotomicum. Classification (GTDB taxonomy): domain Bacteria; phylum Bacillota; class Bacilli; order Thermoactinomycetales; family Thermoactinomycetaceae; genus Thermoflavimicrobium; species Thermoflavimicrobium dichotomicum. The sequence continues at coordinate 144,941 of NZ_FORR01000008.1, read as the reverse complement.
GAATCGAATATACGCCTCCTATTATACCGTAAATTCTGGTGTCTTTTTACCAGAATAATAATTTAGGATTCCATAATAAATTGCTGCCGCCACCTTTTTTTGGTAATGGCGTGAAGCTAGTAGAACGGCTTCGGAAGAATTTGACAGAAAACCGATTTCGACAAGGGCTGTGGGAACCGGAGACTGTTTTAGGATAAATACATCATTTTTTTGCTTAGGAACACGGAATGTATTCTCCAAATAATGAATCAGTGATTCTTGAATAAAGCTAGCCAATTTTTTGTTTTCTTCCCGCACCGGATTGTAAAAAGTTTGAGCTCCTCGCCAACGAGAGGAAGGAAATGAATTGATATGGATACTGACAAATACATCTGGATGGATCTTTCGGATCAATTGAATCCGGCGAGCCAAGTCTTGTGATTTCCGCTTACTGAGTCGCTCTGTTTCTGGATCCGCCAAATCGGTATCTTTGTCTCTTGTCATGATCACTTTCGCTCCGCTCTGTTGCAAAAAATCATGTAAAAACAAAGCCACTCGTAAGGCGATCTCCTTTTCAACGATTCCTTCCTTGCTGACCGCACCACCATCTGGTCCTCCATGCCCTGGATCAATCACAATCACTTTTCCCACCAAAGGCATCTCTGCTGCTCCCCAAACAGAGCGCACAGACTCCATATAGGCCAGCGTGACCAGCACCAAACCAAATACTACCAAGCATAAGTTACCTAACACTTTATACCATCTAGACATCTGCATATCATGTCCCCTCACTCATCCTATTTCATTCCTAGTATGGCTCAGTTACTCCATATATATGGGACAAGAGCGAAGGACATGAAAAACAATGGCATTCGAAAACCCAGAGAAAATGTTTTTTATGTCTACCAACCATAATAAACGAATATTCAAGTTATTTCCTTAAAATTAATAAATAATGTAAATGGTAACCAAGTATTATCTTTTTTGTTGAAAAGATGTTATTTTTATACTAAAATATACACGTTATTTTTATGTAAAACGAAAGAAAGCGCTTTCTGTTTGAAAATGATACAAACGAAAAGCTGCAATCATCGGTTGGGATCTTGATACCCGTTTTGATCCACATAATGAAATGCCTCGCCAAGTAATCAATTATTTTTCACAAAGCTGTTATTTTACTCAAAGGATGGTGTCCATGCAAGAACAACAACTCAAACGAACGCTAAAACCCAGACACTTATTTATGATCGCCCTTGGCGGTGTTGTGGGTACCGGTTTCTTCCTGGGAACAAGCCAGACACTCCATCAAGCAGGACCTGGTGGTGCTCTCTTGGCCTACACTCTGGGCGGACTCGTCATGTTCCTTGTTATGCTATGTTTGGGTGAACTAGCCGTCGCAATGCCTGTCTCGGGTTCATTCCAGGCTTATGCCAGTAAATATATTGGGCCGGGTACTGGTTTTACCGTAGGGATCATGTATTGGTTTAGTTGGCCACCAACCATCGCTTTGGACATTACCTCCATTGCCCAAATGATGAAACGTTGGTTTCCAGATACCGATTCCTGGGTATGGATTATCCTGTTTTCCTCTTTACTCTTTATCATTAATGCGATCTCTGCACGAAGTTTTGGGGAAAGTGAATTCTGGTTTTCCAGCATTAAAGTCATTACGATTATTCTCTTTATCATTTTAGGCTTAGGGGCTTTATTTGGACTGATCCCAATGAAGGGACACGAAACAGCACCGATGTTAACGAATTACACGGCACATGGTGGTTTCTTCCCACACGGAATGATAGCGATTCTCCTTACCATGATCACTGTCAACTTTTCTTTTCAAGGAACAGAGATGGTGGGAATTGCTGCTGGAGAAAGTGATGAGCCTGAAAAAACGATTCCAAGGGCTATTCGACAAACCTCTTGGCGTACGATTCTCTTCTATGTCTTGTCCATTGCTATTCTTGCTGGTCTGATGCCTTGGACCGAAGCAGGAAAAGTTCAAAGTCCCTTTGTTTGGGTATTCGATCAGATTGGTATTCCATACGCCGCTGACATTATGAACTTTGTCATTATCACGGCCCTGTTTTCCGCAGCCAATGCAGGGTTATATTCCTCCACTCGGATCATTTGGTCGTTATCCAAAGAAGGATTGGTTCCCAAAATACTGTCCAAGGTTACTAAAAGAGGCATCCCAATGATTTCGCTTAGCGTGACCTTCTTCTTTTCCGTTATCGCTTTGCTTACCAACAAATATGCCCCAGAAAAGGCATTTAACTGGTTAATTAATGCAGCAGGTATGGGAGCGATTATCGGTTGGATTTCCATTCCTCTTTCCTTAATGTTTTTCCGCAAACGTTATTTAGAAGAAGGTGGAAAGCTGGAAGCCCTCAAATTCCGTACACCTCTTTATCCATTTGTTCCGATGATGGCACTCCTTCTGAATGTGATTTTCCTGTTCAGTTTGCTATTGGTGGATGATCTACGCGTGATCTTTACGGGAGGAAGTATTATCCTGATCTTATGCTATGTTTACTACTTCTTGTTCTTGAGAAAGAAACAGAAGCCAGCCATCGATTAAGAGGAGCGATCTGCTCCTCTTTTTTATGTAAACGTGGGTTCATTTAAATACTCTCAAAAATAATTGCCCTTAGCTACCAAAAACAAACTAAAGACATGATTTACCTGAAACATATATCGATCCTTTTTCTTATGGTTTTGGATAAGTTGAATAGCCGTTTTAGCCGTATTTTAAACAAATGTGACAATTGAATCAGAAGAATTAAAATAAATAAACGACATTACTAAATAAGAGCACATTGATCAGCGAATATTAAGTTTTAACCCTACTTGAACTCCCTCAATAAACCAGCTTTGGAGAATATCCTCAAATAAAAAGTAAAAGGATTGGCTATTCCATTCCTCTAACCAATAAAAGATAGCAAAATCATGGATGGTTGCCTGGATGAGTAGTTCTCCCTGCTTTTTATAGAAATGTAAATATACCGTATCCCACCCAACCTCTTGCGATAAGCCACGCTTAAGTGACAAGGCTTTCTTGGATTCTACAATCCCAAAAGCATAAGCTTCAAAAATTAAACGATAGATCATTTCTAATAATATGATGCGTTTTTGATCAGATAACGAGCGAAGTAAAGGCTCTACAGCCTCATTGCGAAAGTATTCCACTTTGCTCCAAGGAAATGTTCGTAAGGCTTCCACACGTAACTTTTCTTTTCGTTCATTGTACTTTTGTTCAAAATGGATAATTTCTCCACGCATTGGCGCTTCTCCTTTGGTTTATTTACTCTTTTATCTTCCATTGTAGACATTTCTGCTTCAAGCATACTTGTAAAATATAAAAGAAAAAACCCTCGAATAAACGAGGGTTTAGCAAATAACATATACATTTAACGTTTGGAGAATTGTGGAGCGCGACGAGCTGCTTTGAGACCATATTTTTTACGTTCTTTCATCCGTGGGTCACGGGTGAGGAAACCAGCTTTTTTCAAGACTGGACGAAGATCCGGGTTTACTTTCAGCAGGGCACGAGAGATACCATGACGAATTGCACCAGCTTGACCTGTAAATCCTCCACCACGCACATTTACCAGTACATCATAACGACCCAATGTATCTGTTAAAACTAAAGGTTGGCGTACAATTGCTTTTAATGTTTCCAAGCCAAAGTAGTCATCCAAGTTACGGCCATTTACAACAATCCGGCCATCTCCAGCAACCAGACGAACACGGGCTACCGATTCTTTACGGCGACCGGTTCCATAAAACTGAACTTGTGCCACGTTTCACGACCTCCTTTGATTATCCGCGCAGTTGCCACTCAACTGGCTGTTGAGCTTGATGTGGATGTTCAGAACCAGCATATACTTTTAACTTCTTGAATTGTTTACGACCGAGGCTGTTCTTTGGTAACATGCCTTTTACTGCCAACTCGATCATCCGCTCTGGACGGGTTGCACGCAAGTCACCAGCACTAATCGCTTTCAAACCACCCGGATAACCGGAATGACGATAATAGATCTTTTTGGTTAGCTTTTTACCAGTTAACTCAATTTGAGAAGCATTGATCACAATTACAAAATCTCCAGTATCTACATGTGGAGTAAATTGTGGTTTATGTTTTCCGCGAAGAATTTTTGCTACTTCCGATGCTAAACGACCTAAGGTTTTTCCTTTAGCATCAACCACATACCATTTCCGTTCCACTTCTTGTGGCTTTGCCATATACGTGGTACGCATGAGATTCCCTCCTCTATCATCAAACGGAACCGATCCGTTTACTTTTTGAAGTCAATAATGAATTGCGCCGAACAATGTTTCCACCGGGGCTAGGTGTGGAAAATACCAAAAGTAATAATATCTTAATTATAGCCGGATGTCAATTTAAATTCCACTACATACTAAGATAATTCGATGCCGATTCTTTCCATGGGGTATAGCCCACTTCAAACAGAATTAAACCTTCTGGCGGAAAGGTAGGTCCAGCCAAGGTACGATCTTTGGCAGCCAAGATTTGCGGGATTTCCTGCACATTACGTTCATGTCTGCCTACTTCATAAAGCGTTCCAGCGATAATCCGAACCATATTGTATAGAAATCCATTTCCCGTCACTTCAATATAGACACCATTGGCTTCCTGGCATACCTGGCAGCGATAGATGGTCCGTACGCGATCTTCTACCACGGTTTTCGTCGAGCAAAAAGAAGTAAAGTCATGGGTCCCCACCAGCAGTTTGCCAGCCTTTTGCATCGCATCTACATCCAAAGGAAAAGGCAAATGTGTACGGAAACGCCGCGTGAACAAATCAGGGACAGGCGTAGTTTCAATATAATAACGATACGTTTTCCAATAAGCGCTTTTTCTCGCATGAAAATCCATGGGGACCTCTTCGCTGGATATGCAAATAATGTCGCGTGGCAAAGCCCGTCGCAAGATATATGGGTATTTGGTGATCGGAATCGGACTTTTCGTCGTAAAATGGCATACTTGCCCAAGAGCATGTACACCTGCATCTGTTCGTCCCGAACCGTAAATTTCAATCTCTTCCCCCGTAATTTTGCTCAGTGTTTCCTCCAAAGTTCCCTGAATGGTTCGTTTCCCTGGCTGACGTTGGAAACCGGAAAAATCTGTCCCATCATAAGCCACCACTAATTTGATCTTCTTCACTGTAGTCCCTACCTTCTCAAAAGCCACAATCCTATACATAACCCAATGAATACAATGACTAACCAGACATCATAATGAGTATAGTGTAACTCTCGAAGCTTGGTTCGTCCTTCTCCACCCTTATAACCCCGTGCTTCCATCGCCAGGGCCAGTTCCTCCGCTCGACGAAAAGCCGAAATGAACAAAGGAATGAGGACTGGAATATAGCTTTTCGCCCGACGTAAAATATTGCCGCTTTCAAAGTCCGCACCTCGAGCCATCTGCGCTTTTTTAATTTTTTCTGTCTCGTCCCACAGAGTCGGAATAAATCGAAGAGCAATGGACATCATGAGGGCAAACTCATGGACAGGTAAACCTAAGCGAGTAAATGGCTTTAATAAACTTTCAAACGCATCTGTCAAATCCATGGGTGAAGTCGTAAAAGTCAAGAGTGAAGCCATTATGACCAAAAGGATAAACCGGATCGAAATAAAGACAGTCTGTTTGAGTCCCTCTTCATAAACGGTCATAATAGGAAGTTGGATTAGAACGGCCCCGCCCTTCGTTAGAAATAGATGGAATATCATGGTGAATCCAATTAAAAATAGAATCGGCTTTAGCGCAAGGAGAAAAATACGCAACGAAATCCGCGATAAAAACATCGCAACAAAAGTGAAAGCGAGTAAAAATGTATAGGAATATAAATGATTGGAAAAAAATACCAAGATCATATATGCAAACACAAAAAGAAGCTTCGCTCTTGGATCCAACCGATGTATGAGAGATTGCCCCGGAATATACTGTCCGATCGCTATCTGGCTCATACATTCTCAACCTTTCTCAACCGTTCTAACAGATAAGATTCCAATTGATCAATGGTAAACAAGTCGGTTGGAATGGGCGGATGAACTTTTTGATTGAGTTGATGAATCAACCGTGTTATTTCAGGTAAATCCAAGGCGAGTGCCGTTAATTGTTTTTGTTTTTGAAATACTTCGGATGGACTTCCATGAAGCCGACAGGTTCCATCAGCCAAAACAAAAAGATAATCCGCATATTTGGCAGCTTCATTCATGTCATGTGTCACTAGAATGACCGTCATATTCTGATCTCGATGAAGACGATGAATCAGGGTTAATAAATCCATTTTTCCTTGCGGATCAAGTCCCGCTGTAGGTTCATCCAGTATGAGAATATCTGGAGCGAGTGCCAAAACTCCTGCCAGTGCTACCCGTCGCATTTGTCCACCACTCAATTGAAAGGGTGAGCGGTCAGCAAAAGAAGATGGAAGTCCAACCCACTCCAAGGCCATTTCCACTCTTTTTTTGATCTCTTTTTCAGTAAGGCCCTGGTTCCGTGGGCCAAAGGCAATATCCTTGGCAACTGTCTCTTCAAACAATTGGTGTTCGGGATACTGAAACACAATCCCCACATGTTTTCTTACATCTGCACTCTGTTTACCACCCTGCTTTAGTGTATAAGGTCCAACTTGAATGGTTCCGGAAGTGGGTTCAAGCAATCCCGCAATCAGTTGAATAAGGGTGGACTTCCCAGAACCTGTTTGACCCAGAATCGATACAAATGAGCCACTGGGGATTTCCAGATCCAATTCTTTAATCGCATGTCGTTCAAATGGGGTCCCGGCCATATAGATGTAATTTAATCCTTTGATAACAATGTGCATAATTGATTCACCAGATCATCGTTCGATTTTACCTGAGCTGAAAGAGGCACACCCTTCTTTCGCAATCGATGATGTAACTGCACGGCAAGAGGAACTTCCAATCCCCATCGTTGTAAACAAAGCGCTTGGCTATACAGTTCATCCCGTGGACAGTCGAGCTGAATCTGTCCTTCAGCCATCACGATTATACGTTCAGCTAAAAAAGCTTCTTCTGCAGAATGGGTAATATGAATCACAGTGGTTCCATTTTGATGCAAAGAATGGATCAGTGCCAGCACATCTTTCCTTCCTTGAGGATCCAACATCGAAGTAGATTCATCAAACACAATGACTTGAGGTTGCATGGCCATAACCCCAGCAATACTTAAACGCTGTTTTTGTCCTCCAGACAAATAATGAGGCGCAACTTCTTCCATACCGGTTAGACCTACAGCGGATAGTGCATCCGTTATACGTTCAACCATTTCGGAACGAGGTATTCCCAGATTCTCCAAACCAAAAGCCACATCATCCCTTACTGTTGTTGCCACAATTTGATTGTCTGGATTTTGAAAAATCATTCCGACAGTTCGACGCACTTGCCACAACATTTTTTCATCTTGTGTAGAAAGACCTGCAACCCAAACTTCTCCTTTGGAAGGAACAAGCAAGCCATTCAGTAGTCGAGCTAGAGTAGATTTCCCTGATCCATTTGGACCAATAATCGCTATATACTCCCCAGAATCAATTGAAAGATTGACTTCAGACAAAACCCAGTCATTTTGTTGATGTTGAGTACCAGGATATTGAAACCATACATCTTGTAGACGAATAATCGGCTTCATAAGCTCTCCCTAAAAGAAAAAAGGGTAAACGTCAGGACCGGGTAGATCCTGCCCTCACCCTTTCAGAACTTGCAACATCAGTCAGTTACTTGACCAGCTCTAAAAATACCATTGGAGCTCCATCACCACGACGTGGTCCGAGCTTCAAAATACGGGTATAACCACCGTTACGGTCTTTATAACGTGGAGCGATCTCGTCAAACAGCTTTTTCACTGCATCTACTTGTTCATGTTTTACTTCGTCTCCATCTTTTACCGTATGAGAGCGGAATTTACGAACGTAAGCTGCCGCTTGACGACGAGCATGCAAGTCACCACGTTTACCTAAAGTGATTAGTTTTTCTGCAATGGAGCGCACTTCTTTCGCTTTAGCTTCAGTTGTTTCAATACGTTCATTAATGATGAGATCAGTCACGAGATCACGGAACAAAGCTTTGCGCGCTGCAGAATTGCGACCAAGTTTTCCGTATGCCATCGTACTCCCTCCCCCTGATGCATATTAGTCATCTTTGCGCAAGCTCAAGCCCAGCTCTGCCAGCTTTTCTTGAACTTCCTCCAAAGACTTCCGTCCTAAGTTACGTACTTTCATCATATCTTCTTCTGATTTTTGTGTGAGCTCTTGCACTGTATTAATGCCAGCCCGTTTCAGACAGTTGTAAGAGCGGACAGAGAGATCCAATTCTTCAATGGTCATCTCCATCACTTTTTCTTTCTTGTCTTCTTCTTTTTCCACCATGATTTCTGCATCTTTTGCTTCTTCAGTTAGGCCGACAAATAGCATCAAGTGCTCATTCAGGATTTTTGCACCCAAGCTTACAGCTTCATCTGGCATCAAACTGCCATCCGACCAAACTTCCAGGGTTAATTTATCGTAGTTCGTTACTTGTCCAACGCGTGTATTTTCCACTTGATAATTAACCCGTTCGATTGGCGTGTAAATGGAATCGATCGGAATGACGCCAATCGGCTGATCCTCTTTTTTATTTTTATCCGCAGAAACATATCCGCGTCCACGGTTTGCTGTCATCCGCATGCGGAGATGTGCACCCTCGGATAAAGTAGCAATGTGCAAATCAGGATTCAAGATTTCTACATCGCTATCCGCACGAATATCAGCCGCAGTAACAACGCCTTCACCTTGGACATCGATTTCCAGGATTTTCTCTTCATCCGAATGGATTCTGAGAGCCAGCTTCTTCAAGTTCAAAATAATTTCTGTCGTATCTTCTACAACACCAGGTATCGTGGAGAACTCATGCAACACTCCATCGATTTGAATCGTGGTAATCGCCGCACCTGGTAGGGATGAAAGCAAAATACGGCGCAAGGAATTTCCCAGAGTCGTACCGTATCCACGCTCTAAAGGTTCTACAACAAACTTCCCGTAACGATGATCCTCACTGATTTCAACCGTTTCTATCTTCGGTTTTTCAATTTCAATCACGGCTCGCAAACCCTCCTTCGAAACGTCGCGTTCCGGACAAGCCTTCCCTCAACTGAAAAAATGCATAAAGGTACATGGTTCATTTTTACAGGACTAGTCCTATCCAGTATATACAAACTTCTTTAAAGTTAAACCAAGCCATCGTTGAAAAAGCAGGGCTTATTAAACACGACGACGTTTTGGCGGGCGGCAACCATTGTGAGGAATTGGTGTCACATCTTTAATAAGGCTCACTTCCAACCCTGCAGCTTGCAAACTGCGAATTGCTGCTTCACGACCAGCACCAGGTCCTTTCACCAGTACTTCTACCGATTTCATGCCATTTTCCATCGCAGTTTTTGCTGCCTGTTCAGCTGCCATCTGAGCTGCAAATGGGGTGCTTTTCCGACTACCTTTAAAACCAACCGTTCCAGCACTTGCCCAAGCTACAGCATTACCACGTGGATCAGTGATCGTAATAATCGTGTTATTGAAAGTGGAGCGAATATGTGCCACTCCGGACTCTATATTCTTTTTCGCACGACGTTTTACGCGCTGCGTAGCAGTTTTACGTTTTGCCATTTTACTCCCTCCTTACATCCTATTTTTTCTTATTCGCTACCGTACGGCGTGGACCTTTGCGAGTACGAGCATTGGTTTTTGTTCTTTGACCACGAACAGGCAATCCACGGCGGTGACGAATTCCACGATAGCAACCAATTTCGATCAAACGTTTGATATTTAAAGCGATCTCTCTGCGCAAATCACCTTCAACCGTTACATTCTTGTCAATGTAGCTGCGCAGTTTGTTTACTTCTTCTTCCGTTAAATCACGAACACGAGTATCTGGATTTACACCGGTCGCTTTTAAAATTTCGTTCGATTTTGCCCGTCCAATTCCGTAGATATAGGTTAAAGCAATCTCTACGCGTTTCTCACGTGGCAAGTCAATCCCTGCAATACGTGCCATGAAGCTACACCTCCTTGTTTAACCTTGTCTTTGTTTATGCTTTGGATTTTCACAAATTACCATAACTCTCCCTTTGCGACGAATCACTTTACATTTCTCGCAAATGGGTTTCACCGATGGTCTTACTTTCACTTCGGCTACCTCCTGTCTTTCCCCAGTTGGGCTTACTTGTATCGATAAGTGATGCGTCCCCGGGTTAAGTCGTATGGTGATAATTGCACAGTCACTTTATCTCCTGGCAAAATGCGGATAAAGTGCATACGAATCTTGCCAGAGACATGCGCCAAAACTTCGTGACCATTTTCCAATTCCACTCTAAACATGGCATTGGGTAGTGGTTCTTTTACGATTCCTTCCACCTCGATCACATCTTCTTTGGCCATCGACTCACTCTCCTTTCTGCTCACCTGATTGATGTTGGAGCAGGTATTGGTTCAGGGCGTACCGTAACATAGCATTGGGCACACGACCGACGTCTTTTAAAACGCGAGCGATTTCTTCGTTCACCACATGAGTGGGTTGAATATGCTTCACATTTTTCTTTTTCGGACGGTCCACTTTTCGCTGATCTCCATCAGCCAACCAAACAAAGTGTGGTTCTTCAAAGCCAATGACAATCGCATAAGCCCCTGCCTCGCGGCCACGTAATACTCGGACAATCTGTCCTAATTTGGGCCGATTGTCAGCCACTGTCACGTCCATCACCCTTCACCTGTAGATGCTGTAGTTAGAATCTCATAGCCCTCTTCCGTGATCGCGATGGTATGCTCAAAATGGGCACATAAAGAACCATCTGTGGTCACAACCGTCCAATCATCATCGAGTGTTCGTACATACCGGCTACCGGCATTGATCATTGGCTCAACAGCTAGTGTCATTCCAGGCTTTAAACGAGGTCCTTTACCCGGTAATCCATAGTTTGGGACACTAGGTGCTTCATGCAAGCTTTGACCAATACCATGCCCGACATATTCACGAACTATGGAAAAGCCTGCTTCTTCAGCTACTTTTTGAATCGCATGCGAGATGTCTCCGATTCTCGCACCGGGTTTTGCCTGCTCTAAGCCTTTATACAACGAAGCCTCGGTTACTTCAAGAAGTTTTTTTGCATCTTCCGACACATTTCCTACAGGATAGGTCCATGCTGAATCCCCATGATACCCGTCATAACAAGCGCCGATATCAATGGAAATGATATCTCCTTCCTTTAATTTCCGTTTACCAGGAATCCCATGCACCAACTCTTCATTGATTGAGGTACAAATACTTCCTGGAAAACCATTATACCCTTTAAAAGAAGGAATTGCGCCAAATCCACGAATGACTTTCTCTGCAATCAAGTCTAATTCCTTCGTCGTGATCCCTGGCTGAATCACTTTTTTTAACTCTTGATGAGTTAAATATACAATTTTTCCAGCCTGTCTCATGCGTTCTAATTCTTTAGCTGATTTTAGAACAATCATTTCTCCATACCTCGAATCAGTGACAATATCGTATCTGTCACTTGCTCGATCGGTTGTTTTCCATTAATTCGTTTCAGCTTTCCAGTAGACTCATAATACTTCAGTAGATGTTGGGTTTGCTCCATGTTGATCTGTAAACGGTTTTTTACAGTTTCTTCACGATCATCGTCACGTTGATACAGCTCTCCACCGCAGCGGTCACAAACGCCCGCTTGCTTTGGTGGTGCAAAAACCAGATGATAGGTAGCTCCACACTGACGACAGATGCGACGACCTGTAAGCCGTTTTATCAATTCTTCTTCATCTACTTCAATATAGATGACGTGATCCAGTTCACGATCTAAATCACGCAAAAGCTCATCCAGTGCTTCTGCTTGAGGAACGGTACGAGGAAAGCCATCCAGTAAAAAACCATTTGCGCAGTCTTCTTTGCCCAATCGTTCACGAACAATACCAATCGTGACCCGATCTGGAACAAGCTGGCCTTTATCCATATAAGATTTTGCTTCCAGTCCAAGTGCGGTCTGATCTTTTACCGCTTGACGAAACATATCTCCAGTCGAGATATGTGGTATTTTTACAGCTTCAATGATTCGTGCAGCTTGAGTTCCTTTGCCAGCCCCAGGTAATCCCATCAATATAATATTCATGCGTCATCCCTCCCGGTGTCGTTAACCTACGGGCGGTCCGCAGTAAGCGGAGGTTCATTTGCATGTAGTTGACAATGAACAAAAAGAAGGTAGAAAGGGGCCCCCCGGACGGATCCGGGGCTTTCTACTATTTTTTCATAAAGCCTTTGTAATGACGTTGAATAAGCTGACTCTCGATCGTTTTCATCGTTTCCAGAGCAACTCCGACTACGATCAGCAAGGATGTACCACCAATTTGAATCGATCGTGGCAAATCAGCAAGGATAATAAAGAATACAGGCAATATCGCAATCAAAGCAAGGAAGATCGCACCCGTTAAGGTTAAACGATTTAGGACTTTCGTCACATATTTTTCGGTCGTTTTACCGGGACGAACGCCGGGTATAAAACCACCGTGCTTCTTCAGTTGGTCTGCCAATTGCATTGGGTTGATTTGCACAAATGTATAGAAGTAAGTAAACCCAATGATAAAGAGGACATACAGCACCATTCCAAGTGGAGCTTGCGTATAGTCAAAATTGACGATAATCCAGTCGGCTACAGGATTTCCTCTCCAGAAACTCGCAATTGTGTGTGGGAAAAGGATGAGTGATACCGCAAAAATGATCGGAATCACACCAGCCGCATTCACTTTCAGTGGAATGTGCGTAGACTGCCCACCATACATTTTACGACCAACAATCCGTTTTGTATATTGTACAGGTATTTTTCGAACACCCTGTTGAATGAAAATCACGGCTACAATCAGTAAAACAATGATCAATACAATACCAGCGGCCTTCAAAATTCCGATGGTAACATTACCGCCTTTAGGGAATAGCACAGGAATCAACATTTGGATCGTCCCAGGAATAGATGAAAGAATCCCAGCAAAGATAATAATGGAAATTCCATTCCCTATTCCCTTCTCTGTAATTTGTTCACCCAACCACATTAAAAATGCCGTACCTGCTGTGAGTGTTAAAGAAATCAGCGCATATCCCCAAAAACTGGTATCTTCAATAAAACTTAAACCACCCAGGCTTGCCGAATAATTGTTAAAACCAATCGATAGACCGATCGATTGAATAATAGCTAGTGCAATCGTAAAATACCGTGTAACCTGTGCCAGTTTCCGACGCCCTACTTCTCCCTCTTTTGCCCAGCGGGAAAAAGCGGGTATAACATCCATGGTTAGTAGTTGCACAATAATTGAAGCGGTAATATAGGGCATAATCCCCATCGCAAAGATGGAAAAGTTGGTAAAAGAACCACCTGAAAAAGCGTTAATCAAGTTAAAAACGCCTTGACTCTGATTTACTAATGCTTTAATGACATCTGCATTGGTATTTGGGACCGGAATAAAGCTTCCGATCCGAAATACGACCAGCATCAATAAAGTAAACAGAATCCGCCGACGAAGATCTTCAACCTTAAAGATGTTGCCCAAGGTACGAAACATTAGATTACCTCCGTCGCTCCACCAGCAGCAGCAATTTTTTCTGCGGCTGAACGGGAGAACTTATGAGCTTTTACAGTCACTTTTACTTTGAGTTCTCCATCTCCTAATACTTTTAAACCGCCTTTTAGGTTTTTCACAATCCCTTCTTGTACAAGAAGCTCTGGAGTCACGACGGTTCCTTCACTGAAACGATTTAAGGTATCCAGATTGATAATCGCATATTCTACACGATTTGGATTCGTAAATCCACGTTTTGGCAAACGTCTGTAGATAGGGTTTTGACCACCCTCGAAACCAGGACGTACACCGCCACCGGAACGAGCCTTCTGCCCTTTATGACCGCGACCAGCTGTTTTACCTTGTCCAGCAGCAATACCGCGTCCTACGCGTTTCTTCTTCTTCCGAGATCCAGGAGCTGGTTTTAACTCATGCAATTTCATCGCTCGCACCTCCTCTTCAACATGTCCTGCACATTACTCGCTGATTTCTTTCACTTCGACCAAGTGTTTGACCTTCTCGATCATCCCGCGGATAGCTGGATTATCTTGGTGGATTACGGTCTGTTCCCGCTTTTTGAGACCGAGCGTGCGCAGGGTGACACGTTGGACTTCCGGACGGCCAATCATGCTCCGTTTAAGGGTAATCGAAAGTCTCTTTGCCACGGTCATCCCTCCTTATCCTAACAATTCTTCTACAGATTTTCCGCGCAGTCTTGCAACATCTTCCGGACGCTTCAAGTTCTTGAGACCTTCAAGAGTTGCACGAACCATATTGATTGGGTTATTTGAACCGGTTGACTTCGTGAGAATATCACCAACACCCGCTACAGTCAGTACGTCACGGACTGCACCACCAGCAATAACTCCCGTACCTTTGGATGCTGGTTTCATCAACACTTCACCAGCACCGAAATGTCCGATCACTTCGTGTGGAATCGTGGTTCCATAAAGGGGAACAGTAATCATGTTCTTTTTCGCAGCTTCTACACCTTTACGAATCGCTTCTGGTACTTCGGCTGCTTTACCGATTCCCGCACCTACTTTACCTTTACCGTCACCTACGACAACCAGCGCACTGAAGCTAAAGCGACGACCACCTTGCACAACTTTCGCTACGCGGTTAATGTTAACCACTTTCTCAATAAAATCTGTATGCGCTGCGTCTTTCTTGTTCTTTTGCTTGCTCAAAACTCTAAACCTCCTTCCCTTGCACCTTCTGCTAATGCTTTCACACGACCATGATAGAGGTATCCACCGCGATCAAATACCACTTGTTTAATCCCTTTTTCCTGTGCGCGTTTTGCGATCATTTCTCCAACAACACGTGCAGCTTCAACCGTTGCTCCACTTCCTTCATGATTAAATTCTTTATCCAAAGTGGAAGCAGATACCAAAGTAACACCTTTGGTGTCATCAATCACTTGTGCGTAAATGTTTTTATTGGAACGGAAAATGTTCAAACGTGGACGCTCTGGAGTTCCAAAAACTTTTTTACGCACACGTAGATGACGTTTTTTCCGCTTTTTATTCCGATCTACTTTTTTTAGCACGGTCTAGCTCACTCCCTTCCTCTTTAAGCTGCATTACTTACCGGTCTTACCTTCTTTACGTCTGATGTGCTCATCGATATATTTAATCCCTTTACCTTTGTATGGCTCTGGTTCACGAATCGCACGAATATTAGCCGCAACTTGACCAACCAGTTGTTTGTCAATTCCTTTTACCACGATTTGGTTTTGTGCAGGAACTTCCAGTTCAATTCCTTCAGGTTGGGGTACTTCAACCGGATGAGAGTAGCCAACGCTCAATACAACAGTATTTCCTTTTTTATTCGCACGATAACCTACACCAACCAACTCCAGGGTTTTGGAGAAACCGTTGGTTACTCCTTCTACCATGTTCGCCAGCAGGCTACGAGTTGTTCCATGTAATGCGCGATGATCCCGTTGATCACTTGGACGTTCAACAACAAGCTGATTTTCTTCCAGCTTGATTTTGATATCAGAATGGAATTCACGGGTTAAAGAACCTTTTGGTCCTTTCACTGTGACCGTGTTTCCGTCAATTTTAACTTCCACACCGCTTGGAATCGCGATTGGTTTCTTACCAATCCGAGACATGTTGTCACCTCCATCCTTCTACATATCTTACCAGACGTATGCAATTACTTCGCCACCAACGTTGTGTTGACGTGCTTCTTTATCGGTCATGATGCCTTTGGAAGTAGACAGGATTGCAATACCCAGACCACGAAGAACACGTGGAATTTCATTTGCTTTGCAATATACGCGAAGACCTGGTTTACTAATCCGCTTCAAGCCAGTGATCACTTTCTCGTTGTTTGGTCCGTACTTCAAGAAAATGCGGATGATCCCTTGCTTGTTATCGTCGATATACTCAGCATCACGAATGAAACCTTCGCGTTTTAAAATCTCAGCGATTTCCCGTTTCATACGAGAAGCTGGAACCTCAACACTCTCATGGCGAACCATGTTGGCGTTACGGATTCTGGTCAGCATATCAGCAATAGGATCTGTCATTACCATACTGAAGTCCCTCCTTCCTTATTTACCAACTTGCTTTTTTCACGCCGGGAATCTGCCCTTTATAAGCCAATTCACGGAAGCAGATACGACACAACCGGAATTTGCGCAAAACCGCATGTGGGCGCCCGCAACGTTCACAGCGAGTGTATGCACGAACTTTGAATTTGGGCTTGCGTTTTGCTTTGGCGATCATCGACTTTTTGGCCACTTGATTCCCTCCTTTTTTGTTTTATATTTGTTCCGTTCTTTTACTTACGGAATGGCATTCCCATCAATGTCAAAAGTTCACGAGCTTCTTCATCCGTTTCTGCAGAGGTTACAATCACAACGTCCATACCGCGAACTTTATCGATTTTATCATAATCGATCTCTGGGAAAATCAATTGTTCTTTCAATCCCAAAGTGTAATTTCCACGTCCATCAAATGATTTTGGAGAAACACCACGGAAGTCACGAACCCGAGGCAAGGCCACGTTCATCAGCTTATCCAAGAAATGATACATGCGCTCGCCACGAAGCGTAACTTTCGCTCCGATTGGCATTCCTTCACGTACTTTAAAACCGGCAATCGATTTTTTCGCACGGGTAATCACTGGCTTTTGACCAGAGATCGCAGCAAGATCTGCTACTGCGTAATCCAGTACTTTTGAGTTTTGAACCGCTTCACCAAGCCCCATGTTGATGACGATTTTTTCGATCTTTGGTACTTGCATTGGGGATTTGTAGTTGAACTTCTTCATCAATGCAGGGGTAACCTCTTTGAGGTACAGTTCTTTCAAACGAGCTGCCATGAGATTGACCTCCCTTCTTCCAGTACATTATTTATCAAGAATTTCACCAGATTTTTTGGCATAACGCACTTTTTTCTTTTCGCCATTTTTGCCTTCGATGAATTTATAGCCGATCCGGGTCGGTTCTTTGGTTTTTGGATCTTCGATCATCACGTTAGAAACATGAATCGGTGCTTCTTTTTCAATGATTCCACCTTGTGGGTTTGCTTGGGTTGGACGAGAATGCTTTTTCACCATGTTGCATCCTTCTACAAGCACCCGTTGTTCCTTAGGGAAAACTTTGATAACCCGACCTTTTGTGTATACCTTTTTGCCGTTCTCATCAAAGTAAGGCGCTTCTTTTCCACGCATGATAATAACCGTATCGCCTTTTTTGATATGCAGTTTGCTCGGCTTGTTTGCTGTTTTCTTAGCTGCCATGCTTCTTGCACCTCCTCACTTATTCGGGGTGTGACTCACTTGATTTATTCTTAAATGACCTCTGGCGCCAGAGAAATGATTTTCATAAAGTCGCGCTCACGCAATTCACGAGCTACAGGTCCAAAAATACGGGTACCTCTTGGGCTCTTATCTTCTTTAATAATAACGGCAGCATTTTCATCGAAACGGATGTAAGATCCATCAGGACGACGAGTAGGACGTACAGTTCGTACGATTACTGCCTTCACTACGTCGCCCTTCTTAACAACGCCACCGGGTGTTGCTTGTTTTACAGAAGCTACGATGATATCGCCAATGCCTGCAGATGACTTTTTGGAGCCACCTAACACGCGAATGCACATAATTTCTTTAGCACCGGAGTTGTCTGCAACACGAAGGCGACTTTGTGGTTGAATCATCGTTTTTCCTCCTTCCGGCTTAAGATCAACACGTGCACATTAGATAATGACTGCTTTTTCTACAATCTCAACTAAACGCCAACGTTTTTCTTTGGATAGCGGACGAGTTTCCATGATCCGTACAATATCGCCCACTTTTGCTTGGTTCAGCTCATCATGAGCTTTAAATTTTTTCGTGTATTTTACACGTTTACCGTATAAAGGATGTCTTTTATAAGTCTCTACACTGACAACGATTGTTTTATCCATTTTATCGCTGACCACTCTGCCGACACGTACTTTACGGCGCGTTGTGCGCTGGCTCATCCCTGTTTCCTCCTTTCGATGCCCAGTTCACGCTCACGGAGTACCGTTTTACAACGAGCGATATTTTTGCGCACCTGGCGCAGACGAGCTGGGTTTTCCAAATGCCCGATCGCTTTTTGGAAACGGAGGTTGAACAGTTCTTCTTTGTACTGTGCGAGCTTTTGCTCGATCTCGGCGGTGGTCAATTCTACTAGCTCTTTAGCTTTCATTTGCTCCACCCGCCTCACGTTTTACAAATTTCGTTTTGATTGGAAGTTTGTTTGCAGCAAGACGCATTGCTTCACGAGCTACTTCTTCTGGTACGCCTGCCAATTCAAACATGATTTTTCCTGGCTTTACTACTGCTACCCATTTTTCTGGGGAACCTTTACCGCTACCCATCCGTACCTCTAACGGTTTTTGGGTAATGGGTTTATCTGGGAAAATTTTGATCCACACTTTCCCACCACGTTTGATATAGCGAGTCATCGCAACACGTGCAGCCTCGATTTGACGGTTAGTAATCCAAGATGGCTCCAATGCTTGCAAACCGTATTCACCGAACGTTACTTCCGTGCCACCTTTTGCACGACCCTTCATTCTGCCGCGGTGTTGACGACGGAATTTCACACGCTTAGGCATTAACATGGATTACTCGCCTCCTTCCACTTCACCCTTATTTTTGGTAGGAAGTACTTCACCACGATAAATCCATACTTTGACACCGATCCGACCATAAGTGGTATGTGCTTCAGCAAAACCATAGTCGATATCTGCACGCAAGGTATGAAGCGGTACAGTACCTTCACTATAACCTTCACTACGAGCGATATCCGCACCACCCAGACGTCCGCTCACCATTGTGCGAACACCTTTCGCGCCAGCACGCATAACGCGTTGAATTGCCTGTTTCATCGCACGGCGGAAAGATACACGACGCTCCAATTGTTGTGCAATGTTTTCAGCTACTAAAAGTGCATCAAGTTCAGGATTTTTGATCTCATGAATATTGATGTGCACTTTTTTGTTCGTCAGTTTAGCGAGAGCCAGACGCAATGCTTCAACTTCAGAACCGCCTTTACCGATAACCATTCCTGGTTTCGCCGTATGGATCGTGATATTCACGCGGTTTGCCGCACGTTCGATCTCGATACGGGAAACGGCTGCGTCTTTTAAACGTTTTTTCACGTAATCACGGATCTTAATGTCTTCATGCAACAGATCAGCATAGTCTTTGTCTGCATACCATTTGGAATCCCAGTCACGAATAATTCCTACGCGCAGACCAATAGGACTTACCTTTTGACCCAACCTTCTTCCCTCCTTATTTCATCATGGTTATTTTTCTTCAACAACCACGGTGATGTGGCTGGTGCGCTTGTTAATCCGGCTCGCACGACCCATCGCACGTGGCATATAACGTTTCAATGTTGGCCCCTCATCCACATATGCTTTTGCTACTACCAGACGGTTGCGATCCATGTTGTGGTTATGCTCAGCATTCGCTACCGCAGACAAAAGCACTTTTTCAATAATCGGTGAGGCGGCACGAGGAGTAAATTTCAGGATAGCTAATGCATCATCTACAGATTTACCGCGAATCAAATCGATAACTAGGCGTGCTTTGCGTGGAGCAATCCGCACATAACGTGCAACGGCTTTTGCAGACATGGACTTACCTCCTCTCTCGTTAACCTATCCTCTACCGTTTGCGTGTTTTCTTATCGTCACCAGCGTGACCTTTGAAAGTACGGGTTGGCACAAACTCACCCAGTTTATGTCCGACCATGTCTTCTGTTACATAAACAGGGACGTGTTTGCGACCATCGTGAACCGCAAACGTGTGACCAACGAACTCAGGAAAAATTGTAGAACGACGAGACCAGGTTTTAATCACGCGTTTTTCGTTTTTCGCATTGAGTTCTTCCACTTTTTTCAAAAGGTGATGATCAGCAAAAGGTCCTTTCTTTAAGCTGCGGCCCATAAATAGTACCTCCCTTCGAGTGAGGCTGAATTAAATTGTTGTTTATTTTTTACGACGACGGATAATGTATTTATCAGACGCCTTGTTTTTCTTACGGGTTTTGTAACCAAGTGTTGGTTTACCCCATGGAGTCATTGGCGACTTACGTCCGATTGGTGCTTTACCTTCACCACCACCGTGTGGGTGATCTACCGGGTTCATTACAGATCCACGAACGGTTGGACGTTTACCTAACCAACGGGAACGACCCGCTTTACCAATGTTAATCAACTCATGATCCAAGTTACCTACTTGACCAACAGTTGCACGGCAATCCAGAAGAATCATGCGGGTTTCGCCAGAGGTTAGACGAATGATCGCATATTTCCCTTCTTTACCCAGTAACTGTGCAGAAGCTCCTGCTGCACGTACTAATTGTCCACCACGGCCTGGTTTCAGCTCGATATTGTGGATTACCGTACCTACTGGGATATTACGAAGTGGCAATGCATTTCCTACACGGATATCTGCATCAGGACCGGACATGATTTCCATGCCTACTTTTAATCCGTGAGGAGCCAGGATATAGCGTTTTTCTCCATCGCGATAATGAATAAGTGCGATGTTTGCGGAACGGTTCGGATCATACTCGATGGTTGCTACTTTACCTGGAATTCCATCTTTATTGCGTTTAAAATCGATGATCCGGTATTTCCGCTTATGTCCACCACCTTGATGGCGTACAGTAATTTTACCTTGGTTGTTACGTCCGGACTTCTTTGGCAAGTTCACTAGCAAAGACTTTTCCGGTTTATCGGTGGTGATTTCTTCAAAGGTCGAAACAGTCATGTGACGACGAGATGGTGTCACCGGCTTAAAATGTTTGATACCCACTTCAGTTTCCCTCCTTTATCCTATGGTATCATGCTTACGCTTCAAAGATTTCAATTGGCTTGCTGTCTGGGGCTAGTTTCACGATCGCTTTTTTGCGCTCAGGTGTGCGACCGGTGAAACGACCATAACGCTTTTGTTTGCCAGGAACACGCATGGTGTTTACTTTCTCCACTTTCACACCATCGAAGATTTTTTCGATCGCTTGTTTAATTTCCACCTTGTTAGCACGAACATCTACTTCGAATACATATTTACCTTGCTCCATAAGTTCCGTAGATTGTTCGGTAATTACTGGACGGTGGATAATATCGCGTGGGTCTTTCACTGGCCAAGCACCTCCTCAACGCGACCTACTGCACCACGAGTAAGAATCAATTTATCATGATACAGTACATCAAGCACGTTTAATCCATCTGCATGGATCAGTTTTACTCCTGGAATGTTCCGTGCGGATAGAACTGCGTTTTCTTCCAGGTTGTCTGTAACAACGAGTGCTTTTCTGTCTGCACCCAGATTGTTTAACACTTTTACCATTTCACGAGTTTTTGGTTGCTCCAGTTGCAATTTATCAAGTACAACCAACTCATTGTCTTTCACTTTAGAGGAAAGAGCAGATTTGATCGCAAGACGACGAACTTTTTTTGGTAATTTGTATGCATAGCTACGTGGTTGTGGTCCGAATACAACACCACCGCCTACCCAAAGAGGAGAACGAATGCTACCAGCACGAGCACGACCAGTACCTTT
The DNA here is from genome assembly GCF_900114055.1 of Thermoflavimicrobium dichotomicum. GTDB lineage: Bacteria > Bacillota > Bacilli > Thermoactinomycetales > Thermoactinomycetaceae > Thermoflavimicrobium > Thermoflavimicrobium dichotomicum. The sequence continues at coordinate 123,279 of NZ_FORR01000008.1, read as the reverse complement.
CTGACGCCATGGCTTCTTACCGCCACCACGTACAGCTGCCCGATTTTTGGTTGCATGAGTACCACGTCTCAAGGATGCTTGCTGCATCACAACAGCCTCATGCAATACGGCCTCATTTGGAGTAATGCCAAATACAGTTTCAGATAACTCAATCTCTCCAACTTGCTGGCCGTTCATATCTAGCACTTGTACCTTTGGCATGATAAATCCTCCCTTCCTTCAATCAATTACTTCGAAGCTTTTACAGCAGATTTAATGATAACATAACTGTTTCTTGGACCTGGTACAGATCCTTTCACCAAAATCAAGTTACGCTCTGCATCTACACGAGCTACTTCAAGATTTTGGATGGTCACTTTTTCTCCACCCATGCGGCCTGGTAAGGTTTGACCTTTAAATACACGGTTTGGAGCGATTGGTCCCAACGAACCTGGGCCACGATGATAACGAGAACCGTGACTCATTGGTCCACGTGCTTGATTATGACGCTTGATCGCACCAGCAAATCCTTTTCCTTTGGAAGTACCGGTTACGTCTACCAATTCACCTTCGCTGAAGATATCAGCTTTAACCAAGCTACCCAGCTCATAGTCAGCCAAGTTTACGCCACGGATTTCGCGAATAAACTTTTGTGGTTTGGCATTCGCCTTTTTGGCATGGCCGAGCTCTGGGCGATTGGCGCGATGTTCTTTCTTCTCATCAAAACCGAGCTGAATCGCTTCATAACCGTCCTTTTCCTGCTCTTTCTTTTGCAGTACTACACATGGACCTGCTTGGATGACGGTAACAGGGATTACAACGCCATCTTCGTTGAAGATCTGGGTCATCCCAATCTTTTTACCGAGAATACCTTTCACCTTGTACACCTCCTAGCTTTAGAAACTGGCCCATTATAATTTGATTTCGATGTCTACACCAGATGGCAAATCCAATCTCATCAACGCATCAACAGTTTGTTGAGTTGGGTTAATAATGTCAATGAGACGTTTATGAGTGCGCATTTCGAATTGCTCACGAGAATCTTTATATTTGTGAACCGCCCGCAAAATGGTATAAACCGCTTTTTCAGTAGGGAGCGGAATTGGACCGGAAACCTGTGCACCTGTCCGCTTCGCTGTATCAACAATCTTCACTGCGGATTGATCCAAAATGCGGTGGTCATACGCTTTGAGCCGAATGCGAATTTTTTGTTTTGCCATTCATGTACCTCCTTCTCGCTCATTTTGAAAAATGAACTTCTCTGTGGAAATTTCCCTCCCGACCATGGCAAAGGGGCCGGGTGTGTCGGCAACCTTCCACTTCATCGCTGTTCATAGAGACCAACGCTAGCTATTATACTGAAAAAGTAAAGTACTTGCAAGAGAAATTCCATGTTTTTTTCAGATTTAATGGGATAAATGGTTCCACACGACAAAAAAACCCCTTAAAATATGGATCCGTTTCTTCCTTGCTTCGGGATGGGGTTCTTTCTCCGTGGCGACTTCTGTCCCATCAGAGTCACACCGCAAAGAACCCATCCCTCCGTTTTATGGAAATCAGACATTTTTTTCATCCCCTTTGTTCAACAACATACGCATCTATCACGAAACAAAAATGCCATCTCCTCCACAACTCTACGGAGATGACATCTTTTTGTTCTTCTTTACGCTCCTCCAGCAGATGCAAGGGTTGCAATCACAGCAGAAATTTCCTCAATGGCCTGATTTGCCAAACGCACCCATTCACTTTCCGGTTTGCTTTCTTTTAACTCTTCTATCCGGGTTTTTAGCTGATTTTCTCATAATTAGAAAAATAATCGCTTAGCAGCTTTGTTTTATTCAATAACAAACTTAACGCAACGGTTTTCCTCTGGTTTTCTTTGGTACCCAATAACTCACTCCGAATTTCATTGATCACTTGTTCTTGTGCTTGTCTTTTCACTTTATACTCTTTGGTAGAAACGATTGACACTCCACACGGCTGAAGCCGTAGGATTCTTGGGTAATCCCTTCTAACATAAATTAAGATTCAATTAACCTTATGTATACAAACAAAAACTGCTAACCCCTTACAGGATCAGCAGTTTCCCATCTTTAAACCACTCAATGCAAAATGAGACTTAGCAAAAACAGGGTCGCAATGAAATAAAGAGGCTTTGCGACTTCATTTTTCCTGCCCAATGCCAGCTTTAACAAAGGATATGCAATAAATCCAAAAGCAATCCCATCCACAATACTGTAAGTGAAAGGGATCAGTACAATAATGAAAAATGCCGGTAAACCCTCTGTCAAATCCTTAAAATCTATATTTTGGATGCTTTGAATCATTAACCCTCCGATCAGGATTAAAACAGGAGCAATCGCACTATCAGGGATCAACTTAATATAAGGAATAATAAGAAGTGACACCAAAAATAAACAGCCTGTCGTTATCGCTGTGAGACCGGTCCGACCTCCAACTGTAATTCCGGCTACGGTCTCTACAGTAGAAACCGTAGGGCTTGTTCCAAATAAACCACAGCTAACTACGGATATAGCATTGGCCTGCAAAATACGGGCTCTTGCGTCCGGGCGATTCAGTAACTGAACATATCCATGCACGAGTCCTATATTTTCAAACACAACCACCATGGCCAGTGAAAATGTAGCGATCCAAAAAATGAGACTTGTCCACTTGGCCAAAGAAAGATGGGCAAAAACGTTCCAATAGCTCTTCAACGGAAGATTCGTTGGGTGGACTTCCTTTAGATCCACTAAGTCAAATAACAGTGCAATCACCGTTCCGCAAGCCATACTGATCAAAAAATGCCCGGACACGCCACGGACAAACAAAACCAATGTCAGCATTAAAGTAATAACGGTCACAATCACTTGTGGACTGCTTAAATTCCCCAACGAAACAAATGTTGTTTTATTCGCTACCACAATGCCACCTTTTTGCAGGCCGATAAATGTCAGGAAAATCCCAATACCAACGGTAGTAGCCTCTTTTAATGAGTTCGGAATCGCCTTCATAATGAAATCAGATAAACGGGTAAAAGCAACTGCCATAAAAATGATCCCGGATATACTTACAGCTGCCAATGCTTCTTGCCAAGAAAGTCCCATCATCTTTACAATGGTATAAACAAATAAGGCATTTACACCCATTCCCGGTACCAAAATAATCGGTGTATTACTCCAAAGTCCCATCAGGAAGCAACCCACAAAAGAAGATAGAACGGTGGCAATCACTCCTGCTTCAAAAGGAATTCCTGCATCGGCTAAAATAGAGGCATTAATCACCACGATATATACAATGGTAAAAAAAGAGACAACACCTGCCAATAATTCCTGCTTGATGGATGTCGAGTATTGCTCTAACCGGAACCAGTTTTTTAACACCTGATCTTTTGAACCCTCTTTATCATAAGCCCCTCACCCAACCCTTATATTTCAAATGTACAGCTTCAAATTATAACAAAATTACCAGTTAAAAGTAACCTTTGATTTTAACCATTAGGATATGACAATGAGCAAAATTCATTAGATATTGGTTGTGGAAATGATTAGCAATAATGGGTATTCTATTATTAACTGCATCTTATGGAGAGGAGAGCTGATTATGGTACCCAGAGAAATTCACCATCAGATTACCAGTAAAAGCGAAAAAGAAAAGGCGTTAACATTGACTTATATTTATACATATTTGGATAATATTGTTTCCGATCCGTTTTCCGATCCCAAGGAAGCCCAATTCGCCAAAAAAATTTTAACACTGATCGCGGACTATAAACCGCTAGGCTCCGATCGTTAACTCGTACAAAAAAACTAGTCTCCACTTCCTGGTGGAAACTAGTTTTTTTGTAGAAACATGATCTATATTAATATGTGCCGTTACTAAATAGAAAAGTTTATAATAAAAATATAAGATCTTGAATAAACAGACTCATCTACTCTTCTCATCCTCATCGCCTATTCTCTTACCTTTCTTTTCCATTCCCCTCCGATTTTCATAAGAAGGTGATATCTCATGAGCGATACATTTTCCAAGCAAGAACAGGAAGTCATTTATCGCTTGATCCGTGCACGACGCGATATTCGGCATTTCGCTAGTGATCCTGTTCCTGAAGATGCATTACAGCGAATCTTGGAAGCTGCCCACTATGCCCCATCAGTGGGATTTATGCAACCCTGGAACTTTATTCTTATTACTTCGCAGGAAATCAAACAAAAAATTAAAGCTTCTTTTGAAGAAACCAATCGGGAACAATTGCAAGTCTTATCTGAAGATGAGCGAAAAGAACTATATCGCAAACTGAAATTGGAAGGTATCATGGAAGCACCGATTAATATTGCAGTAACTTGCGACCGAAATCGTGATGCCCCATTTGTTCTTGGCAGGAGCCCCATGCCTGAAACAGACTTGTATAGCACTTGCCTGGCGATTCAAAACATGTGGCTGGCGGCCCGTGCAGAAGGAATTGGAATTGGTTGGGTAAGCTTAATCAATCAACAAGAAGTGAAACAAATCTTGAGACTACCTGCAGGGGTGGAATTGGTAGCCTATCTTTGTATCGGTTATCCCACTCAATTTCCGAAAAAGCCGATGCTGGAGGAACTGGGCTGGAAATCACGGCTCCCGTTAAAAACACTTGTCTATGAAAATCAGTGGGGACAACTGAAAACGTTTTAAATATGAGACATGCGCTTTTTCTATAGACAACATAGAACAAACTCACCGTGATTCTTCTTCAGATGAACGATTTCGATTGAACACTCACACGACTTGATTCGGGTGATGCCTGGGCAATCCCATCTTCTGACAGGATATGGACCAAGCGATCCATGTGTTCTCCTCCAATCTGTTTCACATCAACTCCTCAGCACTTCGTGTTTGAGGATTTTTTTATTTAAAAATAGCAAAAAACTATTGACAATGATGCAATGCCATTATACTGTTAATATAAACATACACAGTATGAACTCTATATGCGAAATGACTCCTGAGATACACACTCCATTCCTTTAGGGAGGTTTCATCATGATGGATCACGTTATTGAGATAAAGAAGCTAAGTAAACAATTTGGAAAAACAACCGCTCTGAAAGAAGTCGAATTTTCAGTCCATAAAGGAGAGGTAGTCGGACTTCTAGGGGCAAACGGTGCTGGAAAATCCACTTTGCTCCAGATTTTAGTCGGGCTGATCCCACCTACATCAGGAGAAGTAAAAATCCTCGGAAAAGATGTGCAGAAAGATCCGCTATTTGTCAAAAAACATGTCGGGTTACTCTTCGGCAGTGATACAGGTCTTTATCATCGGTTAACTGCTTATGAAAACATTGCTTACTTTGCTGAATTTTATGGTGTAACCAAAGAAGTCTATGAAAAACGCATCAAAGAATGGGCTGAAGTATTGCAGCTGACTCCACATCTTCATAAACAAGCGAGTGAACTGTCCAAAGGAAATCATCAAAAAGTAACGATTCTACGTACCCTTATTCACGATCCAGACATCATCTTACTGGATGAGCCCACAACTGGATTAGATATCGCAGCCAGTCTCTCCTTTCAGGATATGCTCAAAGAAATCAAATTCCGAGGCAAAACGATAATCTTCTCAACACACATCATGGAAGAAGTCGAAGCGCTCTGTTCACAAGTAGTGATTTTGCAAAAAGGGGCTGTCAGTTATCAGGGGACATTAACGGAGTTATATAACAAAATGCAAACGAAAAATTTGACAGCGATTATGCGTAAAGTGATTGGAGGAACACAAAATGAGAGCGACTTGGTTAATTTTTAAGAAAGAGTTGCTAGAGCAGTTTCGAGATCGTCGTAACTTCTTTTTGGTCGTTCTTCTTCCTCTTCTTTTATGGCCTGCTCTGCTAGTAGGATTGGATAAAATGCAGGCGAACCAACCCGAAGAACCGAAAATTGCTGTATCTTCCGCATGGAGCCAAGACAGTCGTGATCAATTTACAAAAGCAACAGGTGTCAAAACTTATGTGGCAAAAGTCCCAGCCAAAGAGGTCAAAGACGGAAAATCTCCATTATACTTGGACATCGATAGCAATAACAAACAAATCAAAATGTACGTATCCGATAAGAATCCAGATCCTTTATTACAAACACAAATCGAAAATTATGTACTAAAGTTAAATGTCAACAAGCAATTACCAGCAGATAAACAGTCCAATTGGAAATTACTCATTGATCAAACACCCGGTAAGGAAGATTCATTTTTAAGTAAATTCACAGGATTTTACATGTTATCTTTGATCATCGGAATCTCTTCTCTTACTGGTGGTATGGGTATTGCCACTGATGCGATTGCAGGTGAAAAAGAACGTGGTACGATGCGTTCACTATTAACTCTTCCCTTCTCATCGGTAAAGATATGGGCCGGGAAGTGGCTAGCTGTTTCTCTAGTCAGTCTCATTTCTGTTATTTTGTCCATCACATCTTATCTTTCTGTACAACCTTGGCTTGAAAATATGAAACTGATTGATACCAAGTGGATTCTGGCACTTTCGATACCGAATCTGATCGGGATTATGATCCTCCTCCTTCTCTACATTGGAACATGTGCTGCTTTATTACTCATGATTAGTACATTTGCCAAATCATTCAAGGAAGCACAAGGTTATCTGTCCCCTGTCATGATGCTTCCCATGATTATCACTTTTTACCTGGCATTTGGAGTTCAAGAAGATCAGCTACCCCAAACATATTTCTTCATTCCTTTTGTCAATATTCAAGCTGTACTTTTTGAGGGTGCAAATAAAGTTTTGACTTTATCCCATACTCTGATCGCCATTGCATCCAGTATAGTAACCATCGTAGTTGCCATTTATCTTGGAAGCAGAATATTTAAACACCCACAACGATTATTACCCCATTAATTGAAAAAAGGTTGCCAGTCATTTTTTACTGGCAACTCTTTAACTGTTTAAAAAATGAAATATATGTCCGGTTCATCATGACCCAAAAAATACACGTGGAATTGTTCGATTTATTCGTTTATCCTGATTGCCACTTTTTCAAGCATCTTGATCATAACGCAAAAACCTATGATCTGGCTCCTTTTTCAACTTGCCGAATCATTTGGGATTATTGGCTCCTTTCTTCTTATTGGACTGGGGATTGCAGCACTTCATATTTGCAAGATGGGGATTTTAAAAAACTTGAAATGAGATGGGATTCCCAATCAGGCATAAATGTGAAGTAATGGAAACGGCTTTTCATCTTGATAATCCAAAACCAGGGTTACAAGCGCCATTTTTACAACTCTGTGTTCCACTTTTCCAACTAAGATAAAGTTCTTTTATTTCGAGGTGAGCCGCCTGTTTCAATTAATAATGGGTTTGGTTCTTCCAGATCAAGGTCATATCTCTGTATTTGATATGGCTTATCCCAAACAAGAAAAAGAAATTAAACAACAAATCAGCTATGTTCCACCCAACTATCTCGGTCCTGAAAGATGGACAGCAAAAAAGCTTGCCCTTTTTTACAAACAGTGGTATCCAAACTGGAATGATCGCACATTTGCCAGTCTACTCCATCAATTTGCCATTCCCGAACGAACAGCCTACAAGGATCTATCGACAGGAAATCAGCGCAAATTGCTTTTTTCACTCGCCGTGTCTTGTCATACCCGTCTCATGTTACTAGATGAACCAACTAACGGCTACGACTTTATGTCCAAGCAAATTTTCTATGATCAAATCGATGAATGGATGCAAAACGGAGATCGTACCATCCTGATTGCCACTCATTCAGCTGAAGAAATTCATAAAATCGCTGACCATATTACCTTAATGGATGGCGGTATCATGATCGGAACGTTTGAGAAAGATACTTTAATTGATTGAACAGTGGCGTACTATTTGGCTTGCGGAGACCATACAAAACCTGGAAGAAATCCCTGGAGTTATTCGTATTGAACATAGCATTCCACACGTATGATCAGTTCCCAATCATCTCAAACGCTTGAAGCACTCAATGCTAAAAACATATCCGTTTTAGAAGTAACAGCGATGAATGTAGAAGAGATCGTTACTGAGCTGACTCAGTTTCATCGTAAAAAAGGCCTGAAGGTGGATCATCCATGAGGGAAAAAGTTTGGGCATGTAAAGAAATTTCTTATTTAAGCTCCTTGGAGCAGATGGTTCCCTCTCCAATCATTTTAAAATGGATACAGGCCATTCAAACTAACAGACTGTTTACCATTGGAACCGGTTCACTTACACTATATGGATGGATCAGCCTGTTATCTAGTAAAATAACTAACGGAGTTTATAGAAACAGTTTATACGGGGGGTGATTCCGATCTTGTTACCAATCCAAGTCGACCTTCACAGTTCAGAACCCATCTATCATCAAATTAAGCAACAGCTTAGAGATCTCATTATCAGCGGTCAACTGCCCCCCGGCACCTCACTGCCATCGATTCGAGCGCTCGCACAGGATTTATCCTGTAGTGTCATTACAACACGTCGAGCTTATCAGGACTTGGAATATGAAGGACTTATTTATACAAGACAAGGGAGAGGAACATTTGTCGCCGAAGTCGAAACTGAACAAAGTAAACAGTATAAAGAGAAAATGGTTAAACAATCCCTGACAGAAGCCATTCAAACTGCTATTCGAATGCAATTGAACCAAGAGGAGTTGGAAGAAATCTTTCATCAATTATGCAATAAGCTATATAAAGAAAGAGTCCAAAACAAAGCCACCTGATTAGCCTTTTATCTGGCTAGTGGCTGGCTTATATCGAATTTAGATCGTAACAAAAAAGACTACTGGCATTGACCAGTAGTCTTTTTAATCAAATTACTCGATGATCGCAGTTACGGAACCTGCACCTACGGTGCGTCCACCTTCACGGATAGCGAAGCGGGTACCATCTTCAATAGCGATTGGAGCGATGAGTTCTACTTCCATTTCTACGTTGTCACCAGGCATGCACATTTCAACGCCTTCTGGCAATTTGATTACGCCAGTTACGTCAGTGGTACGGAAGTAGAATTGTGGACGATAACCGTTTAGGAATGGGGTATGACGTCCACCTTCTTCTTTGGTGAGAACGTAAACTTGCGCTTTAAATTTGGTGTGTGGGTTTACAGAACCTGGTTTAGCAAGTACTTGACCACGTTGTACGTCTTTACGATCGATACCACGCAAGAGAGCACCGATGTTGTCACCAGCTTGAGCTTGGTCAAGGATTTTACGGAACATCTCGATACCGGTACATACGGTTTTGCGGGTTTCACCCAAACCAACGATTTCAACTTCTTCACCTGTTTTGATGGTTCCGCGCTCAACACGTCCGGTAGCAACGGTACCACGACCGGTGATGGAGAATACGTCCTCGATTGGCATCAAGAAGTTTTTATCAACATCACGTTCTGGTTCTGGAATGTAGCTGTCAACTGCTTCCATCAATTCGAAGATGCATTTTGCTTCTTCACCAGTTGGGTTTTCAAGAGCTTTTAAAGCAGAACCTTTGATGACTGGAATTTCATCTCCTGGGAAGTCGTACTCGGAGAGAAGATCACGAACTTCCATTTCAACCAGTTCGAGAAGCTCTTCGTCGTCAACCATGTCGCATTTGTTCAAGAATACAACGATGTATGGAACACCTACTTGGCGAGAGAGCAGGATGTGCTCACGAGTTTGTGGCATTGGACCGTCAGCAGCGGATACTACCAGGATTGCACCGTCCATTTGTGCAGCACCGGTAATCATGTTTTTAACATAGTCAGCGTGACCTGGGCAGTCAACGTGAGCATAGTGACGGTTTTCGGTTTCGTACTCTACGTGAGCGGTAGAAATGGTAATTCCGCGTTCTCTTTCTTCTGGAGCTTTATCGATTTGGTCATAAGCTTGAGCTTGTGCCATACCTTTTTGGGAAAGAACAGTGGTAATGGCAGCGGTCAAAGTGGTTTTACCGTGGTCTACGTGACCGATGGTACCAATATTAACGTGAGGTTTAGTACGCTCGAACTTGGCTTTTGCCATGATTGAGTCCTCCTTAATTTCGATTAGTAAAGTATGTTGTGTCAAAATAATTTATATGAAACCTGGGAAGCGCAAAAGCGCTTCTCCAGTATTTTTATAACAAAATTATTGATTATTCACCAGTAGCTTTTTTAATAACTTCATCAGCTACGTTTTTCGGTACTTCTTCGTAATGGTCAAATAGCATCGTGAAAGTACCACGACCTTGCGTACGAGAACGCAGGGTATTTACATAACCAAACATGTTAGCAAGTGGTACCATTGCGTGAATGACTTGTGCACCACCGCGTGCTTCCATACCTTCGATGCGACCACGACGAGAGTTGATGTCACCCATGACATCACCCATATACTCTTCAGGAACCGTTACTTCTACTTTCATGATTGGTTCCAGAAGAACCGGGTTACATTTGGATTTTGCAGCCTTCAGTGCCATTGAACCAGCGATCTTGAAGGCCATCTCCGAGGAGTCTACATCGTGGTAAGAACCATCAAACAGGGTTGCACGAATGTCGATCATTGGATACCCAGCTAGCACACCATTTTGCATGGCTTCCTCAATACCTGCTTGCACAGCTGGAATATATTCTTTTGGTACCACACCACCGACAATTTTATTGACGAATTCGAAGCCTTTTCCTCTTTCAAGCGGCTCGAACTCGATCCAAACGTGTCCGTACTGTCCACGTCCACCGGACTGGCGGATAAATTTTCCTTCGACTTTCGCAGAAGTTGTGAAGGTTTCCTTGTAGGCCACCTGTGGTGCACCTATATTTGCCTCCACTTTAAATTCCCGTTTGAGGCGATCCACGATGATGTCGAGGTGAAGCTCACCCATACCAGCGATAACGGTTTGGCCTGTTTCTTCATCCGTCCAAGCACGGAAGGTTGGGTCTTCCTCAGCCAGTTTTTGCAAAGCAACAGACATTTTATCTTGGTCTGCTTTGGATTTTGGTTCGATTGCAATTTGAATCACTGGATCTGGGAAGGTCATGGATTCAAGGACAATTGGGTTTTTATCGTCACAAAGGGTATCCCCTGTGGTGGTATCTTTGAGTCCAACAGCAGCAGCAATATCCCCAGCATATACACGACTGATCTCTTCACGATGGTTTGCATGCATTTGCAGGATACGACCGATCCGTTCACGCTTACCTTTGGTGGAGTTGAATACATAGGAACCGGAATCCAATGTACCAGAGTAAACACGGAAGAAGGTCAGCTTACCAACATATGGATCTGTCATAATTTTAAACGCTAGAGCAGCAAATGGTTCATCATCACTCGAAATGCGCTCAGCTTCGCTACCATCCGGTAGTTCCCCTTTGATTGGTGGGATATCTATCGGAGATGGTAGGTAGTCAATAACTGCATCGAGCAGCAATTGTACCCCTTTGTTTTTATAAGAAGAACCACAAAGTACAGGAGTAATTTGTACATTACATACTCCTTTACGAAGGGTGGATTTGATTTCTTCGACAGTAATCTCTTCCCCTTCGAGGTACTTCATCATGAGTTCTTCGTCCAATTCAGCAACTGCTTCGATCAGTGCTGTACGATATTCTTCCACTTTCTCTTTGTACTCGTCTGGAATATCGCGCACTTCTTGTTCTTTACCCAGATCATCCAGGTAGAAGATCGCTTTGTTTTCAATCAGGTCAATAATACCTTCAAAGGTATCTTCTGCACCGATTGGCAATTGGATCGCTACTGCATTTGCTCCCAGGCGCTCGCGCATTTGCTCGATAGCCCCGTAGAAATTAGCACCCATGATATCCATTTTATTTACATAAGCGATCCGCGGAACTCCATAACGATCGGCCTGTCTCCAAACCGTTTCAGATTGAGGCTCTACGCCTCCTTTTGCACAGAAAACACCTACAGCTCCATCTAATACACGCAGAGAACGCTCTACCTCTACAGTGAAATCAACGTGACCTGGTGTATCAATAATATTGATACGATGGCCTTTCCACTGAGCAGTAGTAGCAGCAGAGGTAATGGTAATACCCCGCTCTTGCTCTTGCTCCATCCAGTCCATTGTTGCTGCACCTTCGTGCACTTCACCGATTTTGTGAACACGACCAGTATAGAACAAGATCCGCTCAGTGGTTGTTGTTTTCCCTGCATCAATGTGAGCCATGATTCCGATATTGCGTGTTTTTTCTAAGGAGAATTGGCGTGCCATCGGAATTTTCTCCCTTCATGTTCACAAAAGTTTGATGCAATTACCAACGATAATGTGCAAACGCACGGTTAGCTTCTGCCATACGATGTGTATCTTCTCTCTTCTTCACAGCTGCGCCTGTGTTATTGGCAGCATCCAAAATTTCATTAGCAAGACGCTCTTGCATAGTTTTTTCGTTACGCAAGCGAGCGTAGTTTACCAACCAACGTAGCCCCAAGCTGGTGCGACGCTCTGGTTTAACTTCTACTGGTACTTGGTAGTTGGAACCACCTACACGACGAGCTTTTACTTCGAGTACTGGCATTACGTTTTTGAGTGCTTGCTCAAAAACTTCCATTGGATCATTGCCAGTGCGCTCACGAATAATATCAAATGCTTCATAAAGAATGCGTTGTGCTTTTCCTTTTTTGCCGTCGTACATGAGGCGGTTGATTAAACGGGTAACAAGCTTGCTGTTGTAAATTGGGTCTGGCAGTACTTCTCTGCGAGGTACTGGGCCTTTTCGTGGCATGCTTTTCCCTCCTTTTCTCTATATTGACGTCAATGATGATGCCATTATTTCTTTGGACGTTTTGCTCCATATTTGGAACGGCCTTGCATCCGGTTTGCCACACCAGCCGTATCGAGTGCACCACGAACGATGTGATAACGAACACCAGGCAGGTCTTTTACACGTCCACCACGTACAAGAACAACCGAGTGCTCTTGCAAGTTATGTCCGATTCCTGGGATGTAGGCTGTTACTTCGATCCCGTTCGACAAACGAACACGTGCATATTTACGAAGAGCAGAGTTCGGCTTTTTCGGGGTCATGGTACCTACACGAGTACACACACCGCGTTTTTGTGGAGAGCTTTGCGGGATGTGGGTTTTCTTGAAGCTGTTATAGCTTACTTGTAGAGCAGGAGATTTTGATTTGGTCACTTTTTTCTTACGACCTTTACGTACTAGCTGGTTAATTGTTGGCATGATTCAGCACCTCCTTTTTTACATGTAGCGGTTTTTAAGACCACAGATCCAGGCGGTTCATTTTTTAAACGAAAAAGACGAACGACTGATTTCATAATGGGACCGCGTACATCTGGGTAGTACGCGGTCGAATCTATAGTCGCTCAATCGGATAAAATCGCTGCCGTAGCGGCTCCGACTTCGATGCCGCATGCTTTGCCCAATTCTTTCATCGAATCGACATGTACGACAGCAACTCCGCGTTCTTTACACATAGCAACAATGGAGTCTGTAATATGTGGGTCAGCATCCGCTGCCACAAACACTTCCTCTGCTTTGCCCTGCTCAATAGCCTTCTTCGTTTGCTTGGTACCAATCGTCAGCGATTTCGCTTGTTTCACTTTTTCATAAGACATTGATTCGCCCTCCAAAGTGAAGAATTCCCAAGCACACGAGGATATCTTACCACCGAAGTTTCTCTATGTCAATAAAATGCCATGAAAAATCGTTTTACCAATTCTCTACTCTACCAATACCGTTTCTTTTGAATTGGTTTCGGCATCATTGGTCAACTCGTTAGCTAGTTTCGGCTTCAGGTTTCGATAGCGTGCCATTCCTGTTCCTGCTGGCACCAACTTACCGATAATGACGTTCTCTTTTAATCCCAAGAGACGGTCCACTTTTCCTTTGATGGCAGCATCCGTCAATACACGTGTCGTTTCTTGGAACGAAGCTGCTGACAAGAAGGACTCGGTCTCCAATGATGCTTTGGTGATTCCCAAAATGATCGGACGTGCTACTGCTGGCTCTCCACCAGAGAGAAGCACTTTACGGTTGGCTGCTTCGAAATCATGAATATCTACCGCTGAACCCGGCAAGAGATCGGTTGAACCCGCATCCGTAATCCGTACTTTCCGCATCATTTGCCGGATCATTACTTCAACATGTTTGTCGTTAATTTCTACCCCTTGCAAACGATATACTTTTTGTACTTCTTGCAAGAGATATGCTTGCACTCCCTGAGTACCTTTGATACGTAAAAGTTCTTTCGGATCGATCGAACCTTCCGTTAGTTCGTCACCTGCCTGCACGTAGTCACCTACATTGACTTTGATACGAGAACCATAAGGAACATGGTGAACCTTGTTTTCGACTTCACCTTCGATTTCGACTTCACGGCGATCTTTCACTTCACGAATATCGATCACTTTACCCGAAATCTCACTGATAATCGCTTGCCCTTTCGGATTGCGTGCCTCAAACAGCTCTTGAATCCGTGGCAAACCTTGCGTAATGTCATCACCTGCAACTCCTCCAGTATGGAAGGTACGCATGGTGAGCTGAGTACCTGGTTCTCCGATCGACTGAGCTGCGATGATTCCAACTGCTTCACCGATCTCAACAGGTGTACCCAGAGCCAAGTTCCGACCATAACATTTTTTACATACTCCATGTCGGGTACGGCAAGAAAGTACAGAGCGGATTACCACTTTTTCAATACCGGCTTCGATAATTTTCGTAGCGATTTCTTCATCAATCATTTCATTTCGTTTCACGATCACTTCACCGGTTTCCGGATGGCGAATCGTTTCAAAAGCAGTCCGCCCTACAATTCGATCATACAGCCCTTCAATAATTTCATTTCCATCACTAATCGCTGTTACAGCCAATCCTCTATCTGTTCCACAGTCATCCTCACGCACAATCACATCTTGAGCCACATCAACCAAACGACGAGTCAAGTAACCCGAGTCTGCTGTTCTGAGCGCAGTATCAGCCAAACCTTTCCGCGCACCGTGGGTTGAAATGAAATACTCCAATACTGTCAGACCTTCACGGAAGTTGGTTCGGATCGGTTGCTCAATGATTTTACCAGCCGGGTTCGCCATCAAACCACGCATACCTGCAAGCTGGGTAATCTGTGATACGTTACCCCGTGCGCCCGAGTCTGCCATCATAAAGATTGGGTTATATTTACCCATGCTGTTCATCAATACTTCTGTAATTTTATCTTTGGCCTGACTCCAAATCGAGATAACCCGATCATAGCGTTCTTCATCCGTAATAAGACCACGACGGTATTGTTTTAGAACCGTATCCACTTTTTGTTGAGCTTCTTTGAGAATTTCCTGTTTCTCTTCCGGAACCGTTACATCCGATACAGAAATCGTAATACCTGCTTTTGTCGAGTAGGTATAGCCAAGAGCCTTGATTTTATCCAATGTTTCAGCCGTTATTGTAGTACCGAATCGACGGAAGATCTCTGCGATAATCGCTCCCAAATACTTTTTCTTGAATGCCCCAGGGTCTGACAACTTGCCAATAAATTCTTTGATATTGGTCCCTTTCTCAAAAATAAAGTATTTATCTGGCGTACCTTGGAAGTTTCGTGTCGTAGGCTCATTGAGATAAGGGAAATCAGCAGGGAAAATCTCGTTGAAAATCAGCTTGCCAACCGTAGTAACCAGCAATGCTTTTTTCTGCTCTTCGGTAAAGGTATTTTTGGGAATGTTTTTTGCTGGAATTGCAATCCGGCTATGCAATGTCACATAACCATGCTGATACGCATTGATCGCTTCGCCAATCGAATGGAAAATGCTTCCTTCGCCTTTTTCTCCTTCTTTTTCAATGGTCAGGTAATAACAACCTAAAACCATGTCCTGCGAAGGAGTCACGACTGGTTTACCATCTTTCGGGTTCAAAATGTTTTGGGCTGCCAACATCAATAGACGGGCTTCAGCTTGTGCTTCTGCAGACAATGGAACGTGCACAGCCATTTGGTCACCGTCAAAGTCAGCATTATACGCTGTACATACCAGCGGATGCAAACGAATGGCACGCCCTTCAACGAGAACAGGCTCAAAGGCCTGAATTCCCAAACGGTGCAACGTAGGTGCCCTGTTCAAGAGTACAGGGTGTTCTTTGATCACTTCTTCAAGAACATCCCATACTTCTGGATGAACCCTTTCGACTTTCCGTTTCGCACTTTTAATATTATGGGCGAGACCTTTCGCTACCAGTTCCTTCATCACGAAAGGTTTGAACAACTCCAGTGCCATCTCTTTTGGCAGACCGCACTGATACATTTTAAGATTTGGACCTACAACGATAACCGAACGACCAGAGTAGTCTACCCGTTTACCCAACAAATTCTGACGGAAACGCCCTTGTTTCCCTTTTAACATATGAGAAAGCGATTTGAGTGGTCGATTTCCTGGCCCTGTTACTGGACGCCCGCGACGACCATTATCAATCAAAGCATCTACCGCTTCTTGCAACATCCGCTTTTCATTTTGCACGATAATATCGGGAGCACCCAGATCAAGTAAACGTTTCAGACGGTTATTCCGGTTAATCACACGTCGATACAAATCGTTCAAATCGGATGTCGCAAAACGTCCACCATCCAACTGTACCATTGGACGCAATTCAGGCGGGATGACAGGCAGAACATCCAGAACCATCCACTCTGGCTTATTTCCAGAAGAACGGAATGCCTCCAATACTTCTAACCTTTTTACTGCGCGATTCCGACGCTGACCCTGTGCAGTTGCAAGCTCTTCTTTGAGCATTTCCACTTCTTTGTCAAGATCAATATCTTGTAAAAGACGTTTGATCGCCTCTGCTCCCATCATAGCGACAAAGGCATTTCCATACTTCTCACGGTAGCTTCTATACTCTTTTTCCGATAGCAACTGCTTTTTCTCAAGCGGTGTTGAACCTGGGTCAACAACCACATAAGAAGCAAAGTAAATAACTTCCTCCAGTGAACGCGGAGACATATCCAACACTAAACCCATCCGGCTTGGAATGCCTTTGAAGTACCAAATGTGAGACACGGGTGCTGCAAGCTCAATATGTCCCATCCGCTCACGGCGTACTTTGGCACGTGTGACTTCTACACCACAGCGGTCACAAACGACCCCTTTATAACGGACACGCTTATACTTTCCGCAGTGACATTCCCAGTCCTTTGTCGGACCAAAGATCTTTTCACAGAACAGGCCTTCTTTTTCCGGTTTTAACGTGCGGTAGTTGATGGTCTCCGGTTTTTTTACCTCACCGCGCGACCATGAACGAATTTTTTCCGGAGAAGCAAGACCAATTTTCATATATTCAAAGTTGTTTACATCTAACATGGGCATTCCTCCCTCAGGATTCATCCCGTTATAGAGTTAAGTAGAGGAGAGGGAGCTCACAAGCTCCCCTTCACCCCATTACGAAGTAGACCGGGCGTCTTTTTCCTTATCAAGATCCAGGCCAAGTTTCTCATTGGCTGGCTCTTCATCTTCATCCAGCTCGCGCATTTCAATCTCTTTTTCGTCTTCAGAAAGGATTTTGACATCCATTCCCAAACTTTGCAGCTCTTTAATCAAGACTTTAAACGATTCAGGCACACCTGGTTCGGGTACATTTTCTCCTTTGACAATCGCTTCGTATGTTTTAACCCGTCCAACCACATCATCGGACTTGACAGTGAGAATCTCTTGGAGAGTATAAGCTGCACCATAGGCTTCCAGTGCCCAAACCTCCATCTCTCCAAATCTCTGTCCGCCAAATTGTGCTTTTCCGCCCAGTGGCTGTTGGGTAACGAGCGAATAAGGACCCGTTGACCGGGCATGAATCTTATCGTCTACCATGTGGGCCAGCTTAATCATATACATGACCCCGACGGTTACCCGGTTTTCAAACGGTTCGCCAGTCCGACCATCATAAAGGACGGTCTTGCCATCTGGAGACAAACCTGCTTCCTTTAATGTGTCAAATACATCTTGTTCAGTTGCTCCATCAAATACAGGTGTAGCCATGTGCAGCCCAAGCGCTTTCGCTGCCATTCCCAGGTGTACTTCCAATACCTGACCAATATTCATCCGTGAAGGTACCCCCAGCGGATTGAGAACCACTTCAACAGGTGTACCATCCGGCAAGAATGGCATATCTTCTTCGGGTAGAATCCGAGCGATTACCCCTTTGTTACCATGGCGTCCAGCCATTTTGTCTCCTTCGGAAATTTTCCGTTTTTGGGCGATATAGACACGAACCAATTGATTGACACCTGGTGGGAGTTCATCGCCATTTTCACGAGTAAACACTTTCACATCCACAACAATTCCATCTTGGCCATGAGGCACTCTGAGAGATGTATCCCGAACTTCCCTTGCTTTTTCACCAAAAATCGCATGGAGAAGCCGTTCTTCTGCAGTTAACTCGGTGACTCCTTTTGGTGTTACTTTACCAACCAAAATGTCGCCTGCTTTAATCTCAGCACCTACACGAATAATTCCACGTTCATCCAAATTCTTTAACGCTTCTTCTCCCACGTTCGGAATATCCCGCGTAATTTCTTCCGGTCCCAGTTTGGTATCCCGTGCTTCAATTTCATGTTTTTCAATGTGGATGGATGTATAAACATCTTCTTTTACCAGTTTCTCACTGAGCAAAATCGCATCCTCGTAGTTGTACCCTTCCCAGGTCATAAAGGCAACGAGAACATTTCTGCCCAGTGCGAGTTCTCCTTGTTCCGTTGATGGTCCATCAGCCAAAATGTCGCCTTTTTTGACTTTTTCCCCTTTACGAACAAGAGGACGTTGATTGATGCAGGTCCCCTGGTTGGAACGAGCAAATTTGATTAATTTATATTTATCGATATCGCCTTTTACAAGCACACCGTCTACTTCTTCTTCATGACGTACCCAGATTTCATCTGCGGTAACGCGCACGACAGTTCCTGGACGTTTCGCCAAGATCATGACACCCGAGTCCCTGGCCGCTTTGTGTTCCATTCCCGTTCCAATAAACGGAGCTTCAGGTTTCAACAGCGGAACAGCTTGCCGCTGCATGTTGGATCCCATCAAAGCACGGTTGGAGTCGTCATTTTCCAAGAAGGGGATACAGGCCGTTGCGACGGACACAACTTGCTTTGGAGAAACGTCCATATAGTCAACTCGATCACGAGGTACGGTTAAAATTTCATCTTGATAGCGCACATCAACCATTTCATTGATAAAGTTACCTTCTTCATCAATGGGTGCGTTTGCCTGTGCTACATAATAGTTATCTTCTTCATCCGCTGTCAGATAATCGATCTGATCCGTGACTCGCCCCGTTTCCGGATCCACACGCCGATAAGGGGTTTCAATAAAACCGTATTCATTGATGCGTGCATACGTAGATAACGAGTTAATCAAACCAATGTTTGGACCCTCAGGAGTTTCGATCGGACACATCCGACCATAGTGTGAGTGGTGAACGTCACGCACTTCAAACCCTGCACGCTCCCGGGTCAAACCACCTGGTCCCAGAGCAGAAAGGCGGCGTTTGTGAGTCAATTCTGCAAGTGGGTTGGTTTGATCCATAAATTGGGATAACTGACTACTACCAAAGAATTCCTTAATCGAAGCAATCACTGGACGAATGTTAATTAAGGCTTGTGGGGTAATAGCGTTCGCATCCTGGATGGACATACGCTCCCGTACAACCCGTTCCATCCGTGACAGACCGATCCGGAATTGGTTTTGCAAGAGCTCACCCACTGAACGAAGACGGCGGTTACCCAAATGGTCGATGTCATCAATCGTACCCACACCATGTAACAAGTTAATGAAGTAGTTAATGGAGGCAATGATATCAGCCGGAGTAATATGTTTGACTGATTGATCAATTTCTCCGTTGGAGATGACCTTGATCACTTTATCTTCTTGCAGCGGAGATACAATATGTACCGTCTGCAAACGAACAGAACCTTCATCCGGTACTCCACCCCGCACGGTATGCTCATGAAATCCAAAAGCTTTCTCACCCGTCAGATACGGCAACAGTTTATCAAGCACTCGCCGTTCCAAAACAGTTCCTGCTTCAGCCAATACTTCGCCTGTTTCCGGATCTATAATGGGCTCAGCCAACTTTTGATTCAAGAGACGATTTTTAATGTGTAATTTTTTGTTGATTTTATATCGGCCAACTGCAGCCAGATCATACCGTTTGGGATCAAAGAAGCGCGAATACAAGAGGCTACGGGCATTGTCTGCAGTAGGTGGTTCACCAGGACGTAGACGTTCATAAATTTCAATCAGTGCCTTTTCAGTGTTTCCAGTATTGTCTTTATCCAATGTATTACGAACGTACTCATCATCACCTAACAATTCAAGGATCTCCGCATCACTGCCAAAACCTAATGCCCGTAACAAAACTGTCACAGGGATTTTACGCGTGCGGTCAATCCGTACATAGATAATATCTTTTGCATCCGTTTCAAATTCAAGCCAAGCGCCACGGTTCGGAATTACCGTTGCTGTATAAGTTGGTTTACCGTTCTTGTCTACTTTCGTGTTATAATACACACTAGGTGAACGAACTAATTGGCTGACGATGACACGTTCAGCACCATTGATGATAAAGGTACCAGTCTCGGTCATTAGCGGGAAGTCACCCATGAATACTTCCTGCTCTTTCACTTCACCAGTCTCTTTGTTGATCAAGCGAACTTTCACACGCAGTGGAGCAGCATAGGTCACTTGATGATCTTTTGCTTCCTCCACGTTGTATTTTGGTTCACCTAAACTGTAATCAATAAATTCCAAAACCAGGTTTCCAGTGAAATCCTCAATCGGGGAAATATCACGGAACATCTCCCTGAGCCCTTCATCTAAAAACCACTGATAGGATTTCTTTTGGATCTCAATCAGATTAGGCAGTTCCAGAACTTCATTGATTCGAGCATAGCTCCTTCTTTGCCTCCGACCACACTGAATCATTTTACCAGCCAAACGAACTCCCCCCTCGTACCGAGTCGCATGACGCTTGCAAGGCGTTTGTGCCTAAAAAAAGAAAATGGGCATGAAACCTCATTTTTCACCTAGAAGTAGCTTATTTACCTATCTTAACCAATTATTGACATAATTAAACAAGAGGAAAGCAGAGGTCCTCCAGTCAAAATGGTTAAGCTCGTCCAGATACACTATCTGCAATTTATTACATTAGCATATAGAATAGAACATGTCAACGAACTGCCGCTCGAATAATCCAGTACCCTTTTTTCTGCTCTACCACATCAACCTGGTCAAATATCCGTTCGAGCTCTGCTTTTGCTGATGCGGCTCCTTGCTGCTTACGAATGACAACCCACAATTTTCCACCTGATTCAAGATGCTCTCTTGATTGTGCAAATAAAGCATATACAGCCGATTTTCCGATACGAATGGGTGGATTGAATAATATCGCATCAAATCTACGTTCAGAGACTGCGAAAAAACCGTCGCTTACCAATAACTCTATTCGATTGCTGACCTGATTTCGCACAACATTTTTTTTCGCGAGTTCCACCGCTCGTTCATTTATATCCAGCATCACTACAGAAAGTTGTGGATAAGCTTTGGCCATCGCAATTCCGATCGGTCCATAGCCACAGCCCAAATCAAGAATGACTCTTTCATGTTCAATCGAAACCGTTTCGATCAACAAGCGGCTGCCAAAGTCGACCCCTTTTTTCGAGAAAACACCTCGATCAGTATAAAATACCAATGACTGGTCCAGCAGTTTGGCTTGAATCTCACGTTCTTCACTTTTTGCAGTGGGTTTGGAAGAATAGTAATGTTCATGCATGAGCAGCAATCTCCTAATCCATTCCAGCTCCTACAGGGCTTAAGAAGTTTTCCTTAACAAATCATAAGCCGATCCATTCCTCGTTCACTTTGTTTAACGGGAACATCTCGGCTAAAAGAACAAATCGACCCGCCGACCAATGACGGCGGGTCAGGCCGGAATTCCTTACTTCAGTTCTACAGTAGCACCGGCTTCTTCGAGTTCTGCTTTGATTTTTTCTGCTTCTTCTTTGGACACGCCTTCTTTGATTGGGCTTGGAGCACCATCAACAAGCGCTTTTGCTTCTTTGAGACCAAGACCAGTGATAGAACGAACAACTTTGATAACGTTGATTTTGGAAGCACCAGCGTTTGCCAGGATTACATCGAATTCGGTTTTTTCTTCAGCAGCAGCTCCATCTCCGCCACCTTGTACTACAGCAACTGGTGCAGCAGCAGTTACACCAAACTCTTCTTCGATTGCTTTTACCAGATCGTTTAATTCAAGAACGCTCATACCTTTAATCGCTTCAATGATTTGTTCTTTCGTCATGAAAGGTTACCTCCTTATATTCATTCATTTTCCTGTTATATGAAATTAAGCTTCTTGAGCTTGAGCGCCATCTCCATTTTTATCGGCCACTGCTTTAACAGCAAGAGCAAAGTTGCGGATTGGCGCTTGCAGTACGCTAAGCAACATGGACAAGAGTCCTTCGCGGGATGGTAGATCAGCCAGCGCCTTGATTTCGTCAAAGCCGACTACCTTACCTTCTACCACTCCACCTTTAATTTCCAGCGCTTCATGATCCTTCGAAAATTTATAGAGCACTTTCGCTGGCGCCACTACATCTTCATTGCTGAATGCAATCGCGGTTGGTCCAGTTAAGTATTGATCCAACTCAGTCAAACCAACTTCTGCAGTTGCTCGACGGGTCAATGTATTTTTCAATACATAGAACTCTACCCCTGCTTCACGCAACTGTTTACGAAGTTCATTGGTTTCTTGCACTGTCAGACCGCGATAGTCAGTCACAATGGTGCTTTTGCTGTTCGACAGCTTCTCAACAATCTCAGCTACTTTTTGTTTTTTCAGCTCTAGCGCTTTGGACATGGGTACACCTCCTCATAAGGAGCTTTTCAAAATTGACCACTTCCCCATGCGTAAACGTAGGGGATTCTTGGGTAATCCCTTCTATTGAAGAGAAATGAACCAAGCTCAACCCGCCAGTCCAGCGGTGTAAAAAGATATTTTTCAAACTAGCCCTACTGCTTGGTTTTCGCTTTTCAGCCTAGTTTGACACTCGCTCTCATCTCCATAACTAAAGCTATGGAGTTTTCTCGCTCGCAAGCATTAAAAAAAGCCCTCGTAGACAGTCGAAGGCCTCAAGAAAACACTTCAAACACCTCGGTAGGATATTAAGCGATTCTCTCGCACCTACTGTCTACGGTAGCTACTATTCCATTTTCAATCAGCGTTAAGGATATCGAATGTTTCAATGAATGTCAAGCGTTTGTCAAAAATTAACGACCGGTTAAACGAGCAACGTTAACAGATACACCAGGACCCATGGTCGAAGAAACCGTGCAGCTCTTCATATAGGTACCCTTTGCTGCAGCTGGCTTGGCTTTGATGAGTGCTTCAGCCAGTACCTGTAGGTTTTCAGCCAGTTTCTCAACATCAAAAGAAACCTTACCGATTGCAGCATGAACGTTTCCAGCTTTATCTGCACGATACTCAATTTTACCTGCTTTAATTTCCTGTACAGCTTTTGCTACTTCAAAGGTAACTGTACCCGTCTTTGGGTTTGGCATAAGACCTTTTGGACCAAGAATCCGACCCAGGCGACCTACCTGCCCCATCATATCAGGGGTAGCTACCACCACATCAAAGTCAAGCCAGCCTTGGCTTACTTTGTTGATCAGATCTTCGTCCCCTACAAAGTCAGCACCTGCTTGTTCTGCTTCTTTCGCTTTTTCCCCTTTGGCAAAAACAAGTACACGCTTGGTTTTACCAGTTCCGTGCGGAAGTACAACTGCACCTCTTACTTGTTGATCAGCACGTTTGGTGTCGATTCCGAGACGGAATGCCACTTCAACGGTTTCATCGAATTTCGCAGTGGAAATGCTCTTTACCAGTTCTAACGCTTCTTTTGGATCGTATTGTTTTTCACGATCCACTTTACCTAGCGCCTCTAGATATTTTTTACCATGTTTAGCCACTGTATTTCCTCCTTTCGTGGTCGTAACGGAAGATCCTCCCACAAGCCTTGACTACCCGTGGCAGAGTATCCAGGCTTAGTCTTTGATTACGATCCCCATGCTACGAGCTGTACCTTCGATCATCCGCATTGCTGCTTCTACGCTCGCTGCATTGAGATCGGGCATTTTGAGCTCAGCAATTTCACGAATTTTATCCCGTGTAACCGTTCCAACTTTCGATTTGTTTGGTTCACCAGAACCAGATTCAATACCTGCTGCTTTTTTCAAGAGAACTGCAGCTGGTGGAGTTTTGGTGATGAAAGTGAACGAACGATCTTCAAAAACAGTAATTTCAACTGGAATGATTAACCCAGCTTGATCTGCAGTACGGGCATTAAATTCTTTACAAAAGCCCATGATGTTTACCCCAGCTTGACCAAGAGCCGGACCTACAGGCGGTGCCGGATTTGCTTTACCAGCGGGGATTTGCAGCTTGACCACTTTAATCACTTTTTTGGCCATGCAAATCTACCTCCTTCAAAAATGTGGTTTTCTCGGGTTTGACCCTCCCACGGCAACGACAAAGCGTCTGCCCCGAAGACAGGGGTACAACAAACAAACAGTATTTAATTTACCACAACATAGCCGAAAACGAAAGGCTTCTTTAAATTTTTTCTACCTGGAAAAAGTCAAGCTCCACAGGCGTCTCACGCCCAAATATATTCACAAGCACTTTCAGCTTGGAACGACTTAAATCCACTTCTTCGATCACACCTACAAAATTGGCAAACGGGCCTTCTTTGACTTTTACATTGTCACCCACGGCAAAGTCAACGGAAGTCCGCGGCTCTTCGAGGCCCATTTGATGCAGAATGGCGTGTGCTTCTTCCGGCCGAAGGGGGGTCGGTTTTGAACCAGCCCCAGATGAACCGACAAATCCGGTTACA
This sequence comes from Thermoflavimicrobium dichotomicum, assembly GCF_900114055.1. Taxonomy (GTDB): domain Bacteria; phylum Bacillota; class Bacilli; order Thermoactinomycetales; family Thermoactinomycetaceae; genus Thermoflavimicrobium; species Thermoflavimicrobium dichotomicum. The sequence continues at coordinate 98,438 of NZ_FORR01000008.1, read as the reverse complement.
CCCGGTGTGTTCCGTACAACATACCACGAGTCATCCGTCATGATCATTTCCACTAGTACATACCCTGGAAAGACTTTGCGCATGACTGTTTTCTTTTTACCTTCCTTGTGCTCGACCTCTTCTTCCATTGGAACAAGCACACGAAAGATTTTATCTTGCATATCCATGGAGTGAACCCGTTTCTCCAGGTTGGCCTTCACTTTATTTTCATAGCCAGAATACGTATGAACAACATACCATTGCTTTTCCATAAGCTCAGGGCCTTACCCTTTCCCCCCTTCATGGCATAGATATCGACGCCCTTCCACCTATTTGGTTTTAGTAATCAGCTTAACCAATTCAGCGATTCCTAAATCGATGATAAAGAAGAAGAGCGTGAGAAGAAAACAAGTGATCAGGACCACAAAGGTGTAGCTAACCATCTCTTTCTTGCTCGGCCAGCGCACTTTTTTTAACTCTTGAACACTGCCGCGAAAGAAGCCTGTTGTACCGGTTACACTTCTTTTCAGTCCCCGGCCTATACTACTTAAAATAGATGCCATGCTGTCACCCCCATCTTCTAAAAAGCGCGAAATCCTTATTTTGTTTCGCGATGCACGGTATGCGCGTTGCAACGAGGACAATATTTACGGAGTTCCATACGGTCTGGATGCTTCCGTTTATTTTTGGTGGTTGTATAGTTGCGGTTACGGCATTCTGTACATTGCATGGTAACTGATACCCGCATGGTTGGCACCTCCTTAAAACAAGATAACCGCTCTATAAATAATATATAAAATACCCAAATTACATTATCATACCGTGCTTTTTCTGTCAATGTGCTCATTCTTCTTGTTTTACAGTATGGACATGTCACAAGACCAATTAAACCGCACCAAAGAGATTGTACAAATTTTATCGAAAAAACTCATAAAGGCGCACAAATAAAAAAGGAATATGTAACTTTTTGTCGAATAATAAAAGCAGGTACTACCAAACACGGTACCTGCTTTTATTATTTTGGAATATGTTCTGTCTAAAGTGAAATTTCACGCACTTCAAGGTAACGCTCTAACTTGCGCTTTACCCGCTGAAGTGCATTATCTATCGACTTCACATGTCGATTTAAATCTACCGCAATCTCCTGATAGGAGCGTCCATCTAAATATAGCATTAAAACCTTTCGTTCTAAATCACTTAAAATCTGGGATATCTTATCTTCAATGTCATGATACTCCTCTTGTGTAATATAAATTTCTTCGGGATTTAACCGGCTGCCGGGGATCTTATCCATCAATGTGCGGTCTGAATCTTCGTCATATGCTGGCTTGTCCAACGATACATATGAATTTAGCGGTATATGCTTTTGCCGGGTAGCGGTTTTGATCGCTGTGATAATTTGACGGGTTATACATAATTCAGCAAAAGCCTTGAAAGATGAGAGTTTATCCCCGCGGAAATCCCGAATCGCTTTATATAAGCCAATCATACCTTCCTGTACAATATCTTCATGATCCGCACCGATCAAAAAATAAGATCGCGCTTTTGCTTTGACAAAATTTTTGTACTTATTAATCAAGTATTCCAACGCTTCATCATCGCCATAACGTACTTCTTTTACCAGCTCTTCGTCGGGTAATGACTTATAATCTACCAATTTGTCATAATTGATCGCTTCGCTGGATTGTAGATCTACACTCACCGCTATCCCTCCGACTAAGTAAGCATAGAAACCCGATTTATGCTATTATAGCTGACCTGCAACAAAAACGTCAAATTTTCTCCTAATTTTTCCTTCTCCATTTTTCCAATTTGTTTCGAATTTCATCAGATAACCTCTCCTCCAGGGAATTTCTCGCGGAAGTAATATTCATATTCCCCTTTTTTCGCAAACTATTACTCAATTTCTGCTTAGCTAATCGAATTTCCTGTAAAAGCTCACGCGAAGAGATCCGATAAGCCCCTTGTCCAAAAATCATGCGTTGTTCCAAATAATCGGAGGTAGCGACAAATATCCGACGATGAGGGCTTTTGGATTGCTTGACAAAACGTTCAATCAGTTCATCGGCTGTCTCGCCATATCGTGTATACAGAACGGTTATTTTCTCATGTTCTTCCACCACTTCTTTTCCTGGGGTTTGATGGGCATCAAATACCAGAATAACCCTTCTTCCCGTTACCGCCTGATATTCGGATAAATCACGAATTAACCGTAAACGCTCTTCTTCCAAATATGTCGGATTCCAGCGCGCTTTCTGGTCTGTACCGATGACATTATATCCATCGACAATGAGCCATTCTTCCTGTCTAATCATGGCTCATCCTGCCGCGCATCACTTCATACATCAAAATCCCTGCTGCAACAGACGCATTCAGGGATGATATGCGACCGCGCATAGGCAGTCGAACAAGGAAGTCGCATTTTTTCTTTAACAACTGGCTAATCCCTTGTCCTTCATTGCCGATGACAAGTGCAACAGGCATCTGATAATCGACTTGATCGTATGTTTGTTCTGCGCTTCCATCACTGCCAACGATCCAGACCCCTTGTTCTTTCAATTCTTCTACAGTTCGATTCAAGTTGGTTACCCGAACCATTGGTACGTATTCAATGGCTCCTGCCGACGTTTTGGCAACCGTGGAAGTCAATCCTACTGCCCTTCTTTTTGGAATAATGACTCCATGAACACCTGTCGCATCTGCTGTACGCAAAATGGACCCCAGGTTATGTGGATCTTCAATGCCATCCAACAACAGGAAAAAAGGGGCTTCTCCCTTTTCTTCAGCCCGTGAAAAACACTCCTCGATCGAAGCATAACGATATGCAGCAACTTGAGCCATTACACCCTGATGGTTTCCACCTTCGGATAATTGATCAAGTTTCGAACGCGGAACCCATTGATAAGGGATTTTCGCTTTCTGAACCTGCTCCAAAATGGCTTGTATACTTTTTGTTTGCACCCCTTTAGCAAGCAAAATCTTGTCAATCGTTCTTCCTGCACGAAGCGCCTCGTTTACTGCATGTCGACCAATAATCCATTCTGTTCCCATCCTACTACACCTCTTCATCCACTTTCTGCAAAATCATCTGCATCAATTCTTGCAAACGAGCATAATTACCCGAGAGGTATAAAAAGCCAATCAACGCCTCTAAACCTGTACTATACCGATAGTCTGAAACTTTAGCGTTTTTGGGTATACTACCTGACTTTGCATTTCTACCTCGTTTTAATATCGCTAATTCATCAGGGGCTAACTCATTTTTAATGCGATAAACAATATCTGCTTGCGCACCAGCTGAGACATACTTTGTTGCTTCTTTTTGCAAGTTTTGCGGATGTGAAATACCTTGAGCAATCAAAAACTGACGGACATATACTTCATAAACAGCATCCCCTATATAAGCCAGAACCAATGGATTCATCTCTTGAGGGGATTTGGGCAGAGAAAAGAGAAGGGGCTGGATCATTTTCTTCTCCACCGAACCCCTTGTGGTGTATCTTCCAAAATAATCCCCTTCGATGCTAAATAATCACGAATTTCATCTGCCCGTTGAAAGTTCCGCTCTTTTCTTGCTTGTTGTCGCTCAGCGATTAAGGCTTCTACTTCCGCATCAAGGCTTTCTTGTTTTTCTAGCTCGACCAAGCCCAAAATATCTTCAGCATATCGTTTCATCCAGTCTAAGATCGCATCAACCGCCCCTTTGGTGATAACTGGACGAGCTACCCATTCATTTGCCAGACGAACAGCATCAAACAAGACACTGATCGCATTTGCCGTATTAAAGTCATCATTCATTTCAGCAACAAAACGATCAGCCAAGCCATTTAATTCACTGATCAGTTCCTCGGGTGCGGTCCCTTCCAATGCTGTCTGTTTTCGATGCTTCAAATTGGTTACAGCTGTTTCGATCCGTTCCACACTGCTTTCTGCCTGACGCATGACTTCAGCATTAAAATTGATTGGATGGCGATAGTGAGAAGACAGCAGAAAATAACGGATGGCCGATGGAGAATATTGTTGACGTAACTCAACTACCTTCACGATATTTCCTAATGACTTCGACATCTTTTCGTTATCTATATTGATAAAACCATTATGCAACCAATATCGAACAAACGTTTTTCCCGTCCAGGCTTCACTCTGGGCAATCTCATTTTCATGATGCGGAAAGCAAAGATCGACTCCACCAGCATGAATATCCAGAGTATCCCCCAGATATTTCCGGGCCATTACAGAGCATTCCAGATGCCAACCCGGGCGTCCAGGCCCCCAGGGACTATCCCAGCTAATCTCGCCTGGTTTGGCAGCTTTCCACAAGGCAAAATCAAGCGGATGTTCCTTTCGTTCATTCAGCTCAATCCGAGCGCCTGCCTTCAGTTCGTCGAGCGACTGATGGGATAACTTACCATAATCCTTTTTATGAAGGGAGCGATAGTATACATCGCCATTCTTTTCATAAGCATATCCTTTGGCGATTAGATCCTGTACCGCCTCAATCATCTCTGGGATATGCTCTGTTGCACGAGGGTGAACATCTGCTCGCTCCACTCTTAGAGCATCCATATCAGCAAAATAAGCTTCGATGTACTGTTCTGCAATCTCTGGCACGGAACGCCCTGTTTCGATCGATGCTTGAATCAATCGATCATCGACATCCGTAAAGTTTTGTACATACGTAACTTGATACCCCAGATGACGAAGATACCGGCGTACTACATCAAAAAACACAAATACACGAGCATTCCCGATATGAATGTAATTATACACTGTAGGTCCACACACATACATTTTTATCTTTCCCGGATGAATGGGTTCCAATTTTTCTTTACTTCGAGTCATCGTATTGTAAAGCAGGACTGTCATGTTTCTTAGCTCCTCCTTGATCCTTTGAATCCACTTTTTCTTTAAGTGATGCCAATTCTGTCTTCAATTTGGCTATTTCATCTTGCATCGAACGAAACATTTCAGCTACTGGGTCTGGCAAATTAACATGATCCAAGTCTGTTTGTACACGAACACCATCTTGAACAACAACACGACCAGGAACTCCTACCACTGTAGAATTCGGTGGCACTTCCTTCAATACAACAGAACCGGCACCAATTTTAGCACACCTGCCCACCCGGATCGAGCCCAACACTTTTGCTCCAGATGAAATGAGTACATGATCTTCGATGGTAGGATGGCGTTTCCCTTTTTCTTTTCCTGTTCCTCCAAGCGTTACGCCCTGGTAAATTGTCACATAATCGCCAATTTCACATGTTTCCCCAATGACTACCCCCATGCCATGATCAATAAATAAACCTTTACCGATTTTCGCTCCAGGGTGAATTTCAATTCCTGTAAAGAAGCGGCTGAGTTGGGAAATGATCCGAGCAACCAAAAACAGCCGATGTCGATAAAAGAAGTGTGCGATCCGGTGCGCCCAAAGAGCATGTAATCCCGAGTAAGTCAAAACCACTTCCAAAGTGCTTCTGGCCGCCGGATCCCGATCAAATACAGCTTGAATATCTGATTTTAAAAGCTCTCGTATTTCTTTTAATTTGCTCCAAAACCCCATCGTTCGCTTCACCCCTCCTCATCAATAAAAAAGTCTCTGTAGGCTAGGCTACAGAGACGGTTTTACTCCGCGGTTCCACTCTGTTTGAACTCTACTGAAGTAGAATTCCACTCAAGTCCGATAACGACGGAAGTCGGATCATCCTACTGCAGCTGATTTGCAGCTGGTTCAGATGTCAGTTCCTGGGTGCATTTCAAACCTGGTGGAATGAAGCATTCCCACCAAACAGCTTCTCTCTGGAATTCCAGCCAGATTCTACTCTCCCAGTCATCACTCGTAGCATATCCAATTATCAAATAATACCCAACAACATATTCCCATTTTGAAGTTTACCAATACCTAACCATTAAATTTTATATTATTTTCTAATAAGTTATTCTTTGTTGTCAACCAACTTCTGCAAGCGTTGTTTAACGGTTTCCAAACCAATCAATGACAAGGTCTCTCTCAAATCAGGACCATGAACTTCACCGGTTACTGCCACGCGGATAGGCATAAAGAGCTGTTTACCTTTATATCCTGTTTCTTTCTGAACTTTTTTAAACACCGTTTTAATCTGATCGGGGTTAAATTCTTCCACTTCCTCCAACTTGGCAAGGAACGAGCCAAGTACAGCAGGAACATGTTCCTCGGCAAGCACTTGCTTTCCTTCTTCAGAGTACTCGACTTCCTGGCGGAAAAAGATTTCAGATAGCTCTACAATGCTTGAAACTTGATCCAGTTGTTCCTGATAAAGAGCCACCACACGGGTGATCCAGTTCTTTTTCTCTTCAGACAACGGTAAAGTAATCAGGCCAGCTTGTTCAAAATAAGGGATCGCCAAATCTACAATTCGCTCCAGTGAAGCTTTTTTGATATAGTGGTTGTTCATCCATTTCAATTTTCCGGTATCAAAAATCGCTGGTGCTTTAGATATACGCTCCAGTGAGAAAATTTGACACAGTTCCTCCAGGGTAAAAATCTCCTCTTCTCCCTCAGGAGCCCATCCCAACAAAGCCATAAAATTGACAAGTGATTCCGGCAAATAGCCTAACTCCTTATACTGATCGATAAATTGAACAATCGATTCATCCCGTTTGCTCATCTTTTTTCCCTCTTGGTTCAAAATCAGTGGAATATGAGCAAACTGGGGGGGCTGGAAGCCCAATGCCTCATAAATGAGAATTTGTCGAGGTGTATTTGAAATATGTTCTTCTCCACGAATGACATGCGTAATTTCCATCAGGGCATCGTCGATTACACAGGCAAAATTATAGGTAGGACGTCCATCCGGACGCATGATGACAAAATCGCCAATCCCATCCGATTCAAATTTTACTTCTCCGCGAACAGCATCTTCAAAGGAAATAATCCGTCCTTCTGGTACACGAAAACGGATACTTGGCACTCTGCCCTCTGCTTCGAGCTTTGCTTGCTGTTCTGGGGTCAGATCCCGATCCCATCCGCTATATTTTGGTGCCTGACCGCGTGCTAACTGTTCTTGACGCTCTTTTTCCAGTTCCTCAGGCGTGCTATAGCTCTTATACGCTTTTCCTTCAGCCAACAACTTGTCCACATACTTTTTGTAAATATCCAATCGCTCCATACAACGATACGGACCATAGGGACCGCCTTTATCAATCGACTCATCCCAATCAAGCCCCAGCCACTTCAAACCAGCCATCTGGCTGTATTCTCCGCCTGGCACGTTGCGTTCTGTATCTGTATCTTCAATACGTATAATGAAATCACCGCCATTTTTACGGGCAAACAAATAACTAAACAAAGCTGTACGAGCATTCCCAATATGTAAATGTCCTGTTGGGCTCGGTGCGTAACGCGTACGAACTTTTGCCATTCTTCGTCTGACTCCCTTTCCATAAGTTCATCTGGTTGAAGTAATCTGCAAAACTCCCTCATGCTTCGATCATGAAAAAGATGATATTTCCTCCATCTTTCGTTTTCTTTGATTTTCATTATACCTGAAGCTTCCTTATTTCGCTTTAACGTTTTATTTCTGATACAAACAAACAACAGCCATCGCTGCTATCCCTTCTCCTCTTCCAGTAAAGCCCATATTCTCGGTGGTTGTTGCTTTCACATTTACCTGGCTTTCATCTGCCCCCAATATATTTGCAATCCGCTTGATCATTTGTGGGATATAAGGAGCCATTTTAGGCTTTTGCGCAATGATCGTTGCATCAACATTCCCAAGGTAAAATCCACGATCTTTGGCAAGATCCCAAACATCAGCAAGCAACTTCGCACTATCCGCATCCTTATAGGCTGGATCAGTGTCAGGAAAGTGCTTGCCAATATCCCCCAAACCAAGAGCGCCCAAAATGGCATCTGTAATGGCGTGCAATAAAACATCCGCATCCGAATGTCCCATTAACCCTTTATCAAAAGGGATTTCTACTCCGCCGATAATAAGTAAACGTCCTTCCACCAATTGATGTACATCAAATCCTTGTCCAATGCGCATCATTCTGTTTGTCTCCTCGCTTTGCAAATCGCTTCTGCCAAAATTAAATCCTCTGGTGTCGTCAGCTTAATATTCAAGTATTCTCCTTGAACTACCCGCACATCGATCCCCAATTCTTCCACAAGCATGGAATCGTCTGTCGCTAAAATCCCTTGCTCCTGAGCTTGGCTATAGGCTTCCCATAACAACTCACGTCGAAACGCCTGAGGCGTCTGGACAGCCCAAAGCCTCTCACGTTCCGGAGTCATTTCAACAATTCCAGCAGAATCCACTTGCTTGATCGTATCTTTCACGGGAACTGCCAAAATAGCCGCTCCGTGCATTTTGGCAGATGCCAATAAACGGTCAATCGCTTCATGAGTGACAAAAGGACGAACAGCATCATGAACTAAAACCCACTCGGATTGTATATATTTTAAACCTTCATATACACTATCCTGCCGCTCTTTTCCACCTGTGACCACTTTTATGACCTTTTTGATCCCATATTCTTGAATGAGTTTCCTTGTTTCTTCGATTTCTTTTTCTTGAGCCACTACAATCATCTCATCAATGGCAGGATGTGTTTCAAACACCAATAAAGTATGTATAAGAATCGGCTTTTTTTCAAGCATCAAAAACTGTTTGCTTTTCTTCGAACCCATTCTCTTTCCCAGACCAGCTGCTGGAATCACAACGCCAACCTTCACTGAAAATCTTACCCCTTTCAATACACAACAATGCCCGGCGGCTAAAAAGCCACACGGGCGTATGTTTACGTTCCAGATTGTAGTGCTCTCTCCAAGAGCTTGGGCTTGGCAAAAATCATTCGACCAGCGGATGTTTGCAATACACTGGTTACCAATACATCAATATGACTACCGATATATTCACGTCCACCTTCGATCACAATCATCGTGCCATCGTCTAAATAAGCAACACCTTGCCCATGCTCTTTTCCATCCTTAATAACCTGGACATTAATTTCTTCACCAGGTAATACAATCGGTTTTACAGCATTAGCCAAATCGTTAATATTTAAAACCTGAACCCCTTGCAACTCACAAACCTTGTTTAAATTAAAGTCATTAGTTACCACCTTACCAGATAACACTTTAGCCAACTTAACCAATTTACTGTCCACTTCGGATACATCCTCAAAGTCGCCCTCATAAATGAGTACTTTTACATTGAGCTCTTTTTGGATTTTGTTTAAGATATCCAAACCGCGCCGGCCACGGTTCCGTTTCAACACATCAGAAGAATCCGCAATATGCTGAAGCTCTTCCAAGACAAAGCTGGGAATAACCAGAGTGCCTTCCAAAAAACCGGTACGGCAAATATCCGCAATACGGCCATCAATAATGACACTGGTATCCAAAATTTTATGCTCAAATACCTCTTTATTTTCTTTCTTGCTATTTTTATCTTTCCCTTGACGACCTAGAGTAAAAATGGAGATCAGTTCATCCCGTTTTTTATATCCCACGCGGAACCCCAGATATCCCAAGAGTCCAGAAACGATAAAAGGCAGCACACTCTTTATACCTGGAATCGGCAAAAGAGACAAAGGTTGTTGAACAAGAAAAGCAATAATAAGACCGATTATGAGTCCCAATGTCCCAAACAAACCATCTACCGCTGGAATTTTAATTAAACGTTCTTCACTCCATCGAATCCACTTCACCACTTGGTTGGTTAGCCAAAGTGTTGCAACAAAGGCAAGTATAGCACCAAGACTTGCTCCAATGAGATGAGGGTATGGAACCTCACCAAATTTTAGAGGAGATGTTCGAAGCACCTGAAACAACAAGGGGCCGGCATAGTAGCCCGCAGATGCTCCAATCACAATGAAAGCGAGTTGCACAAATCGTTTTAGCATAGGGGCTCCACCTCCTCCAATATTTAACAGTATCTAATACTATTATAGACAATCTATTGGAACGGAAACCTGATCCCTTAATTTTTTCCCTCTCTCCTCATTTTTCATTCCCATTTCCTACTGGAACAATTTCTTTTAGCAGTTCAACAGCTTGATCCTCTTTTAAATTACTGGCTAATGCTAGCTCACTGATCAAAATTTGTCTTGCGTTATCCAACATCTTTCTTTCCCCTGTAGAGAGACCTTTTTCCCCCTCGCGGAGCATGAGTGATTTGACTACATCGGCTACTTCGTAAATATCCCCGCTCTTCATTTTGTCCATATTGGTACGATAACGGCGGTTCCAGTTTGTTGTCTCATCGACTTCCTTGCTTTTCAAGCGTTCAAGCACTTGTTTCACTGTGCCAAGATCTACTACTTCTCTTAATCCAATGTTTTCTACATTGTTTACTGGAATCATCACTTTCATATCTCCAATAGGCATACGCATTACATAATATTTTTGTGTTTCCCCTAAAATCTCTTTCTCTTCAATTGACTCAATGACTCCAGCTCCATACATTGGATAAACCACCTTATCGCCCACATTGAACAAAATGGCCACCTCCAGGGGAAATTTCTATTTTCCAAGATATCACAACGAAAAAATATTGTCAATAAATAAAAAAACATATTAGCACATTACCACGAAATACGTCAACACTTTTTCTATCTGTCGAACTCTTGTCTAATTTGACAAAAAATTGACACTTAAGAACCCAAGCCGATATAATAGGAATATAACTAAAAAATATGCGATCCATTTTTTTCTATGATCTCTTTAGAAAAAGAGGTGCAATCCATGAGTGAGGATAATAACGTCCTTTCTTTTCAACAACAGGTTTCAGAATTATTATTGCGTCACCGTAGTTTTTTAGATGTGACATCAAAATTTCAGGAATCAAATGCCCGTGTCAATCGTGCTTTAATGAAAGCAATCACCGAGTGCGGGTGTATTAAAGTACAAGGTGAACGACAGCTTTTTCCGCAAAATGCTTCTCTCTCACTCTGGAAAAAACAGTTAAAAACACATTTATCTGGCGAGTTATGCGATCACTGCCTGGATATAGTCAAAGCAGAAATGGGAAAAAATTTGTTTTATCTTGCTGCACTTTGCAATTTGCTAGAAATTAACTTAACGGATGTCATCAATCAGGAAGCAAATAAACTGTCCACTTTAGGCATTTTTAACCTGCGATAAGAAGGAAAGCTAGCTCAAAACCAGGGGGTTATCCCGTGTTTTTCTAACCACTGTCATTATACTTGAAACCTCTTTCCGATAGAAAAAGCGTTTTTGAAAAAACGGGAAATTTTCATCCACCCTAACAAAAACAACCCAGAATAGAGAACACTGCAAAAATACCAGCTTAAATAGGTAAAGGTTTTTGCAGCAGTCTCTGATACTGGGTTGTTTTGTCTTGCTGTTTACATCTATGTCCAAAACTGTGATTGTTATCGACGTCGTTTTCTTGCAACAGTTTTTTTGATTCCATACAAAGCATACAAAATAAGTGGAACACAAATGACTTTAGGCAATTCTTTCGGATAGAGAATAGCCGAAATGGCTAACGCAATGATGAAGATTGGAACTAAAATATACACGATCTTGGGAACATCTTGTTTTTTAAAAGCTGGATATTTAATCCGGCTAATCATCAAATACGACAAAAAGAGCATCGCTGCCATTGAAATATAGACATTTTGTAAATAAGGATTATAAAGAGCCAGTGTAGCTAGAATTCCACCTGCCGCAGTAATCGGCAAACCAATAAAATAACCGGGTTCACCCGGATTTACATTAAACCGGGCTAAACGCAGAGCCCCACAAATCGGAAATATAGCTGTAACGATCCATCCCTCAATACCAGTCGTTTTGAAGGCAGATACATACATAATAACGGCAGGAGCCACACCAAAAGAAATAACATCTGATAATGAGTCCAACTCTTTACCAAATTCACTTTGCGTATTCAACATCCGGGCTACTCGTCCGTCCAAACCATCCAATAACATACCGATAATGACCATCATTGCTGCGTATTCCCAGTGCCCCTGAAACGCAAATAAAATCGCTATAATACCGAGAAATAAGTTCCCAACGGTAAAAAAACTCGGTAATGCTCTCGCAAACATAAAAGGGAACCTCCTAAATTGATCAAGTACCGCTTAGGCGGCTAACGCCCCCTCCTTCGCCCATAAAACCATTTTCTTTTTATATGTGTAGTTTCATTCATTCTAGGTTATTTAGATATGTCTGTCAATAAAGACCTGTTCCTGAATTCGCTTCAACCCTTCTTTAATCGCACGGGCACGGACATCTCCAATTCCCTCTACTTCATCCAGTTCCTCAATGGTCGCGGTCATAATGCGCGGTAGCGTTTCAAAGCGTAAAATTAATTTGTGAATAATATTTGCAGGTAAGCGAGGAATTTTGCTCAAAATTCGATAGCCACGAGGCGCAACAGATTCTTCATTGATATTTATATTGCCCACATAACCTAAAATCCGTACCAGGTGCATATGTTCCAATAAATCATCTGCTGATAATTTCTGCAGCTCGGCCAAAACTTCATGAGGTGTTGGACAACCCAGGTCATTCACATAATCTTTAATAAGTAAATATGCTTCTTCCTCTACATCATTCACTAATTCTTCCAACTGCATTCGAATCAAACGGCCTTCTGTTCCCAATTCATTGATATAGCTTTGAATTTCCCGTTTGATCCTCAAAACCATTTCAATTCGTTGCAAAACCATAGCAACTTCGCTTAATGTGACCAATTCTTCAAATTCCAAAGCACTTAAATTTGTGGTCGCTTGATCGAGTACAGATTTATATTTCTCCAAGGTTTGGATCGCCTGGTTAGCCTTCGTCAAAATGACACCAATATCTTGCAAAGAATAGCGTGTATTCCCTTTATACAAAGTGATGGTATTCCGGCGTTGCGAAATCGAAACAACCAATTTTCCGGTCTGTTTCGCTGTCCTTTGAGCTGTCCGATGGCGAATCCCTGTTTCCGTAGAAGGAATCGAAGAGTTAGGAACGAGTTGGGCATTTGCATATAATATTCTTTTCCCGTCATTACTTAAAATAATCGCCCCATCCATTTTTGCCAACTCATATAAACTGGCTGCTGTAAAAGGGCTATCAATATGAAAACCACCATCGACAATTTCACGAACACTTTCATCATAACCGATGACAATCAATGCGCCCGTCTTCGCTCCTAATACATTATCCAATCCTTCGCGCAGCGGGGTTCCGGGAGCAGTCAGGCGCAAGATTTCACTCATTTGATCTTCATCTCTCACAGATCTACCCTCCTAACGCCACTTCTAATGCTTCTCCCAAAGTCCCCACACCGATCAGCTCGATTTCTTTAGGCGGTGTCCATCCGCGAAGATTTTTTATTGGCAGAATCACTCGCTTAAACCCCAAATTATATGCTTCTGCGACTCGTTGTTCTACACGAGATACGGCACGAACTTCGCCTGTTAAGCCCACTTCTCCAATAAACAGGTCGTGTGCTTCCGTCGGCTGATCCCGAAAGCTGGAAACCAGACTCACTGCCATCGCTAAATCGACTGCAGGCTCATCCAAACGAACGCCTCCGACTACATTTAGATAAGCATCCTGATTTTGCAAGAAGAAACCCAATCGCTTCTCCAATACAGCCATAATCATGGTGACGCGATGATGATCCACTCCAGTTGCCATGCGTTTCGGTGTGACAAAGGTCGTAGGAGCAACTAATGCCTGTAATTCCACAAGTACAGGCCTAGTTCCTTCTATACTTGCTGCCACAGCAGTACCAGGCACCCCAACGGGTCTCCCTGATAAGAACATTTCTGATGGATTTTCAACTTCCACCAATCCCGATTCTTTCATCTCGAAAACACCAATTTCGTTCGTTGAACCGAAGCGGTTTTTAACAGCTCGAAGCACTCGATACGTATGATGGCGTTCACCTTCAAAATAAAGAACAGAATCAACCATATGTTCCAGCATTCTTGGTCCTGCAATCGCTCCAGCTTTCGTTACATGTCCTACAATAATAATAGCAACTCCCCAATCTTTCGCAAACCGCATGATTTGCCCTGTACACTCTCGCACTTGCGAAACAGAGCCCGGTGCGGAGGTGACTTCTGGATGAAACATGGTTTGGATTGAATCAATGATCACCAATTTTGGCTTCGTTTCTTCAATTAATGATTCGATTGCAATCAAATCCGTTTCAGATGCTACTATTACATTATCATGCAAAGCCCCTAACCGCTCTGCTCGAAGACGAATTTGCTCAATGGATTCTTCACCAGAAACATATAAAACTTGCATACCTCGTTTAGCCAATTGATAAGTGGCTTGTAATAAAAGCGTCGACTTACCGATCCCTGGATCGCCTCCGACCAAAATTAAGGAGCCAGGGACCAGACCTCCACCAAGTACACGATTCAACTCTTTAATCCCTGTATCAGCACGTGGTTCTTCCAGTTTACCCACCTTTGTGATCGGTGTCGCTTTTTCACGCTGACTTCTACTCTTGATTCCTACCATGGGCATTTTGCTAGCCGAGACATCCCGTTCTTCCACCATGGTATTCCAGCTTTGGCACCCAGGACAGCGACCCATCCATTTTGGAGATTCATATCCACATTCTTGGCATACAAACTTACTTTTCATTTTCGCCACGGTTCATCCTCGATTCCAAAAAAAGTTCCAGACAAATTATATCAAACAAATAAAAAAACATCTAAAAAGGAAAATTTCAGAATGAATGCTAAAAGATTGACTTGATCATAATCATGTTAAGGAATCCATTTCATATAAAGTTATTTTATATATATTATATAATTAGACGAAGCTGTTTCTTGGGCAAAAAGAAAAGAGAAACGGTTGTTTCTGCATGTTTCTTCTTTTTTACTTGACTTCTAACAAAACTTATATTGCCCTATTTTTGTCAAAATCAATGCAAGACCTGTCAAAGAAAAAAACCTAGCATCTATCTTTCAATAGGTGCTAGGCTACTCGTTCTTTCGAAGCGGTGTTACTGATTACAAGTGAGCATGGTTTGCTTTTTCCACTGTCAGTTGTTTATCTTTTACATCGATAATGACACGATCACCTCGTGCAATATTGCCACGTAATAATTCTTCCGAAAGTCGATCTTCAATATGCTTTTGAATCGCTCTTCTTAGCGGTCTTGCTCCATACGTTGGGTCAAATCCCTCTTTGGCCAAATGTTTTTTGGCCGCATCTGTCAAGGTAAAGTCAATATCCTGCTCCAAGAGGCGTTTGCGCAGTTGTTCAGCCATAAGTGAAACAATTTCTTGAAGATGTTCCTCTTTTAACGCATGGAACACAATCACATCATCAATACGATTTAAAAACTCGGGACGGAAGTTTTTCTTTAATTCTTCCATCACATTCCGTTTCATATTCTCATAATCATCTTCACTTGTTTGAGAATGTGTGAAGCCCAGACGTGCATTCTTGCGAATCGCATGTGCCCCGATATTGGAAGTCATGATAATAATCGTATTACGGAAATCGACAGTACGTCCTTTTCCATCCGTCAGGCGGCCATCCTCCAGTACTTGCAAAAGAATGTTAAAGACTTCTGGATGGGCTTTTTCAATCTCATCAAACAATACAACCGAGTATGGTTTGCGACGTACTTTCTCCGTTAACTGTCCTCCTTCTTCATAACCCACATATCCGGGAGGAGACCCAATTAAACGGCTTGTTGCATGCTTCTCCATATATTCGGACATATCGATGCGAATCATCGCATCTTCATCACCAAACATGGCTTCAGCCAAGGCTCGTGCCAATTCCGTTTTACCTACACCCGTAGGTCCCAGGAAGATAAATGAACCGATGGGACGCTTCGGATCTTTTAATCCAGCCCGTGCCCGACGAATCGCACGAGATACGGACTTGACAGCTTCTTCTTGACCAATCACGCGATTATGCAAAATGCTTTCCAATTTCAACAAACGCTCTGATTCTTCCTGTGCCAGCTTATTAACTGGAATACCGGTCCAGCTCGCAACTACTTGTGCAATATCTTCTGCAGTTACTTCCGAATCTGTTTTTCCTTGTGCCTGTTTCCAATGATTCCGGGTAATCTCCAGTTTTTCACGCAACTTTTGCTCGCGGTCTCTTAAAGCTGCTGCTTTTTCAAACTCTTGACTTTGTACAGCCGCATCCTTCTCCTTTTTGACTTCTTCCAATTCCTGCTCCAACTTTTTAAGCTCAGGTGGAACCGTGTAAGAAGACAAACGAACTTTGGATGCTGCCTCATCGATCAAGTCGATCGCTTTATCCGGTAAATAACGATCCGTAATATAACGATCAGACAGTTTTACTGCTTGCTCAATGGCTTCATCCGTGATTTTGACACGATGATGGGCTTCATAACGATCTCTTAGGCCCTCCAGGATTTGGATTGCTTCCTCAGTGGTAGGTTCATCTACCATAATTGGCTGAAAACGGCGTTCCAGTGCTGCATCTTTTTCGATATATTTTCGATACTCATCCAGTGTGGTAGCTCCAATACATTGAAGCTCACCGCGTGCAAGAGCTGGTTTTAGAATATTCGAAGCATCAATGGCTCCTTCAGCGCCCCCTGCCCCGATCAAGGTATGCAATTCATCAATAAATAAAATAATATTCCCGGCTTGCCGAATTTCATCCATAATTTTCTTCAGACGATCCTCGAATTCTCCCCGATACTTGGTTCCAGCAACAACGGTTCCCATATCTAAGGTCATCACGCGTTTACCACGCAATGTTTCTGGAATTTCTCCATCTACAATGCGTTGTGCCAATCCTTCGGCAACCGCCGTTTTCCCTACACCAGGCTCCCCAATTAATACAGGGTTATTTTTGGTTCTCCGTGATAAAACCTGAATCACCCGTTCGATTTCCTTACTGCGTCCAATAACGGGGTCGAGATTCCCATCACGAGCTGCTTGCGTCAAATCACGAGCCAAGCTGTCCAAGGTAGGTGTATTCGCATGTGCAGTAGCCCCCTGATGCCCGCCTGTCAACTCACTGCTTCCCAGAAGCTGCAACACTTGTTGTCGGGCTTTATTGAGACTGACTCCCAAATTGTTCAAAACCCGGGCAGCTACTCCTTCCCCTTCGCGAATTAACCCTAAAAGAATATGTTCAGTACCCACATAGGTATGACCCAATTTTCGTGCTTCATCCATCGAAAGCTCAATCACCTTTTTAGCTCGGGGTGTATAGCCAATATTACTCGTTTGCGCTGAACCTCTGCCAATGAGTGTTTCCACTTCTTTCTGGATCTTTTCCAAGCCCAGTCCCAGTGCAATTAAAGCTTTTGCTGCGATCCCTTCTCCTTCACGCACCAAACCCAACAAAATATGCTCTGTGCCAATGCTGTTATGCCCTAACCGAACAGCTTCTTCTTGAGCCAGTGCCAACACTTTTTGGGCGCGCTCTGTAAATCGACCAAATAACATCGTTTTTACACCTCACTCAGATGGATTATTATTTTCCATCAATAATCTTTCCCTAATCAACTTGGCTCGACGGACATCCCGTTCTTCAGGATCTAAACGTTGACCTGCATACTGCTGTAAGAAACCGGGTTGAATCATGACCATTAATTCATTCATCACACTGGCTGAAACTTCTTTGATCAAATTCAAGTCTACCCCTAAACGTACATCAGATAATCTTTGCATCGCCTCTTTCGAGTCAATCACCCGAGAATGGGCCAAGATGCCATAAGAACGATAGACACGATCTTCCAGTTCAAGCGCAGATTGGTGCAAAATTCTTCTTCGGGCATCCAGTTCATGCTCAATAATCTGCCGTACGACTCCTTGTAACTTGTCAATAATCTCCTCTTCTGACTGCCCCAGTGTCACTTGGTTGGAAATCTGGTACAACTGTCCTAATGCTTCACTTCCTTCACCATAAATTCCACGTACTGCTAATCCCACTTGTGTAATAACTGGCAACAGACGTGGAAGCTGTTGGATCATCGCCAAAGCCGGTAAATGAACCATGACAGAAGCACGAATGCCAGTCCCTAGATTGGTCGGGCAACTGGTCAAATATCCGCACTGGTCATCAAAAGCGAAAGTAAAATGTTTTTCCAGCCAATCATCCAAATGACTTGCCATTTCCCATGCTTTTTCCAGCTGCAATCCGGGAAAGAGGCATTGAATCCGAATATGATCCTCTTCATTGATCATAATGCTAATGGCTTCATCCTGGCTTAACAACACTGCACCATGCGGAGACTCTTCTGCTAACTGAGGACTGATTAGGTGTTTTTCTACTAATACCCGTTTTTCCAGTGGAGTTAAATCACTCATGCGAATAAACGCAGCTTTTTTGAGGAATGGAAGATCAGAATCTTTTTGCCATGCCTCGTATACCATTCGTACAACTTCTTCTGCCTGGGAAGACGTACTCAATGTCGGAAATGGGAGACCGGCCAAATTCCGGGCAATCCGAACCCTGCTTGAAAAGACAATATCCGATTGAGGACCTTTTACCCGCATCCATTCACTAATCGCATTTTTTATAAAATGTTGGAGTGACATCAATCTCCCTCCCTCACTGTTCGAGTTGTTCTTGCAATGCGCGAATTTGATCTCGAATCTTTGCTGCCTCTTCAAATTCTTCTGCCTGAACTTTGCGCGCCAGTTCCTCTTTCAACAGCTCAAGCTTGCGCCGGATTTTTAAAGCCCCCTTGGTCCGTTCCGGAATTTTGCCCCGATGTGTAGTGTGACCATGAATACGTCTCAGCATCGGCTCCAGATGGGTACGGAATGTATAGTAACAGTCACTGCAACCAAATCGGCCAAACTTGCCAAATTGGTTATAAGTCATGCCACAGGTGGGGCAACGTAAAGTTTGGTGCTTCACCGTTGCCCGGCTTTCATGTTCGGAAAAAGATGGCTCAAAGTTCAAAAAGCTCGATAATAATTTTTGGAATGAAAAACCATTCTCAAAAGTTGGTACATCTCCCTTTTCATGAGCACATACTTCACATAAATACTGCTCTGTTTTATTGCCGTTGATAATTTTGGTGTAATGAATGGTTGCTGGGCGTTTTCCGCATTCTGGACAGAGCATAGGGTGTCACTCTCCTTTATTAGCAAATAAAATCGTGACCATCATTCGCATCATTCGTGCCCGCAGTTGGTCACGAAAGGGAATGGGAAGCTGTAAAGTTTCTCTTGAAATGAGATGACGCATTAATGCTGCTTCACGTTCCGTCATCAACTTGTTTTCAACGAGCCGACTGATCATATGCTCCGCTGCCATCTGTGAAATCGAGTGACCGATTTGCTCCAACAAATTGTCGTAATCATTTGCCTGATGAGGTTTTAGCGGGACTTTTTTGATTCGTATAAAGCCCCCGCCCCCCCTTTTGCTTTCCACAATATATCCCTTTTCAAGGGTAAAACGAGTGCTGATGACATAATTGATCTGAGAAGGAACACACTGAAAAATATCAGCCAATTCACTTCGTTTAATCTCTATTACACCCGTATCACTCTCTTTTAAAATTCGTTTCAGATAAAGCTCAATGATGTCCGAAATGCTACTCATCGGACATTCCTCCTGCTGACTTTGACTATCTTTGACCTTCTGACTTTATTATAAACGACACTTACTTTTTTGCCAAGTCGTTTTCTTATTATTTTTTCGCCTTCCTTTCTGCTTTATACTTATCTCTCATACCCTTCAGAACGAACTTTTTTCACTCCACGAATTTGACGAATCTGATCTAATAACTCCGCGATCGCCATCCGTTCAGATAAACGAACCATAAAAGTAATGTCTAACTCTTCTGCCACATCCTTGTCTCTCTCTTCTATTTTGACCCTTCTTACATTTCCTCCTTGCTCAGCGATGCAGGAAGCAAGCTCCCCCAACTTCCCTGGCTCATCAATCACGGTGACATGAATCACACACAAAGAACGCTTTTTTAACATCCCTGTTTCAATCCGATTCAGCAGCTCCAAGCTGATCAGGGCGATCATTGTCGTCAATACTGCTGCAAACATGAATCCTGTTCCTACTGCCAAACCAATCCCTGCCACTACCCATAAGGATGCAGCAGTCGTCAGTCCGCTCACCGTTACACCTTGACGCAAAATCGTACCCGCACCCAAAAAACCAATCCCACTTACCACTTGGGCACTAATTCTTCCAGGATCAAACGTTACACGCGGCTCTTGCATGAATTCAGAAAAGCCATAGATAGAAATCAACATAATAAGTGCGGAACCTACACTAACCAATATATGCGTACGAAAGCCAGCGGGAGAGTTGTTTAACTCTCTCTCCCATCCAACAATTCCTCCCAAGACCGCTGCTACAACGAGACGCAAAGCCAGTTCACCATAGGAAATGCTCCATACATCACTCATGTCTAACACCTACCTGTGCAAAATCGTGCTGAAAAAATGGACACTGGCTTTAAGGACGGATGACTTGCAGTAACTCATCAAATGCTCCAATCTTATAATCTGCTTCTTTTAGCTCGTCCAATGAACCAAATTTTGGAAATTCTGTATATCGACAGCCAATAACCTTGAGTTGATTCATTTTTCCAGCTTCTACATCTGAGCTACGATCTCCGACCATATATCCTTCAGTCACATCATATTGCTGTATACACTTTCGTACTAAATCTACTTTACTTCTCGTTTGATGTTCACCTGCGGCATAAATATCTTGAAACAGCGGAAGAATTCCGGTTGCTTCCAACACACCATGTACATAGGGCCCAAGACCGTTGCTGGCAATAAACAGAGTCCATCCTCGCTCTCTCAACTGAACCAGTGTTTCTTCCGTTTTAGGATATAATTCCCCTTTTCCTTCGTTTATTAGCTTAAGCTCGATCTCCAATGCTTTTTGATTCATTCGCTCTTTCATTTCTTCTGTCGCATTGGGTAATAGATGAGCCCATAATTGTTCAATCGTCATGCCGGTAACCGATAAAATGTCTGCTTCCGTCGGAATCTCCCCATCATACTCTCCTTGTTCTTTCAACCAAATAAACGCTTGTTGAAATGCAGGGACAGCAATTTTCTCTGTTTGAAACAGTGTTCCGTCTAAATCGAAAAAAATGGCTCGCAATCCTCACACCTTCTTTTGCTAAGATATTGTTATTAACATCTTTTTTTTCCCTTTTATCATCATCCAAAACAATCCCTTACCTTTGAACGATAGGAGTTGGTTGAATGTCATATAAACAAATTAAAGTACTGATCCTTATTTTACCGACCGTCGTGATCGGGTTATGGGAACATATCCGGCATACTCTTTTGCTTCCGTATCTTTCAATGGATACAGGAAACTATTTATCTCCTGTTATTATTTTCATTGTAACGATTACCATTTTACGTAAGTTATTTTTGATTTATGAACACATGCAAGAACAATTGGAAAAGGAACGAGCTGAAAAAGCGGTTTTACAAGAGCGTGAACGAATTGCCCGTGAGTTACATGATGGAATGGCTCAATCCCTTTTTCTTTACTCTGTACAAATCAATCGCATCAAAAAACAATATCCTTCCATTGATTGGACTGAGCTGGAAAAAAGTTTGCGCCAAATGCACGATTATGTCCGTCATGCGATCAGTAATCTCAAAAATGTTCCTTCACCTGAAAATCAAAATTGGCAAACACAGGTGAAAACATGGATTGATCAGTATCAACTAAACACAGGCATCCCCATCCAATTACAAATACAATATCCAACTGAACAGTTAAATCTCAAGGAAAAGGTGGAATTGTTTGCTTGTGTACAAGAAGCACTCACAAATATCCGTAAGCATGCCAAAGCAAAGCATATCTCCATTTTGTTTACACCATGGAAAAAGGGTTGGAAGTTAATCATTGAAGATGATGGAATTGGATGGAAAGAAGACCCCTTCCAAAATCCAAATTGCTTCGGCCTCAAAATCATGCGAGAAAGAGCTTGTGAAATCGGTGCTCATTTATCCCTGGAACGCATGAATGATAAAACCAAGCTTATCATCAAAAAGGAGGATCAATGTGGAAACATACCGGATTCTAATCGGGGATGATCACGAACATGCCCGGCAAGCGATTCGATTAATATTAGAAAGCGATCCGACCTTTGAAATCATAGGTGAAGCAACCAATGGTCAAGAAGTTGTGGAACTAACTGAACAGTTTATGCCTGATATTATTTTAATGGACATCAATATGCCGGTTATCAATGGATTGGAAGCTACCCGAATCATCAAATCCCGTTTTCCTTATGTCAAAATCATCATGGTCACTGTATCTGACGATGTCTCGGATCTGTTTGAGGCTTTAAAAAAAGGAGCACAAGGCTATTTACTCAAAAACCTGAATCCATCCATGTGGTTGGAATATCTACACTCCGTGGCTCGGGATGATGCTCCCATGCCCAAGGAAGTGGCCTGGCGTATTTTAAACGAATTGAACCAGCCAACCAAGCCAGCAGTAGAAACGATCCTGACCGCCAGGGAGCAGGAAATCCTTTCTCGAGTCGCTCAGGGTTTAAGCAACAAAGAAATCGCTGCCGAGCTTTATATCTCAGAGTATACAGTGAAAAACCATTTAAAAAACATTATGCAAAAACTGCATTTAAACAATCGTGTCCAATTAACTCGATATGCCTATGAACACGGTTGGGTTCAACCACGAAACACAGAATCATAAATAGCCCGTTTGAGGGATAGAAGTTTGCCTCTGCTGGATATACCATAATATAGGCATTTCTAGATATTATTTGGCATAAAGGAGACATTTTATATGAATAGACGGGTTCGTTTCTTTTTTTCAGGTTTTCTCCTGATTTCTTTACTCTGGCTTACTGCTTGTCAACAACAATCCGATCATCAACATCATCAAAACACAGACAAAACGGACAAGCCCCAGTCAACAGCATCATTATCCATTGAATTTCAAGCAAAGCCAACTCCAGTAGAGATCGGTCAACCAATCCAATTAAGTACAACAGTCAAGAGAGGAAATCAACCAGCAACAGATGCGACAGTCAAATTGGAAGTTTGGGAAAAAAACAGTAAAGATCCACATCAAATGCTGGAAACAAAACAAGTTGAAAAAGGCACCTATGCTACTTCACAAACCTTTAAACAAGCTGGGGAATACCTGGTTGTGGTTCATGCCACTGCACCACAGGTCCACCAAATGATTAGCGGAAAGTTTCAAGTGGGAAAAGAAACAGAAGGACACTCTCATCAGGGACATGTACATGATCAAGCAATCAACCTGCATGTGATGCTGCCTCAACAAGCCAAAAAAGGACAGGCAACGTCCTTGGTGGGACATGTACAAAAGGAAGGGAAGCCCTTAACACAAGCACGTGTCCGTTTTGAAATTTGGCAAGAAGGCAAAGAACAACGTCAATATGTAGATACAAAAGAAAATCAACCTGGAGAATATACCGCTTCATACACTTTCCCAGAAACCGGTACCTATCATATCAAGCTGCATGTCGAGAAAGAATCAGAGCATTTACATGAACATAAAGAGGAAAAATTAACAGTACAATAACAACAGTGAAGCATCCCCCTGTTTTCATAGCAAAGGGGATGCTTTTTTCTTAACCCGTTGCTGTTGGTACTCGTTCGATAAAAGGATACGTAATTACCATCATATAAATAAGAAGAGCAATCAATCCTACATAGGCAACACTAAATTGAATTCGCTTTTTGAGCGGGATTTGAAAATAGCGCTTCTCTTTTTCTATGAACTCTGCGCTTGATACAAAATAAGTAATCTCAATAACCATTTGTACAATCGAAGGATACACGTCATCCATCCGTCTGGTTTGGATCAATTCCACTTTTTCAATCTGCCCTTCAAATTCATTGAATCTTCCAATCACACCCACACCGGGATATTCAATGTCAACCATATGCATTTGCGTATTCAAGTCGCAATATTGTCTAAAAAACAGAGGTCGACGATGCTCTTCTCCCGGAACCCAAACACCATTTTGTAAAAAGTGTTCCGTTGGTACTTGAAGAACCTGTCTAATCGTTCGAGGTTTTAATCCTTGCTTACGTTTCCTAAACGTAGACCAAATTTCAAATACAAATAACAGGTAAAAAACGAGCAACAATAAGCTTTGGAGATAAATAATCAAAGCCAGGCCGATCACTAAGCCCACTACCCACAACCAGCGTGTAATCGCCACAACAATACGTCCACCATCGAGTGGATGTACAGGAATCAAATTAAACAGATTTATGAAAAAGCCTAACATCGCGATTACATAAAATACTTCGTTATCCGTGATCATGCCCAAACCATAACAAGCCAACGCTCCAATCGTTCCCACAAGCGGACCACCATATGCAATATAAGCTTCTGTTACTGCATCTTGAGGTTGGCGCTTCATCATGATAAGCGCCCCCAAAAATGGGATAAAGGCAGGAGCAGTAACAGGTAACCCCTTTCTCTTCGCCGCCCAAACATGTCCTAATTCATGAATCAAAATAAGCAAGACCAACCCAATGGCCAATTCCAATGGATAAAACACGGTATATGCCCAAACGGATATAACTAAGGAAATAATGGTTCCACCAAACTTCCCCAATTTCAATAATGGAAGGAGTGACTTTAATTTCCCACCCAAACTAAGCAATACAGCACCTAAACCAACTAACCATGAAGCTATTCTTCCACGCGGTTTCTTTGATCGATTTTCGGACAAATACTAGCTCCCCTTTCTAAAACCCATAACTCCGATCTACCCTTTATTCAGCCTGTATCACTCTTCTATCCTTATTATGACGGAAAGTGATCCGTTAAGAAATATAAGCAAATGGTGATTTTTACTGATTCTATTCCCATCATGAATGATAACATTTCCATTCATTCAATCGGTTTCATCCGATTTGATTCTAAAGAACCCATCCCTCCGCGGTGGTTTCTCTTATTTCAATGGAATCGGTGTCACTTCCAATTTTTCCGGCTCCATTTGTAGCGGGGAACTTTTTACCATGATATTCGCTTTACTTTTCTCTACCCATACGAAAAGGCTGAAAATCATAATCAAACCAAATAAAAAAAGATTCCTTACACGTTTACTCATTTTTTCACCCTCTTCGTTACCTCCATTGCCTGTGCTTTCTTTAAACCCGTTTGAAATAGCTCATTATGCGGATCAAGTATGGTCGCTTTGCGAAAAGCGGTAATGGCATCCGCCTTACTCGCCTCCGCCATATATGTAACACCTAACTGATATTGATAGAGCGGGTTTTGTGGATCGATCTCTACGGCTTTTAATATCGCTTGTTTCGCTTGTTTGATTTCACCCAAATAATACAAAGCCATTGATTGATAGTACCAAGGTTCAGCCAGACTCGCATCCTGCTCGGCCACTTCTGAAAAAGTTTCATTTGCTTTTTTGGTCCAATGTAACAGTGCTTCTTCTTTTTGTTTCGGATCCAAATGCGTATCCTTAGCCGTTTGCTCTCTTTTTTTTAAATAAAGTGCTCCTAGCGTGATCTTATAGGTCGGATCTCCCTGATCATACTTTACAGCCATATGCGCATAGTCGATCGCATCATCCAACCGATTCAAGTGAGCCAAAAACACCGCTAAATCATTATAATAAAGCGCATGATCCTGGTGCATATAAATGGCGTAGCCAAGGATATTGACCGCCTTGATATACTGCTTTAGAGCAGCATAAATTTTAGCCTGGTGATATAAATATCGAGGGTCTTTGCTGTCCAATTCTACCGCTTTATCACTGGCCATCTTGGCCGTTGGAAAATCTTTGGCAAAATAGGCATGAACCGCTAATGCATCAAAGATACTCGCATCTTGCGGAAACTTTTTGCTTGCTGCTTTCAGGGTTTGCATTCCCTTTTTATATTCTTTGGCCATTCCATACAAATTGGCTAAATGCAGGTAATACTCACTTTGGTCCAAGTTGGCACTTAACGCTTTTCGAGCAAGATCAATGGCTTCTTTTATCTTTTTCTCTTCTAAAGCTTTGACAGATGCTTGATACCAAGCCATCGCCTGCTGTTCATCATTTGGAATATCCGAATAAACAATTTGGGCCAAAGATTGGTCAGAAATCGAAGCCGAATGAATTTTTATAATAGAAAAAATGAATGCAATCACACACAAACAACAGATGACTATAAAAAAAGTTGGTTTGAACGAGGAAATTTTCTTCCTTTTTCGATATTTTTTTCCATCATCTGGTACTTCTTTTCCTGTTAATACCTTCTTCTTCTGAACAATGACCAAAGGCTGAATATAATCAGGTGAAATAAATGAATCCGAATAAAATCCACTTAAAGAAATCGGTTTTTCATCAGCAAATTCATATGCAACCTTCCACAGCTCATGGACACGAGGCCGTTTAAAACGGTTCGGAGAAAGTGCCCGCCATAAAACATTTTGCAGCTCTTGCGGAATTTCTCCTGCAATATGGGGTAAATGGGATGGATCCCAATTATAGGAAATCGACTCTTTCGTCAGCATGGTATAAAACAATCTTCCTACTTGCTTCACATCTTCTCGCTCATCATAGCCTTTGCTTGCTTCCTCAGCCGTCAGATGAGGCAGAAGATGATTCGGTCCGCCATATAAAAACCGAATCTCTCCTTTAGGTGTAATCACAATATTATGAGAATCAACCAGTGCAAAATAACCTTGATCATAGCATTTCATCAAATGACTGGTAATCATTTTGACAATATTGGCAGCTTCTCCTAAAGGAAGAGGGGCAGACTGGAGCAAGTAAATTCCCAGAAGATGTCCTTCCATTTTTTCATATACCTGATAAACCACACCATCTTCAATCAACACATCTTGTATAGGATAAAAGATATCTTCATTTCTTGACTTCAAGCCCTCGATGATCTGTTCATCCAGTTGTTGCTGCATCTCTACAGCATGAATCAAGCATGTGGAAGGAAGCATCGCTGAGTCTGTGAGAGTCTCGGCCAAATAAAACACACCATACACAAATGGAAAAGCGTTTAACACTCGATATTTCTCACAAATCACGTCACCTTTCCTTTTTATCTCCACTTTCTACCCCCCTCTACTCCTTGCAACTACTTCGACAACATCTGACCCAATACCCTATTAATTTCTTCAATGCTCGGTCTTTTATTGGTATCAAAAGAGATCGCTCTGGAAATCATATCAGCCAACACGGGTGGGCAATCAGGCACATAATCAGTAATTTTGGGTGTCTGAAGACCACTCATCAGCGGATTTGTTCCTGTAACCATCCAATACATCATAACACCAACAGTATAAGCATCAGAAGAATTAATCATCTTTAAAATCGATTCCTCATCTCTTTTACCAATACTATATCCACGTGGGAAGGCATGGATCGGTCCACCATGCAAGAAATAAATTTCTCTATTTGGTGTTACAAAAATATTTTGCGGATGAATTAATGCAGATTGTTTTTCACTGTATAATTCTAACAAATTGCGGGTAATTCCATGAGAAACCCAGATCATATCCGCCATCCGAAGAGGTAAAGATTTCATCAGTTGATAGGCTAATAAGCTACCTTCGATCTTCTCAAATACTTGATATAAAATACCTTCTTCAATAAACACTTCTTTCAAAGGACAAAAAACAGTTTTATGACGAGTATAGAGCTGTTCTTCGTGTACCTGATTACGAAAAGCGCGTATATCCATCGCATGAATATACCGTGTAATCGTAAAGCCGTCTTCCTCTGATTCTGTATAATAAAGAATTCCATTCACAAATTTAAAAGAACGCAATACCCGATACTTATTACCAATTCTTTCATTTTGTCCTTTTGCTTCCATAATTAATATTTCCCCTTTAAACTCTTGTTTCCTATCTCAGAGATTATTTTTAGAAAAAACTATCACCCATTATTCTATCATGAACTTATTTTACATGAAATGGATCATTTTCATTTCAACTTCCTATAAAACAATGTGAACAATTCTATGTTAAACTAATAATAATTGGAATTCTTTCTACTTTCCCCATCCGACTCTTTCATAGAATGTGAGGTCGATTTATGGACAAACAAACCATTCGTGCCTGGTATATGTATGACTGGGCTAACTCTGCTTTTGCCACGACCATTATGGCTGCGGTTATGCCTATTTACTTTTCCAAAGTCGCAAGCCAGGGTCTATCAGAAACAACTGCCACAGCTTTTTGGGGTTACACGCAGTCAATCGCTCTTGTCCTTATCGTTATTCTCTCTCCCATTCTCGGAGCGATTGCCGACAAGTCCCATTCCAAAAAAACATTTTTAAGATTTTTCACTTATCTCGGCGTGGCTGCATCCATCTTTATGTATACGATCGATCAAGGTGAATGGATTTGGGCATGTATCCTGGTCACCATCGGAACTCTCGGCTTTTCGGGAGCCAATGTATTTTATGATGCATTTCTCACGGACCTTGCCCCGGAAAGAGAGCGAGATATGATTTCTTCACGTGGTTATGCTTACGGTTATATCGGTGGTGGTCTCCTTCTTACCTTAAACTTGATCATGATTTTAAAACCTGAATGGTTTTACTTGACAAGCACACAAGCTACACAACTCTCTTTTTTATCTGTCGGAATATGGTGGTTTGTTTTCTCGATCCCTATCTTTAGACATGTCCATGAACCCGAAAAAAACGACTCCATCCAAACAACAAAACCACTTTCCCTCGCTGTTGATGCCTTTAAAAGTGTCGGAAAAACAATCAGAAAAATACATGAATTCCCTGAATTGATCAAATTCCTGATAGCATTCTGGTTCTTTAACGACGGAATTAATACGATTATAAAAATGGCTACCATTTATGGTGCAGAAATCGGAATTGGCGAAACACATCTCATTGCAGCTTTATTAATTACACAATTTGTCGGTATTCCTTGTACATTATTGTTCGGGCGTGTGGCTAATAAACTGGGAGCCAAAATGACCTTGATGATTACTCTTGGCATTTATTTGATCATTGTCACACTTGGATATTTTATGAAAAACCAATACCACTTCTATGCACTGGCCAGCATGGTCGCATTCGTACAAGGTGGTAGTCAAGCACTCAGTCGATCTATTTTTAGCAGAATGGTCCCCAAAAATCATAACGCTGAATTCTTTGGTTTCTTTGGTCTTTCTGGGAAATTCTCTTCCATTTTTGGCCCCGCACTATTTGGTCTGGTTGCACAATCATTCGGATCAAGCCGTTCAGGTATCATTTCTCTTGCTTTGTTTTTTATCATTGGTATGATCATCCTGGTCTTTGTCAACATTGAAAAAGGAAAAATGGAAGCGATCAAATATGAACAAGCCGAGTGAGTAACCTCCCACTCGGCTAACTAATTTCATTTAACAACTTTTCCGCTCGTTGTATCAATGGTCGCATATGGATTTTTGGCCATTCTATCAAATTGTTCCGGTACACTGTGCAATCCAAGTGCATACCAGCCCTCACGTGGCCGCCACGTCTTATAAACATTTAAAGCCTGAACCAGTTTTTGGCGATCAGCCGGGTTTTCTAAACGAACTCGCCGCCCAGGTATCATTTCTTTCGAAAACCGATCCATGTACACAGACAAGAAGAAAGTTGGCTTTTTAATTTTCTTTTCCAAATATAGTTCTTCCAATACTTTTCCTAACTTTGCATGATCCGGATGCTTGTCCAGTTTAGACATGGTTTTAAATTCAGCATCCGGGAAACGATCCATATACAATTGGAAAATCGCTCGCACCTCTACATCTGTATATTGATCGTTTTTCAATGTAAATACTTCTACCTGTTCTTTTGGTATTCCCAATGTTTCAGCAGCTTTATAAAACTCACGAATCCGAGCTTGCCCAATATCAAACCGGCTTAACCAGCCATCTTTATATTTTTCCTTTTTCGGATCATGATAGGTGTGGTGTATTCGACAGTATACTTTTTGGCCTGCCTTTTCAAAATGCAAGGATTCATAGTCAATCATACCGTTGACTATTTCACGGGCAAAAGAACGATCTCCATCTGAAATTAAAACCAAATACACTTTTTTTCCTTTATTCAGGTCGTTCAAAATGGATACAGAATACGTCAGTACTTCATCATCTGCATGGGGAGAAAAATAAACAACAACATTATCCCCCTTGGGAATTTTTATTTTTTTATTTGCTTTCGCTTTCGGTGCAGACTGAAAAGGCTGATAAAATGCTAAGGGAAGGGCAACTGATAACATTAAGAAAAAAAGAATAACAATATAATATTGCTTCCGCTTATTCATAATGCACCTCATCAAGCAACGTTTATTTTTATTATATAAATTTCTATTTTTTTCAGCTATCCCCATTCCTAGCTAAAATCACAAACATGATTAACCATAAAAATCCATCTAAAAGAAAAAACAGGCATTCAAAAATATATGGCTAATTGGTATAAGGACGGATTCCTAACAATTCATCGACGGTGACAAAACGATATCCCTGCTCTTTTAGATATTTAATCACTTTCGGCAATGCTTGGACAGTGGCTGTCCGATTTCCACCGCCATCATGCTGCAAAATAATACTTCCAGGTTGAACTTGTTTTTTAATCACTTGCAGGATTTGTTGGGGCGTTCGGCCCGGACGCCAATCATTTGTA
This sequence comes from Thermoflavimicrobium dichotomicum, assembly GCF_900114055.1. Lineage (GTDB taxonomy): Bacteria > Bacillota > Bacilli > Thermoactinomycetales > Thermoactinomycetaceae > Thermoflavimicrobium > Thermoflavimicrobium dichotomicum. Next base: position 67,886 of record NZ_FORR01000008.1, on the reverse strand, counting down.
TCCACATCCCAATTGATCACCACAAAACCCGCTTTTTTAACCTCTTCTTCCATTCCTTTAATGGCTCCATACGGTGGTCGAAACAATAGTACATTTTTCTTTGTCGCTTTTTTGATTTCAGCTCTTGTTTTTTCCAAATCCTCTTTTGCATTCTCCATCCCCATATTGGAAAAAAATCGATGTGCCCAAGAATGACTGGCAACTACATGCCCTTCCTTTATTTCTTTTTCAACCAATTCCGGATAGTATTGGACATTTTTGCCAATCAAAAAGAACGTTGCTTTCACATTTTCTTTGTGCAAAATATCCAATATCTTCTGTGTATATTTAGGATGCGGTCCATCATCAAATGTAAGTGCTACGACCCTCTGATCTTTTGGACCGTGATAAATGACATGATCCTTTTCCAGTTTTCCCAGCTGTATTTTTTCTTCTTTGGTAATAGGCCCTTGTTTCCGTTCAGCCTTACCTGTTGCAAACTGTTGCTGTTTTTGGGTTTGAGTTGAAATGGCCTTGGCATTTACTTTTTTCTGTTCTTGATTTTCCGATGATTCCAACCAGTTGCAACTCGCCAATATCAAACTGGTTGAACACAGAACCACCCCGACTTGCGCCCATTTACCCATTCGATTCACCATCTCTTTTCTCTCTTATCCCAATATTTGGAATTCATAAAATTCTACTCACTCACATGGATCGCATTTGAATACCTTCCCCTAAAAATCTGCTAAAAAAACGTTTCAGATGAATCGCAAGAGAATCCGCTTATCCAATCGCTCTCAAATAGCCAAAAGCCGGATGTTTTTTAATATGGAGATTTTTGGATAACTTTTCATTCCGTATCCTCCAAAATTGCATTCAATGTACATTGTACACGACAATATGACGAAAACAATATGTTTTTCTTACATATTCATTACAAAGATGGATAAATCCTTTGAATCATGATTGAATATGCTTATATCATATGAGGCATATTGTATAACTGCCACTTCACCGATATCAAACAAAATCCTTTGGAACTAAATTCAGTCAGTCAAAAATGATCCACTTACCACTTGATATCTCATTTATTATCTAGCAATAAAACGAAGAGGATTGAGAGAAGTTCCTCCTATCCCTCCTGCACGAACCTCAAAATGCAAATGGGCACCTGTTGATCGTCCTGCATTTCCAATTCCGGCAATATGTTGTCCACTCTTCACATAATCACCAGGCTTTACGTATATTTGATCTTTGTACATATGACCATAAATGGTGACTAAACCATTTCCATGTGCAATCACGATCCAATTCCCAAAACCACGTACTGGTCCTGCAGCAAGTACTAACCCATCTCCTGCTGCATAAATAGGCGTACCCACAGGTCCAGCCAAATCTATTCCAGCATGCATCTCCATGATCCTGCCAGTAAACGGATTGCGACGTACACCATAAGCTGAAGTCATTTGCCAAACCTTCACTGGAGAGCGAAAAATCCCATTTTCAGATAAATGAGAGGAATAAGGAGCTTGTAAATATACAAGCTCGCTGGATGGAATTCCAGTATAATCCTGAAGAAAAGGTGAACGCAATTCCTTTTTATAAATAAGTGGTTTCATACGGGCAAAAAAAATAGGAATTTCTGTTGTAGCCACTGCCAATACTTCGTTACCACGGATTTTGATCAAAAATGATTGGAGTCGATATGGTTTCTGCTGACCAAATGAACGCATCGCTTGTTTTTTGGCTCTGTCGCTACTTTTCGTTGTGACAAAAACTTGCATGGCACCGCGAAGTGCTGAATGAGTATCCATCATCGCCAATCCTGCAATAACGAATTGCCAGAGTACCAATCCTAATAAAAAAAACATGGGCAATGCCACAATATACTCAAGTGTCATCGTTCCTTTTTGATGTCTTTGAATTCGTTGAAGCCATGAATGTCGTTGGCTCATGATTTACCAACCTCAATTCTACTTCATCACAGGAGCTACTGCTGTCTCAGTATAAAAAATAGAAAAACGAGGCAGTACCATCTGAATCTTGACTTGAGCAGTAGCAACTGCTTGTCCATGTTTTATCTTGATAGAAAAACTTTGAATTTGATAGTTTGAAAACAATCCGAAAGCAGAACGTGTCCTCTTTTCTACCTGTTTCAGTTCTGGATGGCCAGCAGCCATGTTCGCGCTATCCCGAACCAAAACCTTTGTATCCAGCACTGCCACTCCAATTAACACCAGTTCCCAAACAAGCATACATAAGAGCACCACCAAACCAAGAATCATAATAAATTCCACGGTCACCGCTCCTCTATACCACTTTATACCTCCTGGTTTCCTAAAAAACTTCATCCAACCATTTCTCCACTCCTTCTGCCTCTCACTATTTCCATCAATCCATTCACAGCGGATTGATACACCACTTTCCATACGTAAACGCAGAGGATTCTTGGATAATCCCTTCTACTGATCAAGCTCAACCCGCCAGTCCAGCGGTGAAAAAAATATTTTTCAAACTAAACCCACTGCTTGATTTTCGATTTTCAGCCTAGTTTGACGCTCGCTCTCATCCCCATAGCTGAAGCCAAGAGATTTTCTCGCTCGCAAGGATATAAAATCAACCCTAATAGGAAATAACAATGGGAGAAATGAGCCACGCCATATAATCATGAGACGGCCCTGTACCACTACCATAGATTTCAACTTCTTTCCGCAAAAAAGGGATATTCAACCTTTGGTGCACGGTTACCTTGATTCGCTGGTTGTAAAAGAAAGTTATTTGCCCATGCGGGCTCACTTGGTTTTTTCTCATGTATGTATGAACAATCGATTTTAGTTGATCCTGTTGATGCTCAATGACCCTTTGGATTAACTCATTCTTTTTTTCTGGTGTTCCAATCGGATCTTCCATCCATCCCCATGATTGCTGCCTGATTCGTTGTACTTCCCCTTTCACACAAAGATCCATTTGATTGGTTAAAGCTACACTCGCAGCATCAGCAGCCAATTGAATCGAATAATAGGTACTCCAAACCCAAATGAGTGTGGTCAAAAAAAGAAACAAAATCATAAAAACAGGTAAACCTGTCATCCAAATCATCGTTATGCTTCCTTTTTGACGAAATGCCACTCTTTTTCCGATCATCCTATAAACGGTTGGCTTTGATAGACTCTTCATCTTTTTGCCACATCTTCTCCAGATTATTACTTCTACTTTCACGACTCTCTTTATTTAAAGGAGAAATGAACTGCTTTATTTCTTTTTCATACCATTTGTTTGGTAATTTCAAGACTCCTTGCTTTTGCTTCAGTAACTCAAGATCTTTGCCAGAAAACTTGTTTACTCGTTTTTTTAGGGTTTCAATCGTAAGATTGACAGATTCAATGGTTGGAATGGACAAAGATCTTGAAGAAGTACTGATAAATACAAGGAAAACCACTACTGCCATTAGACCCATTTTTGTTCTATTCAAAATGAAATCCTCCTTTTTCAGATAAGAATGTTCTCTCAAAGGGTTGAATACGGTTTCTGTTATACTCTGAATCTCACAACCCATCAAAGACAACTTTCCTTTTCATTCAGATCTATTTACTTTTTGACAACTGTTCCACTAATCACTTCCAATACCTTTTCACGCAGTATAGTTGTAATCGCATTACGCTCTCCACCACTAAAAGCCCATAACAATAGACTCGCAAAAGCAGCACCAACAGCGATAATCACTACATATTCAAGTGTGGGAGAACCTTTTTTTCTACATAAAATCCGCTTAAATCCTGCAAAAACTTTTTTCCACATTGATTCTTCTTCCTTTCATTCATGATCTATTTTCTAAAAACATTTTCAGCAATAAAATGGCTGTATACCAATGCACTAAACATTAAAAACATAATCGATGGTCCCATAATCAAAGCACTCACCAACGAAATTTTAGGGGAGGCTTTCCCTGCCAGTTCCTTTGCTCTTTCTAGTCGCAAGCGCCTTAATTCTTCTGCGTGTTTCGTAAGGGTTCCAGCAAGTGGAGTACCCAAGCGGTAAATGTGAATCAATGTCTGAATAAATGTTTGAAACTCCTCTATACTTACGCGCTTTAGTAAAGAGCGATAGGCAACCTCTCTTTGCATTCCTAATTGAATTTCCTGTTGCACACGGGCCAATTCCTCACTTAAGGGATTATTTCTGGTATCCATATAAAACTGAAAAGCATTCTCCAAACTGATTCCAGCTTGTAACATCATGCTGATCAAGTCAAAAAAATTAGGCAACTCATCATAGATCTGCCGTTGTCTTTGCCTGGCAGAAAGTCGAATGAACCAAATCGGAGTCTGCAAGCCCAAAACAGGGAGAAAAACAACAACAAATGCATCCAATGGACCTCCCAGGAGGAAATAAACCAAACCAATGAAACAACCTGTAAATCCTCCTAACAATCTGGCTCCATGCAATCTCTTTACGCTTAATTGATAAGGATAGCCTGATTGTAACAGATCCCTTTCCCATTCCATTTCATTGTTTAATACTTTCATTTTTTGCCCATAATTAGAAAGTTTATCCAACAGTTGAATAAAAAAATAGATATACTCTTTTCTTCGATTCTGGCATTCATTATGCGGAATGAGCTGATCGAGTCGCTGCCAATACTTTTCCCGCTGTCTGAAAAAAGCAAAGAAACAAATAACAGAATAAAGGAAACAGCACCAACTTGCTAATACCAAAACCAAAAACATGATCCATCTACCTTTTATACTTTAATATTGGATATCCTTCTAATGAGATAAATGCCCAAGCCCTGCATAAGGCAGAAAATCGAGAGTACAGAAATTCCAAACAAAGAAGTGACAAAATCCCTGAAATGCTCAATCATCTGACTCAGAAATAACAGGATAACTAAAGAGATCACAGGAAGCAGATAAGCAGAATATCTGGCTTGAGCAACGGTTGCAGCAATGGATTGTTGAATCCTTTTCCTTTCTTCCATCATGCTAGCCATCGCACCAAACACTTGAGTGGCCTCTCCCCCTGTTTTCCATTGCATTAAGATCGCATGTACAAATAATTCCATATCTTTACTATGTAAAACCCTTAACAAGTGACGGCATGCACTCTCCAAGTCCCTCCCACACCTAAGTTGATAAACAACCCCGATCAGTTCATTTCGTAACGGAGGATCTATTTCCATCGCTGCAAACTCCAAGCCTTGTGGAATTGATAAACCAGCCTGAACTGCACTGCTTAATAAACGACAAACTTCTGCCAGCTGATTGTTTACTTTTTGAATCATGGCTTTTTTACGTGAACGAAGATAAATCCTGGAGACAAAAGGAACCATTACGCCAGCAAGAAATACCCCCAAGCCAACTGGCAATTGAAAACCGATGGAGAACAAAAAGCAAATTCCCAATCCCAATAGTATTAAAATAGCTCCATACTCAGCCGGTCGAAGTGAAAGTTGTGCCTGTTTTAGCTGTGGTGCCAGCCGCTTGGCCCAGATCATTCCATCCAAAAAATCGGCAAGCTTCCCCGACCAACTTGTTGTCAAAGTTGCGCAATCGGATCTTCGTAGTCGCCTTTCTATTTGTTTTTTCTCCACTTGTCCCAACCATATAAAATACAGAAAAGAAGCCAGAAAAAACATAGCTCCAGCTGCACACAAAGCGCCTAGCATTGATTTCCTCTCCTCATCAAAGAGGTTACATCCTCTCCATACGCTTTTAAGCGATTTAAACATTTGGGTACATACTCTGTCCTTATAAAATCGCCCTGTACACCTTCTTCGTCAGTAATTCCTGTTTGTACAAATCGAAAAATGTCTTTTACTTGAATGGTTCCATCCTCTTGTCGAATCAATTCAGATATAGCCAACATCCTCCTGCGCCCATCCTTCATACGACTTACCTGAATAATGATGTCAATGGCTCCTGCTAGATAAGAACGAATCATATGAGCAGGCAATAGAACATCTGACATCATTACCATCGCTTCCAAACGATCCAAAGCATCATCGGGAGAATTTGCGTGAATGGTTGTGAGCGATCCTTCATGGCCGGTATTCATTGCTTGTAACATATCAAATGCTTCAGCACCTCTTACTTCTCCAATAATCATCCGATCTGGCCGCATACGCAAAGCATTCCGTACCAATTGTCGGATCGTGATTTCTCCTTTTCCTTCTACATTGGGAGGACGTGCCTCCATTGCAGCGACATGAGGATGCGGAATTCGTAATTCGGCCATATCTTCAATGGTGACAATCCGTTCATACTCTGGAATGTAACAGGCCAATGCATTCAACAAGGTCGTTTTTCCACTTCCGGTCCCTCCAGAGATAACCAAATTTTGTTTTCCCCTTATCAAAGCAATCAAAAATTCGGCCATTGTTTGGGTTAAACTGCCAAAGGAAACCAATTCTTCCAATCGGATAGGCTCTTTACGAAACTTGCGAATCGTCAGGAGAGGACCTTTTAAACTAATCGGAGGAATCACAACATTGACTCGACTTCCATCTGGCAAACGCGCATCCACCATTGGAGAGCTAACATCAATGCGCCTGCCAATCGGTGCAACAATCCGCTCAATCACATGCCGTAAAGCCTCTTCATCTCGAAATTGAATATCTGTAAGCGATAATTTCCCATTACTCTCACAATACACTTCAAATGGACCATTTACGATGATCTCAGTAATGGTTTCATCCTTTAACAAAGGTTCCAAAGGCCCAAAACCAACAGATTCATCAATAATCTGATTGATTAATTGCTCACGGTCTCCACTGGAAATAATCAACTGTTCTTCGGATAGATAACGATGGATTAATCGATTTAATGTCAGCCGCTGTTCGACTACAGGCATACGAGTCAATTGTTCCAAATCCGTCTCTCTTAGAATCCGGGATTTAAAGTGATTCACCCATTCTTGAAGGTAATATTCACCGACTAAGGATCTTTTTTGGGTTGGAGCATCAAGCCATTTCTTTTTTCGCCTTCTCTCATTAGAAAAAAACCCCATTGGATCCACACCCATGATTAAAAGTCAGGAACTTTCAAGACGCGAATAGAAATAGCAAAGTTTTGTTCGTGAATCAGTCGCTCAGCCTCTGGTAATGTCATTTCCAAGCCCACTGCCACAACATTCCCTTTCTCATCTTTCACAATCCCCTTAACTGGAACATTCCTCATCAAGACCATTGTCTTCGGCTCACTATTTCCAATTTTACCGGAAACAACAATATCTACCTGATCGTGAAAATCAATCGGTGCATCAAAACCGATCCGTTCTGACCTGCTTAAACTGACCAACCGTTTTTCTTTGGACATCACATCCCCTTTCGGTTTTAAAACATGTGAGGTCAGCAATTCTCCCTGGGTCATCGGTACGACAGATACCAGACGATGAAGGGGATATGTATTTTGGTCAATCTGAATCGCATATAAATCGATGACAGCAGATCCTTTTACAAATTGTTTCGGAATCTCGATCCCTTGAAAGTCCTCTTCTCTAAGCAGTTCATAAGATGCAATGTTTTTCTTTGCTATATAAATTTTCACTTTCTCTCCCAACGTTTGGTTTACAGCATGTACCTTCTGAAGGAACAGATATCCGGCAACTGCAGCCAACAATAGAGACAGCCCCAGAAAGAGCCATGCTCTTCGTTTGGTATCGGGCATAAAAAAACACACCTGCTTATCGTTAAAAGATAACGAAAATGAAGCTACATAGAATAAAAGGAACAAACGGAAATTCGCTGTGCCAGGTTACGGATTTCGGCAGTATACATTTCAGTATCAAAAGAAAAATGAGCGCCAATAAATGAGAGAGGAAAAAAATAAAGACAAATTTTTTCCACCCCACCGCAAAACCAATCATGGCAAATATTTTAGAGTCTCCACCACCCAATGATCGTTCATCGGTTATTTCTACAATGGTTTCCAATACGGCAAATACCAGAAGTCCTGTCATCAAGTAATCCCACCAAGGTTCCTCGCGATAAAAGATCCGAACCATCATCACTGACAGGATCCCCATTACAATGAAGCGGTTATCAATCCACCTTTGTCTTAAATCCATCAAGGTCATCACTGTGAGTAACATTAACAATATACCTGTCAACAACTTTTCCAAAATAAAAAGTTCCACTCATGTCTCTTCCTTCATTCATCATTTAAAATAATCTGCGCCAATTTCTGAATGTCCCTGGCAAATACACAGAGTCCCTTTTCCTGGCGCTCTTTTCGTAGCAATTCACCACGATGAATGAAACTTTGCACCTTTTTCTCGTCATCCCGTAACTCAGATACAACAGGATAACCAAAACGATCATACACTTCCCTCGATTTAACTTTTGCATCACCCTTTTTCCTGTTCATCACAATTCTGAATCGATTCGTCAAATCGACACCTATGTATGCAAATAATGTGAGTGCCTCATGCAAGACTTTCAGAGAAAGAAGGTCAGGAGTAAGTATATAATAAATCTGATCTGCTTCTTCCAACGTTGTATAAGTAAGCTCATTCATCGCTGAGGGTAAATCAACAAGGATATAATCATAGTACAATCGGGCTGTGCGTAGCAACCGTTCAACATGTATTTCTGTCACTTGTTCACCGATCTCAGCATGAATGGGACTGACCAAAACTTCCAGTTGGGAATGTGGTTCTGCTACAGTGACATTTCGAATATGATTGTCATTTAATTCATTCAATACAGGGGTTAAATCATAGATATGGCGACCTGCTTGAAGGTTGAGAAAAGTTTCAATGCCGCCATACTGCAGATTTAAATCGACCAACAGGACACTGAAATAAGTATCCAATTGTAGAGTCTGGGCTAACGTCGAGGCAATTAAACTTTTCCCTGTCCCCCCTTTTCCGCTGTAAATCGCAATTACTTTCCCTCGTCCCCAGATCCCCTCCTTTTCTTGATCTACCTGTAGCGATTGAGCTGCACGCATCATCACGTCTTCAAGTAAATTGATTTCTTCTGGAAAAAACAGTACATCAAAGACTCCTGCTCGATTGGCATCACGAACACGCCTGAAATCTTTTGATTCTGTTATATATACAATAGCCACTCGTTGTACTTCTTTCAAAATGTAAGCAATGTACGAAATACATGCATTGTCATTTCCCTCATAAAGCAACACAAGATGGGGCTGAATACGCGAAATTTCTCTCTTGACTTCAGAAAACGACAAATGTAGCACTTGAGAAAATAGCCTTTTCACACGCTCAGTGACATCCGAAACCGATAGCGAATCTTCTGAAATAACTAGCACCTTTATATCTGAATTCATTGATAACTTCATGGTTCCAGCTCCCTTTAGGACCAGAAAAGTCATGTCAAATATCACGATTTCTTGATGTTGATTCATCCGGAAGGATCAGAATCAAGAATCAATAGGGTCCTGGCAAAAAAGAGATGCAATTATCGGAAATAGTCAATTTATGGTACTTGTTGGAATTATTTTACCAATTTGCTGCTTTTTTAGCAATAACAAAAAGTAAAAAGCATAATAGACCGCCATTCGCCTATTATGCTTTTTCTGACCATGACCGAATATAGTTTTGATAAAAGTTATAAACAATCACCACAGGCAAAATAAAATTGATGACTGGAAAACACAAAGCCATGATCACCAAAGTCAGTAAATAAGCCCAATCGCCTGTCCGTTCTTTTAACCAATCAAATAAATAAGCAAAATCAGTGCGGGGACTTCTCCTTTTGGCTGCCTCTTTAAAAATACGCAGACGTGGGCTATAAGCAGAAATGATATAAAGAATCGGATAGCCAAACATGGCAATTACATTATCCCACTGTTTTGTATAATCGAGATTAGCTGTAAAGTAATTCATCCAAATAATTCCCCAAAACATAACCACACTGGCAATCGCCCAAACCCAGCTTCCAGTAAATTTCCGTCCTTTGATATGGGCTAGATTTCTCTTAGCCGATTCCAACTTTCCTCGAAGTTCATAATCCATAAAAGAAAGTTGACTGGCTCGCTGCAGATAAACTTCTGTTTTTGTCAGGTTTAAATTTTGGTTGACCGGGTATAACCCTTGTGGTAAGTAAGGATTTCCACTAGGGATCTCGACCCAGTCTGATGTAGCCATTTCAAAGTAAGCTCTGGCTAACTCACGGTTTACTTCAGGACTATGAGGATTTCTTTGTTGACACCGCTCTAAATATTCGATGGCTTTTTGATATTGTTTCAGTTCCAGATATAATGTCCCTAATTTATATAGAGCGGAAAAGTCCTGTAAGTTTAATTGAGCTGCCTGTTGATAACATTTTTCTGCCTGATCCAAACGTTGAAAACTTCGGTAGATATCCCCCAAAAAAATAAAATACTCACTTTGAGGATTGAGTTCACAAGCACGAACCATTGCTTGAATGGCTTCTTCCTTTTCTCCATTTTGAAAACGGGCATGCGCCAAGAGTGCCCATGTTTCATCATGGTTTGGTGCTTGTTCAACCAACTTTCTCACTAGCAAAAGAGCATCTATACTTTTTCCTTGCTTCAAAAGCTTCCAACCTTGTGCAATCTCCTGTTGGATATTTGCAGAAGAATACTCTGCCGAAACATCCAAAGATGAATGAGATATATTGGCACTTGCACTTTTCAGCTGTTCATCATATGCCCGACGTCTTTCCTCGTTTAGAAGAATGGCCTCAATTTCTTCTAGTTTGCGTACCATCCTCTCTGCTTCCTGCCTTTTTTCAAAATGCGGCGAATTGGTACGCTGTGTCCATTTGCGCAATTCTCTTACCAGCACCTGCCGAATCTCTTCAGTTGTAGCAGATGGAGAAATGTTTAACAGCTCATAGTAGTTCTGCATAATGATGACTTTCCTTCTCCTCTAGATGATCTTAACCAATCGCCAATTTACCAACACGTTGTTGTTTCTGCCGTACTTCCTCTTCAGTGAGATTTGATTTACGATCGATATCCAACTCACCCAACAGTCGATTTGCTGTCAGGTCATACACAGAGACATGAATAATTCCATCACTGTCATATTCAAAGATGACTTCAGGCGGAGCACCTTTCGGATATGGAGGCAAATTAATCATGGCCTCCCCAACAATTTTTACATAATCGAGATCGGTATCTTCTCCTTCGGTTACCTGAATGTGTAACTGGGTTTGCTGATCCACCGTCGTCTTGAAGTATCCTTTGGCACGTGCCGGAATGACTGTATCTTTCCGTAAAACGATGGAGTTTACTTCATTATTTTGATCATCTACTGCGACAACCCCCAAGCTGTGCGAGTTAACATCTTGTACATTAATCATTGGGAAGTCTGCACTATCTTCCAAATCATGTTTACCCAGTTTCTTATATAAGATCATTCCTTGAATGGCAGCTCCCATCGCTACGACTTCATCCGGATTGACATCCAGTGATGGACGAATCCCTGTAACGCGCTCGATCATCTCCGGAACAGCCTTCATTCTGGTTGATCCTCCGACCAAAAGCACCCGATCAATATCTTTCCATTCCAATTCAGCATCTTCTAATACAAACTGCATGATGGTCTGTGTCTGTCTTAATAAATGCGCCGTAATCTCTTCAAATTTCTTTCTTGTCAATGTAATACGGGCATTTACTCCCTGAGCAGACAAGAAAACTTGGGTACTTTCGAGCCTGGACAGGTTTTTCTTGGCGATCTCCGCTTTATCTCGCAAATCCTGTTCCAAAACGGGATCATCTAACAAATCAATCCCGCCCATTTTCTTAAATTCGTCATTCAAATAATTCATAATGCAGTTATCCCAGTCAAATCCACCCAGGTTTTTCGCTCCACCCGTTGCGAGTACACGCAATCCATCTGGGCTAAGGCGCATAATGGTCACATCGAAGGTTCCTCCACCCAAATCATAAACGAGGATGGTTTGTTTCATATGTAACTTATCCAATCCATATGCCAATGCAGCTGCAGTTGGTTCGTTAATGATTCTTAACACATTTAAACCGGCAATCCGACCAGCATCCTGTGTGGCTTTTCGCTGTGCATCATCAAAATAAGCAGGAACTGTAATCACGGCATCTGTAATTTCCTCACCCAGAAGTGTTTCGGCATCTTCTTTTAACCTTCTTAAAATCATGGCAGAAATCTCTTCTGGTGTGTAAACTTCATTCTGCTCCGTGCGGAATTTCCAGTTTTTATCTCCCATTTGTCTTTTAACAAATTGCACAACATTAAATGGGTTCGCTACTGCAGACCGCTTAGCAATGCTTCCGACAATTGGCCCTGCACTATCAAACAGAACAACCGAAGGGGTAATTCTCTCACCATCACGGTTAATCAAAATTTCTGGCTTGCCATACTGATTGACCACCGCTAAAGCAGAAAAGGTTGTCCCTAGATCGATGCCTACGACTTTGCCCATTTCTTCTTTCACTCCTTTTGCAAAATAAAACGAAGGGATAAAAAGGATGCAAATTATTGTAATCCAACTAATTTTCTTATATAGGAATACTTGACATTCTCTCTAAAAAAGCCTACTAAAGTCACAAAATGAAAACAACTCCCAACGATCAACTCATTGGGATGTTTTCAATCTTAAGGCTTATATTTTTTAATGACTACTTCTTCTGGGCGTAGAAGGACATCTTTATATTTGAAACCATGACGAACCACTTCAACCACTAGATTGTCTTCTTGGGGATTGGAGGTCGGAATTACTCGAATGACTTGCTGAATTTTTGGATCAAATCTAGGGGATGGACAGACAATCAATTCGACTCCTCTTCGATACAAAATCTCAATCAACTCATGGCTAAGCGATTCTAGCAGACTAGTAATCTCAGGTGAGGCTGATCCAGAACTGACTTTTTCTTTATATATATTATTCATGCGGTCTATGAGCAAAATCAAATCAATATAAAGTGGACGTAGTTGATTAAGCTCCTGATCCTGTTTTAATTCATCCATTTCTTGGTAAAGACGTTCAAAAGCAGCCTCTTTTGTTTTATCATATTTGAGTCGGGATTCAATCAGACGCACTAGTGAGCTAAAATTCGCTTGCAAACTAGATAAAAAAGAGAGAACCTGCTGTTGTTGTCGATCCTGTCTCATATCATCTCTCGCCATGCGAAATCTCATCCGCCGAGACTCATGTGGAACAAGGTGACCGGTTGTCTCTTTTCTCTCTTTGTTGGGATCCATGGTTGTTCCTCCCTGTTTACTAGTTTACATATCTTATGGATATAATCCTAGTATAGTAGAAGTATTTGTAAAAATTACTTCAATATTAGAGATTGTCTATCGAAACTCAGTACTTTTATTCCCTTTTGTTCGTTAAATTCTGCCTTATATACGAATTTGTCGTAAGATCGTACACAAGTACACAAATTCACATGGTTACACGCTCATTATAGTCTGTTTCGATTCAATAGACAAGCAAACACCGCTGTTCAATCAAGGAATTTTAAGGGCAAAATCAATGTAGGCACAGTCCATGACAAGCAAAAACAAAGAAGCAGTGAGATCTCTCCAAAAATGATTTATTCGCATATTCATGATATTTCTTATCTGCATTAAGTAGAAAAATAATGCTATAACGTAGTTTTTTATATAGAGTCCCATTATTATTTTATCATTTTCCGCGAACAAGAGATATCTTTTCCAGTAAAGATTCATTTTCTTCTATTTTTTTATTGTACCAGTCATTCCTGTTTCTTGCATCCATTTGATCAGCAAACATTTTCAGCTCATGATAAAAACATTCCGCCAGTTCATCAATCCGATAAAAGTTTCTTGCATCCCCACGAACAGGTAAAGGTGTAGTTGTATCTATTTTGATCTTTTTTCTGCCTAACTGCAACAACTTCTTTAAATAAAGTCGGCCGCCAAGGAAAAAATACCATTCCTCCCATGGTTCACGCGGAGCTTTAAACGCCGTACCAATCAATTTTTTAAACAAACGGGTCGCACGATTCATTTGATCCGTCAAAACCAGGAACTGCAAATGGTAGCCTCCATCCGCTACCCATTCCTCATCAAAGACTTTTTTAAATCCTTTTTGATGTAACCGTTTTGCTTCTTCCAGTCTGCCTGCTTGTAACAGGGGAAGTAGAAATGGAGAGTAAAAACTCTCATCAATTCCCCGACATTGTAATTCCTTCTGGAAGATCGGTTTTGCCAATTCGAGTGCCTGGTCGAGCTCTCCCAACCATAAATGGTAGTGGGCTTCAAATCTTGTTACACAGGCTCTGCAGTCTTCCAGGTTTCCGTCCTCTGTCGAGGTTTTCCACAATTGGTAATAATCACGAGCCATTTCCTTATCCTTCATAGACATGGCAATACGACATCTTTGACGATACAAAGGCTTCTCACCATAGCCATACTTTCGAAACCGTTTAATCACATCATCCATGATCCGGTAAATCTTCTCACGCGTCAATGTTGGGTATTTACACGCATAATGAGGAGCACTTTTATATCTAAACAGCAACTTCCATATATCTACTTCTTCTTCCAACTCTGGATGTTGATCAAGCTGCGACCATACCCAACTAAATGCGACCATCATTTCATCAACGTTCAGGCCATCAAAAATCCCTTCTATTCTTGCCTTTAAACCCAACCGAACATCCTGATGGGTATCCGCTATACGGATCGCTTTCTTAATCGCTTCAGATCGCTTTGAACCCGTTTCATCCTTCACACTTGCAATTAACTGTTCCACTTCTTCTACATAATTCATGAATCATAATCCTCCTTACGTCCTTCCGCTTACCCTTTTTCCCGTTCCAAAGCAATATTAATCAACCCAAGTAATCCCTGATTCAATAAAGTCATTTCACGATTGGAAAGGGGATGATGTCCCATGAGCAAGGCTTGGACATATAACATTTCCACAGAACGACGAATCAGTTGGCGATCCTGGATTGTCATCAGACGCTGAACCAGCGGATTATTGTAGTTAAAACAGAGACTGGCATAACTCACTTCTTCTTTTCCCGCTGTAACTGCATCCAAAATGTCTCCCCACAGGGAGCTGGCAACTTCTTTGCTTTGTTCTGCCTGACGCAGAAATTGTTCTTCATCATTGTTGATATAAAGAACGGGTAAACTGACAGGTTGGAACTTTTTGATATCCACTCCACAACGAAAAGGTTGCAAGACAATTTCAGCTGTACGCAACAAATCAAATGCCTGGTCCCGCTCGGCCAATGCCAACTCTTCAAAATGTTGTGCAATGGTTGTGGCATCAAGATGTTCTATTTTCAAGCCTGGCTCCATTTCTTTCAATTTTCGAATGACTTCAGCATCCCGATAGTATCCTGCATTAATGACACACAAATCCTCTGCTGCAGCAACCTGAGCAATCTGTCTGAAAGCATCTACACTGGAAACGTATCGGATGACATCATATTTTTGTCGATATTGCTTTAATGTCATCGTTCCCAGCGTTGTCTGAAATGGCAACCATTCTCCAAACACACGCAAACACTCATCATCCTCTGCCGCTAACTCCCGCATCGCAGCATGGTGTAACGAAATGATATAATTCAGCATTTCAGGCTGGGTCGTTGCCAAATCCAGCAAATGGTGACGAATCGTCTCCCCAAAATAATGACGTACTGCCTCTAGATTTTCATCTTCATAAAATCCTTCTCGAGAAGCAACCGGCCTTAAAGATTGGGCATCTACTACGCACCGAAGGAATACCGCCCACTCTGGCAATAATCCTTCAATCTTTTCCGAAAGAAGCATTCCCTTTAGATATACCCGGTGACGAGAGCGAGTATGGAGTGTCGCAGAATGAGGCAAAACATACGCGGCACCAACCACTCCCCCCACCTCTGAATAAAGAGGAATATAATGACGTACTTCCAGGTTAAACATTTCCCTGCCAAATGCTAAATAAGCACTTTTTTCATCTTCTTTGGTTAAATAGGTTCTCTCCCAAGGCGGACGACGGTCATTGACTTGAATCGAGCGATCATCAGTATGGAAGTAAATAGGAACAGGAAGCAACTCACCAAAATACCTTACCAACTCTATGATCTTCTCGGGAGTAAAATATTCCAGGCGGTCTGGGCGAGCCCGCAAATAAACACGGGTACCTGGCTCAATCTTCACCTGATCAATCTTTTTGATTTCATAAGTTCCATCCTGTCTCCCTCTCCACTCGATGGGTGGATGCCCGGCCTTTGCTGACTGAGTCACAACCACAATCTCATCTGCTACCATAAAACAGGAAAGCAACCCAATCCCAAACTGTCCAATGAAATCCGTACGTTGCTCAGCCAGTTCTGCCCGTTTGGAACTTTGACCGATTGTCGCCAAAAAACGATGAACTTCCTCTTCTGTTAAACCAATTCCGTTATCCTGAAAGATAATGGTAGGAAAGCCTTGTTCGGGTTGAACCAATTCAATTTCAACTTTCCCTTGATACTTTGGATCCAACTTTTGACGAGCCGAAATCGCATCTACTCCATTCTGCAACAATTCCCTGACAAATACGTGAGGCCCACTATACAAATGATGGCTAAGTAAGTCGATAATCCCTTTTAGATGTACCTGAAAATGATGTTCCAATTTCCTCACCCTTTTATCAAAAAACTACAAATCATAGTATACTAGAAATTTATTTATTTTTCTCTAAGAACTCTCTATTTTCTTCATAAAAAAAAAGAGATGCATTCTCACTAGCTGAGAAATGCACCTCTGGTTCATTTTATCCTTCATGATGTTCACGCATATGCGGGAATAACAGTACATCACGAATCGATGGGCTATCTGTCAGCAACATAACCAACCGGTCAATTCCGATTCCCAAACCGCCCGTTGGAGGCATTCCATACTCCATGGCTTCAAGGAAATCTTCATCCATTGGATGAGCCTCATCATTTCCTTTTGCTTTTTCCGCAATTTGTGCTTCAAAACGTTCCCGTTGATCAATGGGATCATTTAACTCTGTAAAAGCATTGGCATGCTCTCTGCCCACAATAAACAACTCAAAACGATCCGTAAAACGTGGATCTTTCTCATTCTTTTTGGCAAGTGGCGAAATAGCCAGTGGATGACCGTATACAAAAGTAGGTTGAATGAGCAGGTGTTCTACTTTTTGCTCAAAAAACTCGTTCACAATATGGCCAAATGTCATGTTTTCTGTGACTTCTACGCCATGTTCTTTCGCTAGCTGGTGTGCTTCCTCATCGGTCAATGGTTGTGTAAAATCAACACCCACATGCTCTTTAATGAGTTCTACCATAGATTTACGTGCCCAGCCTGGCGATAAATCCACTTCCTGCCCTTGGTAAGTGATTTTCGTTGTACCATGGATTTCTTTACATACATGGATTATTAAATTCTCTGTCAAATCCATAATATCATGGAAATCAGCATAAGCTTCATACAGCTCTAACATGGTAAATTCGGGGTTATGACGTGTAGAAACTCCTTCATTTCGGTAGCAGCGACCGATTTCATAAACCTTTTCGATTCCACCGATAATCAGTCGTTTTAAATACAGTTCCAAAGCAATGCGCATATATAAATCCATATCAAGCGCATTATGATGGGTGATGAATGGCCGCGCTGCCGCCCCACCAGCGATCACATGCATCGTTGGCGTTTCTACCTCAAGATATCCCAAATCATCCAAATAACTGCGAATGCTGCGGATGATGCGACTACGGGTGATAAATGTTTCCTTTACTTCAGGATTCATGATCAAGTCTAGATACCGTTTACGATAACGAAGTTCTACATCTTTGAGACCATGATATTTTTCAGGTAGAGGACGCAGTGATTTGCTCAGGAAAGTGACTTCATTGGCTTTGACACTCAGTTCTCCACGGTTTGTTTTAAACACAATTCCTTGAACGCCAATGAAGTCTCCAATATCTGCTGTCATAAATGTTTGGTACTGTTCCTCACCAATCCGATCCAAACGAACATAAATTTGAATCCGCCCACTCACATCCTGCAAATGAGCAAAAGAGGCTTTTCCCTGCTTCCGCTTCGCCATTAAACGACCTGCAATGGATACAGATATTTGTTTTTCTTCAAGTTCCTCTTTGGTTAGATCACCATACAGATTTTCCAGTTCTTTCCCTGTATGTGTGCGTACATATTTCTGGCCAAACGGATCAATGCCACGTTCCCTCAGTGTTTGCAGTTTTTCATGACGCACTTTGATTAGCTCGTTTTGTTCTTCATGTGTCATCTCTTACTCACCTCTTGGCGCTTGCGGCACATCAAACTGCCGCAGCTGGCTCTTTTATTTCTCTTTGTTCCTCTAACTCTCTAGCAAAGTTTAGCAGAAGTTCAGCCATTCCGTCACGTGTTTCTTGTAAATTGACCAAATCCTTGATACGCGCAGCACCACGTAACCCTTTCAAATACCAAGCCGCATGCTTGCGCATTTCCCGAACCGCTACTCTTTCTCCACGCAAGGCAACCAAACGATCCATGTGAACAATTGCAATACGCATCTTTTCCATGGGGGTCGGCTCAGGCAAAAGCTCACCCGTTTCGAGATAATGAACGGTACGATAGAGCATCCATGGGTTACCCAAAGCCCCGCGTCCAATCATTACCCCATCACAACCTGTGATATCTAGCATCCGACGGGCATCTTCGGGTGTAAATACATCTCCATTTCCGATCACAGGAATTTTGACAGCCTCTTTGACCTGCCGGATCATATCCCAATTGGCTGTTCCACGATACATCTGGACGCGAGTACGACCATGAACAGTAACCGCTTTTGCCCCTGCACGTTCAACAGCTTGAGCATTTTCTACGGCATAAATATGATCTTCATCCCATCCGATTCGCATTTTCACTGTCACCGGTTTTTTAACGGCTTTGACCACTGCAGACACCATTTCTTCAATCTTTTTTGGATTGAGGAGCCAGCGAGCACCTGCATCGCATTTCGTTACTTTTGGAACCGGGCACCCCATATTAATATCGATAATATCTGCATTCGTTTGTTCATCAACGATTTTTGCCGCTTCCACCAGACTCTCTTTATCACCGCCAAAAATCTGGAGGCTAAGCGGTTTTTCCCGCTCATCAACATAAAGCATTTCTTTTGTCCGTTTGTTTCCATGTAAAATGGCTTTATCACTCACCATTTCTGCACAAACCAATCCTGCTCCAAATTCCTTCGCAATTAAACGAAAAGCGGGATTACATACTCCAGCCATCGGAGCTAATACAACCTGGTTTTTTAATTGAATATCACCAATTTTAAGCATCAAAATTCCTCCTTTCCTTTACAAAGTGATTTCACTTGATTAATCGTTACAAAAAAACCCGCTCTGACACGAGGGTTCCTTTTTCATAGCGTTCCTGTGAACAAAATCGCTCCATCGGAAAAAGAACCCATGCATTTGTCAACAAATGTAACCTTACGAAATCTTTCAGAGGCTTTATACAGGATAACGCTCTAACCCCAACCGGATCTCTGTTTGCTGAATTTCTTGATCCTTGGGTAATTGAGCCAACCAATATTTTACAGTTTGTTGCTTGCCTGGAATCAAGATATTTCCTGCAATCTCATAAAGCGGCACCAATACAAAAGCACGCTCAGTCATCCGAGGATGTGGAATTTGCAACCCCTCTTCATTCACGATTTGATCTCCATAAAGCAGGATATCAATATCAATTGTTCTTGGTCCCCAACGAACCGTTCGTACACGATGTAGCTTACGTTCCACTTCCAATATCCTACCTAATAAATCACGAGGAGGTAAAGTGGTCAATATCTCCATTGCCAGATTATAAAAAGGGGGTTGTTCCAGATAACCAACCGGGCTTGTTTCATACACAGACGAAATGCGCTGAACAGAAATGCCTGGTGTTTGTTTGAGCATGCCAATCGCTTGTTCCAAGCTCGCTACCCGATCTCCCAAATTTGTCCCTAGCCCCAAATAAGCCGTAATCATCCTTGACTCCTTATGATCTCGACACCAACCGAATCATAATAGCCTGGAATCGGCGGGTCTGGTTTTGTCACACGTACAAGAATTTCTTTAATCGGAAAGTTCGCCAATAGCTTTTGTGCGATGTTTTCAGCCAAAGTTTCAATTAACTGCACACGGCTATTCTCCACTTCATGTTTGACCATTTCATACACCTGTCCATAATCAACCGTCAGATTTAAATGATCGGTTTGAGCAGCTGGTTTTAAATCCAATCTCATTTCCAAATCCACATAAAAGCGTTGACCTAAACGATTTTCTTCCTCATAAACTCCATGATAACCATAAAAAGCCATTTTGTTAAAAAAAATTTTATCCATGGGTCTGTCCCCCTTGCGATTCCGGACCATATAGCATGGCATCCATCATCCGACATACACGAACCATTTCCTTGACATCATGCACTCGCATGATATGACACCCTTTTGCAATGCCTAGCGCCACCGTCGCTGCTGTTCCTTCCACGCGCTCTTCTGGCGGGAGACGAAGGGTATTTCCAATCATCGATTTGCGCGAAGTGCCGAGTAAAACAGGATAGCCTAAAGCGACAATTTGCTCTAGATGGCGCATAACCAGTAAATTCTGCTCATACGTCTTTCCAAAACCAATCCCAGGATCCAAAATGATTTTCTCCTCTTTTACTCCTGCTCGCTTCACAATTTCTACGGACTCCAACAAATCTGCCTTGATATCTCCCATCAAGGACTGGTATTTCGCCTCTGTCTGATTATGCATCAAGATAATGGGAACATCGAACTCTGCAGCTACTTTCGCCATATCTGGGTCTTTTTTTGCTCCCCACACATCATTAATGATATGGGCACCAGCCTGTATGGCTTGTCTCGCCACTTCCGCTTTATACGTATCAATGGAAATGGGCAAATCAATCTCTTGGGAAATCCGTTCAATGACCGGGATGACTCGCTCCAGCTCTTCTTCCAGACTGACTGGCTGATGCCCCGGACGAGTCGACTCTCCTCCGATATCCAAAATATCTGCTCCATCTTCAGCCAATTTAAGAGCATGGGCCAAGGCTCGTTCTAATGAATTATACTTTCCACCATCCGAAAACGAATCAGGGGTTACATTCAAGATACCCATAACCCAAGTACGATTTCCTAGAGACAATGTATATTTTCCAGCACGTATTTCACTTTTGTTCATCGTTCATGCTACCCTCCAGGCATTCGTTTATACTCCGCAGCTTCGTTGTATATTTCTGATACTCCTGATACAATTGTTGAACAATGGACTGTCTTGGCTGTTTACGCTGACCGTTCCAAGTATAGATGGGAACAATTTCCTGCACCGAGTTGGTCACAAATATTTCATCAGCTTGATCCAGATCAGCCAAAGTATAATGTCCTTCCTCTATCTTATACCCCAAACTTTTTGCCAAGTGAAGAATCCACTGGCGGGTTATGCCTGGTAAAATGCCAAGATCCAAACCAGGGGTGCATATTTTTTCCCTTCGAACAAAAAAAAGATTGCTAACAATCCCTTCTGCCAAATAGCCATTCTCTGTAATCATTAAGCCTTCCGTATGCGGAAAATCTGAAACTTCTTGTCGAGCCAGGATCAGGTTTAAATAATTGTTCGATTTATAGGGGGCCAAACCACCACCTGCATGCCTGGGTACAGACACGACTTGCAATTTCTTGCCTGTTTCAAAAAGTTGCTTTGGTTCAAACGGAAGAGGCCGAACAAAAATCATCGTAGAAGGACGCTTGTAAGAAGAGGCTGTTAAACCCAGCCCCTCAATCCCGCCTGTAACACTTAAACGTACAATCCCTTCTGTCATCCCATTTAGCTGAAGTAACTCGTGAATCTGTTCCTCCCACTCCCTGCGAGTATAGGGAAGAGTAATCATCATCCGCTGTAAAAACTTCTCCAACCTTGTCAAATGATCTTCTATTAAAAAAAGATGACCTTGATAAATACGAAACGTCTCAAATGCTCCCACTCCATACAGTAAGCCATGGTCTAAAACAGAGATGGTTGCTTCTTCTTCTGAAATGGGTTTGCCATTTAGCATCATGATTGCCATCAGACACTTCCCCTTATATCTTCAACAATAAGCAGTTAGAAAATTTTTCAAGATCTCTTTGCCATATTCACTTAAAATCGATTCCGGATGAAACTGTACGCCTTCAACCGGGAATGACCGATGACGGATCGCCATGATTTCACCCGTTTCCGATTTCGCACTGATTTCAAACACATCCGGCAAAGTCTCATATTCAACTAACAAAGAATGATATCGAGTCGCTGTAAAAGGAGAAGGCAAGCCTTCGAAAATAGTTTTCCCATCATGGATAATTTGAGATGTTTTTCCGTGCATCAATTGATCCGCTCGTACTACCTTGCCACCAAAAGCTTGTGCAATGGTTTGATGTCCTAGACAAACACCTAAAATCGGGATCTTTCCAGCCAAATGCCTGACAATATCCAAACAAATCCCTGCAGTATCCGGATTACCAGGTCCTGGGGATAACACAATCATCTTTGGTTGCTTCGCCTGGATTTCCTCCAAAGTGGTCTGATCATTTCGTACCACTTGAAGTTCTTCGCCCAATTCACCCAAATATTGTACCAGATTATACGTAAAAGAATCATAATTATCAATCATTAGAATCACGGCCTTCACGCCCCCATCAAAATTGATTGTATTATTGTAACATATTGATGCAAAAAAGAAAAAACTGCAGAATCGGGAAAATCAGCAGTTTATAGAAATAAAAACAAACAGAGGGGCTGCTTTTCCAGTTAAGCGAAACAGAAAAGCAACCCCGGTGTTATAAATGACAGACTCAGATTATTCAAACTGATATAATGCAGTGGTTAAATAACGTTCTCCATTACTTGGTACAACGGCCACTACTTTCTTTCCTTCGCCCAAACGACGAGCTACCTTCGCTGCTGCAGCCACAGCTGCCCCTGAAGAAATTCCTGCCAGAATCCCTTCTTCTCTAGCCATTTTTCTTGCCCACTCAAACGCCTCTTCATTGGTTACTGGAATAATCTCATCATAGATGGATGTATCTAAAATCTCTGGAACAAAACCAGCACCGATTCCTTGAATTTTATGAGGTCCTTTTTCACCACCAGATAGAACTGGAGAAGCAGCAGGTTCAACAGCTACAACGTGTACATTCGGAAATTTTTCTTTTAATACGCGTCCTACACCTGTAATGGTTCCGCCTGTACCTACTCCTGCTACAAAAGCATCGATCTGGCCATTTACCTGCTCAACCAATTCTAGAGCAGTTCCTTCCAGATGTGCTTTTACATTATCCGGGTTATTAAATTGTTGTGGAACAAAATAATGCGGATTTTCCTTCTTGATTTCTTCAGCCTTGCGAATCGCTCCACCCATACCTTCAGCGCCTGGAGTCAATACCAATTCAGCACCATATGCTCTTAGCAAATTGCGCCGCTCTAAACTCATCGTATCTGGCATGACCAAAATCGCTTTGTATCCTTTAACAGCAGCAACCATCGCCAAACCAATTCCTGTATTACCACTCGTTGGTTCCAAAATCGTATCTCCCGGTTTCAATTCACCGCGCTTTTCTGCTTCTTCAATCATGCTAAGCGCAATACGGTCTTTTACACTACCTCCTGGATTATAATACTCCAGCTTTACATATATATCTGCATCTGCTTTTCCAACGATCCGATTCAGCTTGACTAAAGGTGTATCTCCTACCAGTTCCAAAATATTATTTGCTACACGTGCCACTTTATATCCTCCTATTCCGAGTAAATATACTGTTTTTATCAAGTTTATATTAACAGTGAACGGAATCGTCTGTCAATTAGAGTTTTGCTAATATCTGCTCCAATTCTGTACGGGTAAATAAATATTTCTCATTACAAAAATGACAAATAACTTCTGCTTGTCCCTGCTCTTCAATCAGCGAGAGCAGTTCCTCTCTCCCCAAACTGATCAGCATTTCCTCTGTTTTCTCTTTGGAACAGTGGCAACGGAATTGAACAGGTTTTTGTTCCAGAATTTCAGTTCCTTCACCCATGAGCCTCTGTAATAGTTCTTCTGGAGTTACTCCATCCACAAACAATCCAGTAACCGACTCTAGCTTGGCAATATTTTTTTCCAATTGACTGATCGTCTCTTCACTGGCCCCAGGCATCACTTGAAGCAAATAACCACCAGCGGCGATAATCTGCTCATTGTGTACCAGGACACCTAAACCAACAGATGAAGGAACTTGTTCTGAAGCTGTAAAATAATAAGTAAAATCATCTCCTAATTCTCCTGAAATAATCGGCGAACTTCCACGATACGGCTCTCTTAAGCCTAAATCTTTTAAAATATAAATATTTCCTTGCCCTACCCCCTGGGCTACATCCAATTTTCCAGATGCATTCAGGGGCAGCATGACATCAGGATGGTCAATCATCCCCCTTACATCCCCTTGACTATTCGCATCAACCCGAATCGCTCCAAGCGGTCCATCGCCAATGACTTGAATCGTCACTCGATCTTTTTCTCCTTTTAGCATACATCCCATAATGGCGCCCATGGTAGCGGTTCGTCCTAGCGCAGCACTGGCAAGCGGAGTTGTCTGATGTCTTTTTTGCAATTCTTGAACCAGATCTTTGGTATAAGCTGCAAACCCTCTTACCAAACCATCTTCTGAAATCGCTCGTACAGTGTAGTCTTTCATGATTTCACTCCTTCAAACACTCGTTCTTTCATTCTCCTTTTTTCCCGGAAAGATTTGGCTGATTCCTCTCATAAATCAGCCGCAACCCTTCTAACGTTAAAAAAGGATGCACTACATCAATCATTTCCGTACTACTACAAATAAGGTCAGCCATTCCACCTGTTGCAACAACTTTGGGTGATTGGGATAACAATGCTTTCATCCTTGACACAATTCCATCAACCACACCTACATACCCGTAAAAAATGCCTGCTTGAACAGCTTGAACTGTACTCCGTCCGACTACAGATTCTGGCTTTACAATCTCTACATGCGTTAATTTTGCTGCTTGATGATATAACGCTTCTGCTGAAATTTTTACCCCAGGTACAATCGCACCACCTTTATAATGACCTTGCTCATCCACAAAACAAAAAGTGATGGCAGTACCGAAGTCAACGATAATCAGAGGCGGACCATATAGTTCTAAAGCAGCAACAGCATTAGCAATTCGATCCGCTCCCACTTCTCGTGGACTATCGTATTTAATATTGAGTCCTGTTTTTACTCCAGGCCCCAAAATAATCGGTTTCATATGAAGATATTTCTCCACGAGCGTCCTTAGTACATAAGTTAAAGGCGGCACCACTGAAGCAATTATGACACCTGTTATCTGCCTAAAATCGATTCCTGCATGAGACATGAGATTTTTTAATATCATTGCATATTCATCTTCAGTCGCCTTTTGGTCTGATTGCACACGCCAATGATGAAGAAGTTGATCCTTCTTATAAACCCCAAAGACTGTAGTAGTGTTCCCTACATCCATCACTAATAGCATAAAACAGACACCTGCTTTGCCAATAAAATCAAATTCATCATATCAATGGAGGTTTGGAGTTACAAGCAATAATATCTAAATCTTGATCATGCATCCAATCCACAATAAACAAAACGAGGGGATGAAGCCCCTCGTTCTCATTTAAACCTTATCTTTTTGATCTTCAATATGACTTGTTGTCGGCGGATATGGTCTTGGAGAAGGATAATCTCTTCGCGGATATTTGTCATCAGACAAAGAAGATTTTTCTTCAGAGGAAGTTTCCTCTTTTGCCTCCTCTTTGCCTTGAATATTTACCTTCACCCCGTCATCATCCGCAAGTTTCCCGGTTTCGAGCAATTGCTTGATCTGTTCTTCATCCAAGGTCTCACGCACCAGCAGTGTTTGTGCCAACAGATCCAATTTCTCACGATGTTTCAGCAAGATCTCTTTCGCACGATTATAACATTTGCGAATCATATCTTGCATTTCCATATCAATTTCATAAGCGATCTTGTCACTATAGTTCTGCTCATGACCCAAGTCACGGCCTAGAAATACATGACCAGAAGAACGGCCATAAAGCATGGTAGCCAGTTTGTCACTCATGCCATATTCAGTGATCATGGCCCGGACAATAGCAGTTGCTTTTTCAAAGTCATTGCTTGCTCCTGTACTTACTTCACCAAAAACGATCTCCTCGGCCACTCGACCACCCAACAGGCCAGTAACCCGGTCAAGCAGCTCATTCTTCGTTGCCAAGAATCGATCTTCTTTTGGCAACATCATGGCATAACCGCCTGCTTGCCCACGAGGGACAATGGTTACCTTATGCACGACATCTGCATTCTCACAATAATAACCTACAATGGTATGCCCTGCTTCATGGTAGGCAATGATCTTACGTTCTTTCTCGCTAATGACACGGCTTTTCTTCTGTGGACCTGCGATAACACGATCAATTGCTTCATCAATCTCTTCCATGGTGATTTGCTTCTTATTGGCGCGTGCAGCCAATAACGCTGCCTCGTTTAACAGGTTTTCCAGGTCAGCACCAGAAAAACCGGTTGTTCTTTGAGCCACGACACTTAACTTCACTTCATCCGCCAAAGGCTTGTTACGAGCATGTACTTTGAGTACGGCTTCACGCCCTTTTACATCTGGACGGTTCACCAGGATTTGGCGGTCAAAGCGTCCTGGACGAAGCAGTGCAGGATCCAGAATATCTGGACGGTTGGTTGCTGCCATAATGATAATTCCAGCATTTGCATCAAATCCGTCCATCTCTACAAGCAGCTGGTTCAAGGTTTGTTCGCGTTCATCATGTCCGCCACCAAGACCGGCCCCACGTTGACGACCTACTGCATCGATCTCATCAATAAAAATGATACATGGAGCATTTTTCTTCGCTTGCTCGAACAAGTCACGCACACGTGATGCCCCGACCCCAACGAACATTTCTACGAAGTCGGATCCACTGATCGAGAAGAATGGCACCTTCGCCTCACCAGCAACAGCACGAGCTAGCAGCGTTTTTCCTGTACCAGGTGGTCCCACTAACAAAACACCTTTTGGAATTCTCGCTCCCATTGCTGCAAACCGGCGATTATCTCGCAAGAACTCGACAATCTCCACTAATTCCGCTTTTTCTTCATCAGCTCCTGCTACATCATCAAAAGTGACCCGCTTTTTGTCTTCACTATAGAGCTTGGCCTTGCTTTTGCCAAAGTTCATCACTCGGCTGCCACCGCCCTGCGCTTGATTTAGCAGGAAGAAAAACAGGAGAAGAACAATCACAAACGGAATGACAGAGGTAAACAGAGTAAGCCAAACAGAATCTCCTTTGGGTTTTTCCACATCCAGTCGGTCTATTTTCCCATTTTCATAAGCTTTTTCCAGTTCCGCATTTACACGATCACTCATTGGTGCTCGTGAAACGAAGCTTTTGACTCTGTTGTTCTGTACTCTTTTATATTCCCCTTCAATATGATAAGTCGGCCCTTCGGGGCGCAGGGTAACCTTTGCGAACTCCCCTTGCATCAGTTTCGTTCTATATTGATCGTAACTCAATTGTTGAGTTTGTGTATCGGAGTTTGCAATCATATTGATAACGCCGATGGTTACTAAAATAAGAATGACATAGAGTATTCCATGCCTGAGGAAGTTATTTTTCATTCCTGGCCTCCTCTCAATCCACTTCTCTCATTGTATCATAGGCAAACATTCATACTCAATAGGTCAACAAAGATCAAATGTATGGAAAACTATGAACGATACAGCTCTTCCTTCAATACACCGATATAAGGCAAATTGCGGTATTTTTCAGCATAGTCCATACCATATCCCACAATAAACTTATTCGGAATCGTAAATCCTGAATAATCCGGAGACAAGTTTATTTTACGCCGTTCCGGTTTATCCAGAAGGGTAACCACTTTCACTGATTTTGCGTTTCTTGCTTTTAACAATTCAATCAAATGACTGAGGGTCAAGCCAGAATCAATTATGTCTTCGACAACCAAAACATGTCTACCTTCTACGGATGTTTCCAAATCCTTTACAATCCGAACAACTCCAGATGATTGAGTGGAGGCACCATAACTGGAAACTGCCATAAAATCCATTTCAAGAGGAATATCCATCGCTCGGATCAAATCGGCCATAAAAGGAACGGCTCCTTTTAAAATACAAATACATAGAGGATTTAAATCAGCATAGTCTTTTTTTAATTCTGCAGCTAATTCTTTTACCCTTTTTTGAATCTGCTCTTCTGAAATCAGAATTTCCTCCATATCTTGATGCATGCATATCCTCCTAATTCCACCATTATGTAAGTATTATAGGATGCAAAACATCCCATCATTCCACATGCCAAATCAAATATAAAAATCGCGTAGTCTTGGATGAAACAGGTGCAATGTTGGAACGTTGCACACCTGGAACCCACAAAATTTGGTCTCCTGTTATAACAACGGGTTGAAGATGTCGCTTGTGTCGTGGAATTTTAGCTTCCATTAAAATTTTTTTCAGTTTCTTTGTTCCCTGCATTCCAAAACAGCTCATCCGATCACCAGGCTTTCTTGACCGAACAAGAATGGGATGATCCGTTGGTAATTCATCGGCATCAAACACCGCTGTATTTCTCGTCCACTTGTTCAACGGTTCACTAGTAAGAATGGCCTCCATCATTCCCTCAAATTCGGGAATAGGGGTCACACCTGGAATGGATAAAGGAATCGATATATCAAGCAAAGAATCCTCTACCTTTTTCTGATCATTGAAAGTGAACCAAAGCTTCTCATATTCACGGTAAACATGAACTGCTTTCAATAAGTGGATCATGCCTGACGGATGTTGTTGTTGTGCAAGTGCCCGAATCCGTTCAACTGCATCGAGTGTAACATCATTTGTTCCACCGTTCACAAGATAACTTAATATTAGTTTAACCACTCTTCTTTGTAAAGCAACTGGCAATTCAAGAAACGGTTGGACATTTACACAAATTCGCCCTTCCTCTCTTTGCGACACTACCCTTTTCAGAGCATCTTCAACCAACTCAATCCAAACTTTTTCTTCCTCAGCCACGATTTCTCCCAAGTGCAAAATAGCCTCTTTTACTTTTGGATTTAACTGCTTCAACACTGGAATCAACTGGTGACGAATTCGGTTTCGAGTATAAATCAAAGAAAAATTGCTTTGATCTTGCCTTGGTTCCAAATTTTCCTGTTCACAGTATCGTTCAATTTCTGCCCGACTCATCTTTAACATCGGTCGAACAATGAAAAGACCACGCCATTTTCTAATCGGCTCCATTCCCGATAATCCAGTAACCCCTGTTCCCCGAATCATCCTCATCAAAATCGTTTCTACCTGATCATCAGCATGATGGGCCAGGGCCAATTTTTCAATCTGCCAGTGCTTTGCCACCTCATAATAAGCTTGATAGCGAAGTTCCCTGGCAGCAGCCTGTCGGTTGCCACCCGATTTTAGCGAAGCTAGTACATCCACTCGTCTGACTTCACACGGAATTTGCCATTTCTCGCAATAAGCCTTTACATATGCAGCATCTTCCTCACTATCTTGCCCACGAAGCTGATGATTGACATGTACCACATACAAACGCCACTGATACGAAGAAGATAGTTGACGAAGCCCCGAGAGAAGCGCCATCGAATCAGGGCCACCTGATACACCAACCAATACCTTTTCTCCAGGCAAAAGTAATGGGTATTTGTTTATTTCCTCTTCCAACCGTTTTAAAAACAAAGCAACCTTCCCCTCATAATGAAAAACCCGGATTTCTCCGGGATTTAATTCTGACTTAATTTCAATTCTCTGTTTCCTATCTTATTCCTTTTTATTTAGCAAGGCAAATTGTGAAATTTTTTGTATTGTGGCATTATACCATTTGTGCCCGTTTTAAACGAGGCATCCCTGTTATGCGAATCGTAGACCATTCTGGCGTATAACGCTCTACCTTCGCCACAATCACCGTCATATCATCGTGAATTTGACCATTCTGGCGTCGAACCACTTTTTCCAATAAGCAATCAGCAAATCCTTGCGGATCTTTGGTTTCAATTTCTGAAATGAGCCGTTTCATCAATAAATCCTTATTGATAGCATGACCAGGTGCATCATAAATTCCATCTGTAATCATAATGAGCAGATCTCCTGGTTGTAATACCATTTCAATCGAATCAATCTCAATTTCATTTAATATGCCAATCGGTGGATTGGAAGAAAACAAAGTAAGCACCTGATCGCCTCTTTTGATAAAGCCAGGTGTTGAACCAATTTTCATAAATCGCGTATGAGCTGTATTGAGATCTACAATGGCCAGATCCACCGTGGCAAACATTTCATCCGTCGAACGCAAGCTCAAAATCGAATTGATGGTTTCTACAGCTCGTTCCTCATTTAAACCAGCTTGCAGCAAACGGCGCAGCAATTTCAGAGCTGCACTGCTTTCTTCCTGTGCACGTTCTCCGTTACCCATCCCATCACTTAAAGCAACTGCATATTTTCCTGTTCCCAAATTCATATAACAGTAACTGTCTCCTGATACATATCCACCACCTTTGGCAACAGTGGCTACCCCTGTTTTCAATTCATAACGTTGGGCAGAACCTAAAGTAATAACTGCATTTGATGTACGATCCTGTATCACCTTCCTAAAAACTGCAATAGGTTCACCTATAATTTCAGTTAAAACAGGTGCAACCAGCTTCCTGCACTCATCAAATGCATCGGGATGTGGCATAATCACTTCAATTTCAACCTTTCCTTCTTCCAAACTAATAATATCAACCCGTTGAATCGATAAACCCAACTCTTCCAGAGCCTCATGAATTTGTTCTTCCTGAGCAGTTTGAACTTGCGTTTCATGCCTAATTTCCTGGGCCAACTTATCCATCACTTCTGCCATACCAGCCAGTTGTTCTGAAACAATCCGGCGTGATTCTTTCATTTTCTCTTTCCAATAAATACTTTGTTCATAGTAAGCATATTGATCCTGAATCGCAGACAGTACCTTCTCAGGGCGCACACAATACTCAACCCACTCGCGCGGAGCCGCCAAATGGATTGGATTTCCTTTCATTTCGACTAACGTCATTAAATCTGTCATCCCTTGATATGTTCTCATCACATTTTGCTCCCAACACTGACTAAAACGATGGCAGCCCAAACAAGATTGCTCCATCACATCTGTCATCATCTGATGAACAAAATCCTCGTCTTCTTTTCGCTCTTTTGCTGTATCTGTTCGGAAACTGCTGGCCAGTTCATAAAACAAATCCGTAAACTGCCCTACTTTGGCAGCAGTCACATCACGCAAACGCCGAACGTAATCTTGGTGTACGGATTGATTTTCTGGTGTTCCTGGTATCAGCTTGGCAATTCCCTGATAAACCATTTGAGGTGTAAGCCAAAAGAAAAGGATCGCCATGGCTGATTCGATTCCAGAGATCCACAGGGTTAAAGTGGTTCCTTCATACAAATGGATCATCAACGAACCAAATATGAATCCAAGTGAAACACCTATTCTCTTTCCTTCTTTCAGTAGCCCAGCCAGCAAACCGGCAAAAGCCAATAAACTCATTTCCAACATGGCTTGTGGATCTGACAGGCATAATATGATCCCTGTGACGACACCCATCGATGCTCCAAGCATCGCTCCACCCGTAAAAGCCAGGACCAAAACCAGATAGCGGGAAACAATATGAACAACAGACAGGTCCCATATAAACCAACCCATAGTCCCAGTCATGACTGAACCCATTAAAATAACCAAACCAATGATTTCTTCTGTGCGCAGGGTTAATCGTTTCTTCTTAATTGTAAATAAAGGGAGAGCACGAATAAAAATGAAACTGAGAATCCAGCTAAGCAAAACATCCAACCCTGACAACATCCACTGATATATGGTTGATTCTCCCCACCATAAGTACAAAAGGTGGCCCACGGTGCTGGTCAGTAGCACCATGAAAGGGACATGATAGATTTGTCCTTTGCCTGCCCAGGAAAATATCTTTTGGATGAAAAGAAGTAATACCAGAAAACAGGAAATACGTGTAGTTTGTGTCATATCTAACGTAGACGCTCCTGATATCAAAGCCAGCATGACGATTGGCCAACTCTTTCTCCCTAAATAAAACATCGCCCCCAGATAAGCTACAGCAAAAGGTGAGACCGATTCCAAAATCATGGCTCTTCCAAGTAAAAATCCC
This sequence comes from Thermoflavimicrobium dichotomicum, assembly GCF_900114055.1. Classification (GTDB taxonomy): domain Bacteria; phylum Bacillota; class Bacilli; order Thermoactinomycetales; family Thermoactinomycetaceae; genus Thermoflavimicrobium; species Thermoflavimicrobium dichotomicum. The sequence goes on along the minus strand of NZ_FORR01000008.1, from coordinate 35,737 downwards.
ATACAAATCACAGGCACATTCCACATATGAACAAAACGATACATCCACCGTTTTTGCTTACTCTTTCCAAGCCTTACCCATTTATCTATGAAACCATTCCATTTGTTTGCCATCGTATTCATTCCCATCACCCCTGAGCCATTTTGTCACTCATTATATCGGGGTTGCTCAGGAAAGTTTGTCAGATTGGCTGAATGAGTATAAAAAATTTTCCGACATATTTTGTAAACAGTCATCATCCTTTTATACAAAAAGAAAGAGACCCTCTCTTTCGATGGCGATCCAATAAAAAAGACCTCCCTAATCGTTAAGGAGGTTGAAACAAATAGCGTCGCTCTTTGTCGAAAATGATCAAAGGAAAGAAATAGGCGACAAAACTTCCTATTTCTGTCGATTTTCTTTTATGCTAACGTTTCATTTTTCCGATGAGCGGATACATTTTCGCCTCTTGTATAAACGAAGGAATCAGCTTCTTTTCCGTTGTTAAACGAAGCATCCGATCCAGTGTGCGGAGAGCATGTACCTGCTGTCTTTTTTTCAAATGGCCTTTTTCCACCGAGTCCGCAAACTCATCCACATCAATCAGATGATAGCGACCATCTGGATACACAATTAAATCAAGCAATAAGTCCACCATTACATAACGAAGCCGACCCGTTTGATGCATTTCCATTACATCGCAATAATAATAAAGAAACTCGCCTGATCGCTTAAAGACCTTGGAGATAGTATATCCATTCTTGACAAAGTAGTAGGTAAGAAAAATACGCTTCCCGTCCGGATTCGCATACTGGGTAGCAAAACAGTGCCTCCCTCGCCAATCACGCACTAACTCTGAATAGGTTTTATTAATCGTGGTAAACTTTATTTTTTTTATCACTACATTCACATGAACTCCCACACTTTCTCGGAATGCATCCCTAACCATAAACACCGGATTCCTTAGGAATTCCCCTGCTAGATGAAAAAAAGGCGATTACCCATCCCCGCACTTTAGAGGTGGTACTTCGCCTTGTCCCATCTATCTTATTTTGGTAGCGGCGGAGGGCCTCGAACCCCCGACCTTACGGGTATGAACCGTACGCTCTAGCCAGCTGAGCTACGCCGCCACAAATTTGGTTGCGGGGGCAGGATTTGAACCTGCGACCTTCGGGTTATGAGCCCGACGAGCTACCAGACTGCTCCACCCCGCGGCATCTGTCCATCGAATTCGCATCATCCGCGAACATTCTTTATTATATAGAGCATATAAATGAAAGTCAAGGTCCTTATAGAAAAATTTTTTTTGATAGAAATGACCTCCTGCTTTTCCCAAGCATAGAGGCCATCCTATGGAATACTTCGATTTATTCATGATGTTCTTGGTAATTTTGTTCTCCTGGTTTAATGTACCCTAATTTATGAGCCAACTCGAGCAAATAGTTTGTATCATTTAACTGTCTTACTTCTCTTTTCAACTGCTCAGTCTGTTGCTTTACCGCCGCCAACTCCTGTTTTTTCTGTGCCAAAACTTCCTCTTTATCCCAAATACGAAACTGTTGAATAACCAGTTGTCCAACCGCCCAACTTAGCATAAACAACATAATGCCAAGCCAAATGAATCTCCGACGACGTGCAGCTGGATGTAATGTTTGTCTTGACTTGGCCGGCTCCTTTTTCCGTTCGGCCGTCTGTATATGAGGGGAACGAAAAGCAAGCACTTTTTCTGATTTTGATCTCGCTGCCATTCAATTCACCTCTTTTTTTTAAACTGATTCCACTTCTTTTTCCAACGATCACGTAACTGAGACATTTTTTTTATATAAGGAACAAATAACCGATGAATCGGTTTAAAAATCCATAAAATGGGGCGCATGACCATCTTGCATAAAATCAGGAACAAATTCCTGATCCAAGAGCACAAGGTCACCAAAGGAACCCAAACGAGCAGACGAACCAGAGCAATGATCCAACGAAGAAGATACTCGATGCTGTTAAAAACCACTCTAATTATCTGAATAACAAGCTTACTCAACCATTGATAATAGAAAAACAAACCAGCAAGAATCGCTATAAAAATATAAAATCGAAGTTGTCCCCAATTGCTCCACAATAATAAGCTAAAAACTAACCAGGCACATACAATCCAATATAACAAGTCAATCAGAGAAACAGTCCATCCTTTTAACCGGAAACGTGCCTTTAGTTCCTGATAAGCATCCAAAATCATTCCTAAAAGGAAACCCGAGCAGAACATCAGTATCATTGTAAAAGCCTGCGTTTGCAAAGTCACCGAAACAGCCTGCCCAAAAGCCCTTTATTTTTGTCTGCTCGAGGAATGGCTGCATCCAAATAGTTGAATTCTACCAAGTGTCCCTCAATCGAAACCAAACCCTGTTCCAAATCCAAATTTTTAATGTGCAAATCCTGTCCACGTACGCCTAAAAAACCACAGTCGGTTTGCAATAAAAATTCCTCATTGTCAAAACTCTCTACACTTACAACACCACTTATTTCCAAATTTTTACGGTCAACTAAAACGATCTCATGCCTGGTTTGAGAAGTTTGTTCCACCATAACATGTACCTCCTTCTCCTTGGTACATGTTATGGACAAAGTTATGAGCTTAGAACATCCGAATCTGATTCCTTTACTTCTTCCTGAATCAAAGTAAACATGGCTCCAGCTTCTTCTTTCCTTACATTTTCAGCTATTTTCTCTACTCTGACCGTCACTGTTTTATTCCCAAAGCGAATGGAAAGCTCATCTCCAACAGAAACATTTACTCCTGCTTTTGCCGGCTTGCCATTAATCATGACTCGTCCCTGATCACATACTTCCTTGGCCAACGTACGCCTTTTAATCAAGCGGGACACTTTTAAAAACTTATCCAATCTCATCTGTGACTTCACAACCTTCTACATTCAACATTGATCTAATTTCGAGAAACAAAAGGAAATACCTTCCAATTTTACTCCCCTTTTTCCTGCTGTTTACTTTCTTCCCACCATTCATCCAGCTGTTCCATTGGAATTTCCTGTAACTTTCTTCCTGTCTTTCGTGCCTGGTCTTCCAAATAACGAAAGCGACGGGCAAATTTTTGTGTAGCCTTCCATAACGCAATTTCCGGATGAACTTCGTACATACGGGCAACCGATGTCAAAATGAAAAGCAAATCACCAATCTCCTCTTCCTGCTCTTCTTTCGTTTCGGCTTTCCTTAATTCTGCTAACTCTTCTTCCACTTTTAACAAAACATCTTCTTTTTTATCCCAATCAAACCCTACTTTAGCCGCTTTTTTATGTTGTTCAAAAGCCTGAAGGAGAACAGGCAATCCTTTCGAAATCTCATCCAATATAGAAGAAGTTTCCTCGCCCTGTCGCTCTTTTCTTTTGATTTCCTCCCAATTTTGCTTCACTTCTTCTGCGGTCTCTGCATGTTCTTCTCCAAAAACATGAGGATGCCGTCGAATCATCTTCGCATTTAACCCTTGAATTACTTCATGAATATCAAATACTCCCTCTTCCTTCGCAATTTGGGCATGGAGCATCACTTGTAACAATACATCCCCCAACTCATCCATCATGGCATCGACATCTTCGTTGTGAACGGCTTCAATAAATTCATACGCTTCTTCAATCAGATATGGCAACAGGCTTTGATGGGTTTGCTTTCGATCCCAGGGACAACCTTCTGGGCTTCGCAAATGAGCAATGATTTGTGTCAAATAGTCAAAACGGCGATATAAGATTTGTTCATCACTTACTGGCGGAATATAGATGGAAGTAAGATCGGTAAATGCATCGATTCGATCCAATTCATACAAAGGCAGACGATGAACGGTTTCCATTCCTTCGATTCCAAGTGCAGTCACAACATGTATCTCATAATCATCCGGATACACTTCCATCAATGTCAGCTTAATATCAGATGCAACAATCCGGTCATATACTTGTCCGATCAAAATATGTAAGCGGGGATTGATCTCCTCTGGGCGTAGCGAGTTTCCGTCTACCATCATAAATCCTTCAATAGGATCAATACCCAATCGGGCAAATGCAATATCAAGAAAGCTGCCACCCCCTCGTATGTCAATCTCTACACCATATTGCGGCCCCAGCTGACGCAACAACTGTACAGTACGTTCAGCTACCATGGGATGTCCAGGAACCGCATACACTACAATTTCCTGCATCTCGGTTAACTGGAGTAAACGTTGCGCAATTTCTTGGTACACTGACTCAAAGTCTGAAAACATTTCATATACTTCATCAAATGTTTGGAAAGGAATTCCTTTTTCCCTGATCCAATGAACAGCAGGATGTTTTTCCGTACGAAGCCAAATCATCTCACTTCGACTAAATAGGGCTACTGTACCAATAGGTAAAGCTGTTTCATCACCAAAACCCAATCCAACCACAACGATTTTCTTTTTCATTTTTTTCCTCCTCTATGAACGAAGTAAACGCCATTTATGTAAAATAGGGGCAATTTTTTTCTTCAACTTTGGCATCTTCTCCAAATCGGCCGTAGTCAGTACTTCATAACGGAATATAGCCACTAAAAAAACAAGTAAACCAATGAGCGCCGAACACAAGGCTGTCAACATCATCGATAAACGAAACGGAATCCCTGAAGTCATCCATATAAAAAGGTGCATAAATCCAAACGTCACTAAGGCCATCCATCCAACAGCCACACCCAGTTTTTTAAGGAATCCACTTGTCCTTAAGGAAATTCCTAAATGACGCAAAGAGAGGAAATTAAGAAATGTGGCCAAGGCATAGGCAACCACGGTCGCTACAGCTGCACCTCTAATCTCCCATCTGGGAATCAAAAGAATATTGCCCAACAGTTTTACACCAACGCCTACAAACAGGTAGATGACAGGTAAATAAACACGTCCAAATCCTTGTAAAATGCCGGTTGACGTCAGATTTAAAGTAAGAAATACAGCCGTAAAAGCAAATATGGACAAAGCGTCTGATCCCAATGGATCTTTGAATAACATCACATTGGTAGGCATAGCGATAATGCTTAAGCCTACTGCTGCAGGCAAACCTGTAAGCCATGTTATGCGAATAGCCAACTTCGCTTGCTCTCTCGCTTCTTGTTCATTCCCCAAAGCTATTGCCTCTGCAATCGCTGGTACAATCGATAAAGACAAAGCTGTAGCAAAAAAGGAAGCAAACTGAACAAGCGGTTGACCTCTATCAAACACACCTTTTAAATTGATCGCCTCTTCCTTTCCAATTTCCCCTGCTAACAGGTTGGCGACTGTAAAGGAATCGACCAAGGAAAAAAGAGGAATCACTAAAGCCCCAAGACAAACAGGCAAAGATAAAAGTAATACTTGACGCAAAAGAGATAAGGTACTTTCTTTTGCTGGTGATTCCTGTATCTTTGATAATGAAATTTTCTTTCTTTTATGCAGAAAAACAAATAGTACTGCCATTGCCGCTACCGCTCCAGTTACAGCTCCAAACACGGCTCCTGCTCCCGCATATACAATGCCAAAGCCATACTCCATAAAATACCAGGCCAAAAAAATAATGGTCCCTACCCGAACCATCTGTTCAATGGATTGGGAAATAGCTGTCGGCATCATATCCTGTTGTCCCTGAAAAAACCCTCTCATTACCGCTATAACTGGAACAATCAAAAGTGCAAACGATACAGATTGAATGGGCAATGTCAGTAATTCACGATTCCCCATCCATCCGGCTAATTTACCCGCTCCAAAAAATAACAAACTAAAAAAAACCCCACCGATTACCAATAGTGTAACCAAAGAAATGTGAAATACTTTTTTAGCCGCAGCATAGTTGCCTGTAGCTATTCGTTCAGAAACCATTTTGGAGATCGCCACAGGAAAACCTGCTGTAGCCATCGCCAGTAAAGTACTATATAAAGGATACACCTGCTGGTAAACAAACATCCCCTCATTACCCGTAATATTTTGATAAGGAACACGATAGACTGCTCCAAGAATTTTACAAATTAATGTAGCAAAGCTTAAAATAGCTGCCCCTTTTACAAATGACTGCTTCATTTATTCTATACTTTCCCCTTTCCATCTGGCGCTGCTTATTCATTATACTGAAGCAAGGAAAGTTGGCAAAGCGAAAAAATAAGGCGACCTCAAATCGGTCGCCCTTTATTGCTCCATCTGCTTTCCTAGAAAAGAAGCCACAGTACTTGCTATTTTTAACTCTACTTCACTCATTTTCGTTCCTTCTTTTTTGGAAAGTAAAATAACAGATCCAATCGGGTCTCCACCAGCATTAATCGGCACGATAATGTAAGAATAATATTCTTCTGGCGCTCCTTTAATAATTTCAGTGGTCATGGATGCAGTTTCTGTTTGAGACCGTCGCTGATCCATACAATTTTCTACAATCTCTCCGATTGGTTTGTTTAAATACTCTTTTTTGGAAGCACCTGCTACTGCGATCACTTGGTCACGATCACTGATCAAAGTAATATGATGTAAATTCTCATATAAGGCTTCTGCAAATTCTTGGGCAAAATCACTTAGTTCCCCTATAGGGGAATACTTTTTCAAAATTACTTCTCCATCGCGATCGACAAAAATCTCAAGCGGATCTCCCTCGCGAATGCGAAGCGTCCGACGAATTTCTTTGGGGATAACCACCCGTCCCAGATCGTCGATCCGACGAACGATGCCGGTTGCTTTCATATTTAGAATTTCCTCTCTTTCCTCGTATAATTGGTTAATAAGGCCTGTGATCTTTTTCCTTCTCATCTGCCCATAGTATGAACTGCTACGGACATAATATGCGAATATAAAAAAACAAAGTAAAAAATACTTTGTTTTTTTATTGATTGTATTTTATTTTTTAGCTGATTTAGTAACCGGCAAGAATGATTTTAATTTCAGTTCTTTGTTCATGATATCCTCAAAAACTTTGGAACGCTTCATATACTTATACTGCTCAGGCGCCTTGTCCACTGTCTCTTGCTTTCGTTCGAGTACTTTAAGCACATGGAAACCATATTCCGTCTTAATGGGATCGCTGATTTGATTTAATGGCAAATTTTTGGCAGCATTGGCGAATTCAGGCACAAACTGATCCGCAGGACCTTCGATCAAGCCACTTTGATTTTTAGAACCTGGATCATCCGAATATTCTTTGGCCAATTTGGCGAAATCTCCGCCAGCTTCCAATTTTTTCTTTACCTCATCCGCTCTTTTTTTCGCATCAGCTTCTGATCTTTTTGCTTCCGCTGTCGTTGAAACCAAAATATGTTGCACTTTGACATGGTCATACTTCTGACCTTTCAATTTTTGATCCAGAAAGTCTCGAATACGTAATTCCTCTAATACATAAGCACGCAGTTCTTCTTTGGTAAACCCTTTTCCCTTGATCGCTTCATCCAAATTCTTCGGAGGTTTTCCATTCGGAGTAGCAGTCACCGAATTGTTTTTCGCCATCTCCTCGATCTTTTTCATCTCATCATCGATTTTTTTGGTTGACTCACTATCCGCTTTTGTTTGACTCAAAATCCATTTTCTTGTCGCATAATCCTTGAGAATATCCTGTTTCACTTCATTTAATCGCGCTTTCATCTCAGGATTGCTCAATGCTATACTTACCTGCAAATCCAAAAATCCCAGCATGTTAATATAGCGGTTCAGTTCTCCCTCTGTGACTTTACCGTTCTGAAACTCGCCAATCACTTTCTTGCTTGAAGTATCCAAAGGTAAAATAGAATCCGCTTTTTCCTGTTTTGCTGTTGCCGTCGTTTTTTTGTCCTCCGTTTTGGCTGAATTGCAGCCTGCCAAGACTGCTCCTGCCAAGAATACTGCAATGAATCCGGCGATGACTCGTTTATTCCACTGCCACATTTTCAATTGCTCCTTTCTCTTGGGAAACCATTTTGTATTGGATCAAAAACTGTTCCACCAATTCCAGCGCGGCTTTTGAACTTAGCCCACTCGTTTTGAATATAACGCCAATTCGCTGACCAGACGAAAAACGAATTCTACCCGGGAATTGCTGAGCGATTTTGAACAGCTTGGAACCATCCATTCGCTCTGTTTGTTCGGGTGAGAATTTCAAAATAATATCCGTCCCTTTTTGCTCAATGTTTTCTACATGATATTTGATGGCATAAGCACGAATTTTTGCTACCAATAGCAAGCTTTGTACAGGTTCAGGCAAATTTCCAAAACGATCCTCAATCTCCTCTTCCAACTCTTTCACTTCATCCAAGGTAGAGATTGCGCGTATCTTTTTATACAATTCGATTTTTTGCTTTTCGTCTTGAATATACTCTGAAGGCAAATAAGCATCGACACTGAGTTCGATTTGCGGTTCTTTCTTCTGCTCCTCTACTTCTTTTCCCTGCAGCTCAGCTACAGCTTCTTTTAACATCTGGCTATATAGCTCAAATCCAACCGTAGCAATATGACCATGTTGTTCTGCACCGAGAATGTTCCCCGCACCACGAATACTCAAATCCCTCATCGCAATCTTGAAACCTGAACCCAGTTCCGTAAATTCTTTAATCGCTTGCAGTCGCTTCTCGGCTGCTTCTGACAATACCTTATCCCGTTGATAAGTAAAGTAAGCATAAGCAATTCGATTGGAACGACCTACACGTCCGCGCAATTGGTATAACTGAGATAAGCCCATTTTATCCGCGTCATAAATAATTAACGTATTTACGTTTGGAATGTCTACACCTGTCTCAATAATTGTTGTGCTAACCAGAACATCATATTCTCCATCTAAAAAGTCCAACATTACTTTTTCCAGCTCGTTTTCCGACATTTGCCCATGAGCCACTGCAACCCGGGCATCCGGTACCAACATGCGAATCTGTTCAGCCATCTGCTCGATATTTTGTACTTGATTGTAGAGAAAATATACCTGTCCGCCCCGTGCCAGTTCCCGTTCTATCGCTTCACGAACCAATGCCCCAGAGTATTCCAACACATAGGTTTGCACGGGGAATCGATTCTCAGGTGGTGTTTCGATCACAGACAGATCACGAACTCCCATCATGGCCATATGAAGTGTACGCGGAATGGGTGTTGCAGTCAACGTTAGCACATCAATATTGTGTTTTAATTGTTTAATCCGTTCCTTGTGCTTGACACCAAAGCGTTGCTCTTCATCAATAATCAACAGACCCAAATCCTTGAAAACAATATCTTTGGAAAGCAAACGATGCGTTCCAATCACAATATCAACCGTTCCATTTTTCAAACCTTCAATGGTTTCCTTTTGTTCCTTTCGCGAACGGAAACGGCTTAACACATCAATGGTAACGGGAAAATCAGCAAAGCGTTCCTTAAAAGTTTCATAATGCTGTTGCGCCAAAATGGTCGTAGGAACAAGGACAGCCACTTGTTTTCCATCCATCGCAGCCTTAAATGCGGCACGAACAGCGACTTCAGTTTTTCCGTATCCTACATCACCGCACAAAAGACGATCCATCGGCCGGCTACATTCCATATCCCGTTTAATCTCTTCAATCGATCGCAATTGATCTGGTGTTTCTTCATACGGAAACATCGCTTCAAATTCCTTTTGATAAGGCGTATCCTTTGAAAATGCGTAACCTTTCGCCTGTTGACGCTTCGCATACAACTCGATAAGATCCTGGGCAATATCTTGCACAGAGCTGCGGACTTTATTTTTTACTTTACTCCATTCCGTACCACCCAGGCTATATACTTTGGGAGTCCGGTCCTCGCTACCCACGTATTTTTGCACCTGATCAATCTGTTCTACAGGGACATACAACTTATCATTACCGGCATATTGGATGAGTAAGTAGTCTTTATGCATTCCTCCGACATTTAATGTTTCAATCCCTGCATAACGTCCAATTCCATGATTGACATGAACAACGTAGTCACCAGGCTTTAATTCTTGGTAATCTTTAATTTTTTCGGCATGATCGAGTTTAGCAGAACGACGGATCCGACGCTGTTTTTGTGTGAATACCTCTGTTTCTGTGATGACGGCCAAACGAAGCGTATTCATTTCAAAACCATTTTGTAAAGAAGCAATTCGAATCACAGGTTTGCCTGGTGCAGGAACCTGATTGGAATAGTCACGTGTGACCTCCATTCCATAATCCGCCAATACACGTTCTAACCGTTCAAGTCTTTCTTCACTGCTTGCCACGAACACAACTCGGTAGTTTGATTTTAACCACCGATCCCACTCTGTCTTTAATACATGCATTTGTCCATGGAACTGCTGCATTCCACGACATACAAATTGCACAATATTTTGCGGCTGTGTTCCCGGAATCTGCCTCATAAACAAAGATAAATAAATACGTTGGTGTTGTTTCTTTAAAACAACATCATCATATGAAAGGGATAACTTAAGCTGCGGTAAAAATTCACCCTGTTGCAAAAGAGCTGTTTGCCATTCTCCCTCTTCCCGTTCCATTTGTTTGGCACTCTCAGCAATCCGCGAGGGTTCATCCAATACTAAAATGGTGTCTTTCGACAAATAATCAATTAAACTTTCGCACTCAGGATAAATCTGTGAAATATATTTATAGATGCCTGTAAACAAAATACCGCTCTTTAATTGTTCAATCTCCCAACCAATATTCTCGGTCAATTTTTTCTTTAATTGGGTATCTTTTATCACTGACAACCGCTCTTCCAATAAACGCTCAACCCGCTCTGCTGCTTGAACCAATACACTTTTTTCAGCAAAGAGTTCGCGAGCTGGTGGAATAACCACTTCATCGATTTTGCCAATCGAACGTTGATTGACCACAGAAAAATAGCGAATGGAATCGATTTCATTGTCAAACCACTCAATACGAATTGGATCTACAAATGTAACAGGGAAAATATCCACAATCCCGCCACGCAGGCTAAATTCTCCTCTTTTCTCTACCATTTCCACACGTTCATATCCAATTTTCAACAAATGCTCTACCACATGATCAATGGTCATTTCTTTTCCTACTTGAAAAGCAAGGCGGCTTCTATCAAATATCTTTTTGGGTGGGAACAATTTACGCAATCCCGCAAAAGGCACAACAAGTACCCCATTGAAACCTTGCGATAATTTAAACAAAACATCCATTCGCTCTCCCAAAGTCTCATGACTCGACAAAGCAATTTCCGTGGTAACCAATTCGTTTGCCGGGTAAAGAAGTACTTCCTCTTTAGGAAGCAATTCGATCAGATCTTCCGCTACTTTTTGTGCCTGATTTAAATTATGGGTAATCAGTAAAACAGGCCGCTTTGTTTCTTCATATATAGCAGCTACATATAAAGCACGAGCTGTTCCCGTCAAACCTGCTACCAATTGCTCTTTTAAATGATTCTGGATTCCCATGACCGTTGACTGAAAATCATAATCCTGCTTAATCAAATGGTTCAATGAGCCCAATCGTTGTTCCTCCTTAACTTCACTTAGATGAAATAGAAAAGAAGCCTCAGCTTGCAATAGCCAAGGCTGTTTTCAATATAGTCAGAAAATGGAATCCTGAGCATGGAACACCCCAACTAATACAAAGCTTATCAATTGATGGATACCGTTCCATTTAATTCAAGCATTAGATTAGCGAATCTATGCCAGAAAAGAAGAATGTTTTTACTATTTATGAGAAAAAGCATAGTCTTGCAGCTTACAGGCAAGACTAAAACACTTCGACCTCATCTCTAATGAAAAAGAGAAGGCAAAAGTGAGCGCTCTGGATAACTTTCCAACACTTCCTGACATGTCTCACACACAACATGCACATATTGGTTACCATCGATATCATTGGTTATTATATCTTTCCGTTCCTCTGGGGTCAACTGATCAAAACCCAATTGCGCTTCTGTTAAACCATCCGGATCAATTCTCCCCAAGTAAATCTGACAATAGCGACATATATATTCTATTGCCATCCATATGCCTCCTAAGAAAAAATATTCCGGTTAACAGTATGACCGAAAATCCTTTCATTCATACACTTAGAAGGCAATCGCAGGCTCTCTTACTTTCTTGCATTAAATTTATTCATAGCATCGACAAAATCGGTTTTGATCCATTGCTCAACCGCATTTGCCGCTATTTGTGCCGCTTCTTGAGCAATAGGCCATTCATCTTTGGAAAAAGGAGATAATACATAATCGGGTACTGATATTTGCACGGGTGGGTGATCAATGCCAATCCTGATTCGTTTAAAATTTTGTGTTCCCAGGTGTGCAATCATGGATTTCATTCCATTGTGCCCGCCAGCACTCCCTTTGAGTCGCAGGCGTACTTGCCCTAAAGGAAGATCCATATCATCATAGATGACAACGAGATCTTCCACATTTCCCTTGAGATAATCTAGCGCTGGGCGAACTGCTTCTCCAGAATTGTTCATAAAAGTGAGCGGTTTGATCAATAACACTTTTTCCCCATGTACCACCCCTTCTCCCACCAGTGATTTCCATTTCTCTTTGTGCACAGGGATTCCCCACCGTTTACTTAGTTCATCAATCACCCAAAAGCCAATATTATGGCGAGTCTGTTCATACTTGATTCCTGGATTACCCAGACCCACGATCCACTTCATCGTTATTCCCCCCCACATTTTACATAGCGATGAGGGCGCAACCACAATGATTGCGCCCGACTTCCTATTAATCGAACAACTTGCTGACTGACTGTTCATTATGAACACGGATAATCGCTTCACTCATGAGAGAGGCAACCGAAAGAACCTTAATTTTGTCCAGTTTTTTATGATCAGGTAGCGGAATCGTATCGGTTACAACCATTTCCTTAATATTGGATTCACGGATTCGTTCAATGGCCGGACCAGAAAAAACAGGATGAGTGCAACAAGTATATACTTCTTTTGCCCCGTGATCCAACAAAGCATTGGCTGCAAGCGTAATTGTTCCTGCCGTATCGATAATATCATCAATAATAATGGCTGTCCGCCCAGCTACATCTCCGACAATATTCATGACTTCCGCCACATTTGGCTCAGGTCGTCTCTTATCAATAATCGCAATGGGCGCTTCAAGGCGCTCAGCCAAACGCCGTGCACGAACAACTCCGCCATGATCAGGTGATACGACCACGATATTTTCCAATCCTTTATCTTTAAAATAGCTGGCCAGAATGGGGACACCCAATAAATGGTCTACAGGGATATCAAAAAATCCCTGGATCTGGGTTGCATGCAAATCCATTGTAATGACACGGTCAGCACCCGCTGTTTGGATCAAATTGGCTACAAGTTTGGCTGTAATGGGATCACGTGCTCGAGCTTTGCGATCTTGGCGTGCATACCCATAATATGGGATCACTACATTAATGGTACGTGCAGAAGCACGACGCAGTGCATCCACCATGACAAGCAGTTCCATTAAATGTTGGTTCACAGGATCACATGTAGATTGAATGACATAAACATCGGAACCCCGAACGCTCTCATTTAGTTTAATATGAATTTCCCCGTCACTAAACTTTCCTACCTGCGCATCTCCCAATGGAATGCCAATGTGTTCACAAATACTTTTAGCCAGATCGGGATTGGAATTACAACTAAATATTTGTAAACGTCTTTGTTGATCCGACATAAGAATACATGCCTCCAATTTCCATCATCCATTTTGTTTTTTAATTTTTTTCATTAACTTGGGTACATAATCCAACTTGTTTACTTGCCGTTCTCTCGCAATTGCTAAAGCGTTTTCCGGTACATCTTTGGTAATCGTGGAACCAGCCGCAACGTACGCACCTTTTTCAACCGTTACAGGAGCGATCAAATTGGTATTACACCCGACAAAAGCCCCATCCTGAATGATGGTCCGATTTTTGTCAACACCATTATAGTTAACAGTAATGACACCACAAGCGATATTAACATTTTCCCCTACCTCAGCGTCACCTACGTAAGCAAGATGAGATATTTTTGTCCCTTTACCAATTTGCGCCTTTTTCACATCAACAAAACAGCCGATTTTGGTTTGTGCACCAATGTGCGAACCTGGACGAATATAAGTAAATGGACCAATTTTTGCTTGTTCATCGATTTGGCTACCATCAATGACTGCATATTTGACCGTTGTATCATCAGCAACAGCCACATCGGTCAAATCCGAATGCGGACCGATATGACACCCGCTTCCGATCACAGTCTTTCCTCTCAAAAAGGTGCCAGGCTCGATAATGGTATCCGGACCGATTTCTACATCTGCATCAATATAAGTATGAGCAGGATCGACGATCGTCACACCATTTAACATGTGTTTGCGCAAAATGCGCTGACGCATTACCGCTTCTGCTTGTGCCAGTTGTACACGATCATTGACTCCCATTGCTTCACTAATATCATCCATCACTTTGGCAGCAATTTTTTCTCCCTGCTCCTGCAAAATACTTAGCACATCAGGCAGATAATATTCGCCTTGTGCATTGTCATTATTCACGAGTCCGATAACAGAAAATAATTTCTCATTATCAAAGCAGAACGTGCCTGTATTGATTTCGTTAATCTGACGCTCCTCTTCACTTGCATCTTTGTGTTCCACAATCCGCTCGACACTTCCATCAGCTCGACGCACAATACGACCATATCCCGTCGGATCATCCAAACGGGCAGTTAAAACGGTTGCAGCTGCTCCTGATCTTTTATGTTCTTCCACCAGTTTGGCTAATGTATCCACAGTAAATAGCGGATGATCACCATTTAAAACTAATGTGACCCCCGCTTTATTTGCTAAAATGGGTTTCGCTTGCAGTACGGCATGTGCTGTACCCAATTGTTCTTTTTGCTCTGCAAAAATTACTCGGTCTCCCAAATGCTCTTGAACCGATTCTTTTAAATGCCCAACGACCAGAATGGTTTTGGCCGCACCGAGTTTATCCAAACTATCCAAAATATGATCAATGATAGGCTTGCCGCAGATTTGATGAAGCACTTTGTGTTTGTTTGATTTCATCCTTGTGCCTTTTCCCGCAGCTAATATTACAGCAAATAAGTCTTGCATTCTGGCACGCCCCCGTTTCCACGCAAACTTCCTTTTCAAATATATCCTAAAGCATGCACATTTACAATAAGATATCATCTGAACTTATTTCCACAAAACATTGAGACTGAAAGTTATTTTTTTGAACATCTAATAAGAGCCCTCTTGCATGAAAGCAAGAGGGCTCTATACCATTTAAAAACCCCTCCAAAGGGTTTTCCCATTCTTTTCAAGTTTATGCTGTTGTATTTTCTGATACATTCAATGCATGTTTCGGGGCGTCAGCTTTATGATATTCCGCTAAAACAGCTGCTTCGATCTTTTCACGGCTCATTGGAGAGATGGGATGGGCAATATCACGAAACTCTCCATCTGGTGTCCGTTTGCTCGGCATGGCTACAAACATACCATTATTCCCATCAATCACACGAATATCATGAACGACAAACTCACTGTCAATGGTAATGGATGCAATCGCCCGCATCCTACCTTCACGGTTTACTTTACGAAGACGAACATCGGTAATCTCCAACGGAATACACCACCTATTTCCAAAGATGTCTCACTTTCCCTATTCGAGACAAACGGCAGTGACTCCTCCTAAAAAATGGAATAAATTAAAAATTTTCCATCTCGTTACCTTTTTAATGCAACAACTTCCATTTCAATCAGGACATCTTTTGGCAAACGAGCAACTTCAACACACGAACGTGCAGGCTGGTGTTCTTTGAAATACTCACCATAGATCTCGTTGATTTTGGCAAATTGATTCATATCTTTAATGAACAGGGTTGTCTTTACAACATGATTTAAATCAGAACCAGCTGCTTCCAATACGGCTTGGATATTTTTCAATACTTGGTGAGTTTGTGTCTCAATGTCAGCTCCTGCTAATTCGCCTGCAGGTGTCAAAGGGATCTGTCCAGAGGTATAAATAAAGTCTCCAACTTCAATCGCCTGAGAGTAAGGGCCGATCGCTTGTGGTGCATGGGCAGTCTCAATTTTCTTCATGTTTCATTCCCTCCAAATGCAAAAAGTTCCCAAACTCTACATGAATTTGCCGTTGTTTCGTGTCTACTTGCGTGATGTTCACCAACGATACATAGGAATCGACCAATTTTTCTTCAGCTGGCGAATCAACCATTACACCGACTCCCACTACTTCTGCATTAAACTCACCAAGGAGTTCTATCATCCCGCGGATGGTGCCACCGGCTTTCATAAAATCATCAATGATTAAAACGCGTGAACCTTCCTGCAAGCTCCGTTTGGATAGAGATAGTTGCTTAATTCTACGGCTCGAACCCGTAATTGTATTCACCGTTACGACAGAGCCCTCAGTTACACGATAATCATAACGTACAATAACAACAGGAACTCTGAGGTAATAAGCAACCGCATAGGCAAGCGGAATCCCTTTCGTTTCCACTGTCATGATCACATCGATTTTTTCTTTTGCAAATACGGTTGCCCATATATGCCCGATTTTATCCAGAAGATTCACATCTCCCAACAAATCGGACATATATAAAAATCCCCCAGCCAAAATTCTCTCTGGATTGGATAACCGCTCACATAATTCCTCCAATACTTTTTTGGCATGAGCCAAGTTCATTTGAGGAATATAGCGAACCCCCCCAGCTGCTCCCGTGACTGTTTCCAGTGTACCATATCCTTCGCTGGACATGACCTCATCAATAATGGCCAAATCCTCACTGATTGACGATTTGGCCGATGCGTATTTTTGTGCAAAATGAGTCAGTGGGATTAGTTGGTGCGGTTGTGCCATTAATTGTTTCGTCATATCTACCAGACGTGCACTCCGCTTCCATTTTTCCATGAATAACCTCCGATATAACCAAATATCCTGACGGAAATATATCACTTTGTTCGTCTTTGATCAAGTATACCTAACATTCTGACCAAAAAAACATGCTGGCAAAATCCTTTTAAACTATTGACCAATCTTTGCGCCCGAGATTCCTGTTTGACCAATGCAAATACAGTGGGACCACTTCCGGACATCAAAACGGCATCTGCCCCAAATTGAATCATTTTATCTTTAATTTTGCGTACTTCTGGATACATGCTCATGGTAACCGGTTCAAGAACATTGCCCAAATGGTTGCAAATGGCTTCAAAATCATTTGAACGAATCGCTGCTGCCATGGCCTCAGTAGAAGGGTGAACACGGATTTCATCGACACGAAGTTGGCCAAATATATCGGCTGTAGACACACCATGAACCGGTTTAGCTAAAACAACCCAACAAGGCGGGGGCGGCGGAAGGGGGATTAAAATCTCTCCTCGACCTTTTGCAATGGCCGTATGACTATATACACAAAATGGAACATCCGATCCAATTTCAGCGCCAATGTCTGCGAGTTCTTCCAAACTCAAACCCAATTTCCACAGTTTATTCAAACCTCGTAATGTTGCCGCTGCATCACTGCTACCACCAGCCAGTCCAGCAGCTACAGGAATTTGTTTGGATATATAGATGGATACCCCTCGATCAATCCTCATTTTTTCTTTTAACCGTTTAGCTGCCAAATAAGCCAGATTCCGTTCATCTTGGGGGACTAATCCGGAGCTGCTTTCCAGACGAATTTCATTATAAGGAAGATCGATCAAATCGATGCGATCCGCCAAATCAATGGTGGTCATTACCATTTCCAACTCATGATAACCATCATCTCTTTTATATAAAACATCCAAGGTCAAATTAATCTTTGCTGGTGCTTTTTCTGATATGTACATATCTTCCCACCTTTCCTTACCAACTGGTACAAAGATCAAAAACCGTTTTTTGTACATGAACCTGTTCTATCTGAACCAGATATTTTTTAATAAGCAAATAGGCTGATGCATTATCCAGATGCTTACCGTTTTTGAACTCCCTTTTCGCTCCCGTTTGGCGCAAAAGTCGTTCCTACACAAAATCGATTCGCTCCAAGACTGGATGATTATGCAACAAGGCCAACCATTTCAAAAGCCTGATAAAAAAGAAAGAGTTGTATGTATGACGTGTTAAAAAAGACAATCGTCCTTATTTTATCATAAGCTTGAACCAATCAAAAAATAAATCACTCCGCACAGAAATGCGGAGTGATTTTGGGATTTTAGAGAGCCATGTTCTCTAAAATCAGCACCCTGTTACTGACTTGAACTGGATCGATCAGCTAACCTTTCTTCAGCCAATTCAATGGCTCTTCGCACCATGTTTCCGGCATCCCGGGTTTTAATTCCGCCCCAGCCTTCTTTTTGGACAACATCATAAAACCCTAATTCCTTGGCCAGCTCGACTTTCAAGGCTTCAGACATGACACCTTTACGACGCGCCATTTTCAAGCCTCCTTTAATTCAAGCAATTTTAACAGGGTGTTCTTATTATGTTCATGATGTTTGGCTGTATTCCATCCAGATTTTGTGTTAGAATTTCATTTAGCTCATAAAAAAATAGAACACCGAAGTGTTCTATTTATTGCGTTTCCTTTACATATTTGACGGGGACTAATTCATTATCATTATTGAGAATGGTTAACTCCACAGATTCCGTCAAAATATCTGCATAGCTGTATGAAACGCGCTTAAATGCATGTTGGTCCTCGTCTAATTTAACAATAAATACAGATGGATAGGTTTCCTCTAGAATTCCTGTACGTTCAATGGTCTTACGTCGGCCGCTATTGGCTTTTAGGCGGATCTTGTATCCAATATAGCCATCCAATGTACATTTGATTTCAGATAGCGCATTTCTACCCATGACTTACGACCACCTCACTTATAGAAGATTATACTATAAAGAGGGGGCGTAAGTCAAATTTAAGTATTATAGCAAGGGGACAATCACTTTGTCAATGAATTTTTATTTGGTAAAACGATCGGCTACCGCACTGGCTGCATACGATTCTGGCTTGATTTTTGCAGTATAACCAACCGATGTCACCCAACCGACTACCTCTTGAATCAGCTTTCTCGTTTCACCTTTTTGTCCAACGTCGAGGTGAATCTCCATGGGTAAGTTGGAAAAAAACCGAAAAAAACCTTTTTCTTTTAACATCTCGACACATGCCAAGCTGTATTCGGTTTCGCGATAAATCCGATAGCGCAAATCCTTCATCGCCCTGTGATGGAAACGGGTATAGTAAAACACTGCACCCTTTCCGATCCGTTGGACGATAATGGCTGTGACAAATAGCGTCTCGCCATTTCGTGTCTGCGAATCGGTTCCGATCACAATCTTATACTCCGCATTTTCGTCTTCTCGCACAAAAGATTGAATTCCTTCTATCATCTGTTCCAAGCTACATCTACCTTTGCGCGGATGAAAAAAGTCCAACTTTAAACCTCCCTGGACTATTACTCACCTACTGGACGATTGATCTGTTAACCATTAGCTGAATGAATCACTTCGGTTAGGGCTGCAAATTCTTGTAGATTTAATGTTTCCCCTCTTCGTTTTGGATCAATCCCTGCAGATGTAAGCCATTGTTCAATTTCTTGCTTGGTCGCTGATGAATGCAAACCGGCATAAAGAGCATTTAACAACGTTTTCCTACGTTGTCCAAACGCAGCACGTACCAATTTGAAAAACAGCTTTTCATCAGCTACCTCTACAGCAGGTGTTTCACGAATCTCCAGCTTAACAACAGCTGAATCAACTTGGGGCCGTGGAACAAATACATGACCAGGAACGCGGGCGATCCCTTTCGCCACAGCGAAATACTGCACCAATATGGTCAGTGAACCATAGTCTTTTGTACCTGGCGTTGCGGTTAAACGATCAGCTACCTCTTTTTGTATCATTACCACAATATTTTTCAGTGGTAACCTTTCTTCCAGTAAACGCACTAATATGGGCGAAGTAACATAGTAGGGGAGATTGGCTACTACATGTACCGTATCCACATCTGCCAGATGGTTTGTGATCACTTGATGCAAGTCAACTTTCAAGGCATCCCCATGAATTACATCTATATTTTTTCTTTCCTTAAACAGTTCATTTAAAACAGGAACCAAACGCTGGTCGATCTCAATGGCGACTACTCTTTTCGCCACATCGGCCAACTTTTCAGTCAAAGCCCCAATTCCCGGTCCGATCTCGATAACCCCCGAGTGATTCGTCAAGTCTGCTGCTTGTACAATTTTTTCCAACACATAAGGATCTGTGAGAAAATTTTGTCCCAAGCTTTTTTTCAGCACGAGCCCATATTGATTTAAAATCTCACGCGTACGTACAGAAATCGTCTTTTGCTTCATCGCCTGCATCCTTTCTCACTCGGTTGATCGCTTGGTAAAGCTCTTCTCTATTTACACATAGAATATGTAGCCGTCGAAAAAATTGTTTGGCATTTCCATATCCAATTCCTAATTCTTCGGCTACCTGTTCTCTAAAATGACGGGAATCAGGGGAACCGGCAAACCCCAAATCAACGTACTCCTCCCAAGTGATTGGCCCTTCTTTATCAAAAAAGCCTTCTGGTGATCGCACTTGCTCCAAAGCTTGTGCAATCGCTTCGGCAGAAGCATGCTCTACGCCGACTTTATTTTTTCCTTTGGCCAATTTTTGTGATAAAAAGGCATGTTTCACTCCAGGTACATGTTCGGAAATAATTCGCCGGATTCTCTCTCCAGCATAATCTGGGTCCGTCAAGACAATGACTCCTCGAAGATGTTGTGCCCGCTCTATTTCAGCCAACACTTGCTTGCTAATTGCAGATCCTCTGGTTTCAATTGTATCTGCTTCAACTGCTCGCTTAACCGCAACGGTATCATTTCTGCCTTCCACCACAATTACTTCTTTTATTCTCTTTAATACCAATGCCTAAACCTCTTTCTCCACTATATATAAATTTTAACCAAAAAGACTGAAAAGAAAGAAAAAATATCCATAATCATAAACGTTCGGTCAATCCAAATAGCCTTTTGGCATTATCCATTGTCAATTGGGCCAGTTTTTCAAATGAAACTCCACGAAGTTCAGCAATTTGTTCTGCTACTAACCGGACATATCCCGTTTCATTTCGCTTTCCTCTAAAGGGGTGCGGAGCCAAGTAAGGGCAATCTGTCTCGATCAGCAAACGATCCTCAGGCACCTGCACGGCTATTTCTTTCGGCAACTTCGCATTTTTAAATGTAACCGGTCCGCCTAATCCAATCATAAAGTTAAGCTCCAAACAAGCTTCCATGATATGGAGATCTCCGCTGAAACAGTGCATGACACCCCCTACTTCTTCTGCATGCTCCTCCTTTAAAATTTGTACGACATCTTCGTGAGCATCCCGATCATGAATAATAATCGGTAATCCCACTTCACGTGCCAAACGGATTTGTTTGCGAAACACTTCTTTTTGTACATCACGTGGAGAGTTGTCCCAATAATAGTCAAGCCCCATCTCCCCAAGAGCAACCACTTTGGGATGACGTGTCAATGAACGAATCCATTCCAGATCTTCCTCGGTGCAATGAACTGCATCATGCGGATGCCAACCAACACTTGTATAGATAAAATCATACTTCTCAGCAAGAGCAAGAGAAGTCGGAATGGTCTCCCGATTATAACCTACATTTAAAATATAACGAACTCTATATTCTTCTCTTGCCCTCTGTATGACTTCGTCCTGATCTTCTGCAAATTTCGCATCGTTTAAATGTGCATGTGTATCAAATAGCATGGCAAATTCCTCCTTGATCTGTTCATTCAGCTAATGCACCAACCATTTCATTCGTTCCATGGGGTAAATAATCCATTCAGCACGTCCGACTACTTCTTTTAGTTCAATCGGACCAATTTCACGACTATCTTTGCTATCATTGCGATTATCTCCAAGCACAAATAACTTGCCATTTGGAACAACCAAACTGGTTTCCTTTTCTTCTTCCATCGGTTCTTGAATATAAGGCTCTATCAATCGTTGACCATTACGAAATACATGCCCATGTTCTATGACAATATGATCACCAGGCAATCCAATCACACGCTTGATAAAATCTTTAGGTTGATGATTCTCTCCTTCTCGTGTGTGAAAAACAATGATATCTCCAAATTCCGGATTGGATAGCTTATAAATCCATTTGTTTACCAATAACAGTTCGCCACCCTGTAAAGTAGGATTCATGGATCGCCCATACACTTCATAAGGAGTAAACACACAATGGCGAATGAAAAAGGCAACAGCCAAAACCGTCAACATGATCACAGACCAAATAGGGAAAAAGGCCTTTTTTCTCGTCACACTGTAACCTACCTTCTATCATATATAAGTAGTCAACAGAACGACAAAAAGCAAGTGAAAACCCAGTTTATCTAGAATTCTTTTTCCCTTTTAGCAGGATTCATTGACGTGTACTTATAGATAATATTCTGTTTCTTTCTGTTACCACGTTTACCATAACAAAAATGATACCTCCCTTTTTGGGGAGGTTCAGCTTGTTGGCAAAGTCACTTTATGAGCGTCATGGCTCCTTTTCCATCTCGCTCCCGTCCAATGGGTACAATCCAACAGTTGCTCAACTGGAAAAGGAGCTTTTTTTTCAATCTACTGCTTGAAAAGAATTATTTTACCCGAACACCTGTGGGAATTTCGCCTGAAACGGTAGCAAGCACCAGACGGTCTCCTTCTTTAGCAGCCAAAATCATTCCTTCCGACTTTTCACCACGCAATTTGACTGGCTTCAAGTTCACAACACAAATGACTTTTTGACCGATTAGCTCTTCCGGGCGATAAAATTCTGCAATGCCCGAAACAACTTGTCTTCTCTCGCCACCTACATCCAACTGTAACTTCAAGAGACGGTCGGCTCCTTTTACCGGGCCTGCTTCAATGACTTCTGCTACACGGAGATCCACTTTCATAAAGTCATCAATGGTGATGATTCCTTCTGTTGAAGATGGTTCTTCCTTCGGTTTGGTTTCTTTTTTGTCAGCTACTGCCTCTTTTGCTGGTCCTGACATCATGGCCAAAATCGCCTCCACTTCTTTTTCCATTTCCAGACGCGGGAAAAGAGGTTTATCTTTCTTCAAACGAACACCTGCCGGCATTTTTCCAAAGGTTTGGATGCTATCCCAGCTGGTCAGTTCGCCTCTTTGGATTCCCAATTGCTCCCACATTTTTAAAGGTGTTTGAGTCATAAACGGTTGAATGAGGACACTCACCATTCTCAACACTTCCAGCAAATGATAGAGAACGGCGTCCAATTCCTCCGCTTTTTCCGGATCTTTCGCCAGATTCCATGGAGCTGTTACTTCAATGTATTTATTGCCAGCTCGCACCAACTCCCATACAACCGCTAGAGCCACCGAGAACTGCATTTTCTCCATTGCTTCTTCAAAGCGTTTAACCGTGGTGGCTGCCAACTCTTTTAATCCCTGATCTTGTTCTGTTCCATGCTCCGGGCATTTGGGAACAACTCCATCCCGATATTTTTCAACCATCGTCAGAGTACGATGGAGGAGGTTACCCAGATCATTGGCCAGGTCAGCATTTACACGTTCAATAAAGGCTTCCGGAGTAAAGACCCCGTCACTTCCAAAGGAGACTTCGCGCATTAAATAATAACGGATGGCATCCAATCCATACCGGTCAATTAACGGAACAGGGTCAATCACATTTCCTTTCGATTTGGACATTTTTTCCCCTTTGACCAGGAAAAAGCCATGTCCAAATACTTTTTTCGGTAAAGGCAAGCCCAAAGCCATCAAGAAAATCGGCCAATAAATGGTGTGGAAACGCAGAATATCTTTTCCAATCAGGTGAACATCTGCAGGCCAATATTTTTCAAACCGCTCTCTTTGAACAGGATCATCGGACAGATAACCAATCGCCGTAATATAGTTGGTTAATGCATCTAACCAAACATATACAACATGGTCGGGATCAGAAGGAACTCGAATACCCCACTCAAAGGTCGTACGGGAAACACATAAATCTTCCAAACCGGGTTTAATAAAGTTTTCGATCATTTCGTTCTTGCGCGAAATTGGTTCAATAAAGCCTGGATTTTCTTCATAATAGGCAAGCAAACGATCCACATACTTGCTCATACGGAAAAAATAGCTTTTTTCTCTAATTTTTTTCACCGGCCGCCCACAGTCTGGACATTTTTCGTCTTTAGCCTGGCGATCCGTAAAGAATGATTCACAATCCACACAATACCAACCTTCATACTCACCTAAATAAATATCTCCCTGGTCCTTGAGACGTTCAAAAATTTGCTGTACGACTTTTTTGTGGCGCTCCTCTGTTGTCCGAATAAAGTCATCATAAGAAATGTCCAGTTTATCCCAGAGCTCTTTGATCCCTTTGACAATGTTATCTACAAAAGTTTGCGGGTCTTTACCTGCATTTTGTGCTCGCCTTTGAATTTTTTGGCCGTGTTCATCAGTTCCAGTCAAATACATAACATCAAAGCCACGCAACCGTTTATAACGTGCCATCACATCGGCAGCTACCGTTGAATAAGCATGCCCAATATGCAACTTGTTACTTGGATAGTAAATGGGTGTTGTAATATAAAACGTCTGCTTTTTACTCATTGATCTTTCTCCTTTCTCTTTAGAATAAAAAAACCCGCCCAGACTTGGGGCGAGATATCGATCACGCGGTACCACCCAATTTCAGCACCCTTTTTCTAAAAAAAGGATGCCCTTTGGTTAACCCAATAACGCTGGTATGCGTTTCCGCCTACTCTTCGCCGCGAATTTCAGCAGAAAAGTCTCAAGGGCCATGTTCATCAACCTAGCTATACCGGCTTTCACCTGCCCCGGCTCTCTGGAAATAGCCACAGCTGATTACTCTTCCCTGTCATCGATCATTCATTATATGATTTATTTTCATTATAGCCACAGAATGATGGAAAATTCAACTTTCTGCTTGACTTTTCAAAAAGGATCCTGACCTGTGTTTCAACTCATCATTCTGGACGAGGAAACATCTCCATTTATTTATCATAACGAGTCGCAAAGGGAGTTTCATGTTTTTTCAGTTGCCCTTCTTCAGCCAAACGTTCCATCTCTTCTTTCAAACGGGAAACATCCCAGTCCAGACCACATTCCCGGCGAATTTCTCCTGTTAATGGCAATAAGTCTGTATCAAAGATCGGGAGATGTTTTTCAATCACTTTTAGTACCTTTTCATCCCGCTCATCTGCAAACTGGTTCAATTCATCAAATGGATTCGCCACATGTGGACTTCGTGTATAAGCAGCTCGAATTCGGATAAAAACCGTTCGACCAAATGCCGCAGAAGAAACAAATGTATCCCCTGAACGTAAATATGGAAGGCGTTTGGCTTCCTCCGAAGTTAAATCCGTTTCCTCTTTTAACGTTTGGATATCCGTCGCTCTCACCGTACGAAACACAAACTTTGTGTTTAACTGGGCTGTAATGGTTTCATCCAATAAAGTAGGCCGTTGAGTCGCTAAAAAGAGAAACACACCATATTTGCGACCTTCTTGCGCAATTTCTTTCAGAATCGATTTGGCAGGCGAATCCACTCCTTTAGGAGCAAAATTATGGGCTTCATCAGTAACAATGACAAACGGAGGGAAAAACTTTCCTTCTTCACCATTCATTTTACGATCCTTATATTCTCTCCGCTTGCGATAGAGAGCACCAATGACATAAGTGGCAAACACTTGCAAAACCCAGGCCGATCCTTGGACAACTACCAATTTTCTCTGCTCCAGTCCCTTTTCAATCGCCCGGATATCATGTTGAAATAGCCCTGCCTTTTCCAAACGGTTGAGACGCCAATGAATGCCTCTCACAGAAGCAGGAGGCAGAGTTCCATATTGCTGGAGTATTGAAAGCAAATCTTTAATCCGCTCTGCTTCCATTGGAGTTAATTCTGGATCATTTAACTTTCGTTTTAAATGATTGCTTCCTTCTTCTTGGGCTAGCACCAAATTGTTCAAACGATCACTAAAAGAGGTAAAGGAATCCTTACGCTGGTGTAAACTTTGAATGACATTGACCATCGATTCCGTTAAATTGCCTCCAGCAGCTCCCAATAACTGTTCAATATCCCGTGTTGACAATTCACTAAAAGAAATCCCCACATCTTGCCCAATCTGCACAGTAACCGAACGTCCCATCAACCCTTCGCTTCTTTCTTTCAATTCGGGAACCCGGTCACGAAAATCCATTTCAAAGTGTGGATCAAATACAATGGCAGGAATTCTCAGCTTCATTAATTCTTCCAACATCACTCGCAAACCAAATGATTTTCCAGATCCAGATCCGCCAAACACTCCTACATGAGGGTATTGCTGCATGGATTTAATATCAAAAATAAAGGGAACACCTTGCTGAGATCTCAATTTTCCCTGTTCCAACATCATGACTTGATCTTGCAAATCTTCACTCATCGAGTCAGCCATGGATTCTGTCCCGTGAATTTCTCCTAACACCATTCCCTCATCCGGCATCGTTTTTACCAATAAATGCCTGACTTCATCAAATTCAGGCAAACGTACAGCACAGCCTGTCCGAACAGGGTAGGGTGCTTCTTCAAACAGGCGCAATTTGGCCACATTAATCTCATCAGACTCAATATCATATCCAATGTGGCGCAATGTCTCCAACACTTGATGATCAACCAGTGACTTATCATATCCCATCGGGATCAAACGGTTATAAGCCATCGTTTCGACAACTTCCCCTTTGGGATAGTTTAAAGCAGGATCTTCAATGACCAGGATTTCATTGATCCGAAATTTCCGATCACGCGAAACAATATGAACTTCTTGCTGTGTGGTTACCCCGACAACTTGCATAGATCCATTCCCCTCTTTCTTGTCTAGATCACCCGTTCAGTTCTCTTCGGAACTAACAGTCGATGGCGCAAATCGGGATCAATATATTGTTCTACCATCGTCTCAACTAACGGGTCAGTCACTCGCACTTGATTATCAACAATATCCAGCCAAAAAGGAACTCCACGCCCCTGTTCCGGAGTTAAAGTATAGATCAATCGTACCAAATCATGCCGATATTCTCTTTGTGATTCCAACCCATCAATCCCAATGGGTTGGGGACTGCGCGAAGAACGCAATACCATTTTCCACATCTGACTGCCTGTCGGGCTCCAATCCTCCCATTCAAACGCTTCTCCAACTTGTAATACACCATACAACAAGTCACGGTCAGACCAATTCTTAAGCTCAGGAAACACTTCTTTTACCAAACTGCGTGTTCCAATCTCTTCAGCCACTCCAACCAATAAAGTACCTGTTTTCTCTGCAACTTCAACCACTTGCATCCACGCTTCCAAATGATCAATATAAAAGTGCAATAGCGAACCATCCATCAGTACGACCTTCGGATGCCAGTGTTCAATCGCAAACCTGGCTACTTCCAGTTCCAAACCGGATAAAAGCTTACCCCTTTCCTTTGCCTCTCGCGCTGCTTGTCCCTCTTCCTCTTCTTCATCAGGTGCCAACAAAGGAGTAAATACATCTGCAGCCCATTTTTCTTCTCCACGTGTTCCTTTTGCCAAGGCTTGAAACACAGATAATGTACGTGTCTGCATTCCTTTTGTGGAATTGACTGATCCATCGACACCAACTAATGTTTTACTTGATAACCAATCTTTTAACTGATCATCCTTCCATTTCTCTATCTTATAAAATTTCCCATATCTTGAAAGCCGTTCTCGTATTTCTGTTTGATCCAAATTGGAAATAGGGTATATTTTTCTTAGAGATTCATTTACTTTTTTAAGCTTCCTTTTTAATTCTTCCGAAACAGGCAGCAATAAAATCAACTCCTTATCCTAACAAAAGTATATTTCTATAATAGAAAGTTTTATATTTTAAAAAACATATATACACTAGATAGTCAAGAAAATTTCTATAAAGCTTCTAATGTAATATTGACTGGTTTGGCAATCGTTGGTATGATGATTTTAATGTCGTCAATGTCGAAATTTGACGGCAATTTATAAAGATAATAAGTAAAAAACCAAAGACCAAAATTGAGAGGAGATTACTGAGATGCTTAAGTCAACTGGTATTGTACGCAAAGTGGACGAGCTGGGCCGTGTAGTTATTCCAATCGAATTACGTCGAACATTGGGAATCGGTGAAAAAGACGCTCTAGAAATTTACGTCGATGGGGAACGTATTGTTCTAAAAAAATATGAACCTGCTTGCATCTTTACTGGCGAAGTGGATGACACAGTTCTCTATCGCAACAAAGTAGTAAGCAAGAAATGCATCGAAGAAATGTACCGTATGATTCATAGCGATAAAGTCACCTCTGAATAATACAATACCTAGTCAGGCTCTCATCACATAAATGTGTTGACTATTTCACTTCTGTTACCAAAACATTACTTAAAAAAGCGAGGTAATCTGGGCTAGCCTCGCTTTTTTCATTGAATGAGACAATTCTCTACCCAGTGGTGTTCCTTTCCCAATATCCGAATGGAGATCAAGGGATTTTTGAACCTTCATACCGTTGATCCTTACAAAAAAGCCTTCCTCTTCAGTCCACCTCGCTTATTCGATCATCAATATCCCTGTTCTATTCCACGGATCTGTTCTCCATCCCACCGAAATATACAAATTCAGGATAATCCGCACCATGAACGGTTTTGAACGACTACCTCTGTTCAGCATGATACAAATTATATACCTCCCGCTTGGGCAAACCGCGATCTTGTGCTGTAAGTTGAATGGCCTCTTTTTTGGGCTTTCCTTGTGCCAAATAATGTTCTACATGCTCGATTACAGACAGATCTTCCCACCACTTCTTTGATTCCTCTTCTATATATTCATCAGCTCCAGCAATCACAATGGTATATTCTCCCTTGGTCCCTTCTTTCTTCACATATTCCAGGCACTCGCTCAGTGATCCTCTTAACCATTCTTCATGTTTTTTTGTCATTTCCCGAGAAATAGCAATAACACGATCTCCCATCACTTCCAAAACATCTTCCAACATCGAAACTAAACGATGCGGCGCTTCATAACAAAGAAGAGTAGCTGGAACATGAACCCAACGTCGCAACTGTGTTTTTCTCTCTCTCGTCGTACGTGGCAAAAATCCTAAAAATAAAAAAGGCTGCGTAGGCAAACCGGAAGCAACCAGAGCAGAAAGTGCAGCATTGGGGCCAGGGATTGGAATAACCGGAATCCTCTTTTGAACCGCCAGCTTGACCAAATCTTCGCCAGGATCGGAAATCGCAGGCATACCTGCATCACTGACAATGGCAATGCTTTCTCCATTTTGTAATCGTTCGATTAATTCTTCCCCTCTCTGAATCTTGTTATGTTCATGATAACTAACCAATGGTGTGGAGAAATTGAATTTGGAAAGCAATTTACGTGTATGCCTTGTATCTTCAGCAGCAATCAAATCAACTTGAGCCAATACCTCCTGTGCCCTGGGACTTAGATCACCCAGATTGCCAATCGGAGTTCCTACCACATAAAGAGCCCCCTGCTTTTGTTCAAAACTCTTTTGAATCCACAATGTATTTCATCCCTTCATGCACAAACGTTTGGATCAACTGTTCTTTTTCTTTGCGTTCCATCTGTTTAATTTGATACTCTCTTTTAAGAGCATCGGATTTGTTTTTCACCTTTTCCACATATTTCAGAGTAACCGGTAACCTCCCGCGTGTATACCTGGCTGCCTTCCCTTGTTGATGCAGCTTAATCCTGCGCTTTAAATGATTGGTAATCCCCGTATAATATGTACCATCTGCACATTCCAAGATATATACATAATAGCTTTGATCCTCTTGTCCCATCCTGATCCCTTCTTGCATGAAAAAAGACGCTGATGAGTCAGTATTGGATGATTTTCCGTCTGGTTTCTTTGACTTCCTCGTTTTACGGAAAATCACCCCTCTCCCATCCACTTCTTTATCAACCAACTCAGCCAGCGTCAAAAATCTTTATTTGATTTATTGAGAAATGCGATACAAAAAAGACAATCTCCTTCACTACGCAATCGCCCATAGTGAACATTGCAAATATGAAATCCCTCTTCATACAATTGAGCCAAATTGTTATAACCTTTTCCTGTTTCTACCTGCTTGTCATTTTCTTTATCCTTTTCATCCCGCACTTCAGATAGAGAAGATTTAGTCTCCTGCAATTCTCTCAGTCTCTGATTTTCCATCCATAATCTTGTGTTCTCTTCCATCAACGCAACAATTTGCTCCTTTAATTCACCCAGCTCTTTATACAATTCTCCCATTTGCTCCTCTACTTGAGCGACTTGTTTTAAAATTGCTTGCTTATCCAAACCCCCACCTCATTACTTCAAGCATTGTACAATCCCATACTCACATCAGCAGTCTAGCTCCTATTCATAGGATAAACACAAAACAGAAAACTGATCAAAGGCAGACTTACCTAATTTGTTTGCCAATCGATTTATATTCTCCTTGTAATTTAGGCTAGATTGAGAAATCAACCTAGCCTTCACCTGAAAACATTCCGTTATGAAGAATTTAAGAGTGCACAGGTGACAATTCATCCAAAGAATGTTCAACTGTTACACCCGTTTCAGAGAGTTGAACGTACGCTCGACGCTCCAATAAGTTCAGTACAACGACTTGCCCTTCTCCATTTGGTGTATATACTTGTTCGCCAATATCAGGAATTAATTGTTTGCTTCCCTCATAGTGATCATTTTCGTACTTGAGACAACACATTAAACGTCCACATAAACCAGAAATTTTGGCAGGATTAAGAGAAAGATTTTGATCCTTGGCCATTTTGATCGAGACCGGTTCGAAGTCACCTAAAAACGAGGAACAACATAAAATACGTCCACAAGGACCTATTCCACCTAACATCTTCGCTTCATCACGTACACCGATTTGTCTGAGTTCAATACGTGTACGAAAAACGGCAGCCAAATCACGAACTAACTCCCGAAAATCAACACGCCCATCCGCTGTAAAATAGAAAATCACCTTATTGCGATCAAAAGTGTACTCCGCATCTACCAGTTTCATTTCCAATCCATGATCTGATACTTTTTCCTGACAGATACTTAAAGCCAATAAAGCATCCCTTCGATTAGCCTCCATCTGCTTTGTATCTTCTTCTGTCGCAATACGTATGACTTTTTTCAACGGAAGGACAACCTGATCCTTTTTTACAAATCGAGTACCCATTACTACTTTTCCATACTCGATTCCACGAACCGTTTCTACAATCACATTTTCGCCACGCTGAATTTGAAAATCTACCGGATCAAAATAGTATATCTTACCCGCTTGTCTAAAACGAACGCCAATGACCTTTAACATATAGGATCCCTCCTGCACAGCCAATGCCATCTGCTTCAGTACGGCTTTGGGGAGAGCAGTAACATCAACTCGCTTCACACTGCAAACTCCCATTTTTAGCAACCACAGCTTATCGTGTGGCTTACTATTCAACCAAGAAGGGATAGATTAGATTAAAAAGACAAACGGTCTAACATTCCCATGGAAAAGCTCCAAAATCCATGGATCAGAGAGCTTTCTAAATATCATTCTAGCATTTCGCTATACAATGGAGCAAACACCTCTCTTTTTCCAATATATGGATGATTTTGCCAAGGGATTTCCCTTATTTATAATGAACCTCAATCAGTTTTCGCAAATCATCGGCAATCTGTTCAAAAACTTCCTCGATCGATCCTGTAGCCTTAATCACCCGAAAGCGTTCTGGCTCCTCTTGAGCCAAAGCCAAATATCCTTCACGCACTCGTAGATGAAAATCGATATCTTTCATCTCAATCCGATCTTTTTCAGCCTGACGCGATAACAATCTTTGCTGACTGATTTCAACCGGGAGATCGAGTAGATATGTGCGATCTGGTTTTAAACATCCTGTTGCAATATCATTAATGGCAATGACCTCATCCAAATCCCATTTAGCTCCAATGCTTTGATACACAATGCTAGAATCTACATAGCGATCACATAAAACCATTTGCCCCTGCCTTAACGCAGGTATAATCTTCTGTTCAACCAATTGCGCCCGGGATGCTGCATACAAAAGCATCTCCGTTCGCTGTGTCATCTCTGTCAATTCCGGATTTAACAATATATTTCGAATCAGGTCACCAATTCGTGTTCCGCCTGGTTCTCTTACTATCATAAAAGGAATTTGTTTCTCTTGTAATAAATTCCGTATCAATGCAATCTGTGTGCTTTTTCCAGCTCCCTCTGGTCCTTCCAAGCTGACAAATAACCCTTTCACAGCTAAGGCCTCCAACTATCCCAACTTACAAATCCATTTCAACTTCTCTAGCAAACAACAATCAGGCGATTATTGACTGCGCCTGTTGACAAACCCCAAAAAATTTTGTCAACCCGCTCAGCTTATTTACTCATATTATTTAATTCTAACACGTACACCTGAGGAGCGAAAGATTGAAACACCCCTCTAATTTTTCCACCTAAACTAACCAGATGAAGAAGATAATCCACCACTTCCTTAGTGAATACTTCTCCAGGAAGAACTATGGGAATACCCGGAGGATATGGAACAACCATGTCTGTCGAAATTTTACCGACAGCTTCACTTAATGAAATCAGAACACGGGTTCCTTTCTTGAGTTGATAAAAAGAAGAAGTTAGTGTATGAACCTCTGGAAACTCTGGCCATGATTCAAACGGAATCGTTCGGAATGAGGATATAGCTTGATCTAACTCCTTTAATTTGACAGACAGATAGTGAAAATCCTCTTTTTGGTTCCCATATGAAAAACAAAGCAAGATTTTTTCATGATCGGCCAGTTCCACAAAAATCCCCTGGTCAGCCAGCCAGTCTGCCATTTGATAACCCGTTATCCGCTTACGTGAACGAAGGACAAGTTTAAAAGGATCATACTCTCCAGATCGTTTCACTTCTTCTAAATGATGGAGAGATAGCAACTGCTTACGTAAATCATTTATATCATTCCAGGTTTGTTCCAGATAAACTCGACCATGTAAAGCCATATCACGTCTGGCCAAATCCAGTGAAGCCATGAGTGGATACGACGGACTGCTTGATTCAATCACTCTGAGCCATCGGGCCAATTCTTCTTTTTTCACCCGATTTCCTTTCAGATGCAACATGGAGGACATGGTCATCGAAGACAACATCTTATGTGTAGATTGAATCGCTATATCAGCTCCACTTTCCATCGCAGACATGGGAAGGTCAGGATGAAATGTAAAGTGCGCTCCATGTGCTTCATCGACAACAAGAGGAACGTTATATTGATCGCATACCTGTTTTAACTCTTGAAGCGGCTGTACGACTCCAAAGTAAGAAGGGCTGGTAACAATAACAGCCTTTGCTTCTGGATAGTCCCTTAACGCTTTTTCCAGCTCTGCTGGTTGAATGGGTTCTTCCAATCCATTTTTTGAATTCAACTTCCCCCGTAAACAAACCGGCTTTACTCCAGCCAGCAAACAGCCATGAAATATGGATTGGTGACAGCTGCGCTGAACAATTATTTCATCATCCGGCTGACAAAGACTGAGAATCGTGGCGATATTTCCTGCGGTAGTACCTCCAATCAAAAAAAATGTTTCATCCGCACCAAACAGATCAGCAGCTAACCGTTGCGCTTCAGCAATCACACCACTTGGATCGTGTAAGTCATCCAGTTCGCCCACCTCAGTCAGATCCAGTTGCAAAATCGGGTGGAAATAATCTTTTCCTTGTTTATCAAAGACCCGCCCCTGTTTATGGCCTGGAACATGAAAATTTCCTTTTGCACATTGCTTATGATTCAATAATGCTTCAAATAGAGGCGCCCTTTCTTGCTTGTTCATAGTTCCTCTCCTCTTTTCCATGAAATCGAAAAAGAAAAAAGGCTTGGATGCTAGTCTGAGAAGAGTGGGGTATTTGAAAAGATCCAGATCAAAGGATCATCTCAGACTAAAATGCAAGCCTTCTTTAATTTAACCATAATTGTTTTATACGCCAAACATAATAAAAGTATGATTGATCCTCCGCTTTGATACAAACTAACTTCTGCTCACAAGACGGACAAATTTGTTTTTCTAATAGCATGATGCCATCCATACATGAATGATGACAAATGCTGCAATGCATGAGCTCCATTTGATTGGACATTCAATCGCCTACCTCTTTGAATTTGACTGGCCAATTGCCTTATATCCCATTATTGACAGAAAAAATATATTTAAACAACTATACCGAAAATAATCCACTAAACAGAAATGCCATATTTTATACTTTCCAATGAATCCAATCGATTTATAATAATATATGTCCATCTATTTTATCTAATTAAATTCCCTAGGGATCCCGAATCCTAAAGGATGTTTCCAAGTATGTAAAATGTCCAGCTCATTTCCTTTACGCTAATAACCTGACGGCTTTACTTAACCACCTAACACCTTCTTTTTTATCTTTTGATAATCCTTCTCCTTTAAGAAAACGAACCCCAAGGATGCCCATTGATAAACGGTCACCTAAATCTGCAGCCTTTCGCAACCACCTCTCTCCCTCCTGAGGATTTTTTTTCATTTCATATCCTCCCAACATACGAGTTCCCAATTCTCTCATCGCTTTGATTTCACCCG
Organism: Thermoflavimicrobium dichotomicum; assembly: GCF_900114055.1. Classification (GTDB taxonomy): domain Bacteria; phylum Bacillota; class Bacilli; order Thermoactinomycetales; family Thermoactinomycetaceae; genus Thermoflavimicrobium; species Thermoflavimicrobium dichotomicum. Next base: position 1,234 of record NZ_FORR01000008.1, on the reverse strand, counting down.
CTTCTCCTGCTTTGCGAAGGGCCATCGTAATCACCCTTAAACTGTTTAGTGACAAACTTCCATTAGAAATATATTTACTAATCTCACCCAAAGTCCAAACATCCGTAAATTTCTTTGCTTGCTTACAAAGGGAGGCTAATTTTTTCGGGTCATCTTTTCCTTCCATCAATTCAACAATAAATTGAGAACTAATATAACGTAAGTCGCATTCATATTGATTCACTTCAAATTCAACCGCTTTCAAAAGCCACATGGCCCCCTCTCGTTTTTCAGTCGCAGTCTGTGCATATTTAAGCAAATGTTTTCCTAAATAAGTCATTGCCTCATAACTTCCAAACTTGGCTGCTTCCCTTAACCACATTTCACCCTCTTTTTTACTTTCCGTATACATTCCTGACTGTAACAAGTGTTTACCCAGCTTGATCATCGTGGTCACACAGCCTGCTTTGGCTGCTTGTCTTAACCAGTATTCTCCTTCGCATAAATCTCTGGTCAAGCCATATCCATGAACTAACAATGTCCCCAATCGATCCATCGCCCATATATCTCCCAAGTTAGCTGCCCTTCTCAACCACTTTTCACCCTCCTTTATATTTTTTCTCAGCTTATAACCTGTAATCAAACAGTAGCCCAGCCATCCCATCGCTTCTTTCCCACCCGCTTCCGCAGAGCGACGTAACCATTTCTCACCTTCTTGCCAATAAGAAGGAAATAAATCCTCACTCAATAGACAGAAGCCTAGATGTCCCATCGCCCAGACATCCCCTGACTGAGCCGCCATACTTAACTTCTCCATTTCTTGATCATTCAGTTTCAGCATATTGATCACCACCCATTTCTAAACTTTTGACTCCCATATAATAAACACCACCAAATATATTTTAAATAAATCCATTTAGTAATATAATACATATTTCAATTATTATTTTTATGAAAAATACCGCCCAACATTGGACGGTTCTCTTGCATATTTACTCATTTAATACCCTCTATTTTCCAAAACCATTCAATTGCACAAAAATCTTTCATCCTAAATACCGTACTTTATTTTTATAAATAATTGGAAAAAAAGTCATTTTTTTATATTAAAAAGAAAAACACATAATAAAAGCTCATCCAATATGGATGAGCTTTACTCATTGCCTGGCAACGACCTACTCTCCCAGGGGTCTTCACCCCAAGTACCATCGGCGCTGGAGGGCTTAACTTCCGTGTTCGGGATGGGAACGGGTGG
>NZ_FORR01000041.1 GCF_900114055.1 Thermoflavimicrobium dichotomicum | reverse complement strand
GAACGCTACTGGGTGCCCACGATGGAGCCGAAATCTCCAGGTCAGTATCAGAAATCTGCGCCAGCAATTGGAGAAACGGCTCAATCATCGCAGCCCGATAAGCCGGAAGTTTCCTATGTATCAACTCCGTTGATTGTCAAGGGGATTAAGGTCCCGCAGGCAGGGCAACCAGTAAAATATCCACAGATTGCAGAAAAACCCCGTGGAATCGCCCTTCAGCCTTTGGTTGACAGGCCAATCCCCTCAGATAAACAGGAAGAGTCTATCCCGCCAAAAGTTGCTGGGTCATCAGTAACCATTTCTTTATCAACGCCTGAAAGCGAGTCTGAATGGAAATCTGCGCCTCTGATTCAGGAAGATTCGTTACAGGAGGAGCTGCAGGCAATGTTGGCAGCCATCTTAAACATGAATCCAAGCGATATCGACCCGGATGACACATTCATTGACATGGGCTTGGATTCGATTACCGGCGTAGAATGGATACAGGCCATCAACAAAAAGTATGGGACTTCCATCACGGCGACCAAGGTTTATGATTATTCAAATGTTAGAAAATTTACTCAATTCCTGCGGGGAGAATTGGGGAACGTTGATCAAAGCCGTGCTGTATCACAAAAGACGTCGTCCGTCGAAACATTGCCATCCGTAGAACTGCCAGACGGTTCAGAGGGAATCTTCCTTTCACAGGCTGAAGCTCAAAGTCAGGCTCATTCGCTTCGTCCGGTGATTTCACTGGAAAACTTACAGATGGAGCTGATGAGAGGACTGGCTGATACTTTAGGCATGAATCCAAGTGATATTGATGCAGATAGCAAATTTATTGACTTGGGACTTGACTCCATTACAGGTGTGGAGTGGATTCAGGCCATTAACAGAGAATACGGTACGTCGATTCCGGCAACCAAGGTGTATGACTATCCAAGCATTCGCGAATTTGCGCATTTCCTGCAAAAAGAGCTTGATAAAGAGAAAGAACCATTCACCCTCTCACTGGATGAAATTCTGCAACAGGTACAGTCGGGAAAATTGGATGTGGAAAAAGCTGATCAACTCTTGCTGCAACTTAATAATAGGAGGAAACAATGATGAACAAAGAGGATATTTTCAGGTTGGTTGTAGAGCACACACGCGAGGTATTACCAGAGTTGGAAGAGTATAATATTCAACCTAATGACCGATTGGTTGATCTGGGGGCAAATTCCGTTGACCGTGCTGAAATTATTATGAGAACCATGGAATCGCTATCTTTGAAGGTACCTCGTGTGGAGTTGTTCGGGGCGAAAAATATAGAGGAATTGGTGGAATTGCTATATGAAAAAATACAATCAGTCTGATCTGCTGATTACCGGATTGGGTGTGACATCTGCCATTGGACAGGGAAAAGCTGCTTTTACTTCCGCCCTAATGAAAGGACAGCATAATTTCGGAATCATGCGACGCCCCGGGAGACAAAAAGAGACTTCTTTTCTGGGCGCGGAAATCCCGTCATTGAGCTATCCGGAGCGACTTTCCTAGAAGTTGCTCCGGACAGCTTCTTTTTCAGGGCAAGTAGGCTTGATCACCATCCTGGAAGCGTGGGAAGAAGCAAAGTTGGATAAGGCCGACCCGAGCCGCATCGGATTGGTGATTGGCGGATCCAACTTCCAGCAGCGCGATATGGTCCAGATGCATGAAGCGTACGCAGACCGCGTTCATTTTGTGCGGCCAACCTATGGCTTAACCTTTATGGACAGCGATTTAGTTGGCCTTTGCACAGAGCAATTTGGCATTAAAGGAATTTCGTATACATTGGGTGGAGCGTCTGCCAGCGGCCAGTTGGCAATCATACAGGCTATACAGGCAGTCCAAAGCGGTCAAGTCGATATCTGCATCGCCATGGGAGCACTAATGGATGTCTCATACTGGGAGTGCCAGGCCTTCCGATCTTTGGGGGCCATGGGAAGTGATCGATTTGCAGATGAGCCGGAAAAGGCTTGTCGCCCCTTTGACAGGGAACGGGACGGGTTTATTTATGGGGAATCGTGCGGAGCTGTTGTGATAGAACGAACTGAATCGGCAATCAGTCGCCAGATTACACCATACGCCATCATCACGGGATGGGCTGTGGGAATGGATGCAAGCCGGAATCCTCATCCTTCGTATGAAGGAGAAGTGCAGGTCATTAAGAAAGCTCTGGAGCAGGCAAAGCTGTCTCCTCATCAAATTGATTATGTCAACCCGCATGGAACAGGTTCACTGGTGGGGGACGAGATCGAAATCAAAGCCATAGTGGATTGCCAACTTTCCAACGCTGCAATCAATGCAACGAAATCAATAACTGGTCATGGTCTTAGTTCATCTGGTGCGGTGGAAGTCATCGCCACACTTCTGCAAATGAAAGAGTCACGTCTTCATCCCACTAGAAATCTGGAATCCCCTATCGAAGAGTCTTGCAACTGGGTTCGGGATCAATCCATTACACATCATGTAAAACATGCTTTATCCCTGAATATCGGGTTTGGCGGAATAAATACTGCCATCTGTTTTTATAAAATTTAAACAAGGTAAGGAGATGGGTATGATAACAGTTGGAATTGAAGCACTTAATGTTTTTGGGGGAACGGCTTGTCTGGATGTCATGCAATTGGCTCGGCATCGTCGATTGGATACCAGGAGATTTGAAAATTTGCTCATGAAGGAAAAAACAGTAGCTTTGCCTTATGAAGATCCCGTCACCTTTGCTGTGAATGCAGCCAAGCCGTTGGTGGACGCCTTGTCTTTGGAAGAGAAAGATCGGATAGAAATGTTGATCACTTGTACAGAATCCGGGATTGATTTTGGAAAATCCTTAAGTACGTATATCCATCATTATTTGGGCTTGAATCGGAACTGTCGCTTGTTTGAAATCAAGCAAGCCTGCTATTCAGGGACAGCAGGATTCCAGATGGCAGTCAATTTTATCTTGTCCCAAGTCTCTCCCGGGGCAAAAGCATTGGTCATCGCAACAGACATATCCCGTTATATGGCAGTCGAGGCGGGAGAGGGTTTAACGGAGGACTGGTCTTTTGCTGAACCAAGTAGCGGTGCAGGAGCTGTCGCCATGCTGGTTAGTGAAAGACCATATATCTTCCAGGTGGATGTTGGAGCCAACGGATATTATGGTTTCGAGGTAATGGACACTTGCCGCCCCGTTCCTGATCGTGAAGCGGGGGATTCGGATTTGTCCCTGTTGTCATATCTGGATTGCTGCGAGCAATCATTTCTCGAATATCAAAAACGGGTTGTTGGCGTGGATTACCGGGATACATTCCAGTATCTTGCTTTCCATACTCCTTTCGGCGGGATGGTGAAAGGGGCACACCGTACCATGATGAGGAAGATGTGCAAGGCCAATCCCCGGGAAATCGAAGAGGATTTCATAAAGCGGGTGGAACCTGGATTACACTACTGCAAACGGGTTGGAAATATCATGGGGGGTACGGTGTTCCTCTCTCTGGCCAGTACGATCGATCATGGCCAATTCGATCATCCAAAGAGAATTGGCTGCTTTTCCTACGGATCTGGCTGCTGTTCTGAATTTTACAGTGGTATTGTCACAGCACAAGGACAAGAACATTTGCGCAAGTATAAAATTGAGAAACAGTTAAATGAACGCTATCAGTTAACCATGGATGAGTATGATGAATTGTTAAGAGGAAGCAGTGCAGTGAAGTTTGGTACCAGAAATATCAAGCTGGATTTTGACTTATTACCGGGAGTATTGGCTTCAAGCCAAGGAAAAGGGCTGTTGTTCCTGGAAGAAATCAGGGAATTTCACCGCGAATACAGGTGGTTGCCATGACCTATCAAACCATAGAAGTCCGCATTCAAGAGCCCGTTTGCTTTATAAGATTTAACCGTGCTGAGGCCAAAAATACGGTAAATGACCGCCTGATCGACGAGTTCCATCAGGTACTGGATGTTTGTGAGCAATCCCAAACGATTACAATTGTGGTTTTGGAAGGATCGCCTGATGTCTTTTGTTTTGGAGCCGATTTTGAAGAGTTGCGGATGAAAATGACAAGTGGAAAGCCGGGGGCATATACCCCTGAGCCAACTTATGACCTGTGGCTGAGATTGGCGAGCGGACCATTCATAACTATTTCTCATGTTCGGGGCAGGGCGAATGCAGGAGGGGTGGGATTTGTAGCGGCAAGCGATATCGTGATTGCCAGCCAGACCGCACAGTTTAGTCTGTCTGAATTGTTATTCGGACTTTATCCTGCTTGTGTTCTACCCTTCTTGATCCGCCGAGTCGGTTTTCAAAGAGCACACTATATGTCCCTGATCACCCAGCCGATCTCTGTTCAGCAAGCCTATATGTGGGGCCTGGTGGATGCCTATGATGACCAAAGCGAGTCCTTGCTTCACCGGCATCTTCTTCGCCTCAGACGGTTACCCCGAACGGGAATTTTGCGTTACAAACGCTACATCAGCGAGCTGAATGATTCAATCCGTACGTTCAAAACCTTGGCGGTCTCCTCCAATCAAGAGGTGTTTTCAGATCCTGCAAACCTTGAGAGAATTTTTCGGTTCATAGAGACCGGTCAATTCTCTTCCAATGATCGGTAAGTGCTTTGGTAGCTGGCTACGCAATTTGTACTCTCTATGTTAAAGAGAATTGCATCATTCAGAAACCGATTTTTAACTGGGAGAGGTGAACGGCTGGATGTTTTCAAACGAAATTTTACGTGCCTTGCAAGCTGGGGAAATAACGCTTGAAGAGGCACGAAACGAAATAAGAGGAAAGATAGAAGCCGAAGCAGGCCAATCTTCTTTCATAGCCCATGAAACTGATGTTTCAGCCAAGGAAACTCCAAGTAGGTTTAGTCTGAAGGAGGAAGAATCAGGGAAGTCATCAGATGATAAACTTTTGCAAACCTCCATTGCCATTATCGGCGTGTCAGGGCAATTTCCGAAAGCAAGCAATGTAGAAGAATTTTGGAACAACCTGGCACAGGGTATGGATTGCATCACCGAGATTCCTCCTGATCGCTGGTCTGTCGAAGAGTATTACGATCCCGATCCAAAAGCTCCAGGAAAAACCTATTGCAAATGGATGGGAGTGCTAGAGGATGTAGATAAGTTTGATCCACTCTTCTTCAATATTTCACCTGCAGAAGCGGAACTGATGGACCCACAGCATCGGCTGTTTTTGGAAAATGCATGGCGTTGTATTGAAGATGCCGGTATAAGTCCTTCTTCCTTGTCGGGAAGTCGTTGCGGTGTTTTTGTCGGTTGCGGGGCCAGCGATTATGAGCAGTCCGCAAACGTGCAGGGATTAAACGCATATGGTATGTTGGGAAGTTCCCCTTCTATTCTCTCGGCAAGAATTTCGTACTTGCTCAATTTGAAAGGTCCATGTCTGGCTATCGATACAGCGTGTTCCTCCTCTTTAGTGGCCATTGCGAAAGCATGCGACAGTCTGATTATGCAGACAAGTGATCTTGCATTGGCAGGCGGCGTTCTCACAATGCTGAGTCCATCTGGGTTTATCCAAGCCAGCAAAGCCGGAATGTTATCCAAAGATGGAAAATGCTTTACGTTTGATGCCCGCGCCAATGGATTTGTACCCGGAGAAGGCGTCGGGGTTATTTTATTAAAACGACTTTCTGATGCCATTCGGGATGAGGATCACATTTACGGCGTGATTCGTGGTTGGGGAGTTAATCAGGATGGCAAAACCAATGGAATTACGGCACCAAGTGTTCAATCACAGATTATGTTGGAAAAAGATGTATATGAACGCTTCCAGATCAATCCGGAGACAATTACGCTGGTAGAAGCTCATGGCACAGGCACAAAACTGGGCGACCCCATCGAAGTGGAAGCACTTATCCAATCGTTTCAGTCCTTTACTAACAAAAAGAACTACTGTGCGTTAGGCTCTGTGAAAAGCAATATCGGACATCTGATCAAAGCGGCAGGAATCGCAGGTGTTATTAAGGTTTTAATGGCAATGAAATATCGGATGCTTCCGCCCACCATTAATTTTGAAAAACTAAATGAACACATTTCATTAGAGAATAGTCCGTTCTATATCAACACCCGTCTACAGCCTTGGGAAGTTCCAGAGGGGATGCCTCGACGTGCTTCTGTAAGTTCCTTCGGGTTTAGCGGGACCAATGCCCATATTGTCATAGAAGAATTCGTTCACGAGTCGAACCGAAACAAAACACCGATTCCCGTGAATGAACATAACCCGATCTTATTTGTGCTGTCAGCCAAGACCAGAGAGCAACTAAAAGCTTATGCCCAAAAAATGAAGACCTTCGTGGAATCCCATGAAGAGATAGATCTGGCTGATTTAGCCTATACATTGCAAGTGGGGAGAGATGCGATGGAGCATCGGCTGGCCTTTTTGGCGTATTCAAGAGAGTCGATTCTCCAGGCACTGGAAGCGTTTGTACAGGATGTTCAGTCGCCAGGAATTTATACTGCTCATGTGAAAGAGGGCAAAGAGACCGTGGCGATTTTTGAAACAGATGACGATGCAAAAATCCTGCTTCAGACCTGGCTACAGAAAAAGAAACTGAAAAAGGTAGCGGAGTTATGGGTGAAAGGATTGTCGGTGGATTGGCATCAGATCTATGGAAAATCCAAACCACGTCGCATCAGTTTGCCGACCTATCCTTTTGCGAAAGAACGGTACTGGCTCCCGAAGATGGAATCAACCGCTTCGAAGAGGGAGGATCTCCTTCATCCATTGTTACATAGGAATACCTCTCATTTTTGGGAGCAGCGATATAGTTCCACGTTTACGGGACAGGAGTTTTTTCTTTCAGGTCATGTGGTAAATGGAGAGCGCATTCTTCCGGGAGTAGCCTACCTGGAGATGGCCAGGGCAGCAGTAGAACAGGCGACGAAGGGCTTCGGATCGAGTCAAACCGGTTTGTTGCTCAAGAATGTCGTTTGGATTCGACCTATCGTTGTGGGAGAAGATCCGATTCAGGTTCACATAGGTCTTACCCCCAGAGAGAACGGGGAGATAGAGTATCAGGTCTACTC
>NZ_FORR01000040.1 GCF_900114055.1 Thermoflavimicrobium dichotomicum | reverse complement strand
ACACCTAGTCGAAGGTTATAAGAGATTTTATTGGCTCATTCGCGGAAAAAAGATCCCAATTTGGCTCCTTGAATTAGTGAAAAAAACATACCTTAAACAAGTATCAGAGAAATTCTCAGTCAAGGATTTTGGTAAACAGTTTATGCAGATGTTTAAAAATAACTAGTTGTAGTAGAGCTTATTTCAAAATGAATAAGTAAAGAATAATTATTCATGATCCATATAGAAACAAAAAATTAAAGTAGACAAAAAACATTAGCAGTAAAAGTAATTATTTATATAAATTTACAGTTGACTGTTTAGTAGGAGTATGAACTAACTTACATCGAAAAAATTCAGTCTATTAATGTATTTAAAGTCCAAATGTGATGCAAAAACCTTTAAATAAGATTGCTTGTCGTTCGAAATGAACGACAAGACGGTGGAATTGATCCATCCAAGCAAAACAACGTTCGATTTTCCAGCGATGACAATAAAGATGACGTACATTTGAAGCACGTCCGTGCTTGATTTTTCGATGATTTCGGGTAGGAATGCAAGGTTTGATGCCACGTTTTTGTAGGCTCTTTCGAAAAGATTGACTGTCGTAAGCACGGTCTGCAATTAAGATCTTTGGTCGTGTTTTTGGTCTACCCAGGGTTGAGGAACACGAATCCCCCTCAATGTTTTTTCAGCGAGTCGGATTTCATGAGGTTGAGCACTGGCTATGTGGATGGATAAGAGAAGACCGTTTCCATCTGTTACCATCATTACCTTTGTTCCCTTTCCAACCTTGGTTTTTCCAACTGCATCGCCCTTTTTTAGCGGGAACAAAGGTTCCATCCAAAAAACAAAACTCCCAGTTGATTTTTTGTTGTTCATCGCACTGTTGGAGAAGTTTTCGCCAAATTCTTTCCCAAGTTCCGTCTTTTTGCCATTGCTTTAATCTTCTCCAACAGGTAACATAGGAACCGTAAGCCTTGGGCATGTCTGCCCAAGCACATCCTGTTTTCAGTACGAACACGATTCCATTTAATGTTTTCCTTGGGTCGACCAATGGTCGACCTCTTTTTTTCCCTTTTGGTAAAAGGGGTTCGATCAATTTCCATTGATAATCGGTTAACTCATGTCTGCTGTAATATTCCATAGTATTCATTATGATGCATAACTTCTCTTTTTGAAATATGCTCTAAAGGGGCTTGCCTTTTATCTGGCTTGCCCCGTTTCTTGTTGTGATAATTTGCGACAAAATCGGGGTCCGGCGATCCTTATTCGATCGATACTCCGATAAGGAGGCGCTGGAAGCGATCGAAGCCGCGGAGGGATTGCTCAAAGCGCCAATGATGAGCCCGATCGTACAGGATTTACTCAATGAGATCTCGCGGGATGCGAAGCAATACGCGAATAATCCGGGCGAGTGGCTGGAAAAGAACGCAGAAAAGGTCGATGAAGCCGAAAAAATCGAGAGAACAATCGGCACGCAGGCGACTAATTATCTGTTGTAAGGCGCTCGGGTGATGAATTACCTGTGTTTGAATCACTGTAACAGAGGGTAAACTGAGCAGAAGATGCGGATGAACCGCTGATATTACCCGAGGTAATAAGAGAAACAGTTTTTAAGTAGATTTCTCTTGTCGTACGGTACCAAAAATACCCGACAGCGCCGAAAATCACCCGCTCGCGCCCGATTTTAGAGAGCAGCCCCGAAAATTTTGGGCAGGCGCCCCGTTTGCCATTATTTTCCATCTTAGCCCCTACCGGCTCCGCGTTGGCCCCGCACTGGCCATCATTGTCCATTCGTTGGTCCGGCCGGGCTCGCCGGTATTAATAGCCGGTAATAATGCCGGTAGCAATAGCCGGTAATGATGCCTGGTCGGAATCGTCGCGGGACCGCTAGAGTCGACCAGTAATATTACCATTGGTAACATAACGAGGTAAGCGTTATAAAAGAAGGCGCATAAGGCGCCCTCTTCTCTTTTTCGGGCGGTTTGCGATACAAATGGCCTAATATACGCCTTTCTCAGCCGCGGAAAGAGCATGGAGGGCCCCATAGCACTCCCGGAAATTTTACGCTCACAGACACTTGGCGGCCGATTCATCGAACTCGTGACCTGCGGGCAATACTTTGCGATATTGGGCGCCTATCTTCCATCTATCAATTCTATGATATTATTTAGATACGCAATAATAATGAGAAAAATTTCTTCGAATCGAGGGTGAACTGCGATGGAAGAAGTTTTGACGATAGCGAGGCAAGTAGCCAAAGAGGCGGCGGTAGAGGCGGGGCGCCTGGCGAAGGTGCGTTTTTTCAGTGGATTTAAGACCCGGGAGAAAGGGGATTACGGCGACCTTGTGACGGAGGTGGACGAGGAGGCCGACCGGCTGATCGTAAACCGGATTCGGGAGCATTTTCCGGACCACAGGATCCGGAGTGAAGAGCAAGGTATGTCCGGTGAGGATGATGATTGGATGTGGTGGGTGGATCCTTTGGACGGGACCAACAATTATGCCCTGGGCATTCCCCTCTACGGAGTCTGCATCACCCTGTTCTACCGAGAACAACCCGTTCTAGGGGTAATCTACGATTCTCATCTGGAGAAGGTGTATACAGCGGAAAAGGGGAAGGGGCCTTGTGACGGCCATCCGCTTCACATGCGGAAAAAGCGATCATTTCCCAAGATGACCGTAGGTTGGATCCAGGGGCACCAGGTGCAGAAAGAAAGAGAAGCGATGGCGCTAAAGCAAGCTTTGGACGAGCGTTTCAAACGTGTACTCCGCCTGTGGGCTCCGTCACTCCTCTGGTGTATGGTGGCACGGGGAGACGTGGACGGAATCGTCCTCTACAATTCCGAAGGGGAAGATCTCTACGCCGGGGTGATGATGGTTCAGGAAGCGGGAGGCGCCGTCTTCGATTTTGACGGGCGGTCTTTTGATGGGATGAACCCAGAGCCGTATCTGGTCGCCTGTCATCCAGAGAATCGGGATTTATTTTTACATATGATCTGGGAAGTTTTGGATAGAGAGGGGAAGGGTGTTTAAACATCGTGAAAAACCGATCTTCTCCTATGTCCTGGTGATCACGGAAGATCTCCTCGCCGACCAGCAGGGGCGGTCTCGATCGTCCGTGGCCGTCTTCCCTTTTAAATGCCGATGCGGTAAAATCACCCGGGAAGGCCCAAAGGTAGCATCCGGTGAAATTGATGCCATCTGCCCAAGAAATGGGAAAAGCTACCCATGAGTAAATCAAAGGCGAAAGGATGATGGAAAATTTCATTAGAAATAAACAAAAAGTAAAAAGACTATTTTTTCAAAAATTAATTCTGTTAGAGAAGTTTAGTATTTGAAGATTATCTGTCGCCGCTTTCAATTTTTTTTGTACTTCTTGAAGTGTTTCGAAGTCTTGATAGGGTATGTATATTTTTTTATCTTGATATTGGATTTTAAGGATATCCCACTCCGGAAAAGGATACTCCTGCCAAAGCCAGGTAGCATCGTCCAGAAGATCATCTATAGATCCAGCACAGGTAACACCACAGTAGTCTATTCCTACTCTTTTTATATTTAGATTTGAGTTAGTTATAAGGTGTACAAAAAAATGAATAGCTTTAGGTGGATAACCTAACAAATGGCCTATTGTATAATGAAATTTCGAAGATCCGAATTCGATATTTTCAGCATCTTTTAGGTGATTCTTACATAGTTCTTTTTTGATTTCTTCATTCTGAAAGAAGATCCCGCCTTTTAAAGCTGGAAATTCCCTTTTTGAAATAAAAGGATATTTGTTAGCTATTTCATCAAATAGAGAGTAACCGGGAGTAAGCCACACAGACTTTCTTAGTCCTAGCAAAAAAGCAACTTCATTGCTTCCATAATAGGGCATAATTTACCCTCCTGAACAAAAATAAGGGAGCCTTTAATAGGGCTCCCTTTCATAATATGTTTTTTTTGGGTTTTGCTCAAGAAACTAGGCAATTGTTAAGTTGTGCTGGCAGTCATTACAGACAAAAGTAGTAGATGAAAATCCTTCGCGAACTTCAATATCATGGCTATCACATCGTGGACATTCTCCAGAGCGGAACTTTTCCTCATCTCTTTCAGTATCTTCATCAAACCAACCCATGATGAATGCCTCCTTTAATGAGATGAACAAGATAAATGAGATGAGCAAGATATAATATCCACATGAAAAGAAAGACTTATCTTACAGTTCATATTATAAATACGGCTACATGTAGTTACCAGTAGTTAAATGTGAAAAAAAAATATTTTATCATTAATTACAAGAGGAGGTATTATCATGGGAGATGATCGTGGCCTTAGGAATCGAAAACCTTTATCGAATGCTATTGATAAAAAACTGTGGTACATGTTGGATGAATTATCCAAGGAGACAAGGATTAATAAATCCAAATTATTAGATGAGGCTGTTGAGGATTTACTAAAAAAGTATGGGAAGTCTTTAAACAACGAACATGATGATGAGTGATCCAAACAAGTCACTCGTAGATATAATGAAAACCCAACCTGGATTTCTAAGCAAAAATCCAGGTTGGGTTATTACTGGTATCACCAAAAATTAAACGTTAATATTTTAAATATTGTTATATTTCTTTGCGTTTATTAGTATATTTAATTGTCACTCCTTTTACTAATTTTTGTTTCTACTTTATTTACCGCCTAGATCATCCAAACGATCTAGGCGGCCTTTTTTCTTTTTGTAACGGTTTACAAAGAGGACGTTAACGCCCCAAGAATCCCACGGCTTCAGCCGTGTGGAGTGTCAAATAGCCAGTGCTTTTTTTGCTCTTACTTTTTGACATACTCTATATCACCATATGGAACATCCACATGTTCAAATTTGTAGGAGATGCACAAGATATCTGCCCCTGGCTATGTCCTCAACTATGTCATCAATACTTGCCACACATTCAACACCACAAAACCTTAGTGCTATACGCTTTTCCGGAAAACGTTCATGATCGCCTGATGAAAAAAATCCACTGCTCTGGGAGGGTATCCCAAAATTGTACCAATTAATCGGTGATACTCCGGTGAATATTTTTTGATATGTACATTCGTTTTCAGATACTTTTCGTAGATCTCTTTTTTGAGTTCATCATCGTAGAAAAAATGTATTCGTCTTCGATCGGTGGGAATTCATCCTTGGTTATGTGAGGGTAGATTTTCAGCATAATCTCAAATCTTTTCCATTCGGGTGAGATTGATGTCTAGTGGCAGGTGAGTACATATCATTATAAACACCCCACCACGGGTAATTAGAAAATATGGATAGATTAGGGATATTCATACAATCCTCTTCCTTTGTTGTATCGTAACATATTCATAAAACGAGAGGAGGTTTTGTATGGCAGCAGTAAAAGTAAGCCCACAATTTCAAAGGCTTTGTCGCCAATTTGCACAAATCTTAGGTGGAGAACATGAGATTGAAGAAGGACCTGTGTGTTTTGTCAGTCGACCTAGGAGGTTTAATGCTACTATCTTAGGTAGACGTACAAATTCACCTTTGGTTAATTATCAGCTCTTTTCATTCGAATCTATCAATAAGTCGGGACGCGCACTATGCTTAGGTGAAACAGCAGTTTTTCAAAATCAGGCCAATCGTTTAATTTCAAATCTTCAAAAACGAGGTATTACCGCGACCGCACTTCATAATCACTGGCTGTTTGAGAATCCACGTATAATGTATATTCATTGGGAATCCATAGATAATCCCATCGCATTTGCAAGAAAAACGAAAGAGTCTATTGCTTTCTTAGGTTAGGCTCAACATGGCAACGTCTTTCAATTATAAAATGCGAGCGAGAAAACCCCTTAGCTTCAGCTATGGGGATGAGAGCGAGCGTCGGACGAGGGAGGGTGTTAAACTTTTTCGCAAGTCCGATAATATTGCAAATTGCTCTTTCACTAGGCTGAAAAGCGAAAAACAAGCAGTAGGCCTAGTTTGAAAAAAACTTTTCACCGCTGGACTCAGTAGATTAAATAATATATAAAAAAGGAATTACCTTTTTGGTAATTCCTTTCAGACTGTAGAAAAACCACTTCTGAACACGGCTTTCAGAGGTGGTTTTTTAATTGACTGATAAAAAAATCGATGAAGGCGACGGTTGTGCCATCGCCAATTGGCCAGTTTCTTTAAATTCATGGCAGCAAAAAGCAGCATCGCCTGCATCTGAACACGACGCTTCCCTCGAAGCGTCGTCCAACGCATCCCATGCTTCTCTTTCATATCGGCAAAAACTCGCTCAATCGTTTCTTTCCGTTGTTTATAAATTTGTTTATTCTGTTCCGTGTGCCGAAGATGTTCAGCTTCATCTAAATAGTCTTGCCAAATATGGCGCTGAATTTGCTTTGTATGGTTCCGGCTGTTCGTACATTGAGAAAGGAACGGACAATCTTTACAGATTTTTGGATCAGAAATGTACTGACGATAGCCTTCCCGAGTAGTTGTCCGGTAAGCTAACGTTTCATTAGCAGGGCAGATATACCAATCATAATACTCATCATAAACAAATTCATGTTTTCGAAAAAAACCCTTTTTCGTTTGGGATCTTTTATAAGGCATAACGGGACGAACTCCATCATCAAGCAAGATTTTGCTGATGTAAGGAGTTTTATAACCAGCATCAACAGCGACCGCTGTTGGCTGAGTAACCGTGAGTTTGATCTGTTCATAAAGAGATGGAAAGACCTGGCTATCGTGAATATTACTTGGCTCTACTATAACTCCCAAGACAAATCCATTCCGATCACAGCCAGTATGAAAGGAATAAGCAAAAACGGACTCTCGTTCATTTTTCACAAAGTATCCGCTATCTGGGTCCGTTGTGTTTTCCTTAACCTCTTTGACTTCAACGTTAGTCTTGGGAGCCAATATCTTTTTTCCGTTAGCCAATTGATCTTGATTGATTTCATTCTCAAGCTGTTCTTGGTAGGTTCGGGTCTGCGACCGAACCAACTTCTTCACATATTTCTTTTTATTTGCATTGGCTTTTACATGTGTTGAATCAATAAAGATGACTTCAGAATTGACAAAACCATGATCGATTGCTTCTTGTAAAATGCGATAAAAAATCACTTCAAATAGATCTGTGTCTTGGAAACGACGGACATAATTCTTTCCGAACGTTGAAAAATGAGGGATTTTCTCTGTGAGCCCATAGCCAAGAAACCAACGATAAGCCACATTGGTTTCAATCTCCTTAATGGTTTGCCTCATGGACCGAATGCCAAATAAATATTGGATCAACGCCATTTTGATTAAGACCACTGGATCAACACTGGGCCGCCCATTATCAAGGCAATAATAGTCTTCAACAAGGTCATAAATAAAATCAAAATCAATACTGTCTTCGATCTTGCGGACCAAATGGTCCGCAGGCACTAAATCATCTAATGCTATGATCTCAAGTTGATTTCTACCGCTTTTTCCATGTTTAGATAACACAAAAAATCCCCCATTTATCATTTTCTATTAATAAGATAAGATTCGACAAAAAAAGCTTGTCGACCTGTTGAAAAAACGACTTTGTCGACAAGCTGAGGAATTACCTTTTTGGTAATTCCTTTTTTATATATTCCTATCCTTCAATTTGTGTATTTGCATGAAGAGGTGGTGGAACTAGCCAACCTTTTTTCTTCATCAATTTTAACAATTTAGCTCCATATTGGGCTTCTTCCATATGAAACT
>NZ_FORR01000038.1 GCF_900114055.1 Thermoflavimicrobium dichotomicum | reverse complement strand
AGGTTATTTCCCGAAGGAAATAACCCCGCTCGACTTGCATGTATTAGGCACGCCGCCAGCGTTCATCCTGAGCCAGGATCAAACTCTCCAAAAAAAGTTTGATTTGCTCTATCGAATCAACGAGGTCATGCTTCACTCTTCAGTTTTCAAGGAACACTTTTTGTCACTCGCTTTTTTTGAGCAGCGACATCTATTACTCTATCACATTTAATCCTTCATGTCAACATCTTTTTTATTCCAAGATCATCATATCTTTTTCTATATGTCGCATCAGCAACAGGGCCTATTTTACCATGCTTAAAACTATCTAGTCAATGATTTTATTCCATATGGTTCATTTTTTCAGATAAGAGACGATCTAAGCGATGAAAATAGAATCTACCCTATCTATTTACTCTCTCCTTTCTATTAGACAAGCATTTCCTTACAAAATGGGACAATCCTTTATATTCTACTAACTTTAAATTTATTTCAATTTCATTGCACACTTAAACAACGAAAATACATATGATGAATTCTTCTCTTTACCTTGCTACTTTGTAAATATTTCATATATAATTTTGTAATTATGGGAAATGATTTTATATACCCTCTTCAAATACTTGCCAGAGTTGTATCCATTCATTGGCTTTAACCCATCTTGGGATATATTACTTCCGCATCCATCAATAGAAAATGTTCGATCTCAGATTCGGCAAGATCCTGAAAAAATCCTTATATCTATTAAACAGGAGATGACATAGTAGTGGAAGATTTGAACTTATCCATCTTATTATTTCTGATCGTTTCCGGATTTATTGCTGCTTTTATCGACTCAGTTGTGGGAGGCGGAGGACTTATTTCCATTCCTGTCTTACTCGCAACAGGATTGCCACCATCTGTTGCCCTTGGAACAAACAAACTGGCAAGTACCATGGCATCCCTGACCAGCACAATATCTTTTATGAAGTCAGGGAAAATCCATTTCAAACTTACGTTATATCTCATGCCACTTTCTCTGCTTGGTTCAATCACAGGAGCTTATATCGTCAAACAGATCCCGCCTGATTTTCTTAAACCGATTATTGTCGCCTTATTAGTGATTGTTACCATTTTCACATTGATAAAAAAAGATTGGGGAACCCACTCTACTTTTAAAGGTTTATCGGTAAAATCTGCAACATTTATCGCTTTTGCTTCCTTGCTAATCGGTTTTTATGATGGCTTTATGGGCGGAGGAACAGGTTCATTCCTTCTATTTAGCTTTTTACTGATTGGATTTGACTTCGTAAAGGCGGCAGGAAATGCAAAAGTACTTAACTTTGCCAGCAATATTGCTGCTCTGGCCATGTTCATATATATGGATCAAGTTCACTACACATATGGTTTAGCCATGGGGATTTCCATGATCTTGGGTGCCTGGATGGGATCAAATATGGCCATCAAAAAAGGAAGTGCTTATGTCAAGATTTTATTTATTGCGATGACGATGATTTTAATCAGCAAACAAGTGTGGGACTTACTCCATGTTTAAAACGACTCTTTACATTATCAAACTACCGAAAATATGGATATGTGTCTCCTGCGCTTCGTGAAGCTTTCCTTCCTCCGTGAGGACTTCTGTACCATCACAGTCATTCCGCAAGGAACCTACACTTCCGCTTTATAGAAAACCATAAACACATACATAAGGGTGGCATCCATTCGTTGCCACCCTTCATTCATATGACCTGGTAAGACTATCAGGAGAACAGGTTGTTTTGTTTTATTCTACTTCCAAGATATATTGGTTCAATACGGACTTGAGATACTCTTGTCTTCCAGACTCCAACTCAAAGTCTTTTTTATCCAACACATAAGCTTCCAGTGAACGGAAATCGGCTTTTCCAGTTACAATATCGAGTCCAATGCCTTCTTTGTAACTGCGATAACGATGAGCAATGAAATCTTCAAAGACACGATCTTCCAGTAATTTATGTGCTACTTTTAATCCTCTTGCAAATGCATCCATTCCTGCGATATGAGCATGGAACAGATCTTCTGGATCAAGCGAAGCCCGTCTTACTTTTGCATCAAAATTGAGTACACCGTCGCCCAATCCGCCATTTAAAAGCACTTCATACATTGCTAATGTTGTTTCATAAATGTCTGTTGGGAATTCATCTGTATCCCATCCGAGCAACAGATCACCCTGGTTTGCATCAATAGAGCCAAACATTCCATTGATTCGGGCCACTCGCAGTTCATGTTGGAACGTATGTCCAGCGAGTGTAGCATGGTTGGCTTCAATATTAAATTTGAAGTGTTTTTCCAATCCATATTTGCGCAGGAAGGCAATCGTTGTTGCTACATCAAAATCATATTGGTGTTTGGTAGGCTCTTTTGGCTTCGGTTCAAGATAAAGATGTCCTGTAAAGCCAATCTCCTTTGCATAATTCACTGTCATTTGCAAGAAACGTGCCAGATTATCCAGTTCTAACGCCAAATCGGTATTTAACAGTGTTTCATAACCTTCCCGTCCACCCCACATTGTAAAACCAGTGGTGTTTAATTCTTTGGCTACATCTAATCCCTTTTTCACTTGTGCTGCAGCATAAGCGAACACATCTGCACTTGGACTGGTTGCTGCCCCATGAACAAAGCGCGGATGTTTAAACAGAGCAACTGTATTCCAAATGACTTTCGCTTTGCTTGTTTTCATATATTCCTTAACCAGCGCCACGATTTCATCCAGATTCTTATTCGTTTCACGCAGTGTTTCGCCTTCAGGAGCCATATCTCTATCATGGAATACAAAGAAAGGAACGCCCAGTTTTTCATAAAACTCGAATGACGCTTCAACACGTGCTTTGGCTAAATCCATTCCTTTAAATCGATCCCACGGCCTTACCAATGTTGGTTCACCAAACGGATCTGCTCCATTACCTGTAAACGTATGCCAATAGGAGACACAAAAACGCAAATGCTCTTCCATGGTTTTGTCTCCCACTTTTTCTTCGGGATTGTAATATTTAAAGGCTAGCGGATTTTTTGAATCTTTTCCCTCGTATTGGATCTTCTTTACATTCTTAAAATATTCAGCCATACTAGTTCCTCCTCTTTTTGATCATGGGTTATATAGGTTATAAGAAGGGCAGATTTCCGTATGAAAACGCAAATCAACCCGATTAAGCTTTTTTCTTTCGGCTTAAGATGTCCAATCCTACTGCCAATACCAAAATGACTCCTTTTACGATATATTGCCAGAACGTCTCCAATCCTAACAGTGACATACCATTATCCAGCGAAGTCATGACAAGCGCTCCAATCAGCGCCCCGAAAATGGTGCCACTTCCTCCCATTAATGACGTACCACCAATGACACAGGCAGCAATCGCATCTAATTCATACATCGTTCCAGCATTGGTTGTTGCAGAGCTTAGGCGAGAAGTTAGGATAATGGCTGCAACTGCTGCCAATAGCCCACTAAGTACAAACAAAATCATTGTACGTCTTTGAATCGGGATCCCGGATAAACGGGCGGCTTCTACATTTCCACCAATGGCGTAAACATGCCGACCAAACGACGTTTGATTCGCAATAAAATGAAACAGGAGCGCAAATAAAACGACAAAGATAAATGGGAAAGGAATACCAATGTAAGCATTCATTGTAAGCACAAATGCAATAATGATAACACTGAAGAAAACAATTTTTGCAATATCTATACTCATGGGTTGAACATCAAACCCATATTTCAGCCGGGATCTACGTTTATGCCAAACGCTGTAGGCAATTGCCGAAATGGCCAAGGCTGCTAAAAACAGACCAAATTCAGGTGTGAAATATGCATCACCGATCATCAAAAAAGCAGGATCCGAAACAGAAATGGTCGTTCCATTGGTCATTCCCAATAAAACACCGCGAAAGGCCATCATTCCACCCAATGTCACAATAAACGCGGGAATCGCTCCATAAGCAACTAGCCAACCTTGTAACAATCCGATCAATGCACCAGCTAAAAGTGTAATCAATATGACTGCCCATAAAGGCAAACCATAAGACGTACTTAAAACGGCAGCAATTCCTCCCGTTAAACCAACAAGCGAACCGACAGACAGGTCAATATGTCCAGCCACAATAATCAATACCATACCAATTGCCAGAATAGAAGTTACTGACATTTGTATAAACAGATTCGATAAGTTTCTTGGGGTTAAAAAGGTTTCATGTAACAGTCCAAACAAAAGCCAAATGATAATCAATGTACCTATCATGGTATAAGCGCGAATATCGATCTGGCCAATCAGCTGTTTGATTCCATTTGGCTTTTGAGTGACTTGGTCTTTGATCGCTCCTTCAGTTGAAGCCATTTTATTTCCCTCCCACCGCCGCCTGCATGATTTTTTCTTGGGTTGCTTCACGATGGTCTAACTCTTTGACAAACCTTCCTTCACTCATCACCAAGATCCGATCACTCATTCCCAAAACTTCCGGCAACTCCGATGAAACCATAATAATAGCTGTTCCCTGTTCGGCCAATTGGTTCATCAGATGATAAATTTCATATTTTGCTCCGACATCAATTCCACGTGTAGGCTCATCCAAAATCAGCACTTTTGGCTTTGTCATCAACCATTTTGCCAAAACCACTTTTTGCTGGTTTCCACCAGATAAAGAACCGACAGGTGTTTCTAGTGAAGGCGTTTTCGTTTTCAATTCTTTGGCATATTGCGTACTATGTTTGTAACCTTTTATTTCGTCAATAATCCCCCATTTACTGATTTGAGCAAGATTGGGAAGAATGGTATTATCATGGACACTCATTTCCAGAACCAGGCCATATCGTTTTCGATCCTCAGACACCAATGCAATCCCACTTTGAATCGCATCGCGAATCGACTTGATCTTTACTTGCTTTCCTTCAATCCACACTTCTCCTTCTTTTCGTCCTGGATAAGCACCAAACAGACTAAGCATCAGTTCTGTTCTTCCTGCTCCCATCAAACCTGCTATTCCCAAAATCTCGCCTTTTCGAACAGCAAAGCTGACATGATCAATCACTTTCTTATTCGCTTGTTCTTTATCCCATACCGTATAATTTTTCACTTCCAAAACAGTCTCTTTTGGTGTACGCTCTACTCGTGGATAATACTCCGTTAAATTTCTTCCGACCATCAAGGAGATAACGCGATCTTCATCCACATCTGTTTTTTGAAATGTACCAACTGTCTGCCCATCCCGTAACACTGTGATTTTATCAGCTAATCGAAATACTTCAGATAATTTGTGTGAAATGTAGATACAACTGACACCTTCTTTGCGCAATCGCTCCAAAATCCCCATTAATATATCCACTTCTGTTTCTGTTAGTGCAGCCGTTGGCTCATCTAAAATCAGAATCTCAGCATTTTTGGCCAGCGCTTTTGCAATTTCCACCAATTGCTGTTGACCGATTCCCAGTGTACCTACTTTTCGATGTGGAGAAATGTCCAGTCCGACTGCTTTTAACCACTTAGCTGCCTGATAATACATTTCATCCCAAGAAATAACCCCATATCTTGCTGGCTCTGTACCTAAAAATATATTTTCAGCGACACTCAACTCTTTTACCAGGGCCAGTTCCTGATGAATAATCGTAATCCCAGCCTTTTCCGCATCCTTAATATTGCGGAATTCTTTTTTCTCGCCAAGGATGCGGATCTCTCCTGAATATGTGCCTGCTGGATATAACCCACTTAATATTTTCATGAGTGTGGATTTTCCTGCCCCGTTTTCCCCACATAATGCATGGATTTCTCCTTTTTTCACTTTCAGGTTGACACGGTCAAGAGCCTTAACTCCGGGAAATTCTTTGGTGATATTCACCATTTCTAAGGCATACATCGATCCATCACCTATCTATTCCAATCACTTGGGCCATTGATCTTTCGGAACATTTTTATAAACTTCTTCCATCCGATGAAATCCATCACGAATGACTGTTTGTACCAAGTTGTCTTTTGTTACAACAACCGGTTCAAGAAAAACAGATGGAACATTGATTTTCCCATTATGCACTTTATTTTTCACTTCGATCTTTTCACCTTTTGCCAAAGCGACAGCCAATTCCGCTGCCTTTGAAGCAATGCTTTTGATCGGCTTGTATACAGTCATGGTCTGCTTACCTTCTGCAATTCTCTGACATGCAGCCAAATCTGCATCTTGGCCAGAAACAGGCACCTTTCCTACCAAGCCTTGTGCGGACAAGGCTTGAATCGCTCCACCAGCCACTCCATCGTTAGCAGCAACTACACCCTGTACATTGTTTTTATTCGCTGTCAGAGCATTTTCCATATTTTTCATAGCCTCTTCCGGCTTCCAGTCTTTCGTATATTGATCATATACGATCTTGATTTTTCCTTTTGATTCCTCTGCTTTCAGTACTTTCATAGCTCCTTCACGGAACAATTTGGCATTATTGTCTGTATCGGCTCCACCGAGATAAACCATATTTCCTTTTGATTCTTTTGCCATGTGATCAACAACTGCTTTCGCCTGCAATTCTCCCACTTTGACATTATCAAAAGTGACATATAGATCGACATCCGCATTCATGATCAAACGGTCATAGGCAATGACAGGGATTCCCTCTTTATGCGCCTTATTTACAATCGCTGCTGTAGTTTTGGAGTTATGTGGATTGACAACCAGCACATCCACTCCTTGAGAAATAAGCTGTTCCGCCTGGCTTAATTGCAGATTGTCATCTCCATTGGCTGATAATGTCTTTACATCTCCGCCTAATTCTTTCACTTTCTGTTCAAAAATCGCCTTATCTTTTTGCCAACGCTCTTCCCGAAGTGTATCCATCGAAAATCCGATCAAAATCTGATTGTCTTTTTTCTTGGCTTGCTTGGCTACTTCCTGACCCGTAATCAAGATTTTACAACCTGTCATGAGGGTACCAACTGTTATGGCCAACATGCCCATCTTTAAACGTCTTAACCACTTGTGCATCTCTCTCACCCCATCTTTAGCCACTCTCCCTCAATCCAATAACCGGAAATGATCGTTGTAACCGCTATTATGAAACGCTTACAATTAACCGCTTACAATTAATCGCTTACAATTATTCGATTATTTCTAATGTCCTGTTTATCATAACATACCAAACTTAGTTTGTCTATTGGTCGAACTAACTATTATCAATAAAATGATCAATATTTGTACATAATCTATTTATTTATGACCAAAAATCTCTTTAGCATATGGTAATGCAGTCATGGCTCCTTTTTTCGAAACAGCAAACGCACCTGATTGGCTCGCCACTTTACCAAAAGATTCAATTTCTTTGATTGTAAGTTCAGATAACCTTTGATCTGCTTCATTGATACAATAAAGCATGGCGGACATATATGCATCTCCTGCTCCTGTTGCATCTACGACTTCTACTGGGTGAGCTGGAATGTACAATTGTGTGTCCTGAAAAAATAAATAACTGCCTTTCGGACCACATGTAACAGCGACTAAAGAAATATTCCAGTTTTTTAATGCTTGAATGCCTTGCGACAAATCTTCTTCTCCAGTTAAAAAACAAAGTTCTTCATCTGACACTTTTAATAAGTCAACTTGTTTCATTTGATCCCATATCACTTGTTTTGCTCTTTGGGCATCTCCCCATAAATTTAGTCGAATGTTTGGATCAAACGAAATCAACATCCCATTTTTTCTGGCCAATGCTACTGCTTTTTGGGTAGCGGAGTATGCCGGTTCATGAATCAGTGAAATGGAGCCATAATGGAGGATCTTGTTTTTTTGAAACAATTCTTCTTGAATCTCATCTTCTTGTAAATATTGATCGGCACTTTTGGAGTTGTAAAATTCAAACTGACGGTCTCCATCTGCATCGTAACTTACAAATACGACTCCTGTTCGCTCCGCATCCGACAAATACAGATACCGTACATCCACTTGATTTTCTTCTAATGTTTCTTTTAAAAACTTACCTAACGAATCATTTCCTACCTTTCCTAAAAAAACACTCTTTCCTCCCAGTCTAGCGATTCCTACAGCGACATTGGCAGGTGCTCCTCCTGGACTTTTTTGCATGATTACATTATCCCGATTCAAGGGAATAAAATCGATTAGTGCTTCTCCTAAACAGACAACTCCTTTACGCATAACACTCTCTGCTACTGAAAACATAAACAAAAATATCCATGTCCATCTTTCCTGATTACATGTGTCAGATCGCACAGACAGCGGTGACGGTTTGGTAACACAGTCGCCAATTCCCGACTCAATGATCACTACATATGAGGTTTTGTCTCAAGATCTTCTCTTTCATCTTGGACATGGACTCTATGTTTCGTAGCAGACTTCCTCCTTTCCGTTTTGAGGGAATTTTTTATTTAACTCCTTGTGACATTTTTCTATATTTGACCCAACCGTGTTTGTTAAATGTACCTCCTTTTTATTATTTGAAAAATCATTATCTATTTCGTAGAATATACGAATACAACATTCTCGGCAAGACAAATAAAAAAATTTATATCTAAATCGAAAGACTAAAAAGTGACAATAAGGTGAGTGATTTCAGTGCCAATTACTGGAGATCAATACTTGGTAAAAAAAATTAACAAATCGATTGTTTTAGAAACAATCAAGCAAAAGCATCCGATTTCTCGAGCTCAAATTTCTGAACTAACCGGTCTAAATAAAGGAACAGTGTCCTCGATCGTTCAGGAATTAATCGAAGAAGAGTTCGTAAGTGAAATCGGCCCCGGCCGTTCCAGTGGTGGAAGAAGACCGGTGATGCTTTTGTATAATCAAAAAGCAGGCTTTGCGATTGGAATTGATCTGAATGTCAATTACCTGTTGACCGTTTTAACTGACCTACAAGGGAATATTGTCCTTGAGCAAAAAACATATTTAAATGATCGATCTCTTTCTTCGGTTGCCAAACAAATCATTCAGTCGATCCGATTGATAATGGACCAGGTTCCTAAAAGTCGACATGGCATCGTAGGCGTTGGAATTGGCATTCCAGGGCTATGTTCTGAAGATGGTACGATTCTTTTTGCACCAAATTTAGGATGGAGAGAAGTCGATCTAAAGCAAGCGCTTTCTTCCGAGTGTTCCCTCCCCATTTTCGTTTTAAATGAAGCTCATGCAGGAGCCATCGGCGAACATCTTCTAGGTGCTGGTAAAGGCGTGTCTGATCTCATTTATCTTAGTGTCGGAATTGGCATCGGCTCAGGAATTATCTTTAACAACACCTTATACAAAGGAAATTCTGGACTTGCAGGTGAAATTGGTCACTGCATCATCGTCCCAAACGGCAAGTTATGTCGATGTGGAAATCGAGGATGTTGGGAAGTCTATGCTTCTGAAATCGCTCTTTTAGAATATGCAAAAGCCCATTCACTCCTTTTGTCTTTACCCGAAGAAAAATGGAATATTGAGACGTTGATCGATTTGGCTAGTCAAGGACACCAAGAAGCCATTGAACTATTTCATGAGATCGGGCAATATCTCGGGATTGGTTTATGTAATATCATGCACGTATTCAATCCTGAACTGATTATTATTGGCAACCGTTTTGCGCAAGCAGAAAAGTGGATCACTTCACCCATTCATCAAGCAATTGAAAATAACTCTTTAGCATTTCATCGAAAAAAGGTAAGAATTCGCTTTGCTAACTTAGGAATTCATTCTTCAGCAATTGGTGCGGCTTCTCTAGCCATTACCCATTTCTTTTCCGATTTGAATGTTTCTATAAAATAACCAATGGGGATAGCTTTCATTGAACCCGCTTTATACCCATAACATAAAAAATTTCATATTCCTATTTCAAACCTTGACATCTCTATTTTCTGGATTAGTAATAAATTTTATTTCCATAGTTTGTAAATTAATATGATCGATTATATCGGTGTTTTTTTCAATATTACCCATAAATATATTTGACTAAAGCACCCAAATTCTTCCGCTGCTATTATCGGCAAGATGAATGGGTGCATCATACATGAAAAGGTGAATCTTCTTGGATGTGATCAAAAATAATAGATGGAAAGTCAAGATAGAAAAGCGAGGCAAAAAAGATGCTTTGATCGATGAAGATATTTTCGAGCTTCAAAAAGAGGGGCATTGATCGTTTAATTGCTTGCAACCGTGAATCTGCTCTCGTTTGGAATGAGTATTTGCGACTCTCTAAGGAATACTTTCTATGATCACATTTTTTAAACCAATAAAAAACCTCATCTTTCATTGAAAGATGAGGTCTCTCTGCCTGGCAACGACCTACTCTCCCAGGGGTCTTCACCCCAAGTACCATCGGCGCTGGAGGGCTTAACTTCCGTGTTCGGGATGGGAACGGGTGGG
>NZ_FORR01000009.1 GCF_900114055.1 Thermoflavimicrobium dichotomicum | reverse complement strand
GGTTGGACTGATCCGACCTGGATCAACCCCACCGATATCAGTCGCGTGCTGAAGAGCTAGTCCCGCGAGTCCATAGATAAAAAAACACCTGTATTCTTCATTATACATCATAATTCACCTTATTTCCACCCTCTTGCCATTCTGTAAGAGGGCGAAACCCGATCGATAAGGAGGATGTGCAATGACAAAAGAACCGATTTTTGATGTGGCGCAACTGGCCCATGTGGAGATCTACACACCGAAACCGGATGAAACCCTGTGGTTTTTCAAAGATCTTCTCGGCATGATCGAAACGGGTCGGGAAGGACAATCTGTCTACCTGAAGGCCTACGAAGACACCTACCATCATACCCTGAAGGTGACGGAAAGAAAGGAGCCCGGTCTGGGCCATGTCGCTTGGCGGACCAGCTCCCCGCAAGCATTGGAGCGCCGGGTGAAAGCCCTTGAGGAGTCCGGGTTGGGCCAGGGCTGGTCCGAGGGAGAAACAGGCCAGGGGGCGGCTTACCGCTTTAAAACCCCGGACGGTCATCCGATGGAGATTCTGTGGGAAGTGGAGCGTTATCAAGTGCCGGATGACCAGAAGACCGCTCTGTTGAACCGTAATCAGAAGCGGCCGCTCCAAGGAGTGCCGGTGCGCCGTCTGGATCATGTCAACCTGATGTGTGATGAAGTGACCCGCAACAAGGAGTTCATGGCGGAAAATCTCGGCTTCAAGCTACGCGAGCACATCATCCTCAACGATGGCACGGAAGCTGGCGCGTGGATGAGCGTCAGCCCTCTGGTGCACGAAGTGGCCTTTATGCGCGACCAGTTGCAGGGAGGCGGGCGTCTCCACCACATCGCCTACTGGTACGGCTATCCCCAGCACCTGATGGATATCGCCGATATCTTCGCGGAAAACGGCATTGAGATCGAAGCCGGTCCCGGCAAGCACGGCATCAGCCAGGCCTACTTCATGTACGTCTTTGAGCCTGGCGGCAACCGGGTGGAGCTCTTCGGTGACGCTGGCTACCTGATCTTTGATCCTGACTGGGAACCGGTCACCTGGCGAGAAGATAACCTGGCTCAGGGGATTATCTGGTACGGCTCTCCTCTACCTGCCGAATACTTCATGTACGGCACACCGGACGTTCGCAAACAGAAGGAAGTGGCGAAATAAGAAAAGGGGGTTTTTGTACCCCCTTTTCATCCGAACAAAATGGAGGTGGACTGATGCGAATTCATATGGCGGATACCTTAAACTTGCCGGCATCAGTGGTGGCCATCGGGGCCTTTGACGGCGTGCATCGGGGACACCAGAAGGTGATTAAAGAGGTGGTAACAAAGAGCAAGGCCCTGGGAGTGCCCAGCGTGGTCTACACCTTCGACCCGCCACCCCGCTCCTATTTTGAAGGGGCTAGTATCCTCACTCCCATTCAGGAAAAGCTTCGCCGCCTGTTTGAGCTCCAGGTGGATCACGTCGTGGTGGCCAAATTCAATGCCGCCTATCTCGCGCGCAGTGCCGCCGATTTTATCCTAGAACTTTCCAGGATTCATCCCGTCGAAGTGATAGTGGGGAAGGATTTTCGCTTCGGGCGGGGCAGGGAAGGGGGACTTGTGGATCTGGCAGAACATTTTCCCGTTCGGGTGATCGATTCTGTCTGCTGTTCCCGTGGGGAGGTGATCTCCTCCACCCGCATTCGCCGGCTGATCTCCCGGGGGGAAATGGTTGAGGCTTTATCTTTACTGGACTAGGAGGGAATGACATGCAGATGTCCGTAGAAAAGAAGACAATGAATTGCCTGCACTTTATTGATGGCCAGTATGTGGAATCTGCAAGCGGAAAAACTTTTGTCAACATCAACCCGGCTACCGAGGAAGTGTTGGGAACCGTCGCTGAAGGGGGCAAGGAAGAGATTGACAGGGCAGTGACGGCGGCAAAGAAAGCGTTAAAGGGTCCCTGGAAAAAAATGACCACCCATGAGCGGATCACCATTTTGCGGCGGATTGGGGAC
Organism: Thermoflavimicrobium dichotomicum; assembly: GCF_900114055.1. Classification (GTDB taxonomy): domain Bacteria; phylum Bacillota; class Bacilli; order Thermoactinomycetales; family Thermoactinomycetaceae; genus Thermoflavimicrobium; species Thermoflavimicrobium dichotomicum. The sequence goes on along the minus strand of NZ_FORR01000009.1, from coordinate 128,536 downwards.
ATCATCCTGGAACGGAAAGAGGAGCTGGCACGGCTGGAGTCTCTGGACACCGGGAAACCCTATTCCCTGTCCAGCACTCTGGATATTCCCCGGGCGGCATACAATTTCCATTTCTTCGCCGATTATCTGCGCTCTGTAGGAACGGAAGCCTACCAAACGGATGATGTGGCCCTCAACTATGCCATCCGACGCCCTGTCGGGGTGGTGGGCCTGATCAACCCATGGAACCTGCCATTGCTCCTGTTGACCTGGAAGTTGGCTCCCTGTCTGGCCGCTGGGAACACTGCAGTGATCAAGCCGGCAGAGTGGACCCCGATGACAGCCACGGTATTGGGGGAGATCTGCCAGGAGGCTGGCGTGCCCGACGGCGTGGTCAACATTGTCCACGGTTTCGGTCCCAATTCGGCAGGGTCGGCCCTGACGGAACATCCGGATGTGAACGCCATCTCCTTCACCGGAGAGACTACCACCGGTAAGGTGATCATGGCGGCGGCTGCCAAAACCTTGAAGCGCCTTTCCTATGAGCTGGGGGGTAAAAATCCCAACATCATCTTTGCCGATGCCGATCTGGACGAAGTGATCGAAACGACGCTGAAGTCCAGCTTTGCCAACCAGGGGGAAGTCTGCCTGGCGGGTTCCCGCATCTATGTGCAAAAGCCTGTCTATGAGGAGTTTTTGCACAAATTTGTGGACCGGACGAAAGAACTGGTTGTGGGAGATCCCTTCGATCCCAAGACCAATGTGGGGGCCTTGATTAGCAAGGAGCATTATGAGCGGGTGAAGGGTTATCTGGAAATAGCCAAAGAGGAAGGGGAGATTCTCCTTGGCGGTGGCCGTCCACCAGGACTGGATAAAGGCTATTTCCTGGAGCCCACCATCATCGCCGGAGTGAACGACCAATGCCGCGTTGTTCAGGAGGAGATTTTCGGGCCAGTGGTCAGCGTACTCCCCTTTGAGACGGAAGAAGAAGTGATCGCCAGGGCCAACGACACCCACTACGGTTTGAGCGCCACGATCTGGACCAATGACCTCCGCCGGGCGCACCGGGTGGCGGGGCAAATCGAAGCGGGAATCATTTGGGTCAACACCTGGTTTTTGCGGGATCTGAGAACCCCATTCGGCGGAATGAAGCAGAGCGGAATCGGTCGCGAAGGCGGAATGCACAGCTTCGAGTTCTTCTCGGAACTCACCAATGTTTGCATAAAACTGTGATCACGGGGAGAGGAGTTTGGTTCAATGAGCAAATTGAAAGCTGCCATTCTCGGGTCCGGTAATATCGGAACAGACCTGATGTTTAAACTGCTGCGCAGCGAATGGATCGAGCCTGCCTGGATGATCGGGATCGACCCTGCCTCTGACGGATTGAAAAGGGCCAGGGAGCACGGCTTGGCCACCTTTGATCAAGGGTTGAAGGCAGCGCTGGAGGAAATTTCTCCAGATATCGTCTTTGACGCCACCAGCGCCAAGGCTCATATCCGCCACGCCAAGCTGTTGAAGGAAAAGGGGATTCAAGCGGTGGATCTGACCCCCGCTGCCCGGGGTCCCTTGGTGATCGCTGCGGTAAACCTGGATGAGCACATCGATGCTCTAAACGTCAACATGGTCACCTGCGGCGGTCAGGCCACTGTGCCCATGGTGTACGCGGTAAGCCGTGTAACGGATGTCTCCTACGCTGAGATCGTGGCTACCATCTCCAGCCAGAGCGCAGGACCCGGTACCCGGCAAAACATCGACGAATTCACGGTGACCACCGCCCGGGCCCTGGAGTTGATCGGCGGTGCGAAACAGGGAAAAGCGATCATCATTCTCAACCCGGCAGAACCTCCCATCCTGATGCGGGATACCATCTATTGCCGGATCGAAAAGACGGATGAGGAAACCCGTGAAAAAATCGACCGCTCCATCCGCGAAATGGTGAAACACGTGCAGACCTATGTACCGGGTTACCGCCTCAACCGGGATCCCATCTTCCAGGATGATGTGGTCAGTATTTCCATCGAAGTGGAAGGGTTGGGGGATTATCTCCCGGTGTACGCCGGCAACCTGGACATCATGACGGCAGCGGCGGTCAAGGTCGGGGAAGAGATGGCCAAAAAACGGATGTCGACGGTGAAGTAAAGGAAGGGAGTATGTATATGGCAGAACAGACGAAAATCAGCGTCACCGATGTTACCTTGCGGGACGGGATGCATGCGGTACGCCACCAGTTCAGCGTCGAGGATGTCAAGGAGATTGCCTCTGCTCTGGACCAAATGGGTGTCAGCCACATTGAGGCCACCCACGGCGACGGGTTGGGAGGTAGCTCCCTCCAATATGGCTTGGGCAAGGAGACCGAGGAGGATTTCCTGAAGGCGGCCTGCAGCGTGATCAAAAACGCCAAGCCCACTGCCCTGCTCCTCCCGGGGATCGGCACGGTGGATGATATGAAGCGGGCGGCAGAATACGGCATCAAAGCCATACGCGTGGCCACCCACTGCACCGAAGCGGACATCTCCGAACAGCACATTGGGGAAGCACGCAAGATGGGATTGGAAACGGTGGGCTTTTTGATGATGTCCCACATGGTCTCCCCCGACATCCTGGTGGAGGAAGCGAAAAAGATGGCTTCCTACGGGGCACAGACGGTCTACATCGTCGACTCGGCAGGGGCCATGATGATGGAACAAGTCCGGGAGCGGATCTCTGCCCTGGTAGGCGCCCTGGATTCATCGGTGGAAGTGGGCTTCCACGCCCATAACAACCTGGGGCTGTCCATCGCCAACTCCCTGGCTGCCGTGGAAGAAGGAGCCACCCGCATCGACTGCAGCCTGGCGGGTCTCGGAGCTGGGGCTGGAAACACGCCCCTGGAAGTGTTTGCAGCGGTGACGGAAAAGCGGGGGATCCGTACGGGTCTGGATCTCTATAAAGCGATGGACGCCGCGGATGATATCGTGCGTCCCAAGATGCACCGGCCGATTCAGGTCGATCGCTTAAGCCTGACCATGGGATATGCCGGGGTGTACTCCAGCTTCCTGCTCCATGCTTTCAGGGCTGCGGAAATGTTCAAGGTGGATCCCCGGGATGTGCTGGTGGAGCTGGGCAAACGGAAGGTGGTCGGCGGTCAGGAGGATATGATCGTCGACGTGGCGGTAGAGCTGGAACAGAAGCAGCAAGCGCTTCAAAAGTGAGGGGAGAGGAATGGGGCATGCCTTATGCCCATTCCCTTCATCTTCATGGATAGGAGGGGAAAATCTTGTCGGAAGGGAAAGACCTGAAGGCATTGGCTGACATTTTGTGGGAAGCGGAGGAAAAGAGGCGCGGAGGTATTCCGCTTACCCAGGTTCAGCCCGATCTGACGCCAGAAGAGGCCTACCGTGTGCAATTGATCAACATTCAGCGAAAACTGGATCAAGGGCAAAAAGTCGTCGGGAAAAAGATCGGCCTCACCTCCAGGGCGATGCAGCAGCTTTTGGGAGTGGACCAGCCGGACTATGGCCATCTTCTCGACGGGATGGTGTTGGAAAATGGCCAGAAGATCCCCCGTGAGCGGGTGTTGCAGCCAAAGGTGGAGGCGGAGATCGCTTTTGTATTAAAGAAGGATCTCGTGGGTCCGAATGTCACCCCGATGGATGTGATGCTGGCCACAGACTATATCGTGCCGGCCCTGGAGATTGTCGATAGCCGGATCAAGGACTGGAAGATCAAACTGCCTGATACCATCGCTGACAACGCCTCTTCGGGGCTATACACCCTGGGGGGAAGGCCGACTTCTGTGGAGAAGGTGGACCTGACGCAGATCGGCATGGTTCTCTATAAAAACGGCCGCATGGTCAATACCGGGGTCGGGGCCGCAGCGCTAGGGAATCCGGCCACCTGTGTCGCCTGGTTGGCCAACAAACTGTCTGAGTTCGATATTGCCTTAAAAGCCGGGGAAGTCATCCTTTCAGGGGCTCTGTCCGCCGCCGTGGATGCGGAGCCGGAAGACCATTTCTGCGCCCGGTTTGCCCATATCGGCGAAGTGAGCCTCAGGTTTTGACATCATCTGTGGGAGGAGCGGAAGATGGGAATCGATTTCAGGGAAATTGCACAGTTTTTGCACCGGGCGGAAACGGAGAAAAGAGCGGTGGAACGAATCACCGCCAGGTATCCGGAGCTGACTGTCGAAGATGCTTACCGAATCCAGGAGGAGCTGGCTGCCATCAAACAGGCTCAGGGCCACCGAGTGATCGCACGAAAGATGGGTCTCACCAGCAAGGCGAAGATGAAACAGATGAATGTGGAGGAACCTATCCACGGTCTTTTGTTTGACTATATGGTGATTGAGGATGGCGGTGTATTGGTCTATGATGAGCTGATTCATCCCCGAGTGGAGGCAGAGATCGCCTTTGTCCTGGGCGAGGATCTGGAGGGGCCGGCGGTGACCGGAGCCCAGGTGCTCAAGGCCACCCAATATGTGTTACCGGCCATCGAGTTTGTCGACAGCCGCTATGAAAACTTCAGGTTCACCCTGGCAGATGTCGTCGCCGATAACACCTCTTCTTCCCGCTTTGTCCTGGGAAGCAAATTGACTTCTCCCGAGGGGCTCGATTTGGACCTGATCGGTGTCACCCTGCACATCAATGGGGAGATCAAAGGCTTGGGCGCCGGAGCAGCAGTGTTGGGTCATCCGGCCAACTCTGTAGCCATGCTGGCCAATATGCTGGCCCGTAAAGGAGAGAGGCTCCGGGCCGGTGAAGTGGTGTTGACCGGGGGAATCACCGAAGCGATTGTGGTGGAACCTGGGGATGTGGTGACGGCCAAGCTCGATCAGCTGGGCGATGTGAGTGTTGTGGTGAAATGATACCGGGAGATGGCCGAAACACGGTGATCCGCCGAAAAGAACCTCAGGGAAATCCTGCGGGATGGCAAAAGCTGTGAAATGAGGTATGTGTCAGTCAGATAGTTTCGTAAAGCGAAGTTACCAGAGATTGAAGGGGGAATTCATGATGCCGCTTGCGCAAATTCACATCTTGGAAGGACGGACTCCGGAGCAGAAAAAGAAGATGATCACCGAAGTGACCGCTGCCCTGGTTAACAGCCTGGACGTCCAGCCGGAAAATGTACGGGTCGTTATTTATGAAGTGCCGAAGAGCCACTGGAGCATCGGCGGGATGACCATGGAGGAACGGGAGAAAAAATGATCCCCTCTTTTTTCATTGCTCATGGCGCCCCTTCACTGGCTATCAAGAAAAACGGGTATACCCGCTTTTTGGAGGAGCATTTTGCAGGCCTGCCCCGTCCACGGGCCGTCGTCCTTTTCACCGCGCACTGGGAAGCTTCGATGCAAATGATCAGCGGAGTGGACCAGTACGGGATGATCTACGATTTTCGCGGCTTCTCTCCGGAGCTGTACGAGATGGTCTACCCCGCCAAGGGGGATGTGGAGTTGGCCGAGGAAATCGCGGACCTGTATGCGAAAAATGGCATCTCCTGCCAGATTGATGATAAACGGGGTATCGATCATGGGGCTTGGGTGGTCTTGCACCTGATCTACCCGGCAGCCGATATCCCGGTAGTGGCCATGTCTGTCAACCCCACACTTTCGCCGGAGGAGCAGTACGAGATCGGAAAAATCCTTGCCCCGTTAAAAGAAAGAGATGTTTTGATCATGGGAAGTGGAGGGACTGTCCACAACCTGTCAACCCTGGACTGGCACAAGGAAGAAGAGGCAGAACAAGCTTCCGCTGACTGGGCCAATCAATTTGACAAATGGCTGGAGATCCAGCTGAACAATTGGAATCTGGACCAATTGTTCCGATACGAAGAGAAATCCTCGGGTGGGTTGGTGTCCGTCCCCACCAATGAACACTTTATCCCTCTCTTCATTGCCATGGGAGCAGGGGATCAAAACCGAAAAGCCAGACTGCTGTATCGGAGTTACCAATACGGCACCTTAAGTTTAAGTTGTTGGCAATTTGATTAGAATACATTTTTTACCATAAAAAACAAAATAGCCATTACAAATGGAAACTAGGCTAACTCAACTCAGCCTGGTTTCTTTTTATATGAAGAATATTGCCACTAACATTTTTGGAAGCTCAAATTGCTCACTTATTTTTTGAAAATACATTTACTGGAAAACTCAAGGGCTAGGATACCATTAATTCCTCTCCATCTTTTTCGTTCATGTGAAGCCTATAACCATTGATAAAAAGTTAGCAACAGCAAAGGCAGTCCTTTTGTTGCCATTTTTGAAAATATGGTTTTGTGTAATTGCTTGTATAAGAGGCACTGTCTTTTCCCAAAGGGATGGGAATAGTTCTTGCCAAAATATTCACTTTGGGGTCTGATCACTGCTGAGAGAAGAACATTTTTAAACATAACCCCTACATCTTCACCCTCACCAAAAGTAGCCATGACCTTATAATGAATTTCAAAGATTTGCTCGAGTGTAAGGTACTTTATTTTCATGAACTTATCTATCCTTCAGGTTCTTAAAGGTATTCTCGTATCTTTTGAAGATGTCTTCTAACTCTTTTTCCATTTCAGGGGTGAGGCCTCCAGCAAGAGGAATTTTTTTTACATGTCTAATGGTGATTTCTCCTGTTTCAGTGTTTGCAGTAACTTCAAAATCATCTCCAGCCTTAATGTTAAGCTTTTCTGCAATTTCCTTGGGGATCTCAATACCTAGGCTATTTCCCATCCTGCCGGCTTTTCTATAGCCTTTGATTTCCATTTCCTTCACACTCATTCCCTTTTTTACCCCTATTCTATGTAACCGTGTAATTAACTTACAAATTATAATTAAAATAAATACAATTATAACAGGGCAGGAGTGGGAGAGTAAAGAGTGCTTTTGGTCAGCCCGCTGATTATGTATGCTATTAATCAGTTAGAAAGAAAAAAGGATAAGAAAGAGGGTTTTTCATCCCCTCTGTTCCTGCTCCATTCCTCAGATTGGAGAAAAAAACTCCCCATCACTTACATTTAAACTTCTGAGAGGCAAATAACATCAATTTCCCGCTACGCAATCTTTGTAGAAACTCCTCCCTACTTTTTCACTGACTTTTTTTCTAAGCTAAGAATTCGAGAAAGCTGTTTTTATAAACAATTTTCCGGTACGCTTAGAGACCCGATTCACCCTTTACTTTCAATAAATTTTCAGACTAAAATAGAATTAGAGATATTTCCCCAAGCATATCAAGGCCGCTTGTTATAGAAGTTAATTTCATAAACGCTATAAAAGTACCCACGTCATTTCCAACCATTGACACGACTGTTGCAATTTGAACGTTTAGATATTTCGAATAACCAGATTGTATACACTCCTCCAATGGAGAGCTTCGTGTTTCAAACAACAGGACTAAGTAAGCCCCTGCTTCAAGTAATCACTTTCCAAAATCATTGGATGAATCTGGAAAAGTTCCGGAAAGTGAAACCGCTTACTATATAAAGTGAAGACGGGAAAAACATGTATACAGGAAGAATAGTATGGACCGGCTTTTTTCCTCCGATGAACCCCTCCTTTTTTTCTCCCTCGATGTGATGTACCTAAAATGAAGAAAGGAGCAGGTACATAATGACGTTTGGTACTGTTTCACAACGTGTATGGAAACAGTTTGTACAAGAGGGCGTGTTGGACACTTCACGATTACAAAAACGGATTTCGGAGTCGTGGTTACGTTGTAAAAAAGTGGGTGTCAATCCGCACTCAGGTGAAGGGAAGCAAGTTTTGACCGGTAACCCGTTTCACCGCCGTAAGAAAGAAAACGCTTTACTTCTTGAGATCGCCCTTCCCTATGTAGAAAAATTGCTCAAGTATATCAAAGGGTCGCATTCCATTGTTTTATTGATCGATCCACAAGGATATGTACTAACCATCAAGGGAGATCAAGAAGTACTGCGTTTGGCGCAAAGAATCAACTTTGTCGAGGGTGTCAAATGGACAGAAGAGGAAGTGGGGACCAATGCCATCGGAACCTCGTTGATTATCAAGGAGCCGATAACGGTGGTCGGTTCTGAACATTACTCCCTGGCTTCCCAAGAGTGGACGTGCTCTGCCGCTCCCATTTGTAATGATGAAGGGACCTTATTGGGAGTGATCAATGTATCCAGCCCCGTTCAATACCATCACCCCCTTACACTCGCTGCCGTCGTATCTGCTGCATATGCCATCGAACACGAATGGAAAATGCGTGAACAAAATGACCGTCTGGAACTGATCCAGCAGTCCCTCGATTTGCTGCAGACCAATATTCCCGTCGTGATCTGTAACCGCAAGAAAAAGATTGTCTGTGCCAGCCAGAACGTGCGAACCGAGGTCCCGCAGTGGGAAATGATGAAAGTTACGGATCTAAAGGAATATGGATACAAGGAGCGAAGCTGTACCCCTTTATACTCCCATCATCACGGCGGACACATCGGCTTTTGCATTTACCTGACATATTCAAAGCCGAAAATACTTACACATACGAAGGAAATCCAAAAGTCTTCTGTCTCATTCTTTTTTCCGGGAGAAACGGGAACAAGTGAAGCGTTTCAACGAACATTACGGGATATGGAACGAGTCGCCTGTACAGACGCAAATGTTCATATTTATGGGGAGAGCGGAACGGGAAAAGAGTGGATCGCCCGCGCGATTCACCAAAATAGCGCATATAAAGACGGGCCCTTTGTTGCTGTCAACTGTGGGGCGATTCCTCGTGACCTGATGGAAAGCGAATTGTTCGGTTATGTGGAAGGTGCGTTTACCGGGGCACGCCGTCAAGGTCACCAAGGGAAATTTGAACAGGCCAATCACGGAACGATTTTTCTCGACGAAATCGGTGAGATCCCCCCTGCCATGCAGGTTGCCTTGTTACGCGTCCTGCAAGAGCGGGAGGTTACACCAATCGGTGGCAAGAAAGCGATTCCCCTGAATATCCGCGTGATTACAGCTACTCATCATGATCTTCGCCAAATGGTACGGGAAGGAACATTTCGGGAAGATCTTTTTTACCGTCTCTATGTATTTCCAATCTATGTGCCTGCCTTGCGGGAACGGAAAGAGGACATCCCCTGCCTGATTCGTTATTATTGTCAGAAGAATCACTGGCATGTGGACATACCGGATGTCATCATGGAGAAAATGGTCGACTATGACTGGCCAGGAAATATCCGAGAACTTTTCAATGTTTTGGAACGGCTGCGCATCCTCTCGGGAGGAAATGCACCGGATCCTTCACTTGCAGAGCATCTGTTCGTTCATCAAATGGATCAGGCTGCATCTGGGGATCCAAGTTACGCAAAACGAGAGAAATCCCTTACTTTTCGCGAAGAATTGCAGAGACAGGAAATCATTCAGGCTCTCAAGAAAACGGGCGGAAATGCTTCCTTGGCAGCCAAATTGTTAAACATTCCACGGAGCACTTTTTACCGCAGACTCAAAAAGTACCGGTTGTTATAAGCCGAGGCTGTTGACAAACCTGGTTTTCCTTTTCCAGTTGAACGACTTATTGCTCGTATTGAAGCAACGGGAGTGAAACGGAAAAGGAAAACCGGCATATAACGGATACTTTGTCAACAAGCTGAACCATGTCATCTCAGGTGACATGGTTTTTTTGTGTAAACAAAATGAGACAAAATGAGACATCTGTCCCATTCTGTCTAAACGTGAAACAGGTCTTGCGCAAAAAATCCTGCGAAAAAACGGAAGAAGTAATCGAAATCAAATTGGCATCCAATTTGCAATAAAGGAAAAGTGCAGGGAGGTGAAAGGTTTGCAGGTTTATCTATGCCAGGAGGTGCACTATGAAACGGCTCTTCACTGGCAAAAAGAATTTGTGGAAAAGCGCAAGAGAGGTGAAATCGAAGATACCCTTTTCTTGCTTGAACACCCGCCAACCTATACGATGGGTTCCGACCAAAAATGGGAGCATTTGTTATACCCACCGGATCAACTGAAGAAACAGGGGTTCGGAATCTACCGTTCCAACCGCGGCGGGGATATCACGTATCATGGTCCGGGCCAAATGGTGGCCTATCCCATTATCCATCTTCGGGAGGCCGGACTCACACCGATCGGGTTTGTGCGTTTGTTGGAACAAATCGTGTGTGATGTCCTATCCTTTTACCACCTGGAAGGACAGCGGAAAGAAGGATATCCGGGAGTCTGGATTCAGGACCGCAAGATCTGTGCGATCGGAATCGGGATCAGCCGTGGGGTAACGTTTCACGGTCTGGCATTGAATGTACGACCGAATCTCACCCACTTTCAGAATATCATCCCTTGCGGTTTGGCGCAGTTTGGGGTTACTTCACTCGCCAAAGAGTTGGGATATGCACCGGAAATGTCGATGGTTCAACAACAGCTGGTTGCAGCATTCGAACGAAATCTGCAAACCACCTGTCATGTCTGCCATCATCAACCAACGATAGGAGGATACGAGTATGAAAATGACCGAGGGGAAAAAACAGGAGTTATCGCGTGAGCAAGCGATCTGGATGTATCAGAAAATGGTGGAAATCCGCAAGTTTGAAGACCGTGTTCATGAACTGTTTGCCCGCGGGATTTTGCCGGGTTTCGTTCATCTGTATGCGGGAGAAGAAGCGGTAGCTGTCGGCGTATGCGCCCATTTGAATGAAAAAGACAGTATTACAAGTACTCACCGCGGACATGGTCATTGTATTGCCAAAGAATGCGATCTGAACGGCATGATGGCCGAAATTTACGGGAAAGTCACAGGACTGTGCAAAGGGAAAGGCGGCTCCATGCATATTGCCGATCTGGAAAAAGGTATGCTTGGTGCCAACGGAATTGTGGGCGGAGGATTTCCTCTTGCATGCGGTTCGGCATTGACAGCGAAGTTGAAAGGGACCGATGCCGTATCGGTTTGTTTCTTTGGCGACGGAGCCAACAACCAGGGAACGTTCCATGAAGGGATTAACCTGGCAGCCATCTGGAAATTGCCGGTCATTTTTGTTGCAGAAAACAATGGATACGGGGAGGCCACTCCATTCTCTTATGCATCCAGTTGTACCGATATTGCCCAGCGGGCGGCCGCTTATAACATTCCTGGTGTGATTGTGGATGGAAAAGATGTGATGGCCGTATACAGGGCAGCAAAAGAAGCGGTTATCAGAGCGCGAAATGGAGAAGGACCCACATTGATTGAGTGTAAAACCTACCGCAATTACGGGCACTTCGAGGGAGATGCGCAAAAGTACAAGACAGAAGAGGAGAAGCAGGAAAATCTGTCTGAGAGAGATTCCATCCAAATCTTCCGCCAATATCTTTTGTCTAACAACGTGTTAACCGAACAGGAGCTTGATCGCATCGACAACGATGTTGAGAAAGCGGTTTCAGAAGCTGTGCAGTTTGCAGAAGAAAGCCCGTATCCGTCTGCGGATGAGCTCTTGAAGGATGTCTATGTTTCTTACCAATAATGCTGGAGGTGTCAAACATGAGCAGAAAAATAAGTTTTTCTGATGCGATCAATGAAGCGATGAAACTGGCAATGCGAGCGGATGAAAACGTGATTTTGCTGGGGGAGGACGTGGCTGGAGGAGCACAAGTGGATCACCTGCAGGATGATGAAGCGTGGGGAGGCGTATTGGGCGTTACCAAAGGGTTGGTCAAGGAATTCGGACGTGACCGCGTTCTGGATACCCCGATTAGTGAAGCCGGTTTTATTGGTGCGGCCGTGGGGGCGGCAGCGACTGGGCTGCGACCGATTGCCGAGTTGATGTTTAACGATTTTGTCGGCTCCTGTCTCGACCAGATCATGAATCAGTGTGCCAAATTACGCTACATGTTTGGCGGCAAAGCGCAGGTTCCTTTAACGATCCGTACCATGCATGGCGCAGGATTTCGGGCAGCTGCACAACATTCGCAAAGTCTGTATGCGCTTTTCACGCACATCCCGGGTATTAAAGTGGTCGTTCCTTCCACACCGGCGGATGCCAAGGGACTGCTCCTGGCATCGATCGAGGATAACGATCCGGTTGTTTTCTTTGAGGATAAAACCCTTTACAACATGAAAGGCGAAGTGCCTGAAGGGTATTATACCATACCGCTTGGCAAAGCAGATATCAAACGGGAAGGGTCGGACCTCACGATTGTTGCCATTGGCAAGCAGGTGCACACGGCTCTTGAAGCGGCAGAGATCCTTGCGAAAAAAGGAATTGAAGTGGAAGTGGTCGATCCTCGCAGCCTCTCTCCGCTGGATGAAGAGACCATTCTCGCTTCTGTGGAAAAAACGAACCGCCTTATCGTGATCGATGAAGCCAACCCGCGTTGCAGCATGGCTACAGATATTGCCGCCCTCGTTGCGGACAAAGGGTTTGATCTTCTGGATGCACCTATTAAGAGAATTACTGCACCACACACACCTGTACCATTTTCGCCTGTTCTGGAAGACCTCTATTTGCCAACACCGGAGAAAGTCATACAAACGGTTTCCGAGCTGATCGGAGATGAGACCATCCTCGCAGTTGCCAATCGATGAGAAGGACAGGAGGTGAGGCAAGGTCTTCACCTCTTTATATAAAAAGGAGGGACCAAAGATGGCCAGTGAAGTGATTATGCCGAAACTCGGAATGGGAATGAAAGAAGGAACCGTTGTCGAATGGAAAAAGAATGCGGGAGACCCGGTAAAAAAAGGGGATATCGTCGTCGTCATCAGTTCAGAAAAAATCGAAATGGAAGTGGAAGCCCCCGCTGACGGGGTCCTGATGGACATCGTCGCTCCGAACGGTGAAGTGGTTCCGGTCGGAACGGTGATCGGTTACATAGGCGAGCCGGGAGAAAAAGTGGGAACGGAAAAGAAAAGTGAAACTTCTTCAATTGCCAACGAACAAGTGGCAGCAACAGCCGAATCGGTCCAATCAGTGACAACTCCGATCCCACCGACGAAGAAAAGGAAAGTGAAAATTACACCTGTCGCCCGTAAAATGGCAGAAGCAGCCGGTCTGGATATCAATACATTGGTCGGTACAGGCCCACAGGGGCGTATTACCAAGAAAGATGTAGAAAAAGCAATCGCTGACCGGGAGCGCCTTTCTGCTGCATCGATTCAGGGAAAATCCTTGGCAACCAGGGAAAGTGCCGTGGCAGATTATGCACAAGAAATCGTGAAGGATTCTATTCCAACAGAGCGCAAGGTTGTCAGCGGAATGAGAAAAGTGATTGCCACACGCATGTATGAAAGCTTGCAGCAGAGTGCTCAGCTTTCCCTCACCATGACTACAGATGTAAGTGATTTGCTCCAGTTACAAAAACAAACGGCAGAAAATGTGTACAACCGTTACGAACTGAAACTGACCATCACCCACTTTATTGCCCGCGCTGTTGTATGCGCCCTGCAGCAGCATAAACAAATGAATAGTGCATGGATTGATGGCAGCATCTATACCTATCCGTATGTGCATCTGGGAATTGCGGTTGCCCTGGAAAATGGGCTGGTGGTTCCTGTGATCCGCCATGCCGAACGCCTGACTCTCGTCGAACTGGCAAAAGAGATCCAATCCCTTGGACTGCGTGCGCGAAGTGGTCAATTGAGTCCAGAGGATATGAAAGGATCGACGTTTACCATCAGCAATCTGGGCGCCTATGGAGTGGAAGTGTTCACTCCCGTACTCAATCCGCCGGAAGCAGGAATTCTCGGTGTCGGTGCCGTTCAGGATGCACCTGTCTATATCGGAGAATCTTTGCAACGCCGCAGTTTGTTGCCGTTAAGTTTGACCTTTGACCATCGTGTCCTGGATGGAGCCCCTGCAGCCCAGTTTCTTGCAACAGTCAAACGCTATCTCGAACAACCTTACAGTCTGCTGTTTTAGAAGGGAGGGTGAATCATGAGCACCATAGCCATTATCGGTGGGGGGCCATCCGGCTATGTGGCTGCCATAACGGCGGCCCGGTTGGGGAAACAGGTGGTTCTTGTTGAAGAGGCGAAACTGGGTGGAACGTGTTTGAACGAAGGTTGTATGCCGACCAAGTCCTTACTGGAAAGTGTAAACGTGTACGAAAAGTTGAAGCATGCGGATCGTTTCGGGATCGAGGTACCTTCGGATCAGGTGCATCTTAACTGGAAACGGGTGCAACAGTATAAAAACAAAGTGGTAAAAAAACTGGTCATGGGAATCGGGTATTTGATGAAAAAGAATCGAGTCCGGGTGGTGAACGGAAAAGCCACGTTTATTGACGATCAACGCCTGCAAGTGGAAACGGCTGACGGGAAAGAGGAAATTTCGGCCGAGCGAATCATTATAGCGACAGGTTCTGAACCGGCCGCATTGCCCTTTGCCCCTTTTGACGGCCAATGGATCATCCACAGCAAACAGGCTCTTGAATTATCTGAGATTCCAACATCCCTTCTCATTATTGGCGGGGGTGTGATCGGTTGTGAATTTGCCAGTATATTTAGCCGGGTGGGCAGTAAGGTGACGATCATCGAAGCGGCCAGCCAAATCCTGCCGCAGGAAGATGCGGATACGGCGTCCCTTTTGCAAAAACAATTGCAAAAAGACGGTGTCGTCATCCACACCGCGGCAACCGTTAAACAAGCGGACCGTCAAACAAAGAAGGTAACCTTTGAGAAAGAAGGGCAGATGCAAGAGATCACGGCCGATCTTGTTCTGGTATCAATCGGAAGGAAACCGAGAGTAAAAGAGCTGGGTCTGGAACGTGCCGGTGTTCGTTATACCAGTCGGGGAATCGAAGTCAATGAACAGATGCAGACAAATGTGCCACACATATATGCCTGTGGTGATGTGATTGGGGGTATACAACTGGCACATGTGGCTTTCCATGAAGGAATGGTGGCCGCTTCAAATGCTTGCGGGGAAGAGAAATCGATCAACTATCGCGCAGTTCCGCGCTGTATTTACACATGGCCGGAGATCGCCGCAGTCGGGTTGACAGAAAAAGAAGCCAGAGAGAAATACGGAGATATCCGTATTGGTGAGTTTCCTTTTTCAGCCAACGGAAAAGCGTTGATTCATCAAGAGATCAGTGGCAAAGTGAAGGTCATCGTTCATCCGGAATTTCAGGAGATTATCGGTCTTTCCATTGTGGGGGCGCATGCTACCGAATTGATCGGAGAAGGAACGATGATACTTCACGCGGAAATGACTGTCGATGCCATGGAAGATTTCATCGCTGCACACCCCACACTCTCCGAAGCCATTCATGAAGCGGTACTCAGTGCCACCGGTCAGGCCATTCATATATAAACCACCTCGACAAGAGATGGATTTTATACGAGAAAATACACCGGAATTCGTTTTACGTTAAAAAACAAAGACTGGGAGGGGTATTTATGTCGAAAGTTGCTTTGGTGACAGGAGCCGGTCGTGGCATTGGTCGGGCCATAGCGCTACGTTTGGCAAGAGACGGTTTTCATGTTGGTGTCAACGATATTAATAGCGAGGCTGCAAGTGCAGTAGCTGAAGAGATAGAACAATTAGGTCAGTCCAGTTTGGCGGTACCAGCGGACGAGGGTGGGCGCAACTCACTAATTAAAAACTCCTGACGAAAAAGATTCCATAAAAAATCAAAGATCGTATCCTTAGGTACGTCTGGATAGCTTTTTTGTATTTTATCTAATAACTCATGAAAATAAATGGGCTGATTGGCAAGCTGAAATACCTGTTTCTCAGTAGATAGCCTAGTTGTTTCTGAATGGATCCACATGCAAAGGTTTAATGCATCTCGAATAGACAAAGAATCTTTTGGTGTTATTAGTATCATTGATATATTGGAAAATTTTGGGCTGAAACCTGAAGAACAACTCCGTTTTTTAGATCAAATTGTAGACCATAGAGAATATCGAGATGATTTTCGAAAGAATCGAAAATGGTACCTTCGTCTGGGAGATTCTGAAAATGATTGGGAAGGTTTGCGTAATGAAGTAGAAGGTGAAATTGTTTATTCTCTATTAAAAATGCGAAGCAATATCATTCGTAAATATGGTCAAATGGTTCGATTATATGAGAAAGAGGGAGAATTGTATAATGATGTAAACGATCTGATTCATAGTGTTATTCATTTACATCTCAATCGATTAATCGGTACAGACCGTGAGAAAGAAAAGAAAATAATGACTTTAGCTAGACATACATTACGTGACTTAGAGTATTTTAGAAAGACCAAGTAATCAATGAGTGAAGTTGTCAGGTGATCTAAAGATCGGGAGGTATTGGCTTGAGGCGACAAATCAATTGGGAAATGATTGATTGCAATGAAAGGCGAGAAAAATTGAAAAATATAGCTTTAGAGATTGGTTCCTTACTTAAAAATCCTCAAGATGTAAAAAGTAAAATTTGTTCGGAAGAAAATAAGATTCAACATAAAGAGCTAGGAGTTGAATATTTTCCTTGGAAAGACTTAAGTTTAGGAGAGGGATATCCAGGTATTTGCCTGTTTTTGGGAGAATTAGATCGTCTTTTTCCAGATGATGGGTGGGATGAAGTTGGCCATAATTATATGGTTGCCATTCAAAATTCCATTCATGAATATGGGATTGACTCTCTTTCTTTATGGGGAGGAATTACAGGAATAGCCATGGCTGCAAGAGCGTTATCTCGAGATGGAACTCGATATAACAATTTTATTAGCCAACTTCAAGAAATTTATCTGGAAAATTATCGTGCTACATTGGAGTATTCCATGGCTAGTTTATATAAAGGTAGTAAAGTCTCTGATTATGACACTATTTCTGGATGGTCTGGAATTGGACGTTATTTGTTATTTTATAAAGACCAGCCAGCAATAAGAAAATCGCTTGAAGAGATTCTTTCTTATTTAGTTCAATTAAGCCAAGATCGAGAAATAAACGGTCAGATTGTTCCGGGATGGTATGTTCCAGTTGAGAATTTATTTTTACATGAAAGAGAAAAATTTCCGAATGGCTACTTTAACTGTGGTCTTTCACATGGTATTCCAGGTCCTTTGGCTTTGCTGGCCTTAGCTTCTTTACATGGAGTAGAGGTCTCAGGACAGAAAGAAGCTATACATAAAATTGCTATGTGGCTTCTGCAATGGAAACAAGTTGATAAATATGGATTATATTGGCCGAATATCATAAGTTGGGAAGACCATCAATCAGGTGTGGTTAATCTATCTTATCACCGTGAAGCTTGGTGTTACGGATCGCCAGGTGTAGCACGTTCGATTTGGTTAGCAGGAGAAGCTTTAAATGATGATAATTTTAAGAGAATCGCAGTGGAAGCTTATTTAGCAACATTTCATCGTCCGCAAGAAAAATGGAATATTGAATCTCCAACTTTTTGTCATGGACTAATAGGTCTGGTACAGTTAACCCAGCAAATGTATGTCGACAGTCAAAGAGAAGAATTTAAGATTCAACGAGATCAATTAATTGATCGGATTTTGGATATGTATGAAGAAAAAGCACCTTTTCGATTTTATGATTTGTTAGGACAGAAAAAATATATAAAAGGAGGTTTACTTGAAGGAGTTGCAGGTATTGGAATTGTTTTTTCAGGATTAATAAGTGAGTGCACGCCGGAATGGAGTAGTGTATTTCTTATCAGCTAGCGGAAAGAAGTGAAAATTGTTCAAGACTGGATTGGTGATTTTTAAGCTGGCAAGACATTTTGCTCTAAACTCGATTGATGGGACAAAAAAACACCTAGCTAACCTGTTGCCTGTATTTTACAGGCAACAGGTATTTTAATTTTTCTTTAATTCGGATTAAACAGATGGGGGAAAATCCCTTTCTTTAAAACCAATTAATAATAAAGAAAAATGAAGCAGTTGGTTTTTTTTATTTGTTAAAATAAAATATATTGTATCATTCATCTGTTTATTAAAAATCCAGATAGGAGATAGAGATGGAAGGACAAAAACTGGGCGGAAGATATCGAATTATAGAACTATTAGGTATTGGCGGTATGGGAAAAGTGTATAAAGCGATGGATGAGGTCCTGGATCGATATGTGGCTGTGAAGGTCATGGATCCGGATCGAACCAAAGATGACGTATTTGTTCGCCGCTTTATGCGGGAAGCCAAGGTGATGGCGAAAGTCACACATCCGCATGTCGCCAATATTTACGATGTTGGCGAAGAAGATGACATCTACTATCTTGTCATGGAATTGATCCAGGGGCCGACCCTCAAACAGGTACTGAGAGAAAAAGGCATTTTCTCCCTTTCTGAAGCCAGGGAAATCATGCTGCAGATTTTGAGTGGTATGGAGGCAGTGCACAAACATGAGGTGATTCATCGCGATTTAAAGCCGCAGAACATCATGCTGCATGTGAATGGGCGGTGGAAAGTCACCGATTTTGGCGTTTCCCATTTGCTCACCTCCGAAACCCGTCTGACACAACAGGGCATGCTGGTCGGAACCATTCAGTACCTGTCACCAGAGCAGGCCAAAGGTGAGGCAGTTCATTTTTCTTCAGATATATACTCACTGGGGGTCATGCTATATGAAATGGTGACGGGACAGACTCCCTTTCAAGCCGAAGAAAATATAGCCATTTTACTGAAACATATTCAGGAACCTGCACCAGATCCCAAACAGATCAATCCGGCATTAACAGATGAATGGTGCCAGGTCATAAATAAAGCATTGGAAAAGGAACCGGCAAAACGGTATCAATCGATAGAAGAAATGCGTAAAGCTCTGGAAAAGCTCGCCAAAACCTCTCTCCAAACCATAGACAAGGGTTTGTCAACAACAAATGGTCCTTTTCAGACGGAAGGTTCTTTGTTAAATGGCCGTTATCAGATCATGGAGAAAATTGGCGGCGGAGGGATGGCGAAGGTATATCGTGGCATCGATAAGGTATTGGAACGGGAAGTAGCGGTCAAAATCATGAATGAATCATTGGGGGAAGATGAAGAGTTTATCCGCCGGTTTGAACGGGAAGGGAAAGTTACCTCCAAAATATCCCACCCCCATGTGGTTCAAATTCTGGATATGGGAAATGACGGGGACCTTTATTATATTGTCATGGAACTGATCCAAGGCCCAACTTTAAAGCAATATTTAAAAGAACATGCCCCGCTATCGGCAGAAGAGGCGATTCAAATCATCACCCAGATATTAAAAGGATTGGCTGAAGTACATCGAAATGGAGTGGTTCATCGTGATCTGAAACCGCAAAACTTGATGCTGGATAAACATATCGGATGGAAAGTGGCTGACTTTGGCTTGCTTCGATTGCTGACTTCCGGTACCGAACTCACCCGAACCGGGAATACATTGGGAACGGTTCACTATTTGGCGCCTGAACGGTATCGGGGAAAAGAAGTGCACTATACCGCTGACATATACGCGCTGGGCGTGATTCTATATGAGATGGTGACCGGACAGTTGCCTTATAATGCGGAAGAATACGTGGCGATTATCTTCAAACATATCGAAGAGCCCATTCCCGATCCACGCAAGATCAATCCAGATATACCGATGGGGATCTGTCAAGTGATCCAAAAAGCGATGGCCAAAGATCCGGCCAAGCGGTATCAGTCGGCAGAGGAAATGTTGGAAGCGCTTGCGAATCTCGGTCAGGGGATGACAGAACCTACAGAACCCGAGGTGAGTCCCGAGCCTACCCCACCACCAAAAGAGAAGGAAAAGGATCTCCAATCCCCACCTTCATCCATCGACGAGACGAAAAAAGTGCCCTGGTCTTTTGCGTTTATGCTCGGTGTGATCGCGATCATTCTTTTGGGTGGAATGGGCTATGTGGGATATCAATGGGTTACGGATCCGAATGGGATAGCACCAGTCAAGCCACCAGGCAATGATCCGAAGTCGAACCCACCGACTCAAGGCGCTTCTGAAAAAAGCGAGGTAATCCAGAAAGCAAAAGAGTCTATGCGTCTCATGAAAGGAATTTATTTGAAATCGAATGTAAAGCTGGATCAAGCAACAAGCCAGGAAGAAATGAAATATATTGACGAGCAAAACTTTTATCATCGTTGGGATCAGATGGAAATGTATCGGAAGGGTTATATCTGTATGGGGAAATACGTTGGAGATAACCAATGGTATGATTTCCATGATTGCCAAATCAAGCTGGGACTTCAAGATCCAAAACGGTTATTGGAAGTCCTTGGGCAAACGCCGGGGACACAATTACAGGAACTGTCGTATGAATATATCCTTGAAGCTACTTTTACCGATCTGAGTCTGATTGAGTCCGATATTCAGACGTGGTTAAGGCAAAACAGCGAATATGGCACGACTCCTAAATCATGGAAAGCAAAGGTCTGGATTGATAAAAAGAATCATCGGGTGAAGCGAATGGAACAAACCATCATATGCTCATCCGGAGAACTGCAATTAACGACAGAGGTGCTTGGGGAAATCAGCGAGATCAAGGTACCCGGTCAGTAAATCGATGAAAGGAAGAAAAGTATCCATGCGAAAAGGGATGAAAAGATGGCTTGCGTTGGGATTCGCTGTGATGGGGATATTTTCCATGCCAGCTTCCATCCATGGGGAAGAAAGTGGCGTGGGCAAAGCATTGGAAGTGGTGGAAAAAGCACTTAAAAAAGCAAACAGCTTAAAAGGCATCCAAATCTATATGGATCAGTTTCGGGAGCTTATAACACCGATTGGTACTCAGGCGGAGAGCAAATTTGTGATGAATATGGGTTATATCGACAGCAAGAACTATTACTATAAGGAAGTGGGAACGTCCCAGGAGTTATATAGCAAAAATGGTCAGTGTATCAACCGTTTTCAGAAAGATCCCGGTTATCAAACATGGCATAAATTAGAAGGTTGTTTTTATGAATTGAATGAGCATCCCAAGGTTGTGCTGAACCGGATGAAAACATATCTTGGACAAGTAACCGCTACCGAAGAAGGCAATAATTATGTGTTACAGCTTAAGCTTTCTGATCCTGGTCAGGTAAAACGTTTTCAAAGTTTTCGGGTGGATCCTGGCAGCGCTGAAAAGTTTTTTTATGATGAAAAAATTTGGGTAGATAAAAATACGTATGAAGCGAAGAAAGTAGAACGGCTTTTTCAGCTCACAGACTTTAAATTATTTGAAAAATTGAATGTAAAAGTGGATATCCAGAGGGAAATCACCGAAATTCCATGGCCAGAATGATTTTTTAGTGGGATCGTTGACCAACCCGGTTTTCCTTTTCCAGTTGAACGACTTATTGCTCGTTTTTATTGAGCAGGAGTGAAACGAAAAAAGAAAAACCGGCATATATCGGAAAGTTGTCAACAAATTAGCTAAAATGATGTTTTGGTTTTATGATTGGAATGAGAGCAAAACAGGGAGTTGCAGTAAATGGAAAAGAATCAGGAACACAGTGGCATCTATCGATTGCATCTCCATGTACGGCCTCAGGCCCGTTTGGAGAGTCCCGGGATTTTGGCCCGGAGACTGCATGCGTTCATCCTGGAAGCGATTCAGCGGGTAAATCCGGAATTATCCCAGCGTCTGCATGATGGAAAAGAGAGACAGGCATTTTCAGTGTATCTCGACTCAGATATGATCTTCATTCATTCTCCTGCCCGGGAAGTGATCCACAGTCTGCAAAAGCGGTTGTTACTGGATTCCAGCATCGATTTGATCGATTGGCAGGGGACTGTACAAGAAATCCATACCCAGCTGTTTGCCAAAGAAGAAATCATGCGGCAGTTTACGCCCAAATTTACACTCAAATTTGTAACACCCACCACCTTTTATCAGCAAGGAAACTATTATCCACTGCCTGAGCTGGTTCGTCTTTTCAGTAGCGCTACAAAAGTACTGGAAATGTGTGAAGGACAGGTCCTTTCCCGCAGTGATATTGAAACATGGGTTCGAAAGATCCGGATTGAATATGCCTCGTTTACGACAGAGCGGGTGGATTTTGGCAAGTTCAATGTGATTGGTTTTCGCGGAAAACTGACCCTCAATCTGAAGGCCTTGCCGCCCGAAGAACAGGAGCGATTGTGGATTCTGGCCGTATATGGATCGCTCATGGGATTTGGTTATAAAACAGCCTGGGGATTGGGACAAACCAGGCTGGAGCCTTTTTGCCAACGCCTTTGATTCGTTCATGTTGATCGAATGGGAAATATACTATATAGATAGGAAATGATTCCATCATCAAAATCATGAGGGAGAACATCATGACGAGCAAAGCCATTGTAGAAATGATCCTTGTAGGCAGACCACAGATACTGGGAAAGAAAGACGCCAAAGATCCGATGGAGAGTCAGTGGGAAAGCGGCATTGTCAAGCATCCCGTTGAAGGGAAAGTCTGGCTGGGGAAAACCAATCTCACAGGTGATGGCCAGGCTGATCTCAAACATCACGGCGGTCCGGATAAAGCGGTTCTCGCTTATTCCAGTGACCATTATCCATTATGGCAAAACGAATTGGACATACTCGACTTCAGACTGGGAGCATTGGGAGAAAACTTTGCCATCCAGGGTCAAACGGAAGAAACCGTGTGTATTGGAGATATCTATCAAATTGGTGAAGCCATTGTCCAGGTTTCACAGCCGAGACTACCCTGCTGGAAACCGGCACGATTATGGAAAATCAAGGATCTGGCTCTTCAGATCCAGAATAAGGGCAGAACCGGATGGTACTTCCGGGTTCTGCAGGAAGGATATGTAGAAAAAGGGCAGAGCGTTGTCTTGCTGGAGCGGTCTTGTCCAGAGTGGACGATTGCAGTATGTAACCAGATCATGCATTTCCGGAAAGATGATCGTGAAGCTGCGGCAAAACTGGCTGCCTGCGAACTCCTTGCCAATAGTTGGAGAGAAACATTGCGCAAACGGGCGTAAACAGGAGAAAACCCAGATGTGAAGAAAAGAGTCATCAGGTTCCAATGAGTAAAAATCTGTGTCCCCTGCTTTCGTCGATCAGGCAGGGGATTTTTTGGTCCTTTTTGTGGCAAGATACAAATTTTTGCTATCCATTCATAAATTCAATGATTCCAGTCACTTTTTCAACCATCCTATGCTACAATAGCAAAGAGAAATTGAGGTCGTTGACAATAACGAAAACTTTGTCAACGAGCTGATTGGTATATACTTTTCTTTACAGCTTAGGTGAGATGAACATGATTCCAGACTATCAAAAGTTTATGTGGCCCGTATTAAAAGCGATCGCAGACAAAAAAGAGCATAGTTTAAATGAAGTAAGGGACTTCATCGCCAAAGAATTAAATATTTCAGCGAAAGAACGAAAAAAACTGATCCCCAGTGGCAAGCAATCCGTTTTTAACAATCGGGTGAGCTGGGCCGTGTTTTACTTGAAAAAAGCAGAGCTGGTCGAAAGTCCGAAACGGGGGTTTCTCAAGCTGACTGCCCAGGGAGCCAGAGTCGTAAAACAACAGCCAGAGGAAATGAATATTCAGTATTTATCGCGTTTCAAATCCTTTCGTTCATTTATCAACAATAGTGAAAACACCGAATCCGATCATCAAATGAATCAGACCTCGACCACGCCTGAAGAGATGTTAAGTGAAAACTATAAGCTGGTCAGAAAACAACTGGCTGAAGAAGTATTGGAGCAGGTGATGAAATGTTCACCTAACGCTTTTGAACAACTGGTGATCGATTTGCTCCTGGCGATGGGATATGGCGGTTCACAACAGGATGCCGGACAGGTTGTGGGCGGTACCGGAGATGGCGGCATTGATGGAGTGATCAAGGAAGACCGTTTGGGGCTCAGGCAAATCTATATTCAGGCGAAACGATGGGAAAAGCCTGTAGGAAGCCCCGAAATCAACCGGTTTTGTGGAGCCTTGTCCACCAAAAATGCAGATCGGGGTGTATTCATCACCACCTCCTCTTTTACTTCCAGTGCCATTCAGGCTGCCGAACGGTCCAGTTATCATATCGTATTGATTGATGGAGAAAAACTGGCAGAGTTGATGATCGACTATAATGTAGGCGTGGTGGAAGCCAAGCGATTTGTCATCAAACGAATCGACACCGATTATTTTGAGCAGTTTACATAATGTTTTTCATGCTTGCATTTCAAGCAAGAAAAGGATAGTATTTTCTAATAAGAGCAATTGACAGTCTATTGGGAATAAATGGTATTTGCGAACGCCATGTGCATCGGAAAAATCCCAAGGGGTCGTCGCAAATGCGAAACCCCTTGGTACGCAAGGGACTTGCCCGTTTTCTGACAACTCTTGGCGCGAAAAAATGATGAAAAAATCGTCAAAATCGGGAGGTGTTTGCAAAAGGCCTCTGGAAGCCAGAAATATCAAGGCCTCAGGGCAACGGCTGTAACAATGGATCACACCTCTATATGAGGATTGAAAGTGGGAAGCTCTATTCCCACCACAACGCCAAATCATCGCGTAACAATGGATTACACCTCTATCCGAGGATTGGGAATAAATGAATATCATTTCTACATCAGGATGAAAATCCACATAGTTATGGTGAAAGTGTTCATGTACCTCCACTTTTTTCAAAACAAAAATGATAAACTAAAAAGAAAAAAAGATGGGCCAGTAACCCATCTTTTTTATTGTATAATGCGTCCGGTATGCACCGCTTGCAGACATTTCATATAAAAAATTAAAAAAACAAACTATTTAGTGTAGTAAAATTAGTAAGAATATAGTATAATTTTCTTAAACTAAATAGATTCTGGAGGTGAACGGACTAATTAAAAGAATATTTCGATCAATAATTAGACAACAAAAAGATAAACCCATTGCAGGTTATTAATTTCGTCTAGAGTAAATAAGATGCTAGAGGGAGAGGTAATTCATGAAGAAACTTCATGCATTTTTTCTTACCTGTGCTTTGGTCAGCCTGAGCTTGTTTGGTTTGGTTTCTCCCATTCAAACGAATGCATCTACAGCAGAATCGGATTTACACACCTCGATCTCTGTAGATCTAAAAACCAAACAGGTAACAGTGCAGAAGAAACCCACCATATACAGCTCGCAAACAGTTTCGCCCGGTTATACAGGAACAGGGAAAACTCAACCGATGCAAGAAACCTCTTTTGTGGGTTTCGAAAAAACGGTGACCACTTATTCAGTCATCGGTAAAGATAACCGAACCAAAGTGACCAATACCAAAGCCTATCCTTATCGGGCCATCGCTTATATCCAACTGCCTAAGAATTTTGTTTGTACGGGGTGGTTTATCAGTCCAGATACGATTGTAACCGCTGGTCACTGTCTTTATAATGTCTCGCCAAAAGACGGATTATCTGGTTGGATCCCTTGGGCTAAAATTTATCCCGGACGGAATGGATCCAGTGCGCCTTATGGCTATGCCAATGCATCTCATCTATATACTGTGAAAGGTTGGACCCAAGATAGAGACCCAAGGTATGATTACGGTGCCATAAAACTGGATCGCCCTCTTGGGAATAGTGTAGGCTGGTTTGGTTTTCGATGGCAATCTGCCAGTCTGACTGGCATCAAGGAAAATATCGCTGGTTATCCCGCTGGAAAAGGGCAAACCATGTGGCAACATAAGGATCAAATTCGAAAAACCAAAGCACGGCAACTTGGTTATCAAAATGACACAGAAGGAGGACAAAGCGGCTCTCCAGTCTATGAAACATACAACTCAAAGTGCAATGGCCCCTGTGGAATTGCCATACACGCATATGGAACAGGCCTTTTCAAAGATGGACATAACTACGGAACCCGGATTACCAAAGATGTCTTTGACAACCTCATGAATTGGAAAAAATAATAATAATAGATTGAAAGGGATTTCCTGTAGCACATGAATACATATCAGACAAAAAACTTTTTCATCCCGGGAAATATCTCTCCAGCATTCTTATCATAAGAAATCCCTTTCATTTTCTTAAAAGGGGTCTGATTATGTTTAAAAAAAGAGTGTTTACTCTCATCCTTGGCACTCTGCTTTTCCTGTTCCCAATAGGCTGTACAAAAAATGAATCACCGCCATCTCCAGTTCCTTCTAAAGAACAAGGTCTCCTGCAGGGAACCGTTACAGATGAACAGGGTCAACCCGTGGCACAAGCAGCGGTCGAACCCATTCCCCAATTCCAGGTTTCTCTACCTGAAATCGGGAAGGTAACTGACGAAAAAGGCAAGTTTCAATGGAGCTTGCCCATTGGAAAATATCAGATCAAAATTGCCAAAGAAGGTTATCAACCAGTAACAAAAGAAATCAATTTAACCGAAAAAGGCGCAAGCCTCACTTTTGTTTTGAAAAAGGAAAAGGAAAAGTAAATCATCGATTTCAAAGCCTGATGGCATATTCCATTCGCTTGCTTTCCGGCTTTTTACATAAAAATTGTGCTGTCATCGGCATAGCGAACATAACCGTGTCTACGTTTTTTTGTACATTTTCCAGTCAATCCAGCATGATGTACCTGATAGAATGTGCCCATGCTGGGAGCACGATAAAAATGAGGATGACTCGTACCTTTTGAGCCATCCTCGTCTCTTTTATCACAAATAAAGCTCCTTCCTGATGTTCATGCAGGAAGGAGCTTCTGTTCTTTTTAGTTAGAAAGAAAGAGATTAGTCACTGATGGTAGCACGTGCTCTACAGCGATCACCATGCTTACACTTGATATAAATCCGATACTCACCCACTGGCAGACCTTTGAGTTTATCGACCCTTCCACCAGGAGCAACTGTACCATAATCCTTAGTATTGTTCCAGCCAGAATACACTTCGTAGTATACAGCACTTTCACTTGAACCATCGTTAGATACCTGGATACGGAGCTTATGACCAGCATCCAGATAGACTGGTCCAGATGTAGCACTACGTTTTCCATAATGGATACTTGCTGATGCAGCTTCAGCAAACACTGACACACTTGAAAGCATAAAAACAAATACGGCAGCTAGAAAAGCAACACCTTTTTTCACTTTTATCAACCGCCTTCCAAAAAAATTAGTAACCGGTTACCTATTTATTATTATATTCTCACAATTCAGGAAAGTAAATATCAAATTTTCCTTTTTTTATTTATTTTAACATTTATAGGTAATAAATTGATAATATTAACTTCCCCATATTCTCTTGCATCTGAATAGAGACAGCAGAAGCAGTACATTTGATTTTGGAAATATCTAGCATTTGCGAACACCATGTGCTTCGGAAAAATCCCAGGGGGTCGTCGCAAACGGGAAACTCCTTGGTACACAAGGAATTCGCACGTTTTCTGACAACTCTTGGGACGAAAAAACGGGGAAAAAATCGTCAAAATCGGGAGGTGTTCGCAAAAGGATTCTGGAAGCCAGAAATATCAAGGCCTAGGAGCATCGGTAACAATGGTATACACCTCTATATGAGGATTGAAAGGTCTTATGTTCCATATTATGTCGTTGAAAATCTGAATCACAATGGATTACACCTCTCTCTGAGGATTGATAGACTAAGACTGACAATGGATGTCCGCTTTTTTTCTTCATAGAAGTAGGCTCGAAATTCAATATAAGAAGTCATATTCTTTAACAGATAGTAATGTAAGAATACTATGAGCTACAGCGGCAACAGCTCCGTATTATTTTTTTATAAAAAAAATATATATTGCCAATTTATTGAAAAAATAGTGTATACTGAAGCTATGATCCTAAAAAGGAGCTGGTATCTGTGCGTAGCACAACCATTAGCGCCCGTGATCGAAAGGAAGCCTATGAATTCGCTGCACTTATTTCATCAGTCTATGGAGTTGATAAGGTTCAAGTAATACCCCACAATGGGAATGATTTTGATATAAATGTTTATTTTTCTGCTCTTCAAGAAAATACTCTCGTTGAGATTGTTAATATTGCTGTAATTTTTGCAATTGATAGTTTGGGTTTCCCTAGTGATGAAGAATGGAAAAAAGCATTTGTAGAGGCACGAAAAAACAAATACCGCTAATGATGATAGATTGATTTACTATGGCAAAGGGAGGAGTACGGAATGAGCGATAATGATAAGCTGGACCTTATTTTACAAAAATTAAATACAATGCAGTCGGACATTGACCACTTAAAAGCAAATATGGTTACAAGGGAAGAAGTTCAAGCAGCAAAAGAGAGTGCGGCATCTGTAGATGATAAAGCAGAAGCAGGCTATGTTGTACTTAAATCATTGTTGGATGGAATGGAAAACCGATTAAGGAACGAATTCAACAATGTTTATGAGCGCATAGAATTAATGGACGACAAGATAGGTCATGGCTTTGAACAGATTGGCGGCGACTAAAAGATGTTCAGGACGTGTTAACGCTGATCGTAGAGCGCCGAGATCAACAGGATGAAATTATATCATTAATGGATTAGCGCCTGAGAAAGCAGGAACAAACTACGTTTTTATTACATCAAAAGTTAAAAAAATTTGGCGGGGATTGACCACAGCGCTCAATTTTTTCGATAAGTTCTGTAAATTTTTGTTTGAGGATCATAAACGGAGAAATCGGGTATTCAAGTTATTGAAAACAATGGTCGATGGGTGCAATATTCTGTTTTTGGAGTCGAATATGATACAGGTGGTCGTCGCAAACGAGAAACCCCTTGATAAACAAGGGATCCACCTGTTTTCTGACAACTCTTGGAGCAAAAAAGTGGTGAAAAAATCGTCAAAATCGGGAGGTGTTCGCAAACGGTCTCTGGAAGCCAGAAATAACAAGGCCTAGGGGCACCGGCGGTAACAATGGAATAACACCTCTTATAGAGGATTTGAAAGAGGTTCCTAGACAGCCGACTTTATGTGAAGTCGGCTGTTTTTTTGATTACGTCCCTCTTCATGAAATCGATCCTGTTCTCTGCTATGATAGGGTTAAAAAAAGAACGGAGGTGAACCCGATGGCCAAGCAGCATCGAAACGGTGGACTTGCCCGGATTCGTGCGGCCTATCCTCATTTGTCTGAAAAAATGCAGGGAATCGCCCAACATATTTTGGAACATCCGGGGGATGTGGTGAACCTGTCCATCAGTCAATTGGCCGAAGTGACGGGTTGTGCGGAGGCCACGATTTTTCGTCTGTGTAAACAGCTGGGGTTCAAAGGGTATCAGGAGCTGAAAATTGCTCTGGCCCAGGAAATTATTCAGGAACCGCTACAAAACATCCATGAAGAAGTACATGCTGATGATGACATCAGGGAAGTGGCGCGGAAAGTGTTTCAGACCAATGCTGCCAGCCTGTCGGATACACTGCAGGTACTGGATATGGAATCATTGGAGCAGGCGGTCGTTTTGCTGAAAGAAGCAAAGCGGATCGAATTTTACGGCACAGGTGGATCAGGGGCGATTGCCATTGATGCTTACCATAAATTCATGCGGACCGGAATCGCTTGCATTGCTCACACGGATTCCCATATGCAGGTGATGTCGGCGTCACTGCTTCATCCAGGGGACGTGGTTGTGGGGATTTCCCACTCCGGAAGCAACAAAGACATCCTGCATGCGTGTCAGGTGGCGAAAAAAGCCGGAGCCCATGTCATTGCGATTACCAGTTACCGAAAGTCGCCACTGAGCAAGTTGGCGGATGTCACATTGTATACCGCTGCCCGGGAAACATATTTCCGCTCCGAAGCGATGGCGGCACGAATAGCCCAGCTGAGCATGATTGATACCCTCTTTGTGGGCATCTCTTTGGTACGTCCAGAAGAAACACTGGACTGTCTGCAAAAGATCCGACAAGTGATCGCTGAAAAACGGTTATAACTGGAGATTGTTGGAGATCGAAGGGATGAATCCTTATTCCTTTGGGATCTAACTTTTTTATTTCTGCATGTTACCATATATATACAGAAATTTTTTTCTCAAATATACTTGTTATATAAAAATTTTTTTCATATAATTTTTCTGGAAACGGTTACAATGAAAGCAATGAATGTGCAAGAAACAGAGGGATGATTATGCAAGATTCACAAGTCGCAGTAGGCTTAGATATAGGCACTACCAGTACGAAAGCAGTTGTATTTGGAAAGGGGGGTGTCATCTTAGGCAAGCATGCGGTGGATTATCCGCTCATTCATCCACAACCCGCCTGGGCTGAACAGGAGCCGGAGCAGATTCTGCAAGCGGTGATCGATAGTATCCGGCATGCACTCAGGAAGGCGAATGCGAGCCAGGATCAGGTTTTGGCAGTGGGTATGAGCTGTGCCATGCATTCGCTTATTTTATTGGACAGGGATGCCAAACCGATCACGCGGAGCATTATTTGGGCAGACAATCGGAGTGTTCGGCAAGCGGAAAAGATCAAAACCGAATGGGATGGACACCAGATTTATCTGCGTACGGGTACCCCGATTCATCCCATGTCTCCTTTGACCAAGATTCTATG
The DNA here is from genome assembly GCF_900114055.1 of Thermoflavimicrobium dichotomicum. Classification (GTDB taxonomy): domain Bacteria; phylum Bacillota; class Bacilli; order Thermoactinomycetales; family Thermoactinomycetaceae; genus Thermoflavimicrobium; species Thermoflavimicrobium dichotomicum. The sequence goes on along the minus strand of NZ_FORR01000009.1, from coordinate 98,359 downwards.
GTTCAAGGAGGAAAGACCGGATCTGTTTGCCAAAGCGGCCAAATTTGTCTCCATCAAGGAATATGTGGTTTACCGTCTCTTTGGCCAGTTTGTGGTGGATGAATCACTCGCTTCGGCGACGGGCCTGTTTCATTTGCAAAACCGGCAGTGGGATGAAAAAGTTCTTCAGCAATTGGGGATTCGATCCGAGCAGCTGTCAACCATCGTGCCAACCACCCATGTATTGACAGGGCTTCATGAACATCTGGCGATTCAGATGGGGCTGCGCTCAGATACGAAGTTTGTGATGGGGGCAAGTGATGGTGTACTCGCCAATCTTGGTGTCGGAGCGATCGAAGATGGAGAAATCGCGGTCACGATTGGTACTAGTGGAGCCATTCGCACGGTTACAGACCGCCCTAGAACGGATGAAAAAGGACGCACATTCTGTTATGCGTTAACGGATCGTCACTGGGTGATTGGTGGCCCTACGAACAATGGCGGCATTTTGTTGCGTTGGCTAAGAGATGAATTTGCTGCTCCTGAAATCGAAGTGGCCAGAAAATTGGGCATCGATCCCTATGATTTGATCATCCAATATGCTGAAAAGGTGCCAGCCGGTTCAGAAGGCCTTTTATTTTTGCCTTTCCTGAGCGGAGAAAGGGCACCGTACTGGAATGCCAATGCGCGAGGCGTATTTTTTGGGATTGGCATGCATCACAAACGGGAGCATTTTATCCGTGCCGTATTGGAAGGAGTCATTTTCAGTATTTTGTCGGTAGGCGTAGCCTTGCATGATTTGGTAGGCCCAGCCAAAGACATTCGAGCTTCTGGCGGTTTTGCCAAGTCACCGACATGGCGCCAGATTTTATCGGATGTCATGGGCAGGGAGCTGTTGGTACCGGAGAGCCATGAGGCATCGGCTTTGGGGGCGGCAGCACTGGCGCTATATGCATTGGGTGAGATGAAGGAACTGAAAGAGGTCAAGGATTGGATCCGGATTTCTCACCGTCATCAACCACACATAGAGAACACCGAAGTGTATATGGAAATGTTTTATATGTATGAACGAGTCTATCACAAGTTGAAAGATGAATTTGAACTGCTGGCGAAATTTCAGACAGAAGGCCGTTTTTAGAGCGAGAGGAGGCTTTATATCATGGGCATGATCATGATGGTGATTGCGGCGATCATCGTTTTGCTCTTACTGATTACATGGTTAAAAGTGAATCCCTTTGTCGCCCTCATTATGACTGCGGTCGGGGTTGGCCTGGCCACAGGAATGTCACTGGAGCAGATTATTAAGGTCATTAAAGAGGGAATGGGAAACACCCTTGGATTTTTGGCGATCGTTTTGGCACTTGGCACCATGCTTGGTAAGATGATGGCTGAATCGGGTGGAGCTGAACGAATTGCCAAAACCTTGATAAATCGCTTTGGTGAGCAGCGTGTTCACTGGGCGATGATGTTTGTTGCCTTTATTGTAGGAATTCCTGTCTTTTTCCAAGTAGGTTTTGTATTGTTGATTCCGCTTGTCTTTACTATTGCCAGACAAACAGGCATGTCTTTGATTAAAATCGGTGTTCCTTTGGTTGCCGGACTGTCTGTTGTACATGGACTGGTTCCTCCGCATCCGGCAGCGATGGCCGCAGTCGATATTTTCAAAGCGAATGTCGGGCTGACCATCTTGTATTCGCTGATCATTGGTTTACCTACTGCAGCGATTGCCGGACCGATATATGGAAAGTGGATCGGATCCCGCATTCATAAAGAGGTACCCAAAGAAATAGGGGATCAGTTAGTTGTACAAAGAGAAGAAAAAGATTTGCCTGGCTTTGGCATTACTTTGTTTACCATTTTATTACCGGTGTTTCTCATGATCGCTTCTTCCTGGGCAACTCTTTCGCTACCCAAAGGTGACCGTTTACGTGGAGCGCTCGAATTTATTGGAGATCCTATCATTTCCTTATTGATTGCAGTTATTGTTTCATTCTTCACCTTGGGATATGCGCGTGGGTTTACCCGTGACAAAATCCTGGCCTTTACCAATGAATGCCTGGGACCAACGGCATCCATTCTGCTGGTGATTGGTGCAGGTGGTGCGTTCAATAAAGTATTGCTCGAATCAGGCATCGGAAAACAAATTGCCGAAATGGCAGCACATTCAGCGATTTCGCCCATTATTCTGGGCTGGCTGATTGCAGCATTGATCCGGGTTGCAACAGGTTCAGCAACCGTATCGATGATGACTGCCGCTGGTATTGTGGCGCCGATTGCCGCGACCATGCCAGGAGTGAATCTGGAATTGCTGACTTTGGCGACAGGGGCCGGTTCATTGATTCTCTCCCATGTGAACGATTCGGGCTTCTGGTTGATCAAAGAGTACTTTGGCATGTCGGTCAAGGAAACCTTGCAAACATGGACAGCACTTGAAACGATTATCTCTGTTGTGGCATTGGGACTCATCCTTGTTCTTGACCTGTTTGTGTAAAAGGATGGTAGAGGAGGCAGAAGGAAAATGAAACTGGGCATGATCGGATTAGGTAAAATGGGATTTAACCTGGTATTGAACTTGTTGGATCATCAGCATGAAGTGGTCGTATATGATGTCAATCAAGAACCAAGACAGGAATTGGCAGGAAAAGGAGCAATCCCCTCTTCATCCATCGAAGAGCTGGTTGGCTTGTTGCCAGCTCCACGGGTAATCTGGCTCATGGTGCCGGCTGGAGAGACTGTTGATCAAATCATTGATGTTTTGACCCCGCTACTTTCACCGGGAGATATCCTGATCGAAGGGGGTAACTCGAATTACAAAGATTCCATCGCACGGGCAGATCGTCTGCGCAAACATGGAATTCATTTCCTGGATGTAGGAACATCGGGTGGGATGGAAGGAGCACGTCACGGAGCCTGTCTGATGATCGGCGGAGATAAGGAAGTTTTTGAAAAGGTAGAGCCGATCTTCCGGGATATTTCAGTGGAAAAAGGTTATTTGTATGCAGGAAAAAGCGGAAGCGGTCATTTTCTCAAAATGGTTCACAATGGGATCGAGTACGGAATGATGCAGGCCATTGCTGAAGGATTTGAAGTGCTGCACAAAAGTCCGTTTGACTTCAACTATGAGGAAGTGGCCCGGGTATGGGCGAACGGCTCCGTCATCCGTGGCTGGCTGATGGAACTGACAGAACGTGCCTTTGCAAAAGATCCGCGCCTGGAAAGCATCCGTGGAGTGATGCACTCTTCCGGAGAAGGAAAATGGACGGTCGAAAATGCACTCGATTTCCAGGTACCGACCCCTGTGATTGCGTTGTCTTTGATGATGCGTTATCGTTCGCTGGAAGAGGATACCTTCCATGGCAAGGTCGTTGCCGCCCTGCGCAATGAGTTTGGTGGACATGCAGTAGAAAAAAAATAGAAAGATCACGAGCATGGATCCCTTATTCAGGATGAAGATCTGAATGAAGGGATCCTTTTTTGTTTTTGGCTGTTGAATGGACGAAGGATGATCATAGATTGAAATCCATGGTTGTTTTTTTGGATGAAAAAGAGTACTATTTTTTGAGAAGATTTTATATTCATCCTTCGTCTGTTTTGTAAATATCTGGTATTTGCGAACACCATGTGCTTCGGAAAAATCCCAAGGGGTCGTCGCAAACGCGAAACCCCTTGGTACACAAGGGATTCACCCGTTTTCTGACAACTCTTGGGGCAGAAAAGTGGTGAAAAAATCGTCAAAATCGGGAGGTGTTCGCAAAAGGTCTCTGGAAGCCGGAAAAATCAAGGCCTAGGGGCATCGGCAGTAACAATGGTATACACCTCTATAAGAGGATTGAAACCAAAGCCAACATGGTACTTTTTTTTCAATCATCAAGTAACAATGGAATACACTTATTTTAGAGGATTGAAAGAGTAGAGTTGATCTTTCCTTGCCAGTATTGAAAGCGTAACAATAGACCACTCCTCTATCTGAGGATGGAAAGTCTACACCGAGATCCACCACAGCTTCCACCTGGGTAGCCAATATGCGGGGTGGGACACGCTGAAGCAGGAAAATTCTGGACGTGCATAGCTTTTGTCCATATTTTAGTGGCAGGTGTTGCTGATGTATCTGTTTGCCTACGGTTCACTGCGGATGGGAATGAAGTACCATGATGTTCTACGGGGAGCCAGGCTGGCTTTTCCAAGAGCATGGGTACAAGGGGCCTTGTATGATACCCGAGAAGGGTACCCGGGCATGATTGCAGGTCAGGATCAAGTGATGGGGGAAATCTATCAAATCGATTTGGCGATATTGAAAAGAGTGGACGAATTGGAAGATTATTATGGTCTATCTCATCCAGACAATCTTTATGAAAGAGTCGAAATGCTGGTACATCTTCCAGAACAAGAGCAAATACCAGCTTTTGTTTATTTTTATAAAGATCGGGATTTTTTGATCAAGAAAGGAATCTATATCCATAGTGGCGATTGGGCTCAATACGTGATGCAGGTAGGGAAGGATTCGTTTTAAATTTGTCAGAATCCATTTTTTCTTATATACTTGCTTTCGAATAAGTTTTTCCATTATGGGAGTTAAAGGAGACGCAAATGAGCGAAGAAAAACATCGTCCACTATCGCCAGAGACAGTAAACGAGATTGAACGTTTACTGCGGGAAATGAGTATTATTGTAAAGAGAAAAGGAAGAGAAATTCTTCATCATTTTCCCATCACCCCACCCCAGTTCAATGCTTTGCTTTGGCTCGAAAAAGAAGGGGATTTGACGATTGGCGAATTGAGTCAGAAAATGTATCTCGCTTGCAGTACCATGACGGATCTCATTGACCGTATGGAGAAAAACCAGCTTGTCGCTCGCGTGCGTGATGAACGGGATCGTCGTGTTGTACGTATCCATCTGTTGGAGCGGGGATCGGAAATCATTAAAGAAGTGCTGGAAGCCCGTCGGCAATATCTGGCTGAAGTTTTATCGCATATATCTGAAGACGAAGCAATTGAGATCAAAAAACATTTGGCTATTTTATATCATGAAATGAAGGATATTTAAAATGAAAACTCTTTTGCGTAGGATTGTTGGTAAGAGCAGAATGGAGATGAAACAGTGAATCGACCCGAAAATGATGATGTCATAGGAATTCTGGATTCAGGAGTGGGTGGACTAACGGTCGCAAAAGAAGTGATGCGTCAACTGCCAAGAGAGACGATCTACTATTTTGGAGATACGTTGCGCTGTCCGTACGGTCCACGGACGATGTCAGAGGTTAGGAAGTTTACCTTTGAAATTATCCGTTTCCTTCAGCAATTTCCATTAAAAGCGCTTTTGATCGCTTGCAACACGGCGACTGCAGCTGCACTGGAAGAAGTGCGAAATGAGCTCTCCATCCCTGTACTGGGGGTGATTGAACCAGGTGCACGAGCGGCGATCAAAGTGACCCGTCATGGACAGATCGGTGTCATCGGTACACAGGGAACCATCAAAAGCAAAGCCTATGAGAAAGCTCTGGCAGATCTTCATCCATCTTTGACTGTTCACAGTTTGGCTTGCCCAACCCTGGCTCCTTTGGTTGAGAGCGGTGGCCATCATTCACCTCGTGCTTTTGAAGTGGTGGCAGAAGCGTTAAAGCCATTTCAGGACAAACAGATGGATACGTTGATTTTGGGCTGTACACATTATCCCCTGCTTGCTGATTTAATTGGCCAGGTGATGGGGGAGGAAGTGAAAATTATCAGTTCGGCTGAAGAGACAGCGGCAGAATTGAGCACCATTTTGCACCATCAAGGCCTGTTGGCGCAAAAGAAAAAGTTTCATCGCTTTTTTACAACGGGCTGTCCAGAAACGTTTGCCCAAATCGCGAAAGATTGGTTGGGACAAACGGTTCAGGTGGAAAAAGTGGAGCTGCCGATGATCAACACACCTTTGGCACAAAAGTTTTTTGTTGGTTAAGTGCTAAAACCTCCTAGGGCTCGTATACATGTAATAAAAGCTTTGTCCTAGGAGGGAATTGATCCATGTTTGATAAAAAAAGACGGCTTGCAGCAGTCACTTTGCTTTTTCCGCTCATGTTAACCGGTTGTTTGTTTGGGCCTGATTCGAAATCTTCCCAGGAAATTGACCCGCCGCCAGAGCATGTACAAAAAGAACACGCCCATCTGGTCAATACCAAACCCCAAAATGAAAGTCAGGCCTTGAAAGAGAAGCGAAAAAATGGAACGGAGTTATACTTGCTGACAGAAACAGGGTATGTTGTTCCGTATACGATTCCAGTAGCCAAAAAGGAAATGGATGCCAAAAAAGTACTGTCTTATCTGGTTGAAGGCGGACCTGTCCAGTCTCATTTACCACAAGGATTCTCGGCTGTCTTGCCAAAAGGTACAAAAGTGAAGGGGCTTCATGTACAAGCTGGAGTGGCCAATGTCGATTTCTCCAGGGAATTTTTGAACTATGATAAAAAATTAGAAAAGAAAATCCTGGATGCTGTGACCTGGACATTGACCGATTTTGATGATATTAAGGCAGTCAATATTTGGGTAGATGGAAAACCGTTGGAGGCCATGCCCCAGGGACACACACCGGCCCAACATTTGACCCGGGAGAACGGGATCAATGTAGAAGTGACAGAAGGAGTCAATATTAATCAGAGTATGCCTGTCACGATTTACTTTTTGGGACAAAACCAAGAAAATATGGTATATTTTGTACCAGTGACCCGAATGGTTCATCGGCAGGAGAATGTAGCCGAAGCGACATTGAAAGAGTTGATCAAAGGCCCGAAACAGAATTCATCCCTGTTTGGTGTCATTGATGCCAATACGGAGGTCAATCAGGTCTCTACCAAAGGCGATATGGTTACCGCTGATTTTGGAGAGCAGTTATTGCAGTACAACAGCACGAAAACAGCATCCAAAGATGCACTGCAATCCATCGTTCTTTCTCTGACTGAAAATAATTCGGTTTCCAAAGTGAAAATTACAGTCAATGGTAAAAATACCGTGGGAGTCTTTGGACAAAAAGGAGAAAATATTGATGCACCCATTAGCCGTCCACAGATGATCAATCCAAGTGAGTTATAATGAGGATGATCATGCATCATCCTTTTTTCTTTTTATTCAACTTTCGCCTCATAGGGTATGCTATACTTAAGTGAATGAATACAGGAGGGAAATTCATTGCGGGTTGACGGACGAACCTATAACGAATTGAGAAAAGTAGAGATGATTCGTGGATACATAAAGCCGGCAGAAGGTTCGGTACTGATTTCGATCGGAGATACCAGGGTGATCTGTACAGCGACAGTGGAAGATCGTGTTCCCCCTTTCTTGCGCAACTCTGGAAAAGGATGGATTACTGCTGAATATTCCATGCTGCCGCGGGCAACCCAAACACGGACGATTCGGGAAGCGAGTAAAGGAAAAGTAAGCGGGCGGACAATGGAAATTCAGCGACTGATCGGTAGAGCGATACGCTCCGTGGTGGATTTGGACGTACTGGGAGAGAGAACCTTGTGGTTGGACTGTGATGTGATCCAGGCGGACGGTGGAACAAGGACGGCTTCGATTACCGGGGCATTTGTAGCGATGGTCGATGCTCTGGCGGCACTGGTGAAAAATGGAACCCTGCCCTATCTGCCTGTCAATGATTTTTTGGCTGCGACAAGTGTAGGAATTGTAGGAGATAATCCATGTTTGGATTTATGTTATGAAGAAGATTCTTCGGCTATTGTGGATATGAATGTGGTTATGACGGGTAAAGGTAAGTATGTGGAAATTCAAGGAACAGGTGAGGAAGCTCCTTTTTCGTCTGAACAGTTGACGGATTTGCTCCGTTTGGCTAAGTATGGAGTAGATCATCTCATTGCGATCCAGAAGGAGACTTTGGGAGAGATTGCTGAACTGGTCGGCAAAAAAGCAGAAGAAAAAGCAGAAATGAAAGAAGGAGAAACAGCAGGAGGATCATCGGAATGAAAGCTTGGCCATTTTCTTATATATTAATAGCAACGAGAAACAAAGGGAAACTGAAGCAATTCCGTGATTTGTTTGCAGAACTGAATCTGGAAGTAAAAGGGCTGGATGATTTCCCTGGATTACCCGAAGTGGATGAGGATCAGGATTCATTTGAGGGCAATGCGCGGAAAAAAGCAGAAACGATCAGTCGGGTTATTGGAGGCCCGGTCATTTCGGATGATTCTGGATTGGTGGTTCCTGCCCTAAACGGAGAACCCGGCGTTTATTCGGCCCGTTATGCAGGACCCAATGCCACAGATGAAGAGAATAACCAAAAGTTGATCGAACGTATCCAGTCGATCCCTGAAGAGGAACGACAGGGATTTTATGTTTGTGCGATGGCCCTGGCCATTCCAGGAGAAGAGACAAAAATCGTACGTGGTGAGTGCAGCGGTTTCATCATCACTGAACCGAGAGGGACCGAAGGATTTGGCTATGATCCTGTATTCTATCTTCCAACGGAGAAGAAAACGATGGCAGAACTTCCAAGTGAACGCAAATACCAACTGAGCCATCGGGCAAAGGCAACAGAACAACTGCTAACTCTACTAAAGAAAGAGTATTCGTTTGAGCAGAAGGTGATGAAATGAAAGTATTATTGGTAAGTGATTCTCATGGAAAAGGGAATTTACTTAACCAGATTATTGAGCGGGAATCTCCGGATCATGTGATTCATTGTGGAGATTTTTGCACGGATCGAGATCAGCTCCCCTCCGTATCCATGACGGTTGTCAAAGGGAATTGTGATTGGGAAGATGTACCTGAAGAGGCCATATGGGAGGGAGCAGGTTTAAGGTTTTATGTTACCCATGGGGATAAGTGGCGTGTCAAAACGACACCGCTTCCAGTGAAATACCGGGGTGAAGAGGTCGGAGCCAATATTGTTTGTTTCGGTCACTCTCACTATCCTTTTTGTGAAAAAATGGGTGATGTTTTATTGCTGAATCCCGGAAGCATTTCTTATCCACGCGGCTTTCCTTATCCGACTTATGCTTGTTTGGAAGTCGTCAACAAACAGGTAAAAGCTACGTATCATCAAATCGATGGAAAAGAAATTCATGAGCGTGGTGGCATTTTTTCTTTTTGAGAAAGATGCCACCAGCCCATGGCTGTTTTTAAATTTTCCTGTTGACAAAAAAGGTAGGGCGTTATAAAATAAAATCGTTCGTTTGAAAGATCGATATGACAGCGTGTCCCAGTAGCTCAGCTGGATAGAGCAGCGGCCTTCTAAGCCGTCGGTCGGGAGTTCGAATCTCTCCTGGGACGCCAAAACCCGCTTCCATTGCTTTGGAAGCGGGTTTTATTATTCTGGAAGTGGGTAGTATAGCCAAATCCCGATACCATTGTTTGAAAACAACTTTTTTTGGGTGGTTCTATTTTGTGAAAATCTTTACTTCCTTTGGGCCTAGTGTGGTAGTAATAGAGCCATTGCTCACTTGGACGGAGTCTGATCCCATTTGGTTGTACAAGGTTGTGCCATTGGATAGATTGTCCAGGTTTGGAATGGTCCGTGTTTGACTATTCCACGAATTGTTGATCAAGACAATCACTTCATCACCATTATAGGAGCGCTGGAAGGCATAGAATGTATCATCTACCCATTTCTCTTTTTGTGAGCCTTTACGTAAGGCTGGATGGGTATTTCGGATGTAATTGAGTTTAGCGATATATTTATAGAGCTCATGATTGGAGTTGAAAACCATATCTTCACGATTGTAAGGATCCTGCCCACCGCTAAATCCTTGCTCTGTACCTTGATATACAATGGGGATCCCACGTGAAGTAAAGATAAAACCGAGTGCTGTTTTTAACTGCGGCCATTTATCCCAGGATTGTCCCGGTTTTCCGGATGCTTCATTTAAGAAACGCGGTACATCATGGTTGTCAATGAATAAACCATTGGTCATCGGATTTTTATAACGGTAATCTTGTGCATATCGGTCTTTCAGTTGGTACATGGATTGATCTTGCCCAAATACATTTTTGATGGTGTAGTACATTGGAAAATCTAGAACTGCATCCAAGTAATTGGTATAATCGCCGACATACGCTGGATCTCCATGATATACTTCACCGATCGTGAACGTATTCGCAGCTTGATCAAAATCTCTCCAGAACCATTTGGGGACATGCTTGACAGTATCTACTCGTAATCCGTCTACACCTGTTGTTTGAACCAACCAGGCAATCCATTTCTTTAATTCTGCCGCAGTAGCTGGATTTTCGTGATTCAGGTCATCCAGTCCCGCAACATCTCCATTTTCTACCCACCATTGATCATTCCAATCTATTACTTCTCCATGATGATGGTACCAATCATATTGATCAAAAGGGGCTTTCGCATAACTGCCCGGCTGAAAATCACCTGTATGATTAGCTACAACATCTAGCATGACTGCGATATTTTTGGCATGCGCTTTTTGTACCAATTCTTTTAGCTTGTCCATGGTTCCCAGGTGACCATCAATACTGTAAAAATCATAAGTCCAGTAACCATGATAGGCATTGGCACTGCGTTGCATGGTAACAGGTGTGATCCAGATGGCAGTGAAACCCATGTTTTTAATGTAATCCAACTGATTGATAATTCCTTGGAAATCGCCTCCATGATATTTTCGAGGGTCATTTTTATCGGCATGAAATCCACCATAATTGTCATTGGATGGATCACCGTTGGAAAAGCGATCGGTCATGATGAAATAAATGCTTTTTTCTTGCCAATCGGTGGAAGAAAGGGCACTCGCTTTAAGTTCTCCTGTATAAGAAATGAAACTAAGTAAGAGAGTCAAAACAAGAAAGAAAAATAGGGATTTTTTCATAAGAACCTCCTGTGCAAACGTTTTCGCAAAATAACACAATAAATAGCACATTGAATACGGATATCCCTGATTTAAAACTGCTTATGACATAACTGCCCATTAGTTTATGCAAACGATTTCACAACTGTTCAAGTCTATTTTAATACAAGTATTTATATTAATCAATAATAAATAAATATTATGATAATTTCCGGTTCCATTATTATTTTAAATGGGAAGATGGAAATATACGAAGATTGGTTTGCATAGTCCTTTTCATGATAAAAAACATCAGAAAAGCCCTTCTGTCGGGGACAGAGGGGCTTTTCTTAGACGATTTCTTCGTTTGTCCTCAATTTTTTCATCATGGCGAGAGAGCAGTCATCCATCGTTTTTTCGCGTAACATGGATTTTAAGTTTTGCATTAAGGCTTCCTGCACGACATCGGTTGGATATTTTTCCAGCCATCCCATCATTTTGTTTACAGCAGTAGCTAATGATTGATCTTTTCGGGAATAAAGCGATTCGGCAGATCCGTCTGACATAAGCATAAATCCATGAATTTGCTGGACGGAACCGCGGTAAAACTGAAAATGTTCCAGTGCATCGAGCGAAGTGGTAAAAAAAGTCGTATTGATAAACTCATGATTTTGTGGATACGAGAGAATTTTACACTCTTCTCCTTCTTGATAGGCGATTAAGCCATCTCCCAGATGGCCTGCGAGGTAAGTGTCGTCTCTAACAGCGACAAATAACAGAGTAGAGGCAAACTGTTTCATGGATTCAACCGGATCTTTTTCATTTTCGTCGATCGGAAACTGATTTTTTATTTCGGATAAAATCATTTGGGCAAGCTCTCTGTCTCCCTTTTCGATCATGTCCGTAAAAGAATGGGTGAGAAGATAGGCGCAATGGGTTGTGGCGATTTCTGCTCCTTCATGTGAACGCGGGCAGGAACCGGCACCGTCAGCAAGAACGATGGCTGTCACATCATTTTGGGTGATGTGAAAGGTGTGATCTTGACAGGGGAGCTGTTTTTTCATATGAGACCGACCCATCACATGAGCACTTACTGCTTTCCATTCAGATATCATGGATTTCCACTCCATCAAATAGGGTTATAGTTCGTCCCACCCGCCTGTTTTCGGAAGTGGAATTCTTTCGCCTGGGGTTGATTGGGAAACAGCAGATACACTTTTACTGAGCCATTCAAAGAATAGACTGAAGTTGAGGCCTTTTAGTCTGGCAGGATCACGCCGGGGTGAAAACTGTTTCAGGGCAGAAAGATCAGCATGAGGACCGATTCCGATGGGAAACACGGTGAGTTTCCGCGCCAGGGCAAGTTGGGTAGAGCGTTCGGCTGCTTGCGTAATATCATCGGTAGGTGCACCGTCTGTCATGAGAACCATCCATGGTTGATAGTAATCGACCCCGGTTTGCTGGTACATTTTTTTGCGCAATTCCAGCATATCGAGGGCCATATTGACAGCAGCACCCATCGGTGTCAGTCCTGAGGCCGTCAAATAGGGAACTTTTTGACGTTCAATGCTACCAAAATCCAATTCTTTTCGCGGAGCCTCGTCGCCAAAAGAAACAATCGCAATTTCTGCAGCGGCTGCAGCGATATCGTCGCGGCGGATGCTTTGGATAAATAACTGAACCCCTTTATTTAACTCAGCAATTGGTTCGCCACTCATCGAACCGCTTCGATCCAGAACCAGACAGATGGGTACACGGGCTGTTGGATTTTCAATCAATTCTTTATGTTGCAAAAATAAATCGTCCATAAAAACCTCCTAAAGTTTGCTTTTGAGCCAATCAAAGAAGATATCCAATATGGATTTGTTTTGATAAGGATTGGATGGTGGTGTGGAATTGGGCTGTCGATTGGGTTGAGATCTTGGACTGGGCTGAGGTCTTGGTGGTTTGGGACGGGGTTTGTGCTGCTTGGGTGGTGATGGAGGAGCAGAAGAAATATACGGTTCAGACCAGCTGGACGGCTCGGAACCCGATGAAGGCTCCAGCAGCTGTTTTTTCAGTTTTTCTAACCTTAACTTTTCCAGACATTCATCACATAAAATTTTGCGTTTGTTCTGCTCGAGTGTGTTTTTTCGATCCTGATGAATCTCGAAATGTTTGCCACAGCCTTTTTCCTGACAGTAAGCCCAGGTTCTTTTGTTATCCGGGATTTTGTATCCCTTGGGAAAAAGCTCATCACTGGCTTTATTTTGGTGAATGAGTGTGAGATAGTGGTTGAGTATGTCGATCCATTGATCCGTACTGATTCGTTGGTTTTCACTAAATACTTGGTAAAATGCCTCTTTGGTCCGATAGGGGAGGTGACTCCATATAAAACGCCAAGGGCCGTCTGGAGCTTTTTTGGTTGATTTGTCTTTTAGAGGATAGGGGAAGAGATGGTTTTTGATATTTTCTGCCGGGGTGCCCCCGCCTTGTTGGGCAAAAGGAGGCTTGCCGGGCAAGAGAATCATAAATACGAGGGTAGCCACCGCAAAGTATTCATGATCAAAAGTCCGCAAAAAGCTTTTGAAGTTTTTTCCCTGAATTTCGGGTGCAGTGAAATTGACGGTTCCGACTGGACAGGGAAAATCAGCAATCTGATAGCTGTCCGTATCGACGAAGTACACCTCCCGTTCGTTTTGGATCAGGATGTTGCATGGATTGATATCTCCAATGATAATATGATGGTCATGCAAATATTTAATCTTCTCCAAAATGGTCAGGCCGAGTTGGACCAGGTGCCTGCGTGTCCAATCAGGATGTTTCTTCAATAAAACGGGTTTGGCAAAAATGGAGGTTTGCATCCGTTCTCCTTTGGCCTTATCCATTAAGTAGCCGACGAATTGCCCCTGTTTGTTTAAAACGATGTCTTTGGGCCAACAAATTCCTGCCTGATGTACTGTAAAAGAAGTCATTCGCTGGAGCTTGTCCAAACGTCCTTGGGTAAGTGCTTTCTCTTTGTAGATCTTGCAGATCAGTCCGTTTTCTGTTTCGAAAATATCTCCTTCTCCGCCACTGCCGATCTGTTTGATCAGGCGAAGATGGCCAAAACGTTTGGAATAGACAGAGTCGTGAAGAGCAGGGATATGAGAAACGGTTAATGTCTGGTCCAGATTGCTCCGAACTTTGGTAGCGAGTGGAAAACGGTATGGCCCTTTCTTTGGCTGTGCGTTTTTTTTGCGGAAGTCCCATGGAACCAATTTTCCGTTTCGATCAATCTTGAGCGTGAGAATCTGTTTACGGGAGAAGACGGCTTCTTGCTGGTTGAGTTTGTTTGCATCAAAAGCCAATCCACGGTCCTGGGTAATGAGGGCAAGATTATATTGAGTACGAAAACGGGTAAAAACCATGAGAATGGTCTGGTCCAGGAAAGGATCATTTTTGTCACCCAGAATACGGATGAGTTGATATTGACTGTAATATTCCAGGATATCCATGGCTTGCTCGGCCAATTGCCGCTTTCCTTTTTCGGGATTGGCGAGATGTTTGTTGATTTCTTCCACCACCTTGTTGGGTATGATGGCTTGTTGGCGGTTTTGATGCAGTTGCACGGAGAGTTTATTCATCAGAAATTCGAGAGCATGGGGAGACATGAGTGTACTTGTATCAATAAAGAGTTTATAGTCAGTAACGATTTGTTTGATATCCATTGGTCAGGCCTCTTGTTTCATTTCGTTGTCAAGGGAGTTTTTGATCTCGCACAGTTCATTTTGCACTTCCAGCAAGATGCGCATCAATTCCTTGATGTCTCCCTGCTTCAGGTAGATACGGGCAGATAACTCAATGCCTGTCTCCAGTTGATGAATGACATGTTCCAGCTGTGCGGAAATATCCTGATGGGGATGAATGGATCGTGAAGGATCAGGGTCGGTGATTGAAGAATCTGGATAAAAGGTAAAGGAGTGACGTTCACTTTGTTCCAGGTTCTTTTCCATTTCGTCTTCGCCTCCAATCAGTAAGGGTTGGAAATGGATTTGTCTGTCTTTGGGAAGGGCTGTGGACAGGATGCGTTGTTCTGTTTCTTCATCAGCAGATTCATTGGTTAAGTGATCTTCCGGGTCGAGATTCTCTTGATTTACTGGATTCTGCTCTTCCCCGCTTGCATTGAAAGAGAGCACTTTTGCAAAGAAATCAAGCGTTTTTTTCTTGTCCCAACAGCCATTGTTTGTAAATTGCACAAAGGGTTGACTGTACAAGGTATCATTGTACTGAAGGACCGACATGACATATTCCATTTCAGGACTGTTTTGTTTGGCCACTGAATAAAATTGAAGGGTAAAAGTATGGGAAATCATGTTCCTGTTCTTTAATTCGTCAAAAATATGGATGACTTGCATCGGCTCAACTTCTTGATTGCTTAACACATCCCAGCATTCGTCCAGTTCAAAAAAAATATCTCTTCGGCTATAATTTTCCACAAGCCATTCTTCGATAAAATGTTTGCATTGTTCTATCATGAAGGAACCCTCTCCTTTGAATGAAAGGTAGAGTTGGAAAATATTAATTTATCTTTATTATAACATTTTTATGATAATTTCGCATTATTCTTTTTTGTGTTCGGGTTGATTTTGATCACGACGGATTCGAGTATAGTCTTTACATACAGGGCTTTCATATATTACAATGGTCTAAGCTCAGGGAAGAAAAATACATAATTGGTCGTACATTGGGGAATGGGAAGCGGTTGCGGTAAATTCCGTCTTTTTTTCAAGAATTTTTTGTTTGCATCCAGTCAGTGAGAATTTACCAATATAACCAAAGCCATGAACGCGGCTTGATTTATTGCAATGGAGTAACCCTGTGATATAATGAAATGGTTGTGAGTATTGGACATTTTACTTAATCTCCCGAAAAGTAGTCCCTCATGCTTTGCCAGATGGGATAAATAGATTCCGCAGGAGGTAGCAATTCGATGAAAGCCAGTTTTGAAAAAACAGAAAAAAATGTGGGAATCCTTACTGTAGAAACAGATGTCGAAGCAGTAAACAAAGCATTGGATCAAGCATTTAAAAAAGTAGTGAAGAAAGTAAGCGTACCTGGATTCAGAAAAGGAAAAGTTCCACGCTTTATTTTCGAACAACGCTTCGGAGTCGAAGCATTATATGAAGATGCGTTGGAAATTTTGTTGCCGGAAGCTTATGAAGCGGCTATCAAAGAAACGGGAATCGAACCTGTGGACCGTCCGGAAATCGACATTGAGCAGCTTGAAAAAGGAAAAAGCCTGATTTTCAAAGCAAAAGTAACGGTAAAACCAGAAGTGAAGCTAGGCGAATACAAAGGCCTGGAAGTGGAAGTACCTGAGGATGACTTTAAAGTAACCGAAGAGAATGTCGAAGCTGAACTGACCAAAATGCAAAAGCAGCAAGGCCAGTTGGAAGTAGTTGAAGATGGGGCGGTTGAAAATGGTGACCGTGTCATCATCGATTTCGAAGGATTTATGGATGGCGAAGCATTTGAAGGCGGAAAAGCTGAGAAGTATACACTTGAGGTAGGCTCTGGTACCTTTATCCCCGGCTTTGAAGAGCAACTGCTCGGAATGAAAGCCGGCGAAGAGAAAGAGATTCAGGTTACTTTCCCAGAAGAGTATCATGCGGAAAACCTGGCTGGCAAACCAGCTACTTTCAAAGTCAAATTGCATGAAATCAAACGTCTCAACTTGCCTGAACTCGATGATGAATTTGCCCAGGATGTCAGTGAGTTTGATACGTTGGATGAGTTAAAAGCAGATATTGAGAAAAAGTTACAGGATCGTGCTGACACGGAGAGAAAGAATTATATTCGCAACCAGCTTGTTGAACAGGCTGCGGAAAAGGCAGAAATCGATATTCCGCCTGTCATGATCGAGCGGGAAGTTGATCACATGTTGCAGCAGTTTGAGCAACAACTGCGCTATCAAGGTTTGGATCTGAAAATGTATCTGGAGTTTACCGGTCAGGAAGAAGAGAAAATAAGGGAACAGTTTAAAGCGGATGCTGAGAAAAAAGTTCGTGCAGATCTCGTGCTGGAAGCCATTGCAAAAGCAGAAAATATCGAAGTAACGGATGAAGAAGTAGAACAGGAAATCAACCAGCTTGCAGAACAAATGGAACGAGATGTCGAAGAAATTCGCCGCTGGTTGGGTGAAGGTGGAGTTGAGCGAATCAAGGAACAACTCATCACCAAGAAAACCATCGATCTACTTGTATTGAGTAGTAAAAATGCGGCATAATGATTATAGAGAAAGGAAAACAAGGCACGTATAATACGTGCCTTGTTTTTCAAACCCATTCTACCTGAAATTCCTTGTCTGACAGGTGAAGTGAAGGATAGAATGACAACAAACCCCGAAAGAGGTGTATTTTATGCCCTTGATCCCAATGGTTGTTGAACAATCCAACCGAGGGGAACGCGCCTATGACATATACTCTCGACTGTTGAAGGACAGGATCATCTTTATTGGCAGTGCAATCGATGATCATGTTGCCAATTTGGTCGTGGCACAGCTTCTGTTTTTGGAAGCGGAGGATCCTGAAAAGGATATACATATGTACATAAATTCTCCAGGTGGTTCTGTAACCGCTGGAATGGCCATTTACGACACCATGCAATTTATCAAACCGGATGTTTCCACGATGTGCATGGGCCTTGCTGCAAGTATGGGGGCTTTTTTGCTTGCCGCGGGTACGAAGGGGAAACGTTATGCATTACCTAACAGTGAAGTGATGATTCATCAACCTTTAGGTGGTGCAAGGGGCCAGGCAACGGATATCAAGATTCATGCTGACTGGATTTTGCGTACCAAAGATCAGATCAACCGTATTTTGTCTGAGCGGACAGGGCAACCGATTGAAAAAATTGCCCGTGATACCGACCGTGATTATTTCATGGGAGCACAGGAAGCAAAAGAATACGGTATTATTGACGAGGTGATTACCACCCGTAAAGATAGAAAGGGGTGACTTCTATGTTCAAATTTAACGAAGAAAAAAACCAGCTAAAATGCTCTTTTTGCGGGAAATCACAAGACCAGGTTCGTAAACTGGTAGCGGGCCCAGGTGTTTACATCTGCGATGAGTGCATCGAGCTGTGCAATGAAATCGTCGAAGAAGAGCTGGGAAACGAAGAAGAAATCGATTTGCAGAACCTGCCGAAGCCGCAGGAGATCTGTGCCATTCTGGATCAATACGTAATTGGGCAAGAACATGCGAAAAAGGCGCTTTCTGTAGCGGTATACAATCACTACAAACGGATCAATACATCAACCAAAATGGATGATGTCGAACTGTCGAAAAGTAACATTCTGTTAGTAGGTCCAACCGGAAGTGGTAAAACGCTTCTCGCTCAAACGCTCGCAAAAATTCTGAATGTTCCTTTTGCCATTGCGGATGCAACGTCCTTAACCGAAGCAGGTTATGTAGGTGAGGACGTAGAAAATATTTTGCTCAAATTGATTCAGGCAGCTGATTATGATGTAGAAAAAGCAGAACGTGGGATTATCTATATCGACGAAATTGACAAAGTGGCGCGAAAATCGGAGAATCCTTCGATTACCCGTGATGTATCAGGTGAAGGCGTGCAGCAGGCACTGCTCAAAATTTTGGAAGGAACGGTTGCAAGTGTACCGCCACAAGGTGGCCGGAAACACCCACACCAAGAATTTATCCAAATTGATACGAGCAATGTATTGTTTATCTGTGGTGGGGCATTTGATGGTCTGGAACAAATCATCAAACGTCGCATGGGTAAAAAAGTCATTGGCTTTGGTGCAGATGCCCAAAAAATGGATTTGAAACCAGGTGAGTATCTAAAATTTGTAATGCCAGAAGACTTGCTCAAATTTGGGCTTATTCCAGAGTTCGTTGGACGGTTGCCGGTCATCTCGACCCTTGAGCCGCTCGATGAAGAGGCATTGGTCCGCATTTTGACAGAACCCAAAAATGCCTTGTGCAAACAATATAGCAAGCTTCTGGAGATGGACAATGTTGAACTCACATTTGAAAAAGAAGCTTTGGAAGCGATCGCAAGAGAAGCCATCAAGAGGAAAACAGGAGCTCGTGGCCTTCGGGCGATTATTGAATCCATTATGCTGGATGTGATGTATGAACTGCCATCTCGTGATGATGTCATTAAGTGTACGGTTACGAAGGAAACCGTACTCGATAAAATGCCTCCGAAACTAACGACGAAAGAAGGCCGTGTGATCAATCTGAAAGAAGAGAGTGCATAGATTTGATAGATCGTACCATAATTGTTCTATTTTTGACGCATCTACTTCTTGCAAGTAGATGCTTTTTTATGCTCATATCTGAAGCCGATTTATGTTAAAATAAAATAGTTTAGAATAGAGTTCGGTTGGATCCATCGACAAAGAAAGCTATCCATCAAGACTTAGAAGGAGCGGCCAAACATCGTTGATGCAAAAGTCATAGCATAACATACTGGATACGTCGAGTACATAATTCATGAGGGTTTGAGATGAATCTAGAAAGTGGGTGGAATAGGTGTTAAAGGTAGCGTTGGTAAACCGGAAACGTTATCTTAACTTTATTGAGGATCAACCGTTCAGGAACTTTTTGCAATATCCATCATGGGCAGATTTAAAAACGGAGTGGCAATGGTCCAGTGAGTTATTGGGCTGGTTTACTCAGGATAATCAAATGGTAGGTTGTGCCCTAGTTTTATATAGAAAAGTCCCTGGATTAAACAAGTTTCTTGCATACATACCACGTGGTCCGATGATTGACTGGTTTTCTGACATTCCATTAGAACAGTGGTTTGCTCCTTTATTTGAGCATTTTAAGCAATTGAATGTATTTAGTGTCAAAATGGATCCGCCATTAGTCCGAAGAAAGTGGTACTCTGAAACCATTATGGAAAGTGTCAAAGATTTTGAATCGCATGGCTTACAAGATAAGAAAATAACCGATATTCGCCCTGACAAGATTTTCAATGAAGTGGAGAAAATCCAGCAAGAATTGGGGAAAATCGGTTGGAAACAAAATGTGGGTGAGGACAGTTTTGATACCGTACAACCGCAATTTGTCTTCCGTTTGAATTTACAAGGGAAAACGATTGATCAAATTTTTGCGGAATTTCATCCCCATTGGCAGAAAAAAATCAATCAGGCAGAGTGGGAAGGCGTCGAAGTTACTCTTGGAAACGAACAGGATATTCCTGATTTTTATCAACTGTTAGTGGAAACAGCCAAGCTGGAAGGAAGCCAAGTTCGTGACATTTCTTATTTTGAGAAGATGTATGAAACTTTAACCACGGAAGACCCACAACGGCTACGTCTATATCTGGCCAAACAGGGTGGACAACTCCTGAGTGCAGCACTCGCCATTCATGTGGATGGACATACTTGGGATTTATACAGTGCAAAATATATGAAATCAGATCCAGCGGCAAGTTATTTATTGCGTTGGAAAATGATTCAAGATGCTTATGTGTTGGGAGATCATACTTTTGACTTTCGTGGAATCAGTACGACACTCAATGAGAAAGATCCTTATTATGATCTGCTTCGCTTCAAGGTTGGCTTTAATGGTGAAGCATGTGAATTTATGGGTGAATGGGACTATCCGCTGATTCCTATGCTGCATTGGGCGTTCTATATGTATATGAAGCGTAGAGGGTAAGTCTTGGTAAAGCATGAGTCTGTGATTATCCCTTTCTTGAAGAGGTCATACTACAGACAGGTAGGAAGAATTGACTGGAGAAACAAGGAAGGGAATGCATCATGGTGAATTGGACAGTATTGCTCATGCTGATGCAAATTGGCTTTAGCATTGTGATTGGCCTTTACTTTTGGTACTTGTTTCGTAATCAACATACCAGCCGGGTGGCGGTAGATAAAGAGTCACGTAAAGAATTGGAGAAGTTAAACAAGATGCGGCAAATCTCTTTGACCGAGCCGCTTGCAGAAAAAACAAGACCGAGCAAATTGGAAGATATCGTGGGTCAACAAGAAGGGATTCGGGCTTTACGAGCTGCTTTATGTGGTCCAAACCCTCAGCATGTCATTATTTACGGGCCGCCGGGGGTTGGGAAAACTGCTGCGGCACGGGTCATTTTGGAAGAGGCCAAGAAAAGCGCATGCTCTCCTTTTAATAAGGACTCCAAATTTATTGAGATGGATGCCACAACGGCCCGTTTTGATGAACGAGGTATTGCTGATCCACTGATTGGCTCTGTACATGATCCGATTTATCAGGGAGCAGGAGCCATGGGAGCTGCTGGTATTCCGCAGCCAAAACCTGGAGCTGTAACCAAAGCGCATGGCGGTATTTTGTTTATTGATGAAATTGGTGAGTTACACCCGATCCAAATGAATAAACTATTAAAGGTACTGGAAGATCGCAAAGTTTTTTTGGAAAGTGCTTATTATAGTTCTGAAGACCGCAATACTCCTGGTCATATTCATGATATTTTCCAAAATGGGCTACCCGCTGATTTTCGGCTGATCGGTGCAACCACTCGAACACCTGAAGAAATCCCACCTGCCATACGTTCACGCTGTATGGAGATATTTTTTCGTCCGTTATTTTCTCATGAGATTGAACAAATTGCGATTCAAGCCTGTGAGCGTGTACGTTTTGGTTATGATCCAGATGCCATTTCTGTGGTGAAAAAATATGCGACCAACGGTCGAGATGCAGTCAATCTGGTGCAAACAGCCATGAGCCTGGCAATGACGGAAGGTCGCCAGCGAATCGAACGGGCTGACGTGGAGTGGGTGGTACATAGTAGCAAACTTTCTCCGCGTTTGGATCATAAAATGCCCGCATCTGCCCAAATCGGTCTGGCATCTGGTCTGGCCGTGTATGGCCCAAACCTGGGGATGGTTCTGGAAGTGGAAGTAACGGCAACACCAGCCAAGGATGGAAAAGGAAGTGTTCAGATTACCGGTGTGGTTGAACAGGAAGAAATGGGTGGGCAGTCTCGCACTTTGCGACGAAAAAGCATGGCTTACAGCTCGGTTGAAAATGTGATTACTTATCTGCGAAAAACAGATGTAAATCCCGACCAGTATCACTTGCACATCAATTTTCCGGGCGGAATTCCGATTGATGGTCCATCAGCAGGAATTACCATGGCTACGGCCATCTACTCAGCGATTAAAGGAATTCCGGTTGATCATAAGCTGGCGATGACAGGTGAGCTTAGCATTCATGGTCATGTCAAACCTGTAGGTGGAATTGTAGCGAAAATTGAAGCGGCGAAACAGGCTGGAGCTACACGAGTCCTTATTCCACAAGAAAATATGCAAGCGATGTTTGATCAAATCGAAGGCATCGAAGTCATTCCAGTGGAAAGAATGGAACAGGTACTTCGCATGGCTTTGCTTGAGTCTCAGGAAGAGGAAGAAGAATTGATCTTGCCAACCGCTACACCTGTATTGACTTAATGTCTGATGAATGACAAGTTTTTTTGTGCTATAGTGTTCAATAAGATTTATGAGATAACATGAAATTTTATTTCAATAAAGTATAATAGGGATAGGGTGGCAAGATTTTCATAAGTCGGGCCCTACATAGAGGACTCAAGGGGTATCCGACTTTTCTTTGTCATAGACAAAAGAAAATGAATAAGATAAAATCGTACAAAGCTGGTTCAGGTTCCTTTGAACAACAGCATTGGAGGTGCAGGTATGGCTGTCAAAGAAGAGGAACATACACTTCCTTTGTTACCATTACGTGGTGAAATCGTATTCCCTCATATGGTATTACATCTGGATGTAGGTCGTGAGAAATCGATTCAAGCTTTGGAAAATTCAATGGTTGATGACCATCTCATCTTTCTTGCTTCGCAAAAAGATGCACAAGTAGAGGAACCGTCGAGTGATGATATTTACTCAGTGGGAACCATTGCGAAGGTTCGGCAAATGCTCAAGCTTCCCAATGGAACCATTCGCGTATTGGTTGAAGGCTTAAAAAGGGCCCGGATCCTTTCATTCATAGATACAGAGGAATATTATCAGGTTCGTGTAGTGGAACTTCGTGATATTGAGAGGAACGATTTAAATACAGAAGCACTGGTACGCTCGGTATTGGATCACTTTGAGCAGTACTTGCGTCTGTCCAAAAAAATTTCTCCGGAAACTTATTCAGTGGTAGCGGATATTGAAGAACCGGGTCGTCTGGCAGACGTGATTACATCACATCTCCCTTTAAAAGTGGCAGATAAGCAAAGCATTTTGGAGATCGCTGATATTCAACTACGTTTGGAAAAGCTCTTGAGTATTATTAATAATGAAAAAGAAGTATTGGAATTGGAAAGAAAAATTACTTCGCGCGTAAAAAAGCAAATGGAAAAAACACAGAAAGAATATTATTTGCGCGAACAAATGAAAGCGATCCAACGAGAGCTGGGCGAAAAAGAAGGACGAGCTGGAGAAGTGGAAGAGCTGCGTGAGCAATTGGCGAAACTGCAAGCTCCTCCAGAAGTCAAAGAGAAAGTCGAAAAAGAAATCGACCGCCTGGAAAAAATTCCGACGACCTCGGCGGAAGGCGGTG
The DNA here is from genome assembly GCF_900114055.1 of Thermoflavimicrobium dichotomicum. GTDB lineage: Bacteria > Bacillota > Bacilli > Thermoactinomycetales > Thermoactinomycetaceae > Thermoflavimicrobium > Thermoflavimicrobium dichotomicum. The sequence goes on along the minus strand of NZ_FORR01000009.1, from coordinate 75,073 downwards.
TAATCCGCACGTATATCGAATGGTTGTTGGAGTTGCCCTGGCAAAAACAGACAGAAGATGATCTAAGCCTGGAAAAAGCGGAAAAAGTGCTGGATGAAGATCATTATGGAATGGAAAAAGCCAAAGAACGTATTCTGGAATATTTGGCTGTGCAAAAAATGGTCAAGCGATTGAAAGGGCCGATATTATGCCTGGTAGGCCCTCCTGGAGTTGGAAAAACCTCTTTGGCACGGTCTATTGCGCGAGCGCTGAATCGGAAATTTGTTCGCATTTCATTGGGTGGCGTCCGTGATGAAGCTGAAATCCGGGGTCACCGTCGAACCTATGTAGGAGCTATGCCTGGACGGATCATTCAAGGAATGAAAACAGCCGGCACATCCAATCCCGTGTTCCTGTTGGATGAGATTGACAAAATGTCGATGGATTTCCGTGGCGATCCTGCATCGGCTTTGCTTGAAGTACTGGATCCTAACCAAAATTCAACATTTAGTGATCACTATATTGAAATTCCGTTTGACTTGTCGAAGGTGATGTTTATTACGACCGCCAATGCGGTACATAATATTCCTCGTCCACTTTTGGATCGGATGGAAGTCCTTTATATTTCAGGTTATACCGAGCTGGAAAAAGAACGGATTGCCAAAGACTATCTACTGCCCAAACAGCTGAAAGAACACGGTCTCACACCTGAGAATATGCAAGTGCATTCAGATGCACTCCTTAAACTAATTCGTAATTATACCCGCGAAGCAGGGGTTCGAAACTTGGAACGTACGATTGGTACCCTTTGTCGTAAAGCGGCAAAGCAGATTGTTGCTGGAAAGAAGAAGAAAGTGGTTATTTCCACACGCAATTTACCGAAGTATATGGGACCGGAGAAATTCCGCTATGGACGTGCTGAAGAGACGGATCAAGTGGGGGTAGCAACCGGACTGGCATGGACCGAAGCAGGTGGAGATACTTTATCCATTGAGGTTGCCATTTTGCCTGGAAAAGGAAAGTTGACTCTTACCGGTAAATTGGGCGATGTGATGAAAGAATCTGCGCAAGCTGCGTTCAGTTATATTCGCTCACGAGCCAAAGAACTGAATATTGACCCGGAATTTCATGAGAAAAATGATATTCATATTCATGTACCAGAGGGTGCGATTCCAAAAGACGGCCCATCTGCAGGGATCACAATGGCAACCGCACTTGTGTCTGCATTAACAGGTATTCCCGTATCTCGCCATGTAGCGATGACTGGTGAGATTACTCTTCGGGGTCGTGTACTGCCGATTGGCGGGCTGAAAGAGAAATCGTTAAGTGCTCATCGTGCAGGAATTACGCATGTGCTCTTCCCGAAAGACAATGAAAAAGACTTGGAAGAAATCCCCAAAAGCGTACGGAAGGATATGACTTTTACTGCAGTCAGTCATTTAGATGAAGTATTACAACTTGCATTGGTGAGGAATCCATATGAAAGTAACTCAAGCGACGTTTGAAGTAAGTGCTGTCAAACCAGCTCAATATCCAAAGGACGTCCTGCCAGAAATCGCTCTGGCTGGACGTTCAAACGTGGGTAAATCTTCGTTAATTAACTGTTTGATTGAAAGAAAAAACTTGGCCCGAACGAGTTCGAAACCTGGAAAAACGCAGACGATCAACTTTTATCGGATCAATGACCAGTTCTATTTTGCTGATGTTCCAGGATACGGATTTGCCCGTGTTTCTAAAAGTGTGCGTGAAGCTTGGGGCAAAATGATGGAAACTTATTTTACGGAAAGAAAAACATTGAAAGCGGTTATTCAAGTGGTTGATTTGCGTCATCCTCCCACCGCGGATGATCAAACCATGTATCAGTTTTTAAAATATCATCAACTCCCTGTCATTGTTGTAGCAACAAAAGCAGACAAGATCGCACGGGGCAAATGGCAAAAACATTTAAAAATTGTAAAAGAAACATTAGAGCTCCAGCCGGAAGATCCGCTGATTCTGTTTTCAGCTGAAACCAGACAGGGAAAAGAAGAGCTGTGGCGTGTCATTGAAGCAAAGTTGGAAATAAGTCAGGCAGAATAAAATAACCTATATAAACGATGTCAAAGGGGTTGGGAGAGGATGGATAGAAAAATTCGTGTCGCAGTGCTATTTGGAGGGAAATCCGGGGAACATGAAGTATCGCTTTCTTCAGCTGCTTCCGTGATCAGATCAATGGATCCGAATAAATATGAAGTATTACCCATTGGGATTACCAAAGAGGGAGAATGGAAAATTGGCGATTCTTCTTTACCGTTACTGGCCAGTTATTTGGCAGAAGAGAAATTGGCCGAAATCCAGAATCAGTTGCCTGCTGTAACCATTTCAGCAGATGAAAAGCAAACGTTACCATCTTTTCGGGCAGGAGAAATTGATGTAGTCTTCCCAGTGTTACATGGTACATATGGAGAAGATGGCACGATGCAGGGCCTTCTTGAAATTGCGAATGTTCCATATGTCGGATCTGGTGTACTGGCTTCGGCTGTTGGAATGGATAAGGTGATTTCCAAGAAAATTTTTGAGCAGGCAGGGCTGCCACAGTGTAAGTATGTCTATTATTTACGAACTCAATATGAAGCGAATTATGAGTATGTGATCCGTCAGATTGAAAATGAACTGGGATATCCCTGCTTTGTGAAGCCGGCTAATTTAGGTTCCAGTGTGGGAATCTCCAAAGCGATGAATCAACAGGAATTGGTTGCTGCTTTAAACACGGCTTTTCGCTATGATCGGAAAGTGATTGTCGAAGAATATGTGCCTGCGCGTGAAGTGGAAGTGGCTGTTCTCGGAAATGACTTCCCTGAAGCGTCTGTTCCAGGCGAAATTATTTCTTCCAATGATTTTTATGATTATAAGGCCAAGTATATTGATGGAAAATCGGTCATGCAGATCCCGGCTGACCTGCCTGAAGACGTTGCGCTTCAGATCCGGGCTATGGCGATCAAGGCCTATCAGTCGATTGATTGTGCAGGGCTTGCTCGTGTTGACTTTTTTGTGCGAAAAGACAATGAGGATATTTTGATTAACGAAATCAATACCATGCCTGGTTTTACTCCCTATAGTATGTACGCAAAGCTGTGGGAGTACTCGGGTATCGATTATTCAGAGCTCGTTTCCAGGCTGATTGATCTGGCGATTGATCGATATGATGAGAAAAGCCGACTGCTGACCAAGTTTGAGGTAGAGTAAAATCCGTTCACCAGAAAAGAGCCTTGGGTAATCCGGGGCTTTTTTGGTGTACACATGGGCCACCTGCATGATTTATCAAATAAAAAACCGAGGGGTAACTAACTTGCTTACCCCTCAGTTTTTTATTTAGCCTTCTTGATCTGTCAAAATCAATGGTCCATTTGCCGTAATGGCGATGGTATGCTCATATTGTGCGGACAAACTGCCGTCCACTGTTTTTGCTGTCCAACCATCTGCTTCTATCTTGACATGGTGTTTTCCGAGATTGAGCATCGGCTCGATTGTGATCACCATACCTTCTTGTAAAACAGGGCCTTGATGAGGAGGGCCGTAGTGAGGAACCTCAGGCAGCTCATGCATATGGCGCCCGATCCCGTGTCCGATGAAGGGACGAACGACAGACAGTCCATGAGATTCGGCAAAGGTTTGAATCGCATGTGAGATATCTCCGATCCGATTTCCAGCTACAGCTTGCTCAATGCCGCGATAGAGTGCCTGTTTGGTGATATACAGTAATTTCCGGGCTTCATCAGAAATGCGTCCTACAGCATAAGACCAGGCTGAATCAGCGAGCCAACCATCCAGATTGACAACCATATCGATCGTGACAATGTCCCCTTCCTTGAGTGGGGTGGAGCGAGGGAAACCATGGCATACCTCATCATTAATCGAGGCACAGGTCGCATACGGATATCCCATGTACCCTTTTTGTTCGGGAATCGCTCCATGCTTGCGGAGATAATCTTCTACCCATTCATTGATTTCCATTGTGCTGATTCCTGGACGGATGAGCTTCGCTATTTTACGATGGCAAGCGGCGAGCAGTTTTCCAGCACGATGCATTTTTGCGATTTCTTCTTTGGTTTTGATGTGAATCATGCTTTCGCTCCTCGCATGAGAGTAATTTATTTTTTAAATAAAAATAACAGGCCTAAACCCAAAATCAGAGCGGGCCAGTACGTATTTAAAACATCCGCAATCGAAGCAAGGCCAGGGATCTCACGGATTCCAGGCCAGGCAAAAATCCCGATCAAAGTTAAAGCGATCCCAACGATTAAAGCCATTTGCTGTTTGGAAACGAAAAACGATAAGATGACCGAAAGACCAAACATCAGAATGAGTATACTCCAGTGAGTTGGCCAATCATCCAGATATTTTTTCCCCCAAGCAAATAAAAAGATGGCCGAACCAACGCCGAAAAGCAAGACGAGATGCCCCTGTTGCTTGATAAAAAAGAAAAAAAGAAGGAAAACGCATAGCAGAAGTCCTAAAAAACGCCATGTGACAAAGTCTCGCATTTCCGCTTTTCCGGTTTGGACAAGTAATAGTAAGACGCCTGCTAAAACAAGGATAAAACCGATGATTTTTTTTTGCATGCGTCAAAAACCTCTCCTTTTTCTTAACATCCACAAATTTATCTTATCACAAGCTTGGAAGGAAAAGGAGAGTCAGCTTACCAAGCGGTAACGGAGCAGGCGTTGTTCCAGCCAGGCGATCAACTGATACATCACCGTGGAAATGATGGCGACAATAAATAAACTGACCATGACCAGTGTCAGATTAAATACCTGGAAGCCATAGATGATCAAATAACCCAAACCGGCTTTGGAAACAAGAAATTCACCCACGATGACGCCGACCCATGCCAGGCCCACATTTACTTTTAAAGTGGCGATCATGTCCGGAATGCAGGCTGGAAAAATAATTTTCAGAAAGATTTGGGTATGGGAAGCACCAAAGGAACGGGCGAGGATGGAGTAGCTGGCATCCACCCCTTGAAAACTGCTGTGAATCACCAAGGTGGTAACGATCACTGTAATAGCTATCGCCATGGCCAGAATGGAACCGAACCCTGCTCCCATGGTTACAATAAATAATGGACCTAAAGCCACTTTAGGCATGCTGTTTAATACAACAAGATAAGGATCAAGGACTTGGGAAAGAAAAGGAGAAGCCCAAATCAAAGTAGCCAGAGCGATGCCTGTCGCTGTTCCGAGAAGAAAACCCACAATTGTTTCCCATGAGGTAAGCCAAATATGGTGAAACAGTTCACCAGATGAGGCGAGTTGGCTGGTCAGCTGCCAGATTCGGCTTGGACTGCTAAAGAGGAAGGGATCGAGAATGCCACTGTCCGTAGACCATTCCCATAGCCAGATCAAACTGATGAGGATGCCGAAACGTAAAAGCCATACCCATAGTTGGGTAAGACGAGACTTACGTAAATAATGGGCATGAGCGGGGCTGATTGCACCTTTTTCGAACCAGGCTGACTTGAGCCATTTTTTCATGGTCTTTCCACCTCCCGCCACAGCTTCTCGAATAAGGGACGAAAATCGGGGTGACCACGTGTTTTCATTGGTGAAAGGTTACGTAAGGTTTCAGGGACATCAAAAATCTGACGTATCTCTCCAGGTTGGCCACCCATGACCATAATTCGATCTCCTAACGCAATCGCTTCCTCCAGATCATGGGTGACGAGAATGGCAGTTTTTTTCTGTTGGGTAAGCAATCGGACCAAAAGCTCTTCGAGATGGAGTTTATGCTGGATATCCAAAGCAGAAAAGGGTTCATCCAATAGCAAAATTTCCGGCTTGGTGGCCAAGGTACGAACCAGGGCAACGCGTTGACGCATCCCGCCCGATAATTGCGAAGGATAATATTTAAGGGTTTGGGCCAGGCCTACTTGTCGAAGCAAATCTTTTGCATAGGAGAGATCAGCAGAAGTGTTTTTACGCTGAATCTCCAATCCCAAATGGATGTTGCCTTCTACGGTACGCCAGTCGAGAAGGCCATCTTTTTGCAACATATAGCCAATTTTATCTGAAGGGCCACGGACTTCTTGGCCAAAGAGCAGGATTTCACCACTGGTATAAGGGAAGATACCAGCGATTAGGGAAAGAATGGTACTTTTTCCACAACCGCTGGGACCGACGATAACCAGAAATTCTCCCGGTAAAACGGAAAAAGTTATGGAACGAATGGCGATCATTTCTGCTTTTTTTGTAAAGTAAGAGTGAGTTAATTGCTTCACTTCAATCGCATATGGGGAGATCATGTTCTCACCCCTCTATTGTTCACGGATCACACGTTGGCTGATGTTGGTGTCCACGATTTGTTGGTAAGGCACTTCTTTTGGTAACTCTCCCGCTTGCTTCATGATTTCCAAAAGATGATTATACTCTTTTTCATCGATAAAGGGATCAGGCGCCCAGGATGCTTGGCTTTTATATCGTTCGATCACACTGGTCAGGATGGAACGGTCAATGTCTTTGAAGTGTGGGGTAACTGCGTCCACAATCTCATCGGTGGAATGGGATTGGACCCATTTTTGGGCTTGATAAAGGGCACGGACAAAACGTGTAACCGTTTCAGGATTTTTCTCCAAAAAACTTTTTTTGGTCATGTATACCGTATAGGGGACAATACCACTATCTTTACCGAAGGAGGCGACTATACGTCCTTTTCCTTCCTGCTCCAGTTTCGAAGCAACAGGTTCAAACAGTTGGACAAAATCACCTGTGCCTGATGCAAAGGCGGTGCCCAGATTCTGAAATTCGACATTTTGAATGATCTCCACATCTTGATGTGGACGAAGTCCGTTTTTGCGCTGGACATATTCACTAACCATTTCCGGCATTCCACCGCGTCGTTGACCGAGCAGTTTTTTTCCTTTCAGTTGATCCCAGGTAAAGGATGCAAGGGGTTGTCGGGATAACAGAAAGGTACCGTCTGTCTGTGTCAGTTGAGCAAAGGCCATGACAGGTTCATTGGCTCCACGGGCGGTGACATAAATGGCTCCTTCCGTCCCCATCAGGATCATATCGGATTGATTGGCCAGCAACGTGGTCATGGTTTTATCTCCGCCATTGCCGTTGATCAGCTCGATTTCCAGTCCCTGTTCTTTAAAAAATCCTTTGGTTAAAGCGATGTATTGGGGAGTGTAAAATAATGAATGGGTAACTTCGACGAGACGAATTTTGGAAGTGGATTGATTAGAGGATGGTGAGCAGGCAATCAGTGAGAAGAGAAGGGAAATAATGAAATAAAAAACAAACCCACTTTTTTTCCTTTTCATCGCTTGTTCCTGCTACTTGTTTGTGGCAGTAGCTGACAATTTGTGAACGGATTTTTTATTCAAAAGTAGCAGCATTTCACCTCTTTGTTCATAATATTTGTTTATTTCGTTAAATATATTATATTCCCAACAGTGATTATTTGCAATTCAAAGGATAACAAAAAAAGGATTTTTGGCATTTGGTTTGATGGGATTACTGAGTCCTGTTGGTTTTATGACTTCCATTCCTTCTTCTTTCACTGTTATTGGTTTTTTAGCTTGACGAAAAGCAGCGATAGTCGCTGTATTAGCAGTGGTTTTTTCCAAGCCGGCTTCTTGTGCCTGCATGATTTCTTGCATCATTTGATCATCGAGCTTTTGCTTTTTACCTCCTGTTACTTGTTCAACTGGTTTAACAGCAATTTGGACAGAAACTTTATCAAGCAAATAATCAAATACCGTAGCTGGACCTACATAAACTGATGTCAGATAAAAGCCTTTTTCTTCTTTCTTATTCACTCCGTCTACACTCACCACGTCACGGCCGTCATATAAATCTCCTGGCTCAAATCCTATATAAGAAGGTAGTGGAATGAACATAGCTCCCAATGCCAGGATGATGACTAAAATAATTCCAAGCAATTTTTTCAAAAGTAATCTCCCCCATTCTTTTTTAAAGTTATCGTATTCACAGACTCATTCGACCATATTTAAATATAAAAATAATATTTTTAAAAGGCAAATGAAAAAAGAATAAATATTTTATATCAAGCGAATAAATAATTCAAAATATTATTCACCGACTATATAGAAGAGTGCAGCTTAATATTAAACAGGACACTTGCACCAAATTTGCAAAAAATTCCGTTCAGAGTCGTTCAGAGATGGTTTCGTGGAGTCAAGTAGGAATCAAAGGCGTTCTTTACCTCTCCAATCAGGAAACAAATGAGAGAGATATCATCTGGACACAACCTGTGTTAATATAGTGGTATGTCTTTTTGGCTTCAAAATCTGTTCACAGCTAATCAAGTGGAACAAGAGCTCCTATGTTATAATAAACTCTGACAAGTTAGGGATTGTCCCAGAATCGTCAAAGATGGCCGGAACTGGGAATCGAGGTGAGAGCAGGATGTATATACTCGTCGTAGGGCTTAATCATAAAACAGCAAAAGTGGACCTTCGTGAACGATTTGCTTTTTCTGCTCACGAACTGCCGATGGCTCTCAGAACTCTAAGAGATATGAAAAGTATCATGGAGTGTGTCATCGTCAGTACGTGCAACCGGATGGAGTTGTATGTGGTATGTGACCAACTTCATACGGGTGAGTATTATTCCAAGGCCTTTTTGGAAAGCTGGTTCCGGATTCCCAAAGAAGAGTTCGAACCTTATTTATATGTAAAGGAAAATCAGCAAGCGGTGAACCATCTGTTCCATGTCGTTTCCGGGCTGGATTCACTTGTGATCGGAGAAACGCAGATTTTGGGACAGGTTCGTACTGCTTTCTTGACGGCACAAGGCGAAGGAACGACGGGAACGATTTTTAATATGCTGTTTAAACAAGCCATTACGCTTGGGAAACGTGTGCATACGGAAACCGAGATTGGCCAAAATGCAGTTTCTGTCAGTTATGCTGCTGTCGAGCTCGGTAAGAAGATGTTCGAGTCCTTTGAGGATAAAACCATTTTGCTCATTGGAGCTGGAGAAATGGGCGAACTGACAGCCAAACATTTCCATGCTGCTGGAGCTACAAGGGTGATTGTGCTGAATCGCACATTGGAAAAAGCCCAGGAAATAGCATCCCGTTTTAAAGGAGAAGCGCGTTCTTTCGACCAATTGGCCGATTCGTTGCAGGAAGCGGACATTGTAGTGAGCTCAACCGGCGCAAAAGAGCCCATTTTAACCAAAGAAAATGTTGAGCCTGTTTTACGTAATCGGCGTTCTCCGTTATTCTTTATTGATATTGCAGTACCACGGGACATTGATCCGGCCGTGCATGACCTGGATCAAGTGTTTTTATATGATATTGATGATTTGCATGGAATCGTCGATGCAAATTTAAGCTTGCGTGAACAGGAAGCGAAAAAAGTGGCGGTCTGGATTGAAGAAGAAACGAAAGAATTTCAAGAGTGGCTGCAAATGCTCGGAGTGGTGCCGCTCATTACAGCACTGCGAGAAAAAGCGTTGGCTGTACAGGAAGAGACAATGGCTCGCATTGAACGGAAATTACCTGACTTGACCGAACGGGAAAAGCGGGTCTTGCGTAAACAAACCAAAAGCATCGTGAACCAGTTGTTACGTGATCCGATTGTTCGGATTAAAGAGTTGGCCGCTACATCAAAACGGGATGAAGCATTTGATTTGTTTGTGCAGATATTCGCTCTGGAAGAGCAATTGGAAGAAAAACAGGAAAAACCGGCGGCTTCTTCCACACTGGTCAAGAGCTTCAGTAACCCAACGCTTGTAGATGGAAAAGTATCCATCTCCTCGTAAGCGAAAGGGGAATCCAAGTGTTTGCTGAGCGGTGGCTATACGATTTTCTTATTTATCTTTATGCACTCAGTCTTCTTTTTTCTTTTTCAGATTTGCTTTATCCCAATCCACGATCACGCTACTTGTCCAATGCGTTATTGGTCGGTGTTTGGCTGATTCAGTCCACTTCTTTTATTTTTGAGATGTTCTCGATCTGGTCTGTTTCGATACAGGTCGATGCTTTATTTATCTATTCGTGGGCACTGGTTACCTTTACATTGGTGATCAATGGATTATATCGACGTATGGATCTGTTTGCGTTCTGTTCCAATCTGATCGGGTTTACCGTGCTAGCGTTTCATTTGTTTTTTGCCAGGGATTTGTCAATGGAGTATACAAAATTATTGTTGTCTGAGTTGGGTTTTGTGCATATTTCGTTTTCGATTCTGTCCTATGCCGCTTTTTCTTTATCCAGTATATGTTCAGCCTTGTATTTGATGAATAATTATCTCTTGAAAAAGAAGAAGTGGAACAAGTTTTTGATGCGCTTGCCCAGCTTGGATCGGCTGCAGATTTTTTCGCGTTATCTGGTGCTGATTGGTACTCCGTTGTTATGTGTTGCGATGATTTTGGGTTTTATCTGGATTTATCAGTTGATTGGGCGACTCTTTTGGTATGACCTGAAGATCTGGGCTTCATTCCTGGTCTTGGTCGTTTATGGTTTTGTGTTGTACCAATGGGTTGCAAATCGCTGGAATGGTCGCCGCTTGGCTTGGTGGAATACCCTGGCTTTTCTGTCTATTTTGCTTAACGTGGTGATTTCAGGGACTCATGTGTCATTTCATCATTGGTTTTAGGTAGAGGAGCTTGCAGCATGAAGTATGTGTATCCGATGATGGCTGACTTAACATCACATCGATGCCTGGTCGTCGGTGGGGGTGCTGTGGCTGAGCGAAAGATTGGCTCACTTTTAGCGGGGAATGCAGATGTGATTGTGGTAAGTCCCCAGGTGACAGACAAAATCAAAAGCTGGGCACAAATGGGGAAAATTATTTGGATTCCTCGTCTTTATCAGGAAAAAGATGGAGAAAATTGTCTTATAGTCATTGCTGCTACGAATGATCCAGATGTCAATAAGCAGATTTATCACGATGCCAGGAGAAGAAAGCAATTCATTAATGTGGTGGATCAGCCGGCACTCTGCAATTTTATCGTTCCATCTACGGTTCGTCGTGGAAAGCTGACCCTGGCCATTTCCACACATGGTGCAAGTCCCAGCCTGGCCAAACAAATCCGCAAGGAGCTGGAAGAGAGATATAGCGAAGAATATGCGTTATTGCTCGAGCTCGTCCATGAAATGCGAGTTCATATTCAAAAAAGGGTACCGGATCAGGAAAAACGCAGAAAAATGATGAAAGAACTGATTTCGCCAAAGTGGATCAATATTTGTCGATTGCATCCAAATCAGGCGAAGGAATGGATGCTGCAGTGGATTGAGCAAGAGATTCAGTCCCAGTGTTGAAAGGAGGTACGAGGATGCGGCCGTTGGTGGTAGGAACGAGAAAAAGTCTTTTGGCTTTGACCCAGACCAACTGGGTGGTTGAGCAACTAAAGGAGATTTGCCCAGATGTCCAGGTTCGCCAAGAGAAAATTGTGACCAAAGGTGATCGTATCTTGAATGTCACGCTGTCCAAAGTGGGCGGCAAAGGTTTGTTTGTCAAAGAGATTGAGCAGGCTTTATTGGATAAAAGGATTGATTTTGCTGTTCATAGTATGAAAGATATGCCAGCTGAAATGCCTGAGGGGCTAGTAGTGGGAGCCATTCCTTTCCGTGAAGATCCTCGTGACTGTTTGATTTCACGGGAGGGATATACTCTGGATGAGTTGCCATCAGGTGCAGTCGTGGGTACCAGCAGTCTACGGCGCCAGGCTCAGATTTTGGCCCGACGTCCAGATCTACAGGTAAAACCGGTTCGTGGGAATCTCGATACGCGATTGCAAAAATTGCGGGATGGCAAATTTGATGCGATTATTTTGGCAGCTGCAGGTCTTCGGCGGATGAATTGGAAAGAGGAAGTAACAGAAATTTTATCTACTGATACGATGCTTCCAGCCGTTGGACAAGGGGCATTGGCGATTCAATGCCGTGAGGATGATCAGGAATTGCTGGAGTTGCTAGTCAAACTAAATCATGAACAAACAGCTAGAGCAGTACGGGCAGAACGCGCTTTCTTGAAATCCTTCCAAGGCGGTTGCCATTTACCATTGGCAGCTTATGCTGAATGGGTAGATGGTCAGATTCACCTGAGTGGACTTGTCGCTGATCCAAGTGGCAAACAAGTGATTCAGGCTACTTTGGTTGGACAAGATGAATGGGAACTAGGTCAAAAGCTGGCAGGGCAATTGATCGATCAGGGAGCCAGACAGCTTTTAGCCCAAGTACAAAAGGAGATTGTGGTATGATGGGGCTGGTTTATCTGGTAGGAGCGGGGCCAGGAGATCCTGGCTTGATTACGCTCAAAGGAAAAGAGGCGATCAAACGGGCAGACGTGATTGTCTATGATCGCCTCGCCAGTTCCCAATTATTGCGATATGCGCGTTCTGATGCTGAACGAATCTATGTCGGAAAATCACCGGAACACCATACTTATACCCAAGAGGAAATCAATGACATTCTTGTGCAAAAAGCGAAAGAAGGAAAGATCGTCACTCGACTCAAAGGCGGCGATCCGTTCGTTTTTGGGCGTGGAGGCGAAGAGGCAGAACGTTTGGCGGCTGAGGGAATCCCGTTTGAAGTAATTCCGGGGATTACATCAGCCATTGCTGTACCAGCCTATGCGGGTATTCCTGTCACCCATCGGGACTTCAATTCCTCTTTTGCCATTGTTTCTGGTCATAAATATTCTTCTGTTCAATGGGGTTTACTTGCTCAGGCTACGGAAACGTTGGTCTTTTTGATGGGGGTCAGTAATCTCCCATTGATTGTGGAGGAGTTGATCAAACATGGTCGCCCGGAGCAAACACCCATTGCTTTGATTCGCTGGGGAACACGTGTCGAGCAAGAAACATTGGTCGGAACATTGGCAGATATTGTAGAAAAGGCAAGAGAAGCAAAATTTCGTTCTCCTGCGATTATTATCGTGGGTAATGTGGTTCGTCTTCGCGAGAAAATCTCCTGGTTTGAAAAGAAACCATTATTCGGTAAACGTGTGTTAGTGACTCGGTCACGTAGTCAAAATAGTGAGTTAGCTGAAAAAATTGAGGCGTTAGGGGGAGAAGCATGGGAATTTCCTGTCATCCAAATCACCCCGCCGACTGATTGGGAACCATTGGATCGAGCCCTTGATCGCCTGGGAGAATACGATTGGGTTATTTTTACCAGCGCAAATGGTGTGAAATTTTTCTTCCAACGTTTACTGGAAAAAAAGATCGATATTCGCCAAATGGCAAAAGCACGGATTGCCGCTGTAGGGGAGAAGACAGCTATAGCTTTGAGAGAAAAAGGATTGTTGGTAGACGTATTTCCTGGTGAATTTAAGGCAGAAGCGTTAGTTGAAAGTTTACGTCCCTTCATTCAACCAGGACAGGAGATTCTGATTCCACGGGCGAACATTGCTCGCAATGTTTTACCGCAAGAGTTGGAACAAATGGGTTGCCATGTAACAGCTGTCGATGCTTATGAAACACGCCCTAATATAGAGAATGCTACAGAAATTATAGAGATGCTTCGTGAAGGAGCAATCCACATTATTACATTTACGAGCTCGTCGACTGTAAAAAATCTGGTTGAGGGACTGAAGTCCAGCTGCAATGATGTAATTGCACTGCTCAATCAGGCAACGATTGCCTGTATCGGACCGATTACAGCGAGTACTGCTGAAAAACTGGGTTTGCGTGTCGATGTTATAGCAGAGAACTATACGATTGAAGGATTGTTGGAAAGGATCACCAAGCAGTTACAACCCACTTCATAAAGATGCTGTAGGGAGGCAATCATCATGCAATCATTTATCCGTCATCGTCGTTTGCGTGCCAATGAAGCGATTCGCAAAATGGTTCGAGAACATCAGGTACAAGTGAGTGATCTCATTTATCCTATTTTTGTTGTGGAAGGAGAAGGGATCAAAGAAGAAATCCCTTCTATGCCTGGTGTTTATCATTTTTCTTTAGATCGTTTGGATGAAGAAATTCAGGAAGTAGTCGAATGGGGGATCCCATCCGTCATTGTGTTTGGTGTTCCCCATGAAAAAGATGAATGTGGCAGTCAGGCGGATGCGGAACAGGGAATCGTCCAAAAAGCGATTGGCCGCATTAAAAAGAATGCGCCATCTTTGTATGTCATCGCAGACACATGTTTGTGCCAATATACTTCCCATGGGCACTGTGGAATTGTAGAAGATGGCGTGATTGTGAATGACCGATCGCTCGAACGATTGGTGTCGACGGCCGTTTCCCAGGCAAAAGCTGGAGCTGATATGATCGCTCCTTCCAATATGATGGATGGTTTTGTCTATGCTATTCGCAAAGGACTGGATGAAGCAGGATTTGATCACATCCCGATCATGTCCTATGCAGTGAAATATGCTTCCAGCTATTATGGACCTTTCCGGGATGCGGCACATTCCACACCTCAGTTTGGTGACCGGCGGACCTACCAAATGGATCCGGCCAATGCCAGAGAAGCGATGAGAGAAGCCGCTTCCGATGTAGCAGAAGGCGCAGATATACTTATGGTAAAACCAGGACTGGCTTATATGGATATTGTGTATCGGGTAAAAGAACGGTTTGACCTCCCAGTGGCAGTCTATAATGTAAGCGCAGAATACTCCATGGTCAAAGCAGCAGCTCAAAATGGCTGGATTGATGAGAAGGGTGTCGTTATGGAGACCATGCATGCTTTTAAACGAGCCGGAGCTGACTTGGTTATCACTTACCATGCGAAAGATATTGCCAGATGGTTAAAAGAAGAGCGATAAAGATCGATGTCGTGCGGAAAAATATTCTGCACGACATTTTTCGATAAAAAAAGACGGATCACCCTGTCCTGAGATTGTTGCAAAAAATTCCCTCCTCTTCCGTGAGAACTTTTCTTTTTTGCGTTAAAATAACCAGAGAAAAGGAAGACTTTCATTTGAGGTTATTTCGTGAGGAATGGATGTGAGATCGATGCATAAGGGTTATGAAAAGTCGATAGCGAATTATCAAGAAGCCCTCAAATTAATTCCAGGTGGAGTCAATTCACCTGTTCGTGCTTTTAAGTCGGTCAGGATGAATCCAGTTTTTATTGCAGAGGGAAAAGGCTCGCGCGTTGTTGATGTCGATGGCAATGAATATATCGATTATATTGGCTCTTGGGGACCGTTAATTCTGGGACATGCCCATCCGAAGGTGGTTCGCCGTGTGCAGGAAACGGCTGCAAAGGGGACGAGTTTTGGTGCACCAACGGAACTTGAAACCCAAATGGCCCGCATGGTCGTTGAGCGAATGCCTTCTGTCGAAATTGTGCGGATGGTAAATTCCGGAACCGAAGCAACGATGAGTGCATTGCGTCTGGCACGGGCATATACGAAACGCCGCAAGATCTTGAAATTTGAAGGCAGTTATCATGGACATTCAGACAGTCTCCTCATCAAGGCCGGTTCAGGAGTTGCAACATTGGGACTGCCTGACAGCCCGGGCGTATTGGAACAGACAGCACAACATACCTTGGCGGTACCATACAACGATCTGGAAAGTGTCAAGCTTGCTTTTGAAAAATATGGTGAAGATATTGCAGCAGTCATCGTCGAGCCTGTAGCTGGAAATATGGGAGTGGTACCTCCGCAACCCGGATTTTTGGAAGGATTGCGAGAGATTACCGAACAATACGGTACCGTGCTGATTTTTGATGAAGTCATGACCGGTTTTAGGGTCGATTATTATTCGGCACAAGGAAAATATCAAGTGACGCCGGATTTAACAACCATGGGGAAAGTGATTGGTGGAGGTTTGCCAGTCGGAGCGTATGGCGGCAAAAAAGAGATCATGGATCTGATTGCACCATCTGGACCTGTATACCAGGCGGGTACACTGTCAGGGAACCCGATTGCCATGGCAGCTGGAATAGCCACTTTGGAAGAAATGACACCTGCTGCTTACGAAGAATTGGAACAAAAAGGAAGACGGTTAGAAGAAGGTTTTAGAGAAAATGCAGAAAAAGCGGGAATCCCACATCATATCAACCGCGTAGGGTCGATGGTTTGCCTGTTTTTCACAGGAGAAAAAGTCATCAGCTATGATCAGGCAAAACAGTCCGATCTGGAACGTTTTGCACAGTATTTCCGTTTCATGTTAGAACAGGGCATTTTATTGCCACCTTCCCAGTTTGAAGGCATGTTTGTATCAACTGCACATACTGATGAAGATATCGAACGTACCATTGAAGCGAACCGCTATGCTTTAGAGCAATTGGTTAAATAAGCGGAAACTTTAGTCCAGCCTTAGTGCTGGACTGTTTTTTTAGCAAATATCTTGGCGGTATATACTTATTTTCTATGCATATAGATACAATACAGTACAAAATCGATGGCCTTGATCCTTTGATGGACAAAGAATACGAAGGAGGGATTTCCTTGGTAGAACAGGAGTTTCAGCAACTCCGCTTTGATATTTCTGAAAAGGTTCGACTGCATCCGCAACAACCGGGAATTGGTACCTTATTGGAACTGGATTTATATCCAGATGTAGAAATTAAAGAAGAAGGACAACATTTAAAGATTCAAGGTTATTTACGATTGAATGGATTTTATTTAGGTGATGATTTCAAACCGGAAGTACACATCTCGGACATGGAGGAAGTGGAACGGGAAGAGATAGCGTATGTCATCCCGGTCGAAATAACACTTCCAAGCGATCGGGCTGAGCTGAAGCATATTTCAGCAGAGATTGAATCATTTGACTATTCTGTTTTGTCGCCGTTTGAAATGAAGATTGAAGCGATGTTGGTTATTGATGGATTATTGCCAGAACCTGAAAAAGAAGCAGATGAATTACAAACCAATGAGCCTGCTTTTTACGCTGAACCAGCCCAAGTAGCCTTTCATTATGAAGAACCCAATGAAGAAGAATTCCAGGAAGCAGATGAAGAAGAAAGGATCACTTACTCACCCATTGAGGAAAGTTCTGAACCTGTGCAAGCACAGCAAGAAGAGAAGGAAGAAAACATTCGTCAGAGCAAGGAACAGACTTCGGAAAAAGAAAGAAAAGATCATCTGGTTTCACCTGCACGGGCGAATACACAGGAAGATGATCAATCGATTCCGAATTCATTGGACAAAGAGAGCACACAGGCAGCAGATGAGCCAAAAGACTTGGCTGAGCCCCATTTGGAAGAAGAGAGCTTGGATGAAGTACAAGCTGAGGAGCAACAGGGACCTGAATGGGTCAGATGGCTTGTACGTTCAAGAGAAGAGACATTTAAACCGATGCGAATGGTTATTGTGCAGAAAAACGAATCAGTTGATTATCTGGCAGACAGATTTAAAATTTCAACAGAGAAACTGATCAAAGCCAACCAACTTCAATCGGACTATATCGAAGAAGGTGAAATTCTGTATATTCCTATATCACCTCAGGTAGAAGCACGAGACAGTTAGGAAAAGGGGAGAATGTCTGTTGGCACGTTCGTCCATGTATGATCCCGAATTAACTCAAGTGATCAGTCAGTATGGTTGGAATCCAACTGCTGTACACCCTGTGGGCTCGATCTATCAGGTGGTAGAGCCGGATGGAACAGCTTATGCCTTGAAAAGAACTAAGAAATCAAAGGAAAAGCTGTTATTGCTTCATCAGTTTCTTGAACAGACTCGGGAAGCAGGGTGTCAGCATATACTTCCATGGATACAAACCCTGGCAGGAGAAGCCGTTGTTACGACAGATTCCAGAAATTGGTATGCTACCCCGTGGATTGATACAAAGGAAAAACAAACACTTACACCCAGCCAGTTAATCCGTTCATTGGGCATATTTCACCGATTAGCTGAGCCTGTGGTTCAACCTTATATCAAACTGGCAAACCATGTGACCGAAAAGCTGCCACGAGGTTGGCGTGGAAAAAAAGAAGAGATTTTTCAACTTGTTGAGCAGGAGGAACGCGGATTTCTTTCTCCATTTGAAAAAAATCTGATAAAAAATCGGAAGCAATTGGAACAGACCTTTCACTTTGCCATTAGTGGAATGGAGAAATTCCTGGAGCACGAATCTGGAAAAGCGCCACGTTATACGCTCTGTCATCGCCGGCTCCACTCCAGTAATATTTTACCTGGAGATGAAGGATTTTATTGGATTGATTTTGATCATGCTCAAGTAAATACACCCGTACGGGATGTAGCCATGTTTTTCCATCGATTGGTGTCTGATCAAGGAGATGTCGAGGAGCATGCCCGTCTGTTGCAGGAATATGAACAGGAAAACCCTTTGTTACCCAAAGAAAAAAGGTTGCTTGCCGTTTATTTGGCTTATCCAGAGCGGTTGGTGAAAATTGTAAAGGCATATATGCATGAACCCAAGTTGTCCTATGAATCCACTTATGTTCGACAATTGGATAAAGTATTCCGGCAGATCGATGTTTTGCAGGAATGGAGTAAAGAATTATGGGTGACGAAAGTTCGGAAACAGGTACAACAAGCGGCAACAAGACCAAAAAAGGGAAAATATAAAAGATAATCCAGAGACTCCTGTAAGATGAATCGAGGAATCTCTGGATTTGAGACCGCTCTACAAACCCGGTTTTACTTTTCCAGTTGAACGGCTTCTTGCTCGTATTGATTGGGCGGGAGTGAAACGGAAAAGGTAAACCGGCATATAAAGGATACTTTGTCAACAAGCTGGAATCCAGGAATCCCTGGATTTTTTATTTGTTTTTGTGATACCTCTGCAGGGCGATTTTTAGGATTTTGAGTGTAAGACCAATGCCAACTATACAAAAAAATGCTTTTAACATGAAAACCCCCTTTAATCTCATTTTTGGCTTAAGGCAATAAATTTGTTGTTAGTCAAAATATATGCACATAAAATAAAAAGGTTTGGGCCAGTGTGGATAAAATCAGGAATATCATAAGGGTTTCAAGAATCGTTCACTAGACAGATTGGTACAAAACAGGCAGAATAAGAATATGTTAAAATGAAAGTTGCAGGATGATTTAGGAAGGGGATTGGCAATTGGTGAAGACCTTGATTAGGAAAGTCTACCGTGGTATTTTCTTTATCATCTTTCTCAGCGTCATGATGTTGTGTACCGTTTTATTATTGGCATTTCTTGCGGATCCTCAAATGATGTATGATACCATCAAAAAAATCTTTGGCATTAATCATTGATTATTTTGATAGGTTTAGATAAAAATAAAAAAAGTGGTCTATATTATCAAATTTGATAAAAATGCGGCTGGCTTTCAAAAATGGGTACCCAATGGATAATGCCGCCCCCGAGATATTTGACTTCGCAAAATAACAAGTGTAGAATAATATAAATAAAATCGGATATGGGTTGGCTATGACAGGGAGGAGTAAGCAACGTACCACCTTCAGAGAGAGAAACCCTTGGCTGGAAGGTTTCTTAGGATCGGTGTTGCTGAAGGTCGCCCTGGAGCTGTTAGTCTGAAACGATCAGTAGTAAGGCTAACCGGATGGATCTCCGTTACGGAATAGAGGGCACTGTACATATGTACAGTGAACAAAGGTGGTACCGCGAAAGTAAGCCTTTCGTCCTTTGGGATGGAAGGTTTTTTTGTTGGAAAAAAAGGAGGTTTAGAAATGACAAGAGAAGAAAAGAGTCATTTGCCATCCGTTTATGATCCAAAGAAAACGGAAGAAAAATGGTATGATTTCTGGTTAGAGGGAAAGTTTTTTGAAGCAGGAAAAGACCCGAATAAAAAAACATATACGATTGTGATTCCGCCACCAAATGTGACAGGTAATCTTCATATCGGACATGCACTAAACAATACACTCCAGGACATTTTGGTTCGCTTTAAGCGTATGCAAGGTTATGATACCTTGTGGTTACCAGGAATGGACCATGCTGGAATTGCAACGCAAGCGCGGGTGGAAGCGAAACTGCGTGAAGAGGGAATTAGCCGTCATGATATGGGACGCGAAAAGTTTGTAGAAAAAGTCTGGGAATGGAAAGAAACATATGCCAAAAATATTGCCCATCAATGGAGAAAAATAGGGATATCGGTTGATTATTCAAGAGAACGCTTTACTCTGGATGAAGGGCTTTCCAATGCAGTCAGGGAAGTGTTTGTTCGTTTGTATGAAAAAGGCCTGATTTATCGGGGGAAATACATTATTAACTGGGATCCTGTCGCGCGGACCGCTTTGTCTGACATCGAAGTGATTTACAAAGAAGTAAAAGGTGCTCTGTACCATATGAATTATCCGCTCAAGGATGGTTCTGGGTTTATCCGGGTAGCAACCACACGTCCGGAAACGATGTTGGGAGATACTGCGGTAGCGGTACATCCGGAAGATGAACGATACAAACATCTCATTGGCAAAACGGTCATCTTGCCGATTGTGGGACGTGAGATCCCGATTATTGCCGATGAATATGTGGATCCGGAGTTTGGCAGCGGGGCAGTTAAAATTACGCCGGCTCATGACCCCAATGATTTTGAGATTGGCCAGCGTCACAACTTGCCACAAGTCGTTGTCATGGATGAAGCAGGTAAAATGAACGAAAACGCAGGTAAATACCAAGGAATGGACCGTTTTGACTGCCGGAAGCAAATTGTGAAGGATTTGCAGGAAGCAGGCGTATTGGTTGAGATTGAAGAACATGTGCATTCTGTTGGACATAGCGAACGTTCCGATGCTGTTGTAGAGCCCTATCTGTCCACGCAGTGGTTTGTCAAAATGAAACCACTTGCTGAAAAAGCCATTGAGATCCAAAAGAACGGTAAAGGGGTTCGTTTTGTTCCTGAACGCTTTGAAAAAATTTATCTCCATTGGATTGAAAATGTACGTGATTGGTGCATTTCACGTCAATTGTGGTGGGGACATCGCATTCCAGCCTGGTACTGTGACGATTGCGGCGAAATGACAGTTGCCCGTGAAGAACCCAAAACGTGTCCAAAATGCCAAAGCCAGCGTTTAAGACAGGATGAGGATGTGCTTGATACCTGGTTCAGTTCTGCACTGTGGCCATTTTCTACCTTGGGTTGGCCAGAAGAAACTGCGGATCTCAAGCGTTATTATCCAACCGATGTATTGGTTACAGGTTTTGATATCATTTATTTCTGGGTAGCTCGCATGATTTTCATGGCACTCGAGTTTGTCGAGGAAAAACCGTTCCAGGATGTGTTGATCCACGGGTTGGTAAGGGATGCTGAAGGCCGTAAGATGTCCAAGTCTTTGGGGAATGGCGTTGATCCGATGGAAGTGATTGAGAAATATGGTGCAGATGCCATGCGCTTTATGCTCTCAACTGGCTGTACTCCTGGAAATGACCAGCGCTTCCGCTGGGAACGTGTGGAGGCAGCCCAGCACTTTGCCAACAAGATTTGGAATGCTTCCCGTTTTGTCTTGATGAATCTGGAAGGTGTCACCCCAGAAGAGCTCAGCCTATCGGATAAAAAGCTGTCCGCTTCGGATCGCTGGATTTTACACCGCTTAAATGAGACCATTCGTGATGTGACGCAGCTGTTAGAGCGTTACGAATTTGGTGAAGTGGGTCGGATTTTGTATAATTTTATTTGGGATGAATTCTGCGATTGGTATATTGAGTTTGCAAAATTGCCACTGTATGGCGAAGATATGGAAGCAAAACGGACCACCCAAGCTGTATTGGTTCATGTACTGGATCAATCATTGCGTTTGCTTCATCCAATCATGCCATTCATTACAGAAGAAATATGGCAGCACCTGCCTGTTGCAGGCGAGAGTATTACCATCGCCAATTGGCCTACAGAAAATCCGGCCTATCATGCTCCAGAAGCTGTTCGAGATATGCAGATCCTGATTGAAATGATTCGTGCTGTACGGAATATCCGGGCCGAAATGGAAGTCGCTCCAAAACATCAAATTGAGTTATTTGTTCGTCCTGGCATGGATGTACTCCCTGCGATACAAAATAATGAAGCAGCGATCAAACGACTGTGCGGTGTGAAACAACTGCATGTAGATCCCGCAATGGAACGCCCTGAAAAAGCGATGACAGCAGTCGTCACAGGAGCGGAGTTATTCTTGCCGCTGGCGGGATTGGTCGATATTGAGCAAACCATTGCACGTTTACAAGCAGAATTAAAGAAATTGAATGCCGAAGTCGAACGAGTGGAAAAGAAACTGGCTAACCCCGGCTTTGTTGCTAAAGCACCGCAACATGTGGTTGAAGCGGAACGGAAAAAAGGAGAAGAATACAAGGCGAAAAGAGAAAAAGTATTGGCTAGACTTGCGGAAATGCAGTAAAGACAGGGTAGGCATCATACCTACCCTCTCTTTTTGTTATTGACAAAGCCCAAACTTCACAGGCAAAATGAACAAAGTATAGATCTTTGTATTTTCCACAGAGATCTTTATGAAGGGAAGCGAAGAAGGATGAGCAACACATCTGTATTTGGAAATGTGGAAGATGTTTTTCAATGGATGAAACAGAATTGTGTAGCAAGGATTCAACCTGGCTTGGAACGGATGGAATGGATGTTGGAAAGGCTGAACCATCCGGAGCGAAGATTGAAATTTATTCACATTGCTGGAACCAATGGGAAAGGTTCTACAGCGGCCATGATTTCGACTGTATTGGTGGAAGCCGGATATAAAACAGGCTTGTTTGTGTCTCCCTATGTCACAAAATGGAATGAACGCATTCAAGTGGATGGTGAACCCATTTCAGATGAATCCCTTGTAAAATGGGCCAATCATCTCTATCCGCTGTTCGTCGAAATGATGGAGGAAGGTCCTGGGGCACCTTCACCCTTTGAGTTTTGGACCTTGGTAGCACTCTGTTATTTTGCCTATGAAGCCATTCCATGGTTTATCGTTTGGGAAACAGGTTTGGGTGGCAAATGGGATGCAACGAATGTGGTCTTTCCATTGGTTTCTGTCATTACCCAAATTGGAATGGATCACAAAGAGTTTCTGGGAGATACCATCACTCATATTGCGCAAGAAAAAGCGGGCATCATCAAACCGGGTGTGCCTGTAGTTTGTGGTACCACTTGCCCTGAAGCAACACAGGTGATTGTGGATGAAGCAAAACAGAAAAAATGTCGACTGTATGTGATGAACGAAGATTTTCATATTGATCTCATTGAAAGAACCATGGACTCTCAAACATTCCGTTTTTCAAATATATATCGCTCTCTCGATGCTTTAAAAATCCCGCTTGCTGGTGAGCATCAACTGCAAAATGCCGCTACTGCCATTATGACTTTGGAAGTGCTCAGGCAATATTATGCAACAATCCTGGAGGATTTCCATTTTGAACTCGGATTGAGAAAGGTAAGCTGGCCTGGCCGTCTGGAGAAAATCAGTGAACAACCGTTCATCTTGCTGGATGGGGCACATAATCCGGATGGGATGAATGCACTGGTAAAAGCTGTTTCGGCATTTTATACATATGATCGTTGTTTGGCGATGGTCGCCATGATGCGAGATAAAGAGGTAGACGAAATGTTAAAGCCGTTATTGACCATAACGGATCAGATCCTTGTGACCGAAGTGGCAGATGCTCCACGTGCTTTACCGGCAAATGAATTGGCAGAGCGGATTAAACAGATGGCACCGGAAAAAAACGTTGAAGTCGTTTCTTCCGTAGAAAAAGGACTTCAATGTCTGAAAGAGTGGGCTGCAGCCAAAGATCTTGTATTGATTACAGGTTCTTTATATTTGGTTTCCGAGGCACGTTCCTTACTGGTTACAGAGTAAATTGAGACAACATGATAAAGGTTGGTGATTGTGATGGAACAAAAACAACATGTGCATTTTATTGGTATTGGTGGTTATGGCATGAGCGCTATTGCTCGTGTGTTACTGGATTTGGGTTATAAAGTCTCTGGCTCGGATGTGGCGCGGAATAAATTGGTGGAAAAACTGGAAGAGCGCGGAGCGATTGTGACCATTGGTCATGACCAGGCCAATATTGAAGGAGCCAAGGTGATTGTTTACTCTTCAAGTATTGCGCAAGATAACATAGAGTTGGTGGCGGCACGTGAAAAAGGAATCGAAACTTTACATCGTTCGCAAATGCTGGCTCGGCTTCTGAATAACAAAAAAGGGATTGCGGTTGCCGGAGCACATGGCAAAACGACGACTTCTTCGATGATTGCACAAACAATGGAGATTTGCGGAACAGATCCAACCTATATTATTGGCGGCGAAATCGTGAGCCTGAAGGGAAATGCCAAAGCAGGGCAAAGCGACTATGTCGTGGCAGAAGCGGATGAAAGTGATGGAACCTTCCTGGAGTATTTCCCTTATATAGCTGTAGTGACCAACATTGAGCCTGATCATCTGGAGAATTATGGTGGCGATTTTGCAAACCTGAAGCAGGCTTATCTCAAGTTTTTAAGTCAAGTTCGTCCGGATGGGGTGGCCATTTTATGTGCGGATGATCCGCATGTGCGTGATTTGATGAAAGAAACCAGTAAAAGATGCATTACATATGGATTGGATCACCCGGCCGATTATTGTGCGACAAACATCCGGTTTAATCAGCGCGAAACCTCTTTTACAGTCATGCGTGGAGAAGAAATTTTGGGGGATGTAACTTTACAAATACCCGGGCGTCATAATGTTTCCAATGCTTTAGCGGTTATCATTGCCTGTTTGGAAGTTGGTTTGACATTTGCAGATATTTCCAAAGCTTTATATGAATTTCAAAGTACCAAACGCCGTTTCCAGATCATTGGCGAAGTGGAAGATATACTCGTTGTGGATGATTATGCTCATCATCCAACAGAGATTCAGGCGACACTGAAAGCTGCCAAAGCGCTAAATCGGCGAATAGTTGCCGTTTTCCAGCCACAAAGGTACTCACGGACTCATCTTCTTTTTCATGAATTCAGTCAAGCTTTTGCTGATGCAGATGAAGTCATTATCAATACCATTTATGCGCCAGCGGGAGAGAAGCCGATTCCTGGTGTAAGTGCAGAAAAATTGGCAGAGTTGATTGTAAAAAACAGTAATCCCAATACCCGGTTTATTGATTCAAAAGAAGAAATTATTGATTACCTGTTAACACATACCAAACCTGGCGATTTGGTTTTGACAATGGGTGCTGGCGATATTTGGCGTGTTTCTCATGGACTGATCCCGGAATTGGAAAAAATGCGTGTGAAATAAAAAATTTTACAGGAGATTGATCGAACAGGGCAACCCAACATTCCTGTAGTACAGGGATGTTGGGTTTTGAAGTAAAGAAGAGAGGACGGATTTCTGTCACGACTTTGTGACAAAGCTTTTGTTTTTGTTTATTTGTGATATCTTAATAAAGAGATTGAAGGGAGGATCGACCCGTGCGAAAGAAATCGTCATTATGGTTGGCTTTACTTCTCATATCGAGTATACTCGCTGGCTGTGCTACTCAACCTTCTGGTGAGGCTTCAAATACACAAAGCAATACCGTAACGACTCCACAATCGAATGATGTATCAAGTTTGAACTGGAAAGTACCTGATTTCAAGTATACGGATCATAATGGGAAACCCTTTGGCTTGAGTGATCTGAAGGGGAAAGTATGGTTAGCTGATTTTATCTTTACACGTTGTCCCAATGTTTGTCCGCCCATGACCGCCAATATGGCCAATGTGCAAAAAGAGTTGAAAAAGGCGGGCGTGAATGTGCATCTGGTCTCTTTCACGGTGGATCCAGAATACGACAAGCCTGAGGTATTAAAAGCGTTTGCGGAAAAACATGGTGCTGATTTGTCTAACTGGTCTTTGCTAACGGGTTACAAGTTCATGGACATTCAGAAAATGGCCAAGGATACCTTTAAAGGAAGTATTGATCAAGTAAAAGGTCCTTCACCGGATGTTGTCTTGTTTAACCATCCAACCCAGTTTTATTTAATCGATCAGACTGGAAAAGTCGTTAAATTCTACGACGGATTGAAGCCAGACATGAAGCAGATGATTCAAGATATACAAAAGCTGCAGAAAAAATAGGGAAAGCAAAGTACCAATGCTGTTACAGAAAGGTATCTTTTGAAAATCGCTGCCTGAAATTGGATGCTTGTTCAGGCAGCGATTTTTTGTTCAAGGGGTTATGATTTCTCCCTGATTTGCTTGGGAATGTAGACATAGCTTAGGAAATAACCAAGCAAGCAGCCTGCAGTTCCGATTAGCAGGAGATAGAGAACAGGAACGACAGTCATAGCTCCGACCATTACCATCATAAGAGTAAAAGAAGCAAGCAAGAGCCAGCACATCCGGGAAAAACAGCTGATTCGTTCTTCTTGGGTAATGGGGTAGAGCTGGGTAATCAGTGGATATCGTTGTAATAAAGCGATTTGTGGCAGTTGGATGGCGATGAGCCAGATACTGAATAATAGGGTTGCGAGAATTATCCATAAGTTTGGTAAAAATAGAATGATCACCGTAGCCCAAAGTAAAATGCGTAGATAAATGGCAAAAAGATCGCCATGCCGGAAAAATGTGCGCCAATAGAGATAAGAAAAAGCTTTCTGTCTGGGAGCCAATTTTTCCAAAAACCAGGTGAGCCATTTTCTCTCTTTCACTGGAAAGCGAATATGAGGAAGATCGACGAACCATCCGGCGATGGAGTAATATTTCATTAACGTTTTACGCTCCCGCTCGCTAAGCAGCATCCACGGATAGGGATAACCGGATATCATGGAACGAAGATAAAACAGATGCAGGATTGGGACCACAAAAGAAAACAGGCTGATCCATTCATGTTTGGTCAGCAGGAAAAAAGAGATCCATCCATTGATTAACCAGCGAAAGAAAAGCAAAGTATGTACATATCGAGAGGATTGAAATGAAGTGAGTCGGTCTTCCAGCCAGCTAATATAGCTGTTCCACACCTGTAATAAACAGAGCAGGATAATGGTGATCCCAAATGATGTGGTGTTTCCCAAACGTAACTGGTAAAGAGGGAATAGGATAAAGCCCACCAAGAGCAGTCTGATTAGATGAATACTCGTACTATAAATGAAGCTGTACCGGAAATAGTTCTTCATCTTTGTTTCCAAAGGCAATAAAAAAGTAAGATCAGCTGGCTGAATCCATGTGCGCAGGCGGCTAAAGGTTAGAGGTAAAGAGAGAAGAAATGCAATGGCATAGGAAATGGGAACATCTTTTGGCAGCCATAGTAAAAAGCGTGAGTAAGCGATGGACAGGAAGATCACCATGGCTCCAACCACAATCGGTGTTCCGCCGCCTCCGATAATCAATGAGATGATACGGATCGCTTGTCGCCACGAAGAGGACATCCGTTGAATGAAGAGTTGTTCTGTTTTCATTTGTTCAATCCTTTACCACTTGGATAAATAGCTCTTCCAGAGAAGCATTTGGCAGCCCAATCTGTTTTCGCATGTCCTCCAGTGTTCCGTAAAGGGCGACTCTTCCTTCATGAAGTAAAACGAAGCGATCGCAATACTTTTCAGCCATGGTAAGAATATGTGTTGACATCAGAATGGCTGTCCCTGCTTTTTTTCGCTGTAGCAGTAAATCGAGCAAGGCCTGGATGGCCAGAGGGTCAAGCCCGACAAAAGGTTCGTCTACAATCAAGAGAGAAGGTTCAACCAAAAAAGCACACAATAGCATGATCTTTTGTTGCATGCCTTTGGAAAAGGTGTGTGGAAACCATTTGGCAACTTTTTTCATACGAAATACATCCAGCAAGTACTCGGCTCTTTGTTTAAACTCTTCGGGTGGAATCTGATAAGCCCGTGCAGTTAATTCCAAATGTTCCCACAAGGTCAGTTCCTCATAAAACTGGGGAACTTCAGGAATATAGGCAAGATGGGAACGGAATTGTACAGGATTTTCCTGTAAGGTCGACCCCTGGACGGTAACTGATCCACTTTGAGGGGTTAATAATCCAAGAATATGCTTGATGGTGGTACTTTTACCTGCACCATTTACGCCAATCAAGCCGACAATTTCCGCAGGCTGCACTTCCAGGGAAATTTGGTGGATAACAGGTTGATGCCTGGAATAACCGCCTGTTAGATCTTTCACTACCAGCATATTTTGCTACTCCTTTCTCCTTCTCCATTGTGTTTGATTATGGAGAGGATTGCAAGTGATCGGCTATCGATTTACGGGAAAACATCGATCCAGGTTGAATCATGAGATGAGAAATGAAAAATGGCTGATTTGTTTCTTCAATAAACAGAAAAGCTTATAATAAATAATAAGGACGTTGGAAACGAAGGATTCCTTTTCCATTCTCTTTGCAGTTTAAGATTTCTGCCATCAGAGGTTTAGGCTGATATACGATGGGCTGGCGCTCATTGGAACAGTATGATCGTGATCACTTTGAATGAAAGAGGCGAGATCATGGCAAGCAAAAAAGCTGTCAAAAAATTACCAACCCGTTCGGAGATTCCGGCTGAATACACTTGGCGATTGGAGGACATATTTGCAACAGACGAAGAGTGGGAAAAAGAATTTGAAGCGGTAAAAAACGGTGTGCCAGAATTGCAATCTTATCAGGGGAAATTGGGGCAATCAGCTGATCAGTTGCTTGCTGCCCTCAAGTGTAGCGATGAGATTTTTCAGCGGATCGAGAAATTGTATACTTACGCCCATATGCGTTTTGACCAGGACACCACCAATGCGTTTTATCAAAGCATGAGAAGTCGCATTATCAGCCTGTATACGGAAGCGAGAAGCGCAAAGGCGTATCTGGTACCTGAAATTTTGGCCATCGACGAACAAAAACTCAAATCCTTCCTTGAAGAAAATCCGGAACTGAAAGTATATGAATATGCATTACAAGTGATTAATGAAAAAAGAGAGCATGTTTTATCTCCTGATGAGGAAGCATTGTTGGCTGGTGCTTCAGAGATAATGGATGCATCCAGACACACAGCTGGACTGTTAAGCAATGCGGATCTTAAATTTCCAACGATTATCGATGAAGACGGAAATGAAGTAGAGTTGACACAAGGGCGTTATATCCAGTTCCTTCGCAGTCATGATCGCCGTGTGCGCAAAGACGCATTTTTGGCCATGTATGGCACATACGGCCAGTTTGTTAATACATTTGCCAGTACCTTGAGTGCGACAGTGAAAAAGCATAATTACATGGCGAAAATACGGAAATACAATTCTGCACGGCATGCTTCACTCAGTGAAAAACAAATTCCTGAAGTTGTGTATGATCAATTGGTGGAAACGATCAATGAACATCTGCATCTGCTGCACCGTTATATGGAAATGCGAAAACGGGCCATGGGCTTGACGGAATTACATATGTATGATGTTTATGCCACATTGGTCGAAGATGTCAAAATGAAAATCACTTATGATGAAGCAAAAGACATCTTACTTCAAGGGTTATCCCCCATGGGTGAAGATTATCTGTCCATTGTTCGAGAAGGGCTCCAGAATCGTTGGGTCGATGTCTATGAAAACAAAGGAAAGCGAAGTGGAGCTTACTCTTCAGGTGCATATGGTACGAATCCGTATATTTTGATGAATTGGCAGGATAATCTGGATAATTTATTTACCCTGGCTCACGAATTTGGTCATTCAGTTCATAGTTATTATACGAGGAAAACGCAACCTTACGTATACGGTGATTATTCGATTTTTGTAGCGGAAGTGGCTTCTACCTGCAATGAATTGTTATTGAATGATTACCTGTTGAAAACAACCAATGACAGGAAAAAACGCATATATTTGATCACACATCAATTAGAGGATTTTCGTGCGACGGTGTTTCGTCAAACCATGTTTGCAGAATTTGAACATCTCATCCATCAAAAAGCGCAGCAAGGTGAGGCATTGACTGCTGAACAGCTCACTTCCTGGTACTATGCATTAAATCAGAAGTATTTTGGAAAACATGTTGTTTCTGACCAGGAGATTGGAATAGAATGGACCAGAATTCCGCATTTTTACTACAACTATTATGTGTATCAGTATGCCACAGGCTTTAGTGCAGCCGCAGCATTGTCAAAGCAGATCCTGACGGAAGGAAAACCCGCTGTTGATCGTTATATTGATTTCCTCAAAGCAGGTAGCTCGGCCAGTCCGATTGATGTACTGAAAAAAGCCGGAGTGGATATGACTTCCCCCGAACCGATTCGTGCAGCACTCCAGGTATTTGAAGAAAATCTGGATGAACTGGAAAAGCTCTTGTTTGAAAAAGAATAAATGCACAAGAAAGGGGTTCGTTTCCAGTTGAACGTCTTCGCCCAAACTCCCGCGACTGGAAAGCAGAATCTTTGTTGTACAATCTGGCGGTTTCGTTATGAAATCGCCTTTTTTTTCTGGATTCATTAATGTAAAAATATTGTAAAATAAAGCGTGTTGGAGATTCGATAAGATATACTAGAAAGTAAATAATTGTTGGGGGAATGTTTTTGTATATATTCAATTTGATTGAAATGGCTTATCGTGCCAAGGCTTCCGATCTTCATCTGTCAAGCGGAAAGCCCCCTTATATGCGTGTCCAGGGGCGGCTTATGCCCATGGATTATACGTTCATATCTGTACAAGAAATGGAACTGTTTCTTGCACAAATTTTAAAGCAAAAGGAACGGGAAGATGTACAGCGAGGGAAGGAAACCGATTTAAGCCTGGTACACCCAGAAGGGATCCGATTGCGTTTGCACATCTATTCTCAACAAGGGTTACCGAGTATATCGATTCGGTTATTCCCAAAAGAGATACCGCTTCCGCAGGATTTAAGGCTTCCACCCATTCTGCTGGACCTCATTTGCGAAGAACATGGATTGATATTGGTTACAGGTCCTACCGGGAGCGGAAAAACGACGACTTTGGCCTCTCTCATTCATTATTTGAACCAGCAAGAGACGCTCCGCATTATTACATTGGAAGATCCTGTTGAATATATACATACCCCTATATGTTCCATGATTGAACAGCGAGAAATTGGTTTGGATACAGACAGTTTTTTGGCCGGGATCCGTTCAGCTTTACGGCAGGATCCAGATGTCATTTTGATCGGCGAATTACGAGACCGTGAAACCATGCAGGCTGCCATTCGTGCAGCTGAAGCGGGAAGACTCGTATTGGCAACTGTGCATACAAGTCGAGCTGTATCAGCTATTTACCGCCTGATTGATGCGTTTCCACCTGTCCAACAATCTCAAATCCGTTCCCAATTGGCTCTGAATTTACTGGCAGTTACCTCCCAACGCTTGCTTCCGTTAAGCCATTCTCCTTATGAACGAATTGCTGCTGTAGAAGTACTGATCAATACTTCGGCTGTCAGTCATTTGATTCGAACAGACCAGCTGCACCAGATCGAGTCGGTCATGCAGGCTGGAAGAAATTATGGCATGCAGTCCCTTGAAATGGCTTATCAGCAGTTGCAAGAAGAAGGGTGGATTGATCCAGGCATTGTTGTTGGAAAGAAGAGCAAAGCAGGGTTGGAATTGCATGAGCGGTAATGTACAGGAATGGATTTATATTTTGATCAGTATGGGCTTGGCGTATCATTCACCCTCGATCGTTGAGAAGGCTTTACATTGGAAAATGAAACAGCTGTCTCAAGATCCATGCTTCTTGATCCCAAAAACAAAAAGAATCCATCTGTCCGTTTGTTTCATTACAGGCATTGCTGCTTATTTTTGTTATGAAGCTTATGCTTATTCACCTGAGAAATGGCTTGGTCTTTTTTTTATCTGGATTTTGGTCATGGTCTCGTTGACCGATATATGGTCCGGTTTGATCCTCAAT
This sequence comes from Thermoflavimicrobium dichotomicum, assembly GCF_900114055.1. Classification (GTDB taxonomy): domain Bacteria; phylum Bacillota; class Bacilli; order Thermoactinomycetales; family Thermoactinomycetaceae; genus Thermoflavimicrobium; species Thermoflavimicrobium dichotomicum. Next base: position 43,470 of record NZ_FORR01000009.1, on the reverse strand, counting down.
CTATTTACTTATAGCGGTTTTGCCTTTTTTTTCTGTTTTCGCCTGTTTGTTCACGATGAGCGGATTGATCATTATCTAATGGCCGCTTTCTTGGCTGGAATAGGCAGCTGCCTCCTCAGTTGGTTGACAAAAAGTTTGGGTTATGGAGATGTGAAGCTGCTTGTCATGGGCGGGATAGTCACTGGATGGCCAAATGTCTTGATTGCTTTTTGGCTTGCTACCCTGGTGGCCAGTCTGTATATTGGTTGGCAATGGTTTTGGGGACGTCCAGTGAGCAGAAAAACGGAAATCCGGTTTGGCCCTCATTTGTCTTTCGGCTTATTTATCGCTTATCTTTGGGGTGAAAAAATCCGTATTCTCTATTTTTCATACATTTATTCACTTGTATAAAAAGGAGTTGATGAATTACTTGTTTCAGAGGAGGTTTCTAGGGATCGAAATTCAAGATCATTATTTTAAAATGATCGAGCTGCATAAACGGAAGACGTCACCTGTGGTTCAACATGTGATCACACATTCAATACCTTGGGAAACCAGTGGGGCAGATCACCTCCTTGATCGGGAAAAATTTATCTGGCTTTTGAATCGATTGAAAGAAGAACAGCATATATCAGCACGAACCGTTCATCTGGTCATGGATAGTCAGTTTATCAGTGTATATAAGCAGCCTGTGCCAATCCGGATCAAAGATCATGAATTGAGATCATGGCTAAAGAGAAATGTGGTCTCCAAGTTAACAGAGAAAGAAGTTATTTTCGATTTTTTTCCAATGCGCTCAGACAGTCTCGCCGAACGTAAAGTGATGCTGTTCATGGTCTCAAAAGAATTCATCGTTTCCATTGAAGAAATATTGGCCTGGTCTGGCCTGGAATTGGTCGCTGTCCATTTTTCTTCCCTTTCTCTTAATGATTGGCTTCAATTTGTGCGAAATGATTTACCTTTTCACTTTTGTACCTTCCGTTTTTCGACAAACGGTTTGGAATTGTGCTGGTTTAGGAATGGTCAGCTGGAAGGCATGAAATATCTAACTTTTCCACTTGTTTCATTTTGCAATCGTGTGATCTATCCACAATCGGATCTGTTAGAGCCTATTTTGACAGAACCGAGTGAAATTGCCCGTTTTGGAGAAGCGATGTTGGCCAGGGTTGATCAGGAGATGGAGCGTTGGTTTCAGGAATATCACTGGCTTCCAGACGAATGGATTTTAACGGGGGAAGGAGTCGATTTGGAGCTGTTGCGGGAATGGCTATATGGCCATATTCCAGCTAAAATTTCGGTCGATCAGTTGCCGGATTATATGCTTTCTCGAAAACTGCGAAAGGTTTCCAGCAAACGTTTGGGAGCTTCCTTATCGATATTAATCGGGTCATTACTTAGCGGGAGGAAATAATGATGAAGATTAATTTGATGGAGCCCGCTCCCCCTTTCCGGCGATACTATCATTGGTGGGTTAGTGGAATTATTCTCTTTCATGTTCTTTTGATGATTGGAGCAGGTTGGTTATATTGGGAGCAATCAAGTCAGATTAAAAGATTGGAAAAACAGATTCAATTTCTTGAACCAATGGAAAAAGATATCAGGAAAAAAGTGGAACAGGAACAAAAGTTTCGCAAGCAGCATGGAGCTGTGTTGGATTATAAACAGGCAGTTGAAAAGTTGCAATCGGAAAATGTAGATTGGGATTTGGCTTTACAAGCGGTTGAATCTGCATTAACACCTGAGGCGAAAATTTTTAATCTGAAAGCAAAAGAACACACACTGTCAGGTATGGCCGTATTTATATCAGAGCAAAATATCAGTATTTTTGAGGGGAAAATGAAACAGAGTCCATATGTGAAGCAGTTTGTGATGGACAGCGTAGAAAAAGCTTCGAATGTAAAAGAGGTGCGTATAAAGCCGGAGACAGCAACAGTGGTTCGTTTTCATTTTACATTTAACCCGGTAAAAGTAGAGAAATCGAAAACAAGCAAAGAGAAGAATTCAAAAACATCAAATTCAGTCAATCAGAAGGGAGGAGGGGCATGAATCGTTCTTCTTCCCCTTGGTGGAAACAGCCACTCTGGTGGAAATCGAAAGAGTTTTTGTGGTCTCTGTTTGCTGGTTGTTTTGTAGTCGTTGGTGGAATTAGCGGACCTTTGCTCTATCTCAATCATGTGGAGTTAAGGGATGCAAAACAACGGTTAAATAATATGAAAACATATGTCACCGAACATGAATCAACGGTAAAACTCGTACAGCAAGGATTGCGCCCTCCTTCAGAAGAAGAGCTCCAGGCATTAAAGGCGAAAGTTCCGACAGAAATTAATGTTTCACGTGTAGTGAACGCTTTGCGTGGAAAAGCCTCTGCCGCTGGAGTGAAATGGAAGGGCATTCGTTTTGCAGCAAAGGAGAGCGAACTGAATCAATTAAAAGACGAACTGAAAATTTCGGATATCGAATCCATTGCCGATTTAAAAACGAGTTTGGAACACTATTTATACAATAAAAAAACCGAACCGAAAAAGTCTCTGCCACCCCATATGTCTGTGATCTATTCGGATGTATATATCGATGCGAATCCTGGCCAATTAAAATCCTGGTTTCAGGCCATCAAGGATTTGGACAGGATTATACATATTCGCGAATGGGAAAATCTGATATTGAATCAGGAGGAAAATAAATTAGGAAATACGCGTGTGCGCTTGATGTTATATGTATATCTGGATCCAAAGCTTCAACTTTCCCCTTCCATGGTTGGCAATACGGATGGTGGAACTCCCGTAACGCCACAGACAAAGATTGAAATTCTACCAAAACCGACCAAGAAAGAAGATCTGCTCCAACAACTGAATCCCAATGGGACGCATAAGGAAAAAAACGGAACGATTAATCAGGATAAAAGTACCCATACAAATGGAAATAGCGAAAACAACGGGTCGTAATGGATGAATGGAAACGGCACTTGGTAAAGGGAGGTGCCGTTTCTTTTTTTACTAAGGGAATGGTTCTATCTTCTCTATTAACTCCATACAAATTTAATAGTAGATGTGGAGAGGGCGGATGAAGAACCATGAATCACAAGAAAGTAAAGGTGTATGCAAATCAAAAAGGGTTGAAAGTGATCGTCAATCATCAAATGCGTAATCAAAATGACAAGCAGATGATAGAGTCGGACGAAACGGTGGAAACGAGTTTATCATCCGAACTGAAGCAAATATGGCAGAATCTGTTTCAGCCAAGGTTGGGACAGGAACAGCAAGGAATTGGCTGGAATTCACCCAGACAACCTTTTTTTAAACATAAGAAAGTCAAGATTCCCCAGCCTGTCATTCGACTTCTGGCTTCCATCAGTGGGGCAGTGATTGTGGGACTGATTATGGGAGGTGCTTTGCTCCAATTGTTTTTCTCGGATCCATCCACTCGTTTGTCTTCGATTGATTCCCATTTGCCCAAGCCATCCCCATCCGTATCCAACTCATCCACTGCCACGGAATCCTATTCGTTACCAGCCCTTCATGTTGTCATGTTACAAGCTGGAAACTTTCAGGATAAACAAGGAGCGAAAGAAAAATTGACAGCCTATCGAACACAAGGGATTATGGCAGTCATGTCAGAAAGAGCTCCTTACCGGATATTTCTTGGCGTAGGATTTTCAAATGATGAGGCCCTAAAGCTTTCAACGATGTATGGAAAAAAAGAGGTTGATGTTTATTTAAAGGAATGGAAAGTGGGGGGAGAGGTGTTTTCTGAACCACAGGCAAAAAAATGGATACAAACTGAACTCGTTTCGGCACTAAAAGCTGGCAATCAATTGGTCAAACAATTGGGGAATATTTCTGTTCAGAAAATGAAGCCCCATCTGAAGCAAGAAGATGTTTTTGCCCTGAATACAGAAACGTTTGCTGAGTATCAGAAATGGGTGACTCAAGTGCAACTTCTTGAATCGAAAGTGCCACCCGCTGCTAAAGAAGCATTGTCTGAAATGATTCGTGGATTGGATCAGGCGATACAGAGTGGGGGAGCAGCGGAAAAGAATTTGAGCCAGGCATTATTATGGCAAATACAAGAGGGATTGGTTCGCTACATTATTGGTTATGATCGGCTGATCCATGTATTGAAAAGTTCAGGTATCCAATGATTTTGGTTATCCTTTTCTCACGCGCTTCGGGATAGGTTCCTTCCTCCGTGACAACTTCTGTACCATCACAGTCACTCCGCAAGGAACCTATCCCTACGCTTTATAGAAAACAGAACACCTTTTTCATCTCTCTGATGGTGTTGCTTTGCAATATGTGAATCTATCTTGAAAATATCGCTTCGGGATGGATTCGTTCCTCCGTGACGACTACTGTACCATCACAGTCACTCCGCAAGGAACCCATCCCTTCACTTTATAGAAATCCCTCTGGTGGTGTTACAAGGCAACATGAGACTCTGTTGACAACCCCGGCATTTAACAGAAACTTTGCCAACAAGCTGATACTCTCTAGAAGAAATATTCAGTGAAATAGTTTCTTGTTGATTGTTCGTAACTTTGTTAAACTGAAAATAACTTCTTTAGAGGCTTAACACCTTCTACATGTGGGTGTTTTTTTTAATTATAAATATAGTAAAGTCTTTGGATATAATAATTTTATTATCGCGTTTTGCAACAACCCTGATGTCGGTCGTGTTGATAAGCCAGAATAAGGAAGTCCCACTTTTGGTAATTCGACACGACTGCCCCAATGTAGAAAGGTGAGAAAGATGACAAACAAAGAATTAATTCTTGCTTCTGGTTCACCTCGGCGCCAAGAGATCTTGGCAGATCTTCAGCTCGCTTTTCAAGTGAGAACGAGTGATGTGGATGAAACATTACCTCCTGGCATACAGCCTGATGAAGCAGTGAAATATTTGGCACTGAAAAAGGCACAAGCTGTGGCTTCCACTTGTTCATCCGCTCTTGTGATTGGAGCAGACACGATTGTTGTATTGGATGGGCAAATCTTGGGAAAACCGGCAGATGCAGCGGATGCGATCCGCATGCTTTCTCGTCTTCAAGGGCGTGTTCATCAAGTTTATACGGGAATTGCTTTGATCGAAGTCGAAGAAGGTCATATCATACGTGAAATCACCCGGGCACGCAAAACAGATGTTTGGATGAGAGAGCTATCCAGGGAGAAAATGGAGTGGTATGTCCGTACAGGTGAACCTTTGGATAAAGCAGGAGCTTATGGAATTCAGGGTTATGGCGCAATACTCATTGATAGGATTGATGGGTGCTACTTTAATGTCGTGGGAATGTCCATATCATTATTGGAACAAATGATGGAAGAACTAGGGTATTCGATGTTTGATGATTTTTCAAAGTCCAGAAAGTAGAATGAATACTCCTCTGCTGATCGCATCCGACTTTCTGGAACTATTTGATGCAGAGGAGGATACGGTCATGATGATCAAAGATGTACCTGCTGAAGAGAGACCGCGCGAACGTTTGATGAGGTTGGGAGCCGAAGCGCTTTCCAATGCGGAGTTGATTGCACTTTTGCTAAGAACAGGCAGTACCAACGAATCTGTGCTTGCCTTGGCGCAAAGAGTATTGGTAAAGACAGGTGGGTTGAAAGGACTGACTCGTGCCTCTCTGATGGAATTGACCAAAATTCGTGGTATTGGGACGGCAAAGGCTATCCAACTACTGGCAGGTGTGGAATTGGGCCTGCGCATTTCCCGTCAACTCCCTGAAGAAAGCATGGTGATTCGTACTCCTTATGATGCCGCACAATGTGTCATGGAAGAAATGCGATATTTGGAGCAAGAGCATTTTCTTTGTTTATTTTTAAATACTAAAAATAAAATCATTCATAAAAAATGTATTTTTATTGGCAGTTTAAACGTATCCGTCGTTCATCCGCGTGAAGTGTTTCGTGAAGCGATTCGGCATAGTTCAGCAGGAATTATATGTGTACATAATCATCCGAGTGGGGATCCAACGCCTAGCCGTGAAGATCTGGAAGTGACCCAACGCCTTGTGGAAGCAGGGAAGCTGATGGGGATTGAATTAATCGATCATCTGATTATTGGGGATCAAACTTATTTCAGTATGAAAGAAAAGGGATTAATCATTGACTCTTTCAATCGATAATGGCGCGCATTTTTGGTCTCCCCCACTCGGTTTCAACATGATACGTGGCAGTATAGAAGGAAAATGAAGGCAAATAGCGAAATCTAAAAGTTGAGGCGGGGTGACCGGAGTATGGGAAAGCTGAAGCCAAGTGTAACGGTCAAAGGGACAAAAGATGGTCTGCTTTTTATTCTGGATGATTCATGTCCCTTTTCAAATATATTGAATGAGTTGAAACAGCTGTTTGAGTATAACCGCTCTTCCTTATGGGATGGCCCAAAAACGAGAGTATTGATCAAATTGGGACAAAGGCAAATTACCAAAGAGGAAGAGATTTCCCTTCGCCAACTGTTTTCTTTGAAAAAGAATTTGATCATCCAGGGCTTTGAATCTGAAGGCAAGCATTACTTACTGAAACCTGCCGGGATTCAGGTGCTGGCAGGAACCGTACGTTCTGGACAAGTATTAACGCACGAGGGAGATTTGCTGCTTTTAGGTGATGTCAATCCTGGTGGTTGTGTTCAGGCAACAGGGAGTATATATGTTTTGGGAGCGCTCCGAGGACTCGCCCATGCGGGAAGTAGTGGAGATGAGACAGCACTGATCGCTGCTTCCACTTTCAAGCCTACACAGCTTCGAATTGCCGATGTTATATCGCGTCCGCCTGATGAATGGGAGTACACAGAGGTTGGCATGCGGTTTGCCTATTTGGTCAATAATCAAATTGCTGTCGATCAGATTCAACATCTGATCCAGCTTCGTCCTGATCTGGAATGGAAAGAAAAGGGGAAAAAGTTTTTTTAGAATAGATTTCAATGGAATGAAAGAAGGGAGGGGTAGAAGTGGGAGAAAGTATTGTGATTACATCGGGAAAAGGTGGTGTAGGCAAATCGACCACATCAACCAATCTCGGCACTGCCCTTGCCCTTACCGGTAAGAAAGTTTGTCTGGTTGATACCGATATCGGTTTGCGTAATCTGGATGTATTGATGGGACTCGAAAATCGCATTATTTACGATCTGATCGATGTAGTAGAAAAAACATGCCGGATTGAACAGGCCTTGATCAAAGACAAACGTTGTGATCATCTCTATCTGTTACCTGCTGCGCAAACGAAAGACAAAACCTCGATTTCGTCCCAGCAATTGCGTTGGCTCATTGCAGAACTGAAGGAAAAGTTTGATTATGTATTGATTGACTGTCCAGCAGGGATTGAAATGGGTTTTAAAAATGCGGTTGCTGGAGCGGATCAGGCGATTGTTGTTACTACACCTGAAAATGCCGCCGTCCGTGATGCAGATCGTGTGATCGGGCTTTTGGAAAGAGAACGGATTCATTCACCTAAACTGATTATCAATCGATTGCGGACACAAATGGCTAAGGAGGGCGGCATGCTGGATGTAGATGAAGTTGTTTCCATTCTAGCCATCGATCTTTTGGGGGTTGTCCCCGATGATGAACGAGTGATACGAGCTGGCCATACAGGGGAGCCGATTGTTTGGGACAGTAGATGCTCGGCTGGCAAAGCCTATCGCAATATTGCAAGAAGAATTCAGGGTGAAATGGTTCCGCTGTTGGTTCTTGAAAAACATCAGAGTATGGTATCGAAAATGAAAAAATGGTTCGGATTTGTTTGATGAACCAACCCTACATAACAATTGGTTGTTTATGTAGGGTCTTTTTATGCTGATTCATGAATGAATGGAAAAGCACACCTGAATGAGGTGTGCGTGAATGATAGGATGTGGTTGAGCCACTTTCTGTTTGATTCATTTCATTGCTGTTATTATTTTCCGTTTGCTGATTCTGCTTTTTCTTTTGTTTTTCCAAAATTTCTTCAACATATTTTACATGGGCTGGTCTATTTTGGCGATCAATCACCTGGTCTGCATCAAAAAGATCGAGGAAATATTTTTTTTGCAGCCGTAAACCCAGACCGTCTGCGTGCCTGCGGTCCTGAAAGATTACTTTTCCCAGATGCTCTACATATGTTTCATGCCCAACAGGTTGAAAATAACGGAAACCCATGTGATAGAGATGCTGAATATATGGGCTTTCAACGGACTCATATGGGAAAGTGAATCCTTGGGGAAAAACATAAATATCAGTTGGTCCAATCAGGGATTCTACTTCTTCTTTCCACAACCGGCTATCTTCTTTTAACTTTTCCAGTGAAATTTGATTGTGTGGCAAGTGATAGTAGCTGTGAGAAGCAAATTTCCAACCTGTTTCTTTCAATCGTTTGATAATCGGCTTAACCGCTCCCCTTTCTTTAAGAAAATGAGGGTTTTCTATATCGTAGCGATTGGTTGTTTCATTGAATTTTTTGCTATTGGTGCGATAGCCGAGAATACCGTCAAAGCCGGTGAGATTAATCGTTCCTTTCGCACCTTTATATGAAAAATCAGGATGTTTTTTCACGAAATCATCGAGTAGAGGAACAATTTCATTGTCACGACGGATTACCTTTTTTCCCTGATCGTTGATCGATAGGGTGGCAATTTCACCTCGATGCAGAACAAGCTTCAAGTTGGTTCCGTACTTTATCTGGTCCGAGGTATAGTAACTCAAGTCGTCGATTGAGAGAATAATCGGCTTTTTTCCTTTTGGGAGCATCAGTTTTTTTCGTTTTATTTTTTTCTGCCCGTTTTCCTCTACTTCCTCATAAACATCATGGATATGTACTAAAATAAAGTTCTTTTTATATAGGGATTCGATAATCCGATTAAATTCTGGTACGGTATTGAACCACATATCGATCTGTTCAGATTGGCTATCCCCTTTAAAAGCCCTTTTCGGGTAGGCAATCAGCGGGTGGAAAAACAAATGCTCCACTTTCCCTTTATACTCGACGTATTCGATCTTTTTTGGTTTTGCAATTTTTCTCTCTTCTTCAATGAAATAGAAGGAGCACCCAGCCGTTAGAAGGATGAAAGTTATTCCCGCGATCAGTGTAGAAAATCGTTTCTTCATTTTTCCTCCTTGGATTATATAATAATATTTTCTGTCATTGATTATATTTTCGAATAAAAGAGCCTTACAATAGGATATGGAGGAAAATTGTTAGGATTTTGTATCATTTTTTTGTTATCTGACATTCAATCATACTAAAATGGAATGGACTCAAGCGGAAGAATATCTCCTTTTTGTCCATAGTGGATGATCCGCAAATATTCACCATAGACGATGGAGCGATGTGCAGGATGATTCATCCATGTATCTTTGGTGACTGCTTTTTTATCGATCGTCGTATCCAGCTACTGCAAAAGTTAACCAAAAGAATGGATGCCACCAGATCCAATCGGTTTCGGTCCTGGTATCAAAATCGCTTCGAAAGTGGATGTTGGTGAGCGTGTTTTTATCATATTCCCTCTCGTTCTCTCGTATTTATGAACTAGAAAAAGGCTTGTCAGAGCGGAGGGATGGGCATTGACAGATTGGTATGAAAATATTCGAAAGCGGCGCGAGAAGCAGGTTCAGCTGATAAAGCAAGGACTCTATTCTTCAGTGAAAGAATCGAACTTGAAAGAGCAAGATTTTTCAATAATAAAGCAGAAAAAACCGATGAAAAAAAAGAAAGAAAACAAGACCCATAAATGGCTGATCCAATTAGCCATTTCCCTTTTTCTCCTGTGTGGGACTTATTTCATCTTTCATGTTCAAACCGATCGTGGCAAACAGCTGCAACAGTGGATTGCTCAAGTGATGACAGAGGAGTTTCAATTTAAACAGGTATCTGCCTGGTATAAAGAAGTGATAGGGGAAGCTCCCAGTATTTTGCCTGTATTTCAAACGAAACCAAAGCGGGTTGCATTGTATTGGAATTTTCCGGTAAAAGGAAAAGTGGTTTTACCATTCGATCAAAAGCGAAAGGGATTGGTACTCCAAGCTCCACCACAAGCACAAGTGATGGCGGCGACAGAGGGATGGGTGAGTTTTGTTGGTGAAAAAACAGGCTTGGGAAGACTGGTTATTATCAGGCATGCTCAAGGATACGAAAGTTGGTATGGTTTTTTGAAGAACACGGCAGTAAATGAAAAAGACTGGGTAAAAAATGGACAGGTGATTGGTGAAGGAGGAGAAAAGTATATCTATTTTGCTGTAAAAAAAGATGGACAGTTTATTTCACCTGTAGGCGTGATTCCATTTGAATAAATACCCGTGGCAGGGGATGGAGATCCGGATCCATCCTTTATTTTGGTTCATGATGTTTCTTTCTGTGTGGTCAGGCTATTTTTTGGAAGCCATTACTTTATTTGTGTTAGTGATCATCCATGAGTTAGGCCATGTGACTGCTGCATGGTCCTATGGTTGGCGAATTCGTTCCATGGAATTACTGCCTTTTGGTGGAATGGCGAAAACGGATGAATGGGGAACGGTATCTGCCAGGGAAGAGATTGTTGTAGCTTTGGCTGGCCCATTTCATCATGTGTGGTTAATCGTGATCAGTTATGTTTTTTACATGATGGGCTTTTGGTCACAGGATTGGATGGCTTATTTCATTCAGGGAAATTTGATGCTCGCTTTGTTTAATTTATTACCGATTTATCCTTTGGATGGCGGACGTGTATTCGCTGCAGTTCTAAGTTATTGGGTTCCTTATCGACAATGTCTCTATTGGACTGGGGTGATCAGCCTCTTTCTATCTGTGGGCCTGTTTGTATCTTCTTTTTTATTCCCGGGAGTTACCGTTCATTTTCCTTTGCTTCTCATTTCCTTTTTCCTGCTTTTTTCCAATGTAAAAGCGATCCGCCAGAAGCAGGTACAGTTTATCCGTTTTCTACTGCATCGTCATTATCAGGGAATGAAAGATGACTATGCTATTCAAAAAGTGATTGCAATGGCCAACGAACCGCTTGCCAAGGTGATCAAACGATGGTATAAAGAAAGATATCATGTCGTTGAGGTAGTGGATGAAAGAGGAAATATATTTGGCTTTTTGCCAGAAGAAATGGTTTTGCAAAAATATTTTCAGAATCCAAATGCACGGTTGGTCATTGATTTTCCAGATTTTTAAACCCATTTTTCATTGACAGGTCTACTTGGCTATGCTAAGATTGACGTTGTTGTTATGCATGAAACCGCTCATCGTTAGGATGACAAACAGGCCAAGTGCCTTTCCTAAGGTGGCGAGTCCTAATTCAGAGGAGGGTATATCATGTACGCAGTGATTGAAACAGGCGGTAAACAATATCGTGTAGAAAAAGACAGTGTATTGTTCATTGAAAAATTGGATGCACAAGAAGGCGAAACCGTTACTTTTGACAAAGTTCTTTTGGTAAATAAAGACGGCGAAACCATTGTTGGCAAACCCGTTGTTGAAGGCGCAAAAGTAACTGGAAAAGTAGTAAAACATGGTCGTGGAAAGAAAATCGTCGTGTTTAAATATAAACCGAAAAAGAATTATAAGCGGAAACAAGGGCATCGTCAGCCATTTACCAAAGTGGTTATTGAAAACATCGAAGCTTAATGATTAAGATTTTAGTTGAACGGGATAAAAACGGGCAAGTGAAACGAGTTTTGATCAAGGGTCATGCTTACTATGATGAGCCTGGGAAAGACATTGTATGTGCTGCTGTTTCAGGGATTACACATGGTATGGTGAATGCTGTGGAAAAACTGACAGGTATACAGATTCATGAAGATGACGTTCGACCAGGCAAGCTCGATTGTCAGATCCCAGGACATGTTACAGATGTCGAGACACTGTCCCGTATTCACTTGCTTCTGGAAGCGATGGTTATGTCGCTTGAAGATGTGGCTGATGAAGCTCCAGATTTTGTGAAGATTATCGAAAAACGTATATAATATGAGAAAGAGGTGATTATGATGTTGAAAATGAATCTACAATTTTTCGCATCGAAAAAAGGGGTAGGTTCCACAAAGAACGGTCGTGACAGCATCTCCAAACGTTTGGGTGTAAAACGTGCTGACGGTCAATTCGTATTGGCTGGTAACATTCTCGTTCGTCAGCGTGGAACCAAAATCCACCCAGGTGTAGGTGTAGGCCGTGGTGGAGATGATACCTTGTTTGCGAAAGTAGACGGTATCGTTCGTTTCGAGCGTGTAGGTCGTAACAAAAAGCGTGTATCTGTGTATCCAGTAGCACAATCTGAAGCAGCAGCTGCACAAGCTTAAGTCAGTGAAAGAGAAAATGGCGAATCAATATCTGATTGAAATCAAAGGCTAAGTCTTGCTACAGCATTTTGTAGAACTTAGCCTCTTTTATTGTTTTTCTTAAATATGACTCGTTTTTTTTACGATAAGTAGAATGAATATTGGTAACTTTTATACAAGGAGAGAATGGCAGTGAATCGGTTGGATCTATTAAAATGGAGATTTTTTCTTCCTGCTGTGGTAATTTTGAGCTTATGGGTGTTTCAACCTTGGGGGCGTATGGGCAGTGTCTGTTTCTTGATCCTCTCGTTATTATCCATCTTCCTGGGAGTGCACTACTGGCAAAAAGAGTGGCAGCGAATCATGGTGGTATCTGAAGCAGAACGAATCAGAGAGCTGATGAGTAAACAGCGACATGACTGGTTAAACCATATTCAAGTGCTGATGGGTTATCAAATGCTGAAAAAACCGGAACAGATCTCACGCTATTTGCAAAAACTGATGAAAGAGGCTGAAAGAGAGCGACAGATTTCCCGGATTCGCTACGCACCCTTGGCTGTGTTTTTATTGACATTGGGTGTAAAATATAAAGAATGGGAATGGGATGTAGAGTTGGCAGACTCCATGATAGTTGGTGATGAAACAGACGCAGTGGAACTTTTACGACTGCTTGAATGCATGGTAACTTGGCTAAAAAAACAGGGAGAAGAATATCTGGATTGGACCAAAATTCAACTCCGGATGTTTTCAGAGAAAAAAACGGTATCGATGGAGTGGAAACTTCTTGATGATGACGGCAACATTGTTCCTCTCGATTTTCCGCAAACGGAATGGGAAGAGATTCAGCAAAAAATGAGAAAACAGGGTGCACAGGTATTGGCAATGCAAGATCAGCAGCTGATATCGTTGCACTATGCCAGTTAGTACATACTTGGGTGGTGAACGTAGCATGTTTGTTGACATAGTAAAGGTATTTGCCAAGGGAGGAGATGGCGGCAACGGAATGGTTGCATTTCGCCGGGAGAAATATGTACCGTATGGTGGACCAGCGGGTGGCGATGGCGGTCGTGGTGGAGATGTGATTTTTGAGGTGGATGAAGGGCTTCGTACCTTGATGGATTTTCGCTATCAACGGGAGTTTAAGGCAGATCGGGGAGAAAATGGCCGTTCGAAAGGGCAGCATGGGGCCAACGCAGAGCCATTGGTAGTGAAAGTACCACCTGGAACGGTGGTGAAAGATGTTGAAACTGGAGAAATCATTGCTGATCTGACAGAAAAAGGACAGCGCGCCGTGATTGCGCGTGGAGGTCGAGGTGGACGTGGAAACATGCGTTTTGCCACATCTGTCAACCCTGCTCCACAAATTGCGGAGAATGGGGAACCGGGTGAAGAACGGTGGATTGAATTGGAGTTGAAATTACTGGCAGATGTTGGATTAATTGGTTACCCCAGTGTAGGAAAATCTACTTTGTTGTCGGTTGTCTCCAAAGCGAGGCCCAAGATTGCGGCTTATCATTTTACAACACTGGTCCCCAATTTGGGAGTTGTTCGCGTCGAAGATGGGCGTAGTTTTGTGATGGCCGATTTGCCTGGATTAATTGAGGGTGCTCACCAGGGTGTGGGGTTAGGCCATCAGTTTTTACGTCATGTCGAGCGAACGAAAGTATTGGTACATGTGATTGATATGGCAGGTTCAGAAGGGCGTGACCCCTTCGAAGATTATAAACAGATTAATGAGGAGATGCGGCTGTATCGGAAAGATTTGGTAAATCGTCCTCAAATTGTGGCTGCCAATAAGATGGATTTACCCGATGCCGAAGTTTATTTGGAAATGTTTAAGGAAAAGGTAGGACCCGATGTACCTGTTTATCCGATTTCAGCGGCAACGAGACAGGGAATCAAAGAGTTATTGTATGCCATTGCCGATCTCCTGGAGAAAGTGGAACAGGAAGAGGCTGAAACTCCGGTTATTGATCAGGCAGGACCTGAAGAACGGGTGATATATAGAAGTCAACTGGACGAGCCTGCCTTTACGATTCGACGTGAAAATGAAATCTTTATCGTTGAAGGAAAACGAGTTGAGAAATTGGTACAAATGACCAATTTTAATTACCATGATAGTGTGATCCGTTTTAGCCGGAAATTGAAAGAAATGGGCATTGAAGACGCACTTCGAGAGCGGGGAGCAAAAGAAGGAGATACAGTCCGGATTGGTGAATTGGAGTTTGAGTTCACGGAATCGATGGATTATGAGTAAAATAGAGGAGTGTTTCAGAAAAAAGAGAGACCCGCTGACCTCAAGGTCAGAAGTCTCTCTTTCACATTGGGAGATCTGGAAAGGACTGTTATTTTAACGGATGCTCTTTTATAATTTTATCCAAAAGATTTTTGCAACCAGCCTCCACCAAGCGATAGGTTTCGTCAAAATCGCCAGTATACCATGGATCTGGCACTTCCGTATAGCCGAACTCCGGAATGAAATCGACGAAACGATAAATGTTCGTCTGGTTATCCTTCGCCAAACGGTGTAAAGATTGGATATTATTTTCATCCATACCGATTATGTAATCAAATTGGTCAAAGTCTTCGATGGTCACTTGTCTGGCGTAAATCCCTTCATAGGAGATGCCTTTCTCCTTTAGTTTGGACCGTGTTCCATGATGAGGTGGTTCGCCTACGTGCCAATTGCCGGTTCCAGCGGAGTCAATCCGGATGTGTTTGGATAATCCGGCCTCATGGACATAATGGCGAAAAACAGCTTCGGCCATGGGTGACCGACAAATATTTCCGAGACATACGAATAAGACAGATACCATTTTTTCCAAAGCCCCCTTCGTTTCGATGTTATGGAATATCTTAACACAAGGTAAAAAACTTTTGAAAAACTATTGCATCGAACAGGGTTCAAAGGTTACAATGTCCGTTGTAAATAAACATTTGATTGTATATGGGGGACATTGTTGAATGTCAGAAGAACAGTTTGTTTTGGTACGATTGGATATGTTACCAGAAGCGATTCAAAAGACTCTGGAAGCCAAGCGACTATTGGAGACGGGAACGGTCATTACCGTACAGGAAGCAGTGGATCAGGTAGGTTTGAGCCGAAGCTCGTTTTATAAGTATAAGGATAGTGTATTCCCTTTTAATAAAATGGTCAAAGAAAAAATTGTAACCTTGTCCATGGTACTAGAACATCGGGCAGGTGTGCTCTCAAGTGTGCTCGGTTATCTGGCACAAAATGAAGCAAATGTACTCACCATTCACCAAACCATTCCTTTAAACGGGCAAGCCACTGTTACCATGTCGGTAGATACTGTTCACCTGAGTAAAGATCTGGATAAAGTATTGCAGGGATTACGGCAGTTAAGAGGAGTACATCGCGCGCTTGTCATCAGTAGTGGAGAAACTTCATAGCCTGAGTTGGGAGAGAAGAAAATGGTTGAAACAGTAGCATATTTGGGACCACAAGGGACATTTACACATGAAGCAGCACAGAGGCTGTTTCCAGAAAAAAATGTGGAACTGGTGTCTTATCCGTCCATTCCGGATGTCTTGGTTGCAGTTGATCAAGGCGTTTGTGATCGAGGTGTTGTTCCAGTAGAAAATGCCATTGAAGGAACCGTCAACTCTACGCTGGATTGGTTAATCCACCAAGTGGATATTCCAATTATTGGCGAATTGGTTTACCCGATATCCCAGTGCTTATTGGTGCATCCTTCACATGCAGGGCGGCCAAAAAAGGAGTTTACACGAATCTTGTCCCATCCTCAAGCCATTGCGCAATGTCAGTTAAAATTACGTCAGGATTTTCCGCAGGCTGAATGGGTTTATACAGAAAGTACAGCACAAGCAGCACGTATAGTGAGTGAAAATTCAGATGAATCATGGATCGCCGTCGGACCTCGCAAATCAGGAGAGATTAGCAAGTTATATGTTTTAGAGACCAATGTGCAGGACCATGCCAATAATATGACTCGATTTATCGTATTGGGAAGACAAAAAAAGCAGTGGGAGCATTTAACCTCTGAACGGTATAAAACAAGCATGCAGGTCACACTTGCTTCTGATTTCCCAGGTGCGTTATATCAAGTATTGGCCGCTTTTTCGTGGCGTAAGATTAACCTGTGTCATATTGAGTCAAGACCTACTAAAACCGGGTTGGGAAATTATTATTTTTTGGTAGATGCAGAAATGAAAGCTGAACATGTCCTTTTACAGGGAGCGATTGCGGAAATTGAGGCATTAGGCTGTCAAGTACGCTTGCTTGGATCTTATCCGTGTTTCAGACATGAGCTTGTACAGAAAAGAACATAACAAAGATCCGTGACTTATCTTATTCCGAAAATAGGGATCCGTTTCTTTCGCGCTTCGGGATGGGTTCCTTCCTCCGTGACGACTTCTGTACCATCACAGTCACTCCGTAAGGAACCCATCCCTCCATGTTATGGAAAACAGAACACCTTTTTCATTGCTCTGATGATGTTGTTCGGCAACATGAGGATCTGTTAACAACCGGCTTATAACGGAAACTTTGTCAACAAGCTGGATCCGTTTGAATGATGCTGGAGCCAAAAGTCCTCAAGATTCCATTTTAAAGAGGGGTTCCTGTTCCATTTTTCTGTACGGGCAAAAGTTGTGCAATGGAAAAGGAACCCCTGTTCTATTCAATCCATTTGGAGAATGCGATTAAGTGGTAACATCACGTCTGGTAAAAGCGATAAAGGCGATGATGATCGCAATCAGGGACCAGACAGATAATACAGCCAGCGAAAAAGGCAGATTCATTCCTTCCACGAGAATAGGATTTCCCGCTAGATAATCCGTCAAGCCTAAATTGATAAAGGCGATATATCTTAATTCATTCCAATTGGGAGCAATTTGGGTCAGCAAGCTACCCGCTACCACGGCAGCCAACATGGCCCCCATACTGGATGCCGTGCTACGTAGTAAAACGGAAGCCATAAAGGAAATGGTACCAACTGCGATGGAGGAAAACCATGCCAAACCAAAAGCCATCAGCAAGTATTTCCATTGTGGAACAATATGTACATAATCCGTGATCAAATGTTCTTTTTGCATTTGAAAGCCTGTAAGTACGGGAATATTCCAACCTTTATAGCCGAAAATCACACCCGAGATCAAGTAACCGAGAATCGCTGTTATGAGCAACATAAGGGATATGCCGAGTAACAAGGCAAAGTACTTGCTAAGCAGGATTTTCCATCTGGGAACGGGACGTGTTAATAAAAGCTTGATCGTTCCACCCGAATGTTCGGAGGAAACCAGATCAGCCGCCAAAACCACGACTAATAGTGGAAGAAAAAGGGAGATGGCTCCTTCAATAAACTCTCGCATAAAAGTAGGTGCGCCAGGAGCCGTTGGATTAATATCGTGGTCGAGATAATACTGCTGTTGCTTAATATTCAAGCGAATACGTTCTTTCCACTCTGGCGCCAATCGGCTGGAAGAGAGGCGATTTTGCTGATCAACGATTTGCTGTTGCAGGATTGCACGCCAATCAGAAGTCCCCAGTTGTTCCATTGCATTTTTTGCTGTTTTGTATTGGGCGTAAGTAAAAATGGGAATCAACACCAATAGAATCAAAGTAATCACGAACATTCTTTTTTTCCGAATCAGTTTAAAATACTCATTATAGACGAGATTAAACAATTTGATGTCCCTCCGTCATCTTTAAGAAAATATCTTCCAATGTTTGCTTGTATTGGCAGATTCCTGTAACTTTAATTTGATGTTGGATCATTTGTTGGTTCACCTCGGCAATTTTTTCAGGAGGCATACGAGTTAACACACGATGGTGATCCAGTTTCTCTATTTGTGAAATGTAAGAAAGTTTATGGAGTATCTGGATCCCTTGCTCCAGTGGCTCAAGAATCCATTCCACTTTGCTGTCTTGTTCGACTAACTGATCGACACTGCTTGTTTGAATGATCTTTCCATGATGAATGATAGCGACACGATCACACATTAACTGAACTTCATGCAATATGTGACTGGAAATAAATACACTGATTCCCTTTTCGTTCGCAAGATGACGAATGAAGGAGCGCAACTCGCGGATACCGGCAGGATCAAGACCGTTGGTTGGTTCATCCAAAATGAGCAGTTTGGGATCACCCAGTAAAGCTTGCGCGATGCCCAAGCGTTGGCGCATGCCGAGCGAATAGGTCTTGACAGGATCATCGATTCGTTCGGTTAACTCGACTAACTCCACGACCTCATTGATTCTTTGATCAGATATATCTGGAACCATTCGAGCAAAATGTTCCAGATTTTCTCTTCCTGTCAGATAAGGATAAAGTTCCGGATTTTCAACGATACAACCAACCTGGCGAATGGCGTTTAGGAAATCTTTCTGCAAGTCATGACCACCAATGTGAATGCTTCCTTTACTCGGACGGATTAACCCGACTAACATGCGAATCGTGGTTGTTTTTCCAGCCCCATTTGGACCCAGAAAACCAAAAATTTCTCCTGCTTTGACATCAAAGGTAATATCGCGCACAATTTCCCGTTTTCCGATGGTCTTGGAAAGTCCTTTAACAGATAATACAATGTCTTGGTTATTGATCATGGCTTTCTTCCCCTTCTTCTGTATCCTCCAGCACTTGCAGCAATCGAGTTGCCATTCGCTGATATCCCGCATCGTTTGGATGAAAATGGTCGGAGTATAAATATTTGCCTGGTTCTAATTGAAATAGGTCAAAAGTTGGAATCACGACGATTTGATTGAAGCGTGCGGATACTTTCTGCATGGTTTCGTTCCACTCTGCCACAAGTTGAGAGGAAATTTTTTCATCGGCCAGGTCACCAAAAGGGTTATATAGGCCAAACAGGAACACGGTTGCTTTTGAATTGAGCTTACGTATTTCGGTGAAGAGAGTTGTCAAGTTCTTTTCGTATATTTCTCTACTTTTTTTGGCTGCCTTCAAATCCAATTTTTCCAGACCACCACTACCTCGAAACAGATCGTTTCCCCCAATGGTTATAGTAATCCAGCGAGCTTTTGCAATCAGGATTCGAACTTTTTCTTGCTGGATCTGTTTGACTAAGTCCGTAGATGTTTGTCCATTGATCGCCAAGTTGACTGCACTGATTCTGCCAGGATTTTTTTTGGCCAGTTGTTCTCGAACCAGCCCAAAATAGCCCAAGCCTTTTGAATCTCCCACTCCTCTGGTCAAAGAGTCTCCCAGACCGACAAACAAGCCTTCTTGTGCCTGAGGAGTTGGAATTTGCTTTTTGGCAGCCAAAGCAGAGCTTTTAGATGGATGAGTCAGATCCCAAACAGCCAAGATAAAACCAATGAACAATATTACGAAGGAAACAATCGCACTCGAATAGAGGAGATAGGCAAATGTTTTTCTGTTCATTGCGTTCCCCTTTTCTATGATTGATGAATTGGATGTTTGAACATAAAAACGTTTGAAAGAAAAATTTATCAGTTGGAACAGCAAAAAATGGTCTATGGACGCATAGGATATGATGAAGAATATACTTCATCGAGGGGGGTCATGCATGAAGATCCATATTGTCCGTCCTGGGGATACGATTCATATCATTGTCCAGAAATATAATATTCCACTTGAGCGATTGCTTGAATTCAATCCACATTTGAACAATGCAGACTCATTGGAAGCAGGCATGAAAATACGTATACCAACTGGAAAGGTTCACGTTGGAACGAAGCTTGAGCAAACACTTGAATCTGATGAGAAACAAATTAACAAAGAAAGTGATTCCACTCTGGAATACGAAGAGCAGACAGAGTTCGATCAAGAAGAAAATGATCCTCTTTTAAATGAAGAAGCCAATCAGTCGTTTTCATCTCGTGAGCCCTTATATTCTTACTCTCCATTACCTTTCACTGACTATTCAAAGTGGTCATCGGAAGCGGATTATCATGAATCATCAAGTTTGGAGGAGTCTTCAGCGATCGATGGGGTTGATCCATATTCAATGAAATATTCATCACTGATGGGACCGCCCATGATGCCTTACCCTCCCTATCCTGAGCTGTTTCTGCCTCCTTTTTATTTTACCGCTCCTACAAGCCATGTTTCTGCACCGTACTTTTCGCAGGATCCCCATTTTTATCCGCTTCATGTACCACCATTTTATCCCATTCCGATGCAGGGTTATCCACCGGAATGTGCTTCAGGACATGCCAAGTTTCAAAAAGAAAGTTCCTCAAGAGAGGCTTAAGGGAACAAGGGGGTGAAAAGACATGCGTTTCCCAACTTATGAGCAGATGGAGAAATTGCTACAGCAACCTGTTCGACGAATTACGGAATATCGTAGAAATTGGTTGGTTCAAACGAATCAGCAGACATGGGTAGCCAAAAGAATGCAATCAAGTACAAAACTTCGCTGGTTGCTAAGTATTGATTCTGAACTTCGGAGTCGAGGTTTTACCGCCATGCCGCCAATTCGGTCTGATTTGAAACATTGGATACTTACCCCGTGGATTGAAGGGAAAACATGTCAGTATACCAACTTGCATGAAGTAAAGAAAGTCATTCGTGTCCTTGCAACTTTTCATCGTACCGGACGCCATTTACAAACGCCGCCAATAAAAGGGGCGGCTTTTCTTCTTACCCATCGCTTGTATGATCGCCTGGTTCAATTTTATCAAATCTTGAAAGAGCGAGATACGATTCCAGGGGAAGTGGGAGAACTCTTAAGAACGTATGGATCTGAATTTTACCAGCATGGTCTAAACGTCTGGGAAAAGTTACAGTCACTTCCTCTAGATGAGCTCAATTGGCGAGAGTATCAATGGCATTTTCTTGCGCATCGTGATTTGGCCAGCCATAATTGGTTAATTGATCAGGCTGGCAAGGTGTGGTTGATTGATTTTGAGACAGCCGATTATGATTGCCAATTGAGTGACGTTTGGCAGATTACTACTCGTATTTTATCGAGCAATGGGTGGAATGCTCAAGTTTGTAAACAAATTTTTTCTACTTATGAAGCGATTAGACCTTTAAATTCATTAGAAAAAACGATTATTTACATATTATTTTCTTTTCCGAATGAGTTTTTTCGTGAATGTATCGGTATCATCAAAAAGAAACGGGGGTATCGACCGGAAAATACCCTTCCCTATCTCAAAAGGATCATTCAAGATCAAGCAAATTGGCGGGAATTTCTTAAGCAGCTTCCTACTTGGTAGATCGATTGGCCTTGTGGTATGATGTAGAATGATTTGTACCAGCCTGTTAAAGTGCAAGGAGGCACAGTCATGCGAATCGGACTAGCACAAATGAGACCTGTTTTAGGGCGAGTAGACAAGAACCTGGAAATACATAGAGAAATGATTCAACGCGCCCGTGAAGAACAAGTAGATGTACTTGTATTCCCTGAACTCAGTTTAACAGGATACAATTTATTGGATCTTACCTACGATGTGGCTAGAAAAGGTGAGGCAGAAGAAATTCAGGCACTGGTTGCTGAAGCCACAGATATCGATCTGGTGTTTGGCTGGGTTGAACACAGTCCTGAACACCAATTATTCAATTCTGCACTGTATGCCAGCCAGCAAAAAATTCAATATATCCATCGGAAAGTCTATTTACCTACATATGGCATGTTTGATGAAGCGCGCTATTTTGCACAAGGGCAGACGATCCGTAGTTTTATGACCCGATTTGGACAAGTTGGTCTATTGGTTTGTGAAGATATCTGGCATGTCTCAGCACCGTATCTATTAGCTCATGATGGAGCCGAAATGATTATTGTACTGGCAAATGCTCCGGTGAAAGGAATGCAGGCTTCTGGTTTGGGCACGAAAGATTCATGGTATCAGATTCTAGAAAATCATGCGCAATTACACGGACTATATATTGCATTTGCCAATCGGGTGGGAGCCGAAGATGGAGTGACTTTCTTTGGAGGATCGGCGGTTGTGGATCCGTTTGGGAAAACCGAATCCACTGCTTCGCTGTTTAAAGAAGAGTTATTGGTGATTGATATCGATCTGGATAAAGTGCGAAAAGCCCGTTTTAAAATGCCCCTTTTACGTGATGAAAATATGGATTTGGTCCAACGGGAATTGACTCGAATTATTAAAAAGCGGTCTGGGGAAGGGCTGATATAGATGAAAATGGTAGAAGAACTGTTGCAACAGGCACCTTTTTTAAGGTTGGATGAAGAATTGGTCACCCATCTTTTGACAACAACGTTGCGTGAAGAAGTGGAAAAGGCAGGTTTTCAGCGTGTAATCCTGGGTTTGTCAGGAGGAATTGATTCTGCTGTTTCTCTTTATCTGGCTGTTCGTGCCTTTGGCAAGGAAAATGTAATTGCGGTACGAATGCCATACAAGACAAGCAGTCCAGCCAGTCTGGATGATGCACAGACAGCGATTGATGATACAGGAGTCCAGGCATTCACCATCGATATCACACCGCAAATCGATGCCTACTTTGAACGCATGCCTGAAGCGGATGCCCTGCGCCGCGGAAATAAAATGGCTCGAGAGCGGATGAGTATTCTATATGATTTATCAGCAGCACATCAAGCGCTTGTAGTAGGTACAAGCAATCGAACAGAGCTGTTGCTTGGTTATGGTACGCAATTTGGTGATGTTGCTTCAGCGGTCAATCCATTGGGTGATTTATATAAAACACAGGTTCGGCAGCTAGCTGCTTATCTCGGTGTACCTGAACAGATCATTACCAAGCCACCAAGTGCTGATCTATGGGAAAATCAAACCGACGAAGCAGAATTGGGCTTTAGCTATTTGGAAGTAGATTCTTTGTTGTATTATATGATTGATCAGCAGTATACACGTGAACAATTGAAAGCGTTGTTCCGTGAGGAACTGATTGAGCAAGTGGCTAAACGGATTGCTCGCAACCAATACAAACGGACTACACCGATCATCATAAAATTGGGAAATCGGACGGTAGGCATTGATTTTCGTTATTTGCGCGATTGGGGACTATAAATAGAGGGTAGAGGTGAAACAACGTGGCAGGACATTCCAAATGGAAAAATATCCAACATCGTAAAGGCCGGCAAGATGCGCTCAGAGGAAAAATATTTGCCAAGCTGGCAAGAGAAATTTATGTAGCTGCCAAACAAGGGGATAAGGATCCCGCCAATAATACGAAGCTCCGTTTAGCGATTGCTAAGGCAAAAGCACAAAATATGCCAAATGAAAATATTGAGCGGGCGATTAAAAAAGCAGCTGGTGGTAACAGCAGTGAACAATATGAGCAAATTACGTATGAAGGATATGGCCCAGGTGGTATTGCTGTCATGGTTGAAGCCTTAACCGATAATCGTAACCGTACGGCGGCAGATATTCGGCATATTTTTTCGAAACGAGGTGGAAACCTCGGTGAAACGGGTTGCGTATCCTGGATGTTTGAACGCAAAGGATTGTTGGTGCTTGACCGAAGTGAAGTGAATATGGATGAAGAGGAATTACTCCTTTTGGCACTGGAGAGCGGTGCTGAAGACTTTGAGACGACGGAAAAAGCTTATGAAATAACGACGGCACCGGAAAAATTTGAAGAGGTGAAGCAGGCTTTAGAAGAAGCTGGCTTGACATTTACCACAGCAGAAGTTACCTTCATTCCTTCAAATAAAGTGCATGTCCAAGGTGAGATCATTAAAGATGTCTTTAATCTGATTGAAGCGCTAGAAGATCATGATGATGTACAAAATGTGTATACCAATTTCGATATAGACGATGACGAGTTGGCAAGATATGTTTAGGAAAATCAGTTAATCAAGTAATCGAGGCCGCTCTATAAACCTGGTTTTCCTTTTCCAGTTGAACGACTTCTTGCTAGTATTTATTGAGCGGGAGTGGAACGGAAAAGGAAAACCGGTATATAACGAAAACTTTGTCAACAAACTTTATCCCTTGACTGTCTTGATCAAGGGATTTTTTATTTTAAATGACAAAATAGTTGATAATATCCAAATAAACATTAAAATAGTAATAAAATAACATCTATGGAAGGAGATACATCTATGTATAATCATGTAGTTGCTACTGTTTTAATGGGGAGTGCCAAAGCGGATACGCTTTTGGAGAAAACGCAATTTCGTCAAGGTGAGGTTATCAAGGGGTATATAAATTTGGAAGGAGGATTGTGTGAACAGATTGTCCGTGGTATGAATATAAGCTTGGTAGTGGAAAATCGTTTGGGATCCAAAAAAACACAAACGATTTGGCAGAAGGTTCAAGTGTGTGAACAAGTTTGTTTGACACCCAAAGAATCAAGAATTCTTCCTTTCTCGATACAGGTTCCAGAAATGATGCCCATCAGTTTTGCCAATCGCTTTTCTGTTTATTTAAAAACGCAATTATACATTCATCAATCTTGTACGTTTCGGGATGACGATGTCATCGAAATTTTGCCGCACCCTTATGTGGAAACGGTCTTTCAAGTATTGACGCGCATGGGCTTTCCTCTTATTTGGATGAATACCAATTGGATGGACTATTCTCTCGATTGCCCGTTTTATCAGGAATATAAATTTGGCATTCCTTATCCATACCATTTTTATCTCAGTGAATTTGCCATTACTTATTTGGGAAATGGAGACTTTATTTTGCAAGTGGACAAGCGTGTAAAAGGATTGATGACCGAAAAGAAATATCGTTTTACGATGACCGAAAGGGATTTGAAGGATGATGGTGACCGGTTCCATTATTTTTTGACCAAGATGTTGTATCGATTTATTGAAGAAAAACAGGTCATGTAATGGAAAAAGGAATGATGGTTTCTTATTTATTTAATAAATATTTTGAATAGAAATGAAAATATATGAATGGGGCTATTTTCCATCTTGTTCTCAATGCTTTATCAAAAAAAAAGATAAAACCATTTTATATGGAAAAAGTCCCTTTATTCATTTTTAATCAACCTTTAATAAACTTGTTTTTGTGTTTGAACCACTTTGGAAGTTCGATTTCGGCTAAAATCATTCCAAAGAGGATGAGCAAACATCCAATTATTGCACCTCGTCCGCCAATGGCATTTTGATTCCATACATAGTCCGTTAAAGCTGCGAATACGGGTTCTGAGAAGATCAGCCAACTTGGGTAGGAGTTGCGTATTTTTGTATATAGGTTTGAGCGATAAAGGCAAATGCTGTGGCAAAAATGGCTGTGATGATTAAAGCAGTTAGTACCGTTGAATTCAATAATACATTTGCGCTCCACATTTTTTGCCAGGGTTCAAATAGAAAAGGACAAAGGTAGCTCCCCAAATAAAACTGATGCTCGTGAGGGTGAGAATCGACAAGAGTCTCCTTTGCTTCATGGTTTTCCTCCTTTGTATCTATACTGGGAATTTTTCAATGAATGACTATTATATCACAACTTTTTGGAATGGTGACGATTGCGATAATTCGACTTTCCTTTTTTAGGATGGATAATAAAAAATTACAAAATAAAGCGAGGTTTTTTTGTTTGGATATAAATGCAAGGAAATGGAGGTGATCAGTCATACTAGTGAAAGATAGGAGTGAATCATATGAGAGTAGTGATGGCGATATTTGTGGCGAGCCTGTTTTTTTCCGGTTGCGCACTCAAAAAAGAGGGAGCATGGGAAGAAAGTACCAGGTCACAAAGTTTGGCAAGTGCGATCGTTTACCGTGACGGAGAAGCCACGCAATCATCCCCTGATCATATACAGCTATCGGAGCATCCATCCAGTCAAACGCCAAACAACCCGGCAAAACCAAAAAATTGGATTTATTATAAGGGAGCAAATTGGCCCAAACGGGTTGCACTCACCTTTGATGATGGACCGGACTACTATTATACGACAAAAATTCTGGATATATTAAAGCGTGAAAAGGTACTCGCAACGTTTTTTATCATGGGAAAAAATGCGAACAAGTATCCGGACGTTTTAAAGCGGATTGCTCGGGAAGGACATCTGATTGGAAATCATTCATGGAATCATGCTGATTTTTCCAAGCTTTCAGCTGAAAGGATGAAATGGGAAATCCGTTCTACAGAGGATCTGATCTATCGAACAATTGGTGTTCGACCTAATTTTTTTCGGCCTCCTTTTGGAGCAATGAGTAATCAATTGAAAAATTATATCAAGGATAGCCGTTATTCGATTATTTACTGGAATGTGGATACAAGAGATTGGACCGAAAGACCGGCATACAAGATTATGGATGTCATTCGAAAAAAAGTGAATTCGGGTGATATTGTTCTTTTACACTCTGCAGGCGGAGGGCAGAGCTTGCAAGGGACTCTTGATGCCTTGCCACAAGTGATACATTTTTTGCGTCAACAAGGTTTTCAACTTGTAACAGTCGATGAATTGCTCCAGCTTCCAGCTTATGCGGATCCAATTCTTCCTTCAAAATAGGAATAGCAAAATCTCCCTTAAAGATAAAAGGGGGATTTTCAATATATTTACTTTTCTGGTAGTGGTCATTTTTATTGGATAGGAGGGTTATGTGTTATAATTCTCATGTCGTGGAAGATTTACTGGAAAGGAGGAAAATATGGGAAATGGAACAAAGTGAGATGCAACATAGGAAGTTAACGATTCTCCAATTGGTAAAACGGGTGTTTTTTATTATCCTGGGTGCTTTGCTGGTATCGGTTGGATTGGAATTATTCATGGTACCCAATCAAGTCATTGATGGTGGGATTGTGGGTATCTCCATTATTCTTTCTTATCTCACGAAGTGGAAATTAGGAATTTTCTTATTCTTGCTGAATATTCCATTCTTTTTATTTGGATATAAACAAATTGGTAAAACTTTTGCTCTTTCCACCTTACTTGGTGTCACAACCATGTCACTTGGAACCGCTTATCTTCATTCTTTCCCGAAGGTAACAGAAAATCTTCTCCTGGCTGCTGTTTTTGGTGGAATTATCTTGGGGATCGGGGTTGGTCTGGTCATTCGCTATGGTGGATCATTAGACGGAACAGAAGTATTGGCCATCCTGTTTACGAAAAGACTGCCATTTTCTGTCGGGCAAATCGTGATGTTTTTTAACGTGTTTATTTTGGGGAGCGCCGGATTCATATTTGACTGGGATCGGGCTATGTATTCATTAATCGCTTATTTTGTCGCATTCAAAGTCATCGATATTACCATTGAAGGTTTTGATGAAACCAAATCGGTGTGGATTATTAGCGAAAAACATGAGAAAATTGGCGAAGCAGTCCTTTATCGCTTGGGACGGGGCGTTACTTATCTCAACGGCGAGGGAGCTTATACAGGAAGCATAAGGAAAGTGATTTTTTGCATCGTGACACGTTTGGAGGAAGCCAAGCTCAAGTCCATTGTAGAAGAAATTGATCCTGATGCCTTTTTGGCGATTGGCACGATTCATGATGTTCGTGGAGGACGTTTTAAGAAGAAAGATATCCACTAACATTCGGAATTCCCTTCTTTGTCAAAAAGAAGGGGATTTTTATGTTGTTCACACAATAGTCAAATTCTAAAACATGCTTTATGATTAGAATAAAATGGTTGAATGAAAGAATACGGGGAAAGAGGGTATCAATGATGAGTACTATTTCAAATGAACAGTTAATCGCAAGACTGAGCAAAAAATTACTTCGATATCATAGACACTTGGGATTAAACCATCAGCAGTATGTTCTTTTACATACCTTTATTCAATATGATGATATCGAAACGATTGAAGATATTACAGGGTTCAAGGAAGACAAAATTATTGCCATGCTGGAAGAAATGATGAATGCAGGTTTGATTGACCTGAATGAGGATAATGAGGTAGATCTGGAGCATTTGTACAATCGACTGGAACGGGTTGAAAAAGATATGACCCCACTTCGAGAACTGCTTGTACAGGAATATAAAAAATATTATGATCACCCCGATAAAAAATATTTTGGACATATTGAATTAATTCCCATGACAAAGGGGATTGGTGTTCGCTTGCAAGATGGAACCATGATGTCACTCAAACATGTGCGAGAGTTAAGTAAGGAACTGCTTATTTTCGCACAATCCACAACAGAAGAGGATTTAAAACAGATGAACTTGCGATTTCGCAAAGAAAAAGAACAGGGTAAAGAGAAAAAATAAGAGAACCAGAATCATCGTATATGCTCGCCCCAAAGCACAACGCTTACGAAAAAAAAGGATCAAGCGATCTGGTTGTTCATGTGTTATAATGAAAAAATGCGGAATAAGTGTTCGCTTGGAGAAAGGAAGAAGCACGTGCGAATTATGGGGATTGATCCAGGCATTGCCATTGTCGGCTTTGCGATTTTGGATCAACAGGGGAATGTACTTAAACCGATTGAATATGGGAGTATCCAAACGGAATCGAAACTTTCCACAGCAACTCGTCTGAAACAGATTTATGATGCATTGACTCATCTGTTTAAGGAATTTCAACCTGATGTAATGGCGATTGAGAAATTGTTTTTCAATCGGAATGTGACGACTGCTTTTACGGTTGGACAAGCCCGTGGTGTCATTATGTTGGCTGCAGAAGAAGCAGGTGTCGAGATATCAGAATATACACCCTTACAGGTGAAGATGGCAGTGGTCGGATATGGGCAAGCGGAAAAACGACAGGTACAGGAAATGGTAAAGGCATTATTGGCTTTACCCCGGATCCCCAAGCCGGATGATGTGGCAGATGCGTTAGCCATTGCCATTTGCGAAGCCCATTCATCCCAGGCAATACGTGGATTGAGAGGGGGAGAGCGATGATAGACTGGGTAAAGGGAAGAGTGGTTTATGTAGAAAGTGACTACGTTGTGGTAGATGTTCACGGAGTGGGGTATCAGGTTTTTGTACCGAACCCCTTTCGGTTTAAAAATGAAGAGATCATTGAGCTTTTTACTCATTTGATTGTGAGAGAAGATGCTCATTTGCTGTATGGTTTTAGTAACAAGGACGAACGGGATTTTTTTCGGTTATTGCTTGAAGTATCTGGGATTGGTCCAAAAGCGGGACTGGCGATGATTGCAAGCGGTGATCTACGCCAAGTGATTATGGCGATACAAACGGAAGATGTAAAATTTCTCACTCGTTTGCCGGGGATCGGTAAGAAAACGGCTGCACGGATTGTTCTCGACTTAAAGGATAAATTGAAGAAAATGGGTTGGGAATCAAGGCTTGGATTACTGTCAAGTGTATCCCCCTCCGATGTTTCCGTTGGTTCCTTTGATGATCAGCAAGATGTCATTGATGCCCTTTTAGGGTTAGGCTATACTGAAGAAGAAGCGAAGCAGTTTGCTGAAGAAGCCAAAGCATCTGCCAGCGAATCTTTATCCACGGAAGAATGGATTCGACGGGCTTTGCAAATTTCGATGAAAAGATAGGGAGGGTCGCATATGGAGGGACGGATCATCTCTGCGAAGATGGCAGCGGAGGATGAGACGGTCGAATTTAGTTTGCGCCCTCGGTATCTGAGTGAGTACATTGGGCAAACACAGGCAAAAGAGAATCTGAAAATTTATATAGAAGCGGCCAAAATGCGTAAAGAGGCATTGGATCATGTGCTGTTATATGGCCCGCCAGGCCTCGGAAAAACCACCCTTTCTCATATTATTGCAAATGAATTGGGAGTAAATATTCGTGCCACTTCTGGTCCAGCTATCGAGCGCCCTGGGGATTTGGCAGCCATTTTGACGAATTTACAACCGTACGATCTTTTGTTTATTGATGAAATTCATCGTTTGAATCGTTCTGTAGAAGAAGTGCTATATCCAGCGATGGAAGATTTTGCGCTGGATATCGTCATTGGAAAAGGGCCCAGTGCCCGATCGGTACGGATTGACTTGCCTCCTTTTACTCTGGTGGGAGCAACCACACGAGCAGGTTCGCTTTCTTCACCGTTACGGGACCGATTTGGTGTAGTGAGTCGCTTGGAGTATTATACTGTCGAAGAGTTAACGTTGATTGTGATGCGTTCGGCTGATCTCCTGCAAGTGGGGATTTATGAAGAGGGAGCAGTAGAAATTGCTTCAAGAGCTCGTGGGACACCACGGATTGCCAATCGTTTGCTCAAACGTGTTCGGGATTTTGTGCAAGTTGAAGGTGACGGCATTATTACCGGAGAAGCCGCGCGTTATGCATTAGATCGCATCCAGGTGGACAAACTGGGATTAGATCATGTGGATCATCGCTTGTTAAAAGCGATTATTGAAAATTTTCGGGGTGGACCAGTGGGTCTGGATACCTTGGCTGCAGTCATTGGTGAAGAGCCACATACCGTAGAGGATGTATATGAGCCGTATCTGATGCAGATCGGCTTTTTGCAGCGAACGCCACGTGGTCGAATGGTTACGATGAAATGTTGCCAACATTTTGGAGTGGAGTGGCCGAAATGAATCCAGTGGCAAAGTTCTTCATTATCATTGGTGCTGTTTTGATTGTGATCGGCTTGTTGTGGCAAATGGGAGGCAAATGGATTCCACTTGGAAAATTGCCTGGAGATATCGTCATTGAAAGAGAGAATGTGAAATTTTATTTTCCGATTGTAACCTGTATTGTGATTAGCCTGATCATGTCTTTGCTTGTCTATTTATTTCGCCTGTTTCGTTAAAACGGGCGTTTTCTTTTTTGCGGTCGAAACAGGTAGAACATCAAAAAGAATGGATTGGAGGCAAACGATGGACGTATCACTCTTTGACTTTGATTTACCAAAAGAATTAATTGCGCAAAAACCGAATAAAGACCGGGCCAGTTCTCGCTTAATGATTGTCAATCGTGCGGCGGAAGAAATTACACATACCCAATTTCCTGAGATCGTTCATCAATTGAAACCGGGAGATGTACTCGTACTCAATGATAGTCGGGTTCGTCCAGCACGGTTGATTGGAATCAAAGAGCAAACGGGGGCAAAAATTGAACTGCTGCTACTGAAGCCACTGGGAGAAGATCGTTGGGAAGCGCTCGTAAAGCCCGCAAAAAGGGTACAGGAAGGAACGGTCATTACCTTTGGAAATGGACAGCTTCAGGCCATTGCTGAAGAAAAGACGGAAGTGGCTGGTGGACGCATTTTTCGCTTGCAATATGAAGGCAATGATATAGAGGCGTTATTTCATGAATTGGGTCAAATGCCTCTTCCACCTTATATCCATGAGCAGTTAGATGATCCAGAGCGTTACCAAACGGTTTTTTCAAGAGTCATTGGTTCAGCAGCAGCTCCAACAGCCGGATTGCATTTTACAGAAGAGATTTTGGAGGAAATCAGGAACAAAGGGGTTCATGTCGTATTTATTACCTTGCATGTAGGATTGGGAACATTTCGGCCTGTGACAGTGGAACGAGTTGAAGAGCATCAGATGCATGCGGAGTATTATGAGGTTAGTGAAGAAACAGCACGTACAATTCAGGAAGCGAAACAGTGTGGAGGACGTGTGATTGCTGTAGGAACGACCTCTGTTCGAACACTTGAAACCGTGGCGGGGCGTTTTGGTGGCGAAATTCGTGCTTCGAGTGGGTGGACGGATATTTTTATTTATCCAGGCTATCAGTTTCAGGTCATTGATGGTTTGCTGACGAACTTTCATTTACCACAGTCTACTCTGTTAATGCTTGTGAGTGCTTTCAGTTCACGAGAACTGATTCTTCATGCTTATCAAGAAGCGATTAAACATCGCTATCGGTTTTTTAGCTTTGGTGATTGCATGTTGATTCTTTAAAAACTTGTGTCTGTCTGTCATTCCTGACTATAATGGGGTAGCAGAGACCAACAGCGATTTTGTATAATGGATAACAATAGGGGGAAGCATCTTTGGCTATTCGGTATGAACTGATCAAGGAATGTAAGCAGTCCGGTGCCCGATTGGGGCGTATACATACACCACATGGAACGATTGATACCCCCATTTTCATGCCGGTCGGAACACAAGCAACAGTAAAGACGATGAGTCCTGAAGAATTGAAAGAGATGGGGGCTCAGATTATTTTAAGCAATACTTACCATCTTTTTCTGCGACCAGGCCATGAGATCGTCAAAGAAGCGGGTGGTTTACACTCGTTCATGAACTGGGATCGGGCGATCCTGACTGATAGTGGAGGCTTCCAGGTATTTAGCCTCAGCCAGTTCAGAAATATCACAGAAGAAGGGGTAACGTTTCGCTCGCATCTAAGTGGTGAAAAATTGTTTATCAGTCCGGAAAAAGCGATGGAGATCCAGAATGCACTCGGATCAGACATTATGATGGCATTTGATGAATGTCCGCCTTATCCGGCTGAACGTGAATATGTCGAAGAATCGACAGAACGTACATATCGTTGGGCGAAGCGTTGTATAGAGGCACACCAGCGACCGGATGAGCAAGCCTTGTTTGGGATTGTCCAGGGAGGCATGTATCAGGATTTGCGCGAGCGGAGCGCCAAGCAGTTGGTGGAATTGGACCTGCCTGGTTATGCGGTCGGAGGACTCAGTGTCGGGGAACCCAAAGAGTTAATGTATGAGGTGTTATCCTATACAACTCCACTTCTCCCCAAAGATAAGCCACGCTATCTGATGGGAGTGGGTTCTCCAGATGCATTGATTCATGGGGTCATTCATGGTATTGATATGTTTGACTGTGTACTCCCGACACGGATCGCACGCAATGGAACCACGATGACCAGTCAAGGGCGTCTGGTGATCCGGAATGCGAAGTTCGCACGTGACTTTACCCCATTGGATCCTGCCTGTGATTGTTATACTTGTCGGAATTACACCCGAGCTTATTTGCGTCATTTGATTAAGGCAGATGAGACATTGGGAATTCGACTTACCACTTATCACAATCTGTATTTTCTTCTGAGACTGATGGAGAAAATACGGCAAGCGATCCGTGAGGACCGATTGTTGGATTTTCGAGATGAATTTATGCTTCAATACTATGGTTCTCTTACTCCACAGTCTGCTTTTTAATGAATATGAGGAGGTACTTGTCCATGAATGTTCAAGCATTGCAATCCTTTATTTTTCCAGTCTTGTTGCTGGTCGTTTTCTACTTCTTGTTAATCCGTCCACAACAAAAAAGACAAAAAGAACGAAACATGATGTTGGCATCCTTGAAAAAAGGAGATAAAGTCGTAACCATCGGCGGACTGCATGGCTCAATTGTTGACCTGACGGAAGACAAAGTAACCTTGAAAGTAAGTGACAATACTCGTTTGGTTTTTGAGCGTTCTGCGATTAACGCCGTATTGAATGCAGATGCGGCATCAACCAAACCGGAAGAGAAGAAAGAAAAGAAAGAAGCAGAAAACAAGAAAGAAGAGAAAAAAGAAGAGTCAGTGGCAAAGGCTGAATAGTTTTTTCCTTGAAATATTCCCCCAAGCAAAGAGTCCCTCACTTGGCAGGGACTCTTTTTCCGACCTAAAGGTCAGCTAAATATGGACTGACAGGTGGTTGATATGTATCGGTTTGCAGCTGTTATTGTTTCCACTTTTTTAAAGTTGTTTTATCGGTTTAAAGTGGTAGGTAGGGAAAATCTGCCTGCTTCGGGTGGATTTGTTATTGCTTGCAATCATACAGGATGGTTAGATATTTTATCCCTGGCGATCGGAATATTGCCCTATCAAGTTAACTATATGGCGAAAAAAGAATTATTTACGAATCGTTTTGTTGCTTGGTTTTTAAGTAAATTAAAAAGCTTTCCTGTGGATCGCGATAATCCAGGGCCCAGTTCGTTGAAAGTCCCGATTCGCTTATTAAGAAACGGGGAAGTTGTGGGAATTTTTCCGAGCGGAACCAGGACACAAGAAGAAGTCCCACTCAAACGTGGCGCTGTGTTTTTATCAGAAAAAGCAAAAGTTCCACTGGTTCCTGCCATTTATGTAGGACCTCCTGCGATCCGCTTTCGTGACCTGTTTCGGCGTAAAAAAATCCTGGTTCTTATCGGTCAACCCCTAGATCCTAAGGAATATGCGCAAACAGAGGATAAACAGGCCTTTTTGCATCGTTTTAATGAGGAATTTGCAAAACTGAATGAAGAAGCAAAAAAACAGGTTTCATAGGCATATATTTGATAAAGACACCTTTTTGAAATGAAAGGTGTCTTTTTTAGTCCTACTTTTTCAGATTAACACCCAGGATCCCTCCCACGGCGCTAATCAGAAAGGCAGTACCTATAAAAAGAATCGCATGTGATTGAACGGATATATCAAAACCGAGAAAGGCAATGAGAATGAGAAGCAAACTATAGATACACCCTTGCAATCCTCCAAAATACCATCCTTTTCTCCCTGCCTTTTTGCCAGCTGTATATCCACCGGCAAAGAGGGCAATCCCATTCATGGCATAGGCCATTTGAGTCAAGGAACTGGTTTTGAGAGAGGAATAGGTAACAAGTAGCGCTGAAATGAGAGATAAGAGAAATACCATGAACCAAATGGCCAGTTGTCCGGCAATCCAAGGGGATGAAAGTTTGTACTTCAGCTTGGAATAAACAGATCCTTTCATGCCATGTCCTCCTTTTAGGTTATGGTACATGGTATGAAACGGCTCAGATTTGTATGATCGGATAAAAAAGGGGGCATTGGTAAAAATAAAGGTAACGATCTAACAAGGAAAGGAAGAAAAACGTGTGGATTGGTGGACGATTTTCTTTCGCACCCTTTTCATGTATTTCTTTTTGTTATTGATGTTACGATTAATGGGAAAACGTGAAATCGGTAAATTATCCATTTTTGATTTGATTGTCTCTTTGATGATTGCAGATCTCTCAGCAACCGTGATAGAAGACCACAAGTTACCAGTGATGGCAAGTGCTTTTCCGATTGCGTTACTCGTGGGTTTACAAATCTTGATGTCCATTGTCTTATTGAAGAGTAGAAAAGCCAGGCAGATCGTGGATGGGGATCCTACCATCATTATTAAAAATGGAAAAATTCAACCCGAAGCAATGGCAAAACATCGCTATAATATGGATGATTTGCTCATGCAACTAAGAGATAAAAATATTGCCAATGTAGCAGATGTAGAATTTGCTATATTGGAAACTTCTGGAAAATTAAGTGTTTTTCCTAAAGAAGAGAAAAAACCTGTAACAAAAGATTCACCACAGTCCTAGGGCTCATCATGTAAACCAGTTGAGAGGATTAGCGATTTTGGACACGAATTTCGAAAAGAAGATATTACTTTAAATCATCCTTTAAAACCCTTTTCTTTGCCGGTTCCTGTTATTCTGGACGGAGAGGTGCAAGATAAAGAGCTGAGTTCGGTTGGGTTCAATCGCTTTTGGCTGAAAAAAGAACTGAAAAAACAAGGGTATCATCAATTTAAGGATGTTTTTTTTGCCTCCGTCGATAGCAAAGGAAAATTATATGTAGAAGGCCATCGAAAACCGAAGAATTAGTGAAGAAAGATACGGGTAATCCATTTTCCCAAATAAGGAATGCGAACCAAATCATTTTTTCGGATGAGCGACAAAAAGATCAAGAGAATCAGATAAACGCCCAAGCTGCTTGTAAATGAAAGGATGACGCGTAGAAACAGGGACAGGTGATCCAAATTCATGACCTGATGTAAAACGCCTCCCATGGCGACAAGAGCAATTGCTAATTTTAGCAGATCCCTAAAATAAATGGTTAGCGGTATGATTCGGGCTATGCTGATGAAATGAAGTGTGGTAACCATAATCATTCCACCATTCACAGCGATCGCTACACCATCGATCCCGAGTTGCGGTTGGGAAGCGAGAATAAAAATCAAAAGCGTTTTGACGATCGCTCCCCAAATGGAATTTTTCATCGCTACACTTGCTTGATCCAAGCCTTGCAGTACAGAAGCCAGGGGACCTTGCAGATATAAAAAGATGGCGAATGGGGCCATAATTTTCATCAGATGTGCCACGTCTGTTTGGTGATATAATAAAAGGGACAACGGCTCTGCCAATACAAAGATCATAATGGCACAGGGGGCGCCAACAATCAAAGACAGCCGAACGGCTTGTTCGAGACGATGTGTCACAAGGGTTGAGTTATTTTGAGCAGCAGCCTCACTGATTGCAGGAACAAGTGATACAGAGAGTGCGTAAGTGATAAAAGACGGGAAGAAAACAAGCGGGATCGCCATTCCTTCCAATTGCCCGTATAACGCTGTAGCTGTTGTAGTTGCAATTCCAGCGATGGCTAGACTTTGAGCTACAACAATCGGTTCAATGGCGTAAGATAGTGAGCCAACCAAGCGACTTGCTGTGACAGGTAATCCGATTCGCAATAAATCTTTGCATGTCTTCCATATCATTTTTCCTTGTAATGCTTTTTTTATTTTGAGAGCCGGTCGGATGAGTGGGCGATGAGGATCTTTTTTAAATGAATAAATCAGATAAAGCATGCCCGTAAATTCCCCAATAACCATACCGATCATCGCACCGGCGGCAGCATATTCAATGCCTAATGGTAAAAGATATTGCGCCAGAAACAGGACGGTAAAGATACGTACAAGCTGTTCGATAATGGTTGATAATGCATAGGGATTCATGTGTTGTTTCCCTTGAAAGTAACCACGAAAAATGGATGATATGGAGATGATCGGAATAATGGGAGCGATGGACAAGAGAGCATAAATCGCCCGTTCATCCGTTAACAGGAAATTGGCGATCACGGGAGAAAAAAACAAAATCAAACTGGTAAAAAGAATACTCGTGAATGTTACAATTATTATTGATACAATAAGAATGGAACGGATCCGATGTTCTTCGTTTTTGGCAGCTGCTTCTGATACAAGTTTGGAGATGGCTACAGGTAAGCCGACTGTTGTGACAACCATAAAAAAAATTAAAATGGGAAATGCCATTTGGAACAATCCCATACCTTCTGCACCAATAATACGGGAAAGAGCAATCCGATAAACAAAACCAAGTACTTTGGTAATGAACCCTGCACCAACTAAAACCAGTGTTCCATATAAAAAACTGTTTTTGCTCATTCCCTCTCCTCCTTGAAATAGGTTGTTGATACCAGCGTATGCCTTGTCCTGCTTAACCATGACAGAAAAATACATGGAGCTTTGAAAGGAAAATCGTTAACAAAAATCGAAAGAAACATTTTATCTATAAATAGGGAGGTGTTTTAGGATGAGACATGGAAATCTTAGATCAGTCAGTCGCTTACAAAGAAGACAGCCTGAAGTAGAATTGCTCCGTGATCGTGAATTAATGCAAGCCATTGAAGATTTATGCAATAGTAAAGCGGAAGAATTTCGGATGTATGGATATGAAAATGTGACAGGTGAACAGATTTGGGCTTGTGTATCTGAGAACTATCGTCGTGGTTGGCCACGATTAAATCGCTTGGTAAATGATATTCTTTCTTTGAAAGCCAATCGCTTCATGAACTGGCTGATGCTTAGCGTCTATAAAGATCAATAAAGAAGAAGCCATCAGTTCTGGACTGATGGCTTTGTTTCTTTACTAATTTGAAAATTGACATGAACTTTTTTAGTTGGGATAATTAAGCGTGATGACCTGATGGTTTATCCACATCACAATCAAAGAGATCGAATGCTGCAAAACTTGAAATGATTTTCAGATAAGACAAATAAAGGAGGGGCAAAGCGCAATGAAAAGAGCCAACTAAAATAAGGCTCTTGCGCTACAGAGAATGAGAGCTCGTAAGTCCAAATTCGTATTATTTGTGGTACTGCTAATTGCCATGTTTGCTATCATTGCAGCAACGACCAGTGTGATTGTAAAAGGGATTACACTTGGTCTGGACTTGCAAGGTGGCTTTGAGGTGTTATATGAAGCGGCACCTGGCCAAAAGGTAACACCTCAAATCTTGAACGATACGCAAGAAGCTATCCGTAAACGGATTGACGTACTCGGAGTAGCAGAACCGGACATTACCATTGAAGGAACCAATCGCATTCGTGTCCAATTGGCAGGAGTTAAAGATCAAAAGAAAGCACGTGAACTTTTAGGCAAACAGGCTGAACTCACCTTCCGTGATCCATCTGGTAAACAAATTTTATTAAGGGGAAAAGATTTGCAAGAAGGTGGAGCCAAATTGGATTATGATCAAGCCAATCAACCAGTGGTTACGATCAAGCTGAAAGATGCGAAAAAGTTTGAGGAGATTACGAGAAAATATGTGGGACATCCGATCCCTATTTATCTCGACAATCAACAGCTTAGCGCACCTGTAGTTCAAGAGCCGATCGCTGGAGGAAATGCCCAGATTACGGGTCAGCGGACGGTAGAAGAGGCACAGGAATTGGTGGATCTGCTCAATGCTGGGGCTGTTCCAATCAAGCTGGTTGAAAAGCAAAGTTATGCAGTCGATGCCAGTTTGGGTGCCAAGTCGTTGCGTGATAGCCTGGAAGCAGGTGTGATAGCCGTGTTGGCCATCTTTATCTTTGTTATTGGCTATTATCGTCTGCCAGGCTTGATTGCAGTGATTACCTTGATTGTTTATTCTTACTTGGTATTGGTTACGTTCTATGTGTTAGATGTCACTTTGACTCTGCCAGGAATTGCTGCCTTTATTTTGGGAATTGGTATGGCAGTGGATGCCAATATCATTACAAGTGAGCGGATCAAAGAGGAAATTCGAGT
This sequence comes from Thermoflavimicrobium dichotomicum, assembly GCF_900114055.1. Taxonomy (GTDB): domain Bacteria; phylum Bacillota; class Bacilli; order Thermoactinomycetales; family Thermoactinomycetaceae; genus Thermoflavimicrobium; species Thermoflavimicrobium dichotomicum. Next base: position 4,767 of record NZ_FORR01000009.1, on the reverse strand, counting down.
CGGACGAAGTGTGTCAGCAGCCGTACGAGCTGGTTCCAAAAGATCATTCTTGACCATTTTCGACTCCAACATTACGACCATCATTGCTGCAGTGGTTCTTTTTATCTTTGGGACAGCAAGTGTTAAAGGTTTCTCTGTGTCTTTGATCGCTGGAATCCTGGTAAGCTTTTTAACCGCTGTCGGTCTTTCGCGTTTATTGATTTACCTGTTAGTCCGTTCCAATATGGTCAACCGTCCGACCTTGTTTGGTGTAAGAGAGGATGAGATTAGTGACTTATAGAATTGATTTTGTTAATCGCAGAAAAATGTTCTTCCTCATCTCTGCCATTACCATTTTAATCGGGGTCATTTCCCTTTTTGTTCAAGGATTGAATTTGGGAATTGATTTTGTCAGCGGAACTCGGCTCGACTTTCAATTTGCCAAAACGATTGATCTGGAAAAAGCCAAAAAGGAATTAAGTGATTTGGGTTATGAAAACCCCAATGCACGTCTGGGTGGTAATAACAATAACATTTTAATTGTTCGTGTCGATAAAAAGTTAGAGAAGGCAGATGTTGATCGGATTGCTGAGAGGTTAAAGCAAACCTTTCAGATGACTCCTCATGTGCAGGAACAAACCGTTGATCCGATTATTGGAAAAGAGATTGCCAAAAATGCATTCTATGCTGTTTTGATTGCTTCGCTCGGTATTATTGTTTATGTGGCATTGCGGTTTGAATACCGTTTTGCTGTGTCGGCGATTATTGCATTATTCTACGATGCGTTATTTACGATCAGTTTGTTCTCTATTTTCCAATTGGAAGTAGACCTTACGTTTATAGCAGCGATATTGACGATTGTCGGTTATTCCGTTAATGATACCATCGTGATCTTCGACCGCATTCGTGAAAATTTGGATGCGATGAAGCCAAAAAAATGGGAAGAACTGGTTGAAGTCGTCAATACCAGTATTGGACAAACTCTTGTTCGTTCTATCAATACCGTTATCACCGTCGTATTTGGTGCATTGGCTCTGTGTATATTGGGAGGAGAAAGTATTCGTAACTTTTCGCTCGCTCTCCTGTTTGGACTGGTTTCGGGCGCTTATTCATCCATTTTCATTGCCAGCCAAATTTGGATCGGTTGGAAATGGAAATCCATGCAGGGAGAAAATGATCGAGCGAGAGAAACAGCTGTGGCGGAATGAGTTGTTGACAAATCCATTCCGGTTCACGGTTCACCATGAATGTTGCATAAGCCGTATCCAAGTACGGCTTTTTTTTTACAGAAAAACGGATCCCAGTTTGTGCTATAATGAATAGCGCAAAGCGAGGTGAACGGCATTATGTTGCGTTCGAAAACGCGCTGGCAAGTGGATAGCGTCAATGATGAACAAGTCCAGCGTTTGTCCAAAGAGCTAGATATTCATCCATCGATAGCCCGCTTGCTAGTTCGGCGTGGAATCGCTGAACCAGAGGCGGCACGTCACTTTTTATCTCCTTCCCTGACAGATCTTCATGATCCTTTTTTGTTAGATGGGATGGAGCAAGCGGTTGGACGGATTCGTCGTGCGATAGAAAGACAGGAAAAGATTTGGGTTTATGGAGATTATGATGCAGATGGTGTGAGCAGTACCAGTTTGATGATGAAGCTGTTTCGCCATCTTCAGGCCCATGTAGATTACTATATTCCCAATCGTTTTCGGGAAGGCTATGGCTTAAATAAAGATGCTTTGCAACAAGCAGCCGATCAGGGAGTACAATTAATCGTAACGGTTGATACAGGGATTAGTGCTGTAGAAGAAGCGGCTTTTGCCAAGTCATTGGGTTTGGACTTGATTATTACCGATCACCATGAGCCCCCACCCACTTTACCTGAAGCTTTGGCCATTCTGAATCCGAAAAAGCCGGGATGTCCATACCCTTTTGATATGCTGGCAGGAGTGGGGGTGGCCTTTAAGCTGGCAACCGCTCTACTCGGTAGAATCCCTGAGGAATGGTTGGAGATCGTCGCTTTGGGCACGATTGCGGACTTGGTCCCATTGGTAGATGAGAACCGGGTGATCGCCAGCCTGGGACTCAAACGGATGAATCAACGTGAACATGTGGGAATTACTGCATTACTTGAAGTATCGGGGATTGATGGAGAAGTAACAGCGGGGCATGTTGGTTTTTCGTTAGGACCACGAATCAATGCAAGCGGACGGCTTGATTCTGCCAATCTGGCGGTTGAATTAATGTTATCGGATCATTGGGAAGAAGCCCGTCGAATGGCGGAAGAATTGAATATAATGAATCGGGAAAGACAACAGTTAGTTGATCAAATTACGCAAGAAGCGATCGAGCAAGTAGAAAACAATCCCGAACAGCATCGCTATGTGATTGTTGTAGCAAAAGAAGGCTGGAATGTGGGAGTTATCGGAATTGTAGCCTCCCGATTAGTGGAAAAGTATTATCGTCCTGCCATTGTCCTTGGTATCGATGAAGAAACAGGAATGGCAAAAGGCTCGGCGCGTAGCATTGTCGGTTTTGATATGTATCAGGCTTTGACTCATTGTCAGGAGTTTTTGGAGCACTTTGGCGGGCATGTTATGGCGGCAGGGATGGCATTAAAAAAAGAGAATATCCCATCCTTTCATCAAAAATGCTCTTTGCTTGCTTCGGAATGGCTGACAGATGAAGACTATATTCCTATCACAACGGTGGATGATGAACTGAAGCTGGAAGAGATTACGGTCAGCTTCGTGGACAAATTGCAAGCACTTGAGCCGTACGGAATAGGAAATCCAACTCCTCATTTTGTTGTGAGGGATGCACGTATCTCCCGTATGCAACGCATGGGAGTGGATCGAAATCATTTACGCTTGCAGTTGAATGTCGATGGGAGAACACTGGATGTAGTGGGATTTCGTCAGGCGGAGCTGGCTGAAGAAATTGCTGAAAATGCGCGTGTCAGTATTTTAGGTGAACTGCAGATGAATGAATGGAACGGGAAACGCTCACCTCAACTGATTTTACGTGACTTGATGATTCCACATCTGCAGATCTTTGACTGGCGAAGTAATCGTTCAAGAAAGGAATATGTATCCAAGTTAAAGGATCGGAACTGCTTGTTCATTTGCCAGAAAAGATGGAATGAAATTCCTGATGGACGTGAGCTGTTGTGGGATGAGATTAAAACAGACGGGTGGGAAGAAAAAGTAAAAAGTGCTCCTTATTTTGCTTTAGTGGATCCCCCACCTTCTATGGAACGATTTCAACAATTTTTTGCCCAGATTCAACATGCAGAACGTTTGTATTTCGTCTATGGAGATACTGATTTTGAAGATCTCTTGGTAAAAATGCCAACGCGTGACCATTTTAAACAGCTATATAAATTGTTGCTCAGTAAAAAATCGATTCATTCTGTCCGGCATTTACCTGCTTTAAGTCGAGTTATGGGATTGTCAAAACGCTCTCTTTCCTTTATCATTTCAGTGTTTGAGGAATTGAAATTTATTAATATACAACAGGGGAATATTGTAGTTGTTCCCAATCCAGTCAAGCAGCCATTGGAAAACTCGCAACTTTATCAAAAGCAGTTAGCAAAAGAAGAGGTATTTCAAAAGCTTGTTTATTCCTCTTACCGTGAACTGTGTGACTATTTATTTGCATTTGTTCAATCTAGTTGGCAAATTGGAGGAACTGACAATGGATTTCAAAGAAAAGATCAGAGTCATTCAGGATTTTCCGCAGCCGGGCATTCGTTTTAAAGATATTACTACACTTCTAAAAGATGGTAAAGCCTATAAAGCAGCGATTGACAGCATGATCGAACAATTGAAAGGGAAAGAAATTGATCTGATTGTAGGGCCAGAAGCACGGGGATTTGTAGTGGCTGCCCCATTGGCTACTGCCTTGGGAGTCGGTTTTGTTCCTGTACGCAAAAAAGGAAAATTACCGGCTGAAACCATCGAAGAAAGTTATGGTTTGGAATATGGAAAAGATGTTTTAGCCATTCATAAAGATGCCATTCAGCCAGGACAAAAAGTATTGATTGCCGATGATTTACTGGCGACAGGTGGAACGATTGGCGCAACCATGAATCTGGTTCAAAAGCTCCAGGGAGAAGTGGTAGGTGCTGCTTTCCTCATTGAGCTTACCTATTTACAAGGACGAGAGAAACTGAAAGGATTAGACATTATTTCTCTGGTGAAGTATTGATCGAATCTGAACCCATTGAGCAATCGGTGTGGGCATCGAAGCTGTTGACAAGTCCGGTTTTCCTTTTCCAGTTGAACGACTTTTGCTTGAAAAGGAAAACCGGCATATAACGAAAACATTGTTAATAAGCTGACATCCTTTCGAATGAAAAGGATGTTTTTTTTATACAAAAGTTGTGATATAACAGTTGCAAAAATAATGATGGTGTATTACAATAAGAATAGAACAGATAAGTGGAAATTGAATATGAATTCGATAAAAATCATGTGTATTTGTCATATGACAGGAGGGGGAGATACCATGAATCATAAATTGAAAGAAAAGGAATTCGAATATCGCTGTGAGAATTGTGGCTCTGAAATGAATGCAAATACAGAAGCAAAAACCGTTTACGAAGATGATTTGGAATGGATTCGGGAAAGCATTTTTCATCTCTATCAATATCGATAAATAATGAAATTCGGTGGGTTTCTACCGGATTTTTTTTTGCCTGTGTGCCCAGCAAGCCGTTAATTGCTAGTTGGTGAAAGTCCAACCGAGGTAAGAGCCAAGTCGCCTCGTAGCTGATAGACAACTGGTGGAGAA
>NZ_FORR01000019.1 GCF_900114055.1 Thermoflavimicrobium dichotomicum | reverse complement strand
GACCCACCCGTTCCCATCCCGAACACGGAAGTTAAGCCCTCCAGCGCCGATGGTACTTGGGGTGAAGACCCCTGGGAGAGTAGGTCGTTGCCAGGAAAAAACAACCCATCCTTAAACGAGGATGGGTTGTTTTTATATTCGATCAGCTTGTAAGTTGAACCCACTAAGCATGGTCTTCAACTATTTGAGTGGTTTTACATACTTGCAGGAAACTTTCTCCTCAGAATGTGAAAAAAGAGTTGCCTTCCCGTGCATTTAAAATGTCTGCTCGCCGTTTCTTGCAACTTTTATAAATATATCCTGCTACACGTGGAAGCAATACGGCGTTGGATTTGCCGTGCGGATCAAACAGTGGATCAGCGCATGGACACACCGCTTCTGCATTAAAGAAAGCCAATCTAGCGAGATAGTTCCCATGACTCATATCTGTAAGTGCTTGTTTATGATGTCCTTCCGTTATAATGGTTTTTATTGTTCGGTCTATTAGACTGGATTGTAATGCTGGAATATCTGAGGAAGGGCTAGTGTTAAAGGATCTCTATAAGTTCTATCGTCGGTTATTGTTATATTTGATTGCAATTCACTTCCTTAATTAGAATAAAAAATACGAACAAACAGGAAAAGGATTGACCTATCATGCATGTTCCAAACCATTAAACTACCTAAAGAAGGAAAGTGATTGGTTACATGCGTGGAGTTCATTGATTACAGTAGCAGCAGTTACTCTTGCGGGTACTCCGTTGATCACAGGACTAAAAAAATCTTAAAGAAGATAAAAAAGTTGTTGACATGGTCTCCTGTAGTTGATAGAATAATAAACGTCGCTGATGATCAATGCGATGATAAAGAATGAAATAAAAAATACTTGATAACGAGAGAAAATGATGCTAAAATAGAATTCGTTATCACCTCATTCCTCAGTAGCTCAATGGTAGAGCACCCGGCTGTTAACCGGTAGGTTGCAGGTTCGAGTCCTGCCTGAGGAGCCATGCTTCCATAGCTCAGTCGGTAGAGCGCTTCCATGGTAAGGAAGAGGTCACCAGTTCGAGCCTGGTTGGAAGCTCCATTCGGCCCGTTGGTGAAGCGGTCAACACACCAGCCTTTCACGCTGGCATGCAGGGGTTCGAATCCCCTACGGGTCACCATTTGGACGGTTAGCTCAGCTGGGAGAGCACCTGCCTTACAAGCAGGGGGTCGGCGGTTCGATCCCGTCACCGTCCACCATATCGTGGAGGGATACCAAAGTGGCCAACTGGGGCGGACTGTAAATCCGCTGGCATTCGCCTTCGTAGGTTCGAATCCTACTCCCTCCACCACTTTCATGTTGGGGAGTAGCCAAGTGGTAAGGCAACGGACTTTGACTCCGTGATGCGTAGGTTCGATCCCTACCTCCCCAGCCATTCATGAGCCATTAGCTCAGTTGGTAGAGCATCTGACTTTTAATCAGAGGGTCGAAGGTTCGAGTCCTTCATGGCTCACCATATATGCGGAAGTGGCTCAGGGGTAGAGCATCGCCTTGCCAAGGCGAGGGTCGCGGGTTCGAATCCCGTCTTCCGCTCCAAAAGTTGAGTACCTTACCTCTATTTGGGGTAAGGTATTTTTGTGCAAAAAATCGAAGAATCTCTGAGGATGGATTCTGATTGTTTTTCATGAGATGAACAATGCAGTGACTTGTCTTTTGATAGTATCGAAGAGCGGGGCTAAAATTGTTCCAGTTAGTATATGTCGAATGTATAACAATTCAATATCAGAACTAAAAATTTTATTCTTCACTCTACATCCTTTTCATGTAGAGTGTTTTTTTATACCTTTTAACGAATAATTATTCCAAGATTTGTAAAAATATAATAGCTGTGGTAGACTAAAAATAAATGATGCAAGAAGGGGACTATTTCAATGGAGAAGAAGTTAATTTCAATTATCGGAATGCCTATGGATCTTGGACAAGGTCGCCGTGGCGTAGATATGGGTCCTAGTGCAATTCGATACGCAGCAGCACAAGATGAACTCATTCGCTTAGGACATGATGTGGAAGATTTGGGTAACCTGCCTGTTCCAAGCCCTGAATCCTCTATCATCGAAAATCAGAATTTAAAATATTTAAAAGAAGTAGCTGAAGCTTGTGAACAATTGGCGGAAACTGTTTCTCAAGTGGTAGAACGTGGCAGATTCCCGCTTGTATTTGGTGGAGATCATAGCATTGCCATAGGGACAATTGCTGGTGTAGCCAAACATTATAAAAATTTAGGGGTTATTTGGTATGATGCGCATGGAGATTTAAATACAGAAGAGACTTCTCCATCTGGTAATATTCATGGCATGTCTTTGGCGGCAAGTTTGGGGGTAGGTCATCCAAGTCTGGTTCAATGTGGTGGCTATGCGCCAAAGGTTCGTCCAGAGAATATTGTTTTAATAGGAACACGTGAATTGGACCCAGGTGAAAAAGAATTGATTCGTCAATTGGGTATTCGTGTATTTACGATGCATGAGATTGATCGATTGGGTATGGCAAGAGTCATGGATGAAGCGATTCATATTGTTTCCAAAGATACAGATGGTGTTCACTTGAGTTTGGATTTAGACGGATTGGATCCAAAGGATTGCCCTGGCGTTGGCACTCCTGTACCTGGTGGAATCAGTTATCGCGAAAGTCATCTGGCGATGGAAATATTAGCAGAAGCAAACATTCTCACTTCTGCAGAATTCGTGGAAGTAAATCCCATCTTAGATCAAGCCAATCAAACGGCAAAAGTAGCTGTAGCCTTGATGGGATCCGCTTTTGGAAAGAAAATCTTATAAACTTCTCTTTTGCGAAAAGGTTGAAAGCGGTAGCATGATTTAATAATCTGAATATATCTCTTGTTTGATAAGAATAAATAGCTATTTGTTTTGTGTTAAGGCATGAGGGGGCTAATTATCCAAAAAATCCCTCATCTTTTTTTATAAACAAGATTTTTCTTTCTACTTATAAAGAGTAGGTGTCCTGACCAATGCAACAAAGCCTAAAAAAATAAAAATCTTTGATATTTGAACCAGTCTTTGCTAGTACTGGTTTTTTATTTTCTATTTTATTTAAAGTTATTCCTTTTTCGAGCTACTTATCGCATAATGAATACTTGAAAGCGTAAAGAATGTTAGCCGAGATGCTTTGGTAGCATAATAGTATATGGAATGAATTTGATGGAGGCATTTGATGATACAATGGGATATGATGACACGGTATATCGTTGACCTGATCGATATTTTGATCGTTAGCTATATTATTTATCGTATGCTGGTTTTACTGCGGGGAACAAGAGCGGTTCAGCTCTTGCAAGGTGTATTTGTGCTGATTATCTTTTGGCTGGTTAGCAAATTTATGCATTTATCCACCGTTCGCTGGTTGATCCAAAATTTGTTTTCAGTGGGGCTTTTGGCAGTCATCATCATTTTTCAGCCAGAACTGCGTAAAGCTCTGGAGCAATTGGGAAGAGGGGGAATCTTTTTTAACCGTCGGCGGCAGTTTCAACATAAATTGGTAACTCGGATTACGACAGAGATTAGTAAAGCAGCTGCACATTTGTCTAAGCGGCAGATTGGAGCATTGATCGTGATTGAAAGAGAGACTGGCTTATCTGATTATATCGAAACGGGTATTTTACTTGAAGCAAGATTGACTTCGGAGTTACTAAAAAATATTTTCTTACCGAATACCCCTTTGCATGATGGGGCTGTGATTATTCGGGATGGTCAGATTATGGCAGCAGGCTGCTATTTGCCCTTATCTGAAAACCCGTTTATCAGCAAGGAATTGGGCACACGGCATCGAGCAGGCTTGGGGTTGAGTGAGATTTCGGATGCGGTGATTGTCATTGTTTCAGAAGAAACTGGTACGATTTCGGTTGTCACACATGGTCGGATTGAAAGAGGATTTACGGAAGAGCAGCTGAATTTGAGATTGTTACGGGAACTGAAAAAACCAGCGAAAAATCGAAACCGGCTTGGTACCTTCTTGCTTCGTAAGGAGAAGGAGGGTACAGCTGATGAATAAGTGGTTGGAAAACGACATCGTTTTACGTATTATTTCTGTAGGATTGGCGATTATTTTATGGTTTTCGGTCAGTGAAAGTTCTTTTTCCATTTGGAAGGATCGAGATTTTGCTTCCACCCAGACGCGGATTGAGGTGCCCGTTGAAGCAAAGTATGATCAAGATCAATACGAATTGGTCAAGCTATATCCCAATAAAGTTCAGTTGGTTTTGACGGGCGATGAATATTTGCTGGAACGTCTTTCGTTTAATTATCGTGTGTTTGTCGACTTGAGAAAATTGGGAGCAGGGAGACATCATGATGTTCCGCTTCAGATCGAAGGGATCCCACTGGGGATTGATAAAAAACTGAATCCTGCTTCTGTTGATGTAATACTGGAGGAAAAGCTGCAGAAAGAGGTACCAGTCCAGGTTGATTTGGTAGGGAATGTAACAGATGGGTATAAAATTGGGACACCGATTGTAAGTCCTGATAAAGTGCTTGTCAGTGGAACCAAATCGCAATTGGATGAAGTAAAGTCTGTGCGTGCGGTTGTTCAGGTGGGCAATCTGAATCAGGTGATTAAAAAAGATATTCGCTTGCAACCATTTGGAGATCAAGGGCCTTTAAGCTTGAATCAGGTGTCCATCACACCAGAGGTGGTGCATGTCGAAATACCGATGAGTATCCCAAATAAAAAAGTTCCCCTTAAAGTGGAGATTGCCAAAGGGCCACCTCTTGGTTATGCGATTGAGAGCTTAACTTTTAAACCATCAGAAGTGACTGTATTTGGTCCGCAAATCTATTTAAATACACTTGATTTTTATTCCGGAATTCAGCTTGATTTATCCCGAGTAAAAAGTGACCAAACTCTGCATTTGCCTGTATCAGCCAAAAGTCCGGCAGTAAAAGTGGAACCCAAAGACATAGAAATCTATGTTAAAATGGTTCCAGCGGAAACAAAGACCATTGAAAATGTTCCAATCCAGTTAACAGGAATTGGTGAAGGTTTACACGCAAAGTTTGACAGTAAAACGGACGGTAAATTAACAGTCACTGTCTCAGGTGCCCCAGCTATTTTGGAAAATCTAAGTGCGGGTGATATTAAGGCTTATTGTGATGTTTCCAATCTGACCAAGGGAAAACATGTGGTACCTATCCGCTTTAATCTACCTCCTTATGTCAAAGTAGAAAATCAAGAAACAATGAAAGTGAATATTGAATTAACTGAGAAATAAACATTTATCAATAACATAAAATTCATTATTCAACTGATTATCAACCAAGGGAATTTCAAATATCCTTTTTTGATTTTTGTAGAAAAGAGAGGTGAAAATCTGTTACCTGGTCAAGCAATTGTCTGGTAACAGAGAGAAAAGATGGGCAAATATTTTGGTACAGATGGAGTAAGAGGCACAGCCAATAAGGAACTAACGCCTGAACTAGCATTTCGTTTAGGACGGTGTGGGGCATATGTTCTTACCCGTCATAAAGAACGCCCAAAAGTGGTAGTTGGTCGGGATACACGTTTATCTGGTGAGATGCTGGAATCGGCTTTGATCGCGGGTATGCTTTCGATTGGTGTGGATGTGATTCGCCTTGGAGTTGTGAGCACACCGGGTGTGGCCTTTCTGACCCGCCATTTAGGAGCAGATGCTGGTGTGATGATTTCTGCTTCCCATAATCCATTTCCGGATAATGGCATTAAATTTTTTGGAGCAGATGGCTTTAAATTGTTGGATGAGACAGAAGCAGAGATAGAAAAGTTACTGGATCAACCTCAAGATCAGTTGCCACGGCCAACGGGGGAAGGTTTGGGACGTGTCGAAGACGAACCGGATGCCATTAATGAATACTTAGATCATTTGAAAGGAACGATTGACACAGACTTATGCGGTATGCATATTGTCGTCGATGGGGCCAATGGTGCTGCCTATAAAGCGGCTCCTTTATTGCTAAGAGCGTTGGGAGCAGATGTAACAGCGATCAATGTGAACCCTGATGGGGTGAATATTAATGTCGAATGCGGTTCTACCCATCCGGAACGACTACAAAAAGAGGTTCTGCAAAAGGGTGCACATCTTGGACTCGCTTTTGACGGTGATGCGGATCGATTGATTGCAGTCGATGAAAAAGGAAATGTGGTCGATGGCGATCAAATCATGTGCATCTGTGCTGAATTTCTGAAAGAAGTCGGTGAATTGAAGGGAAATACGGTTGTAACCACGGTAATGAGCAATATCGGTTTCTTCAAGGCCATGGAATCGTTCGGGATTGCTACAGAACGCACCAAAGTCGGTGACCGTTATGTTATGGAGAAAATGCGTGAGGGTGGCTACAACCTTGGTGGTGAACAATCGGGTCACATTATTTTCTTGGATCATAATACGACAGGCGACGGTATGCTAACTGCTGTGCAATTGTTGCGTGTCATGAAGGAAAGAGGACAAACGCTTTATGATCTGAGTAAAAAGATGACCAAATATCCACAGCTGCTAGTCAATGTTCGCGTACAATCCAAAGAAGGCTGGGATCAAAACGAAGCCGTGATGGCCAAAATCAAAGAGATAGAAGAGAAGTTAGGTAACGATGGGCGTGTATTGGTTCGTCCTTCCGGTACAGAGCCATTAATTCGAGTGATGGCAGAAGGACCTGACGAGGAACAATTAAAGGAGTATGTGGAAGAAATAGCAGAAGTTGTCCGTCAACAATTGGGCTAAAACTTTCAGGGCGTAACATCTCCGTAACATCTAATGGAGGTGCTGCGCCTTATTGTTCTTTTTCATGGAGATGGGGATAACTGTTAACCATTATGGATCATGAAGAAAATAGACGGTTTTGTTGCTTCGATGGGTTTAGGGTTACTCGTAAAAGAAAAAGACTTTAGAAATCGATATATCCTTTAATATTAGACTACATTCAGAAGAAATATTTAAATCGCTTTTTACGGGTTTTTATACTCACAGGTGTCGCGAATCCTCTTTTTATTGTATAATAATATATATGCATAGAAAGGGAGGTGAAGGCGGCTAGTATAGAGGGAGCTTTTTTTTGTTTTTTGTCGGAAAGCGCCAGGACTGTAAGGGAGAGCTTACAGTTGACGAGGAGGAGGAGCATCGAGTGATCGGCGGATGCCTCCCGGTGTTGCGTCAGCACCGTGGAATCACAGCACAAACCAGCAAGGTGACTTGCTGCACAAAGGCTGTGGTATGACGCATAAAGGTTACGGTTCGTTTAGAAAAAGAGAAAAATGATGAATATTGTAGGGGGTAAATGGAATACATGTGCGGAATTGTTGGATATATCGGTTCGAAAGAGGCTCAGGGCATTTTGCTGGAGGGTTTAAGTAAGCTGGAGTATCGTGGGTATGACTCAGCTGGATTGGCTGTATACAATGGTGAAACGATCGGAGTCAATAAATCCAAAGGACGCTTGGCTGATCTGGAAGCGAAGCTGTCCACTCGTTCATTGCCTGGTAACTTGGGAATTGGTCATACACGCTGGGCGACTCATGGAAAACCATCGGATGAAAATGCCCATCCACATACTGATGAGCATGGTATGTTTGCGATCGTTCACAATGGGATTATTGAGAACTATATCGAATTAAAGGAAGAACTCATCGCAAAAGGGCATCGGTTTACATCAGAAACGGACACAGAAGTAGTTGCCAAACTGTTAGCGGATCTGTGGGACGGAGACTTGGTTTCTACAGTACGTAAAGTCGTTGCGCGTTTGCATGGTGCGTATGCACTCGGTATTATCAGCGAGTATGAACCAGATAAGTTAGTAGCTGTACGTCTGGCCAGCCCGCTGGTTGTTGGATTGGGAAAAGGAGAGAATTTTATCGCTTCCGATATCCCGGCGATTCTGAAACATACCCGCGAAGTGTATATCCTGGAAGATGGAGAAATGGCAGTCCTGACAGCGGATCGTGTACAGCTGATGCGCGTAGATGGTACACCGGTGGAACGTGAAGTGATGCAGGTTCAATGGGATATGGAAACAGCAGAAAAAGGCGGATACGACCATTTCATGTTGAAGGAGATTTATGAGCAACCCAAAGCGATTCGGGATACATTGGCAAGCCGCCTGAAAGATGGATTGGTTGATCTGTCGAAGGAAATTTCGCTAACCAAAGAGGAAATTCAAAGAATCGAACGGATTCACTTTGTCGCTTGTGGTACAGCATATCATGCCGGATTGGTCGGAAAATATGTAGTAGAAAAATTGACACGGATTCCCGTTGAAGTAGATGTAGCTTCGGAGTATCGTTATCGTGAACCGATTATCAATGATCGGACATTGTTTATCGCTGTCAGCCAGTCGGGAGAAACTGCTGATACATTGGCTGCTCTCAAAGAAGCGAAAAAGCAGGGAGCCAAAGTATTGGCGATTACAAACGTGGTAGGAAGCAGTGTGGCACGTGAAGCGGATGACGTGATTATCACCTGGGCAGGTCCGGAAATTGCGGTTGCCTCTACCAAAGCATATACTTCCCAGTTGATCGCCATCTATCTATTCGGCATTTATCTGGCTCAGGTGCTGGGTACCAAAGAAGAGGCTGAGTTAAAAGAGTTGGTTGAACATCTTTTAGAGCTGCCCGAAAAGACAGAAGAACTGCTACAACCAGAAAAGGTAAAAGTGGTTGAGCAATTTGCACGTGATATTGCCAAACACCAAAACCTGTTCTTTATTGGTCGTGGATTGGATTATGCAGTTGCTTTGGAAGGGTCACTCAAGTTGAAAGAGATTTCCTACATTCACTCGGAAGCTTATGCGGCAGGCGAATTGAAACATGGTACTTTGGCGCTCATTGAAGAAAACATCCCAGTCATTGCGATTGCGACACAAAAAGCACTCTATGAAAAAACAGTAAGCAATATTCAAGAAGTAAAAGCGCGCGGTGCACATCTGTTGGGTGTAACTGTTGAAGAAGATACGGAGCTGAAAAAGTCGGTAGATGAAGTGATTCGCATTCCAGCTACCATGGATCTTCTCGCACCAGTGCTCACCGTTGTTCCGCTCCAGCTGTTTGCTTATTATGCCTGTGTGGAACGGGGATATGATGTGGATAAACCACGCAACCTGGCGAAAAGTGTAACGGTAGAGTAAAAAAGCAAATCCGTGCAGAAATAAAAAAGCAGTTTAAAAAACACACGTTAAGGAGTAAGGTGTATGGAACTCCGAACGTGTGTTTTTTATTCTAGTATCTCCAGCAAGCCGTTAATTGTGACCGTACGAAATCCCTGTGGGACTAGTTAGTGAAAGTCCAACCGAGGTAAGAGCCAAGTCCCGTAGCGACAGATAATGGGTGGAGAAATCCTAAGGCTGAAGATCCATGAACTGTTTTGTATTAATCACTAAAGATTATAAAAAGGATATCTCCAATGAATTCCAGGATTCCCTCATCATCTTTATCGTCTGACTTTCGCTTGGAAATTTTTGTTCCTGTACTGAGTAGCTGCTGAATCCACTCTTTGATTTCCTGATTCTCTATGATATATTGCTTTAAAGTTCGATTGATTTGATGCTGTTTATCTTTAGAAAAATAGAAATGAATTACCTCCGTAATCTGAAGCAAAAGATATAAAGCAAAAGTTTGCTTACTTAGCGGCTGAGCCCCCGTAAGCTCCTTTTTCATTTGTTTAATTATGCTCTTAATCCGATCTGAATTCAAACGATAGATGGTTTTAGGGATCACCAGATAAACCTGTGTTTCATTTGTGTCAAATAATAGATTTTTATGTTTTAAGCTATCCAAGATATCACAATGAATTTGAGTGAGCAGCTCTTTACGGACTTTAAAATAGTCCACCCAAGATTTAAGCTTTCATACCAATAAGGGATTGGGATCAGACAAAATTTTAACGACACTGTTTATGTACTTGGTATGGATGGATGGTGGCTGGACAAATTCAACTACGCGTCGTTCATTAATTTGAATAGACTGCTCAAGGAGAAGCTCAAGCAGTATGGCATAGATATTTTTTTCTTCTTTGTAATCTTCAGGAAATACTCCCTCATCATGATTCAGTTGATTCATATAAAGCAATGCAAATTTTTCTGTAAGGGTAATCGGTATATTCATCTTGGCCTCCATTTTCTCTATTTCTAATACATGGCAATTAGATTTTATTTGATCTAATTTTCTATCTAATATAAGAGTATATTTATATTCGATTAGTCTATCAATCAGAAAAATTATATACCCATTGCTGAATTTTGCTCTTGACTACAGTTCTAATTAATCTAGCCAATGGAAAATAGCCCATCGGACTCGACATGTACCACATGGTGACCATTTGGATTAATTATTTTATGGGCGTTTCATCATTTTCATGGAGATCACTGTAATGACCATAGTGGGGAGCTGAAATTTTCAGCGACCCAAAGGGGCCGCTGAAAATTTCAATTCTCTAATCTACTAAATACAAGTAACCGAAATGCGTGTGTTAAATGGGACGGTTCTTACGATCACTCTTCTTCTCCTTCTTCTTCTCCGATCATCTCTACAAACAAAAATAAATGTTCTTCTCGTTACACGGCAGATCACAACCAGAACTTCACCAGGTCTGATTGTAAATCTGCGAGTGCGAATTCGTCTTCCGCAACGAACTGTTCGAGTTTCACCACGTCTTAAAACAATGATTCTACGTCTTTGTTGCTCGATTTGTGTGATTGGGTCATATATCGCTTGTGTCATGGTATCACCCCTTTCGAATTCTGATACTATACTCTATTGGAATGGGTTTCATTTTGATTGGTACATTTGTCGATCAAAATGAAATTGTGTAAATCGACCGTAGAATTGATCTGGCCAATTCTGGTTTACTTGCCCTGACTGACGGGAAGTATTGAAACCAAAATGTAAAAAAATAGGTGAATATAAAATAAGATGAAGGGATGAATGCAGAGTGGTGCATATTCGATTGATGAGAGAGGAAGATCATTCATTTATTTTAGATTTAGCTTCTCGTTTTCTCGATTTTCCGCAACCGGCATGGCGGGACCAAGAAAAAATGTTAGAAGCCCAAAAGAGGCTTGCTCGTGAAGCCATTTCAGGGAAGCCGGCAGGATCCAAATTGTATGTTGCGGAGGATCAGAGTGGAAAGTTGCTTGGATATCTGTTAATCGGTGAAGTGTCCGATTTTTTTACACAAGAGAAGAAGGGATTTATTTATGGACTAGCTGTAGCCAAAGAAGCAGAAGGGAAAGGAATTGGTCAGATGTTAATGAATTATGCGGAGAAATGGGCGAAGGAAAGGGGATATGATCAGGTGGCACTCAGTGTGTTTGCCAATAACCATCGAGCTCGTTCGCTTTATGAAAAGCTGGGTTTTGAAGTAGAAACCATGTCCATGGTCAAGTCATTATAATCAATCCTTTCAGTAGATCATTGAATCATGCGTTTCTCGGAAAAGATCAGATGAAGTCCATGACGTGATCATATATAATAATGAAAAGTTAATTTTTTTAATTAAACCTCAATTTAGATGATCTGATAACCAAAGGAAAATCATTTTAGGGGCAATGAACATATGGATCCCATATCACTAGAGGTGAAGCAGATTGTTTAAAAAATGGATCGCACCATTTCGGGGTGAGGTTTCTGGCCTGAGAGCACTAAAGCATGTGCAAGTGATTTCCAATTATCATCGGATTCAGGCTTCACCAGGCTATCGTAAAGCTGCGGAATATTGTGCAGAACAGCTTCAGTCATTTGGTCTGGATGCTGAAATCGTTCGATATCCCGCTGATCCGGATGTGAGTTTTGGGAATCAGCGGATGTTTCGTGAATGGCGGTGTCGTGATGCGGAATTGAGACTGATTCATCCTTTTGAACAGCGCTTGGCTCATTTTCAGGAAATGGAACTCTCGGTGATCCAGCGCAGTACAGCTACGCCTCCTGAAGGAATTACCACTGAGCTGGTGGTTGTGGAGCGAGCAGAGGAGGAAGAGAGCTATAGAACGATCGACGTTCGGGGCAAAATGGTGCTGGCTCGCGGAGCAGTGCATCGTATTTTTGATTTGGCAGTGAAAAAACATGGCGCCGTTGGAATGGTCGTTGATCCATTAACTGAGATTCCTCCCCATCGCTCGCGGGAAGATTTGTTTGATGCTGTACAATATACTTCGTTCTGGTGGATCGATGAACCAGAGACGGGATTTGGTTTTGTGGTGAGTCCACGGGTGGGCAGGCAACTTCGCGAATTGTGCAAAAAGGGGCCTGTGACCGTTTTTGCTCGTGTAGATGCAGAGCTTGTGGTGGGAGAGATGGAAAATGTGGAAGCGGTTATCCCTGGCGAGACAGATGAAGAAGTGTTATTGGTGAGCCATTTATGCCATCCCAGACCGGGCGCGAATGATAATGCTTCTGGCCCAAGTACCTTGCTCGAAGCGGCTCGTGTCCTTAACCAATTGATTCAGGATGGGAAGATTGCCAGACCACGGCGGAATATTCGTTTTCTGCTGATGCCGGAGATGACGGGAACTCACGTGTATGTACATATGCATCCGAAACGGATCCAAAAAACGATCGCTGCATTGAATTTGGATATGGTTGGGGCGGATCAGGCGAAGACAGGAAGCGTCATGACCATTGAAAAACCAAGTCGTTCGCTGCCTTCTTATGCAGGAGAACTGGTTTATGAAATATCGAAAGAAGTTGTACAGGATGCCAGTAATATGAGTGAAATGACGAAATTTTCGACGACTAATGTTGTTCTTACTGCATTTTCGGGTGGAAGTGATCATTATATCCTGTCTGATCCAAGTGTGGGTGTGCCTTGTCCGATGATGGGCACATGGCCAGACCGGTATTATCATACATCATTGGATACGGTGGATAAAATCGATCCGAAGATGATGGAAAATGTGGGGATCACAACCTGTACTTATCTGTATTGGCTAGCCAATGCAGCATATGAAGATGTGGTGGCTTTTGCGGGGAAGCTGACAGGCTATTTCTCGCAATCTTTGGCCCAGGTCACAGCCAATTACTTGACGGGAGATGTATCATGGACGCTGGCGAAGGGACAACTCGCCTTCTTGAGAGACCGTCATTTGGCCGATGTCCGATCCATGCAGAAGTTGATTTCCCCAGAGAATCAGAAGTCTTGGGAAGCATATGTACAAAGCAAAACCAAACAGATCGATGCCCTGTATAAAATCCAACGGATGGAACTCCAAGAGGTAGCGAGAGCCAAAGGGGAGGATTTTTTGCAGGATCATTCAGGAAGTGGTAAAGATCCACTTTTGTCTAAAGTATTTGTGCGTAAGTATCCCGGTCCAATCGAATTTTCTTCAATTCGAACATTAACGACCTTATCCAAAGAAACTCTGGCGACATACCAGCGTGAAGAAGCCAAAGAGCCAAAAAGTTACACACTCACGAGTTTGTTACAGTATTGGATGGATGGGCAAAGAAGTTTGCGAGAAGTGATGGATCTGGTCGAATGGGAAAGTGGAGTGCGCAATGTTCCCTTTACCCTTGCATATGTTCAATTGCTGCTGGAAACCGGTTACTTAATAGAGGTGAAAACATAAGCCAATATACTACTCAACAGCTTGTTGACAAAGCTCCGTTATATGCCGATTTGTCAACAGAACCTCCTGTTGCCGAGCAACACCATCAGAGGGGTGAAAATATAAAGCGGAGGGATGGGTTCTACGGAGTGACTGTGATGGTACAGAAGTCGTCACGGAGGAAGGAACCCATCCCGAAGCGTGAGAGAAACGTATTCCATATTTTCAGGAGTCTCATATACTACAAGAGAATTGATTAAATGAAGTTGAAAAATAAGATTCAAAGGGGAAGAATTGAATCTGAAAGCCTGTTATGGAGGCTTATTTTTCGGGCAAATGGTTGATTTATTTAGGTTTGAACTTTTCCTATTTATCACTGCTTCTATTTTATTCAATAAAAATGAATTTTTCTATTGACAAATAAAAGGCGAACATATATACTCATATTGTGCTTAACGAAAGAGTGACTTGTCTAGCATCTGGCATGGTGTTACGCCATGTATGCGTAAATGCTGCTCATTCGTCACTCGGCTCCGCGCTACTTAGGCCCCCGATAGTAGGGGTACATCGGTAATAGAACACCTAAGTAGGCGTAGCCGTGATCTATTCCTGATGTACCCCTACTATGGGGGTACAGTGGCGAAGCCAACTCCCAAGAGTGGTAGTAGACAAGTCATCTCGAAGGAAAGCTCGATCCTCATAACAGGATCGGGCTTTTTACCTATTAAGAAAGGAGATCATCAAATGGTTAGGGATGGGCAGATGGAATGGAAAAGAGCAGGACTTGAACGCAAAAGGCGAAAAGCCTGGTGGAAAGAGGCAAAACCAAGAGTCCCGTTGCCTGATTCCATACGGGAATATTTGGATAAAAATGATCCGGAGTTTATGGATGAACTGTTAAAATATGCCTTTTCTTTTACCTATGATCCCAAATCCACGCAAAAAAGTGGTGCCTGGATTTGGACGCTTTATCTGGATGATCGTCCTTTGGCACAGGAAGGGTTCAAGCAGTTATTAACCACTTGGCCGTATACAAAGTTGCTTTTATTTACTCCCAATCGCCGATGGGATGGAAAGCTGAAAAAGTTTAGATATAGCAACCAGGGTTATAGAGAGAAATATACCTTTCTTCCTTTTACAAAGCCGCTTTTTCGTTACTTAAAGGGCATTTACAAGTTGGCGGAAGAGCGAAGAGACGCTACCATTTGGGCCAGATTCGCTTATATGTGGGATCAGCGCTTTTTATACCAGCCTCATATGGTGATCAGTCCGAATACCAAAAGGTATTTGCAACGTCGGGCCTGGCGGACATTACGTCAATTGGGGGAACAGGGTTCACCAGATTATGTACATATGGCCACAGAGCTTTTGTTGTGTTATGAAGACAATGACATGAATTGGTTTAATGGCTCTCGTATTCCGTATGGTACACAAAAAGTGATCTGTCAGATTTTGTATCGTCATAGCCGTTATATCAAACTGGAACATGGTGCCATCAAATTTAAGCATGATAAGGATATTCCCCGTTTTTTAAAGGAGAGGGCAGAGGCATTTCCTGAGTTATGGGATCAACATCCCGAGCAGTTATTAAGGATCATTCAAGAAGCAAAAGCCACTCCCGTGGTGCAGTTTGCTATTCGTGCCTTAAAACAGGGAAATCCTGCATATCTGGAAAAATTATCCCTTTCGTGTTTATGGGATCTATTGAAACGCTTTCATGAAGAAGACATTGTCGCTTTTGCGATGGAAAACATCACAAAGCGTATGGATATGAAAGAGCCTGATCTGGATCAATTATTCGGGTTGTTGAATCACTCTAACTATCATGTACGGACACGAGCGATAGAATTTGTGAAGCAAAACCGGCATCATTGGACTTTTGAGCAAATTGCCTGGCTGATCCAAAAGATGATCCAGCATCCATATACTTGGTATCTAGATGAATGGATTAAACTGATTGAACAGTGTTGGATGGAAGAGTTTAGACAGCTTGCCAGCTTTGAATGGATTCGGCCACTTGGCAGGTGTTATTGGTTAAGTACTGGACAAGAACAGCTGACTTGTATGGTATTGGATTTATTAATGGAAACAAAGTCCGGATGTAAATGGGAAGATCTGTTGCCTTTCTTGGGAAATTGCATACCCCTACATGTCCGTCAAAAAATCTATGATCTGTTTATGCGAGAGAAAGACCTTGTTGATATCAATGGAATGGTTGGTCTCATTTATGCCAATGTTTTCTATGAAGATGTGCATCAACAGTTTATCCGAAACTGGTTTCAAGAACATAAGGAGTGGTTGGAGCCGAGGCAATCGGAGTTGATCCAGGCACTGTTGAAAAAAGTAACCAGCAAGCAAACATCTTCAAATAAAAATGCTTTTGTAATAAAAGAATTGTTCGGTGAAGTTTTGTGGGAAAAATTTTGCACCCTTTCGTTAGAAGAGCTGTTACCACTGTTGGAAGTGAATGACAATATACCAGAGTGCCAAAACCTGGTGAAACAATGGTTTTTGAAGCATCGCCTGCATCTGATACAAAGCGATCCTGAATGGCTTCATTTGCTTTGGAGCTGGATGGTGAATGAACAGCTGCCTGCTGAGAATAGGACCTTCATAGGGAAAGATTTATTGAGTGGAATGTTTTGGAAAGAAACCTGTCAAGCAATTCCGCTCGAAAAAATATTGAAATTACTCCATAGTGATCTGCAGTCCCTGCGGGATTTTGCGCTGAAACTTTTGGAGTCCAAGCAAGTGCTTGCAGGGCAATTTCCTTCCCCCGAACTGCTGTCATTGGCACATGCTCGTGATGCAGCTGTACGTGCCTGGGCGCGAGACCGGTTGATTCAAGTCATGGAAAAGGTAGATGAAGATGGGCTGGTCTATTTAACGCAAACCGATTGGGATGATACACGGAACTGGATGTTTGGCTATCTCAAAACATTATCGGATGAAAAAGTGACACCGAAGCTGATTTACGGTTTATTGGATAGCGCTCGCACTGATATTCAGCAGTTTGCCATGGAAATGGCAGCGATCTATGAAAAACGGATCGATCTCACGGAGTTAATGCTAAGAGCAAGTGAGAGCCCTGATCTGAATGTCCAAGCCTATGCGCTTGATTTGGCAGACCGGGTACGCTGGGATGAAGAGATATTGCGAAGAATGGAATATTTCTTCCGCACGGTTCTCTTTTATGTAGGCAAAGGGCGGAAGTTAAAGCAAAAAGCGCTTCGATTATTACTGCAATTGGGAGAGAGCGATTCCAATATGGCGCAAATCGTTTTGTCGCTTTTGGCAGATGTGGCACGTACCAGCGGGCAAAAAGATTTTGAAGAAATATTGCGGATGATGGCGAAAATCAAACAGCGTTATCCAGAGACGAAGACGGTTATCCAAATGAAAAGAATCGAGGAGGCTAGATAGATGCTGTTTCAACAGACGTACGCCAAACCCAGTGGCATCCAGCATTTGAATGGGCAAACCCTGGTTGACTTTGCTCCGGATCTTGGGCGTGAGCCTACCTTTTTCCGGGGAAAAATTGCTGATCCTCTTCGTTATCGGGATGCGATGATTGCCCTTCGGGATGTAGTGGTATCGGATTTGAATTACAAGCCGAGAGATCATGGTGCTTATCAAGCCTGGGTACAAGAACAGTATATGTTGATGATTGCTGATGTATTGGAAGAACATCGAAAAGTCTCAGAACGCATGAAGGAAATCATCCTTCGGATCAGAGAGCTGGATGCGATTCAGGATCAGCGTAATCGTGACTTTTATAAAGCGAGGCAGCGATATTTTGACTGGCTGTGGGAAAACGACAAACCTGGCTGGTATGTGCTTGATCCAGTCATTACAGTAGCTCCGGATCAAGTCTTCTTTGAAGCTTTTTCTTTGGACGAATCGGCATATGGGCGTTTGGCCGTGCATGAACAGTTGTTTAGTGAAGTGAAAGAATTTCAGTATGGCACAACCAATATAGACTTTTCGGATGCGCTGTTGGGGGAGATCAAGCGAATTCGCTCCTATCGACCCACGGAATTTCAAATCGATCCTTCCGGTTTTGAAGTGGCAACGGCAGGGCGGGAAGTATATAAAGAGCAGAAGATCGATGTCCCGGAAAGCTGGATTCGAGGCTTCTTGCAAGTCCAGTCGGCTATGAACCTGCCAACTGTTTCATTTGATGTCCAGCCGATCGATATCTACAATCTCTGCCTATTCTTGCGCCGTCATCGTGAAAAACATGGTCCACGTTCGCTACGCTTTGTATTAAAACCAGGTGCAGAAGTCAAAGTGATCATTGAACCTTGGAATGAAATCTTGGTTTTCCGCGGCTCTGTTTATGGTGGAAGTGAAGCACGGGAAATTCGCACATGGGGTCGGCGTAGATTATTCTTGCTAGAGCGACTTTTACCATTAGCCAAGAAAATCACTGTACATCTGTTGGGAACCGGTTTGCCCAGTTTCTATATTGTTGATATGGGAGCCTTAAGCTTTACACTCGGTTTATCCGGTTGGACACGGAATGATTGGGGAGCAGCAGGAAATTTTGATTTGATGGTGGGCCAGAGTACAACCGTAACACCTGAGCAAAGTACCCTTGTTTTTGAACGATTAAAACAAAAGAAAACGGCCAGTATCGGGGAATTGGCCGCATCAACAGAGTTGTCAACCGATCTGGTTCAATCGGCCGTTCGGCAGCTATGCAGTGCAGGGCGTGTCATGTTTGATTTGGAGATCGGAAAATATCGTTTGCGTGAACTGACCCGTGATCCGCTACCCATGGATCAGCTCAAATATGCAAATCCACGAGAAGAAAAGGCGGACAAGCTCGTAATCAATGGAAATGTCCATCTGGAAAAAGTAGAGCGGCATGATGAGGGTACCATGCTGGCTGGAGTTATCCATGGACAATCTATTGAAATTCAACCATCTGTGGTTCTGGATCATGATCAACGGATCACAGATGCAAACTGCAACTGCTTTTTCCATCGCCAAAATCGCTTAATGAAAGGACCGTGTGAACATATTTTGGCCTTAATTGCTTTGTACAGGCAGAAAGAAAAGCATTGAGAACGGGGAGGAGAGAGCACTGTGTCAGAAGAACAGTTCCAGCCAATGACGCGAGAAGAATGGATTGAACGTATAAAGAAAGAAGGAAGAGAAGAAGTTATCAAAAAAGAAATGATCCGCCTGGGCTTCTGGAAAGAAGAACCGGTCGACCCTGCCACTGCTGAACAAATTGCTAAGGAACAGGAAGAGCGAAAACAGCTGGTGGAGGAGTTAAACCAACTCAAAAAGGAAAGTGAAAAGCTGCCCAATATTAAAGAAAAATTGAAAGAAGCAAGAGAAAAACGAATCGAAGAAAGTAAGAGAAAACGAGCGGAACGAAAAGCAGAGCGGGAAAAAGAACGGCAAGAGGCGAAAAAGCGCTGGGAAGAATACAAAGCCACTCATGTGATCCATGTAGGGGATAGCTTTTCAGCAGGCTTGCAAAATTTTGACCACGATGAAGAGAAACTCATCCGCTTGGGACTTCCGCTCATCCGTAGTGCCATGGAAATGGCTGAAGTCATGCATTTGCCTTTATCTCGACTCAAATGGTTAACCTATCATCGCAACACAGCTACTTTGTGTCACTACGCCCGCTTTACCATTCCAAAGAAAAATGGAGGCGTCAGGGAGATTTCCGCTCCCAAAAAGGAATTGCGTCAAGCACAAGCATGGGTCAAGGAACGAATATTGGATCGGATTCCCGTTCATCAGGCAGCCTATGGTTTTGTTCCAGGTAGAAGTACGGTTGATCATGCCAAGCAACATCTAAAACAGGCAGCTGTGATCAAAATGGATCTCAAAGATTTTTTCCCTACCATAAACTTTTGGCGAGTGAAAGGTGTTTTTCGCTCTTTTGGATATAGCGAAGCGATCAGTACTTTGTTTGCGCTCCTTTGTACGGAACCTCCCCGAACAGAAGTGGAATTTGATGGCAAGTATTACTATATTGCGATGGGTGAACGGCAACTGCCACAAGGGGCTTGTACCAGCCCGGCTCTAACCAATATTATCTGTCGCAGGCTGGATCATCGTTTAAGCCGTTTGGCAGAAACCTTGGGTTTTACCTACACACGTTATGCAGATGATCTGGCTTTTTCTTGTGATGAATCGGCACTCTGCCGGATCGGTGCGCTGATGACCAAAGCCAGAGACATTATTGATAGTGAGGGATTCATGGTTAATGAAGAGAAAACACGGGTATTGCGTTCTTCCCAGAGACAGAAAGTAACGGGGATCGTGGTCAATGAAAAGCCAAATATTAGCCGAAAAGAGTTAAAAAAGTTTCGGGCGCTCTTACATAATGTGGAGCGAAATGGTTTAGAGAAAGAAAATCGCCAGAACCATCCTCGTTTTTGGGAATATATCCAGGGATATGTCAGTTATATACGGATGGTACGTCCGGATTTGGGAGAGAAATTTTCAGAACAGCTTGTTCGCATTGCCAGGAAGTATCAGTTGCGTCTATCTGCACCTGTAAGTAAATAAAGAGAGAAAAAGGATCTGTTTCTTTAAAGGACAGTTCCTTTTGCTATAGACTTTTATTGTAATTGCTCAGAAAGCGATTCAGAGTGATTCATCGATCCTGATTTTGGGTTTCTTCCCTCTCCTTTCTACTTTCTCGTTTTTGGTGTCTATGATAAACTGAATAGGTGTATTTTGTTCAGGAAATTGTCCTTTGCTGTCATCATTTAAACCAGATATAATTTTAAATAACGATAAAAAATGGGAGTTTTTATATAAGATGTACTACACTTCAATTAACTAAATTTTCCAATAACTGATCAAAAGGGGAAATTTGCCTTGGAAAACGAAAAAAAAGATTGGCTGTCGAAGGCAGTCGAGAACGCAGGAAGTAAAGAGTTGACAAGACGCCAACTGTTAAAGCAAATTCCGAAGGCAACAGGTGTATTATTAGGTTCAGCACTTGTTACCCCGCATCTCCTTAAATCGATGGGGGTATCTTTTAACGCTCCCAATCAGGGCAAGCTGCTGCCGGCCCATCCACGTACGGTCAAAAAACTGGGACATGTAGATATTCGTGCAGAAAATCAAAAACCTGGAACAACTAAATGGAAAATTACCAAACCAGCACGGCCACAGCAATTACAGGGCTATGCTTCTGATTTTTCCGTTCAACCTGAGGGGACCATTACCTTTTTTGTGCATAGTACGAAGCCATATCGAATGGAAATTTACAGAATGGGGTATTATGGAGGCGCTGGTGGACGGTTGATGAAAGTGATTGATGGCATCCGTCCGACTAAACAGAATTTGACCCCCGATCCACATCATTTTGGAGCAGCATGGGCTCCGAGCCAAATTTTACGTATTCCATCGGATTGGCCAACAGGTGTCTATATCAATAAAATGACCAATGTAGATGGAAGGGAAAGCTATATCATCTTTGTGGTTACAGAAACTCACCCAGAAGCTGATTTCGCTGTTCAAATTGCGACCAACTCTTATCACGCTTATGATAACTGGGGTGGTAAGAGTTTGTATAGTTATAACAGTAAGGGTGGAAAGCAGGCATATCAGGTTTCTTTTAACCGTCCATTTCGGAATTACTATGGTTCAGGACTATTTTTCCAATATGAATACAATCTTATACGCTGGTTAGAAAAAGAAGGATATTCGCTTACCTATATTACTGACTGGGACATTCATTACGACATTTTGGAACGGGTCAATATCAAAGCACTCTTGATCGCGGGACATGCCGAATACTGGACGATGAAGATGCGCCAAAGTGTCGAAAAGTTGTCGGCAACGAAATTCAACCTGGCAAACTTTAGCGCCAATGTTTGTTATTGGCAAGTACGTTACCATGAGGATTCTACAGGCCGCCCTGGTCGCTTGATGGTATCATATAAACAGTTTGCCCAAGAAATGGATCCTTATCGAGTGACAAACAAAACGCTTACTACAACCAGATGGCGTGATCAACCTGTAAACATGCCCGAAGACAGTCTCTTTGGAGTTATGTATACAGGTATTCCAAAAGCGACCGTCCCGATGGTTGTAAGCGATGCTAAGCACTGGTTGTATGAAGGAACCGGTCTGAAAAATGGCGACAAGATTCCTGGGGTGATTGGTGGGGAAGTGGACAGTTATGTACGCAATCTCCCAGGTGTTGAAGTCATTGCCAAATCTCCAGTCATTTTGTACGGAAAGAAAAAATTGGCCAATGTTGTTTGGTACAATAAACCGACTGGAAAGAAAGCATTTTCTGTAGGTACATTCTATTGGAATTGGTTCCTTGATCCCATTCACCATACTGTCCAGGCGAAGGAAAACAAGCATATTCAACAAATTACCAAAAATGCCTTGCGTGAGCTGGCGAAATAAAGAGAACTGCTACCTGTTTTAGGTAGTAGTTTTTACTTGGGTTGTTAAAGGCTATTCTGCTTTGGGATCAGTTTTAATTGCAAAGAAAAAGGCCACCATCTGGTGGCAGTAGTCATTTCTAAGAAGAGTTTTTCTGTGGAATAGAGAAAGGAATGGAAGAAGAGAGGTCATTTTCTGTCCAAAGGTTTCCAAGAAGCGATTCCAGCCAAGCTTTGACGGGTATTATTTATGCTGGTCATTTTCTTTTTGTTCAGGATTGGTGGGAGACGTGTTGGTTTGGGCCAGGTTTTTAATCATTTCGTTGATATCAATGCCAGAGACCTGTTTCACCATTTCTGGTGTTTGAGCCATCAATTGAGTCACATAATTGCTGACTTTGTTGGCTCCACCGTCACTGCCAGAAGAATCGATGACGGTAATCTTATCGATATTCCCAAGCGGTTGGGCGATATGTTTAGCCAGCTCAGGCAGCATTTTGGCAATGAGGTCCAAGACGGCTGCTTGACCGTATTTCTCGAATGCTTCCGCTAGTTTTTGTTTGGCTTCTGCTTCTGCCAACCCTTTGGCACGAATGATTTCTGCTTCTGCCATCCCTTCCATTTTTTCCACTTCTGCTTTTGCAGCACCACGTGCTTTTTCTGCTTCTGCTTCCGCGAACCCTTTGGCACGAATGGTAGCTGCTTCCGCTTTTGCTTTGGCTTCCTGTTCAAAACGATAAGCTTCTGCAGCTTGCTCTTTGGCGTAACGTTCTGCATCCGCTTTTTTGCGTACTTCCGCATCATACTGTTTTTCGCGGCGGAGGATTTCTTTTTCTTCCAGCTCAATTTCTTTTTGCTTCCGTACCAATTCGATTTTCATCTGTTCTTCAACAACTTGTTGTTGATAACGATTTGCCTGTAAATGATAGGCTTGATCTGCTTCCGCTTTTTTCATGTCTTGTTCAATTTTAAACTCCGCGATACGAATTTCTTTGTTTTTCGTTGCTTCAGCAATATTGGTTTCGGCAATTAAGGATGCTTTGGTTCCTTCTTCACGAGCTTTAGCAGTTTGAATTTCTGTATCGCGAATGGCTTGGGCTTCAGCGATGTCCGCATCGCGCTTGACTGCGGCGATCCGGGGACGGCCGAGTGCTTCCAGGTAACCATTTTTATCGCGAACATCTTTAATGGTAAAGGAGATAATTTGCAAGCCCATTTTTTTCAGATCGACTGCAGCGACGGTTTGTACTTCTTGAGCAAATCTTTCACGATTCTGGTAGACTTCTTCAACTGTTAATGTACCAAGAATTGCTCTTAAATGCCCTTCCAATACCTCACGGGCTTCATCATTCAGCTGCTCATTGCTCTTTCCCATGAATTGTTCAGCAGCTGTGGCCAAATCTTCAAGGGAACTGCCAATTTTGATGATCGCGACACCATCGACGATAATAGGAACGCCTTTGGCGGTGTATACTTCCGGGGTGGAAACCTGTAATTTATGCGATAAAAGGCTAAGTCTTTCAGCCCGTTGGAAAATGGGAATGATAAAAGTACCGCCACCACGAATGATTTTGATTTTTCGACCGGATTCATCGGTCAAGACGTTTTTACGTCCCAGCATGCTTCCGGTTACGATTAATGCGTCTTCAGCCCCTACGGTTTTATAGCGGGACCAAAAAGCGATGGCTAGCACCAGCAGTACTCCCACGATCACTAAGACAAGAGACAGAGGGCCAGAAAGGAATTCCATTTATATCACTCCACTTTCTCATTGGCTAAGAAAGGCTGAACCAATAAAGTATGCCCAATGACATCAGAGACCATGATTTTGGTGCCTTGAGGGATCTCCTCTCCTGTTGCACTTTGGGCGATTTGATTGGTATTTCCTCCACTCGTTGTAATAATGACTTCACCGAGTCCCGTGGCAGGGATCGTCGTCGTTACCATTCCGGTTCTTCCTTTTAGGTCACTAAGGCGAAAGCCTACGGATGCTTCGATATTTTGGGCTGGTCGTATGAGTAAGTAGTAAAGGAGGAAAAAAGAAGCGACAGCCAGGATGAGTGAGAAGATGAGGCTCATGCTCCGGGTAAATGATGTATAGTTGGTGAATATCACTCCCGCTCCGCCGAAGACGGTTAATCCCCCAAAGACTGTAACGGAAGAGAGCATCGGAAGTTCAAAGGGGAAAAGGCTGTCCAATAAGCCGTCAAGAATATTGCTAAAAATGAAGCTAAGTAGGGTGACGGCTATTCCCAATAAAAAACAACACCAAAAAATAATCTCAAGTATGAAAATCCCCCCTTCGTTGTCTCTATTTTTATTATACAGAATCATATTCTGGAAAACGCGTAGAGAAAATAAAAAATCCATGGACAAGCCATGGAATATGAACGGAAATGAAAAGATGGAAACGGTTTTTAGTTTGTTACTTCAATGACTGACACGTGACTGTCTTTTATGGTTAGGAGATTTTAAGTGTCACGAAAAGCATGAGGACAGCCATAAACAATAGAGAAAGATTTAAAATCATAATGTATTTCTTTAAAATTGACTGCGCTTGTGCGGATTGAATCCCATTTTCCTTTAAGTTTTTTAAAAGTTTCGGCCCATAAAAGGAAATTGTAAAGATAAAGAGAAGAACAAATAGCAAACCAAATCGTTCCTTCACAATGTACCATAACTCTTTGGTACCAGAGTATTGCAAGAGCATGTATACACCCGCAAGCGTAGCGAGGACAGCTGTAGGAATAAACATGGTGAGGTTCCAGCGATGTGACTTGGAAAGGGCATACTCCATAGTCTGAACATTGTTAGAGCGAATGGCATCTCGCAGATACATGGCCATGAGCGCCGTACCACCGAACCAGGTGGCTATACACACTACATGAATAAATAAGGCAATTTTGTAATCCATTCTTTACACCTCTTTACTTAGGAAATAATAACCATATAATTGTTGATATTGGCATTTTTCCGTTCGCCACCTTTACCACCGTGAGCGCGTTTGAAGTGATCACTCTCTAGCCAGTTGAGGAAGTCTTCTTTGCTTTGAAAAACCGTTTCTGCAATGAGATGTGAATGATCCTCTGCTTGCAGTAGACGAAATGAAATAAATCCTGGTACTTGTTTCATTGACTCAGGTGCTTTGCTAAACCGTTCTTTCAGCCTGGTGAGTTGCTCTTCTGACTCGACTGGTAGTCGGTTTTGAACCAAATACATATTGAACCCCCATCTATTCATTATTGAAAGCAACCTCCAATAACAAACTATATCATCTTTTGGGGTGAAGCTAAAGAGAGCGAAAGGGCTATATACGAAAGGAAGCAGGGGTAATTGGATCACGATCTTCCAATCTCTAATGAAATTGTCTTTAATGACTCAAATGTCTAGAAAGTTGATCTAGAGATAGATAATAGATGAAATCGCTTTCAAAAAATTGGAATAATAGTTAGGAGGAACTTTTCATGGCAAGAAGGAGTAGGAAATGGGTGAGTCTGATCATCCTTCTCTGTATTTGTCTCACAGCTTGTAGTATGGTGGATCCTGTTGGAACAGATCAGCTTAGTTTGAGTCATGAACAAATATTACGTATTGCTGATACAAATGAATTCACTCATCTGGATCCAGCCAAAGCGGTAGATAATGGTTCGTTCATTCTTTTAAATAATGTTCAAGAAGGTTTGATGCGCATTAAAGATAAACAGCCCGTCAAAGGCATTGCTGAGGAAGTGAAAGTCAGCCCGGATCACCTCACTTATACATTCAGATTGCGAAAAGATGCCAAATGGAGTGATGGAGTTCCAATCACAGCCTATGATTTTGAATATGGTTGGAAGAGAATACTTGATCCTGAGCTGAAATCATCATACTCCTTTATCTTGTATCCGATTAAAGGAGCAGAAGCTTATCACGAGGGCAAAGGATCCGAAGAGCAGGTAGGTGTGACAGCGATTGATGAGAAAACGCTGGAGGTTAAACTGAAAGAGCCGATGTTGAACTTTTTAAGCCTGACCACATTGCCTGCTTATTTGCCCCAGCGAAAAGATCTGGTCAAAAAATATGGAGATCAGTATGCGACAACGCTTCAACATGTAGCTTACAGTGGCCCCTTTGTGGTAAAGGAATGGACACGGGCGAAAGTTGTTTTGGTCAAGAATGACAAGTATTGGGACCGAAACAGTGTCAGCTTGCAAAGAGTGGATATTCGTTTGGTCAAGAATATTGACAGTGCTGTTCAATTGTACCAATCCAACCAGGTAGATATTGCACCGATTAGTCGGGAATATATTGACTCTTTCAAGCAGTCGGAGGATCTGAAACGAGCAGAGAGAGCCACTTCGTACTATCTGGTCATGAATCAGAAGGATCATTTCCTTAAGAATCCAAATGTGAGAAAGGCCATCAGCCTCAGCATTGACCGTCTACAAATTACAAGCCAGATTCTCAAAGATGGATCTACACCTGCTGAAGCTTTGGTTCATCCAGCGATTACCGGATTGGGAAACAAGTCATTTCGAGATGTAACCAGAAAAAAATGGGTTACTTACAATCCGGATGAAGCCAAGGCTTATTTGGAAAAAGGACTGATGGAACTGAAAATGAAAAAGCCGCCAGAGAAGATTCGCTTACTTAGCTATGATGATGACAAAAGAGAAGTGGCAGTGGCAGTGAAGCAACAATTACGCAAGGTATTGGGATTAAATGTACAGGTAGAATCGGTATCCAGTGAGGAAAAGCTGAAGCGTCAAGAAGAAGGAAAATTTGATATTGCTGTTTCCAGTTGGGGAGCAGACTATAATGATCCGATCGCTTATTTGGAACTATGGTCCTCAAATGGGAAATTGAATATAGCTAATTTCGAGAGCAAAGAGTATGACACCCTGTTGAGACGAGCGCATAAAGAAGCCGATCCAGAAAAAAAGATTCAATATTTAAGTCAGGCAGAAAAAATACTGGTTCAAGATGAAGCGGTGATTGTTCCTATTTTTTACCGTGTCAGTTCCTATTTACAGAAACCTTATGTGCGGGATTTCTATAATCATGCCATTGGAGCCGATTATAGCTTGAAGTGGGTGTACTTGCGAGCTGAGAAAAAGTAATGGATCCTATTTCTCTCTCCTGCCAATTGAGTAAAAATACGAGGCCATCCTGAAAATATGGATGTGTTTCTCCAGCGCTTCGGGATGGGTTCTTCCTTCGTGACGACTTCTGTACCATCACAGTCACACCGTGGGAACCCATCCTTCCGCTTTATGGAAAACAGAACACCTTTTTCATTCCTTTGATGGTGTTGCTCATGAGGGTCTGTTGACAAACCCGGTTTTCCTTTTCCAGTTGCCCAACTTTTACTCATTTTTAAGAACCGGTATATAACGAAACTCTGTCAACAAGCGATTTCCTCCTTGATTTCTCAAAATCAAGGAGTTTTTTTTTGGGAAAGAAGATAAAAAGACAATGATAAACGAAAATCAAGAAAAATATTTTAATAATAGATGAAAATTTGATATTATAGAATGTGTATTACTTTTATTATTATAGCAATGATCTGGATAGGGGGAGATGGGATTGAAAAAAGGGTGGACTATTGCTCTAATTGCCTTATTATTTAGTATTTTTATATCAGCTTGTGGGTCAGCTGGGAACAAGACCGAAACCAGCGATAAGAATGTGCTCAGAATTGCTGAAATGGAGGAATTTACAAGTATTGATCCAGCAACAGTAGTAGATGGGGGCTCATTCATTTTGGCCAATCATATTTATGAAGGGCTCATGAGAATAGGCAAGGATAAAAAACCGGTTGAAGGAATTGCTAAAGAATATACGGTCAGTCCGGATAAGCGAACTTATACATTTAAATTACGTGATGCCAAATGGAGTGATGGTAAGCCCATTACGGCGAAGGACTTTGAGTTTGGCTGGAAACGGGTGTTGAATCCAGCTACAAAATCGGAATACGCTTATATACTGTTTCCGATCGACAAAGGCGAGGAATTCTACAATGGAAAAGCTAAAGAGCAAGATGTTGGAGTGAAAGCAATAGATGACAAGACATTACAAGTCACGTTAAAAACACCGATGATTAACTTCCTCGACTATACCATTCTTCCAGCTTATCTCCCCCAACGGCCTGATATGGTTGAAAAGCTGAAAAATGACCCGTTTCGTCATCCTGATCAAATCGTTTACAGTGGCCCTTTTATTTTGAAGAGTTTCCAGGCGTCAAAAATTGTTCTGGCAAAAAATGATAAGTACTGGGATCAAAAAAACGTCCATCTGCAGCAAGTGGATCTGCATGTGCTAAAAGATGTTGGAACCGCTATAAACTTGTATAATACCGGGCAAGTAGACATTACACCTCTGAATAGTGCTTTTATCGATAGATACAAAGACTCACCGGACTTGATAAAAGCAGAACGGGCTACCTCCATCTATATGGTTATGAACCAACGTCAGAAATTCACGCAAAACGTAAACATTCGGCGAGCGATTAGCTTGGCGTTGAATCGCCAGGTAATAGCGGACCGTATTCTGAAAGATGGGTCTCAACCCGCTCATGCTTTGGTTCATCCATCGATTGCGGGACTTGGAAGCAAATCATTCCGTGAAGCAACGAAAAAAGATCTGATTCCATATGATCCTGCTAAAGCGAAAGAATATTTCCAACGGGGACTAAAAGAGTTGGGAATGAGCCAGCCACCTGAGAAAGTCGTGTTACTGACAGGCAGCTATTATAGCAATATTGCTGCCGTGATCAAAGAGCAGTTACGGGTGACATTGGGACTGAATGTTGTGATTGAGACTCCAACTGCTAAGGTAGTGGATGATCGTAAAGAGCGTGGGGATTTTGATCTAACGATTTCTGCGTGGGGTGCAGACTATAATGATGCGATGGCTTATTTAGAACTGTTTAACACCAATGAAAACAAAAACTCTGCCGGTTTTAAAAGCGATGCATATAATCAACTGATTGTCCAGGCTCGTCAAGAAACGGATCAAACCAAACGGATCGAAATGTTGAGTCGGGCTGAAAAAATGTTGGTGGATGAGCAAGTCGTGCTGGCCCCCATCTATTTCCGTTATAGTGTGCTATTAAAAAAACCTTATGTTAAAAATTACTATACCCATCCGATTGGGGCCGATTACAGCTTGAAATGGGTCAAGTTAGAAAAATAAAGACAATGGCTTTTTGGTTTATGGAGTGGAAAAATTTCAACAAACGAGGAGCCCTCTTGTTTCGGTAAAGGCAAGAAGGCTCTTTTTTTAATTCAAATTTCCATCTTGTTTTTTATGGTATATATGGATCCAGCGAAGAAGATGAAAGTGAGAAGCAAACTGATGGAGCCAATGATCCAGAGGCTAGTATCAAGGATATCCCAATTCAGTTTTGCCATTGTGGCGATTCGTCGAAAGATGAAAAATGGGGAGGTGATTCCAAACAGGAACCATACAGGGATACTCACGAACTTGATATAGGAAAAGTTAAGCACGCCCCCGAAAATGCCTAGTGTGATCAAGTATGGAGCATATAGGAGATATTCACCCATTAGTTTGAGCTGATTTAGAATCAGAACTTCCCAGCTCATATTACCTAGAATATTCGGTTTGATAAGAGTGAAAAGATATATATTTACGTTTAGGATGATAAATATCAAACTGAGGATTTGTAGGGTGCGCAAGAACATGGCCGTACATTTTGTGGCGATTAACCACCAATGCGGGTAGGGAGAAGACAGCCACCAACCCATGGTTTTGTGATTCCACTCATAATAAATCAAAGCACTTGAAAAACCTGGGAGGGCAAACAGAAGCCAAGTATACATCCAATGGATCTGTGTAGCGTTTGGTACTTGTGTAACCGTGGAGAACAAATAAAGAAAGCCGAAGCTGATACTGAATAAAAGCACAGCGATAGCATAAAGGGTATATTTTTTAGGGAAAATCATTTGATAATCTTTTTTGACCATAGACCAGAAGGCTGTCATTGGAATACCTCCCGATATACTTTTTGGATGGAACCTACTTCTACCCGAAGTTGTTCTGCATCTCCTTCTTTGACAACTTTTCCATTTTGGAGCAAAATGACATGTTCAAATAATCCTTCTGCTTCATGGATTTCATGAGTACTGATGATTAGCGTCACTTCTCGCTCAGATAACAGCTCAATCAGTAAATCAATGATTTTTTCACGAGAGATCAAATCAATCCCCGACAGAGGTTCATCTAGCAGGAAGAGATCGACTTGCCGCGCCAGGCACAGGATTAACTGTAAGCGCATGGTTTGGCCTTTGGAGAGCTCTTCCACTTTTCTTTGCGGGTCGAGTTTCATAAAGTCGAGATATTCCTTCGCTTTCTCTATCTGAAAGTGTGGAAATATGTTTGCGGCATACTGAATGGCTTCATCAATACGCTGGAATTTATACCATTGGGAAAGGTCGCCGAGATAAGCAATACGCTCTCTGATCCGCCAATTAGGCGTTTCATCAAATACTTTTATCTCGCCAGATGTTGGTTTCATGATTCCAGCGATGAGTTTCAACAGCGTTGATTTCCCGGCACCATTTTCACCCAGCAAACCAATTGCTTTTCCTTTAGGAATCGCCATCGACACATCATGAAGTGCGATCTTTTTGCCGTAGCGACGGGTTACATGGCGCAACTCTACCGCTTTTTGCATTCCCAATCCATCTCCTTTAGCCACTGTTGGGCTGTTTTTTGATCAATGCCCAAAGAACGCATGGTTTGTACGAAAGCCTCCAAAGCCTCATTGGCCAACTTTCTTTTGATCTGGTAAACCGTTTCTTCTGAGGTTGTAATAAAGGTTCCTTGCCCTCTTCTTTTTTCACATAAACCGTCGTGTTCCAGTTCCAAGTAAGCACGTACGACTGTGCTCGGATTCACTTTCAGTTTTTGGGCCATCTCGCGTACAGAAGGTAATTTGGTACCTAAAGCAATCTCTCCTCTTGCGATGGCATGACGAATTTGTTCAACGATCTGTTCATAAAGCGGAATGGAAAAATCAATCGTGAAAGTGAGAGGTCCGACGCTTCTCGTTTCCATGGCTCCTTTCCTTTCATAGTGTATGAATTGTTTGGTTTCACTCCATACACTTTGTTCTTTTAAGTGTATTATAACACTCCATACAGTTAATGCAAGAGAAAATAAAAAATTTTTGGATGATATCTTTATCCTGGGGATGGTCCATGGTAATTCATAAGTAGTGTAGAATGGATATAATGAAGCTGATCGTAAAGGAGGAGCTTTCATGATTTGGGGGATTGGAACCGATATCATTGAGATGGAGCGAATTGAAAAAGCAGGATTGGATCGTTTGGCTGCAAGGGTTTTAACCGAATCCGAGAAGCAAATGATGCCGATGGCTCCGAAAAGAAAATTGGAGTTTCTCGCAGGGCGGTTTGCAGCAAAAGAGGCGATTTCCAAAGCATTGGGAACCGGAATCGGTGAGATCGTAAGTTTCCAGGATATCAGGATTATCAATAATGAAAATGGGGCTCCAAAAGCACAAATATCCGCTGAAACGATGCAGTGTTTATTTTCAGATAAGAAGGTAAACATTCATCTTTCTATTTCTCATAGTGAGAAGTATGCTTTGGCTACAGCAGTGGTGGAAGAGATCTGAGCATATCTGCTTTAGATTGGACATACATATATAACACGGTTAGGAGGGACAAAGGTGTATCTCGTGACAGCTCAAGAAATGAGGCGCCTGGATCATTATGCGATCGATACACTGGGAATTCCAGGTGTGGTGTTAATGGAGCACGCTGGAAAAGCGGTAGCGGAAAAAATCACAGCTCGGTTTCCTGAGCCAAAAACAGCAGTCGTTCTTTGTGGAACAGGAAATAATGGTGGAGATGGTTGGGTCGTAGCTCGGCATCTGCTGTTTGCTGGG
Source organism: Thermoflavimicrobium dichotomicum (assembly GCF_900114055.1). Classification (GTDB taxonomy): domain Bacteria; phylum Bacillota; class Bacilli; order Thermoactinomycetales; family Thermoactinomycetaceae; genus Thermoflavimicrobium; species Thermoflavimicrobium dichotomicum. Next base: position 40,405 of record NZ_FORR01000019.1, on the reverse strand, counting down.
TGGAAGGTGTATCCTTGGCTGATTGGAAAAGAGGAAAAACTTACACCGGACGCACGTGTTTTTTATGATGTTTGTTGTCGTTTAAATCCTGTTTTTACGGATTCATCCAATCAACTTGCCCAATTGAAACAACATTTGCAGTCAGCGCAGGTGATTGTGGATGCTCTTTTGGGAACGGGATTTAAAGGAGAGCTTCGGCAGCATGTACAGGATGTGACTTCTCTTGTCAATCAACACCCAGACGCCTGGGTGATGGCAGTGGATATTCCAACAGGAGTGGATGCAGATACGGGAGCAGTTTCCAGAGAGTCGATTCGAGCACATCAGACGGTTACTTTTGGCTATCCCAAATGGGGACATTATTTGCGTCCTGGTGCAGACTATTGTGGCGATGTGTCTGTGGTGGATATTGGCCTTCCCAAAGAATTTCCTGCCGATTTGCAGCCTAAAGCTCGTCTGAATGTTCCCTTGCTGTGGGAAGCACATCAAAAAACACGTGATCCATGGGCGCATAAAGGGACGTATGGGCATGTTCTGATTATTGGTGGTACAAGAGGAATGCTAGGGGCTGTTGTAATGGCAGGAGCGGCGGCTTATCGAATGGGAGCAGGGATGGTAACGATAGCCGTTCCAGACGGTCAAGCGACTGCACTGGCTGCCAAGGTTACACAAGAATTGGTATGGACCTGGCCAGGAGAGGATGTATTTACAGCGGAAAGTGCGAAAAGATTTGCTGACAGGGCTTCTCGCTTTTCTTCGGTAGCGATCGGACCTGGATTGGGACGTTTTCCAGGAGAAGATATTTGGCTATCCCAGCTGCTCAGAGAGGTGGAGGTTCCGCTCGTGTTAGATGCGGATGCCCTCAATATTCTAGCTGATCATCCTCACCTTTTTGCCGAACGTTCGTCAGCTTTTCCAACGATTCTCACACCACACCCAGGAGAAATGGCTCGTTTACTGCGTTGTTCAGTATCTGAAATTGAAGCAGCTCGTCCACAAATGGCTCAGACTCTTGCTGATCAAACAGGGATGATTGTCATATTAAAAGGTCGATTTACGATTATTGCTTTTCCAGAACGAGGACAAATTGTGAATACGACAGGTAGTCCAGCTTTAGCCAAAGCAGGATCAGGTGATTTGCTAACGGGTATGCTAGGTTCGTTCCTAGCACAGGACATTCCTGTAGATCAAGCAGTGCCAATGGCGGTTTATTACCATGGACGTGCGGGCGAGATTGCTAGCCGATCAATGTCAGCTCATCGTGTATGTTATTCTGATTTACTAGATGCACTGAAAAGCTGTCAATAGAAAGGTTCCCTTCCCTAACCGACACATTTCCCGGGAAATTGACGAGGTGAAGCCATAAATGTGTCGGACCAGATGGATATTTGTCTTTATTTTCCAGATATTTTTGCTTTTGGTTGGTTGTGGCGAAAAAGATGCAAAATCGGTTGTCAATGATTTGTCCAAGCGATCAGAGAAGATGGAATCTTATATGAGTCATGGAAAGTTAACGATTCAAACAGGTCAAGAACCTCAAGTCATTGATATCGAGGTTTGGTATAAAAAACCGCATTATTATCGTGTAGCCCTGAAAAATACAAAGAACAATATTACACAGATTTTATTACGGAATGATGAAGGGGTTTATGTTTTAACCCCAAGTATCAAGAAGAGTTTCCGTTTCCAAAGCGATTGGCCGGAATCAAGCGGTCAAATTTACTTGTATCAATCCATCCTCTCCAGTATTATTGATGATCAAAAGCGTCAATTTCAAAAAGGTGACAAGGAGTATTTATTTGAGGTAGCTTCTAAACATACACTCAACCAAAATTGGAAGAAACAAAAGGTTTGGTTGGACCAAGATCTGAATCCGAAGAAAGTAAGTGTCTTGAATGCCAAGGACGAAGTGATGGTGGAAATGGTATTTGACCGTTTCAAACTGGATGCTTCTTTTGATCAGGATGCATTTGATATGCAACGGAATTTGAACCACTTGACAGAAGAATCAAAGCAAACAATCGCTGGATTGGATATGAAAAAAGAACAGGATTTGGCTTCAGTGGTACCAGCTTATATTCCAATGGGCAGTCGGCTGGATGGAGAAAAAACGGTTCAGACGATCCATGGTCCAGCAGTGATTGTAAGATACGCTGGAGCTCAACCTTTTACCATTGTGCAAAAAAAGGCACAGGAAATGGAAACGTATTTATCGGAGTCAGTGAAGCCGGTCATGCTCTATCAAGGATTTGGCATTCTGTTTTCACAAGAAAATCAAAAACAGCTCAAATGGTTGGATGGAAAGCGAGAGTTTGAGCTAACAGGTAACTTGCCTGAAGAAGAAATGGTTAAAATAGCGAACTCCTTTGCTGGTCAACCAGATAAATAGGGGGATGTTGGCAAATGGACAGATGAAGGTTTCCTGTCCATTTTTTTATATTCTCTGGTATAATATCGAGTATGAAATTGAGTTATCGGTACAGATATTGATTGGATGAAAATGAATGTAGGCGAAATTTACGCTTAAGGATGACAGGATATGAGTGATAACCCCATTAGAGAAGAATGTTCCTCTTATCAGGTTCTTCTCACGCGAAAAACCCGAATGATGCGCATCATGGACAATCTTGTTGTTCTTTTGGGGCTTCTTGTACTGCTCCCGTTCTTTGAATGGCGGAGTACTCCATTTATACTTGCTTTTTTATTTTTTGTCTTGCTCGTGTTTATCATTTCTCCACTGATATATCTGTATATATTTCATCCACGTTACACACTTTATTCAGACCGGTTAGTTGTACGAATTGGAAAAAAGGTAGACACTATTTTATTGACAGAGATTGAACAAGAATACGATCTACGTTATTATTTCCGTATTCGCGGGAAAAGGACACCCTTATTGGTCAGTGATTCATTTATTGATGAATTAAATTATCAGCTGGAAGTGATAAAACGTGGATGGAAAACATAAAGATTTGAGTAAATATGGCAGAGATACGGTGATTGAAGTTGATCTTGACGCAATTCATCATAATATCCAGCAGTTTAAGCAACATCTTCCCGTCAATACAATGATCATGGTTGCAGTAAAGGCAAATGCTTATGGTCATGGGGCAGTCCTTGTATCCCAAGCAGCTTTGGAAGCTGGAGCAAATGCACTGGGTGTCGCATTTGTCGATGAGGGAATCGAATTGCGTGAAGCCGGAATCCAAGCACCTGTTCTTGTGTTTGGATTTACTCCATCTTATGCAATTGCCGATGCTTTAAAGCATCATCTTGCTTTAACGGTTTATGATGAAACCAACTTACTTGCGATTCATGAGAAAGCGAAGGAACTTGGAATAGAAGCAACGGTTCATGTCAAGGTCGATACGGGCATGGGGCGACTCGGTCTGACTCCAGATCAGGCAATTGACTTTTTAGAGAAGGTACGAGAGCTGCCTTATGTGCGATTGGAAGGACTTTTTACCCATTTGGCCACAGCGGATGAAGCGGGTAAAACTTATATGAACTATCAGTTATCTTCTTTTGATAAGGTGGTCAAACGGGCAAAAGAAATGGGAATAAATATCCCCATTATTCATTGTGCTAACAGTGCCGCCTCCATTGATGCGCCGAATCATGCTTATAATATGGTCCGAATTGGGATCAGTCTGTATGGGTTATATCCTTCACAAGAAGTAAACAGGCAAAAGGTTCAATTGAAGCCTGCTCTTACGTTCAAGTCTCGAATCATTCACTTGAAACAACCGCCAAAAGGTACAGGAATCAGTTATGGAAAAACGTATGTAGCAAGAGGCGATGAGTGGATCGCTACTGTTCCGGTTGGTTATGCGGATGGTTTTAGTCGTCAACTGTCTAACAGCGGCTTTGCTTTGGTCCGTGGGGTAAAGGTTCCCGTCGTCGGGCGGGTATGTATGGACCAATTGATGTTAGATGTAACGAATGCAATGCCTGTAAAAGTAGGAGATGAAGTTGTTTTTTATGGCAGGCAGGGAGAATTGGAGATTCATGTAGATGAAGTGGCTGCACAGTTGAACACAATTAATTACGAAGTCACTTCCATGTTATCACGTCGGATTCCCCGGATTTATCTGAAAAATGGCCAACCTGTAGCGATCGTCAACGATTTGAGAAGATCAAATTCATTTCTCTAGATTTCGAGGAGGAATTTGTACAACTGGAACGAATAGATTTTAATATGTGTGTGATTTCAACGATTTGTAGGAATTCATTTTAAGTATATTTTTGCATTTAATTAATCATAATGGTAGTATTGATAAGGGAATCGCTAATGGTGATGATTGGTTGGGGGTGCACGAACTTGTCAGGTACCAAGAGAATTATGATCAGTCTGCCAACGAATTTATTAAAAGAAGTGGATGGTATGGTAGAAAAGGATAAATCCAATCGCAGTGAATTTATTCGCCAAGCGATGAAATTATATTTACAGGAGCGTAAAAAGCGGCGTATTCGTGAAGCGATGCAAAGAGGCTATATGGAAATGGCTAAGATTAATTTAAATATTGCCTCGGAAGCGTTTGAAGCAGAGGAAGAAGCAGATCATACTTTAGAGCGCTTAGTTAGTGGGGTGTAAACAATTTGATTGTTAAACGTGGCGATGTTTATTTTGCAGATCTTTCCCCTGTGGTCGGATCCGAGCAGGGTGGGGTACGTCCTGTACTAGTGATCCAGAATGATATTGGTAATCGATTTAGCCCCACTGTGATCGTCGCCGCGATTACTGCCCAAATTCAAAAGGCAAAGTTGCCTACACATGTTGAGATTGATGCAAAAACGTATGGATTTGACCGTGATTCAGTGATTCTGTTAGAACAGATTCGCACAATTGATAAGCAAAGGTTGACTGATAAAATCACCCACTTGGATGAAGAGATGATGAATCGAGTCAATGAAGCACTACAGATCAGTTTAGGGCTCATTGATTTTTGAAACCAGGGGAGTGCGGGAGTGCCCGCTCTCTCTTTTTTTTGGAGATAAATTGGGTTCACTTATTTCATCGTCGCCCGTTCTGTGTTATTTTAATTACGAAAGCTGAAGATATAACCAATAAAAATAACTTCATTGAGTATGTATACAAATGACAGACATGTTATTTTGGGCTTTCAGAGTAAGATGGTTAAAAGATTGAAGTTTTACGTGTTTTTCTGGTTTTTTACATGGTGATCATTGAAGTGATCCTTTACTGCTTAAAAAGGAAAGAAATGATGACAGGTAAAAGCATCGGGCGGTGTGTTAGAGCCTGTCATGATTCGAAAATGGATGATGAAATCATTCATTTGTGAAAGAAATGTCGTTGTTCAGGATTGTCGATGATGTTTTAGGAGGAATATTTCAACTCTGTCATAAATAGTAAAAACATGCTGAACATTGATGTTTAACCGAAGATATCGGATCCAAGGGGATTTTTACATGAATATTGATTTGCAAAAACAATACGAGAGACTGTTGACTGCCTATATTCAAGATACGAGAGAAGATCATTTGTATGGTGCTCAACAATTAAGTAAGTGGATCTTGCAGCAGCGAGTACCACCAGAAGAAGTGGTGAACTTCCACATTAGTACCCTAAAGAAACTGTTGCCAAACCTCCCAAATGAGGTAAAAGTTTCTTTTGACTTTTTGATTGAAGTGATGATTGGTTATGGGGTGGCTTACCAAGATCGAACCAATTTGGTCAACCGACAACGAGAACTGGAAGATGAGATCGAAGTAGCAGTACGTATGCAACAGACTTTGCTGCCAAAGTGTCCTCCGCCTTTAAAGGGAGTGGATATTGGTGTACTAAGTGTCGCTGCCAATCGCATGAGTGGGGACTATTATAACTTTGTTGATCATGGAAAAGGTTCTCTTGGTATTGCCATATCGGATATCATCGGTAAGGGAATTCCTGCAGCGTTATGCATGTCCATGATTAAGTACTCGATGGACCGTTTGGATGATCAACCGCTTTCGCCATCAGAGGTTTTGCGAGGCTTAAATACTGTTGTGGAAAGAAATGTAGATTCAAGTATGTTTATTACCATGGTATATGGGGTATATGATTCGTTGAATCATCATTTTCGCTATGCAACAGCAGGCCATGAACCTGGACTTCTTTTCAGGGCAAGTGAAGATGAGTTTAGTGATTTGGAAACACAGGGTTTGGTCCTTGGAGTAGAGAAAGATGTCGATTACCCAGAGTATACCATTGAACTTTTTCCTGGAGATGCGATTATTCTGTTTTCAGATGGGGTAACTGAATGTAAAGTGGATGGTAAATTTTTACAAAGAGATCAGTTGAAGCAAATTATTCGGGAGCATTTGGAGTTGCCAGCTCAACAAGCAGTTGAGGGCGTTTACCAACGTTTGTTTGAAATGGCCAAATATCAATTGAAGGATGACCAAACCATTATGATCATAAAACGAGTCGAGTAGTTAAGAAAGCATAGGTTGGAGGGCGAAAGACGGTGAATGTGTTGATCAAAGAAAAGGAAGATGCACAAAAGGGTGTGACCATTTTTGTTGAAGGCGAAGTGGATGTGTATACTGCTCCACAGTTAAGGGAAAAGTTGCTTCCTTTGTGTCAGAACGGGAACACCGTATATGTAGACCTGTCCAAAGTGGATTATATAGATAGTACAGGATTGGGTGTGTTGATTGGAGCTTATAAGGCACAACGAGCCACAGCAGGAAGGTTGATTTTGACAGGAATGAACGCTCGGTTGAGCCGAATTTTTCGCATTACGGGACTACATGAGATTATTGAAATTGAAGATCGGAAGCAGGAGGATGGAAAAGAATGAAGGAGCAGCCCTTAGATTCAGTGAATTTGACCATTCCTGCCAAACCAGATTATGTAGGAATCGCTCGTTTGACAGTTTCCGGCATTGCTAATCGGATGGGCTTTTCCTATGATGACATTGAGGATCTGAAACTTGCCGTTTCTGAAGCCTGCACCAATGCAGTGGATCATGCATATAGCGGTGGAGATGGTGACATTGAAGTGTGTTGCAGTATCTTTGGAAACCGTTTGGAAATCGAAGTCATCGATCGTGGGCACAGTTTCAATATCAGAGAAGTGGAAGAGCGTACGGGACCCATTAGTTTTGAGCCATCCATGAATGCTTTGCGTGAACGTGGTTTAGGGATTTACCTGATGAAAACATTGATGGATGATGTGGATATCAAGGGAGATAATGGTGTCATTGTCAAGCTGACTAAGTATCTTCGAAAAAATGAGGTGGAGCCGCATGTCAAATCGCCCGCATCCTACCCCTACAGATGAAGAGCAGGTTTTGGAGATGATTGGGCGGTATCAAAAAAACGGCGATGTGCAGGCACAAGAATGGCTTGTTGAGTATTATCGTGACTTGGTTGAGACTCTTGCCTATAAATTTGCACGTGGTTCAGAGCCATATGAAGACTTGATTCAAGTAGGTATGATCGGCCTTCTTGCTTCGATCCGCAGATATGACCCTTCTTATGGCCGAAATTTTGAAGGGTTTGCTGTACCTACAATTGTTGGGGAAATCAAAAGGCATATCCGTGATAAGACATGGAGTGTCCATGTTCCCAGACGAATTAAAGAGTTAGGACCTCGGATCAAAAGTGCCGTAGAGGAACTGACGACCAAACTGCAACGCTCTCCGCAAATCAAAGAGATTGCTGAATATCTGGATGTGTCGCAAGAGGAAGTTTTGGAAACGATGGAGATGGGACGGAGCTATCAAGCCGTTTCGGTCGATAGTCCGATTGAGGCCAGCAGTGATGGGAGTCAGGTGACTTTACTTGATTTGGTAGGAACAGAAGATAGAGGATACGACCAGATTGATCGCAAACTGTTACTGGAGAAAGTATTTCATGTGCTTACGGATCGAGAACGAGAAATTTTGCAGATGACCTTCTTTGATCACCTCAGTCAAAAGCAAGTAGGAGAACAGCTAGGTATTTCGCAAATGCATGTTTCCCGTTTACAACGTCGTGCTCTGAAAAAACTACGCCAAGCGATTCGAATGGAATTGGCTGAAATTATTGGATAAAAAGAGTGTATCTAGCAAACCTGAGCTCAGGGTTTGTCAGATACACTACTTTTTATTTTGAAAGAGTTGCATTGCCATAAAAAAAGTTCCTTTTCTAGTTGGGGATAGTTGCTTAAGAATTGAAACATAACCAACATGGAAAAGGAATCCCACGGCATAGATTCTTTGTCAACAAACTTACTCTCAAATAGTGCTGGAAGGAGCGTATTTAAAGCTTCTCTTTGGATGACACATTTTCTTTTTTGGTTGTTTTTTTTGGATATGTAAGAGTATTTGGTTGTTTTTTCCTTTTGAAATATGTAATTTACCTTCCAAGTGCAATTGATGTTTCTTTTTGCCGGTTTGTTTTTCAATCAGTAGAGTAAAAGGATAGATGGAATGTTTCGGTTGCTTGAATGTCCATGTACAATGGAGCCGGTTTTTTAAATGAATAGTAAACGAGTTTGGCAATTGTGTATTTGAATCAGACAATAGTTTATTTTCAGGTAAATAATCGGGTAGGGAAAGTTTCGGTTTCGGTTGAAGCAAGTTGGGCTGCCAATGGGTACGATTCGAAAATTGATCCAATCGTTGATGAAGCGGAAGATGCTTTTTTTGTTGAAACGCGGGCTGAGGAGATTTATTGTGGGATGGTAGTTTTGTTATTATTTTGTCTTTTTGTACAGTGATCGAAGCCGTCTGATGATCAGCCGAAGATTCGTTGGATGCTTTTGACTCATTGTGAACTTGTTGTGTGAAGCGGCTCGGTTGGTGAACATCCCGCAAAATAGGCGATACCCGATTCTTTTTCGACGGCAAGTCTTGTGCTGTGTTCTCGGTTGTTTGTGTTTGCTTTTTATTCACTAGCAGATCAGGTAATAATTGGCGAAAAAAAGTTGGAGATGAGTATTGGGTGATGGTAAATGCTCCACCCGCAAGAAAGAGTGTGACAAAGATGGTAGTACTTGTTTTCCTCATCCAATTTTTTCTTTGTTTCGTAGAGTTTGCATTTTTTTCATTGGGTTGACAGGGAAATAGTGGCTCAAGATCTGTGCGGAAACCTTCCAATAGCTCAAGGGCTTCCTCCAACTCATGATCTTTCATGGGGAATTCCTCCTGTTATTTTCGTTGGTTTCCACTATTTTACACGATTCGGCATAATTAATTCAATATAAAAAATATATAGAATTCAATTTCGAAGCATTTTTGGAGCAAGAGAAGAGATGTTGAATGAGATTTTGTAACCGATTATAGAATGCTAGTTTGGAAAAACAACTTTTCACCGCTGGACTGGCGGATTGAGCTTGGTCAATATCCTGTCAGTAGATAGGAGTTTCCAAGAATGGTGTGTGCAGAAGGAGAAAAGGTGAGTGAAGCCAGAAACCGCTCATCCAAGATTGCACAAGGATACCCCTCCCCTTGGATGGCGGGAGGAATTATGCGTTGAACATGTGATGCAAGAGGAAGCAGGTAGGTTAACCTATCTGCTCTTTTTGCTTGTCAGAACCAGAACAGTAATTTCTGGACGGCAAAAGAAGCGAAGAGGCAAAATGGTTGTGCCAATCCCACGGTTGACATACACTTTTAGCGAACTTCCCTCAACTTGATGGAAACCCTGTACGTATTTTCGGCCATAAGGAGGAGTGACAATATGTCCGATCAAAGGAAGGCGGATTTGTCCACCGTGACTATGTCCGGATAATTGTAACGCAACCGGTTTTTTTCTCGCCTGGTCAGCGAAATCGGGACAGTGGGAGAGTAAAATGGTGCATGTATGACTGTCAAGTCCATGTAATGCTTGAACCAAATTGGGGTGGCCCGTTAGTTGATCATCCACACCTGCAATCGCAATTCGATCATTCCCTTTTTGAACCAACTGATGTGAATTAACCAGGACATGAAAACCGCTTTGTGCCAGTCCTTGTTGAACCATTTGCGCATTTCCACGATAATCGTGGTTTCCCAATACAGCATACTTGCCAAGAGGAGCTTGTAGCTGTGAAAGATAAGGAATGGCTGCTGAGATTACATTTGGATCTTTATCAATCAGATCGCCTGTAAAACAGAGAAGATCGGGTTTTAATTGCTGTATGTGTTGGACCAAACTGGATAGGTCAGATGGATCCAAATAAAAACCCAGGTGTAAATCACTGAAGTGAACGATGCGTGTATGTTGAAACGAGGGAGGGAGTGAAGGAAGGAACAGCCATTGCTCTTTTATTTCGATCCACTTGGGCTCGAGGCTGTAGGAATAAATTCCACTTATGCCAAGAAGACTAAGACCTAACCATTTTGAAAATGACTTTTTCAAAAATTGCCGACGGGAGAGTTCCGTTTGTGACATGGAGATTCCTCCATTTAGCTTAAAAATCCAGCAGGCTAACTTCTATTCTAACAAATGGTTTTTTGTAGAAAAAGAGAAACAACTTTATGAAGTGTGAAGTGATACAATAAAATGGGATGGTTGTAAATGGATAAAATTTCATGTGTCATGTTTGATTGAATGTTCTAGGTGGTGAGAGTCATTGGATTTGGAACGGATGTATTATGTAATTGCGGAGGAATTGAGCCTAAGAACGCATCAGGTCAAAAGAAGTGTTGAGTTGATGCAGGAAGGGAATACGATCCCTTTTATTGCCCGTTATCGAAAAGAGCAGACAGGAGAGCTTGATGAGGAAAAGTTGCGTGCCATTGAGGAGCGCTTTCACTATTTGACTCAATTAAATCAACGGCGGGAAGAAGTGCTTCGCTTAATTGATGAACAAGGAAAATTGACGGATGAATTGCGCCAAAAGATCGAACAGGCGACGAAGCTGCAAGAGTTGGAAGATCTGTATTTGCCCTTTCGTCCCAAAAGAAAAACACGGGCATCTGTCGCCAAAGAAAAAGGATTGGAACCACTGGCTAAAGCGATGCTGGAAGCGGTGGACACGGCCAGTGTGGAAGCTCAAGCTGAAGAGTATGTCAATGAAGAATCCGGTGTGGCAACCGTTGAAGATGCTTTACAAGGAGCGATGGATATCCTGGCGGAAGAGTTGGCAGAAGACGCCGAAATCCGCAAGTGGGTTCGTGAATATACATGGAATACTGGAATCCTTGTCTCAAAAGCCAAAGATCCTGAAAAGCGTTCCGTGTATGAAATGTATTATGATTTTAGCGAACCTGTACATACGATCCCATCTCATCGCGTGCTCGCTGTCAACCGTGGGGAACGGGAAGAGTTTCTCAAGGTAAAAATAGTGGTGGAAGAAGAGCCGATTTTTCAACGTCTGGAAGCATGGTTCCCACATCCACCGCACGACTATTTAAAAGCAGTCGTACAAGATAGTTACAAGCGTTTAATTGCTCCCTCCATTGAACGTGAAGTGCATGCCCAGATGACGGAAAAAGCGGAAGAACAGGCCATTCATATTTTCTCGGAAAACTTGCGCCATTTATTGTTACAACCACCTGTTCTTGGAAAAACAGTATTGGGAATCGATCCCGCCTATCGAACAGGTTGCAAGTGGGCTGTTGTGGATGACACAGGCAAACTGTTGGAAGTTGGAGTGATTTATCCGACACCTCCGCATAATCAAGTGGAAGAAGCCAAACAGACTGTATTGAAATTGCTTGAAACTTATCCGATCGATATTATTGCGATTGGAAATGGAACAGCTTCGCGGGAGACGGAAAGCTTTATTGCTAACGTGATTAAAGAAGTGGACCGCACCGTTTATTATGTGATTGTCAATGAGGCAGGAGCGAGTGTGTATTCAGCCTCCAAACTCGCAAAAGAGGAATTTCCAGATCTGGATGTTGCAGAGCGTAGTGCCATTTCCATTGCCCGCCGTTTGCAAGACCCGCTTGCTGAATTGGTAAAAATCGATCCGAAATCGATTGGAGTCGGTCAATACCAACATGATGTATCGCAGAAAAGACTGAGTGAAAGTTTGTCAGCAGTCGTGGAGTCCGCGGTCAACTATGTAGGTGTCGATGTGAATACAGCTTCCCCTGCTTTATTAAACTATGTTTCCGGCATTAGTTCGACAGTAGCCAAAAATATTGTCAAAAAGAGAGAGGAAATTGGACGCTTTACCCATCGGGAGCAGTTAAAGGAAGTTCCACGTCTTGGTGCAAAAACGTATGAGCAATGCATTGGGTTTTTACGGATTACGGATGGCCTCAATCCTTTGGACAAGACCCCGATCCACCCTGAATCCTATCCGGTTGTAGAAAAGTTGTTTGCCTTGATTGAGATGGACAAAACACAAATTGGCAGTGATGTCTGCAATGAACGGCTGCGTCAATTAGATGTAGAAAAGACAGCGGAGCAATTGGGATGTGGTGTCCCTACTTTAAGAGATATTATTGAGGCTTTACTTCGCCCCGGAAGAGATCCGCGTGAAGAATTGCCACCACCTCTTTTGCGCTCTGATGTATTGGACATCAAGGATTTGCATGTTGGCATGCATCTGAAAGGAACAGTTAGAAATGTGGTGGATTTTGGTGCTTTCGTTGATATTGGCTTGAAAAATGATGGACTCGTCCATATTTCGAAATTGAGCAAGAAATTTGTCAAAAATCCGATGGATATTGTCACAGTCGGCGATATCGTAGATGTTTGGGTCATTGCTGTAGATGAAGAAAGGGAACGCGTTGGTTTAAGCATGATTCCATATCAAGACTTGGAACAAAAATAAATGGACAAGGGAACCTAGTATGCAAGCCTCATACTAGGTTTCTTAATTTTAGGCGGTTATGTGGAGATCGGCCGCTTTTTTCTACGGGAAATTTCTTTTGCTTGAAATGAAAACCAACATTCGTTTAAAAATCGAATTTGCCTTCGATCTTTCATATAAAATGCATGCATTAATTGTTTCATTAACCATTTGGGCAACAGAATCGCCCCCTTTTTATAGCTGCTTTTATTTTTCAGTTTATGAGATAATAAAGGTGTTCGTGTCTAATCAGTCGTGCAATTCGCATGTAATGGAGGAATTGGAATGACTTTGAATGACTGGTTTCAAAAAGGAATGACTTATCAGGAATATGTAGATTCTATGCAGATCAATCGTGAAGAATTATTATCGATATATGAAAATGTGTATTTATCAGAAGAGGAGAAGGTCTTTTTTGCACAAGGAAAATCAAAGAACTGGCGCATTATCGTGTTGACAGCAGATTGGTGTGGAGATGCCATGCTATGCGTTCCCATTATGAAGCGAATTGCTGAGGTTGCTTCGTTTGATATGCGATTTTTGATTCGCGATGATAACCTGGAACTGATGGATCAATATTTAACCAATGGTACAGCTCGGGCGATCCCTATTTTTATCTTCATTGATGAAAAAGGGCAAGAAAAAGCGGTCTGGGGACCGAGAGCACCAGAAGTCCAACAGATGATCACGGAGATGCGGAGTGCTCTACCGCCAAAAGAAGATCCAACATTTGAACAGAAGCAAAAAGAGATGTACCGGGAGTTTCGTGAAAAAATCTGCACGGACCGGACGATTTGGAAAGCAGTCAAGCGTAGTGTAAAGGAAAAATTGGAACAAGTATTCCAGATGGGGTGAGGGCTTATGACTTTGCGGGTTGGATTTATTGGCCTGGGGATTATGGGAAGATCGATGTGGCAACATATTTACCGTGCCGGTTTTCCCGTTACGGTTTGGAATCGAACACGTTCCAAAGTGGATGAGGCGGTTCAACTGGGAGCCAAACCGGCCAACTCTCCGAAAGAATTAGCAGAAAAAAGTGACATCATTATTACGATTGTCGGTGATACACCGGATGTGCTTGAAGTGGTCGAAGGGGAAAATGGTGTATTGAAAGGAGCCAGACCGGGAGCCATTTTTATTGATATGAGTACCATTTCACCAGATACGACCAGGCAAATAGCCGCACATGCGAGGGAAAAAGGGGTCTCCATGTTAGATGCTCCCGTTAGTGGCGGAGATGTCGGGGCACGGCAAGGGACTCTTTCCATTATGGTGGGAGGCGAAGCTGAAGTATTGGAAAAGGCACTGCCTGTGCTAGAGCCGATGGCAAAATCCATTGTGCACTGTGGGCCCATTGGTGCGGGGCAAACAGTCAAGGCATGTAATCAGATCTTGTGTGGTTTAAACTTGCTAGGGATGGTTGAAGCGTTCGCTTTTGCCAAAAAAGCAGGAGTAGATTTGGAAAAAATGTTGGAAGTAACAACCCAAGGTGCGGGTGGATCTTGGGCATTGTCCAATTATGGGCCACGGATCATTAAGGGAGATCTGGCTCCAGGCTTTTCAGTTCGCTTTCAGCAAAAGGACTTGCGTATTGTGTTACAAGAAGCGGAGCGAATGAATCTGCCTCTCTTGGGAACGGCTGTCGTGCAGCAGTTGCTGCGCTCAGTACAAGCACTTGGAGGCAATGAGGATGGAACTCATGCTTTGATTCGTGTAATGGAGCAATTGGGGCAGATCGAGATTGTACCTAAGGAAAAAGGCTGTTGACTTTTTTAGGGGTTGTTGGCAAAAAATTGCCATGTTAACAGTAGGAATTTTTGAATTGGAAAAGGCTCCTTGTCAACAGATCCTCATGTTGCTGAGTAATACCATCAAGGGATGATTTTTCTATAAAGCAGAGGGATGGGTTCCTTACCGTGTGATGGGACAGAAGTTGTCACGGAGGAGGGAACCCATCCCGAAGCGCGGGATATTTCCATCTTGTTGGCCAAAGCTTTTTTCATCTACTGGACAGTGATTTTTTCTCCAGTTTCACTGGTGATGGAAAACTTGGCTTTCTTGGAATTAATGGAACCTTTAGGAATAACAATAAAGCAACGTGCCGGGTATTCTTTGTACATAGAAGGGATGCCCGGGTCGCTGTAAGTATAGTCTGCAATATTTACTTTAATGTTAATCAAATCATCTGCTTTTTTCTCTATAGCTGTGGGGATCAGCTTTTTTCCATAAAGTTTTTTGTCAGATGCCTGAATCAGAATCACATCATTTTGATCCCAGGTAAACTGCTTATCCAAATTCCCTGCATGTTGTTCTTTGGTATAATACCAAATACCTCCTGAACCTCGGGCAGGAACCTCATCAAATGTAAAATATTTCGTTTCAAAGGTGATTTCTGGATAGGTTTCTTTTGCTGGCATCGCTTGTGATGAGTTGGATGAGTTGGAGGACTGGCTACTGTTTTTGGAATCGGATGTTTTGCTTTCTTCCCCTGTTCCTTTGGGAAGCAAGCCACATCCAGAGACAATGAATACCAAAACGAGAGCCATCATCAAAATCTGGGAGATTTTTTTCATCTTCTATCCTCCTTTTATTTCTTCAAGATGGTTATCATTTTATATCCAATATTTTATTAATGTCAAATAGTAGAAATTCTGATCATTTCCGCATATGTTTCGTGCACGTTGTTTTTATTGGTTACATACCCACATATTTGGCTACCAATGATTTGGCGATTGAAATGTCATCGGTTCCCTGAACGAGAACACGACCATCCGGGAAAATAACCAGTCGGTATGGGTCAATTGTTGCCCTGAGCAAAAAAGGGGTTTTTTCTATATCAGCGACTGGTTCCAGCTTTTCAGCCAATTGATTCAAGTTCATTTGCAGGGAGTCTGCTGGAGAGATTTGAATCGTTTGTCGTCCGCAGAGTGAGATTGCCTGTTCTTCTGGGTGAGCAGGCTCCAGAAATTCATACTTTTGCTGCTTGCATACGGGACAGTCCGATTTTGCTTTTACTTTCATAGCAATATAATGATTATCCCAGAGTTCAAAATGGCGCATCCGTGGATCCAGGGCTTCTGTTGCACCAATCAGTAATTTGAGTGCTTCTGTAGCCTGGAAAGAAGCAACTATTTGAACAACAGGTCCAATGACACCAGCTGTATCACATGTTTCGCTGCTACCAGGAGCAGGGGGATCAGGGAAAAGGCAGCGCAAGCAGGGAGTGATGCCAGGTCGAATCGTAAACGTCATTCCCCGTGCACTCACAGCTCCTCCATAGATCCAGGGGATTTGATGTTTGATGCTGACATCGTTTATTAGGTAACGAACAGAAAAATTGTCTGTTCCATCTAGTATTAAATCAACCGAGGATAGGAGTTTTTCGGCATTACGCCAAGTAAGATCCGTAACATGTGCCTCTATCGTTACACTTGAGTTGATCCTTTCCAGTTTTTCTTTAGCAGCAATCGCCTTGGGCAGCTGATTTTGAGCATCCATTTCGTCATAGAGCATTTGTCTTTGCAAATTGCTTTCTTCTACGAAATCTCGATCGATGATACGGATGTAGCCAACACCTGCACGAACCATATGATTTGCCAAGGCTGTACCTAAAGCACCCATCCCTACGATTGCAATCCGTGAAGATTGCAAACGAGCCTGACCATCTTTTCCAATCGGTGGAAACAAGATTTGTCGTGAGTAACGAGTCATGTCTACAGTCATCTGGATCGCTCCCTTTATAAGCTCGTTTTTATTTTCGCATGAACGGAAACGATATGAAAACCTTTTTTTGTGAATGGTATTTGGCAAGAAAGGAAAGAGATAAGGAAAAGGTACATTTGGAGGGATGGTTTTGGAAAAGAAAACGTATTATGTTTCCATTGATTTAGGTCCATATGCTGGAGAGATTCGGGATCAACCTGATCCAACTGATCCGGTATTTGATTTTGAAATTCAGGCGACATCTGAAGAGATTCAGAAACTGGAACATTTATTTTCAGAGATTGCTGAAGAAGATTATGATACATTTATTCAAGCCCACTTGCCTTATCGAACCGAAGAACGAATGGAAGAACACAACTATGATGATCGGATCAAAGCTGTATACCAACTCATTTATCATTTGGGAACAAAAGAGACAAAAAAACGTATGAAAGAGTCCGGAATGATCATATAGATGAATGGACAGAGAGATCAGGTGAATAGCGAACGTTGGTTCGTTGGTTTTGCTTGATCTTCTTTTTATTTCACTTTATACTTAAGTTAAGAATGGTCAAACAGGAGGAATGTTTTGTGAATCCAAATTTCCCAGGCATGCACACGAATGCCTCAACTGCAGCCAGAACGTCACAACGTTTGGTTCAACGTGCTTTTTCGTGGATGTTTGTGGGTTTGTCGCTTACGGCGATTATTGCCATTGCACTTTCGATGAATCCCAATGTTCCACAAATGCTAGTACAAAATAAAGCGATCTTTTATGGGATTATCGCTTTAGAGTTGATTACAGTCTTTGGCTTGTCTTTTTTGATAAACCGGATCTCTTCGTTTATGGCTACATTTGCTTTCTTCTTCTATGCTGCGTTGAATGGGATTACCTTTACGCTCATTTTGGCTTACTTTAACTTGGGAACGATCGGAGCAGCCTTCTTCATCGCAGCAGGAATGTTTGGAATCTCGGCTTTGATCGGCTATGTAACCAAACGGGATTTAACCAAACTCGGCTCCATTGCTTTGATGCTGTTAATCGGAATTCTCCTGGCCAGCCTGGTTAACATTTTCTTTATTAAAAGCGGTTTGATAGGTTTGGTCATTTCTTATGTTGTGGTTGCTTTGTTCTGCTTTATCACCGCTTATGATATTCAAATGCTCAAGGCGATTGCAGAGCAAGTTGCAGACGAGGAGACTGCAACCAAGTATGCGATTTTTGGTGCATTGATGCTTTATATTGATTTTCTGGCGATCTTCAAAAACCTGATTTATATTTTAGGTAATGATGATTAATCAGTAGTGGGAATAAGGATCTCTATAAACACTATAGAGATCCTTTTTATATGGTTCGGAATCGCTTTATAGGAAATGACAAGGAAAAAATTTTTTTTATAAAAAATCCCTTGACGAAAACGGATATCCATGATAGATTATAAGAGTCGCTTCGAGATAATGAAAAACGAAAGCGAAAAATGGTTAAAGCCTCTTGCAAAATGATAAAAGATGATTTATAATAAATCTCGCCGTTGATGATAAAAGAACAATTGAATCAGCATTCCTCAGTAGCTCAATGGTAGAGCACCCGGCTGTTAACCGGTAGGTTGCAGGTTCGAGTCCTGCCTGAGGAGCCAATGCGGAGAGATACTCAAGAGGCCGAAGAGGACGGTTTGCTAAACCGTTAGGGGGCTAAATGCCCCGCGAGGGTTCGAATCCCTCTCTCTCCGCCATTTATATGTGGCCCGTTGGTGAAGCGGTTAACACACCAGCCTTTCACGCTGGCATACAGGGGTTCGAATCCCCTACGGGTCACCATTTGGACGGTTAGCTCAGCTGGGAGAGCACCTGCCTTACAAGCAGGGGGTCGGCGGTTCGATCCCGTCACCGTCCACCATTGATATGGAGCTGTGGTGTAGAGGCCTAACATGCCTGCCTGTCACGCAGGAGATCGCGGGTTCGAATCCCGTCAGCTCCGCCAGTTGTGGCGACCATGGCGAAGTGGTTAACGCACCGGATTGTGGCTCCGGCATTCGTGGGTTCGATTCCCACTGGTCGCCCCATTTGTTGGGGAGTAGCCAAGTGGTAAGGCAACGGACTTTGACTCCGTGATGCGTAGGTTCGATCCCTACCTCCCCAGCCATCCATGAGCCATTAGCTCAGTTGGTAGAGCATCTGACTTTTAATCAGAGGGTCGAAGGTTCGAGTCCTTCATGGCTCACCATTTCGCGGGTGTGGCGGAATTGGCAGACGCACTAGATTTAGGTTCTAGCGCCTCTGGCGTGGGGGTTCAAGTCCCTCCACCCGCACCAATTATGAAATGAATATCCTGCCCATGCGGTCGTGGTGGAATTGGCAGACACGCTACTTTGAGGGGGTAGTGGTCGTATGACCGTGCGAGTTCGAGTCTCGCCGACCGCACCACTTTTACATAAAACTGCTTGCACTACCAAGCGTTTTATTGTATGATTACTATATAATTACGGGGTGTGGCTCAGCTTGGTAGAGCGCCTCGTTCGGGACGAGGAGGTCGCAGGTTCAAATCCTGTCACCCCGACCAAAGTCCGAAGGGGTTAGGCAATTAAATATGCGGGTGTAGTTCAGTGGTAGAACATCGGCCTTCCAAGCCGAATGCGAGGGTTCGATTCCCTTCACCCGCTCCAAACCTTTAGGGTCGTGGCAATGGCTGCGGCCTTTTGTTTTTTGCTATTTTGTTTATGAATCAGAAGGGGATGAAGCAATGAATGATGAATTTTCTTTCATCCGCTCCCTTATAGCGCATCGGTTTGTAGAGAGTGAGCGGATCGAAGTCGATGTGGGCGATGATGCGGCGGTGGTCATTCCGCATTCTGATCGCTCACTTGTCATGACTTGTGATACTATGGTAGAAACGGTCCATTTTCTGCGTAAAACGATGAGTCCAGCAGATATTGGGTGGAAATTGCTCGCTTCCAATTTAAGTGATTTGGCGGCAATGGGAGCAGTACCGACTTATGCTTTGATTTCTGTGGCTGTTCCACCTTCATGGCAGGCAGAGGAAGTAGAGGAAATTTATCACGGAATTTATGATTTGGCTAGAGAGTGGAAAGTAAGCTTGATGGGTGGAGATACGGTACGAATTCCTGAATATCTGACCCTGACATTGACTTTGCTGGGGGAGGTAGGGCGTGGCGAGGCTTTGTTACGTTCTTCAGCAAAACCAGGGGATGTGGTGTTTGTCACAGGAACAGTGGGAGATGCTGCAGCCGGTTTGCACCTCCTTTTGCATCATCCAGATCAACGCTTCAACTACCCCGCTTTAGTCCAGGCACACTGTCGACCCAATCCCCAGTTACATATTGGAAAGTGGTTGGTCAGTACCCGTTTTCGACCCGCTTGTGATGATATTAGCGATGGACTGGCTCAGGAAGCGTGGGAAATAGCGGAAGCGAGCCAAGTCTGTATCGTTTTGGATAGAGAAAAAATTCCCATATCTGAACAGCTTTTACAATATGCAAAGGCAGTTGGACAAGATCCTTTTGAGTGGGTATGGTTTGGTGGAGAAGATTATCAGCTGATAGGTACAGTACGGAAAGAATATTGGGCAAAACTAAAAGAAACAGTTAAAGAAAAAGGTTTTCTTCTTTCCATGATTGGTAGAGTCGAATCAGGAACACCGCAAGTGGAGGTAGAGAGCGAAGGAATACGGATGGTGTTACCAAAACGCGGGTATAATCATTTTGCAGATAGGTGATCACGATGGCTTGTCAGTTTATTTCACATTCAGAAGCAGAAACGAAAGACTTGGCACACCGTATTGCCAAATTGTTGCAGCCAGGCGATGTTCTGGCTTTGGAAGGGGACTTAGGGGCAGGGAAGACCACTTTTGCCCAGGGATTGGCAGAGGCTCTAGGTGTGACAAGGCAAGTAGATAGTCCCACTTTTACAATTATCAAAGAGTATGCAGGAGATATACCTTTTTATCATATGGATGTATATCGTTTGGAAACGGTAGAAGAAGAATTAGGGCTGGATGAGTATTTTTATGGGGATGGCATTTGTTTGGTTGAATGGGCTTCGCGGATTGCTTCTATATTGCCAAAAGAAACGATCTATCTTGATTTGAAAGTGCAATCAGATGGATCCAGGCAAATCCAGATTCATTCTTCACATCAACGGGCGATTCATCTATGTAAGGGGTTGGCTTTGTCATGAAAATACTGGCAATGGATACAACGACTTTGGTTATGGGCGTGGCTGTCTTGGAGGAAAACAAGGTTTTGGGCGAAGTTACTACGAATTTGCTAAAAAACCATTCGGTCCGTCTGATGCCAACTATTGATCGCCTGTTAAAAGATTTGGATTTGAAGATGACCGATATGGATGTGATCGCTGTAACCAGTGGTCCTGGTTCTTATACAGGAATCCGCATTGGAGTGACTTCTGCCAAAACAATGGCCTGGGCTCGAAAAATCCCTCTCTATAGCGAATCGAGCCTGACTGTACTGGCAATGAACGGTTTCCGGTTTCCGGGATTGGTTGTTCCGATATTTGATGCGAGAAGACAACGCGTTTACTCGGGCGTTTATCGTACTTGTGGAAATAAGATGGAAGAAGTCATGAAGCAGCAGGTTGTTTCCATTCATGAATGGTTGGAACAAATAGCGAAGCGGGAGGAACCCGTACTGTTTTTGGGGGATGATGTCCAATCATTTCGCGAGTTGATCATCCAACATCTAAATGAGCGAGCAGTTTTCGGAGATCCAGCTGAAAATATCCCTCGTCCGAGTCAATTGGGTTGGCTGATCTGGCAAAAGATCATACAAGGCGAAAAACCAGAAAGTCAAGCCTTTACGCCCAATTATCTTCAATTGACACAAGCTGAGGCCAATTGGTTACAAAAGCAGGGGAATGGAGAGAGTGTTCATGAATCACAAGGAAGAGAAAATTGCATTTCGTCCGATGGAAGTGTCTGATCTTCCGCAGATTCTGGAAGTGGAAATGAACTCTTTTAGTGCTCCATGGCCCAAACAAGCTTTTTATAATGAGCTGGTACGGAATCAGTTTGCTCGCTATACAGTGCTGACAGTAAATGATAAGGTTGTCGGTTATTGTGGGCTATGGATTATTTTGGATGAAGCGCACATAACCAATATTGCCATTCATCCTGATTATCGTGGACGAGGCTTGGGTAAGGCCACGCTTACTTATGTCATGGAAATGGCAAAGATGCTTGGGGCAACAAAAATGACTTTGGAAGTGCGAGTTTCCAATCATATTGCACAATCATTGTATAAAAAATTAGGGTTTGTTCCTTCCGGAATCCGCCCCAAATACTATTCAGATAATCAAGAAGACGCATTAATTATGTGGGTGACATTAAATGATACAAAAGCAAAGTCTGGTACTTGGGATTGAAACAAGTTGTGATGAAACTTCAGCAGCCGTGGTAGCCGATGGGACCAGAGTGCTATCCAACGTCATCTCTTCACAGATGGAAGTCCATCGCCGTTTTGGTGGAGTTGTGCCTGAGGTGGCTTCGAGGCGGC
The DNA here is from genome assembly GCF_900114055.1 of Thermoflavimicrobium dichotomicum. Taxonomy (GTDB): domain Bacteria; phylum Bacillota; class Bacilli; order Thermoactinomycetales; family Thermoactinomycetaceae; genus Thermoflavimicrobium; species Thermoflavimicrobium dichotomicum. Next base: position 18,457 of record NZ_FORR01000019.1, on the reverse strand, counting down.
ATGTGGAGAGAATCACGCTCATTATCGAACAGGCACTCCAGGAGGCACAGGTTGAATTGGGTGATTTGGATGCGATTGCTGTTACTCAAGGCCCTGGACTGGTTGGTGCCTTGCTAATCGGAGTTGCAGCAGGCAAAGCTCTGTCTTTCGCGTCAGGGATCCCATTGGTAGCAGTACATCATATTGCGGGTCATATCTATGCCAATCATTTAGTTAAACCTTTAGAATTTCCGCTTGTCTCGTTAGTTGTGTCGGGAGGACATACGGAATTGATCTATATGGAAAAGCACAATCATTTTGAACGTCTCGGTCAAACAAGAGATGATGCGGCTGGAGAAGCTTTTGACAAGGTAGCACGTTTGATGAACTTGCCGTATCCAGGAGGTCCACAGATCGATCGACTCGCTGTTGAGGGATCCATCAGTTATGACTTGCCACGTGCTTGGCTAGAGCCTGACTCTCTCGATTTTAGCTTTAGTGGTTTAAAATCGGCTGTCATGCAATTGATGCAAAAAGCAAAACAAAGACAGGAAGAAATTCGTCCAGCTGATCTGGCAGCCAGCTTTCAACACGCTGTCATTGATGTATTGGTTGAAAAATCGATTCGAGCCGTGAAAAAAACAGGCGTGAAACATCTGCTGTTAGCGGGTGGAGTTTCAGCGAACAGTGCATTGAGAGTACAGTTGAGTAAACGGTGTGAACAAGAGCAGATTGATTTGCGGATTCCGCCCCTTGAACTTTGTACGGATAATGCTGCGATGATTGCAGCAGCGGGTACTTTTCTCTTTTATGAAGGAAAGTTTGCTGACTTAACTTTGAATGCCGATCCTGGCTTACCTTTAACTTATTCTTAAAATCCCATGGGATACTCTCGGGATGAAATCGGATCAGTAGAAAGAATGTCCTGGTAAACAAAAAGAAATATGTTCGGAGAAAATGAAAAATGAGAGTGGATCAACCGTTAACCCAAAAAGAGGATTGTTGACAAACAAGGAATTTTGTCAACAAATCTCTAAGAGGGTTGACGGTTTTTTTATGGGATCAAGCTTGTGGTTCTAAAAAATAAAGAGAATCGTACAATTGTTTAAGTGATAATGGATTTTAACTAAGGATTGAGAAGCGTCAATGCAAGAAGACTCTGCTTCTATCTGTAGCCGAATTTTGGTAGATCAATCACTGTGTACAATTTGTATCTTTTTAATGACGAATTTTAAATATTTATTTACAAGGTACCAAATTAGTGTTTAATTGAGAATATGTATCTTTAAATGCTATGGTTGATTGGATAATGTTGGTTGCCATACTTTTTTTGAAAGTAGGTGTTTTAAATGTTTAATATGATTATTAAAAGCATGGTACAAAAAACATTTGATGCACTGAATCATGGAAATGTGGGTCCTTTGCTTAAAATGTGCGCAAGTGATGTCAAGCACACCTTTCCAGGTGATCACGCTTTAGGTGGGACAAGGAAAAGTGTAAAAGGTTTAGAAGATTGGTTTAAACGTATATTTAAATTGCTTCCTAACCTTCGATATGAAGTGAAAAACATTGATATAGATGGATCTCTGAGCGACTGTAAAATAACCATTTCCTGGGCAGATGAGGCAACGACTTCGGATGGGAAAAGTTATGCGAATGAAGGTACCTATATTATTCATGTCAAAAATATAAAAATTGTGGAAATTAAAACAATTGTACGTGATGTGAGGAAAATTGACGAGGTATGTGAGCATTTGGCGCAGCTAGGTGTAGAGGAAGCCAGTGCAGCACCCATCGAATACTGATGGCAACCAGAGAACGTTTGGTAATAACCTGACCATAAAAAAGTGGATTTTTTACTGATCTCAACCAGAGCACAAGGGCTCTGGCTTTTTGTTTCATATGATGAAAGGTCGTATCCCTCTTGCAAGATATGGATACTGGCATGACTGGAAACTTTATCAACAAGCTGAAAAGGAATCTATTCATAAAAAAAAGCGACCCAAAATCGGTCACTTTTCCTATTCATCAGCCAGTTCTGCCCATTCATCTGTTTTTTGTGATAACGTTTTTTCCAGTTGTTCCAGCTCATCCTTTAATGCTGCACTTTTGATGGGATCAGAAAACAGATCAGGTTGGCACAATTCTTCATGGATAGCGGTAATCCGTTGTTCCAGATCCATGATTTCCTGTTCCAGCTCCGCAATCCTTTGTTGCCGCTGTTTTTGGCGACGTTGTTCTTCTTTTTCTTTTTGCCGATAAGTTTGTGCTGAATGCTGTGTGGATGTTTCTTGGCTTGCTTCTTCCAGTTTTTCAAGTGCTTTTTTCTCCAGGTACCATTCATAGCTACCCGGATAATCTTTAATTCCTTCGGCAGAAACTTCCCAAATGCGACTGGCCAAGCGATTAATAAAATATCGATCGTGTGAAATGAATAATAACGTACCAGGATATCCTTCCAGGGCTTGTTCCAGTCGCTCTTTACTAAACATATCGAGGTGGTTGGTGGGCTCGTCCATCAACAGGAAGTTGGCTTGGTTCAGCAATCGTTTCAAAAGTGATAGACGAGCTTTTTCACCACCGCTTAAGTCTTCCACTCTTTTAAACACATCTTCGCCACTAAATAAAAATTGTCCCAGATAGGAACGCACGGTTGTTTGATCAAAGTGAGGATGCTCATCCCAGATTTCATCAATGACTTGTTTTTCAGGATGGAGATCTTTCTGTTCTTGATCATAGTAATCTACCTGGACATTGGTTCCCCACCTGATCTCCCCCTGATGAGGCGGAAGATGTCCAGCAAGGGTTTTAAGTAAGGTAGATTTGCCTATACCATTGGGACCTATGATGGCGATTCGTTCCCCTCGTTCAATTCGGAAGGAAAGGTCCTGAAGGATTGGGGTTTCATAACCCACGCTTAATTGGTCCACTTCCAATACTTGTTTTCCACTCGTTACAGCGATATCAAAACGAATCGCTGCCTGTTTCATTTGTGTGATCGGTTTTTCGATTCGTTCCATTTTTTCCAGGACTTTGCGCCTGCTTTGAGCTCGTTTACTGGTAGAAGCACGAGCAATATTGCGTTGAATAAATTCTTCCATCTTTTTGATTTCGGCTTGCTGTTCTTCATAAGCTTTTAATTGGCTCTTTAATCGTTCCTCTTTTTGCTGGATATAGGAAGTATAGTTTCCAACATAGCGGGTTGCCTGGTTTCTTTCAAGTTCGTAGATGACCGAAACCAGACGGTCCAGAAAATAGCGGTCGTGGGATACCAGTAGAATGGCCCCATTATAATTACGAAGGGTTTGTTCTAACCATTCGATGGCTTCAATATCCAAATAGTTGGTAGGCTCGTCCAAGATCAGGAGATCGGGTTCTTCCAGTAGCATTTTGGCTAGTGCGACACGTGTTTTCTGTCCACCGCTAAGTTCAGAAACCATAGTGGTATGGGGGTCAACGTGTCCCATTCCCAATCCATGTAAGGTGCTACGGATTTTAGCTTCATATTCGTAACCGCCTTGTTCCTCAAAGGCTTCTTGCAACGCCGCATATTTTTCCAATGTTTTTTGATACCGTTTCTCATTCGAGTAAACGTGTTCTTGTCCCATTTCTTTTTCCAATTCTCTTAGTTCTGTCTCCATTTGTTTCAAATGAGAAAACACTTGCATGAGCTCTTGCCAAATTGTTTCTTCGGAGGTAAGACCGCTATCTTGGGCTAAATAACCAACCCGAGCTTTTTTGGCAAGAATAATCTCACCTGCATCAGGGTGTAGTTCGCCTGCGATAATTTTAAGTAAAGTCGTTTTACCAGCTCCATTTACTCCAACTAATCCAACCCGTTCTTTTTCATGCACTTGTATCTGGACTTGGCGTAGAATTTCTTTACTACCAAATGATTTATCAATGGATTTTGTCTGTAAGATTAGCATTATCTTCACCTCATTTCTTATAAGTCTATATAAGAATGGAAGCTTGAGCAATCAAAGCCGAATGCACAGGCGTGATTGTGAAACTTTCTTGAACAAAATGAACAAAATAACTATAAAGTTTTTAAAAGATATTATTTGTAAAATCCTTACATAAAATAATAGATTTATATAATATTAATGTAGATGGAAGAAAGATATATCTTCGGTGCTTTCGTAACTATTAATATATAACATTTATTTTTAAAATTATATTAGTTTTTCGAAATTACAAGATAAGATGGGTTTCAGGAGTTTGGAATGATTCTTTCACGCGTAAAGGGAAGGGGAGAGGGATTTTGCATCATCTCTCTGATTTACAAAATGTGATTAGGAGGGATTGGTCATGCTAACCATTTTAGGTTTTTCCATGATTGCAGTCTTTATGTTTTTAATTATTACCAACCGTATGTCAGCTCTAGTTGCTTTGGTTGCTATACCTATCTTGTTTGCCTTAGTCGGTGGTTTTGGACTTGAAATCGGCTCCATGATGTTAGAAGGTGTAAAAAGTGTAGCACCGACTGGCGTTATGCTGATGTTTGCCATTTTATATTTTGGAATCATGATAGATGCTGGATTGTTCGATCCTCTTATTTCCAAGATATTGAAAATCGTAAAGGGAGACCCTCTAAAGATTGTAATAGGAACTGCGGTTCTTGCCATGCTTGTAGCTTTGGATGGAGATGGAACGACTACTTATATCATAACGGTTTCGGCAATGCTTCCCCTTTATCAACGGCTCGGAATGAATCCGCTGATATTGACATGTATGGCCATGTTAGGCTTTGGAATCATGAATATGACTCCATGGGGTGGACCTACGGCGAGAGCTGTGAGTGCATTGCATCTGGATGTCGGTGAAGTATTCACTCCGCTTATTCCTGTCATGGCTGGTGATATTCTTTGGATTCTTTTTACGGCATATATCTTGGGAAAAAAAGAACGTAAAAGACTGGGGATTGTGGAACTGGAATACTCTTCTAATGAATTGAAAGCTTTGCAAGAACAGGCGGCAACGATTGAGTCAGACGAAATCAAGCGTCCAAAGTTGCTATGGTTTAACTTGTTGCTAACGGTCGCTCTATTGGTCGGACTAGTCATGAGTGTAATGCCTCTGCCTGTGTTATTTATGATCGCTTTTGTAATCGCTCTCATGTTCAACTATCCAAAATTGTCAGAGCAGAAAGAACGGATCAAGAGTCATGCAGGAAATGTATTGGCTGTTGTATCGCTTGTCTTTGCATCTGGTATTTTTACTGGAATTTTATCAGGAACAAAAATGGTTGATGCCATGGCCAATAGTTTAGTCTCTATTATTCCTGAATCGTGGGGCCCCTATTTTTCTGTCATTACTGCCATAACAAGTATACCGTTTACTTATTTCATGGCAAATGATCCTTATTATTTTGGTGTTCTACCCATCATCGCCAAAACGGCAGCTGCTTATGGAATTGATGCTGCGCAAATTGCCCGAGCATCTGTACTTGGACAACCTGTTCATGCGATGAGCCCGTTAATGGCTTCTGCTTATTTATTAGTTGGAATGGTTGGGGTTGAATTTGGAGAACATCAGCGATTTATATTCAAATGGGCTTTGGGATCTTCATTTGTCATGATTGTCGTTGCCCTACTTTTGGGGGTAATTTCTTTCTAGAACAGGAATAATATGATATCCCCTTTGTTCTTCCTGATCCCGTTCGGAATGCGAGGGATTTGATTGATACTGCTAAAAAACGCCTGGTTTCTTGTACTGAGTGGCATGGGAGGATATTTGCTGTCATTTACTGGAATGTCAATCGCATGGATGATCGGCTCTTTCATTGTAGCTGGAATTCTCTCGATATTTCGCCCAAAATGGTCTGGAATAGCTGATCATCCAAAAGGCCTGCAAGTTTACTGGAGAAACATTGGACAGTGCATCTTGGGGATCGAATTAGGCCAAAAAATAAATGCCTCTGTCTTGCATATATTTTCCGAAAACTGGCTGATCATATTGGTGATGCTTTTATTATCTGTTGCGTTTTCCGTGCTTTCAGGGTTTGTCGTATGGCGATATGGTAAAACAGATATCGTAACCAGTTTTTTTGGAACAGCCCCTGGCGGACTCTCTGCCATGCCCAGCATTGCAGAGGAAGTAGGGGCAAATACCGTAATTGTAGGCATTCTTCAAACCATCCGTATATTATTGGTTATCGGTATGATCCCTCTGATCATCTCTTTTTGGAGTCCAGGTCATCTTCATATATTGGACTTGAAAAATTTCATGACATCTTATTCTGATCTTTATGGTCAAGCAAATGAAGGGAAAACTCTTTCATATATGTCGACTGTTGTGTTGGTGGCAGGCGCTTTGGGTGGATATTTGATCGGGAAAAGTGTGAAACTGCCGGCACCTTGGTTGGTTGGAAGTATGTTGGGGGTTTGCTTTGTTCACAGTCTTTGTACTTTCTATATGAAGCCAGAAACGATCGCATGGTGGCCTCATTGGCTTATTAACCTGTCTCAAATATTTATTGGTGCCAGTATCGGTTCACGCTTAAATCAAGAGATGTTTACAAAGACAAAAAAAGTCATTTTCATTGGAATGTTGAGTTCACTTGTTTTGATATTTTCGATCTTTTTTCTTGCTTTGTGTATTTCAGAAATAGCGGGAATTGACTTTATTACTTCTCTATTGGCATTTGCACCTGGTGGGATTGCAGAAATGGCTACCCTATCCGTTTTACTTCATGCAGATTCGGGCTTTGTAATGGTCGTTCAAGTGCTTAGGATTATCATTGTGTTATTGGTTTTACCTTCTCTCTTTAAAATAGTGATGAGAATATCCAGCTAATTGACGAAGTTTCCGTTTATGCCGGGTTTGTCGGCAGTCCCTCATGTTCCCAAGCAACACCATATGTCTGTTTACTATAAAGCGGAAGGAACCATCACAAAGCGCAGGAGTTGAAGATCTCCCATTTTGCACCTTTAAAGAGGTGCAATTTATTTTTTCTGGAAGTTGTTTTCGCTGGAGAAAAGCGTCAGCTGCAAGTCAGACGCAAAAATCTGCTCCATCTGAGAACACACTGAATTTAAGGATAGAAGAGAGAAAAACAGGTTAAAACTGTTGTGAATATAAAGACACAACGGGCAGATTGTTGACAAAGTTTCCGCTTATGCCGGGTTTGTCAACGGCCACACAACGGGAATGAATCATAAGAAATATTTTTGTACCCAAGGAATAGAATGATATGATTACATATAAAACGAATGCCAACCCAATCATAAGTGTTGTATATGACTGTACGGAGTAATATTGTAATTTTTACAAAAGGATTGGTTGTGATGAATCAGAAAAAAGAGTTGAGAGAGCAGATGATTCTAAGAAGAAAGCTGTTGTCACCTTCGTATATGGCTGAAAGTTCACAACGAATTAGTAAAAATTTAACACAGGCTTCTTTTTATATTCATGCGGATATGATTCTCTTTTATATGGCATTTCGTAATGAAGTAAATGTGGGATTAGCCATGGAAGAAGCGTGGAAAACAGGAAAAAAAGTCGTTTTACCTCGGGTCAATCCGAAAGAACGGACCATGAGTTGCTATCAGGTAGAGTCATTTGCAGAGCTAAAGCCCGGCTCTTATGGTATTTTAGAACCACCAGCTGACCCAGAAAAAGAGGTCCATCCAGCTGAATTATCTTTGGTAGTGGTACCAGGCGTGGCTTTTGACCATCAAGGGTATCGTTTAGGGTATGGCGGAGGTTATTATGATCGCTTTTTCAGCCAATATCCTTCCTGTCTGAGAGTGGGGGTGGCTTATCCGGAGCAGATCGTGGAAACGGTTTATCCAGAAAGTCATGATCAGCCCTTGAATTATTTAGTAACCTCTCAAGGAATATTCAATTTTTAGTTGTTTGGAAAAAGTTTGAACATGATATATTTATATATCATACCAATAAGATAATAAAGTGAGTTATGATATATTTAAAAGTAGCTTGATTCTATAAATATGGGGGTTCGTTATGGGTGAGCAAAAAATCCCACAAGTAACAGCGAAACGTTTACCACTTTATTACCGTTACTTAGAAAAATTGCATGCGATTGGCAAGCAACGTGTTTCTTCTGCCGATTTAAGCGATGCTTTGCAAATTGACCCTGCCACCATTCGACGTGATTTTTCGTATCTGGGCGAATTGGGAAAAAAGGGATATGGATATAATGTAACTTATTTACTTCAGTTTTTACGTGACTTTTTAAAACAGGATGAAGTCACCAATGTGGTATTGGTAGGTGTAGGAAATCTAGGAACTGCCCTTTTACGTTATAATTTTTACCGTAGTCACAGTACCAAAATCGTGGCTGGATTTGATAAAGATCCAGCTAAAATTGGAACGGATGTCGATGGAATTCCTGTGTATTCGATGGATCGCTTTAAGGAAGTGACCCAACTGCATAATGTTGAAGTGGCGATTTTGACGGTGCCTGTAAATGTTGCGCAGCAAACCACCGATTTTCTGGTTGAATCAGGCATACGCGGTATCTTAAACTTTACTCCAGCGAGACTGAATGCACCATCGCATGTTCGTATTCACCATATTGACTTAACTTCGGAACTCCAAACACTCATTTACTTCTTGAAAAATTTCCCTGCGGATGAAGAAAATAATGGTGAAGAGAAAAGTAATATGTAGCGTCGGTTAGAAATAGAATGATCGAAGGAGTAAACACTATGCATGATGACCAAGCCCAGCCCTTATCAGAACATCTACGTGAATTACGAAACCGCATTCTATGGGTCCTCATTTTCTTTCTTATTGCTTTTATTGTGAGTGTCGCCTATGCCAAAGATATCTTTGAGTGGGTTCGGCAAGACTCCATGCAGCATGTTCCGCTTTATACATTTAGTCCAGGGCACTCGCTAAAAGTATGGATGCAGATTGGGTTTATTGGTTCCGTTGTCTTGACCTTGCCTGTTGCGCTATACCATATTTGGCAATTTGTGCGTCCAGGGCTCAAAAAGAGTGAGCAAAGGGCCGCTTTGCTCTATATTCCTGCGGCCATTTTGCTGTTTGCCGGTGGCATCTTATTTGGCTACTATGTGTTATTTCCTTATCTCATTCAATTTTTGCAAAGCTTGAATCGGCAATTGGGATTGCAGGAAATGTATAATGTTTATGAATATTTCAGTTTTATGGTGAACATTATTTTACCCCTTGGTTTCTTTTTTGAGTTGCCAGTGATTGTGCTATTTTTAACAAGGATCCATATTATTACTCCGCAGTTTTTGGTCAAGATCAGGCGATTTGCTTACTTGGCATTAGTGATTATTGCTGCAGTGATCACTCCACCTGATGTAATCTCTGCGATTATCGTTACGATTCCGCTTATTTTCTTATATGAAATTAGTATTTTGCTTTCACATTGGTTAACCAAAAAATTGGACAAAGAAGATCAACCTCAGTTGGAAGATGAAGAATTGGAAGGCTAGGGTAAAAGCCTTCTTTTTCTATACTTACATACCTCTCACTGGATTTGGAGAGACTGGATGATGATTACACGTGAATAGAGGAGGCGTCTGTTCCATGAAAAAAACATCTTCTCGCTCCTTCCGCTGGGGTTGGTTGCTGATTTTTGGTGCTCTTCTTTTGGTATGGATTTCACCGAAAGCCAGGAAAAATGCAGGACGATGGGGACAAAAGGGAAAGCGCTGTGTTCAGGATCTTATCCATCGCTTATGGAAAAGGAAGACAGATATCGATTCTTTTGATGGATGGATGGACGAAAACATGGAGGAAAGTGTCGTTCACTTGTATGATGATCGCAGTAAAAATAGTTTGGTTTTTACCGATACCGATTAAAATTAAAAATTTTTTCCGTGTATCTCTTATTTTTGAATTCATTCGTTTGTTATTTTCTTTTTTCAGGGACTTGCAAAACGGTTTTCAGATGAATAATATAGTAATTGGATGTTAGCACTCGACCGAATCGAGTGCTAACAAAAAGAAAGGACCACCTTACCCTAACAAAGGAGGGCATATCATGATCAAGCCATTAGGTGATCGAATCGTTTTAGAGGCTATTGAGAGAGAAGAAAAAACTGCCAGCGGAATCGTATTGCCAGAAACAGCAAAAGAAAAACCACAAGAAGGCCGTGTGGTAGCTGTTGGATCTGGACGTCTTGATGAAAAAGGAAACCGTGTACCATTGGAAGTAAAAGTGGGAGATCGTGTGATCTTCTCCAAATACGCTGGTACCGAAGTAAAATATGACAACAAAGAATATCTGATCCTTCGTGAAAGTGACATCTTGGCTATAGTTGAGTAATCTGAACTAGGCTTTTCTATATAAAATTAAAAACCCTACATAAGGAAAGGGGATGCACGAAAATGGCTAAAATGATCAAATTTAGTGAAGAAGCTCGTCGTGCTATGCTGCGTGGTGTAGATGCACTTGCTGACGCTGTAAAGGTAACCCTTGGACCAAAAGGACGTAACGTTGTATTGGAAAGAAAATTCGGTTCTCCGCTCATTACCAATGACGGTGTTTCCATTGCAAAAGAGATCGAATTGGAAGATCCATTTGAAAATATGGGTGCGCAACTGGTAAAAGAAGTTGCAACCAAAACCAATGATGTAGCTGGGGACGGAACCACAACTGCTACCGTTCTTGCACAAATCATGGTTCGCGAAGGTTTGACCAACGTTGTAGCTGGTGCAAACCCAATGATCTTGCGTAAAGGTATCGAAAAAGCTGTAAATGCTGCTGTAACTGAAATCAGAAACATTGCTCAACCGATCGAAGGAAGAGAATCCATTGCTCAAGTAGCTGCAATCTCCGCTAACGATGAAGAAATCGGAAAACTGATTGCTGAAGCGATGGAAAAAGTAGGAAAAGATGGTGTAATTACAGTAGAAGAATCCAAAGGATTCAACACTGAACTCGAAGTAGTAGAAGGTATGCAATTTGATCGTGGATACATTTCTCCATATATGATCACAGATACTGACAAAATGGAAGCTGTGCTCGAAGAGCCATACATCTTGATTACCGATAAGAAAATCGGAAGCATCCAAGACATTCTCCCAATCCTTGAAAAAGTGGTACAACAAGGAAAACAACTTCTTATCATCGCTGAAGATGTAGAAGGAGAAGCGTTGGCTACCCTCGTTGTAAACAAATTGCGTGGAACCTTCACTGCTGTAGCTGTAAAAGCTCCTGGCTTTGGTGACCGTCGTAAAGCCATGTTGCAAGATATCGCCATTCTCACCGGTGGTCAAGTCATTACCGAAGAGCTTGGCCTAGACCTCAAAACGGCTAGTGTCGACATGCTCGGTCGTGCACGTCAGGTACGTGTAAGCAAAGAAGACACCATTATCGTAGACGGATACGGTGAACCATCTGATATCCAAGCACGTATTGCACAAATTCGTCAACAACTCGAAGAAACCACTTCTGAGTTTGACAAAGAAAAATTACAAGAGCGCTTGGCTAAACTCGCTGGCGGTGTAGCAGTCATTAAAGTGGGTGCTGCTACTGAAACCGAGTTGAAAGAGAAAAAACTCCGCATCGAAGATGCTCTCAACGCTACTCGTGCCGCTGTGGAAGAAGGTATCGTAGCAGGTGGTGGTACTGCACTGGTTAACGCCATCAAAGCAGTTGAAAAACTCGAAGAAACCACCACTGGCGATGAACAAACGGGTGTAAAAATCATCAAACGTGCTCTTGAAGAACCTGTTCGTTTGATCGCTCAAAACGCTGGTTATGAAGGATCTGTCATTGTTGAGCGCTTGAAAAATGAAAAAGTGGGCATTGGTTTCAACGCTCTCACCGGTGAATGGGTCAACATGATCGAAGCAGGTGTAGTAGACCCAGCAAAAGTAACCCGTTCCGCACTGCAAAATGCTGCTTCTGTAGCTGCTATGATCCTCACCACTGAGGCTGTTGTTGCTGACAAACCAGAAGAAAACAAAGGTGGTAACCCAGACATGGGTGGAATGGGCGGAATGGGCGGTATGATGTAATATCGCCTCATAAAAAAACTCCTACGGCTTTTCGTAGGAGTTTTTATTTTTAACTTAATGCAGGTCTTCCTCTCTTAAGCTTGTCCTCCAATTCTTTTAGATATGCGATTTGGGAAGGAGGTAAATGGGATTGATGCTGAGACAGAGACCAGTAGAGATAGGAGAAAATGGAACGGAATTCAATAAAAAAATCAACGTACTCTTTCCAGTCCGATTGCAACTCATTTTCCGTTAAATAGCCATCAGCAAACGCTTTTAAGAAAATTTCCTTAAACAGGGATCGTTCCGCTGGATCAACGGTCATACAAGCATGATATAAAGAGATGGCGATATCATAGGTAAAAAAATGATGCTTACAGTCGGAAAAGTCAATTAATTGCAGATTGCCGTCATTGTCGATCAGAAAATTTTCATGGGTCAAATCATTGTGGATAAGCCCATATGTTTGTTCTGATTTAGGGAAAGTGGAGATGATTTCCAGATATGCTTCCCATCTTTTTAAAATGGACTTGTCAATCAAAGAAAGATCATGGTGATAAATCTCACCTTCATTCCAATGTTCGACGGGAGAGTCGGTTTGACTGCGAAAAAATTTGAAAGAAAGTGCATGCATTTTTCCCATGACTTGTCCCCATCTTCGAAATAATTGATCGTTCCATTCAGTTGGACAATAGGGATCAATTTTTTTACCTTTTGCTTTTTCAAAAGAAATCACACAGCATGGAAATGGAAGTTTATGAATGATTTCAACCTGTTGTCCTTTTTTGGAAAGAACGGTTTGTGGGATAAAGAGACCATGTTTTCTGAGAAACTCCACCCACTCTAGCTCCATATATAAAAGGCCTTCATCTCTCATGGCAAGGGGGATGAGTTTTAAGACATAGGTTTGTCCATTTCGCTTATACTCATATACGTTTTTATAAAAGCCGCCAAGTATTTTCAATGATGCTGGATCTCCATCAAATCGTTCACATGCTTCCTGAAGAATATCTTGGCTCCACATAAAAAGTTCCTCCATTCTTCTTGCAATCTTGCACTGGATAGTATGAGCAGGTTGATTAGTTGAACGTTTGGCTGTGGAAAATGAAGGCGGTAGAGCAAGCTCACAATGATCCACTTTGTTCAATAGAATGATATCGTTACTTTGTGCATGAAATGAATAGGAAGTATTCCATTTTATATACTAACGTATTTGCAGATGGACGAAGAGATACCTTCTCATAGGATAGCTTGTTTCATCCTGCTTGTGTTGATGGTTACTTGTATAAATTTTGTCTAGATTTTTCATTGATCGGAAAAGCAATCTGTTTTTAGTTATATCGTTTTATCGATATAGTGTGTAGTTGATAGGGTATAATATTTTTGATTGGTGAATGGGAGGGAACTCGACAATGGAGGCTTCTGATCGTTTAGAAAATAAGAACAGTTACACAGAAAATCTCTGCTCTACAGAAAACCATACAAGAAAAAGCAAAACTTCACCCAAGGTTAAAAATAACCTGATTACACGTTTAAATCGGATTGAAGGCCAAATTCGTGGTGTCAAAGGCATGATTGAAAAAGATACCTATTGTGATGATGTCTTGAATCAAATTGCCGCCATCCAATCTGCTTTAAACAGTGTAGGCAAAATTTTGTTAGAAGGTCATATGCGTAGTTGTGTTGTAGAACGAATTCAGGAGGGAGATTATGAAGTGATTGATGAGTTATTGACTACAATGAAAAAATTAATGAAATAATAGCATAGAGATGAAAACGGCAAAGCATTGGTTTATAAAGATCCGCATGATATCAATGAATCCAGCTTGACCGGTTCTTTGAGGCTTTGTTATCATAATGAACGGTAGATCTAAAGCCCGTATATGTTTAGGAATATGGCCTAAACGTTTCTACCCGACTACCGTAAATAGTCGGACTACGAGCGATAGGTTACCTGGAATCCTGAATTTTTTCTTCATTTGGGTATAATCATGGATCGTATGAAGAAAATAGGGAGCCGGGACCTATATCGCGACAGAGGCGGTATAGGTACCCGGTTTTTTTCTAAGGTAAACCATATGTGAGAAATGAGGGATGGACCATGGAAAAAACAATGGAAAAAGTTGTAGTTCTCGACTTTGGTGGACAATATAACCAATTGATTGCTCGTAGGATTCGGGATTTAGGGGTCTATAGTGAACTGTTGCCACACCATGTTTCGGCAGAAGAGCTAAGAAAATTGGCTCCAAAAGGGATTGTGTTCTCAGGCGGTCCTAATAGCGTTTATGATTCCAAAGCCCCAAAATGTGACCCTAGTATTTTTGAATTAGGGATTCCAATCCTGGGTATTTGTTATGGCATGCAACTGATCGCTGCTCACTTTGGGGCAAAGGTAGATCGGGCAGAAAAGAGAGAATATGGAAAAGCAGAAATGGAAGTCGTTTCTGATTCTGTTCTTTATCGGGATTTAGATCGTTTCCAAACTGTATGGATGAGTCATACAGATGTTGTGGTAACTCCGCCGGCCGGGTTCCAAGTCGATGCCAGAACTCATTCTGCACCTGTAGCAGCGATGAGTGATCCAGCCAGAAATATTTATGCCGTGCAGTTCCATCCAGAAGTTCGTCATACGGTATATGGGAATGATATGATTTCGCATTTTCTGTATGATGTTTGTCAGTGCTCAGGCAATTGGTCGATGGAGACTTTTATTGAAGATGCTGTCAGCGAGATTCGCCAGCGTGTTGGTAAGGAAAAAGTGCTTTGTGCTTTGAGTGGTGGTGTTGATTCTTCGGTTGTAGCAGCACTGATCCATCGAGCCATTGGGGATCAGCTGACTTGTATGTTTGTGGATCACGGCTTTCTGCGCAAAGGGGAAGCGGAAAGTGTTGTGAAAACTTTTGGTGAGCATTTTCAAATGAACTTGATCAAAATCGATGCCCGTGAGCGCTTCTTGCAAAAATTGAAAGGTGTAACAGATCCTGAACAGAAGCGAAAAATCATTGGTAACGAATTTATTCGCGTATTTGAAGAAGAATCTGCAAAGCTGGGAGATCATCGCTTTTTGGGACAAGGCACATTGTATACCGATATTATTGAGTCTGGTACAGATACAGCACATACCATTAAGTCCCACCACAATGTAGGCGGACTTCCTGAAGACATGAAAATGGAATTGATTGAACCGCTGAATACCTTATTTAAAGATGAAGTGCGCCGTGTAGGTGAAGAGCTGGGTTTGCCAGCAGAAATTGTATGGCGTCAGCCATTCCCTGGTCCAGGACTGGCTATCCGTGTGATCGGTGAAGTGACCGAACATAAATTGAATATTGTGCGTGAATCGGATGCGATTTTGCGTGAAGAAATTAAAAAGGCGGGCTTGGATCGGGAAATTTGGCAATATTTCACGACACTGCCTGACTTCCGTAGTGTTGGTGTAATGGGAGATGCGCGTACTTATGCTTATACCGTAGGAATTCGAGCAGTTACATCCATTGATGGCATGACAGCAGATTGGGCACGTATTCCTTATGAGGTATTGGAGCGCATTTCTACCCGGATTGTGAACGAAGTCGAAGATGTCAACCGTGTGGTTTATGATATTACATCGAAACCACCTTCAACCATTGAGTGGGAGTAGGATCGGAGGTATCTCATGACAAGCATTCGTGCAAAATTGGCTCGCTTCTTTGGGTTTGAAGAATATGGGACCGATTTGAAGACAGAGATATTAGCAGGCGTTACCACCTTTTTTGCGATGGCATATATCTTACTGGTAAACCCGTCTATGTTGGGGAAACAAGCGGGGATGGATCTTGGAGCTGTATTTGTGGCGACAGCTGTTTCTGCAGCCCTTGGGACTTTTTTAATGGGAGTGATTGCGAACTATCCGATCGCTTTAGCTCCAGGTATGGGTTTGATTGCTTATTTTACCTATGTGGTTGTTCTCGATATGAAAATACCGTGGCAAACAGCCTTGGGAGCTGTATTTATATCCGGTGTCATCTTTTTTATTCTTACGGTTACGAAAGTACGTGAATTAATTATTAACGCTATTCCTGCGAGTTTAAAGTATGCAGTATCTGCCGGTATTGGGCTGTTTATCGCTTTTATTGGCTTGAAAAATGCACAGATCATCATCTCTTCCAAAGCGACCTTTGTTACTATAAATCCAGATATTGCGCATAAGCCGGAAATCCTTTTAACGTTGTTTGGTCTCATTTTCACGATTATCTTAATGGTACGCAAAATTAAAGGAGCCATTTTTATCGGGATGATCGCCACTGCTATCGTGGGGATGCTGACAGGATTGGTGAAAGTTCCTCAAAAGATCTTCGATGTTCCACCAAGTATTGCTCCAACATTGTTTAAATTAGATGTTCCAGGTGCACTGGATTTAGGACTGGCTACGATTGTATTTGCTTTTTTATTTGTTGATTTGTTTGATAATGCGGGTACATTGGTGGGAGTGGCGAATCAGGCCGGTTTATTGAAAGATAATAAGCTGCCTCGTGCAGGAAAAGCCTTGCTCACAGATTCAATTGCTACGATGAGTGGAGCGATGCTGGGGACATCCACTGTCACCTCTTATATTGAGTCCTCAGCAGGTGTTGCTTCAGGTGGACGCACAGGAATGACATCTGTTGTAACATCCCTATGTTTTGTGATGTCCTTATTTTTCTTTCCGCTTATTGAAACATTTGCATCTGTATCTGCCATTACATCTCCAGCATTGATTATCGTAGGAATCCTGATGGCGGGAAGCATGAAGAAAATTGAATGGGATACGTTTTCTGAGGCAGTCCCGGCTTTCCTGACCATCATTATGATGCCACTTTCTTTCAGTATTGCAACCGGTATTGCGATCGGATTTATTATCTATCCTTTGATACAGGTAGTGGCTGGAGAATGGCGTAAGGTTCATCCGATTATTTATGTATTGGGCGTGGTATTTGTTTTACGCTTTGTATTTCTCGGAGCGATCTGATCCGGCGATTTATATGAACAAGAATATTGGCTAACCGTTTGAGCCTCTAAAGAAGTGAAGAGGCTCTTTTTTTGCATGAAAAAGAGGGATTTTTCGCATGTTATGGGGAAGGGGGTATGATCATGATCGGGTTATGTCAGTATTTACTCATTTTTCTTCTTATTTGGTCTGGTTTTTGGCCGTATAGTTTAGAAGACAAGACAGACTCGCTGATTCTAAAAATAGTGGCACAAAAAGAACAGGCAGTGAACAAAAAAGACTGGGGCGTCTATCAATCTGTTTTAGACGCAGAAAAGCCTTTTTATAAACAGGAACAAAAAAGATGGTTTGAAGATGCAATCAAATATATAGATCCAGGATCTTTTCGGTTAAAAGTCCTTTCTCTGTCGCGAAAAACTCCTCACGAATATCAAGCATGGATTGATCAATCTTATCGAAAAAACGGAAAGAAATATGCGATTCAATATCCACTGCGTTTTCGATATACCCCTATGGGATGGAAAGATGCTGATTTGATTTTTCATCAAGTGAAAAACGATTTTATATCTGCTTATTTTACGGATCTTTCGCTAAAGGAAGAAGGAGTACTTGCATTAAATGTGTTGAAGAAAGCAGCCAGGATCTTGAAAGAAAAGTATCGATGGGAGCCCAAACAAGTAGAAGTGAAGCTTTATCATCAACCCGAACTGTTTCGCCAGTCGATTAAGCTTTCTCTTCCGCAATGGGCAGTTGGATGGCATGAAGCCAATCAGGCTATAAAGTTTATCGGGGGTGTGATCAGTAAAGAGGAGATGGCTTCAGGGATGGTTCATGAGCTGATCCACCAGATGATTAGCGAATTGACAAATGACAATGCGGCATATTGGCTTCAAGAAGGGGCAGCAACCTACTATGAAAGACATTTGTTAGGTACCAGTGACAACATCCAGATCCCATCGATCGTTTACTCTCTGCCTGAACTGGAAAAGATCCATTTGGAGAGCTTGCCAAGTGA
The DNA here is from genome assembly GCF_900114055.1 of Thermoflavimicrobium dichotomicum. GTDB lineage: Bacteria > Bacillota > Bacilli > Thermoactinomycetales > Thermoactinomycetaceae > Thermoflavimicrobium > Thermoflavimicrobium dichotomicum. Next base: position 551 of record NZ_FORR01000019.1, on the reverse strand, counting down.
TCAAGCTTATTTGTATTATCAGTCGTGTTATCGGATTTTTGATTTTTTGATCCAGCAATATGGAGAAAAGAAAGTAAAAGAGCTATTTTCCCAATTGGCTAAGAAAGCTTATCTAGATCAAGAAAGCGATCAAAAACAAGAACGGACAGTGAGAAGAACAAAAGAAGCAATCAAAGAGGTATTAGGCATTTCAAGTGAACAGTTGGAGAAAAAATGGAGATCGTCGTTAAAAAAAGATATTGACTTCCCAAAGGTAATCTGATATATTAGTGATCGTTGCTAATACAGAGATGCAACAGATCCAGAAAATGTTTGTAAAAAAAATTGTTGACATGAAGGATTAAATGTGATAGAGTAATAGATGTCGCTGCTCAAAAAAAGCGAGTGACAAAAAGTGTTCCTTGAAAACTGAAGAGTGAAGCATGACCTCGTTGATTCGATAGAGCAAATCAAACTTTTTTTGGAGAGTTTGATCCTGGCTCAGGATGAACGCTGGCGGCGTGCCTAATACATGCAAGTCGAGCGGGGTTATTTCCTTCGGGAAATAACCT
>NZ_FORR01000037.1 GCF_900114055.1 Thermoflavimicrobium dichotomicum | reverse complement strand
GCCAGGGGATCGCATTCATGGCCAAGACAATGCCCTTATAAGTTTCAGGTGCTTGCTCCTGGTGCTGTACGAGCAAGTGCTTCGCTTCACTATCTTCCAAGATGTGGGCAATCCGTTCAGCGGGGTAAGTCGGATCAATCGGCACATACGCGCCTCCAGCCTTCAGTACCCCCAGAATGCTGACAATCATGTCCAAGGAACGATCCATCAGAATCGCGACAAACGATTCCCTCTCCACTCCCTGTTTCCGCAAGTATCTTGCCAATTGGTTGGCTCGAGCGTTGAGTTCACGATAAGTAAGGGACTCGTCTTTAAATACCACAGCGATCTGATCAGGCGTTTTCGCCACTTGTTCCTCAAACAGTGCCTGAATTGTTTTTTCTGCTGGGAAGGCAACCGAAGCCTGATTAAAACCATATATCAATTGATCTTTTTCTTTTTCGGTAAGGATTTCTATTTCTTCTACCGGAATGGAAGGCTGACTCAACACAGTCCGGGCAATCTGAAGCAAATGACTCTCCATTTGTTCAATCCATTCCCGACGATATAAAGCCCGATTAAACGAAATCTTCACCATCAAACGATTGGAAAGATGAACTTGCAGACCAAAATCATAGTTGGTCTGTTCAAATACATCCATTCCTGTAATGGTAAAACCTATGGAGGAAAGACTTTCTTCCTGACCCCAATTTCCAAGGCTCACTGGATAGTTTTCAAAAGCAATAATGTGGTTTAACAGCTTATTCTCAGCTACCCCACTTATCTTTTGAATATCGGCCAGTGAAACATAATGATATTGTTCAGAGATCAAGGCTTCTTTTTGTACCCGTTTTAACAAATCTACAAAAGGTTCCTGTTCTTTACTGCAAATCCGGACAGGAATGGTATTGATAAACAAACCTACAATCTTCTCTACACCTTGGATCTCGGCAGGTCTTCCAGAAACAACCGATCCAAAGATCACATCTTTGGTCTGATTATATTTTTGGAGCAGAACCCCCCACATGGTTTGAAAAACGGTATTCATGGTGACTTGATAAGATTTTGCAAACTGAGATAAACGTTCTGTCAGCTCTTCATCAAAATAAAAAGTATACGATTCATGCACTGCCTCGGATGAGGGTTTGGTGTTTTTAAAGGGTATCTCTACTACCTGGTCATACCCTTGCAAGTACTCTTTCCAGTAAGCATAAGCTTCTTCCTCATCCTGCTCTTCCAACCAACGAATATACGTACTATAAGGGATCGCTTTCACTTGTGGAAGGGGCTGATGATGTAAAGAACGCTGATACATCTCAAAGAGATCACTCAATAAGATCCCCACACACCAACCATCCATCAAAATGTGGTGACTACTGATCATCATTTCATACGTATGAGGTCCCAATTGAATGACAGAAAGACGGATGAGAAGATCCCGGGAAAGGTTAAATCCCTTCTCCCGATCCTTCTTTCTAAAGGCTTGCAAATAAGCTTCTTGCTCTTTCGTGTTTAAGTGCGAGAGATCTTCAAAATGGATCTCTCCCTTTCTCTCTTTCATTACAATTTGGAGCGGTCGCTTCACCTTTTCATAGATAAAAACAGTGCGCAACACATCATATTTTTGAATCAAGTGGTTGAAGCTTTTTTCTAAACAATCCAGATCAAGAGTTCCTTCGATACGGAAACTCATCTGGTCAAAGTAAACCGAGCGATCAGGATCTTTTAAGGAATGAAACAACATTCCTTGTTGCATCGGAGATAAACGATAGATATCTTTTACGTTTCTTCTATCAAACACACCCTACCACTCCTCAACTATCTCCAGTTCCAGCTTGTTGACAAAGGTTTCATTCTAATCCCGGGTTTCCTTTTCCGTTTGGCTTCCATTGCTTCACCTCTGGCAAAAATCGTTCACTTCGAAAAGGAAACCCGGATTTGTCAACTGCCCCGTCACTTACTCTTGCCCTTCAAACACAGCAAACACATCATCCAGTTCTTCTAACGTTAAATCTTTTTCAGTAAAATCACTCGGTGTGTGTTCAGTCATTTCTTTCTGGATACAATGATCCACGATTTGTGTCAGGTAGAATCGATACCGTTCCACCACATTTTCAATGGTATCCGCCGTAAAGACATGAGGGTTATATAGAAAATTCATTTGTAATTGACCATTGACGACAGCCCCATTGATATCCAGCGCATAGGTATTATGATTGTCAGGGTTAATCTCCTGTCCCATCGGCATCGGTGCCCCAGCAATCGATGAGTCGCCCTGATCCACTTGCCCCAGATAGTTGAAAGAAATTTCGGGTTGGAGACGGGAAGGACTGTCTTTTAATTCGCCTAGATACTTTAAGATTCCATAACCGATTCCTTTGTTTGGAATCGATCGTAATGTTTCTTTCACTCTTTTAATAACAGAAGACAATTCGTTGGTAGATAGATCAAAAATCACAGGATAAAGAGAAGTAAACCATCCAACTGTACGACTTAGGTCGATTTCTTTGATAATTTCTTCCCGACCATGTCCTTCCAAACAGACAGCGACATGGTTCTGCTGTGTCCATTCCCGAATCGTCAGTGCCAATGCGGCTAATAAAAGATCATTCATTTCAGTCTGATAAGCTTGATGTGCCTCTGTCAGCAGGTGCTTCGTTTTTTCTACGTCAAATACCATGGTCTTGCTCTTGATATCGCCAAAGCGATATGTGCTTTCCCCTGGATGATCTTTCGGTAGTGCTGGTACAGGGGTTAGCTCGATCTCCTTCCAATACGCGGCTTCTTTTAACAACTTTTTCGACTGCGCATAAGTTTGAAGCTTGGAAGCCCATGTTTGATAGGAACTGGTCTTTGCTGGCAAGGTCCCTTTTCGCTGATAGAGGGTCTCAAAGTCCTCCAGTAAGATGCGCCAAGAAACGCCATCAACGACCAGATGATGAATAATGATCAGCAAGTAATCCCCACTGATTGTGCGGAAAAGTCCAAGCCGGACAAGCGGTCCTTCAGAAAGGTGGAGGTTTTCTTGAAGGCGATTCGCCTCCTCCTCCATCCGCTGTCTTACATCAGTTTCTTGTGTGAGATCAAATACCGTAAGGGTAAAGTGCTCTCCATCCAATCCTAAGTTGGTTTGGATGATCGCGCCTGCTTCTTGTCGATAACGCATGCGCAATGCATCGTGATGAGCCACCAATTGGCTAAATGCTTGTTCTACCCGTTCTTGATCCCAACCCTCTCGATTAAACAACATCATGGACTGATTATAATGATGCGGTTTGGCAAAGGATTGTTCAAAGAACCAATGCTGGATCGGTGTCAGAGGAACATCGCCCTTGATTAGGCCTTGCTCTGACTCGATTTGCGTCGTTTGTACAAATGGGGTGAGATCAAAAATGGTTGGATACATAAAGAGATCTCGCATATTTAACTTCAGGTTTTGCTGATTGAGTCTAGCGGCAATTTGAATCGCTTTAATAGAATCTCCACCTAAATCAAAGAAGTTATCATGAATACCGACTTGTTTGACTCCTAAGACTTCTTGCCAAATTTGTGCTAGTGTTTGTTGGATGGGATCGGTTGGTGCCACATAATCTGCCCCTGTATCCGTTGGTTCCACAGGTTCAGGCAGATTGCGCTTATCTACTTTTCCGTTTGCTGTAAGTGGTAGTTTTTCCAGTTCCATAAAGCTAGCAGGAATCATGTATTGTGGCAGCGATTGACTCAAATGCTCGCGTAGCTCTGAAACCGTCCACGATCCACGGGTAACCATATAAGCGCACAGATAGGGGTATCCTTGACTGTCACGGCGTGCGACAACCACTGCTTCTTTGATGGAAGGATGTTCTAACAAACGGGTTTCGATTTCCCCCAACTCAATTCTATAGCCGCGAATCTTCACTTGATCATCGATTCGTCCCAAGAACTCGATATTTCCATCTGGAAGCCAACGAGCCAAGTCACCCGTCTTATAAATTTTTTCCCCTGGTACATAAGGGTTAGGAATAAAGCGCTCGGCAGTTAAATCCGGACGATGGAGATAGCCACGTGCCAAACCTTCTCCGCCGATGCACAATTCACCGGTTACACCAACCGGTTGAAGTTGATTGTGTTGATTGAGGATATAAATTTTCTTATTCGCAATGGGTTTTCCAATCAGGGCTTTATCCATTTCAACAGTACATTCCCCAATCGTTGCATCTACCACTGCTTCGGTTGGACCATAGGCATTTAAGAAGGTTCTTCCTTTCCCCCAATGTTTCACTAAATCAATCGGTAACGCTTCTCCACTGGTACTAATGGTATTCAAATGCGGTAAATCCTCACAAGGCAAAGCTTTTAAAACAGATGGCGGAATAAACGGAATCGATGTAATCTCTTTTTCTCTTAGCCACTGAATAAACTCCGCTCCATTTAATAGTTTTTCTTTTTTCACAATATACAGGCTCGCTCCAGATAATAAGGTGTGGAAGATATCCCCTACCGAAGCATCAAAGCTAATGGGAGCTAATTGCAAGACACGACTTCCTTGGCGAATATTGTAGGTTTCGGCCATCAGACGCAAGTTGACTACGCCTCGATGCTCAATCATGACTCCTTTTGGCTTTCCTGTTGAACCGGAGGTGTAGATCAGATAAGCCAAATCATTCGCCTCATTGACGATCTCAAGATTAGAATCATCGACTTGTTCCCGCTCCAGCTCATCCAGAATCAGTACTTTGCCTTTGTACCCTTCCGGTGTAGGGATATGCTTGTGCTTCAGTAACAGTTGAGCCCCACTATCTTCCAGCATATACAGGATTCGTTCGACAGGATATTCAGGGTCAAGAGGTACATAAGCCCCACCGGATTTGAGGACACCCAGAATCGCAACAATCATCTCGGCCGAACGATCAACAAGAATGCCGACGAAGTTTTCCCGTTGGACTCCTTGTTCTCGCAAGATACGAGCTAAACGATTCGCACGCGCATTTAACTCCCGATAAGTGAGCTGATCTTCTTCAAAGACGACAGCGACACTCTCAGGCGTTTTCTCTACTTGTTCTTCAAACAAGGCATGGATGGTTTTATCTTTTGGGAAGTCTTTGTCGGTTTGGTTGAATGTAAACAATAGTTGCTGTTTCTCTTCTTCAGTAACCAGTTCAAACTCAGACAAAAGCTGTTCCGGATTTGCCACAATCTGACGTAAGAGATGCACAAAATGTTGAGCCATCCGCTCAATGGTCTCACGTTTAAACAAGCTGGTGCTATATTCCACCGAAACATAGAGTCGGTCATAACCTAATTCAGAAAGATCCCAAGTCAGATCATACTTGGTATTTTTGTACTCCCAGTCAAAGTTGCGAAGAACAAGTCCGGGAAGTTCCATATCCTTGATTTCCATGTTTTGCAAATTCAACATGGTATCAAATAAAGGATGACGGCTGAGATCACGCTGGAGATTTAATTTCTCAATAAGATCATCAAATGGATAATCCCCATATTCATAAGCTTGTAACACTCGCTCTTTGACCGATGCCAGGAACTGTTGGAACGTTTGATTGCCTGTTGGATAATTACGGAGTGCCAGCGTATTAATAAAGACACCCACAATGGACTCTAGATCGGCATGAGGACGTCCCGCAACAGGGGTTCCCACGATCAAATCTTCTTGTCCGGTATATTTATAGAGCAATACATTGTACGCAGCCAATAAAGTAATAAATAGAGTGCTTCCTTCTTTCTTAGATAACTCTCTTAATTGTTTGACCAGATCACGGTCCATTTCAAAGCGAAGAGTCTCCCCATGGAACTGTTGAACCGCAGGACGTGTATAATCTGTTGGCAGCTCCAGGACAGGCAATTCACCAGCAAATTGATTCAGCCAATAAGTTTCTTGCTCTTTAAAACTCTCTTTTTGCTTCTCACTTTGCTGCCAAACGGCATAATCTTTATATTGAATTCGTAAGGGAGGTAACTTTTCTCCACGATAGAGTTGGGTTAACTCTTGGAGTAAGATCGTATTGGATACCCCATCTGAGATAATGTGATGCACGTCCATCATCAAAATGTGCCGGTCCTGATCCAGTCGAATGAGTCCTGCACGTAATAAGGGCGCTTCGCTTAACTCAAAGGGTCGGAGAAACGCGTCAATTAAAGCAGGAACCTCTTCTTCCTCCGCCACCCACATCTCCAAGTTCCACTCCCATTGTGAGTGAACCTTTTGTACTAGTTTGCCATCCACTAGATGGAATGACGTCCGGAGCGATTCATGGCGTTCAATCAGGCGACGGAATGCTTGAGACAATTGCTCTACATCTAGCGTGCCTTGTAATTCAAGGACAAAAGGAATATTATAACTGGTTCCTCCTTTTGCATCCTCCAACTGTTGTGCCATATACATCCGTCTTTGAGCAGAAGATAATGGATAGTAGGCTTGCTTTTCCGCTGGCTCAATGGACGCATAAGGATTTCCTTCTGCCTCACGAATATAATCGGCTAATTGTTTAATCGTTGGACGATTAAAGAGTTCACGCAGTGGAATCTCTACATTTAACTTCTTATGAATACGAGAGGCCAGCATCGTCGCTTTAAGCGAATGTCCACCTAGTTCAAAGAAATTGTCATGAATGCCTATCTGCTCTACTCCGAGAATCTCCTTCCAGATGGAAACCAAATCTTCTTCTGTTTCGTTCGTCGGAGCGGCATAGTCTTCTTGCTTCTGCCCTCTGCCGAATGGTTCTGGTAAAGCACGTTTGTCCACTTTTCCATTGGCATTGAGTGGTAATTTTTCCAATTCGACAAAGTATGAAGGAATCATATATTCAGGTAAGGATTTGCCCAGATGTTCCCGTAGTTCCGCTACCGTCCAAGGGCCATCGGTCACCAGATACGCACAGAGATATGAATGGCCTTGCTCATCAGTACGTGCGACCACCACAGCCTCTTCAATTTGAGGATGTTGTAACAATTGATCTGTAATCTCCCCTAGCTCAATACGGAAACCACGGATTTTGACTTGATCATCCAACCGTTCAAGATATTCAATATTTCCATCCGGCAACATGCGGACAAAATCCCCTGTTTTATACATCCACTCGCCAGGGACAAAAGGATTTGCTACAAATCTTTCCTCTTTTAGATCAGGGCGATTGAGATAGCCCCGGGCCAACCCTTCTCCCCCAATACATAACTCGCCTGGGATTCCAATTGGCTGAAGCTGCCCATCCCGGTTAACAACATAACAGGTGGTATTGCTAATGGGCTTACCAATCGGAACTGTTTGGCTCTTAAGAATCGAACGATCGACAGAGAAAGCAGTCGCAAACACTGTCGTTTCGGTTGGACCGTAGACATGAATGATTTTGTGTTCTCCCAAATACGCCAATGCTTGTTGCACATGTTTGATGGATACTTTTTCCCCGCCAAATAAAATCTTTTTCATGTGCTTAAAACAAGCAACATCTAAGTGAACCAAGGTGTTAAAGAGAGCGGTTGTCATAAAGGTAACCGTGATTTGATATTGAACGATTAACTTCGCCAGTTTTCCAGGATCTAACAATTCTTCTTTGGAGACCAAGACGAGTTGGGCTCCATTTAATAAAGCACTGTAAATATCAAAGGTAGAACCATCGAAGGCATAGTTGGAGAGCTGTAAAATCCGATCGTCTTCTGTAATCTCGATATAGCCATTATTTTTGATTGTTCTCACAACATTTCGGTGAGTGGTTAAAATCCCTTTTGGCTTTCCGGTTGAACCGGAGGTGTAAATAATGTAGGCAAGATCGGATGCTGTATTTTCGCTCTCCAGATTAGTGCCGGATTCTTCTTGCCATTGTGGATCACTGAGAAGGACAACCTCACCTTGATAATAAGCCGGAATCATTTCTTCTTTTTGAACGATTAAGAGTTGGGTCCCACTATCTTCGAGCATGTACTCAATCCGATCCGCAGGATAAGTGGGATCTATTGGCATATAAGCGCCACCGGCTTTTAAGATTCCGAGCAACCCTACAATCATGTCAAACGAACGCTCGGAAATGATACCCACTATTTGCTCTCGTTGTACACCTTTCTTCTTCAATGCCCGAGCGAGCTGATTGCTCTTCTTGTTCAATTGCTGGTATGTCATGGACTCTCCCTGGTAAATTAAAGCAACCTGTTCAGGTGTTTTCTCTACCTGCTCCTCAAATAGTTGCTGAATCGTTTTATTCCGTGGATAGTCGGTATAGGTTTGGTTAAATCCAACGAGTAACTGCTGCTTTTCTTCCTCAGTTATGATCTCAATCTGTTCAACCGGAATATCTGGATTCTTTACGATAATCCGTGCGATATTCTCTAAATGCTTAGGAATTTGCTCCATATAGGAACGGGGGAAGACTCGTCCATTGAAAATAAGTTTTCCAACCAATTCCTGATCGGCATGAAGTTGTACACTCAGATCGTAGTTGGTTTGTTCAAATGAATCCATTCCTGTAATGGTAAATCCAAGTTGCCCGGCTGACTTTCCATTTTGGAACGTTCCTTCATTCACGGGGAAATTTTCAAATGCCACGACATGGTCAATTAATTGTTTGGATCCATTTGCTGCTTGGATTTCTGCCAAGGATAAATAGTCATATGGCTCAGATGAGAGAGCCGCATCCTGTACTCTTTGCAACAAGTTTTGAACGCTTTCTTTTTCCTTCCGCTGGATCCGAACAGGAATAGTGTTAATAAACAAACCAACGATCTTCTCTACATCGGGTATTTCCGCAGGCCGCCCGGATACGACCGAACCAAAGACAACATCGGTTGTGTTGTTGTACTTTTGCAGTAAAATTCCCCAGATCGTTTGGAAAACGGTATTCATTGTGACTTGATTTTTTTTGGCTAAAGCAGCCAGTTGTTGGGTTAACTCCTGATCAAATCGAAAATAAATCTCTTCATTCTGATACTCGGTTTGTTTGGATTCCGTTCGGCAGGGAATACCTGTGATCTGATCATATCCTTGCAGATAGTTTTTCCAATATGCTCGAGCCGCTTCTTCATCCTGTTCTTCCAGCCAAGCAATGTAGTGACTATAAGGAGTTACTTTTTCTCGTGGAATAGGTTGGTTATGAAGAAGTCGTGTATACATGTCGAATAAGTCATTTAAGAGAATGCTAATACACCAACCATCCATCAAAATATGATGGTGACTAAAGATCAGTTGATAATGCTGATCATCGGTTTTTAACAGGGTAAGACGGATTAAGAGATCTCGAGAGAGATCAAATCCTTTCTCCCGATCCTCTTTTTTCAATTCTTCTACCAGCTGGGTTTGTTTCTCTTTTTCGATATGAGAAAGATCACGATAATCGATCGCCGCTTTTCTCTCTTTTAAAACCACTTGTGTGGGTTCTTTCACTTTGGTATGGAGAAAGATCGTCCGTAAAATATCGTATTTTTGAATCAGCAGATTGAGACTCTCTTCCAGACAAACAAGCGATACCGTTCCTTCCAGATGGAAAGTCATCTGTTCAAAATAATGGCTACTTTGATCCATCAAGCTATGAAATAAAATCCCTTTTTGCATCGGAGATAATCGGTAAATATCCTTGACATTACTTGGATCAAACATAGAAACCACCTCGAATCAAGCTTGTTAACAAAGTTCCTTTCTGATTTGGGGTTCCTTTTCCAAAGCATATTGCTGATCAAAAAGGAACCCCGATTTGAATCAGAATGGCTGACAATGCTTCCTTTTAACCACGGTTTTTCCTTTTCCACTTTGCTTCCCATGCCTTTTCTCAGGAAAAGTGGCTCATTGGGATTAGGAAACCCGGATTATCAACCACCTTATCCGCATTTTTTATAGATCTTTTAACGCAGCAAAGACATCATCCAAATCTTCCATTGTCATTTTTTTCATACTGAAATCACTCGGGGTTCTTTCCACTGTTTTTTTGTTCACACAATGAGAAATAACTTCCAGCAAATAAGACTTGTATCTTTCAACCAGCTTTTCTATTGTTTGTGGCAAGTAGGCCTTGCGATTGTAGTGGAAGTTGAGATGCAGGACGCCATTCATAATCACTCCATTCACCTCGAGGGCATGAATCTGGCGATTGCGTGGACTAATCTGGTGCCCCATCGGTAAGACCGCCATTTCTTGGTCTGCTCCTTCTTGTCCAAACTGCCCCAGATAGTTGAAACTCATCTCGGGCTGTAAACGGAAATCAATCTTTTCTTCGCTTAGATACTGGAGCAGGCCATAACCGACGCCCTTATTGGGAACCCGGCGCAAGGTCTCTTTTACTTCTTTGATTGCGGTTGAGAGATCATCGGTTTTTAGTTCAAACAACACCGGATAGATCGAGGTAAACCATCCCACGGTTCGAGTCAGATCGATTCCTTCCAGGATCTCTTCCCGGCCATGCCCCTCCAAGTCGATGGCGACTCGTGTTTCGCCTGTCCATTCCTTCATCGTGAGAACGAGAGCGGTAAGGAGCAAATCATTGATTTCCGT
>NZ_FORR01000036.1 GCF_900114055.1 Thermoflavimicrobium dichotomicum | reverse complement strand
TTGATTTGCTCTATCGAATCAACGAGGTCATGTTTCGCTCTTTAGTTTTCAAGGAACACTTTCTTTTATTCATTTCACCGCATCTCGCGGCGACAGTGAATAATATATCACGATCTAAAATCAAAGTCAACAGGTTTTTCTACATTTTTTTCTGTTTCTCTGCAAGCGTTAACTGCATGGGAGAAGCAAAAATCTGCTTTTATGTATCTGAATTTTGCAGAATCAATACCGCTCCTTCCAGTCGATTCATGATAGAGAGGCTGACTCAATAAGTTAAAAGTCAGCCCCTCTGGTTCTTGCCATATTGACTAAAGTAAACTGCTCACGACGCAGAAAAAGTTTACAGGTGTCTCGCATTTGTCAATGAAAGAAAGAACCTATCAGATTTCAGGATCATGATCTTTAACGACAGACACACAACGGCTGCACAAGGTTGGATGCTCTGAATCAGACCCAACGGTAGGCGAGATTACCCAACACCGTTCACACTTCTCGCCTTCAGCTACTTTTACTTTTACCTCTACTTTTTGATCTTTAGATCCTTCGGCAGATGGTGGCAATATTTCTACATGTGAGACGATGAATAACTGATCTAAACGGTCTAATTGACTCAAGAGGTCATAAGTTGCTTGATCTGGTGTGATCTCCAAGGCTGCTCCCAAAGAATTTCCAATCAGCTTAGCTGCCCGCGCCTCTTCCAAGGCTTTCAGTACAACATCCCTGACTTCCAGGAAGTCATCCCATTTTTTCTCCAACTCTTCATCTAACCATTCATTTCGAACTTCTGGGAATAAAGATAACTGTACACTGATTTCTTCCACGCCAGCAATATGTTTCCATACTTCATCTGCTGTATGTGGAATAATTGGACTCACTAACTTCACGAGCGCAGTCAAAAGCTCATAAAGGACTGTCTGAGCAGAGCGACGAATCGGTGCTGCTGTTGGCTCAACATATAAACGATCTTTTAACACATCCAAATAGAATTGACTCAAAAATACGGTACAGAAATGATGAACCGAATGATACACTTGATGGAACTCATACTCTTCATAACTCTTGTTTACACGTTGAACCAGGCGTTGTAGCTTCATCAAAGCGTAACGATCCAGTTCAGTTAGCTCATGATAAGCGACTCGATCCGTTTCTGGATTAAAGTCCGCCAGGTTCCCAAGCAAGAAACGGAAAGTATTCCGCCATTTCCGATATACTTCAGCAATTTGTTTTAAGATCGCATCGGAAATGCGGACATCTGCCTGATAATCAACAGATGCTACCCACAAACGTAAAATGTCCGCTCCGTACATATTGATCACTTTTTGTGGCTCAATCGTATTCCCAAGCGATTTGGACATTTTACGGCCTTCTCCGTCTAAAGTGAAACCGTGGCTCAGTACTTCCTTATATGGTGCCTGCCCTCTTGTTGCAACCGCTGTAGATAGCGAAGAATTAAACCACCCACGATATTGGTCAGATCCTTCCAGATAAATATCTGCTGGCCACCTCAGCTCTGGACGTTGTTCCAATACAGCTGCATGGCTGCTTCCTGAATCAAACCAAACATCCATGGTATCCGTTTCTTTACGGAATTCTGTTGCTCCACATTTGGCACAAGCCTGTCCTTCTGGCATTAACTCCTTGACACTCTTTGCATACCAGGCAGTAGAACCTTCTTGTGTAAACAGATTGGCAATATGTTCGATCGTTTGTTCGTTGATATGTGGTTCACCACATGCCTCGCAATAGAAAATGGGTAGAGGAACACCCCAAATACGCTGTCTGGAGATGCACCAGTCTCCACGGTCCGCAATCATATTATGAAGACGGACTTCCCCCCATTTGGGTACCCACTTCACTTTTTTGATTTCATCCAACATTTCTTTCCGGAAACCATCAATCGAAGCAAACCATTGTTCTGTAGCCCGGAAGATAACGGGCTTTTTGGTCCGCCAGTCATGTGGGTATTGGTGTGTAATAAAATTCAGCTTCAGCAAAAGGCCCTTTTCTTGCAAAAGCTCCGTAATCTTTTTGTTTGCATCATCATAGTACAGCCCTTCAAAACCAGGTGCTTCCTTGGTAAAGCGCCCTTTTCCATCCACCGGGCAAAGCACGCCCAAACCATATTTCTGTCCAACCTGAAAGTCCTCTTCCCCGTGCCCTGGAGCTGTATGTACACAACCCGTACCAGCATCCAATGTAACATGATCACCAAAAACAATGGGGCTTTCCCGATCGTAAAACGGATGGTTACAAATGACTCCAGCCAGTTCTTTTCCTTTCCAGGTTTGTACAACCTGATAGTCACTCATCTCGCAAACTTTCATTACTTCATCCACCAGTTTTGTAGCGAGAACAAATTTCCGATCATTTACCTGTACCAAGCTATATTCAAACTCTTCATTGAGGGCAATACCCAAGTTGGCTGGAAGAGTCCATGGCGTAGTTGTCCAGATTACTACAAATGTGTTGTCTTCTGGTAAAATTCCCTTTCCATCTTTAACAGGAAAAGCTACATAGATAGAAGGAGAACGCTTGTCATAATACTCGATCTCTGCCTCAGCCAAAGCAGTTTCGGAAGATGGGGACCAATAAACGGTTTTTAATCCACGGTAAATATGGCCTTTTTTCACCATCTCCCCAAAAATGCGGATCTGTTGTGCCTCATATTCAGGCAGCAAAGTGATGTACGGATTCTCCCAATCCCCACATACTCCTAGCCTTTTAAACTGTGCTTTTTGTTTTTCCACAAAGGAAAGAGCATATTCTTTACACTTCTCACGAAATTCAACAGCATCTACTTGTTTACGGTCTACTTTCTTTTTGGTTACAACAGCATGTTCAATGGGTAAGCCATGTGTATCCCAACCAGGTACATACGGAGCATCAAATCCTTTGAGCGACTTATATCGTACAATAAAGTCTTTTAATACTTTATTTAACGCGTGTCCAATATGAATATCTCCATTGGCATAAGGCGGCCCATCATGCAAAATAAATTTCGGTTGGCCTTCCCTTTTCTTTCTCACTTGTCTATAAATGTTGATCTCATCCCACCATTTTTGCATCTCTGGCTCTCTGGTTGGCAAATTTCCGCGCATCGGAAATTCTGTCTTCGGCAAATTCAAGGTCTTGCTATAATCGACCATTCTTTCACACTCCCTTTCCATAAAATAAAAAAAAGCCCTCATCATCCTCTAGGGACGAGAAGGCTCCCGCGGTACCACCCTAATAGTTTCGAAATAAAAAAAACTTTCATCTCGAAACCACTCCATCATTCGTAACGTGAATGACTCGGTCCACCTTACTGTTATTTCAGGCGACGGTTCCAGGGCGATTTTCAATAGACACTCGGATTAGGCTTCCACCATCCCTAATTCGCTGTAGCACGAGTGACTCTATTTACTCTTCCCTTTCCTTACCATTCCCCATATCCAGTTATCATTTTAACTAGTCATCCAATATTTTCATTCATCTTTGTCTGGAATTATACCACAAATTTCCCAACAATTCATCTACCATTTTGAGAGCGGAACGATCCATCAAAAAACCTTAAAACATCGCTTTTTTCTTCAGCTTCCGAGCTGTTCTTCTCAATTCACGACGTGGTTCCTCTTCTTCTTCCATATAAGAAGCGGCCACTTCATCTATGACACTTTGTGATTCATCCACCGTACGATATTCATTGTTTTTAAACTCGTTGTTTTTGAAATCATTATTTCTAAAGTCGTTATTATTTCTGAAGTCATTCGATGGCATTTGCATATTTTGCTGCTGCATATGAGATTGTTGTTGGAATTGGTTCTGATACTGGTTTTGATAGTTATTTTGGAATTGATTGTGTGATTGATATTGATTTTGTTGATAATCCATCATATTCATATTGCCTTGTTGATGATCCACCAATTGATGTTGTGGACTTTCCAGCAAGTATTGCTCATTGTTCGTATGGCTACGCTCTGCAAATTGCTCAAGTTGTTTGCCACGCTCTTCCAAATTGGTTTCAAGCTCTTCAAGTGATTCCCAATCCGAATTCTCCAGAATATCCAAGTGGGACTGAACCAATGTACGGAAACGAGCTCGATAAACAGTTGCTTTTTGTTTCAAATCCAACAGTTCACTATGAATAGCCCGTGCTTTTTGCAATGCTTCGTTAATGATACGATCCGCATTTTTCTCGGCTTCCTGAACGATAAGCTCTGCTTCTTTCTTTGCATTGATCCTTACTTCCTCAGCTACCTCTTGAGCAACACGAATCGACTTGTGAATACTTTGCTCCATAGAAGAAAGAGACATTTGCGAAATAGGAGCTGGAGCGTTCGTCGCAGGAACAGCTGGTTGCATACCTGTATACTGCTGATTGTTTTGATTTTGCATTGGCGAATGTAATGGAGCCGTTTCTGGTGTTACTGCAGAGAAACGTTGTGTACCTTGATTGGATGGTTGCATCGCTGTTTGCTGTCCAGTATACATGGACGAGTCTCCTTGCAAGAGGCGATCGATCTCAGCTTGCAACTCTTCCACTTGCTGTTCCAATTCTAATTTTTCACGCGTTAAAATCTCAAATTCCTTAATAATCTGATCAAGAAAATCATTTACCTCATCCACATCATATCCCCGAAACGAACGCTTAAACTCCTTATTGTGTATATCATATGCTGTTAATGCCATATCCGCACCTCCTGGATTACTTTGGATGCCTCTTCTATTCGACAATATTAACAGATATCCTGCTCAAATGCTACCTATAACCAGAAAAAGGTGTTATTGTTTAAATTAAGTAATCCAATAAAATAATATTTCTTCCCTTTTTCGTTAAACCTTCAATACTTTTGATTCGAATTCGTCCAAATCCCCTCAAAGAAATCATATCGCCCACTTCTACTTGATAAGAAGGGTTTTCAACTTGTTTCCAGTTTACTTTACACCTTCCACTTTTGACGAGGGTAACAGCTTTGGATCTGGAGAACGAATGTCCTTCAGCCAATAAAGCATCCAGTCGCAAAGAAGAGACAATCACTGTACGAGTCTGATATTCTTGCTTGGAAACATATAATTCATGGGCAGAAATTTCTTTTATACTCACCTTATTTTTGCCCACTTGGTGCAACTGTGCACAAATATAGTCAACCATTTCCTTCGCTACCACACAATCGCACCCTGTAGGATGTGGGTGCAAATCTCCAAGCATCTCCCTTTTTATCCCTAACCCCAATAATGCCCCAAGCACATCAGGATGATCCAAACTCCCTTTTCCGATCGGTTCAATCCGTAAAAAACCCAACTGAAACCAATCGGGTTGAATAGAAATATAAGTGGGGCTAATGACCATCCGGCATCTTTCAGCAGATTCATAGCCCCCATTTAGCATCCATATTAATTCGGATTCACGTCGCACGAACGTTTCTAAAATATATTGCTCTCTCGGATTCAGGAAAAATGTGGTAATCGGTTGTGATCTGTTTACCGCCCGATCAACCCAATCCCATGCTCTTTCTACAAAAGCATGCTCATCAGGCCGAAAATGCACCAATAGAGCTGGATCCTTTTTTACCATTTTATTAGATAAACACCCCAACAATATACTGAATGACTATCTGCAATCCATCTACAAGAAAGGGTAGAGCGATAATGGCCAAGATCGGTGAAAGATCTATAAACCCAATGGGTGGTATAATGCGACGAAACACAGAAAGATAGGGCTCACAAATTCGTGCTAACAAAAATCCGATCGATGAATCTTTTACATTTGGTAACCATGACATAAAAACATAGATAACAATTAAGATCTGGTAGATATAACTTGCCCAATTCAGTATCGCATTTATCGTAACAAGGGCTGTCATCCGAGATTTGTCACCTCAATCCTACCACATTAGAGCGTATCATCATGTAGCATTTCCGTAATCGTTCCTTGAATATCCACATTGGCAGGGGTACAAATAAAAATATGGGGTCCCAGCTTCTGAATCTGCCCTCCCAAAGCATAAACAGTTCCACTTAAAAAATCAACAATGCGTAGAGCCTGATCTCGCCGAACACGTTGCAAGTTAACAACAACAGGGCGATGAGACTTCAGATTATCCGCTATTTCTTGCGTTTCCTCATAGGCCCGGGGTTCAAACAGGACTAAACGAATATTTTTCTGTGTGTGTAAAGAGACAATATTGCTCTTCCCTTTTGGCGGTGGTGTATGATGTGTCTCCATATCCACTTCCTCTTCTTCTTCGTAATGTTCATCGTCTTCATTCACACCGAAAAAACCTTTAATCCGATTCATCATGCTCATACGTATTAACCCTCCCTCATTGTTGATCACCCCGTTGATATCCTCCTACGAGAACGGATCCGATCCTGACCCAAGTAGCTCCCTCTTCGATGGCTATTTCGAAATCTTGAGACATGCCCATCGACAAATGAGGAACTCCCAAACGAGGATGATCCAACTTTTGTAATTGCTGTTGCAATCGTTTTAATTCACGAAAAACAGGCCGAACTTCTTCCGGGTTCTCTACTTTCGGAGCCATCGTCATTAACCCTGCGATTTCGATATGAGACAAATTCGCCACTTCTTTTGAAAAATCTTCCAGTTCATCTGGAGAAATCCCAAATTTTGATTCTTCTCCGGATACATTCACTTGGAGAAAACAATGAATCACTGTATCTTTCTGGTTAGCACGTCGGTTCACTTCTTCAGCCAAAGAAAATCGATCCAGTGAATGAAGATACTGAAACCGCCCGACTACTTCTTTCACCTTATTTCTTTGCAAGTGTCCAATAAAATGCCATATACCCCGTTCACCCAACTGTTTCCATTTGGGAACCGCATCTTGTACCCGACTCTCACCAATATGTTCCAATCCTGCATCCAGAACCTGTTTCGTTCCTTCCAAATCCAAATATTTTGTGACGGCGACAACATGAACGCTCTTTGGATCCCGATTGGCCCGCTGACAAGCTTGATGTATCTTGCTTCGAATTTGATCCCAACGATAAATTAATTCGTTCATGAAGATCCCCTTTCCTTCTTTCCAATCCATGCAACCATACGACCGGTTTTTCCCTGATCACGACGATGAGAATAAAAATGATCGGTACTACAGCTTGTACACCAGGATGAGATCAAGATATGACGCGGATTGATCCCTATTCTTCTTAAGATAGCTGCATTCGCTTGTTTCAAGTTCAATTGCCACTTTCCATTTGGATTCGGTTTCGCTAATTCTGACGGCAACTCTTTGGTTTTGAGTGCCTCTTGCAGTGGATGAATCACTCGCTCATCCACTTCATAACAACATGCACCGATGGAAGGACCGATCGCTACCCGAATATGATTCAAATCGGCCCCTAATTCGAGTAGCTTTTCTACCATACGTACACCGATCTTTCCCACCGTTCCTTTCCAACCGGCATGAGCCACACCAATCCAGTCCAGATCTGGACTGTAAAAGTATAAAGGTACACAATCTGCATAATAAGATGTAAGCAATACATCTGATTCACCGGTTAACAAACCATCTGTATCCTGAAAAGCGGTCTCACGAGTATCACAGCCTTTTCCGCGCTGACTTGAATGGACGATTTCAATATGTACTCCATGTACTTGTTCCCCACAAGTCCACGAAGCAAACGACATTCCCAACTCATTGGCCAATCTTTTTCTATTGTGAATCACTCGTTCCGGATTTCCGCCAACATGGAGAGCATAATTACAAGCATTCCAGTCTTCTTTGTCGTTACGTGCACTGAATCCAACGACCAGATGTGGAAACTCCTTTTGCCAGCTATCTAAAGAAAAAAGAGGTAACCCTCCCATATTTTGATATACAAATGGTTCCATATACTCCCCTCCTCGTTTCATCTTATCATAACTCCAAACATAGACAAAGGGCAGGATCGGTTACCTTTATTCTCTTTAAATCCGTGTATTATTTTAAAAATGGAATATATCTACTTTGCATTAGCTAGAAATATTTGTTTCATCGACAGGTGATTGTAACAGTGGCCGTCCCAAATAAGTGTGAGAGTCCCGTCCATCCAAGCGAACAAGAATGACATCTGAACCAATTTTGACAATCTGCTTCCAAGGGATGATCCATTCCTGTCCTCCTGAAAACCATCCAAAAAAACGGGATTCACTGGGCACAATGACTGCCTTGATGGTCCCTAAACGCAAATCCAGCTCCAAATCATGAATTTGCCCAAGCTTGCGGCCATCCGTAATATTGACAACATCTTTGGATTGCAATTCGGAAATTTTAATCATATTACAATCACTTCGCTCCCTGTACTGTTTGATTTATATATATGAAGAAATAAGGGGAAATGTACAAGAGCAATCACAATTGACCACTCCCATGCGTAAACGCAGGGGATTCTTGGGTAATCCCGTTCACTGACAGGAAGTTGACCAAGCTAACCCCGTGGGCCCCACGGTTAAACAGTTTGAATTGCTACGTCACAGGCTAGACCTATTGCTTGGTTTTCGCCTTTCAGTCTAGCCAGTCCATACACATAGCATTTTACGTGCAAGGTGATTGGCTTGCACAACCCTATATGCTATCCCTTGTCAAGGAGCAACTGACTGTATTTTAACAGTGGAACATTTGGTTGCAAATACCTTTCTGAAAACTCGCCGGACTTGGCACAAGGGCTAATGACCTCACTCATCCGACGCTCGCTCTCATCCCCATAGCTGAAGCCAGGGGTTTTCTCGCTCGCAAGAATATAAAAAAAGTTCCAACGGATCACCCATGTTGGAACAGTTATCTTTTTCAATATGAGAGTCGCTAATTTTAACAACACATCATATGATTAATGAATATATTTATACATTTGATGAATCGCTGCTTTCTCCAATCGAGAAACTTGCGCTTGTGATATACCAATTTCTTCTGCTACTTCCATTTGTGTTTTTCCTTCAAAAAAACGCATAGACAAAATCATCTTCTCTCGATCATTCAACTTACTCAGCGCTTCCTTTAAAGCGATTTCCTCCAGCCATTGGATATCTTTGGTTCGATCATCGCTAAGTTGATCCATGACAAAAATAGGATCTCCTCCGTCCTGGTAAACAGGCTCAAATAAAGAAACAGGATCTTGAATCGCATCCAAAGCAAAAACTACATCCTCTTTAGGAACATTCAGCACTTCAGAAATCTCATGGATAGTGGGTTCGCGAGAATAACGATTGGTCAGATTATCTCTTACTTGTAAAGCTTTATAAGCGATATCTCGTAAAGAACGGGAGACACGAATTGGATTGTTATCCCTCAAATAACGACGTATTTCACCGATGATCATGGGAACCGCATATGTAGAGAACTTTACATTTTGGCTCAGGTCAAAGTTATCGATGGCCTTCATCAAGCCAATGCAACCTACTTGAAACAAATCATCTACGCATTCACCGCGATTATTAAAACGCTGAATTACGCTCAACACCAAACGCAAGTTACCATTGACCAACTTTTCCCGGGCAGAACGATCACCAGCTTGCAGCTCGCGAAACAATACTCGCATCTCTGGATTTTTTAGAACCGGTAATTTGGATGTATCTACTCCACATATTTCTACTTTGTTTCGCGCCATGAAGCTCCCTCCTCAGGATGGTTTCATGTTAAGTATCTCCTGAGAAGGGAATTTTATAATCAGATGTATTTAACATGAAATTATACCATTTTATTGAATTCTTTACGCAATCGCTTAATGATCCGTTTTTCCAGGCGAGAAATGTAAGATTGAGAAATTCCCAACATATCAGCTACATCTTTTTGGGTTTTTTCTTCTCCACCATCAAGGCCAAATCGCAACTCCATAATCTTCCGTTCACGATCTGACAAATTGGATAAAGCCATGTGCAAAATTTTCCGGTCAACTTGATCTTCAATATCCCGATAAATGGTATCATTTTCTGTTCCCAACACGTCAGATAATAGCAATTCATTCCCATCCCAATCTGTATTGAGTGGTTCATCAAATGAAACTTCGGAACGTATTTTATTATTACGACGCAAAAACATCAGTATCTCATTTTCAATGCAGCGCGAGGCATAAGTGGCCAGTTTGATTTTTTTGTGCGGATCGAAAGTATTTACTGCTTTAATCAGACCAATGGTACCAATTGAAATTAAATCTTCAATGTTAATTCCTGTATTTTCAAACTTTCGTGCAATATATACGACCAGTCGTAAATTTCGCTCAATTAGCATTCCCCTGACCGCTGCATCTCCAGATGGCAACCGATTGAGCAGATGTTCTTCTTCCTCTCGTGTCAGAGGGGGAGGCAGAGCTTCACTTCCACCAATATAATAGATTTCTTCTCCTTTAAACCCGAGTTGAAACAAAAACCGATACCAAAACAGCTGAACAAATAGCTTGAATTTGACCAGCATGTAAACGCCTCCTCTTGAAATAAGTGCTAACTGACAGCGGATACACAAGCAGGATGAATAATGGCTTGATAAGTTCCATCTGATGATAGACACCCGACATCTATTCCTATGAGCACTCTACCCACATTATTCCACCCGTCATCTTGCCAGATCTCTACTTGGTCAGGCTTAAAAGCAATCATCATTTCTGTTTCGCCACCGGCTACCCGATAAGGAATTAATTTTACTTTCACCATCCATTCCGGAGGCAGATGAGCCCAACCTTGTTCCCAGTCTTTTTCTTTGACCATATCAATGAGAGACGCAGGAATCTTTTCTTCGAGTTGTTTGAGCTCGACCATTATGACAGGTGCTCTGGTAATCGGATCACGTAGCTGGTTCCCTGTATCAACCAAGCCTGTACACTCCAACTGTTTCCCTTTAACCTGAATGCGAACGGGCAACAAAAAACGGTGAATGTGCTGCTGTTGTTCCAATGTGCGAAAAGAAAGTTTGGCATACATCCATACCAGTGGAAAGCCAATTAAAATAAATCCCCAAGATACAGGTGATCCCCAGCCCGTACGGGTTTCGGTAAAAAAAATTCCTCCAGATGTCTGACTCTCACCTGTCAGAATAAAATGAAGGGCAATCATCGCACCTCCTGTGACAAAACAAATAAAATAAAATACACCCAAATTTCGCATAAAAGCAAAAAGATGGATAAATCCAAAGGCAATCCATATCATGACCAGTGAAATCATCACTTTTACCGGAAATGAGTAAATGGTTTGAAACTGTGGCCAGAGATGAAGTGTAGCATAACCCCCTCCAATCACAGCAGCAGTGAGCAAGCGCCATACTTTGGTTTGCTGCCTCCTGATCGCTGATGTAAGCCAAAGTAGTAAAAAATCAAACAATCCATTGAGGAGGAAAACTACGTCTGCATAGACAGTCAGATTCCATCCCCTCCTCGTTGTGATTTATTATGATCCAATGATTGATGAAACCAGTATATACCTATATTTATTTCAAAGTCTGTCAAAACTTGCCAGATCACTTTCGCTTTTTTTGTCGATAGAATTTGTAGAGTAGAGAACTGAAATTTTGCAGCGACCCCTTTGGGTCGCCTACTCATTTCAGCTCCCCCTCATCAAACCGGACATGAGGTTCTCCCT
>NZ_FORR01000032.1 GCF_900114055.1 Thermoflavimicrobium dichotomicum | reverse complement strand
GTTCAATAGAACCGCCGGAAGCGATGGAGAATTTGGAGATCCTGCTTGCTGGCCCCGTCAATCAGATGGTGCTGGTGAAAACGACGAAACCACTTACGATGGAAGGAATGAATGGAACGGAATCGGTCACTGTTTATTCAAAGAAACTTTCCTCTCATATCCAAAACCTGCATCAACATCTTCCTGAAAAAAACGCAGAGATTGTCCGTCTTAAATCCCAAGGAAATGATGAGATTGAGAAAATGGACGAACTTCTATGCAAATTGTTGTGGGTTCAGCTCCAATCTATTGGCATATTTACGAACACGAATACACTTCCCACTTCCCTCAGTAAACAGATCGGATTGAACAATTTCTATGACAGATGGCTGGAAGAGACAATTTCCGTTTTGATCAATTATCGCTATCTTAAGCGTGATGGAGAATCCCTGAGTATTGTAACAACCCCTATTGATCGAGTGGAAGCATGGAAGGAGTGGGATAGCCGGAAGCAGTCATGGCTGGATGATCCCAATCTGAAAGCCCGTGTAATGATAGCTGAAGCAGCACTCCAAGCGTTACCAGACATTCTCACGGGAAAACGACTGGCTACCGAAGTCTTGTTCCCCAATTCGTCCATGGACTTGGTTGGGGGAATTTATAAAAACAACCAGACTTCCGACTTTTTTAATGAAGTGATTGCCGATGCGGTCGTCGCTGCCATTTTAGAGCGGCTTAAGCTGGATGCGTCTGCACGGATACGGATTCTGGAAATTGGAGCAGGCACCGGGGGAACCAGCTCGATGGTTTTGCGGAAAATAAAACCTTATCAGGCTCATATTGAGGAATATTGCTATACCGATATTTCGAAATCCTTTTTGTTGCATGCAGAAAGAGAGTATGGGCCAGAGCACCCCTATTTGACCTATCAAATCTTTAACGTAGAAGAGCCGATTGCCAGCCAGGGGATTCGTGCGGGAGGGTATGACATTGTCATTGCAACCAATGTTCTTCATGCTACGAAAAATATCCGGAGAACATTGCGTAATGCAAAAGCGACCATTAAACCAAATGGATTACTTATGCTCAATGAGCTTTGCAGCAATACATTGATCGGTCACATCACGTTTGGATTGTTGGAAGGATGGTGGCTGTACGAAGATGCCTTACTGCGCATACCTGGATGTCCCGCATTGTATCCAGAAACCTGGCAGGAGGTTCTGATAAGAGAAGGCTTTCGTTCGGTTCTCTTTCCGGTTCAAGAGGCGCATGAATTGGGCAAGCAAATTATTATAGCAGAGAGTGATGGAGTCGTTCGCCAAAAACGAGAGCTTCAACCGGAAGCCACACCTTTCATAAAGAGAGTGGTTCCGATAAAGGCTCAAATGCCATTGACAGGTCAAAAACCTGCAGTAACATCAGCAAACGAAGTAACAGAAGAACTGCTGAGAAAGAAAAGTACATTATTTATGAAAAAGCTGGTCAGTGAAACATTGAAAGTCCCGATCAGCAAGATAGATTCATCAGAGCCTCTGGAGCGATACGGAATCGACTCCATTTTGGTGGTTCAATTGACGAATACCTTGCGAAAGGTATTGGATAATGTTACCAGCACACTGTTTTTTGAATGTCAAACGATTGACGCTTTGGTAGAACATTTTCTCCAGACACAAAAGGCATCGCTAATGAAGCTGGTAGGATTGGACTTTCAGGAGTCTTTGGAGACGAAAGAAAGTGCAGCTGAACCGTCAATGACAGTGCATACCAAGTCAGTTGTTCGGAAAGTGAGCCGGTTTTCTCATGTGCCAGGTAGAGTAATAGAAGACTCGCCGTCCGTTTCGTCCAATTGTCAGGATATTGCGATTATTGGCCTTGCGGGACGCTATCCGAAAGCAAAGGATATCACTGAATTCTGGAACAACCTAAAAGCGGGGAGAAATTGCATTAGTGAAATCCCAGGCGACCGGTGGGATTGGAAGGAATACTTTGGCGAGGAGAAAGGAAAGTGGGGGACAATCTATACGAAATGGGGGGGATTCATGGAGGATATCGACAAGTTTGATCCTCTCTTTTTCCAAATATCCCCTGCGGAAGCAGAAAGAATGGATCCACAAGAGCGCTTATTCCTCCAAGTGGCCTATGCTAGCATTGAAGACGCAGGATATACGCCCGCTACTCTTGGTGAGAGCAGGAAAATCGGCGTATATGTCGGAGTGATGAACGGTCATTATCCTGTCGGAGCAGGGTATTGGTCTATTGCCAATCGGGTTTCCTATCTATTCAATTTTCAAGGTCCCAGTATGGCTGTTGACACCGCTTGTTCCTCTTCCCTAACGGCTATCCATTTGGCTGTGGAAAGTCTGCAGAGTGGCATGTGTGAATGTGCCATTGCTGGAGGAGTCAATGTTATTGTAGATCCGGTCCATTATATGAAGCTGACGGCAGCAACAATGCTTTCAGAGAGCAATCAATGCAGGGCGTTTGGCGATCAGGCGGATGGGTTTATTGACGGGGAAGGCGTAGGAGCAATCGTCTTGAAACCATTACAAAAGGCAATTGCAGACGGCGACCATATTTATGGAGTAATCAAAGGCAGCATGATCAACGCAGGAGGAAAAACCAACGGCTATACGGTTCCCAATCCACATGCACAGTCTCAGTTGATCGCGGAAGCCTTCCAGAGAGCGGGGGTTCATCCGAGAACAGTAACCTACATCGAGGCGCATGGTACAGGTACAGCATTGGGTGATCCGATTGAGGTTGCAGGGCTGACACGAGCTTTTGAACAACAAACCAATGATAAACAATTCTGCGCCATTGGCTCAGTAAAGTCGAACATCGGACATTGTGAGAGTGCGGCAGGGATTGCTGGTGTGACAAAAGTATTGCTGCAATTGAAGCATCGCCAACTGGTGCCGTCGCTGCACGCGAAGAAGCCAAACCCCCATATTGAATTTTGCAACACTCCTTTTAAGATTCAGCAAGAACTTGCGGAGTGGAAGCGGCCTATTGTGGAATTAAACGGGGTCTCAAAAGAATATCCTCGAATCAGCGGTATCTCCTCCTTTGGAGCGGGAGGGGCCAATGCTCATATCATCATTGCGGAATACATTCCGGATGAATCGGCCGCACGTCACGTGAAGCTGTCTCCCCAGAACCCGGCGATTATTGTATTGTCGGCGAAAAATGAAGAACGGCTTCGGGAGCAGGCCAGACAATTTCTCGACGCCATCCAGGAACAGCAATGGTCTGATGAACATCTAGCCGATATAGCCTATACACTTCAGGTGGGACGTGTGGCAATGGAAGAGCGCTTGGCTTTTACCGTCGTCTCTATCAAAGAACTGGAGGAAAAACTGAGAGCGTTTTTGAACGAACAGGATGAAACAGGTGAGTTGTATCGGGGACAAGTCAAGAATTACAAAGGAATGCTTGAGGTTTTTGCTGCTGATGACGATTTGGCCAAATGCATTGACGCCTGGATTGCGAAAAGAAAATACGCAAAACTTCTCGATCTCTGGGTAAAGGGTTTCGATTTTGATTGGGACAAACTCTATGGGGATTTAAAGCCGCGCCGGATGAGCTTGCCGACGTATCCATTTGCCAAGGAGCGATACTGGTTCGACACAAGCAAAAGCCCAAATGCTGCCATCGGCAAAAATGCAGTATCTTCTGAGCTTGTTGTGCCGGCCATTCATCCATTGGTGCATACAAATACCTCGGATTTAACTGAACAAAGGTTTACTTCAACTTTTACGGGACAGGAGTTTTTCCTGGCAGACCACGTGGTAAACGGTCAACGCTTTCTTCCTGGAGTTGCCCATCTAGAGATGGCTCGAGTGGCTGTGGCACAGGCGACAGGTGGAGAACAAGACCACCCAATCGGCATCAAAATCAAAAATATGGCGTGGGTTCGGCCTGTTGAAGTACAAGAGCAGCCTATTCAGGTACACATCGGACTTTTCCCTGAAGAGAACGGTGAACTTTCTTTTGAAATCTACAGCAGGCCTAAACAACAGGGACACGACCCTCTCATTCATAGCCAGGGCTACGCTGAGTTGTGTGTGTCCCAGGAAATGGAAAGGTTAGATCTCATGGCCTTACAGTCCCGATGCAACCGCAGGACTCTCTCTGCAAACGAATGCTATGAGGCATTTCAGTCTATGGGACTTATCTATGGACCTGGACTTCAAGCACTGGAAAAAGTGTACGTGGGAGAAGGCCAACTCTTAGCAAAACTATCCTTGCCCTTCTCTGTCAGAAGAACAAGAGACCAATTCGTCCTTCATCCCAGCATGATGGATGCAGCTCTCCAGGCATCGGTGGTTGCAGGCGTCGTGGAGGGCACCGTAAAAAAATCCCTCCCGTTTGCGTTGCAAGAGCTGGAAATCATGGGTTGCTGTACACCTGACATGTGGGTGTATGTTCAGTACCGGACAGCAGGGGACATGATCCAGACATGTGATATTGATTTGTGTGACGGCCAGGGAAATGTTTGTGCACGGATGAAAGGATATGCGTCTCGTGTTGTAGAGAAAGAAGACGGCCCCGATGATCATCTGGGGGATGAAGAAACTCTCATGCTTTTCCCTGTATGGAAAGAAGAAAACGTGTCACAGTCAGCGATCGCTCCTGACTATGCACAGCACCTGGTGTTTCTCTGTGAGCTGGATGAAAGCGTTCAGTGGGGGATTGAAGAACAAATGAGCGGGGTCCGCAGCATCTCCTTGCATTCCAGCCGGAATAATATTGACGCACGATTCCAAGCTTATGCCACTCAGGTGTTTGAAGAAATCAAACGTATGATTACAGATAAACCAAAAGGCAAAATGCTAGTTCAAATAGTCGTTTCCAGCCAAGAGGAACAGTACCTGTTCTCAGGGCTTTCCGGACTTTTACAGACAGCCCGAAAAGAAAACCCGGCATTTGTCGGGCAGTTAATTCTTGTGGAACCGGGCGAAGATCAGGCAAAAATCATGGAAAAATTGGTGGAAAATAGCCGGACTCCCATGGCCAGTTTGATTCGCTATCAGGACGGAAAGCGGTGGGTAGCTGGCTGGAATGAAGTGGAAAGTTCTCCAGAAGAGGACATCAACCTTCCATGGAAGGACGGAGGCATTTATCTGATAACCGGTGGCCTTGGAGGACTGGGAATGATTTTCGCAAGGGAAATTGCCCAAAAAGTCAAGAATGCCGTCCTGATTCTCACAGGACGTTCTTTGCCGAACCGGGAAAAAGTGGCCCAGTTAAGAGAGTTGGAGGAAATGGGCACTTTAGTCGAGTATAGGCAGATTGACGTGAGTGACAGGCAAGAAGTTACTGCTTTGATTCAGGGCATTCTGCAAGAATATGGACGCCTGGATGGCATCATTCACAGTGCAGGAGTAATCCGGGATAACTTCATTCTGAAGAAAACTGTCCAAGAAATGGAGGAAGTGCTGGCTCCTAAAGTAAGAGGATTGGTGAATCTGGACCTGGCGAGCAAGGATCTGCCGCTGGACTTCTTTATCCTCTTCTCTTCCGGGGTGGGAGCAAAGGGAAATGTCGGTCAGGCTGATTATGCCGTTGCCAATGCCTTTTTGGATGCGTATGCGAAGTATCGGAACAGTCTGGTGGCTTCCCGTCAAAGACAGGGGAAAACACTGTCGATCAATTGGCCATTATGGAAAGAGGGTGGAATGCAGGTCGATCACGAAACCGAGAAGATGATGCGTCAAACCACAGGAATGACCGCGATGCAAACTTCGACTGGTATTCAAGCTTTGTACCAGGCCCTTGCATCCGGCAAGGACCAGGTGATGGTAATGGTTGGCGAATTGGAGCGGTTGAAGCAGGCGGTAAAAGTGGAACCCCACCAGCACAGACCACTGAATGATGGATGGGAACATGATGAGACGGAACGATATGATGATGAATTTTACCGGAACCTTTCCGAAAGGATATACAAAGGTGAATTGTCTGAAGAGGAATTTGAGGAGATCATGAGGATATCTGGAATAGGAGGATCAAATGGATAATCAGTTAAAAAATTTATATCGAAAAATACGAGAGGGAAAAATCAGTACAGATGAAGCAGCGAAACAGATGAAGTTGTTAAAATCCAGGGGAAACCTGCATGACGACTTGCAGGCAGCTTTGTTGCAGAATGTGTCTGAACTGCTCTCAGTAGACGTGCAAAATATTGATGTCAATGCCGGGTTTGATGAGCTTGGATTTGATCACGTCACCTTGACCCGGTTTATCAACCAGCTCAATCAACAGTATCAGCTGGAGCTTAATACGGCCATATTTTTGCAACACCCGACAATCCAGTCGTTTGCCGATTATTTGATGAATGAATATCCCAATGTATTTGCAAAACGGTCGCAGTCGGCCGCCCATCATCCTCTGTCAGCCAAAAAGGAAATGGGGAAATTACAGCCCATTAAACAGAATGTACTTCAGGAGAAGGCGATTCAGTACTTTAAAAAGCTGTTGTCCGAGGTTATCAAACTGCCGGCCAGCCGCATAGAAGCGGATGCTCCGTTGGAAATATACGGGATCGATTCGGTCATGGTAATGCAATTAACCAATAAGCTGGAAGAAACATTTGGCCCCTTGTCCAAAACCTTATTCTTCGAGTACAAAAGCATCGAAGAATTGACGGGATATTTCCTTGAAGCCTATCGTGATCAACTCATCGAATTACTGGGAATCGAGGAGAGGACAGAGAGCAGTCCTTCCATACCCAAAGATTCCGCTGCCGGAGAGGTGAGAACAAAATCTGCTCCAGTCAGCCGGAATCGCTCCCGATTCACATCATTTGGGAGGAAAAAGGGAAGCAGCAAGGAAAAAGAAGCCTTGGACATTGCCATTGTAGGTGTGTCAGGGCGGTACCCAAAAGCGAGAAATATCCGAGAGTTTTGGAAGAACCTACGTGAAGGAAAGGATTGCATAACCGAAATTCCGGAAGATCGCTGGGATCACAGTTTGTACTATGACGAGAACAGGAACATACCTGGCAAAACATATGGAAAATGGGGCGGCTTTTTGGATGGTGTGGATGAATTTGATGCGTTGTTTTTTAATACATCACCTCGCGAAGCAATGATCATGGACCCTCAAGAGCGATTATTTCTGGAATGTGTATATGAAACGCTGGAAGACGCGGGATATACTCGGCACACCCTTGGCTCGCAACAAGGGCGTGGTCTTGGTGGCAATGTAGGTGTATTTGTCGGGGTGATGTATGAGGAGTATCAGCTCTTCGGATCTCCCGAAACAATGCAGGGAAGTGGACATCCGGCAGGAATACCCAACAGGGTGTCCTATTTTTGTAACTTCCATGGACCCAGTGTAGCTGTGGATACCATGTGTTCTTCCTCATTGACCGCGATCCATTTGGCCTGCCAGAGTATCAGACAGGGGGAATGTGATGCAGCGATTGCAGGCGGAGTCAATCTTTCCATCCACCCAAACAAATATTTGTTACTCGCTCAGGGAAATTTTTTGTCAAGCAAGGGGCGATGCGAAAGTTTCGGAGAAGGCGGGGACGGCTATGTCCCGGGAGAAGGTGTCGGTGCCATATTGCTCAAGCCCTTGGAGAAAGCGATTGCAGACGGTGATCAGATTTATGGGATCATCAAGGGAACAGCGCTGAACCACGGCGGCAAGACAAATGGTTTCTTTGTGCCCAATCCCAATGCGCAGGCAAGTGTGATTCTGCAGGCTTTTAAAAAAGCAGGCATTGATCCACGGGCGATCAGTTATATTGAGGCGCACGGGACAGGGACCGCTTTGGGTGATCCCATTGAAATCACCAGCTTGAAAAAAGCTTTTCAGGAATTCACCAATGAAAAACAGTTCTGCGCTATTGGATCAGTAAAATCAAACATCGGACACTGTGAGAGCGCGGCAGGGATTGCTGCTGTAACAAAAGTATTGCTGCAGATGAAACACCGCCAGCTGGTGCCTTCCTTGCATTCGGACAAGCTGAATCCAAACATTGATTTTGAAGATACGCCGTTTTTTGTCCAGCAAAAATTGACGGAATGGAAGCGCCCTTTGGTTCAACGAAATGGAGAAATCAGGGAATATCCAAGGATTGCTGGAATTTCCAGCTTTGGTGCAGGGGGATCAAACGCACATGTCGTGATCGAAGAGTATGTTCCCGAAGAAGAAGCACAACATGGTTCCTCCACTTTCCCGATGCCTGCTATCATCGTTCTGTCAGCAAAGACGGAAAAACAGCTCCAGGAGCAGGTCAGAAGATTGCTGACTGCCATTGAGGAAGAACGATTTACCGACTCTCATCTAGCTAATATTGCCTATACCCTGCAGGTGGGAAGAGAAGCCATGGATGAGCGGTTGGCGATCATCGTTGAATCCATTCAGGAGCTTCAGGAAAAAATGAAAGGTTTTCTGGAAGGGCAAGAGGGTATAGAAGGGCTCTACCGCGGACAGGTCAAGCGAAATAAGGAAACAGTAGCCATTTTTACAGCGGATGAGGAATTGTGGGAAGCCGTTGGAAAGTGGATTGAACGGGGGAAATTCACTAAGCTGGCAGATTTGTGGGTGAAGGGGCTTCCATTGGACTGGAATCTCTTATATGGTCAGGACAAGCCAAGGCGGATCAGTTTGCCCACGTACCCATTTGCCAGGGAACGCTACTGGGTACCTATCGTTGAGAGCAAGCCTGTTGATACTAGCCAACAAGCAACGCCTGCCACGCTTCATCCCTTGTTGCACCAGAACACCTCTGATTTCTTGGAATATCGCTTCAGTTCTTCCTTTACGGGACAGGAAACTTTCCTGACGGAGTACGGGAGAAGAGGTCAAAAGGGCTTGCCGCATTTGGCTTCTCTGGAAATGGTGAGAGCAGCAGTAAATCTGGCGGCAGGTTCCTTACAACAGGGTGAAGCAATGATTCAGCTTAAAAAGGTAGTTTGGGCTGATCCCATACTTGTCGAGGAACAGCCTGTTTTGGTGAACATCGGACTTATCTCTGAGGAGAATGGGGATATTGCCTATGAAATCTATAGCAAATGTGCTGCAAGCCAAGAGGTTATCGTGCACAGCCAAGGAGTCGCGGCATTCGTTCCCATCACTCCATCTCCTTCCTTGGATGTCATCTCTTTGCAGGCTCAATTCGGCAAGCGAACTCTCTCATCCGGCCAACTCTACGAATTCTTCAGAGCTGCAGGAGTTGATTACGCCCCTGAATATCAGACAGTAGAGAAAGTGTATGAGGGTCCTGACCAGGTATTGGCGAGGATAAAGCTTCCCCCTTCCAATTTTGGTTCTCCGTTATCATTTGTTCTGCATCCCGGTATTCTGGAATCTGCATTGCAGGTATCATCCGTCTTGATAGAGGAAGGCAGCAAGGAAGCTCTGCCTCTTCTTCAGCCGATCGCCATGGAGAAGATGGATATCATGGTCACTGACAGACCCTTGGTTTGGACGCGCATTCGATTCAGTGATAGCAGGAAAACAGTTAATCACGTAATTAAGCTTGATATGGAATGGTATGACGAGCAGGGAAACGTTTGTGTCAGCATGAAAGGGTTAGAGGTCCGTCCAATGAAGAGGGAAATGGGGCGTCAAGACCACTCAGTAAAACGAAGCATCCGGTTTGTAAATAAGCAATGGGAGCCATGTGCAGCCACTCCAACCAAAAAGAGTAACCGGACGATCGCTATTTTGATGACTGCGGAAACAAAGGGATTGGCGCATCAACTGTCAGAGCATTTTGCGCGTTGCGAATTTTGGGATTTGGATCAACTTGAGTCCCAACTTCGGTCCAAGCGCGATTGGAAAAACTACGATGGCCTGATTGATCTTGTCGGTTGCGGAGAGCGACAATACGAGTCATTGGTTTGGATCGAATGGCTGCAACAATTGATTGAACAGGGCCATAAAGAGAAAATGACACTGCTTTGCGTGACAAGAGGACTGGAGTCTTTTAAGAATGACGCCATTCGTCTGTCCGGAGCCGATCGCGTCGGATTGTACCGGATGCTGCAAAGTGAGTACAGCCATCTCCGTTCACGCCATATGGATGTAGAGAACCTGATCGATGATCGGACACTTGCGGAACAAATTGCATCAGAGTTTTTGGTTGATTGTGAGGATCCGGAAATATGTTACCGGCATGGGGAGCGATTCCGATCCTATCTGGCGGAGGTTGAGGATGTAAATGTCAGGGAAAGAGTCCTGCGATTCCCAGAAGACCATGTCGTCTGGATTACGGGAGGAACACGAGGCATTGGATTGGTATGCGCACAGCACATGATCAGGCACTATGGAGTGAAACGTTTAGTGCTTACTGGTCGTGAGGAACTGCCCCCCCGTGAGGTGTGGGATTCTCTTCTGCAAGAGGAGTCTACGACGGCAAAAAAAATCAAGGAAATCAGGTCTTTGGAAGCTCAGGGTGTGCAGGTGCAGGTCTTGTCCGTCCCTTTATCTGATGAGTTTACCTTGCATCAGAGCGTTCAGGAAATCAAACGGAGTATGGGACCAATCGGTGGTGTCATCCATTGTGCGGGTATTAGCGATTTTAAAAACCCTGCGTTTATCCGAAAATCGCTCCATGGAATTCAAGAGGTCCTAAGTCCGAAAGTTGTCGGGCTTAATACGCTATTTAACATTTTTAAGAACGAGCCTCTGCAGTTTTTCATCCTGTTTTCTTCTGTTTCTGCAATCATTCCATCACTGGCTAGTGGTCAAAGTGACTACGCGATGGCTAATGCCTATATGGATTACTTTGCGGAAGCGAACTGCCATGCGTGTCCGATCGTCAGCATCCAGTGGCCCAGCTGGAAAGAGACCGGAATGGGTGAGGCCAAAAGCAAAGCTTATCAGCAGACAGGGTTGCTTAGTATCACCAATGCCGAGGGAATGCAGCTTCTAGATTATGTTCTGGCCAACAGGACCGCCCCTGTAATCCTGCCGGCTGTAGTGAATCCAGATATTTGGGTTCCGCGAAAATTGAGCCAGCGAACACTGAAAGACATGTCTTCAGCCGACATGCAAAAAAGAAATTTCTGGGAGTTGAAGCGGGAACGAACAGAAACTGCAGATTCCCTTACGGAGCTTACACAAACATGGTTGAAGGGAATGTTTGCCCAAGAATTGAGAATGGATCCTTCCAGGCTTGATCCTGATACAGAGTTCCAGGAGTATGGATTTGATTCGATTATGCTGGCTCAGATTGTGAGCCGAATTGAGCGTGAATGCAAGGGGATTGATCTGGAACCTTCCGCCTTGATAGAACATCCGACACTGGAGAGTTTTACCCGATATTTGACGCAAACCTATTCCGAAGCTGTCTCCTCACTTTTCGCCATTCCTGAATCAGAAAAAGAGAGTACGTCCGAGATCAATACCTATGAACCGGCGAAACTGCCGAGATTACAGCGTAGACAAAAAGCAACACTTCGGGAAACGAAGGTGTCCATGAAAAGAGAAAAAATTGCGATTATCGGAATGGCTTGTCATTTTCCGGGGGCAATGACTCTCAGCCAGTATTGGGAGAATCTCATTTCAGGAAAAGACTGCATCACTGAGGTGCCAAAGTCTCGCTGGGACTGGGAAAAATTCTACCATCCCAAAGAATATAAGGACGGAAAAACCATTAGCAAATGGGGAGGTTTCCTTGAAGGGATTGAAGAGTTTGACCCGGCATTTTTTAAGATACCGGAAGCACAAGCTCCCCAAATCGATCCGTTGCAGAGACAATGGCTGGAAGTAAGTGCGGAAGCCTTGGCAGACGCAGGTTTCGGAAGAGAAGATGTTTGGGGAAAACAAATCGGTGTTTTCGTGGGAACAAGAGCAGGAGGATTCGCTCAAAAAGTGAAAGGGAGGGGAAATGACTGGATTGCAGGAACAGCGCAAAATTTCATTGCCGCCCATTTCGCACACATCTACAACCTGAAAGGTCCCAATATGGTGGTCGATACAGCTTGCTCAAGCTCACTGACTGCCATTCACCTTGCCGTAAGAAGCATCCAAAATGGAGAATCAGAATTGGCGCTGGCCGGGGGAGTAGATATATTACTGGATGAATCCCCGTTCCTTGGATTGAGCGCCGCGAAAGTACTGTCTCCCGATGGGCGCTGCAAGACCTTTGATGCGGAAGCGAATGGCATCGTACTGGGAGAAGGCTGCGGGGTTCTGGTGTTGAAACCTCTGAAAAAAGCAATTCAGGATCAGGACAAAATCTATGGAGTGATAGACGGATCAGCACTCAACAATGACGGCAACACGATGGGCGTAACCACGCCCAATCCCAAGGCTCAGCAGGAACTGATTGAGAAGGCAATTGCCGACGCAAACATAAACCCCGAAACGATCAGCTACATTGAGACTCATGGTACGGGAACCCTGATTGGAGATCCCATTGAATTAAAAGCACTTACTCAAACCTTTGCGGCTTATACATCAAAAAAGCAATTCTGTGGGGTAGGCAGTGTAAAAAGCAACCTGGGTCACCTGCTTAGTGCCGCTGGAGCGGCAAGCATCATCAAAGTCTTGTTGGCGATCATACATGGAGAAATTCCTCCCACCTTGCATTGTCATACACCCAATCCGCGTTTTCAGTTTGAAGACTCGCCGTTTTATCCTGTCCAGCAAGCCAAGAAATGGACAAGTGAAACCAATATTCTTCGGGCAGGCATCAGTGCATTTGGATTGGGGGGAAACAATGCTCACATCATTGTCAGTAACGAAGGGGTACCAGATACCCTTAAAGCAACCCTGGAACCAAAAGGCAAACCGGTTATTTTTCACAGAAAACGGTTTTGGCCCGAACCGACGAAAGGCCAGGCGATTGCCGCCGAACATGGAGATGATCCCTTCATGGAATTTTTTGAGCTAACAAAACTGTAGATATGGAGTGAAATATTGATGACTCTAAAAAAAGAGACGTTTCTCCAAAAAATCAGTCATAAAAATTTCATTGTTCGTGATCATCGCATTCATGGCATCCGCACTCTTCCAGGGGTTACCTTGCTGGATATCATATATCGGGTGTCTGCCTCCTACTTGGGGACACAAGCCATTGAACTGAAGCAGGTGCTTTTTAAGCAGCCGGTGGTGACTTCAGAAGAGTTTGACCAACATCTCTTTCTCACATTTGAACCGGTAGATTCCCATTGGAAAGTAACCATCACGAGCCAAAAGATAAAGGGTGACCAGATCCTGGAGGAAAAGCAAGACGAGATCATGGACTGCCTGCTCTTTTTGAGGAAGCAACCCATGGTTCTTCCAAAGATGAAAGTAGATGATTTTATCAATAACGCTACGCACTTCTGGGACATGGATGCTCTGTATGGCCTGGCACGGCAGGCAGATATTTACCACGGTGTGTTCATGAAGACGTTAGGCACCGTCTACCAAAAAGAGAATGAAGAATTGATGAGGCTTCATTTAAGCGAGGAAGCAGAACGGTATCGGAATAAATTTTATGCCCATCCAGCTTTTTTGGATGGGTCCACCTTTGCGGGTGCCTCCTTTCGATTGAGTGCTGTCCAGCCTGAAGCTTTAGCCGATCATGTTCCATACATTCCGTTTATGATTGAGCGATTTTGCATCCATCAGCCCCTCCCGCAAGTGATCTACACGTATGCCAAAAAACCGGATATTGTGACGGAGAAACTATCTGCGCTCCCGGACATCATTTCGCATGATGTTTTCATTTTTTCAGAAAAAGGCGAGTTGTTGGTTGAATTTGAAAAACTGACGGCAAAACGGGTGAGAGAGCCGCGCTTGATCCAAAAGCTGCTTGATGAAGAGGGGGCAGTATCCCAAGAATCGATACGAGTCGAATCAGCCAGGGCGGTTGATGATGGGAACCAACATTTAGGAATGCGCTCTGAAATCAGTGAAGGCGATGCCAAAAAAATGATTCTCTCCTATTTACAGGATGAAATTGGAAGTGTCTTGGGAAAGAATCCGGATGAAATTGATACCCAAGAGGGATTTTACGATTTGGGATTGGATTCCACACAACTGTTGCGTCTAGTGAAAGTGCTGGAAGAAAAAGTGGAAGCACAACTTTACCCCACATTGTTATTTGAATATTCAAATATAACGAGCTTGGCTGATTACCTTTACGAGAATTATCGATCTGTCTTTGAGCGCTGTGAAACTCAAGGTCATGAGAAGGAGATTGTGGAAACAAAGAGCGCTTCCAAGGTGATGTTATTAGAACCTGTTTGGACATTGCAAAATATCGGGGAGAGGCAAGAAACGGCTGTCACACGTCGTCATATGATTCTTCTTGATGAAGGCTTTACGGATCTACATTCATTCCTGCTGAGTAAAATGAGTGGTGTGGAAGTCGTACTGTTGGATGCCAAGCAAGACAGAGATCCCTCCCGATTTGAGAGCAAATGCAAACAATTGATGGGCATCATACAGACCCATTTGCAGGAAAAGGCAGGCTCTGAACTGCTAATACAGGTTCTGGCCGACACAGGGGAAGAAGGAAGATATACCGCTTCCCTTGGTGGGCTTCTGAAAACGGCTTATCTGGAAAATCCCAGGATTCACAGTCAAGTCATCTTGCTGGATCGGCATCATTCACTAGAGGTGCATGAGATTATGCACTTGCTGCAAAGCGAAGCGCTTTCCCATACAAAAGGAGCGGAAGAAATCTGCTATAAAGGGGTTCCGTTACAACGCCATGTGAGACGGTTGAAGGAAAATCAATTTGGATCAGAAAGCATGACATCTGTCTACAAACAAAATGGTGTATATGTCATCACAGGCGGATTGGGCGGTTTGGGTTTTTGGATTGCCCATCATTTGGCAAGCCAAGCCAACATCAAACTTGCTCTCATTGGCCGCTCCAGACTGGATCAAACCAAAGAGGAAAAGCTGAAACAACTCATCCAAAAAGGAGCTGACGTTGTATACTTGGAAGCGGATGTCGGCAACAAAACCGAGATAGAAGAAGCATTTGCCGCAATCAGAGAGAGATTTGGATCTGTCACAGGCGTTTTTCACTGTGCAGGGGTAGTGAAAGATCAATTCATTCTCCGAAAAAATGTGTCTGAGATTTCCGAAGTATTCCGTCCCAAGGTACAGGGTCTTTGGCATGTGGATCAATGCACCAAGGATGAGCCGCTTGATTTCTTTGTGGTTTTTTCGTCGATTTCGTCCGTTACGGGTAATTTGGGTCAAGCGGATTATGCTTGCGCCAATGCCTTTATGGATTCCTTTTCCCTCCATCGACAAGAGCTAGTTTCCACTGGCAAGCGTTTTGGAAAGACCATCGCAATTAACTGGCCGCTATGGTCGGAAGGCGGAATGCAAATTGATGATGAACTGAAACAAATGATCTCTGCAACGTCTGGTATGGAACCGCTGCCGAGAAAACTGGGATTACAGGTCATGGATTTGTTGCTGCGCCAAAATCCCGCGCAGCACGTGGTGCTCTTTGGTGATGAAGAAAAAATACGTCATCACCTGAGCGGGTCTCTGAAGGTTCCCGCTGCAATCCAAGTCATCACCCAACATGACATGGTTGGCCAGGATAGAATCGATACGGGTGATGACATTGCCATTATAGGCTTGGCGGGACGTTATCCCATGGCTGATTCTATCGATGAATTATACCGGAATCTACGGGAAGGAAAAGATTGCATCACGAGGATTCCAACAGACAGGTGGAAAAACTATCCGCTACCGTATGATGTGGAAGAGATTTATCAATACGGGGGTTTTTTAGAGCGTATTGATGAATTTGATCCTCTCTTTTTTAATATTTCTCCCCGGCAGGCGGAAATCATGGATCCTCAGGCAAGACTCTTTTTACAAACGGCTTGGGAGGCTTGTGAGGATGCCGGATTCTATCACGATCGAACGAAACATCATTATCCGTCTTCAAGCAAGAAAAGTGTAGGGGTCTTTGTGGGAGTATTTTGGAACCACTTTGAGTTGTATGGGGCAGAAATGACACAGCGTGGGGAGCCTATGGCTTTTGGAGCAAGCCCCTCTTCCATTCCGAATATGGTATCCTATTGCCTTAATTTTCATGGTCCGTCCATGGCTATCGACACGATGTGTTCATCCGCTTTGACTGCGATTCACTTGGCGAGTGAAAGTATAAAAAAAGAGGAATGCCATTATGCTATTGCCGGTGGGGTGAATCTTGTCACTCATCCGCATCGGTATATAATCCTTCGAAAAGCGCAATTTTTAGCACCCGACGGCAGATGCCGAAGCTTTGGATCAGGAGGGAGCGGCTATGTTCCCGGAGAGGGAGTGGGAGCTGTCCTGTTGACCAGCCTAAAGAACGCCGTAAAAGAAGGATACCACATATACGGAGTCATTAAGGGTTCGGCGTTGAACCATGTTGGGAAAACATCCGGAATTACGGTTCCTGATCCGGTTGCTCAATCTGAGGTAATCGGAGAGGTGCTTCGAAAGACTAATATCAATCCTAGAACCATCAGCTATATTGAAGCTCATGGAACAGGTACATCCTTGGGAGATCCGATCGAAATTCAAGGACTCAAGCGGGCTTTTGAAAAATGGACCCAGGATAAACAATATTGTGCGATTGGTTCTTCAAAATCAAATTTTGGGCATCTGGAAGCGGCGGCAGGAATGGGAGGTCTTACAAAGATCCTGCTTCAACTCAAATACAAGGAACTATTCCCTTCCCTACACGCAGAACAGTTAAATCCTTATATTCCTTTTGAAGATTCCCCATTTTATGTGCAGCGTCATCTCGAAAAGTGGGAAAGGCCTGTAGTGGAAATAAACGGGAAAACATCTGTCTATCCTAGACGAGCCGGCCTGAGCTCTTTTGGGGCAAACGGAAGCAACGCCCACCTGATTATAGAAGAATATGTTCCGCCGAAAGCGCAGCAGGAGAAAATCTCTTTGGATAAAATCAGTCCGGTGATTGTACCGCTTTCAGCCAAAAATGAAGAACGTCTGAAAATATATGCCCAAAAGGTACTTGATTTTCTCAAGGGAGGCACTAAAACTTCATGGAATGAACTCCTGGTTGATCTCGCCTTCACGTTTCAAGTGGGGAGAGAACCGATGGAATGCAGAGTGGCGTTTGTTGTTGAAACTAGCCATGATCTGATGCAAAAACTGGAACAATTTATCGTTGGAGAAGAGCAGATTGAGAATTGTTTTAAAGGAACTGCCAGAAAAGGAAAAGAAGGCATCACGTCCATTTTTTCGGGTGAGGATCTGACAGAAGCAGTCGGAAAGTGGATGGCCGCTGGCAGAATGGACAAACTGGCAGAGTTGTGGGCAAACGGGCTATCCATCGATTGGGAGCAACTGTATAAAGATACCAAGCCTCGCAGGATGAGTTTGCCAACCTATCCGTTTGCCCGGGAGCGCTACTGGATTCCTGA
Organism: Thermoflavimicrobium dichotomicum; assembly: GCF_900114055.1. Taxonomy (GTDB): domain Bacteria; phylum Bacillota; class Bacilli; order Thermoactinomycetales; family Thermoactinomycetaceae; genus Thermoflavimicrobium; species Thermoflavimicrobium dichotomicum. Next base: position 2,862 of record NZ_FORR01000032.1, on the reverse strand, counting down.
AGTGGAAGCCACTCCTGCGGGTAGCACGGGAGCTGCCCCTTCAGCAATGGTCCCTTTTCTTCATCCACTGCTCCATGCCAATACCTCTGATTTTTTTGAGCAGCGTTTTACATCAACCTTTACGGGTGAGGAATTTTTTCTGAGAGATCATGTGGTGAATGGGCAACATATTTTACCTGGGGTTTGCTATCTGGAGATGGCTCGGGCAGCAGTGGGATTGGCTGTAGGGGACGGATTGAAAGGACAGAATGGGATTCGATTGAAGAATGTGGTTTGGGTTCGGCCTGTGATTGTAAAGGATCAACCCGTGTTGGTACACATCGGGCTTGTCCCGGAAGATAATGGAGAAATTGCCTATCAAATCTACGGCGAATCAGAGGAAGCGAATGATGCTACCCTTATGTTCAGCCAGGGACGTGCCGAGATCAATTGTGTTTTTGAAGATTCAACGCTTGATCTTGTTTCCCTGCGCGAACAGTGCAACCAAAGAACATTATCTTCCGACCAATGCTACGAGATTTTTGGTGCGTTAGGAATTGAGTACGGTCCGGGGCATCGGGGAATTGAAAAAGTCTTCGTAGGTAATGGTCAAGTGTTGGCAAAACTGGTTCTCCCTTCATCTGTGTCCGATACGATCGAGCAATATGCTCTGCATCCAAGTCTGATGGATGCTGCGTTTCAGGCAACAGTTGGGCTGTTGATCCCTAATGGAAGCGTGTTGCCGTCTGGAGGAAATTCTCCAGCCCTTCCCTTTGAGGTCGAAGAGATTGAGTTAGTTGACCGTTGTCCTTCATCCATGTGGGCGTTCATTCGATACAGCTCCGGCAGCAAAGCAGGGGATCATATACAGAAACTGGATATTGATTTGTGTGACGATCAAGGGAAGATTTGTGTGAGGGTCAAAAAGCTGTCCATGCGTACGATGGGAGGGGAGAAACCAGGCAATTCCAAGTCTGTTTCCACTGCATCAGCAATCGAGCCGCTAATGGAGACCGACATGCTTATCCCTGTTTGGGATACGGTGCCGTTGGAAAAGGGATCGCTTCTTCCTGCCCAGACAGAGAAGATTGTCGTGGTGGGAGGAACAGAAGAGAACAGGGAAACCATCCAACAACTCTATCCCCAAGCGCAGTTCCTTGCGCTTGACGGTCACGAGACCATCGAGAAGATTGCAGAAAGGTTGAATGATTATGGGTGGATCGACCATCTCATTTGGATCGCTCCGTCGCCATCTTCTGTCTCTTGCGTGGATAATGCCTTGATAGAAGATCAGAAACAGGGAGTATATCTTGTCTTCCGAACGATCAAAGCGTTGCTCCGTTTGGGATATGGTACGCGTGATCTGGGGTGGAGTGTGATCACCATCCAGGCTCAGCCGATTCATCCGCAAGACCCGGTGACAGCCACTCATGCGAGTATTCACGGACTGATTGGTTCGATGGCAAAGGAATATCCCCACTGGAAGGTTCGTCTGGTTGATCTGGAAGCGCACGCGGAGTGGCCGGTGGCGGACATCTTCATGCTACCTGCCGATCCACAAGGAAATGCATGGGTCTACCGTGAGCAAGAGTGGTATCGGCAGAAATTGCTCCCTCTCCAGGACCTCGAGTCTGAGATGACGTTGTACCAACCAGGTGGAGTGTATGTGGTGATCGGTGGTGCCGGTGGAATCGGAGAGGTTTGGTCTGAATATATGATCCAGACTTATCAGGCAAAGATTGTTTGGATCGGTCGCCGGGAAAAGGATTCAAAAATTCAGGCGCAATTAGACCGGCTTGCCGCATTTGGCCCTTCTCCGTTCTATATTTCGGCGGATGCAACCAATTTACAGGCTCTTCAACGAGCTTATGAGCAAATCAAGGAAAAATACGGCCGAATCAACGGTGTAATCCATTCTGCCATCGTTTTGCAGGATAAGAGCTTGGCCTTTATGGAAGAAGAACGTTTTCGCGCCGGGCTTGCAGCCAAAGTGGATGTAAGTGTCCGAATGGCGCAAGTGTTTGGGAAGGAACCTTTGGATTTTATCATGTTTTTCTCTTCTATGGTTTCCTTCATCAAATCTCCTGGACAAAGCAACTATTCCTCTGGTTGCACCTTCAAGGATGCGTTTGCCCAACAACTGTCCAGAGAGTGTAAGTGTGCAGTGAAAGTGATGAACTGGGGCTATTGGGGCAGTGTCGGTATCGTGGCTTCCAAAGAATATCAAGACCGGATGCTGGAAGCAGGCATCGGCTCGATTGAACCACCGGAGGCGATGGAGAGCCTGGAAAACCTCCTTGCTGGACCGGTCAACCAAATGGCGTTGATGAAACGGATAAAGGATGATAGCAGGAAAGCGGAAGAAGCGGTTACGGTCTATCCAGAGGAGATGCACTTCCAAATGCGAAGCCTGCAGGATCATATCTCCACCCCACGAGTAGAGATAAAAAGCCTCAAAGCAGAAGGCAGGGGAGAAGCGCAAGAGATGGACGAATTCCTCTGCAAATTGCTATGGGGCCAGTTGCAAGCAGTTGGAATGTTTACGGAAAAACGGACGGCTCCGGCTGTTCTTAAATCCCAAAGCGGCCTGCGCGACCTCTATGACAGATGGTTGGAAGAGACGATCGCAGTCCTGGTTCGAAACGGTTATCTTGCATGGGATGAAGAAGACCTGGTAGTCACGGGTCCGACTCCAGTGGACCGCACGGCGTTGTGGAATGCGTGGGAGGAGAAAAGAGAGGCGTGGCTGAAAAGACCTGAACTCAGGGCACGTCTGCTTCTGGTAGAGGCAACCCTGCGGGCATTGCCTGACATTTTGACGGGCAAACAGCTGGCTACGGATGTCATGTTCCCCGATTCTTCGATGCACCTGGTGGAGGGAAT
>NZ_FORR01000068.1 GCF_900114055.1 Thermoflavimicrobium dichotomicum | reverse complement strand
GAAGCGGTGGAGTGGATGGAATATCCATTGCCAAGATTGTGGACGAATACGGCGAAAGCCGTTTTCTAAACGAAATCTACCATGATTTGAAAAAGAAGAAATACCGTCCTTGTCCAGTCCGGCGTGCCTATATTCCGAAAGCAGACGGAAAACAAAGGCCATTAGGAATCCCGACCATACGAGATCGAGTGGTACAAATGGCAACGAAGTTGGTAATCGAACCCATTTTCGAAGCAGATTTTAAAGACTGTTCCTATGGCTTTCGTCCAAAACGGAATGCTCATCAAGCGATCTCACAAATACGTAAAGTGAGCAGAAAAGCATATTGGGTAGTAGATGTGGATATTCAAGGGTACTTTGATAACATCAATCACGAAAAGCTGATGAAGTTGGTCGAGATGCGGATTAGTGACCGGCGTGTGCTAAAGCTCATAAGAAAGTGGTTGAAGGCTGGAGTCATGGAAGACGTACGGTTCCATGAAACCGAGGTTGGTGCCCCACAAGGAGGAGTAATCTCCCCTTTATTAGCGAATATTTACCTAAACTACTTGGACACGATCTGGGAGAAGAAGTTTGCCCATTTGGGCAAACTGGTGAGATACGCAGATGATTTTGTCATTCTGTGCAAAACGAAGAAAGAAGCATTAGAAAGCATACGAATAATACAAGCCATTTTGAATAAACTCGATCTAACCTTGAACAAAGAAAAGTCAAGGCTAGTAAATATCTGGGATAACACAAATGGATTTGATTTTCTAGGTTTTCATCATAGAAAATTACCTAAATGGAGTAAAGGTGGAAACAAAATATATGTGATGTCTCATATTCCAAGTAAGAAAGCAATGAAGGAAATGAGACGAAAGATTAAAGAGTACACACAACACAGAAACAGACTTTTCTGGAGCTTAGATGATCTGATACGAGGACTAAATAGGAAGCTTCAAGGATTTAAGAATTATTATTTCACTTCTCCTATAGCCAAGAAGTGGCTCAACCGGATCGATTGGTATGTCATCGAACGCTTGACTCTTTTCTGGAATAAGAAAAGGAATAAGCGGAAAAGACTCCAACGAAGGGGAGAGATCATTAGACTGACACAAGGTAAACTATTGAAACTGACTAGCTCGAGTTAACCGCATGCCAAGGAAAGAAGAACATCGGAAAGCCGGATGAGGGAGAACCTCATGTCCGGTTTGATGAGGGGGAGCTGAAATGAGTAGGCGACCCAAAGGGGTCGCTGCAAAATTTCAGTTCTCTACTCTAC
>NZ_FORR01000031.1 GCF_900114055.1 Thermoflavimicrobium dichotomicum | reverse complement strand
TCCCGAAGGAAATAACCCCGCTCGACTTGCATGTATTAGGCACGCCGCCAGCGTTCATCCTGAGCCAGGATCAAACTCTCCAAAAAAGTTTGATTGCTCTATCGAATCAACGAGGTCATGCTTCACTCTTCAGTTTTCAAGGAACACGCTTTTATTTCACCGCATCTCGCAGCGACAGTGAATAATATACCATGCCATTTTTTAAAATGCAATCCCCTTTTTACAGTTAATATATGGAAACATATCCGTATACCCGGCGGTTTGGAATCGATTGATATAAAAGAAAGACGTTCCCACATTCTCCTGAAAAGGAGAAGGAAACGTCCTAATGCCTCTTAGTGCAAATGTCCATTCTTCTTATAATCTCCCGCTTCAGCTGCTCTTCTTAGCCACATTCCGGCTTCTTCAATATTTCGCGGGAGAAGATTTCCATCAATAAGCAGTTCTCCCAACTGGTTCATCGCCTCAATGTCTCCAGCCTCCGCTGCCTGACGAAGCCATTTCTCTCCCTCTGCAATATCCTGTTGGATGCCATCACCTTCAAGCAGCCGCATCGCCAATAATCTCATCGAAGTCGGTTCTCCTGCCAGTGCAGATTTCCGTAGCCACATTTCTCCTTCACTTTGATAGAGTTGTCCCACTTTTAATTCCAACAGGACACTCCCCAACATTCCCATGGCCATGGAATCTCCTGCTTGAGCTGCTTTTTCCAGCCACTTGATTCCTTCTTCCAGATCTTCTTCCAGTATTTCTCCCTCGATATATAAGCTACCCAATATGCGCATGGCGATGATATCATCTGACTCAGCTGCGTGACGAAGCCATGTAACCCCTTTTTCGATATCTTGAGGAAGGTATTCACCTAGGACAAAGTGATCGCCCAGGTAACGCATCGCTATGGGATCTCCCATTTGTGCTGCTGTACGTAACCATCTTTCTCCTTCAACAACATTTTGCGGCAGGAGCTTTCCTTCGATCAAGGCATCCCCTAATATCCGTACAGCCAAGATCTCACCAGCTTCAGCCGCCTTACGTAACCATGCTTCCCCTTCTTCCGGGTTTTGCTCCAACCAATTTCCTTCCAGGAGCTCGACCCCCAAAATACGCATCGCGATTGGCTCTCCTGCCATGGATGCCCGACGTAGCCACTCTTCACCTTCCTCTGCATCTTGCTCTAAAACATCACCAACCAGCAGGCGATAGCCCAATAGACGCATCGCAACGATTTCTCCCATATTTGCTGCTTGCCGGAGCCATTTTTCCCCTTCTTCAATCTCCTGTTTGAGGATATCCCCTTCAATTATAAAATTTCCCAACATCCCCATAGCCGTTGGCTCGCCCAGTTCAGCAGCCTTTAGAAGCCACTTTTTTCCCTCGACCACATCGGGTTGAATCACGTCTCCCACAATCAGTTGATAACCCAAGGATCTCATCGCAACCAAATCCTGGGCTTCCGCTGCTTGTCGTAACCATTTCTCTCCTTCTTCCACATCACGCTCCAGAATATCGCCTTCCAGCAGATAAATCCCCAAGAAGCGCATGGCTATGGGATCTCCCATTTGCGCTGCTTGATGGATCCATTCCATTCCTTCTTCCTTCGACAAATCTCCTTCCACCAGTTCAATTCCCAAAATCCGCATCGCAACAGGGTCTCCCGCGAACGCCCCTTGGCGAAGCCATTTTTCTCCTTCTTTCTTATCCTGTTCTAAAACATCCCCAGCCAGCAAACGGTACCCCAACAGACGAATCGAAACCAGTTCTCCAGCCTCAGCTGATTGTCGGAGCCATTTCTCTCCTTCTTTCACGTCCTGTTTCAGTATTTCACCTTCAATCAACAGGTCTCCCAACATTCCCATTGCAACCGGGCTACCATTCCCAGCTGCCCGTCGGAGCCATTTCTCTCCTTCTTTCACATCTTGCTCAAGGATTTCGCCTTTAAGCAACAGGTCTCCCAATCTCTCCATAGCAACTGTATCACCATTCTCAGCTGCTTTTTGAAGCCACTTTATTCCTTCTTCGATATTCGGACGGATCTTGTCTCCAATGATTAATTCACTACCCAAGATACGCATCGCTGCGGGATCCTGTAATTCAGTTGCCTTGCGTAGCCACTTCTCTGCTTCTTCCACGTTTTCTTTCAACCGATCACCTCTTAACAAATAATAAGCCAGGACACACATCGCTACATGATCCCCTGTTTCTGCAGCTCGGCGAAGCCATTTTTCTCCTTCTGTTACATCTTGCTCAAGGATATCGCCCTCCAAATACATCTGTCCCAAAATTCCCATCGCAATTACATCTCCACCTTCTGCTGCCAGATGCATCCATTTTTTCCCTTTTTTAATATCTTGCGATATTCCCTTACCCTCGATCAAGTGAATTCCCAATATGCGCATCGCTTCGATGTCTCCGGCTTCTGCCTGACGAAACCAGTCCTCTATCTGACTTTTCATCTGTTGCAGCTCTTGATGTTCCATGAAATTCCAACTCCTTTTGTTTCATACACACATAAATTTTCTTAGGCTATCCAAAAAATATGGATACATTTCTCCCACGCTTCGGGATGGGTTCCTTCCTCCGTGACAACTTCTGTACCATCACAGTCACTCCGTAAGGAGCCCATCCCTCCGCTTTATGTAAAACTACATCTCGTGTTACTCGGCAGCATGAGGGTCTGTTTGACAGACCGGCATATAACGGAAACTTTGTCAACAAGCTGATTTCTCTATACTTAGAAAAATGAATACAATATGTAATTATATTTAATATAACACAACGAAATAGATGGATAGCGAAGATTTTTACATTCATGCGATCAGGCTTTCTGCGTGTCTTAACATCACAAGGCCATCAGGTTTTTCAGGAAAATTATGGGTATCTCAGCTTCCGGCGGCCAAGGGGCGGAATAAATATAGGAGTCTGTGAGCATTGGAATAGAAAACCGGGATAATCCTGTTCCAATGTAACACAGGCCACAGCTTTCCCCGTCGATTTCAGGGCCATCTCTCCAATAAATAAAACGACCTGAGCTGCTACATGCAGTCTCAAGTCGTTTTAGGATATTAGTTCTCAAATTCAGCAACTGTATTTCCATCCGTAACGGCATGGACTGCTTTCTTCTCCTTATCCCGCTGAATTCGGCCGCCGCCGACAAAGGAAGTGGTCAGGACGCCGAGAGCGATAATACACAATCCGACAATGAAGACGAAGCTGAAGGAATCGGTCCAAGCATGCTTCACGTAACCGACGATCTGTCTGGTCAGTTCCTCCGGCATCTTCAGCGCGTCCGGGGCGATCATCACGCCGAACAGGCTGTCGGGGTTCTCAGCAAGCTTCGCCAATACCGGGTGTACAGCCTGATTGGAAGCGACATCTGGATCTGAAAGCACCTGCTGCATATTGTCACTGATGCTGTGGTTCATCACCACGTTAAACAGCGTGACTCCGATGGTACCACCGATGGATCGGAAGAAGGCGGCAGCCGAGGTTACGGTGCCGAGCTGGCTTTTCGGGAAGGCTTCTTGAACCACAATGGTCAAGGTTGGCATAACGAGACCCATGCCAATTCCTAGAATGATCATATAAAGGTAAGTGATAAACGAGGAAGTGCCCACACCCATTGTGCTCATCAGATAAAAACCCAGCGCCGTGATCAACATCCCCGCAACCAGCACATTCCGGTACCGGGTGCGCAGAAGGATCTGGGAACCGATTATACTTGCAACAATCATAGAGATCATCATAGGAGTCATCGTGGAGCCGGCTTTCGTCGGCGATACGCCCATGATGGCCTGCATGAACATCGGAACGAACATGATTGCGCCGAACATGCCCAGACCCAGCAGGAAACTCAGTATGTTCGAAACGGCGAATACGCGGTTTTGGAACAGCTTGAGGTCGAGAATCGGTTCTTTGGCCCGGTGTTCCACCCAGCCGAACAGAATGAACAAAACGGTGGATGCGCCGAAAATACTGTAGCTGGCGGCAGAATCCCATGCAAATTTTTCTCCGCCGAAGGTCAGTCCAAGCAGCAGCAGAACCAGTGCCGGAACGAATACGGCAATACCCAAGTAGTCGATGGGAGCATCGGTGGTGTCTGCCGCTTTTTCCCTCTTCAATCCAGCAAAAATCAGAATGCCGGACAACAAGCCAAAAGGTACGTTAATTAAAAAAATCCAGTGCCAGCTGACGTAATCCACAAGGAAGCCACCGATAAACGGTCCAACGATGGAACTTAGGGCGAACAAGCCTCCGAATACGCCCTGCCATTTGGCCCGTTGCTCCGCCGAGAAGATAACCCCTATAATCGTCTGGGACAAAGGCATGATCATGCCGCCTCCTAGACCTTGCAGGCCGCGGTATAGCACCAGTTGCTCCATGGTGGTGGCAGTAGCGCACAGCCCCGAACCCAATACGAAGATCAGAATACCCAATAAGTATAGAACCCTTCTGCCGAACATGTCGGACAGCTTGCCGATGATCGGTACCACCGTGGTGGATGTAATAAGGTAAGCCGTCGTTACCCATGAGAAAATCGAAAATCCGTTCAACTCATCGACGATAGTCGGCATGGCAGTTCCCACGACGGTTTGCTCCAGAGCGCCAAAAAACATCCCGAGTATAAGTCCCAGAAGGATTAGCTTTCTGTTGACTCCTGATTGCTCTTTCTCCACTTTAATCCCTCCGTTTAAGTTTCTGATAGAATGGCCAGTTAATTTTGGATTATTCAATTTAATAATGGCAAAACCCCATTTCTATTTTTAATTACAGTGGTACATTTAAGACTCCCGACCAGTCCCATGTTAACTCGAGATCAGAAGTAAACTTCCCGGCGCAACGTTGCGCAAAAAGGGGCTCGGTTCGCCTACACTGTATAGCTGCAAGTAATGCATAGCCCGGGTGCAGGCGGTGTAGAACAATCTGCGCAGGCTCTCATCGCCGTATACTTGCGCCGATGCGTTATAAATGATGACGGCGTCGAATTCGATGCCTTTGGCCAAATACGCCGGTATGACGACAACGCCTTGTTCATATTCCATCGAGTCGCTCGTCACGAGCTTAACTTCTTCGACGCTACTCAGTGTGTCGTATGTGGCGGTGCTTTCCGCAGCGGATTTGCATATAATCGCGATCGTATTATACCCCCGATTCCGCAATTCTGAGACTTTGGAAGCAATGCAGCGGTGCAGTTCGGCTTGATCGGACACTCTCGTCAGCACAGGCCTATCGCCGTCGCGTTCAAAAGCAGTAATCCGTTCGCCACCGGGCACAAGCCCGCGCGTAAATTCGACGATCGGTCTTGTGGATCTGTAGCTGCGGGTCAAGGTGATCACATCCGTTTCATCCGGTCCGTATAAGCTGGTAAGTGTGTGAAAATCGGTCGTTTCGCTGGCATGGGCGAAGATCGCCTGGTTAAAGTCGCCGAGCACGGTCATCCTTGCCAAGGGAAACAAACATTTCAAATACTCGAATTGAAACGGAGAATAATCTTGCGCTTCGTCGACAAGCACGTGTTTGATCGAGACGTTCGTCTGAAAGCCTTGAATCAGATCTTTCAAAAATAAAAACGGAGTTGCATCTTCGTAAAACAGTTTGCTTTCGTCTAGCATTTTCACAGTCAATCGGCAAATATCCTCCCACTCCTCGGGTGTTTCTCCCCCCATCCACAGTTTGATCCGCGTTGGATCGGCGAAAAGCTGCTTGTATATTCCCTTAATGTCGATGAAACGGAGCGTCCGGATCCATTTACGCAACGGCTTCAACTTTTGGCGGACGATCAATTGGCCTAGCGCTTCGATCTCGTTCTCATAACTGTTTAATGATTCTCCTTTGAAGCGGCGTTTTTTCCGTAAATGGGTATAAGCCTTATGGTAATCCTCGTTGCTAAGCAGCTCGATTTCTTCCTGCACCCATGGCTTGGTCCGTTCAAGTTTCTCAGCTTCATCGATTTGCTTGTTTAGCCAATCCGTCAGCTTTTCCAGTCTGTTGTGAAAGCGGAGCGAGGTGTCGCTGCTATAAAACCTTTCCGCGATTTGTTTGGCGGTAACGATCGGTTTTCCTCTAAATATAATTCCTTTGAATAGCATGCCGGAGGATTCCAGCGACTTCCAGTATGTTTTGATCGCCTCGAAAAAACGGGTCGATGCCTTGAATCGAATGCTCGCAATCCTAGTCCGGTATGAAGGGTCATCCGCTGCAGTCAGCACATATTCCAATTGTTCGTATGGACCCTCGACTTGAAATTCTTTGCTAAGCCGATGCTCCAAGTATTCCTGGAATGTGACCTGCTGCATATTCTCTTCGCCAAGTTCAGGCAACACATTGGATACGTAGCTATTAAACATCGAATTAGGTGAAAATAGAATGATTTGATCGGCTTTTAGCCTGTCCCGATACTTGTAGAGCAAGTAAGCGATCCGCTGCAGGGCGGCTGAAGTCTTGCCGCTGCCAGCGGCGCCTTGAACAACGAGCAGCCGCCCGCGATCATGTCGAATGATCCGGTTTTGCTCCCGTTGAATGGTGGCCACTATGTTGTGCATATGTTTGTCTGTGTTTTTACTAAGCACCTGCTGTAAAATCTCGTCTCCAATGGTGAGACGGGTATCGAACATCGATTCGATAACGCCGCCGCGGATGATATATTGCCGCTTTTTCTCCAGCATGCCGCGGATTACGCCTTCGGGCGTAGCGTATTCGGCCGGACCGGGCGGGTAATCGTAGTAGACACTCGAGACCGGAGCCCGCCAGTCGTAGATAAGGAAGTTCTCTCCGCTTGTATCCTTGAGAGTGGAGATGCCGATATAGATTCGTTCCGCAGCGGAAGTTCCTTCTTCAGTGAAATCGATTCGGCCGAAATAAGGCACCTCCTGCATGCGGCGCAGCGCGGACAACCTCTTGAAGGAATGTCTGTGGGTGCTTTGGCTTATGGACAAGAGTTGAGCCTGTTGTCTCAAGCCGATGATCGTCTCAAGATAATCGTCGAAAGTATCTGTATTAACCTTGACGTCATCCCAAAAGTGTTTGCGGATATCAATCACTTCTTTCCGACGCCGGACGGTTTCGTCTTCCAGCTTGCTGATTTGCTCCGTAATTGTCTCCATTACGCTGTCTAATCGTTCTTGCTCCTGCCGAAGTTCTGTGTTCATATCAAACACTCCTATAAAAAATGAAAATGGGGGTTGACTGAAGGGGATCTATGATATATAATTATAATTGGGGTTATTTTGTAATTAATACGCATTTTTTGTTTCAATACTAATCTATCACAGCTTCTCAATTTTATCAATATATTTAACACGACCGCCGCTATGATGGATCATAATTGTTGCAAATTTAAAGGAAGAAAAACCCTATTTTACAAGACAAATGCTCACAAAATTTGTAAAGGAGCTAACGCCTAATTTCTCACTTACAACACTGAGAAATTAGGCTTTTTATATGGATTTCCTTAACGTTGTAATCTGCGTTTTCCTGACGCTACCCCTTATATAAGAATTTATAACGACAAGGTTACGGTTTATACAGCTAATGAGAAGATGGAAGAACGATTGATAAGAGCCTACTTGGTTATGGAGGTATTGGAGGTTTAATTTTTTTCATTACAATACTCCAAACTCTACATTGCCAGTTATATGGAGTGATAAAAATGGGTGGATTCCGCTATTCCCACGGGTAAGAAAAATCAATGGGATACTTGCCTACTATAAACAAAGCTTCTCACGTTCACTTGTCATATGGGCTAGACTTTCTTTCTGACGTAGATATTGTTCTTCCGTCAATATCATTCAATCACCCCTGAATGAGTTTGACCCACATTTGTACAAAAAAATAGCATCTTGGCTTTTTGCCAGATGCCAGATAAATGATTATAAACTTCAACAGCAATGACTCTCCTTCTGTCACGCTTTTTTCTATACCGTCTTTCTTGAAGAGCGTTCAAGTGCCCAAGTCAATATGGCTGATAAGATCAAGCAAGTGGCCAGTACATAAAAACCCATATGATAATTACCGGTCATATCTTTCAATTGTCCGACAAACTTCGGTCCAAAATATCCGCCTAAATTTCCAATCGCATTTTGCAGCCCCATCGCCGCCCCTAATACAGTCGCTGGAATAACGGCAGATGGAATCGCCCATAAAGGTCCATATGGAGCATAAACTCCAATCGCTGTAATCGATAAAAGAACCATTTGAATTACCGGAGACTCGACCTGTTGACCCATAATAATCGAAATCGCAGCAATGATTAGCGGAACAATGACATGCTGTGTACGATTCATTCGTTTATCAGACCAGTACGAATTGATAATCATGCCAATCAATGCACAAGTAAACGGAATAGCGGTCAGCCAGCCCATCATCGTTGAATCCTTGGAAAACGTACTGACTACACTTGGCACCCACAAGGTATAGCCATAAAAGCCAGACATCCAGAACAGGTAAATGGCTACCAGATACCATACGGTCTTGTTCTTGAAGGCAACACCAAAACCATCTGATTTCACCATCTTTTGCTGCTCTTTGGCCAATTCTTTCAATAACTGGTCACGCTCTGCATCATTCATCCACTTTGCTTCCTGTGGACGGTCCTTGACAACCCACAGCCACACAAAAGCCCAGAAAACAGGTGGCAAACCTTCGATAATAAACACCATGCGCCAATCAAAATAATCAAGTAAAATTCCTGATAAAGGTGCCATCAGCATTGCTGAAACCGGTAAACAGGCCATCCAAACTGCATTTGCACGTGCCCTTTCTTTTTCCGTAAACCAGGATGCCAGCAATACCAATACAGCTGGCCAAACTCCTCCTTCTGCCACTCCCAAAAGAAAGCGCATCCATTTTAGCTGACTCTCTGTCTGTACAAGTCCACAAGCAGTCGATGCCAATCCCCATAAAATCATCAGAATAAAGACAAATTTTTTCGCTGACCATCTCGAAGCCAAAATACCACCTGGAATTTGCAGAATCATGTATCCCCAGAAGAAAATGCCAGCAATGTCTGCAGCAGCAGATGCCGAGACATGTAAATCTTTTTGAATACTGGGTAACAAGACACCCACATTAATTCGATCGACATACGCCAACATATACATAACAAACGCAACGGGAATGATGCGAATCCACTTATTTTGTCCCATAATTTCCACTCTCCCGAAATTTGGTTTCGTCTTGAATAAAGCGCTTACAAAATGGTGAATCGCGGCTTTTTTGAATCAGATTAATTTTCTATTCATTCAGCTTGTTGACATTTGCCGGTTCTCCTTTGGAAAAGGAAAACCGGATTTGTCAACAGCAATCATCGCTATTTTGTTTATTTATGTTCACTTTCTACTTTCCAGAAATCAAAAACACAGGCATCGTGAAAAAACAACGGATTTTCACATGACCGCAGTTTTCTTCTTTGGATAGCGCCCTGCATATTGAACAGCTGCTTTATAGGCTTCGATCATCGAAACAGGGGATGCAATCCCTTTTCCGGCAATATCAAAAGCGGTGCCATGATCCACGCTGGTTCGCAAAATGGGTAGACCCAATGTAATCGAAACCGTCTTTTCAAAATCAATCATTTTTGCTGCAATATGTCCTTGATCGTGATACAGGGAAAGAACGGCATCATAATGTCCTTTGCGCGCGAAGTGGAAAACAGAATCCGCTGGAACCGGTCCGACCACATCCATTCCTTCTTCGCAAGCCTGTTCGACAGCCGGACGGATCGCATCGATCTCTTCTCTCCCCAATAAACCGCCTTCACCCGAATGAGGATTTAATCCCGCTACAGCCAATCTGGGCTTTTGGCCAATCAGATCTTCCAGTGCCTGATAAGCCTGTCTAATGCCACGCAGAACAAAGTCTTTATTATTGATTTGGCGACAGGCCTCAGCTAAAGATACGTGGCGGGTGAGGAAAAAGATTTTTACATTTTCAATGGAGAACATGGTCATTTCCCGTTCGGCTTTGGTTAAGTCCGCAAACATTTCTGTATGGCCAATATACGGAACATTTGCTGCTTTTAACGCCTCTTTATTGATCGGAGCTGTACATACGGCATCAATTTCACCCTTCAATGCCAGCTCTGCAGATTTGCGAATATATTCAAAAGAGGCTTGACCGCATTCTTTTTGCACTTTCCCCATTTCCAACCGATCTACATCCACGTTATTCAGATCCAAAACATCAATGGTACCATACTCGTATGTTCCATCCTGAACCCGCTCGATTCGATTGAACTGAACGGATATCCCCAGTTGTTCACTCACTTTTTTCATCACTGGATAGGAACCGATGACCAATGGTTTGGAGATGCGATAAAACTCTTCTTTTTGCAATGCCTTGAGTGTAATTTCTGGCCCTATTCCTGCCGGGTCTCCAATGGTAATGCCTATAATCGGTCGACTCATCCGTTTTTCCTCCTCATTCTTTTTCATCTGGCATACAACAGATGTTGAATACTTTTTACAATGGCCAGTCGATCTCCAACGGATCCGCCTTTTGTGACAATCGATATCCCTTCATAAGGGCCCCCGACCGCTTTGGCCATCACGCACAAGGGAACGATTTCGCTGATCAACTGTAAAGACTCTACCTTCATTTTGGATAGTGTTGCAAAGGCAACTTCCCCACCGGACAGATACAGCCCAGAAAAATGATATTGAGACAAAAGAGCTTGCACTAAATTCGAAATCGCCTCAGAGGCAGCCTTTCCATCTACATGCTGATGATGGTCCCCATCTGTCCTTATGCCAATCACCTGATACTGCTTGCGCAACTCCGCTACTTTCCCGATAATCCTCGCCTGATAATGGGACGAATGCTCTGGATCAGAGAGCAATCCAATATCCAGCCGAATCATCCCGACTGAACCCTGTTCTTCCAAAGTATCTACCTGTTCCCGTGATGTTTGTGCCAAGCTTCCACATACCATCAGGACTTGCTTTTGCCGGGCAAGCTGGGACGATACATAGTAAAAAGTAAATGGCCCTGGATCAACAGGAATGATTGGCAAGTCAGACTGTATCCAGGCTCGTGCCAATCGTTGAATCTCTTCCTCTGAGGCTGCATCACAGATAATGATTCGATTCCTGGAAGCAACCTGCTGAATTCTTTTTACCAATTCCTGGCCAGCATATTTTTCAGTCTCAATCCATCCAATCGGGAAAGAGGTTTGACTTTTCAATATCTCCACTACATGGGAAGAGGACACAGGAGTAAACGGGTCTTTTCCTGCCTCGGTCAAATGGACAGGGATACCATGAACATACAGATGTCCACCCTTTGTAATCCTTCCAGAAGAAGGATAGGCAGGAACAATGACAATCTTGTAATCAGAAGAAAAACAGGCAAGAATCCCTTCGATTTCTGCACCAATTGGCCCACGAAACGTACTGTCAATCCTTTTCGAAACAAATACATGCTTTTTTATCTCTTCTTTCGAGACAATGGAAGCCATCATTTGCTGAATGCGGCTTTTGGCTTGGCTGGGTGGCAATAATCGTGAACGCGAGTTCCACACAACCACATCTGACTGTTCCAAAACATCGATGGCACCTGTACGATAATCTGGAATGGTTCGCACTTTCCAGCCGATTTGTTGAAATAAAACGCCAGTTGCATTGCTGCCTGTAATATCATCTGCAATAACAAGTAATTTTCTCATCCTATTCATCCCCGATTTTGGCACAAATCACCTGAATCCCTTGCTGTTGGCATTTTTCCACAAATTCAGATGGAATTCGGTCATCTGTCAGGATCACATCAAACTGGTCCAATGGAGCAAAGGTAGAAAAGGCGCGTTTTCCAAATTTACTTGCATCTGCGATCAATATCCGTTTTTCCGCGCTTTTTAGCATGGTCTGCTTTAGCTTGATTTTCGACAGGCTATTGCTCATCGCCCCTTGCTCCCAGTCAAATGCATCACAACCAATGAACGCCAGATCGACGTGAATATTCTCTATGACCGATTCAGCATGAAACCCGTCCAAACTATATACGCTGGGCTTTAACTGTCCACCTGTCAGAAGCACCTTGATACCGCTTACATCTGCAAACTCAAGTGCGATCTTCAGATCATTCGTCACAACATAAATATCTTTCAAATCTGTCATCCATCGTGCCAGGCGTAAATTGGTAGATCCCGCATCCAGAATCAAACGATGGCCGGGTTGAATCATCTGAATCGCTACACTCGCGATCTTCTCCTTAACAGGAGCATTTTGTTCATCTTTCCATTTATGAGACAGCTCCCAGGGATCTTCTTTTCGAGCAATCGCACCACCATGTGTACGAACGATTTTGTTCTCTTTTTCCAACCCATCCAGGTCTCGCCGAATCGTCATGGCAGACACACCAAATTCCTCAGCCAATTGGTTAATGGAAACTGTTCCCTGTTCTTCGATTTTCTCCATGATCTTTCGTCTGCGTTCGGCTGATAGCATTTCTGTTTACTCCCTTTGTAAAATGGTAAATATCATAACATAACCGAACACAAAAATATGTTTATTTATGTTCTATTATGTTTTTATTTGTTAATTTGAGTATAATCGTTATTCAATTTTAAATCAACACTTTTTTATATTAAAAATGCTTTATTCTATATATCGGGTGGTTGACAAAGTTTCCGTGATAAGTCGGTTTGTCAACGACTACTGGATCATGGAAGTGATTTCAAAAGTCCCTGGAGATACAAATCGATTTGGGCACCCGCTCCGTTTTTCAACTCCCTACAAGGAAGTATCTCAGGCCGCTTCAAAATCAATCTGTTCGATTTTGTTACTTTTAGATGCCTTTCACAAAAATGAACCTTTGCTTAAAAAGTAACCTATGCAAAAGTCCGTTAATTAAGTTAATCTTGAATTGAATCATATTTTTTTATAGAAATCATCTTTAAATAGATTTGATATGTAGAAAGGTGAAAACGCATGCCTTATGTTTTGGGAATCGATATCGGTACAAGTGCAGTGAAAGCGATTTTAGTGAACGAGCAAGGACATGTTTGCCAAGAATCGTCAGTATCTTATCCACTGTCCCAACCACAATTCGGATATAGCGAACAGGATCCAGAAGCCTGGGTACAAGGAACAATCAAGGCGGTCCAAAACCTCTTGCATGATACAAAAATATCTCCTGCAGATATTCAAGGCCTAAGCTTATCTGGACAGATGCATAGCCTGGTTTTATTGGATCAGAATCATCGTGTACTGCGTCCTGCCATCTTGTGGAATGACACTCGTACAACAGCGGAGTGTCAACTGATCGAACAAACATTGGGCAAGAAACTGCTGGCCATTACCCAGAACCGTGCACTGGAAGGCTTTACACTACCCAAATTGCTGTGGGTTAAAAATCATGAACCACACATTTGGGAACAAGCCACTTCATTTCTACTACCCAAAGATTATGTACGTTTTCGTTTGACCGGACAACTCGCGATGGATTTATCAGATGCAGCGGGAACACTTCTCCTGGATTTAGAAAAACGGGAATGGAGCCCGGAAATTTGCAGTGCCCTGGATATTCCGCTCAGTCTCTGTCCCCGACTGGTTACATCACAGACACATGCAGGAAATCTACGCGAAGACATCGCCCAACAAATGGGATTGACTTCTGCCACACGTGTGTTTGCGGGTGGAGCGGATAACGCCTGTGGAGCGGTAGGAGCGGGGATTCTGTCCCATGGTCGCACCATGTGCAGTATTGGTACATCAGGGGTGATTTTATCATATCTGACACAATTACCTGATGTAAAAGGCAAACTCCATCTGATGAATCATGCCCAAGAAGGCTCTTATTATGCCATGGGAGTGACACTCGCAGCAGGATACAGTTTGCAGTGGTTTAAAGAACAATTCGCCCAGGAATACTCTTTCGACGATATCATGCAATGGATCGATCAAGTACCAGCAGGAGCCGATGGACTGCTCTTCACGCCATATTTGGTAGGTGAACGTACACCTCATGCGGATGCAGACATACGCGGCAGCTTTATCGGAATCCATGCAGCCCATACTCGTGCCCATTTTGCGCGTTCTGTGGTAGAAGGAATCACATTCTCCCTAAAAGAATCCCTCACCATTCTCCAACAGGCTGGACAGAAAAGTGAACACATTGTTTCGATTGGAGGTGGTGCAAAGAGTGAAACCTGGCTTCAATTGCAGGCGGACATTTTTGGAATTGAAGTTGTAAAGCTTGATCATGAACAAGGCCCGGCACTGGGTGCGGCGATGTTGGCAGCTGTTGGGTGTGGGTGGTTTGATACATTGGACGATTGCGCATCGAATTGGCTAAAACCATCTCAAAGCTTTTCACCAGATAAAGAAAAAGCCAAACGATATGAAGAGCTGTTTGCGATATATCAAGAGGTTTATGCGAATACACGTGAGATCAATCAACAATTACGTGTGTTTCGTGGATAAGACAAGCAAAACATTTCTCTTTTTTAAATAAAAACGGGAAGGCCTGCTATAACGCTCTAGATGCAGGAAATTTCAGCCTTCCCATCCGATTATTTATGGTATTTACCATCAAAGTCCATTTTTCGAAAAGATCTATCTTTTCATAAGTCAACAAAAAAGTCTTTGGATATCAAACATCCAAAGACTGAGTCTATCCATATAAATATGGATACATTTCTCCCTCTCTTCGGGATGGGTTCCTTCCTCTGTGCCGACTAAGGAACTCATCCCTCCGATTTATAAAAAAAGAATGCCTTTTTCATCTCTCTGATGGTGCTGCCCGGCAATATAAGGGTCTGTTGCCAAAGAAGGGCAACATTCTTTTTTATCTAATAAAAAATAAAAAACATTAGCTAAGAAAGATTTCTACAGATCGAAACATTTAACGACCATCCTAAAGTGAAGCATGATTCCAAGCCACTGTCAAGAAAAAATCAGATTTTTAGGTATAGGATCGACGGGAAGGCCAAGAACCTTGCAATTTCCGAATCGAGATAATCTGTCCCGTATGATAAGCATCATGAAGAATAAGATTGGAAAATTGCATCCACAATGGGGTGGTTGAGAATTTTTGATCCAAATCTTCTTCCTTCGTCGTCGAAATAATTTCATGCCATTCTTTTTGAATCGCTCTTAATTTCTCCACGGTTTCTTGCCACGCTTTTTCATCCGTTGTTTCGCCTTGCGTAAAAGTATCCGTATTGTCATTGATCTCAGATGTGGGCTCATTTCCTTTCATCCGCTCTAACCATCTTTCTTTGTAAAAGATTAAATGGTTGACGGTCTCCCAAATCGAGTTTGCGGCTTCACCAGTCGGTCGCCAGCTCGCTTGCGCTGCTGTCAAACCAGTTAGAGCTTCCTCCAATGGTGGATACCAACCCTCTTCGTTAAATGTAAATGCCAGTTGATTGACTAAAAGTTTTACCCGACTCATATAAATCCCCCTTAATTGATGTCAGATACCGATCCATACAGGTTATAATGACAGAAATAAGCCAGGTGTGTAACTACCATTAGTTATTATGTTGGTTACAACCATATTATCATATTTTTTTGAATAAAAGCAAGATTTTTTGCCGGAAGGTGTCGAATCATGGATATTTTATGTATCGATTTCATGAACAGCGATTGGCGTGATTGGCGTGGAAGCGGTCGGAGGGAAGATCGGCTATATCAGACAGCTTGGATAGAATCATTCTTGCAAAAATGGGAATTTGAAGCTCCCATTCCCCCTGATCCAGAAACCCTGATGACACTTAGAAAGCTACGTGACGGGATGCGTTCAATCGTGGAAGCACTTGTGGAAAACAAACCTGCCCAACAAGTCGATATAGATCAACTAAATCAGGCGTTGCAACATGCCCAAACTTATCCTCAACTCTACTGGCATAAGGAAGGATTTCGCATGGAACAGGTTTCATCTGCACATGGATGGCCCTTCGTCATCAGTCAAATCGCTGCTTCCTTTGCCGAATTAGTCACCTATGAGGATGTACGGCGCATCAAAATTTGTGCCAATGATGATTGTCGTTGGATCTTCTTTGACGAGAGTCGCAATCGTGCACGTCATTGGTGCGATAGCCGCTTGTGTGGAAATTTATTAAAGGTACGTCGTTTTCGAGCCAAGAAAAAAACAGACAAAGAAAGTTAGATAAAAATAAGTGAACATAAAGAGCTGAAGCCCTACCACCGCTTAAGGTGAGTAGGGCCCTTTCAATAACATTTTTCGTGTAAAAATTTGGATATCCATTAGTTTGGATGATTTATCCTATTTCTACAGCCATAAAAAAGGACTGACCCGATCAGATCACTTCAAACGACCTTTTGGGTCAGACCCTTTGCAGTCTTTCCAGCCCCATTTTCTCCAATGAATGCATGAATTTTCCGGGATTCGAGAGAAAATGGACATCTCTTAATACGCGATCTACGCCAATCCTTCAAAATATTTCACCCAAATGTTGCTTTAGTTCATTCAGTGTAGGCATACCACCTTGTGCCCCTAATTTGGTTACAGATAACCCGGCTGCCACACAGCCAAAACGAACCGCTTCCTTCAGTGGAAATCCTTGAGTTAAGGCAACAGCAAATCCAGCATTAAACGTATCTCCCGCACCAGTGGTATCTACCACTTCCACCGAAAGAGCAGGGACTTGAACCATTTGCTTTCCATCAAAGAAACGAACGCCTTTTTCTCCCTCTGTTAAAATCAATTGGTTGGGATATTTCTGCAAAATGGCATCAACATCGTCACATCCAAAAATAATACAAACTTCATGTTCATTCGGAGTCAGATAGGTTACTTTCTGAATGAACTCCTCCGGCAAAGATTGGGCAGGAGCCGGATTCAAAATAACCGGGACCTGATGTTCATAACAGAAATCAACAACATATTTTACTGTTTCTAAAGGAATTTCCAGTTGTAACAACACAATGGCTGCTTCCTTAATGCATTCCTTGACTTGATCCACTTGCGCCTGGTCAACAAGTGAATTGGCTCCGGGAACAACAACGATACTATTATCCCCTTCAGCCACAATAATGTGAGCTGTACCGGTGTGGGTTCCAGGAATGGAACGAATGAAATCAGTAGAAACACCTTCTTTTTCAAAATTAGCTAAAACCATTTCACCAAATTGATCTGTTCCTACCGCTCCCACCATCGTTACATCTGCTCCCAGGCGAGCAGCAGCCACCGCTTGGTTAGCTCCTTTTCCACCGGGAATGATATGCAGTTCATCGCCAATAATCGTCTCTCCAGCCCGTGGCCGTCTGGATGACGTCACTACCAGATCCATACCCATACTGCCAACCACAACTATTTTTTTCTTCATCAAACGTTCTCCTTTCTTTGTGTTCTTACCACTTATTTGAAGCGGGAGAATTCCGGGGGCTTTATGTTAAAAAAAGAAATCTCCAGCTCCCAGACAAACAACAATCTTCAAGGCAGATACCTTAAGTCAACTTGAAGAACCGAAAACTTTTCTGTGGGGAAGTGGGGTATTCCTTCTTTTTGGATGAATCCTTAGTAATATACAGATAACTTCATCTTCTTTGAAACTTGGTGCAACTCACTTGCACTTAGAGCCGCAAAAATCTTCCGATTCTATATCCAAATTAGCTTCGATTACCTCTCCATCAAATCTTATATCAGGGCTTTTGCTTATTCTTTTACTCTATTTTCCATTCCTGGTTAACCTGTCCCTCTTTCCAACGTGTAAGTCCAACATAAAATATTGATTGATTGTTCATATTATAAAATATTTTTGTTTATTTAGAACACAAAAACATTTAAATATGTTATATTTTAAACAATAATAATATTGTGGAAGGAAGGTAGATGATCATCTATTTCAAAGGAATGGCTTAATTCATAATGAAAAAACATAAAGACTTCATTGACCATTTGAAGCGAGTACATTGAATCAAGGAACAGGACCTCATTCATATGTTTGACGTCTCTGATATGAGCATTTATGAAAGGGGTTACATCTGAATAATAGACCCAAAATTCAATCTATACATTCTAGACTGAATAGACAAAATGGGGTGTTTAAATGAACAGATTGGCAAAATGGATGTCTGTCCTTCTCACTTCTGTTCTCGTCTTTGCACTTGCTGCATGCTCAGGGCCGACCAAATCCGATGATGGCAAGCTGACGATTGGACTTGCCCTCGGTACATTAAACAATCCCTTTTTCGTTTCAATGGCCAAGGGGGTAAAAGAGGCAGCGAAAAAATATAACGCGGAAGTACTGGTAGAAGGCGCTGATTATGATCTGGCCAAACAAACCAAACAGATTGAGGATTTTATTACCAAAAACGTAGATCTTATTCTATTGAATGCTGCTGACTCAAAAGGAATTGCTGGTGCGGTACAACAGGCAAAAGCAGCCGGCATACCCATTGTTGCGATTGATGTCGCAGCTGAAGGCGGAGTGGATGCGACAGTCACATCAGATAACTATCAGTGCGGTGTCCTGGCAGGTCAATATATAGCCAAGCGCTTGAACGGAAAAGGTAATATCATTGTCATTGATGGCCCTCCTGTCACTTCGATCATGGATCGTGTCCAAGGATTTAAAGATGCCATAAAAAATTCCAATATTAAAATAGTAGCACAGCAGAATGGGGAAGCCGTACGGGATAAAGCCCAAACCGTAGCTGAAAACGTCTTGCAAGCTCATCCCAAAGGAACCGTGAATGCCGTTTTTGGCATTAACGATCCAACCGCACTGGGTGTGGCAACAGCTGCCCAACAAGCCAACCGTAACGATTTCTTCATCGTAGGTGTCGATGGTGCTCCTGATGCGGTAACGGCATTGAAAGAGAAAAAATTATTCGCCGCCACGGTCGCACAGTATCCGGCAGAGATGGTCAAAACAGCAGTTGACGCTGGAATCAAACTTGTCAAAGGTCAAAAGGTGGATAAAGTAATTAAGGTTCCTGTCAAGCTGATCACACAGGAAAATGTAAATCAGTACAAAGGTTGGTAAGCCTTTCAGCTTGTTGACAAAGTTTCCGTTATATGCCGGTTTTCCTTTTCCGTTTCATTCCCGCTCTATAAAAACGAGCAAGAAGTCGTTCAACTGGAAAAGGAAAACCGGGTTTGTCAACGGTCTCAAAGGCTGGTAAGCCTGGTTCATTCCAACATTATTATTGTCGGACAAGCTGGGAAGAGCACCCCGGTTGTCCGACCCTTGTTGTGTTGAACACAACAGGCCTGGGAGGAGAACCTCATGCATCAGGTAACAGATCAATCTCTCATTTTGCGTATGAGTAATGTAGGAAAACAATTTGCCGGTGTGCAGGTACTCAAAGGGGTCAATCTCGAGCTATACCGAGGAGAAGTACATGCCCTGATGGGAGAAAATGGTGCTGGAAAATCGACCTTGATCAAGATTTTATCGGGAGTCTACCAGCCTGATCAGGGAACGATTGAATACATGAATAAAAAGGTGCGCTGGTCTTCACCATCCGAAGCTCGTAACAAAGGTATTAGTGTGATCCATCAAGAGCTTAATCTCTCTCCCAATATCTCAGTCGCAGAGAACATCTTTATGGGGACCAAATTCCCAAAAACGTCGCTTGGCTTCATCGATTGGAAAAAGTTAAATGAGAACGCCCGCCAATTGCTTCATTCACTGGGCATGAATCTCGATCCGGAGGCAATCGTCTCTTCTCTCAGTGTAGCACAACAGCAGATGGTAGAAATCGCCAGAGCTTTCTCCATCGATTCAAAGGTTTTGGTGATGGATGAGCCTACAGCGACCCTGACAGATAAAGACATATCCGTTTTGTTTAAGATTATCAATGAATTCAAGAAAAAAGGCTTAGCCATTGTTTTCATTTCCCACAGGATGAAAGAAATTTTTCGGATTGCTGATCGCTGTACCGTATTAAGAGATGGGGAATGGATAAAAAGTATGCCAATTAGTGAAACAAACTCCCATGATCTCGTACGTCTGATGATCGGTCGGGAGCCCAGAAGCTTTTTCCATGTCGAACAAAGAGACACTTCCAAATATCAAAAGCAACAGCCTGTCCTTCAAATAAATCAGCTACAAAATAAAAAGTTAAAAAATGTAAGCTTTTCGATACACGCAGGCGAAATTGTCGGATTGTACGGTCTGATTGGATCAGGAAGAACCGAGCTCGTCCGGGCAATCTATGGAGCAGATCCCATCGATGGCGGGGAGATTTACATACAAGGAAATAAAAAAGAGATCAAAAATCCATTGGAAGCTATCTCTGCCGGGATTGGCCTCGTGCCAGAAAATCGAAAAGAACAGGGTCTTTTCCTCGAGATGTCTGTCAAAGAAAACGTGATGATCGCCAAAATGAAACAATTACAAAGTAAAGGCATTCTTCGATGGAAACAGATCGCTGAAACAGCTAAGGATTATATCCAACAACTTAACATCAAGTACTCTTCTCTCGAGCAACACTCAATGAATCTAAGCGGAGGAAACCAGCAAAAGATTTTAATCGCCCGATTGCTCTCAATGAATCCAAAGGTTTTATTACTGGATGAACCAACACGTGGAATTGATGTAGGAGCCAAAGCAGAGATCTACAGCATGATATACAAATTGGCCGAGCAAGGCGTAGGAGTTTTATTCATATCCTCTGAAATGCCTGAAGTATTGGCAGTAAGCGACCGAATCCTCGTCATGCACGAAGGTGCACTGACAGCAGAGTTAAACCGTGAAGAGGCCACACAAGAGAACATCATGTTGTATGCGACGGGGGTAAATCAATGAAGATAAGAACATTTTTTTCTTCGATGAGTCATGTCCGTTTCCAACAGTTAGGTATGTTGTTCGTGCTGATCATCATGTGTACAATCTTTTCCATTATTCTTCCTGATTTTTTACAGATCAGCAACATCCTGAACGTATTAAAACAAATCTCCGTTATCGCTATCCTGGCTGCAGGTGTAACCTTTGTGATCCTGACAGGCGGGATTGATCTCTCTGTAGGTTCCGTTTTAGCTTTAGCAGGAGTCATCTCTGTCCTTCTTTCCAAACAAGGGATTAATTCTGTTGTTGCTATGTTATCTGGTATTTTGGTTGGTGCACTCGCAGGTCTTGTCAATGGCTTTCTCGTCGCCAGGGTCAGGTTATCTCCGTTTATCGTCACATTGGGCTCACTCACTTATGTACGCGGACTTGCTTATGTCATCAGTGGCGGTTATCCGATCGCCCTCCAATCCGACTTATTCAAAACGGCCGGAGCCGGAACTTTTCTCTCGATCCCAATACCCATCTATATCATGCTCATCGTTTATCTCCTCTCCTTTTTCATTCTGAAATACACAATGTTCGGACGAAATGTCTATGCGATCGGTGGAAATGAGGAAGCCGCCCATCTGTCCGGGATCAAGGTAAACCAGAATTTGATCCTGGTTTATACACTCAGCGGACTTTTAGCAGGTCTCGGAGGTATTGTATTAGCGGGACGGCTTTTCTCCGGTCAACCAACAGCAGGCCAAGGATTTGAACTGGATGCGATCGCTGCAGTGATCTTGGGCGGAACCAGCCTTACTGGAGGGGTTGGAACCATTCAGGGAACAATTATCGGTGCATTGATCATGGGAGTTTTAAGCAATGCGCTAACCCTTATGAATGTCGATTATTATTGGCAACAAGTGGTGAAAGGGGTTGTAATCGTTCTGGCTGTATTAATCGACCGTCTTCGAAAAAAAGACAAGTAAAATGGAGATGCCCGCTTCTCAAGGGAAGCAGGCATCTCTATTTATTAACTATTGGTATCTTCTATAATCTTCGGAATACGCTCAATGCGAGGATCCGTAAATATATCATACTCATCGCGACTTGTACTTGAAAACTCAGATACAATGGCTCCTTCATCCCCTGCCTGAAACCAGTGTCTGGTATTAGGCGGAATTGTGTACTGTTTACCCGGATTTAGCTCAATTTCATGAAAGACAGTATAATATTCTTCGCTTCCTCTGGGTAAAACGGCTTGAATCTTTTCTGTCGCTTCTCCTTCCACATATAACCAAACTTTGCCCCATCGACAACGAAATGTTTCCATTTTGCCCGGTTCACCATTTACAGGAGGATGCAAGTGCTCAGGGCAGGTTTGTCTAGCAAATAAGACTAATTCCTTGGCACAATAACGATCCGTATTGATATACGTTACCAACTGAAGTCCCTGTGTTTCCACCTCTCCAAGCCCAAATTCGGCAATCTCAATATTCCTGCTTTCCTCCTCCGTCAAGACAATCCCTGCCTGACTCAGAAACTCAACTGTTTTCTTTTGGTACTTTTCCACTTCACTTCGTTTAATCATCATCGTTTCCCCTTTCTCAAAGGATCATGTGGGCCAATCCAGACTTTTTGCTCTTCATCCCAGATCCACTCTGGAAGATGAAGGCATGTGCCTCTCTTTTTCCAACCTCTCATGATCCGTGCCTGAACTTCAGCCCACGAAGGAATTCCACTTGTCGCATCTGTCTGTTCCACACAACACGCCCCAACAGCAGTAGCACAAGATAATACCTGTTCCAATCGGTTACAGTGAATCAGACCTGCCAGAAAACCAGCAATCGTACAATCTCCTGCTCCGGTTGTTCCCATCACCTTCACTTCATAACAAGGAGCAAGCAATTCACGATCTGTCCAATCATGCACAGAAGGTACAAACAAACGAAGTGCAGATAACCTCGATGGGTCAGAAGAAGTTCTTACATATAAACCATGTTCTCCTAACTTAATCGCAACCATGGCGGCTCCCATATGCAACAATTTCCTAGAAAGCTGCTCTATCAAGGTGCCATCTACACTTGGCAGAAGATCTCCATACTCTGAATCTGCTTTCATTTTTTGAAACTGTTCTGGTTCGATCATAAATAAAATCTCTTCCAAGCTGGGGATAAACAAATCAACATAAGGAAGAACATGTTGCAGTACGACTGACCAATCTGTATGTGCCGCTGGTGTTGAAGGATCTGGCATGGCCATATCTAGCGAAGTAAATAAGTTTTGTTTTTTCGCTTCGCAAAATATCTTTTCTAGTTCTTTTCCTTCATTTAAATAAAGTGATTGAATCAGAGGCGGGTATCCTAAATGAAAGATTTTGGCCCCTTGGAAAGAGGCATAAGGGATATCACTTGAATCAAAAGTATCATACACACCTGAGCAATGAAAAAAGATTCGATCCAGATGAGGTGAGCTAATTACAATGGTATAGGAGGTGGGATATTCTGAAGAGACAATGATATCTTCTACGAGTCGTGGTGATTGTTGCTGAAGAAGATCTAATACTCTCTGACCAAACCAATCATCTCCCACTTTTCCAATCAAACGAGTAGAAATACCCAGACGATGCAAAGCAATTCCCGTATTCGGAACCGCCCCACCTGTCGCCGTCGTCACTGGGCCTACTTGAAGAAGCCTCCCCGGTATAATCGTCCACTCCTTTTGTGAATCCTGCTGGACAGAAGGAAACAAATCAAGGCATACATTACCAGCCACAATTACATCAACAGCAACATTGGTAGCCATGCGTCACCTCCCGAATCATTGTTGATTGCTTCTTAAGGAATACAACAGGTATGTTGATTATCAAATCGAGTATTACGCTACGATAGGTAAAGATCTTATTATTATTTTATCAGATTAGTATATTTATAAAAAATACTTTAATTATATAAAGTAGGTAGGAGGGGGGCAGCTAACTAACCCCTGTCCCCTTACACAACCTGGCATGCATCCCCGAACAGAAGTTCGCCAGTCTTGACGAATTTCAAAATATCTCTGAGTCAAACTCTTTAGCCTTTGAGTTTTCCAATATTGGATTCCAAAAGCAGATTCGCTCGCCAACCCCCGATTGGGACCTTCACCCTATAGATGTCACCCATGCTGGCAGTATATAAAAAAAGTCTTTGGATCTCAGATCCAAAGACTTTTGCGTTCCCTGAAAACCAAAGAGTGAAATGGCATGACCCCAAGAAGAATTCAATCGTCATTCGGAAAAAACTCCGTAGAAAGGAGGTGATCCATCCCCACCTTCCGGTAGGGATACCTTGTTACGACTTCACCCCAATCATCTGCCCCACCTTCGGCGGCTGGCT
>NZ_FORR01000030.1 GCF_900114055.1 Thermoflavimicrobium dichotomicum | reverse complement strand
ATCCACCGTGTGCCCTTAGTAGCTTAACCTGTTGCTAAAGGTACTCGTCTCGGTGATACCCTTGACTTGACTTCATTTCCTTATCTAATTTTCAAAGTGCGTTTCTCATTTTCACCGCTCATCGCGGCGACAGTGAATAATATATCATGCTTCGACAAAAGATGCAATACCTTTTTTTATATTTTTTTCTATCAACCTCTTCAAACCAAGTTGGTGCAGCATAACCTGCTTTTCATTTTATGCTGGCTCTTACCATCCCCAAAGGGGATAGCGAGCCAATCTGTCTTTCATCCCTCATTCAAAACCATGATCTTTCAGGCGGCAAGAGCTGTATATCCCCAATTATTGCTGCTCTTCAGGTGGCATGGTGGATTTTCGTACGACCAATTCCGGTAACAACACCACCCGCTTTCGGCTTTTCTCTCCTTGAATTTTCTTTACAAGGAGGTCCACAACTTGCCGGCTCATTTCACATATGGGCTGTTGAACCGAAGAAAGGGGAGGATCGACCATTTCAGCCATAAATGTATTATCAAATCCCACAACCGAAAGATCATTCGGTATCTTCAGGTTTCGTTCACGTGCAGCCTTAATTACTCCAATAGCGATCAAATCATTGCAAGCAAAAATCGCTGTAGGCGGTTCAGGCAGATCAAACAACTGGTTTGCGCAATGATATCCACCCTCGACGGTTGCCTGAGTAATGGCCATGTAATTTTCCTTCATTTCTACATTTGCATCCGCTATGGCTTTGCGATAACCATCCATCCGTTTTTGATTGCTTGGTGCTTTTTCTGCGACGATCGCGATTTTTTGGTGTCCTAATTGAAGCAGATACTCGGTTACCTGATATCCTCCAAGAAAATCATCAACGGTCACACTGTCAATAGCAAGGGAAGGAATTTCCTGAGAAATCAATGCGATTGGAAAGTTTTCTTCCAGCAGTCCTTTTAATACTTGATGATTTTCAAAGCTGGATGCAAGGATGATGCCGTCAACACTTTTCTGTTTCAGCAACGTGATATAGCGGACCGTCTTGTCTGGATCGTTATCTGTACTACACATCACGACACTAAAGCCCAGTTCCTGCCCCCGATCTTCCACTCGTCTGGAAAGTTCGGCAAAAAAAGGGTTTGCAATATCAGGAATCAGCAAACCGATGGTATAAGTGTGTTTGCCAGTAAGAGCAGACGCCAAAATACTGGGTTGATAGTCCAATTGTTTCATGACTTTCAACACTTTTTGCCTGGTTTTTTCACTAATCCGCCCTGTATTGTTAATCACCTTGGAGACGGTCGCAATCGAAACGCCTGCCTCCCGGGCTACATCATAAATGGTTGGTTTCATGTTCCCACACTCTTTCAAACTCAACAAGATATTTAATGAAAAGGAGAATGGAATGAAGAACCGTTTTTCCGAAAAGCTTTTCTACATCACAATGTCAAGAGCGCGCCGGAAAAACGGTTCTACCTATTTGATCGATGAAATATATAAAATATTGTAGTATATTCGACCATCCAGTACAAATATTTCATCTCGATTTTTTATTCGATATCCGATAACAAGCCATAAATATATTCCAATGATTTCTTTGCATACTGCACAGGAGGATGAACGGTTGGATCCTGTTCTCCTTCAATCAAGGCCCAGCCATGATAATCTCTGGTTACCAACTCTTGAAAGATGGGTTTGAAATCAATGGCCCCATCGCCCGGTACCGTAAACACTCCACGTCTAATGCACGTAATAAAGTCCGCTCCTTCTGTTCTGGCTTGCTCCAATACATCCTGGCGCACATCTTTTAAATGAACATACCCAATGCGATGATAGTATTTTTTCAGAAGCTCGAGCGGATCGTTTCCTCCATAGTAAGCATGACCTGTATCATATAGGAGATAGACCAATTCTGGGTCTGTCATTTCCATTAAACGGTCAATTTCCTCTGGTTGCTCAACAACGGTACCTCCATGATGATGATAAACCAGTTTCATCCCGTATTCCCTGGCAATTTCACCAGCTTGATTGAGCCCTTCGGCCAGGCTTTTCCATTCTTTATCCGAAAGTCGAGCCACTTCTTTTTCATAAGGAGTTCGACGTGGATCCCAATGGAGCGAACCCCCGATTTCTGCAGTACTGATCACTTGGCAACCCATCTCTTTCAAGAAGAGCACATGTTCCCGATAGGCGCGAAGTTCTTGGTCCCGATAGCTGGCATCCGAGAATAAAACCGATTTCCATTGGGTAACTAATATTAATCCTCTTTCAGCCAGTTCTTTTTTGAGTAGTGGAATATCTTTCGGAAATTTTCTACTCATTTCTGTACCCGTTAATCCTAATGATGCAATATCGGACATCACTTCCTGATAACTGTAATAATCCCCATGTTCCCTGACATCTTCTCCCACCCAGTTAATCGGATGGATGCCTAGTTGGAAACGATATTTTTTCATTTACTACATCTCCCATCTTTTTGTAGTAAAAAAGCCAGGCTCTTTTCACCTGGCTTTTCATGATGCCTTTCCAGAGCAGCCAAATTCCCGTATTTTCCTTTTTACTGATGCTTTGACAGCTTCTCTGGCCGGAATCAGGTATTTGCGCGGATCATACTCATTGGTATCCTCGGCTAAAATGTTGCGGATCGTCGCTGTACAAGCCATCTGGTTTTCCGCATTGACATTAATCTTTGCAGTGCCTGATGAGATCGCTCTCTGAATATCCTCTGGGGGAATTCCGGTTCCTCCATGTAAAACGAGAGGGACACCTGTCCGTTTTTGAATTTCTTCCATCCGATCAAAGCCCAGCTTTGGTTTCCCCTTATATGGACCATGTACGGATCCAAGAGCAGGGGCCAAGCAATCAATGCCCGTTTCACGAACCAATTTCTCGCATTCCTCCGGGATGGCATAGGCCGCTTCTGCCTTAGTCACAATCAGGTCATCTTCCCGTCCGCCTATTCTGCCCAATTCAGCTTCCACGGTAATGCCCAATACATGAGCCATATCGACCACTTTTTTGGTTATGGCAATATTTTCTTCCAATGGATAATGGGAAGCGTCGATCATGACCGAAGTAAAACCGGCTTGTATGGCTTTAACACAGGCATCAAACGAAGTCCCATGATCCAGATGGAGCGCAACAGGAACCGTGATTCGATATTCTTCGATGAGGGCTTGTACCATGGCGACAACCAGCTTATATCCCCCTATATAAGGAATATAAGGTTCACTCACTCCCAAAATCACAGGCGATTGTTCTTCTTGTGCCGCTTGCAAAATGGCCTGTGTAAACTCCAAATTGGTGAGATTAAATTGGCCGACAGCGTATTTGCCGTTTAGAGCCTGGTGTAACATTTCTTTCATCGAAACAAGCGCCACGTTTGATCCCTCTCTTTCCATTACCAACGTGCAGTAACCATTTTCTTTCTGGTATAAAACTCCACACCATCTGGACCATTGGCATGCAAATCGCCATAGAACGAATTTTTCCAACCGGAGAATGGGAAAAAGGCCATGGGTGCAGGTACTCCCAAATTAACCCCGAGCATTCCCGCATCAATCGTTTCACGGAACTTCCGCACATGGCTTCCATTTTGGGTAAAGATGCAAGCCCCGTTGGCAAACTCAGAACGATTGGCCAATTCAATCGCTTCTTCCAATGTTTCTACTCTCGTAATCGATAACACAGGAGCAAAGATTTCATCTTTCCAAATGGTCATATCACAAGTGACACGATCGAAAATAGTAGGTCCAACAAAGTATCCTTCCGCATGAGTTGCCGCATCTTTACGGCCATCCCGGATCAAAAGCGCTCCTTCTTTTTCCCCGATCTGGATATACTTCAGGGTTCTTTCCTTATGTGCTTCACGAATCACCGGTCCTAGAAAGACCCCTTCATCCAGTCCATTTCCAATCACCAGTTCATTGGCAGCCGCGACTAATTTTTCCGTCAACTCATCCGCAATATCTCCCACTGCGACTACGACAGAGCAAGCCATGCAACGTTCTCCAGCGGAGCCAAAGGCCGCATTGATAATTTCAGTTACCGCAGCATCCAGATTCGCATCCGGCATCACAATCGTATGATTTTTTGCTCCTGCCAAAGCCTGAACACGTTTCCCATGAGCTGCTCCGGTTTTATATACATACTCGGCCACCGGTTGCGAGCCGACAAAGGAAATCGCACGTACATCCGGATGTTCCAACAAGCCGTTTACCACATCATGGGCGCCGTGAACAATATTGAGAACACCATCGGGTAAGCCTGCTTCCTGGAACAGCTCCGCCAAACGGTTGGCGAGCAGAGGTGTTCGTTCTGATGGTTTAAGGACAAAGGTGTTTCCACAGGCAATAGCCAAGGGGAACATCCAGCAGGGAACCATCATGGGGAAGTTAAATGGCGTAATTCCTCCAACGACACCAATCGGATAGCGATACATCCCTGACTCAATGTTGGTCGCAATGGTGGCAAGCTGTTTTCCCATCATCAGGGTAGGAGCTCCGGCAGCAAATTCCACGCACTCAATACCACGCTGTACTTCGCCATATGCTTCCTTGTAGCTTTTTCCGTTTTCCATCGTGATCAGTTTCGCCAGTTCTTCCCAATGCTCCACCAACAACTGCTGATATTTAAAAAGGATGCGTGCTCTGCGTGGAACAGGGGTCTGGCTCCAGGTCTTGAAAGTTTCTTTTGCCACAGCTACTGCCTGATTCAATTCCTCTTTAGTAGAAATCGGAACATAGGCAAGCACTTCGCCTGTTGCTGGATTTGGAACGGGCTCGTTTTTTTCGGAAGTGGATGCTACCCAGGTACCACCGATGAAGTTTTTCAATACTTTTGCGTTTGTCATATGGAATCTTCCTTTCTTAACGGTGTTTGCGAATATAGTCTGTAACTTGCTCCACTGTCGGCATGGCATCCGAACAGCTATGGCTGGAAATGACAATCGCTGCAGCCGCACTACCAAATTCCATACATTGATCCAAATCCCAACCTTCCATGAGGCCATAGATAAATCCGGCTGCATAAGAGTCACCAGCACCGAATGTTTTTACGATCCTGGCTGGAAAGATCCCACCCTGATGTTTGGTTCCCTGTTTGGTGTATGCAATGGAACCTTTCTGTCCATGCTTGATGACAACGATTTTGGCATGATATCGAAACCATTTCCCGGCCGTGACATCATCATCTTTTTTTGTATGTTCAAATTGTTCCATCATATCAAATTCTTCTCGGGTCCCAATAATGACATCGCATTTTTCCGCAGCCAAATTGTAATAAATGGCGGTTTCTTCAGAGGAAGTCCAGGTATAGGGACGATAATCCAGATCAAATACGACCACCACATTGTGTTTTCTCGCATATTCAAGTGCGAGAAAAACCGCTTCCCGGGAAGGGCTTTTGGCCAGCGCCGTACCGGAAATGAGCAGGCATTTGGCCTGTTTGATGTAATCTTCGCTGACTTCATTTGGCTCCAGTTTCAAATCGGCTACATTATCCCGATACATGAGAATGCTGCAATCCGTTGGGCTTTTAATTTCCGTGAAAGCAAGTCCTGTCACCGCTCCTGTCCGGTCAGTCACTACACCCGATGTATCAATGTTGTTTTTTTCTAAATAACGATGAATGAATCTTCCCATTTGATCATTGGCAATTTTACCGACAAAACCCACTTTCTTTCCCAAACGGGATATGCCAATGGCAATATTGGCGGGTGAACCTCCAACATATTTTGTAAAAGTCGATGTTTCTTCCATCGGACGATTGATTTCATTGGCATTCAAATCAATACACAATCGACCGATCGCAATAAAATCCAGTGGTTTTTGATGGTCAAACTGGATATGTTTCATCGTCTAAAACCCCCTTTCTCCAAACCTTATCGCTTGAATCGTTCCATTAACCATTCATGGTCTGGATCATTTTTAAACTTCCAAGTACGAACAGGGCCTGCCATTACATTGAGATAATAGACTTCATATCCTGGAGGCGCGGAGACAGGATGATATCCTTTGGGAACGAGTACGACGTCACCATTTCTGACGACCATGGTCTCATCCAGCGAGCGATCGTCGGTATAAACGCGTTGAACGGCAAAACCATGATCAGGTTGAATGCGGTGATAATAGGTTTCTTCAAGATAAGACTCTTCGGGCAGACGATCCTCATCATGTTTGTGTGGCGGATAACTCGACCAATGTCCCTCTGGAGTGAACACTTCGACCACCAGCAAGCTGTCTGCCGGCTTCTGCTCTGGCAAGATGTTGTGGATCAAACGCTCCATATTGCCTGAACCCCTGATTTCCACACCTACGTCTTCGGGAGATATGCATCTCGCCTCATAAGTTCCTTTTCCGGGAGCAAGACAGACGGCTAATTGAAGTTCAGTCAACGCTTCGACTTCAAACCAGTCCTGCGATGGAACATATACGGAATAAGGAGGAATTTTTTCAAAGACACTCATGCGTTTGCCCAGATCTGTCCATTTTTTCTTCCGGGTCGCGACATGGGCTTTTCCTTCAAGAAGAACAATGCACGCTTCCAGATCCAATGTTTCTTTTCGCAAGGTTTGACCGGGTTTTAAGGCATACACCTCGAAACCAACATATTTCCATCCAGCAAATTCCGGCGTAACGGAAAGAACTTTTCCGGATGCATCCGGTGAGGTACTTGGAACAATGAGCTTGGACATCGGATTTCTCCTCCCTTTTCCCTATAATTCTCTTGCTTTCTGTACATGCTCTTGCATCTTTGCATATGCTTTCTGCACTTTTTCACTCTTGGAGACTTCAGCAACCCCCACACGCCACCATGATTCATATCCATCGGTATTGGTTCCTGGAAGCACCTTGATATCAATCAAGGTAGAAACTTTTTCTTTTTTCGCCGCTTCCAACGCCGCCTGAAGTTCCTCCACCGTATGAGCGGTATACGTCTTTGCTCCAAAACTTCGTGCATGAGCCGCAAAATCGATGGAAATATAATCCCCTGTCAGGCGATTGGTTTCAGGCGAACGGTAGCGAAATTCGTTGCCGAATCCTTCACTTCCATGAGCCCGTTGCAAGTTATGGATGCATTGGAATCCATGATTGTCAAAAAGGAGAACATTGATCTTATATCCTTCCTGGATACTCGTCAGTAATTCAGAGTGAAGCATCATATAGCTTCCATCTCCAACCAATGCATACACTTCCCGATCAGGATCAGCCATTTTCACGCCCAATGCACCACTTACTTCATATCCCATGCATGAAAAGCCGTATTCCATATGGTAGGTTTTTGGCTCTTCGCATCGCCACAAACGGTGCAAATCACCGGGCAAACTTCCTGCTGCGCAAACGACTGCCGCATTTTTATCGATCAGCTCATTGATGACTCCCAATACACGGGTTTGAGCAAGTCCATCTTCCCGTTCAATCTGATACAGGCGATCTACCTCTTGATCCCATCTCTCTTTCCATGTTTGGATTTCATCCTGGTAGGCCGTTTGGTAGTTTTGTGACTCCATCACTTTCTTTAAAGCTATGAGTGCTTCTTTGGCATCGGCTACCACCATCGTTGAGTTCATTTTCATTGCATCAAATGGACTGATATTTATGTTTAAAAATTCTGCTTCCGGGTTTTGAAAGAGAGCTTTGGACCCAGTCGTAAAATCGGAATACCGGGTACCTACCCCGATGATCAAATCGGCTTCTTTCGCCAATAGGTTGGCAGACAGCGAACCGGTCACACCGATTCCCCCGACATTTAGCGGATGATTCCATGGAAGTGCGCTTTTTCCGGCTTGTGTCTCTGCTACAGGAATCTGGAAAGTTTCAGCAAACTCACGAAGCTCTTGGGTTGCCAATGAGTAATGAACCCCACCACCCGCAATAATGAGCGGTTTCTTTTTGCTAAGAATCAGCCTGGTGGCCCGTTCACGAACTTCCTGTGTCATCGGTCGGCGATCGATGTAATGCACTCTTTTATCAAAAAACTCAACAGGATAGTCGTACGCCTCACACTGCACATCCTGGGGCAATGCCAAGGTTACAGCTCCTGTGTCAGCCGGATCTGTCAAAACCCTCATCGCATGGACAAGAGCGCTCATCAACTGTTCAGGGCGAACAATCCGATCCCAATATTTACTTACGGGTTTAAAAGCATCTGTTGCAGCAATGGTATAATCACTGGGATCTTCAATTTGTTGCAACACAGGATCTGGCTGTCGGCAGGCAAAATGGTCACCCGGTAAAAGCAATACAGGAATCCGATTAACCGTAGCGGTTGCTGCAGCTGTGACCATATTCAAGGCGCCAGGACCAATCGAAGAGGTACAGGCAAAAATGCTTAACCGATTTTTTTGCTTGGCGTAGGCTGCGGCTGCATGAACCATTCCTTGCTCGTTCTTGCCTTGAATAAAGATCAGATTTCCCGGATCCTGTTCCAACGCTTCACCTATTCCTGTCACATTTCCATGTCCAAAAATCCCCATAATTCCCTGAACAAATTTGTATTCTTTCCCATCGATGGAAACATACTGGTTATCCAGAAATTTGAGTAACGCTTGAGCCATCGTCAATCGTATCGTCTTCATCGAATATTCTCCTTTCAAATTTTGGGAAAGCGCTTAACCTATATTAATAATATACCTCTAATCCAATAAACCTTTCAAGAAATTCATTTTCTTTTGAGCATTTTTTCTGGTGATAACATCAACACCTGTATCAATTCTCTTGCTTACTTTTTCTTTTCTGATTGCTTTTAATGCCGTCTCCACCCCTTTATATCCCATTTGATAAGGATTTTGGGCGATGGTTCCCGACAAGTTTCCGGCCTGAATCGATTCCAATGCCTCAATGGTTCCATCTGTACCAATGACGGGAATTTTCAATTTTCTAGCCTCCAAGGCTCGAAGAGCTCCGATCGCCATATCATCATTCGCACTAAAAACACCTTTGATATCTGGATTTTTTTGTAAAATATTTTCCATTACCGATAGCGCTTTTTCCTTATCACTGTCTGCAGGTTGCTCTGCTACAACTTTGATCCCCTTGGCTTGCAGAACTTCTTTCGCGCCCTTGACACGATGATCCATGGCCGTATTTCCCAATGCTCCAGCGATAATGGCCACTTTATCGCCCGGTTTTAACATGGAAGCCAGTTGTTCTCCTCCCTTTTTTCCAGCTGTATAGTTATCTGTTCCAAGAAAAGTGACTTTGTCATCCCAGTCAGCATCTGTATCTACCAACAGAACAGGAATCTTTTTTTTCTTCGCCATTTCAAAGGCCGGAATTACTGTAACGGGCTGGGAAGGAGATACAACCAGAGCATCGGGCTCTTGCGTAATCGCATCTTCAAGGAGTGAGATTTGTTCATCAATTTTTGCTTCGGAGGAAGGTCCCACGATGGTTACATCAACGTTCAGCTTTTTGGCTGCCTCTTTGGCACCGGCCTCTACAAATTTCCAGTACTGACTGCTCAACGTTTTCAAGATCACCATCACTTTTGGCCTTCCATCCTCTTTCATGGACTCGCACCCTGCCGTAAACCAAACCAGGCACAAGATTAAACCAATGATGAATAACCGTTTCATGACTCGTTCCTCCAAGTCTGTTTAACCTTCTCACCTACATGAACCCGTTGTCCCGTTTTCCATGAGATTTTTGCTGCCATTGAGATTTCGAGAGCTTTCTTGCCATCGATCTCCGTCACCGATGGTTTTTCCTCTTTACGTAAACAATCAATAAAATGATTCATCTCCAATAGATAGGACTCTTTGAAACGTACGGGGAAATGAGGGACAATATCATGTACACTCCCCTTATCGGTCAGCAATTGCACATCATGATGCCTTAATGATCCAATGCGAATCGACCCTTCTGTTCCAACTACTTCCGTAAAAATGTCATAGCCATACATGGCATTGCGGCTTCCCTCGACATCTCCTGCCGCACCAGAATCAAAAGTGAGATAGGCCAACGCTTGATCAGCATCCCCGCACTCCTTCATGAATGGATGAAGCAGTACCGTTCCGTGCGCATGTACCGATTCCACCTCAGCACCCATCAGAAAACGTGCCAAATCATAATCATGAATGGACAAATCAAGGAAAATGCCTCCGCTCTTTTGAATAAATTCAGCCGGCGGTGATCCTGGATCTCTGGAAATGGACTTGAAATAAATGGGTTTTCCGATATCACCCGCATCAATTCTTCGCTTGGCTTCCGCATACGCAGGATCAAAGCGACGCATAAAGCCCACTTGACAGAAGATCCCATTTTCCCGGATCACATCGATCACTTCATCCGCTTCTTCCAAGGTTTGCGTTAACGGCTTCTCCACAAAGATATGCTTCCCATGCTGCGCTGCAAGCTTGATCATATCCGCATGAAAAGCGGTCGGTACCGCAATGATCACCGCATCGATCTCCGAATCCTCCAGGATACTCTGTGAGGAAGTGCTCCATTGAACTCCTAACTCATGGGCCACTTTTTCGGCTATCTTTTCTTGCGGATCAACAACCACACTCAGTTTGGCCCCTTTTACTTTGCCAGCCAGATTTTCAGCATGCCAGTATCCCAGACGTCCAAGCCCAAAAACGGCACAACGGATTTGTTCCCTCATCTTTGAATACCAACCTTCTACGAAAAATTAAACGCTTACATTTTGCTTGCACGTTGACGCAATACATCGATAAACACAGCTGTAATAATGACAAATCCAATCACTGCCATTTGGAAATCTGCCGAAACGTTCAACAAGTTTAAGCCATTTCTCAATACAGCGATAATAAGCGCACCAATCATGGTTCCCCATACGGTTCCGACTCCGCCAAAAAAGCTGGCTCCACCAATAATGACGGCAGCAATGGCATCCAACTCGTAGGACAGACCCGCCAGCGGGAAAGCAGAGTTCACACGTCCAACCATAACCAGACCGGCAAGTGCAGCCATCAATCCGCTCATGGTATAAACAATCACCAATACCCTGTTTACATTAATG
Organism: Thermoflavimicrobium dichotomicum; assembly: GCF_900114055.1. Lineage (GTDB taxonomy): Bacteria > Bacillota > Bacilli > Thermoactinomycetales > Thermoactinomycetaceae > Thermoflavimicrobium > Thermoflavimicrobium dichotomicum. The sequence continues at coordinate 13,557 of NZ_FORR01000030.1, read as the reverse complement.
CCTGAAAGGCGAGCAGCTTCTTTGTTCCCGCCAATGGCATAGATATATCTTCCGGTGGCTGTTCTTGTTAAAAACAGGTGAAACCCGACATAAACAATGATCACCAATAAGAAACTGATCGGTACAGGGCCAATGAATTCTCTTCCTACAAATTGAATCATGTATGGAAATCCGGCGATGGGAGCTGCAGCGGTGACGATTAGAGCCAATCCCCGGGCAATATTCATCGTTCCCAATGTTGAAATAAACGGGTGTGGCAAGCGAAGCTTCGTAAGCAAAATGCCATTTAACCAACCAAAGAAAGCACCGACTCCCAGACAAACCGCCATGCCCAGAATGGGATTCATTCCCCATTTCACTACCACAATCCCCATCAGCATGGTTGAAATGGCTAGAATGGATCCAACAGAAAGATCGATTCCCGCTGTCAAAATGGTCAGCAACATTCCGATCGCCAATAAACAGTTAACCGAGGACTGCCGAAAGATGTTCATCAGGTTGTCCAAGGTCAGGAATTTATCCGTCAGTAAAGTCAGTGTGACAGAGAGTAAAATGAGCCCAATCAGTGCACCAAATTTGTCCAAAAAACCTTTGGCTATTTTCTTTTCTGCTGAAACCTTCCCAGCAACATCAAGCATTCTGGATCCCTCCCGTAGCCGCTTTCATAATGATCTCTTGATCTGCTTCCTCTCTTGATAAATCCGCCGTCATTTTTCCTTCATGCATAACCAGAATCCGATCACACATCCCCAACAGCTCTGGCAAATCAGAAGAAATCATGATCACCACTTTTCCTTGTTTTACCAAGTCATTCATCAAACGGTAAACTTCCACCTTCGCTCCCACATCAATGCCTCTGGTCGGTTCATCGAAGATAAACACTTTGGCGTTCGTCGCCAGCCATTTGGCAATCACCACTTTTTGCTGATTGCCGCCACTCAGTTTTCTGGCAGGCACATCGACATCTGACGGGCGAATCCGTAATTCATGAAGATAACGATTTGCCTCCTCGTTCAGCTTTTTAAAGCGCAGGAAAGCCCCTTGTTTCAATCTTTTCAAGCTGGTAAGAGTCATATTGAACTCCAGATCAAGATCCAGAATCAATCCTTCTCCCTTCCGGTCTTCCGAAATCAATGCCAAACCAGCTTGAATCGCATCTTGTGGAGACCTGATCGTGACTTCTTCCCCAAATACATATACTTTTCCTGACTCAATCGGTTCCGCTCCAAAAATGGCACGAGCCAATTCAGTACGTCCAGCGCCTACCAAACCTGCGATCCCCAAAATTTGTCCTTGATAAGCAGTGAATGAAATGGTTTCTTTTCTCTTCCGGAGTCGAAGATCTTCCACTTTCAATCCTTCAGCCCCGATGGTAAAAGATTCTTTGGGGTATTGATCTTTTAATTGACGTCCCACCATCAATTGGATCATCTGTTCCGTACTCGTCTTTTTAACAGGCAAGGTCGCCATTTTACATCCATCTCTCAAGATGGTGATCCGATCGCCAATTTGCTTGATTTCATCCAGGCGGTGGGAGATATAAATAATAGCGATTCCCTGTTTTCGCAAATCATCGATGATTTTGAGCAGAGTCTCTGTTTCCGAGGCGCTTAAACTTGCTGTTGGCTCATCCATAATGATTAGTCGGGTATCCATCATCAGCGCCCTGATAATCTCAACCAACTGCTGTTTGCCGATTCCCAGAGAGGAAACTTTGTCTTCAGGGGAAATATCCAGATTTAAGCGCTTTAGATATTCGGCAACCCGTTTCTTCATTTCTTTTTGATTAAGGAGTGAAAATTTGCCGCTGTTCTTTATCTCTCTGCCCAAGTAAATGTTTTCATAAACCGTTAATTCGGGAATGAGATTCAACTCCTGATAAATTGTAGCAATTCCCAAGTTCATCGCATCCAAAGGACTTTCAATCGCAACCCTGTTTCCTTCCCAATAGATTTCTCCCGAATCTTTCCTGTAAGCTCCGGTTACGATTTTAATTAACGTGGATTTACCAGCACCATTCTCCCCCAATAAGATGTGGACTTCTCCCGCTTTGATCTCCAAATCAATGTCTTTCAGTATACGAATGCCTGAAAAACTTTTATTCACTTTCGAAAGTTTAAGCAAAGAGGTTTCTTTTACAGCTTGCATCTTTCTTTCTCCTTTTAACTTGATAGAGGAAAGCGCTTACCTTCACAGTCTGAAAAATTCCTCTCATCATCGTTTTGCAGCTCAGATAGCTTCACAGGTCTTTTTTCCAGCCAGGATCTTCTGGCTGCATGGGCGATCATTTCAGCTTGCAGACCATCATGACCATCTACCAGAACAGGACGGTCTTCCAAAACGCTTTCAATAAAACTTTTCACTTCCTCCAGATAAGCATGGTGATATCTTTCCAAAAAGAAATACTTTGGCTTATCCTGATAAACGCCCTCTGCTGTACTGATCAATGCCGTATTGGGATAATCGTTGTCCACGGTAATACATCCTTTTGAGCCGAAAACTTCCACTCGTTGATCATAACCATAAACGGCCTTTCGGCTATTATCAATGACACCAATGGCTCCGTTTTTCAGTTTGAGGACGGTAACAGCTGTGTCTATATCCCCGCATTCGGCAAATACGTGATCGATTAACACCTCTCCCTGAACATATACCTCTTCTACCTCACTCCCTGACAAATAACGAACCATGTCAAAGTCGTGAATGGTCATGTCAATAAAAATACCACCTGATTTTTGAATATATTCCTTTGGAGGGACAGCCGGATCTCGCGATGTTACTTTAATAATATGGGGATTGCCAATTTTTCCGGATATAATCGATTCGCGTACCTTTCGAAAATTATGGTCAAATCTTCGGTTAAAACCTACCTGAAGCTGGACACCTGCCTGTTTCACGGATTTAAGCGCTTTCTTTGTTTGTTCCATTTCAAAACTGATCGGTTTTTCACAGAAAATATGCTTGCCAGCTCGGGCAGCTTCCATGATGATGGAAACATGAGTATCTGTCGAAGAACACACAAAAACGGCATCGATTTCATCGTCTTCCAGGATTTCCCTATAATCACCCGTAACACGAGGAATTCCTAATTTATCGGCCCATGCTGAGACATTTTCCAAATAAACATCAGAAACCGCTTTCAATTCCACTTGTGGAAAATGAAGCAGATTTTCTGCATGAAGCTTACCAATTCGTCCGGCTCCAATCACTCCAATTTTTACTTTCTTCAATATAATCGTCCTTTCCTTTTATCTATTAATATTTTGATGTTTGCGAATAGGGAAAGCGCTTACCATTATATTAATTCATTATGAATATTTTATCAACAATAAATTAATACTAATTATATTAATGTAATTCTGTTTATTTATTGAATTTTGTCACATAGAAAAAAGCCAAATAGAATTCTTCTACTTGGCTCCAATCGTTGACAAAGACACTGTTTTTGGAGTGAGACTTCTTTTGTCGTTTCATGCGAACAAAAGCAACTACCAGAACCTTTCATTTCTCCGCATCCTCTTCTTGGCTTCTTGTTGATTCTGATCCCTTTCTACAGATCTTCCTCTTCGAGATTACGAATCTGCGGCTTCAATCCCATAGATAAATCGACCAGTCCATTTCCTTCTGCCCACTTGTCATGCCCTAATGAGACGGTATGCTTGCATAATTGGGCATAGACTTCCGCTTCCGTCAAGCTTCGCCGGAATGCTTTCTCTGCCTGGTTAATAATCAATGCAATGGCTCCAGATACATGTGGGGTTGCCATGGATGTTCCAGATAAGGTTGCATATTGGCTTTTCGGATAAGTAGAAACAATTTGATGTCCAGGTGCAACCAGATCCACTTGACTGTTGGTATTGGTAAATTCAGTAAACTTGCCTTGAAAATCCACCGCTCCGACTTGTACCACTTCCGGATAGGCACCCGGATAAGATTTTTCTTCTGTCTCTGCCTTACCATCGCCCTCATTTCCTGCCGCGCATACCACCACAATTCCTTGCTCTACGGCTCGTTTGATGGCGGCGTGCAATTCCGGATCATCATTCGGTCCACCAAGTGACATATTTATCACACGCACTCTTTGACCATTTGACCCTTTCCAGTTTGTAGCATAATCAATCCCATTGATCACGCTCTCATAAGTACCTGAACCATCATTGGAAAGTACCTTTACGATCAGCAATTTCACTTGTGGGGCCACACCCACAACTCCCAGATCATTTTCGATCGCTGCAATCGTACCTGCGACATGGGTTCCATGTCCGGCACCATCATCAACCTGATCGGGATCGCCATTGTAATCAGTAGAAAAATTTCGCTTATCGATAATGCGATCTTTCAGGTCTGGATGGTCTATCTGGCATCCTGTATCCAACACGGCTACAACCACATCTTCCCCTTTATTGCTTGCCTGCCAGAATTCAGGTGCTTTAATCATTTTTACTCCTTTGGGGATTTCGCTACGCTCCTTCATTACTTCTTCAACTTTGTATGGAATTAACTTTACTTGAGTCATGAGACCCCTCCCATTTTTTCATTGATAGGCTTTGATCACAACGTATTACAATATATGCAAAAGCCACTCCCAATCATGTCCATTATTCAAAAATATCGGAATAAAAAATGCCCTGATCAGGAGTACTCTCTAAGATTTACAGGAAAAACGAGATCTTTCAGCGCTATCCTTCGATCTTGATGTAAATCAAAACCATCCTCTTTCCAGTTGCCTCAAGAAAGAAGATGATCACTTTGTAAATATTTCTAAGTCCAAAAAAGGAAGCCTTCCAAATCCAGCTGTGTTTAAAGCGAACTATTTTGAGTCTATATTCGAAACATCTTTTTCAAGCAATTTTTCAATCTAATTAAAAAGGGTAAGTCGATTCATCATCAGCCTCATTCTGTTTCAGTCTCAATTGAAGAGTATTTAGAGTATTTCTAGTATCATTCAAACTCAGCCATAGATTACGGTTTTTTTCTCAAGCTTCCGAATTTGTTTATTCTTTTCCTCTAATTCTATCCTTAATCGTTTCAGTTCCTCTATTAAAAGGTTAAGTTCATGAGAGAAAGTTACCAAACTGCTTTCCTCAAGGCTAAAAGATTTTTGGGTATATTGATTTTTATTATATTCTTTAAAAAATTTTGTGAATATTAAATTTCCAGATGGTTAACTATTTCTTGGTCTGAATCATATTGCTCCTGTATATAATTTTGAATTTGTACATTTTGACCATATTCATCATGATTGACATTATTCAAGTCTACTGGCTTATGTCTTCGATTTTCTGTTATTTCTCTTAGCCGTTCAAATAAGGGATAAATTTTTTCAATCTCTAAATTGCCTTGTGCATTGATAAATAGAAAAAACGGATAATCAATGATCTGTTGCTCATCAAAAACCCGGATCCACTCTTGCTCAATCTGTGCCTGAAAAGTAGTGAGAATTAATCCTTCCTTTCCTGGTTTTCTATGTTCTTTATTTCCACGATTTTTGTGTTCAATTCTTCATTCAAATATTTTCGACAAACCCATTCATCAATAAACTTTCTTATTTTTTCTTTCGACATTGAGACTCCCTCCTCAAAGTGATGCAAAATAGCACAACTCGAAGTAGCAGAATCTCTACTGTAACTTTTGTTTTCTCTTTCTCTTGCTCATTGATTTGGTTTTATGCAATGCATCTAATTATATTTTAAATAATCATAAAATAATATACAACCATTATTTTTGTTAAAATGAAATTATTCTTTATAGTTCTTTATCTCCAAGACGAATGATAACATAGATATCATTCTGTCTCATCCCAAAAGAACTAAAATCCAATTTTAAAAAATGCAAATATATATTGAAACTATATTTCAGAAAAAATATAATATAGTTATAAATGTAAACCCTTTCATTGATTGGTATGAATCATAGCAGCAGAAAAATGAAATAACCATCCACAAGCAGATTAGGTTCAGATGGATTATCAAAAGTAGCCACATACATGTACAAAAGAAGAAAAAAGGTATCTATTTCAGGAGGCCATGAAGGGCTTCTATTGTACCGGGGACTTTCAATATTAACGAACCGATCGAACCGATCGTTTTTGGGGTTCCCATTGTATTAAATCCCATCATGATTATTCCATTTGTCATTGTTCCGATTATCACTGGTACACTATCCTATATTGCCACAGTAATCGGCTTGGTACATCCCACTTATATTCTCGTTCCATGGACACTCCCCGCTCCAGTTGGCGCATTTCTGGCAACGGGAGGGGATTGGAAAGCGATCATACTCGTATTGGTCAATATCCTGATCTCTTTCATGATCTATTTACCTTTTCTCAAAGTCTATGATTGCCATCTTATCGCCCAGGAAACGCAAACAGAAAAAACAGCTTCATAACTGAATAGCAGTGGGGGTCATCTCGAAGATTCCCACTTTTTTTCTTATTGTGCCTTGTGTTTCAATTCTATTGGAGAAAGGTGTTTTGGAAATGTCTTTTCGACTTGGTTTCAAACATGGGGGGATTCATCCATGAACCCACCAACAGGTGTAAAAATAGTGACGATTGGTGGAGGATCCAGCTATACACCCGAATTTGTCGAAGGATTGATAAAAAGATACGATGAACTCCCTGTTCGCGAACTCTGGCTGGTCGATATTGAAGAAGGTAGAGAAAAACTGGAAATTGTGGGGAAGCTGGCTCAGCGAATGGTCAAAAGAGCGGGCATTCCCATGAAAGTCTGTCTTACTTTGAATCGCAAAGAAGCCCTGGTAGGTGCTGATTTTGTCACAACACAAATACGAGTCGGTCTCCTGGATGCGCGTATCAAGGATGAACGCATTCCTTTGAAGCATGGCATTATCGGCCAGGAAACCAATGGAGCTGGTGGTTTGTTCAAGGGACTCAGAACGATTCCTGTTTTACTTGAAATCGCTGAAGAGATGCAAGAACTATGCCCCGATGCCTGGTTGATTAACTTTACCAATCCTGCGGGCATGGTAACGGAAGCTCTCCTTCGTTACAGTTCCCATAAAAAAATCGTAGGTGTATGCAACCTGCCCGTTCACATGAAAATTTCGATCGCCAAACTGTTGGGAGTACAATTGGAAGAATTGCAGATTGACTTTGCCGGATTAAATCATCTCGTTCATGGACTGAATGTATATGTCGATGGAAAAAACGTAACCCATCATGTGATTGATCTGCTTTCCAGACCGGAAAATCAGGTAACCATGAGGAATATTGCTCCCGTACCATGGCAGCCAGATTTCCTGAAAGCCTTGGGAATCCTGCTGTGCCCGTATCACCGCTATTACTTCAAAACAAAGGAGATTTTGGAAGAAGAACTGGAAGCATTCAAGAAAGGAACGACACGGGCAGAGGTAGTCAAAAGACTGGAAGCGGATTTATTTGAGCTATACAAAAATCCTGAACTGGATATAAAACCTCCTCAGCTTGAAAAGCGCGGAGGTGCCTACTATAGCGATGCTGCCTGTAACCTGATCTCTTCGATCTACAATGATAAACAGGATATTCAAACCCTAAACGTACAAAACCAGGGAGCCATTACAGGTATTCCCGATGAATCTGCCGTAGAAGTAAACTGTATCGTAACCAAAGACGGTCCCAAACCGATCCCTGTCGGCGAATTGCCTGTGGAAGTCAATGGGCTCGTTCAACAGATCAAATCTTTTGAACGCATTGCCTCGGAAGCGGCCGTAACAGGTTCCTATGAGAAAGCATTGCTGGCCATGACGATTAACCCATTGGTACCAAGTGATGAAATCGCGAAGAAAGTCTTGGATGAGATGTTGGAGGCACATAAAGAGTATTTGCCGCAATTTTTCCCGAAGAAGGTGTAAAAGAACCCGTTATCTTGGGAACTGTCACTGCACCAATGCCAGTAAATCGCGATGCACTCATTTCATGCAGGAGGAATCAATTATGTCCAATTCATTGAACCTGGAGAATGAAATTTTTCTGATCATTTCCCATGGAGGGAATGCCAAATCCCTTGCCTATGAAGCCCTGGATGCAGCTGAGAATAATGACTTCAGCAAAGCGGATGAATTGTTGAAACAGGCAGACGAAGAACTGGGAAAAGCCCATCAAACACAAACCAAACTGATCCAGGCAGAACTGAATGGCTCTCCGATTGAAAAATCCTTACTCCTTATTCACGCACAAGATCATTTGATGACAGCGATCTCTGAAAAAAACTTGATCGAACGTTTGATCCGAATCTTGAAAAAACAACAGCCTTAATGATAAATTAAATGATCTAGTATGAAACTGTGCCTCATCGATCTGCCAAACCATTCATTAAAGTATTGGAACAAGCAATTAAAAGACATTTACATAAAATTGAAAAGGGGATCTTTCATTGTTACAAGCGATTTTATTATTCTTGCTCGCTGGATTGGCTGAAATTGGTGGTGGATATCTGATTTGGCTCTGGTTACGAGAAGGAAAGTCGAACTATTTGGGGCTTTTGGGAGGAGCTGCTCTGGCTTTGTACGGTATCATTGCTACTTGGCAATCCTTCCCTTCCTTTGGTCGGGTATATGCAGCGTATGGTGGAATATTTATCGTTCTTTCAGTTCTATGGGGGTGGGGCGTTGATAAAAAAACGCCCGATTTTTATGACTGGATCGGTGCTGCCATCTGTCTGATCGGTGTAGGCATCATGTTATGGGCACCGAGAAATTAAATCGAAAAACTACATCCTTTCTTAAGCAGTGTCCATTTTTTTATTTGAGGACACTTTTTTCTTTGCTTGATGGGAATGGAAGGTGGCGATGTATTTAAAGCCAAACTGGACCAGTTCATGGAAAGGTTCGGGATGCGTGCGCCAGGTGAAATTGATATTACAAGAGTTCGCTGGAAAGAAGCACCAACCATGCTTGTCCCATCCATTCTCAGCCACATAAGAAGCAATGCGCCCAACGAACATCGGGAAAAATTCAAACAGGGAGAGCAAGAAGCGAATGAGGCGATACAGGTTTTGTTAGCACGCGTCAAAGCAACACGGGGCGGCTTGAGAAAAGCAAAAAAATTATCCCGCCTCATCACCCTCTACCGGAATACGGTAGGAATACGTGAACTGCCCAAATATATCATCATCCGGTATTTTGATATTTACAGAGAAGCGATTTTAGAAGAAGCAAACATTCTTTTTGAAAAAGGAATCATTGAAAACAAAGAGGATGTCTTCTATCTGACGTTGGATGAGCTGGTCGCCTTGCTGGAAAAACGCTTTACGGATGATGTCAAGGAATTGATTCATTCCCGAAAAGGATTGGAAATGCAGTACCGGAAGCTTACTCCTCCCCGTGTCATGACAAGTGATGGAGAAATATTCACAGCTGAAAGAAGCAATGAGCAGGCTCCTCCAGTCGCTTTGATCGGTATTCCTGTATCTGCAGGCATTGCAGAAGGATATGTCAAAGTGGTTCGCAGATTGGAAGAAGGATCATTGAACAAAGGCGATATATTGGTTGCACCTTATACAGATCCAGGTTGGACACCTTTGTTCCATTCAGCAAAAGCGCTCGTGACGGAAATAGGGGGTATGATGACCCACGGTTCGGTTGTGGCCAGAGAGTACGGAATTCCTGCCGTTGTCGGTGTGGAGAATGCAACGAAAATATTAAAGGATGGCCAATATGTCCGTGTGGATGGTACAAAAGGTTACGTGCAGATATTGGATGAGAAAAACTGATGGTCATTAAAAGGAACGGTCGAGTCAATGGGCTGATTCAAAAGCAGAAACAAAAGCATATGATCCAAAATATATAGAATACATTTCAGTTTACTCCAAATATAATATGAATTGCATGGAAAATGGACTGACTTTTAACCTTTTGAGTCAGCCCATTTTTTTCTTTTTTCTATGAGAAATTTGGTATATCACTATGAAAGTTCATTCGGCCCGGGCATTGGTCTCCTTCTCTCGATAAGCCACTACCAAATCATACAAATCCATGCTGGGAACAGATCCACTGCGAATATCGTATCTCTCCGGGCGATAGGTACGATTTACATAATACTCTGCAATCCTCATTAGCCGCTCGGATCCTTTTTCCACTTTAGCGTATTGCGCTTCTTCCAGTAGATGAACCGCACAGTAGAGGTCGGTCAACTTATCCATCAAATGGCGTGCATGGGCGTTTTGAACCCGAGCATCTGCCTGCAACAAATATGCGACATCATTTGCTACTTCGCTAACTTGTTCAGTCAACACTTCAATAGATCCCTTTAACTCCGGCAGAGTTACTTTTTTCAGCGTTTCCTGAATATCCTTCAATAGTATACTCCCTCTTCCTTGCTTTCTCGCCGCTTCTCTTCCCAACGTTTTTAACACTTCCAACCCCATAATATTGGAAGTTCCTTCCCACACCGTGTTCACCTGTGCATCTCGCAACAGGCGTGGTGTAACATACTCTTCAATGTACCCATTGCCACCGTGCAATTCCAATGCATCCCTTGCGTGTTTTACTGCATTTTCGGAGCAGCGATATTTACTCATGGCCAAAAGCAAACGAAGCAAGGTATTGTTATCCTCCGTATCTTCCCCATACGTATGAACTCTGTCAAACATTTGCATCATCTGTGCCACCAAAGTCCATTCTGCTTCCATATCTACCATCATATCCAACAGAGTTTCTCTAACCATCGGATAATGGACAATCGTTTGACCAAAAGCCTTCCGTTTTGAGGCATAAATCACCGCTTCCAGAAACGCTCTCCGTGAAATAGCCAACGCCCCCGTAGCTGTACACATGCGGGAAACGTTCAGCGCTTCTGCCATGATCTTAAACCCTTGTTCTTCTTCTCCGATCAAATACCCTACTGCTCCGTCCAGGATCAACTCTCCGCTCGCCACCGCACGAACGCCCAGCTTATCTTTTAATCTGCGAATGGTAATCCGATTTTTTTCTCCGTTTTCCAGATACCTGGGCATTAAGAATAAACTTAATCCCCTAGTGCCTGGTGTATCTCCCACTCGTGCCAGAGTGATGGAAATGCCCGCGTCACAGTTGCTGGCAAACCATTTTTCACCTGTAAGCAGATAGTGATCCCCATTTTTTACAGCACGGGTTTCAGTGGCTCCAACATCTGAGCCGCCCTGAATTTCTGTCAAAAAAGTGGCTCCTTGTTCGAGGGTTCGGCGGTCCATGCTGGCGAGCTTGGGGAGGAATTTTTTCTTTTGTTCTTCTGTTCCGAATTTTTCGATGACAAAAGCGACAGACATGGTCAACGCAACTGGACAGGTAAATCCCGTCTCCGCCCCAGACATCAGCATATGCATCAACTGGGTGTAGAAAAAAGGAATTTTCTCCGGCACATCATCACGGTAACGCCAGCCGATCACCCCAGATTCAAAGCAATCTCCCACTGTGGCAAGATAACCTTCGTTGTACCACACTTCATTGATCTCTTCACCCTGGCGGTTGTAACGAATCAGCTTGGGTTGTCCATCCCGGTCAGTATAGTTCGCACGTCGATTCATCGGACCAGCGGCATATTCCCCCAGTTTGGAAAGACGTTTTTCGCCCCACTCTTTCAGCCGAGGCAGGTAACGGTTGAAATAGTACTGCATAGTAAAATCACTTTCATACCAATTCACATCGGTTCCATCATGATAAAGGCTATAATCAATCATCGATTACATCCCCTTTGCTAGATGTTTTAACACTTTACCATTGACGTTGCGGGGAAGAGCCTGAACAAAGCTATAGAGACGGGGTTGCTTGTAATCAGCTAAACGGGTGGAGATATACTCCTTCAGGCTCTCTTCTGTCACCCTCTGACCAGGCCGGGCCACCACTACTGCTTTGACCGTCTCCCCCCACTCGGGATGAGCAACCCCCACGACACAGGCTTCCAGCACTGCCGGATGGGTAACCAGCACTTCTTCTATTTCCCGTGGATAGATGTTCACTCCTCCGGAGATAATTACATCTTTCTTTCGATCCACGATAAAGATATAGCCATCCTTATCCCGATAAGCGATATCTCCCGTTTGTACCCATCCGTCACGGATCACCTTCGCTGTCTCTTCAGGGTTGTTATAATATCCAAGCATGTTGCTCTCGCCCTTGAGCAGGATTTCACCATATTCCCCAGGGCCTGTCTCTTCTCCCCTGTCATTCACCACTTTCACTTCCATATTCACAACAGCCTGTCTGCCAATGGAGCCATTTTTTGTCTGGTGCTCTTCAGGACGCAGACAAGTTCCGCTAGGTCCTGTTTCCGTCAATCCATACACATGCATAAAAGCATCGTGTCCAAACGCCTGCTTTACCCGTTCTAATGCGGCAAGTGGAAAAGCAGAAGCACCATAAGCGAAATAGCGCACATGGGAAAAATCGCCGGAAATTCCTTGTTTGGCGGCCATAATATAAGCGATGGGGGCAGCAAATGTTGTAGTCACCTTCTCCTGCAAAATCCAGTTGATAAACCGTTTGGGATCATAATCATCAATAATATGAACAGCTCCTACAAAAAGAGCTCCGAGAAAAAAGGTTTGCAACGGAGCAGAGTGAGAAAATGGCATCACATGCAGGACACGATCATCGGGGGTATGTTTGAATTCAATGGCGATGGCAGTAGCAACGGGAATGACCCGTTTATGATTAAAGAGAACTCCCTTGGGTTGACCTGTAGTTCCAGAGGTTAAAAAGAGGGTACATGGATCTTCTTCATGAATAATAATATCTGGGGGATTACTGGGGAGAGTGGTGCACTGCTCCAACAACAACTCTATACTCTGTGCAATGATTTCTTTAGAGGCAGCATCTTCTATAAGTGATGAAAAATTTTCTTCATAAAACAGGGCGGTGAGATCAAAGTGCTCCACCACACGGCTTATTTCGGCGGCGGTAAAGCGAACGCTGATGGGGAGAACAACCGCCCCGCATTTCAATACAGCAAAGTAGAGGCGCAAAAACTGTTCGTTATTGCGGGAAATAATTCCCACATGATTTCCTTTTTGAACGCCCAGTTGGATCAGCTTTCTTGCCAAGCGATTGCTCTCTTCATCCAGCTGTCGATAAGACATGCGAACATTTCGAGTAATAATGGAGATACGGTCACCAAACTTCCTGGCATTTCTAGCGAGCAAATCAGAGAGGATCATGGCTATTCCCCCTATGAACCAAATGAAGTAATACTATTCAGAAACGCTTCCAATTGGGTTTGCCGATCTTTCATAAGTCCATTCATCCAGTTTGAGGATGGTAAAAAGGTTGTTTGTTGCACCCAAACCCATCAATTTCCAGACAATCATTTGCGCAAAACATTTGCTCCAAAAATTGTTAATTATCTGTTAATTGGTGAGAGCTAACTAAATAATATAAATATTTTTCTACTGAGTCAATCGTTTTTTCATCGACCAGTCTTACCTTATATCTCTAAAAATATACAATAAGAAAAAGAGCCATCCAAGTTTTGGATGGCTCTTCCTTGTGCCTGGCAACGACCTACTCTCCCAGGGGTCTTCACCCCAAGTACCATCGGCGCTGGAGGGCTTAACTTCCGTGTTCGGGATGGGAACGGGTGGG
>NZ_FORR01000029.1 GCF_900114055.1 Thermoflavimicrobium dichotomicum | reverse complement strand
TGTAAATGTGGCCATCGTGAAAAAGCGAATCGAGATGGCATCCAATTCAGATGCAAAAAGTGTGGTTATACCTGCCATGCTGATCTGAATGGAGCCATCAATATAGCCAAAGCCATTTCTGGGTTAGCAGCCTAGCGTACTGGTAACAGGTATGCTGCCCATGTGGGTACATGCGGCTTAGTGCCGTATAACTGCATGGGACGGGGTGATGACACACCCCTGAACTTGGGCGTTGTCCAAAACGGAAACGGACTGCGGACGCTAACGACCCAAGAATCCCACGGCTTCAGCCGTGTGGAGTGTCAATTATCTCTCTCCATTACTGCAGGAAATCACGGGCTTTCAAGCAAATGCCGTAAGCATCATTTTGCTTGTCTACGGAGTTCCGATTGCGATCGGAAACATCATCGGGGGTAAATTGTCAAATCAGAATCCCATCAAATCCCTAACCACCATCATTGCTCCAACCCATGAAGTGTGAATGAGCCCCAAAGAATGGGTGACCATTCCTCCCAGGTAAGAGCCGATCGCAATTCCTGCATTAAATGCGGCTATATTGATAGCAGAGGCAAAACCCCGGCATCAGTCGGGGTTTTTTGCTATGCTTTTTGTTTGTTCACCCATTTGGTGCGAATGAGTCGACCTGTATAAGTCCCACAAAATGCCGGGATAAAGGCAAGTAGCGACCCCAGTCCCTGCTTCACCAATAACTCGGTGTGGCCGGTGATAAGCAGATGAGCGACACCGAGCGCCGGAAGGAAGCAAGCCAACACCAGGGCCAGTTTCCAAAAAGATTCCGGCTTTGCCGATCCGAGAAAGGCACCAAACACAAACAACGAAAGAATGGCACCTTGGGGTTCGTCGACGTTCATGTCATTGAGGGGCGATGAGAATACCCAAGATCACTGCTAATGCGTAAAACCAAACTCGCTCAAACTTCAAATCGCGTTGCATGCGGTTCACTCCTTGATCAGAGATGAGGCTGCGATGAAGATGAGCATCGATCGCTCCTAAAACTATATCGAGGCAATCCGAGAAATGAAGGGGGCGTGCTTCCATCAGCGCCAGCAATTCATCTTCGTACCGGTCACGCCAATTTTTCGGATACAAGCTGCTACTTTCATAGGATCGCTAACCTCTGAAACCCGGTTTTTGTGATTTTCTCCAGTTGAACGAGACTTTCCTCCAAAAACTTTTTCCCTGCTGGCGTCAGGCGATACGGGCGCCGACGATCGCTTGTTTCGACAGGTTCGATCAGCTCGTTTTTTTCCAAGCGGGCAATGGCGCCGTACAGAGTACCCGGACCCAGTCGAACACCAGTAAATGTTTCAATGTCTTCAATCATGGCGTATCCGTGTTTCTCGCCGTCAGCAAGACTGGTCAAAATGAATAAACCGGGTTCTGAAAATCGACCGAGGTTCAACAGACCACCCCGGGTCTCACTGGAATCAATCGTCTATTTACAAAATGGGTTTTTAAGTTCAGTCTCATTAAACGTGCATACACGGAAGATCAGTTTAGGGAAATGGTGTCCAAAAGTAGGTTTAAGAAATGCAAGATTCAAAAGGATACGGCTGGGACTGGATTGGAGATATGGCTTAAAAAATAAACTAATTGCAAGAAATAATCAATTAAAGAGCATATAGCTAATTATTCTGGTAACTACGCAACTAACATATTTATCTGATAAATAATAGCTTGGGATAAAAATAGAGACACCTCAATAGGAAAGAGAGGTGTCTTATAAATGTTGTATATCCCATATACAAACAACTTTATGACTGATAACTTACATCTGGTTTACTGTTATGATACACATCGACATCAAGTTCATTTGTGATTCGGCTAGTGAGTAGACCTGCTGTCATGCTTCCGCTCACGTTTACAGCTGTACGTCCCATATCAATTAATGGCTCAACCGAAATCAACAATCCAGCTAAACCAATAGGTAAATTCATCGTAGAGAGTACAAGAATGGCTGCGAATGTGGCTCCTCCTCCGACACCTGCTACACCAAATGAGCTAATGGCCACAGTCACAATTAAAGTGAGAATAAAGGTTGGATTCAGTGGATCAATCCCAACAGTCGGTGCAATCATGACTGCAAGCATAGCTGGGTAAATTCCAGCGCACCCATTTTGTCCAATCGAGAGCCCAAATGAACCAGCCAGATTAGCAATTCCTTCAGATACTCCCAGTTGTTGCGTTTGAGTTTGGATGTTCAGTGGCAAAGTTCCTGCACTGGAGCGTGATGTAAACGCAAATGAAAGAGCGGGCATGGCTTTTTTTACATAAGTGAGTGGATTTAATCCAGATATAGCCAGCAAAATCAAGTGAATAATGAACATAACAAGAAGTGCTACATAGGATGCTATTACAAATTTACCCAATTTCAAAACCGAATCAATATCCGTGGTTGCCACTGCCTTCGTCATAATAGCAAAAACTCCATATGGAGTAAGACGCAAAATGAGGGTAACCATTCTCATGACGACAGCATAGAAAGATTCAACGATTTTCGCAAATAAATCCGCTTGCTCCGGATTTTTTCTTTTTACCCCTAAATAAGCAATCCCAATAATGGTTGCAAAAATGACTACAGCAATTGTTGAAGTGGGTCGAGCGCCAGTAAAGTCTAAAAATGGATTTTCTGGAATTAATTCAAGAATTTTTTGTGGATAGGTTTGGTCTTTAATCTCATTAAATTTTTCTTCGATGGCTTTCGCACGTGAAATCTCTGCATTCCCTTGTTCGATTTGAACCGCTTTTAAATCAAAACCCAATGCAGCAGCAATTCCTATGGATGCAGCAATGGCTGTTGTACCAACAAGAATACTAATAATAAGAGCAGCAATCTTACCAGTGTTATTAGATAGTTTGAGTTTCGTAAAAGTAATTAAAATAGAAATGAACACAAGGGGAATGACGATCATCTGTAACAGCTTTACATAACCGCTTCCAACAATATTAAACCAATCGATCGAGGTTAATAGAAGATTATGGTTTGATGCATAGGCAAACTGCAGAGCAAAACCAAATACAATCCCAATTCCTAACGCTGTAAAAACGCGTTTGGAAAAGGAGATATGTTTTTTTTGCATAAGATATAGACCAGAAATAATCAGAAGGAACAAAATAATATTTAAAATGACTAATAATGTATTCAAGCTCCATCCTCCCATTCTACATCCAACTTATTAATAGGCAATAAAAATATAAACTAATAAATCCTATCGGTCAAGTATGCATTTATACACCAATAACTGGGTAATACCAACGAACGTATCTTTACCCGCAAAGCAGATTCCAAAAATAGGTGTTTTTAATTACAACACTCTTCAGGGTTGTTTATTTATGTATTGATAAATAGCAGCGCAAGTAATTTCCATCAAGCTTTGGCAAGCGCTATGCCTTCGGCTTGGCGCTGTTTAATTTTCTTCCAAAAATATCGGTTAGACTTGGATCGTCGCCTACCTAATCTCCAGTTTGATAGTATAAGTAGATTAATATATTTAAAAGTAAAAATAATATTAACAAGGATAATTTAATTATTATATATAATATAATATTAGTACAGAAATCTATAAACAAATTTCAGAGGAAGGGGGATGTGGTCTATAAAAAGTTCAAACACTGCAGACACACGTTTTGTTAAAAAAACTTATAACCGAAGGATGGTGTTTATTATGTGGAAAAAACATAGTTTATCAGTCTTCTTATCTCTCCTTCTAACTTTTGTATCTTTTGATTCAACTTATGCTGTTGTTAATGGTGATTCTGTGCAATTTGATAAATGGTTTTCACCATATAGCGGTGATGGTGGATTGATGAAAGGAAGTGACAGTACTTATTCTTACCTATTCTTTGGCTCTGCAAAGTGGACTGCAAATGGAGTAAGTACTTTTGATTCAACTGATTGCTGGGAATATGAAGCAAGGATGACTAACCCTGATGACTTTTTTAGAGGTGTTCGAGATTTTGTTGCCTATGTTCCAGATGCATATTATGAGTATGAATCTGGACAGAATCCAGATGACAACGATGTTACCATTGGTTCACACGATCCAGATGTAATAACAGCTGAAAAAGGCTATTCTGGAACTCTATACCTTGAAGAAAATGGAAGCCAAAGTGATCTTTCTAGTTTGACGCTGGAATCGGAATATGGAGAAACAGATTTAATTTACGATTGTGTTCCAACTGAATATGAATCATTTGGAGTAGGATATAACACAAAAATCGATTTCGATAACGATTAAAAGGAAGTGAAAATATGAAGTTTAAACTAGTAATTTCCGCAGTTATTGTTGTCGGATTGACTTTGTGCAGTGGCTTCTATTACAATAGCGCGTTTTCTCAAAGCAATAAGGAATTTAGAACATTTGTTGGTGGTCTGCCTAGTAAAGAAACGGCTGCCAAGAAAGCAACTCATCAAAAAGAACGTAAAGAAATGCTAAAAAGAATGAGTGAAAAACTCCCAAATGGAAACGTTGAAGCGACAGTAACTTTTCAACATTTTTTGTCACTTTCAGAGGTTCAAAAGTTAATTGATAAATATCCGAGTATTGAAATTAAAAGAGTTTGGTATTGGGTTCCTGGACAAGACGGTAGGGCTATGACTATTGTTAAGGGGAGGGATATCAAGAAATCAGTTGATGATGCAATTAAAAGGTTAGAAAAGTCAAATCATGATGTAAATGTAAAAGAAACATTAGATAAAATGAGTAAAGGGAATCTTGGGGTATTTAGTATATCTGTAAAAGGAAAGTATAGTCACCTAAATGAAATGTCAAATGAAGAAGTTATCAAATTAATAGATGTTCATTATAATGAAGGACTTGAAAAGCAAGCAAAAGAAGCAGGCAAAAAAGCTAGATATGTTGAGTTACCAGAAAAACCAGATGGAAGTCGTTAATTTTTAAGAGGCTGATGTATTTTATATCATCAGCCTTATTTTACTGAGTCTGGAAACAACATTTGAGCTACAAAACACAATTTGCTTAAGCACTGGATAATTTGAATTACAGACGAAATTATCTCGTTTAAGGTCGATAAGCTAGAAAAAATGGGCTAAAATCTATGTAAAAATAAGGATTAACGTTATAAAAGTGCGAATATCTGTATAAGCAAAGAGATTAATTTATAAGGCAATTAGTTTACTTATTTAGATAATGTTCTAAAACTAAAGGCAAAATTGGAAGTAGAAAGAACAATAAAAAAAGAAAAAGGAGAATTTTATGCTCAAAAGGATTCCTTTTTTATTATGGGGGTTTCTTCTCATTTTTGCTTTTTATAACGTGTACGCTTATTATCTAGGTCAACAAGTAGATATTGGACAACAAAAACAAATGCTAGAGTATTGGGCTTGGATAGATATTGGGGGCCGCTTTAGCTTATTTATGATTGGACTTAGTGGCATATCCTGGCTATTTCAGAATCGATCTATCAGTTTTTTAGCTAAATCTTTAGTTACATCTTTAGGAAGGTTTGGTGTATCGTCGAGTCACGTTGATATCCGCGCCAGCAGCTCTGCAACGGTGGCAATATCCCCCCCGGTCCTGACCAATTCCCAGCAATAGGTATGGCACAACCGGTGGGGGCAAACCCCGAATTTCTTCAACACTCGTTATACTGACAGTACCTTTTTCAACGCAATCAAGATATGCCCACTTTTTGTTCTAATGATAACCTTTCTCTTATGTTCAATCGGAAGGTACCATAAGGGTTCACATGCGAATACATCGACGGCGTCAAAGCACGGAAGTCCGGGGGTTAGCTGGTTTAATAAATTATGATTATCCTCCATCAAAACTTCCTGGATCATGAGAGTATTGATAAAGACCAGGCAGTTTTTCAACAGATGCAAGGATAATACCGCCACTTCCTGATCTTCCAGCTGATTGGTTTGGATTTTGCCTCCATTCCCATAAAAAATAAAGCTGTTTGGCGGAATTCCAATTCTCTACCACATTCAATTCTTCATGGATTACACGGCGAATTTCCTCCGAATGAAGGTATTCGCACAAGAAGATCGGCTTTCCCTAATTCACTCAATGTCCGATACGTTAGATGTCCGCTGTTTCGGATGAACCGTTTTAAGATCGATTTTTTCGGCAGTCCCTAGCGAAGGTTGTGGCGTATTTTATTATTTGATCGAACTGTTGACGAATTAATTAATCGTGCGCGTCAATACCGGTGCAAGCCTACTGATCCCCGAGCTGACTATCGACTGCGCATTTTCACACCCCGAAGAGAACTTTTGTTTGTCGGCCACCCCACGATCGGATCGGCTTATGCCGTGTTGCGGCACGGATTGAAGCCCAAGACGGCGGGGCGTCTGGTACAGGAGTGCGGCAAGGGGTTGGTTTCTATCCTCATTGACGGAGATCGTTTGTTTCTCACGTTACCGAAACCCGTTCTGCACGACATTCCAGCTGTGGAGCTGGCCGAGCTTGCAAATGCACTCGGCATTGCTTCAAAATTATCTACGTTTGACTATATTTCTAGGGACTGTTAACTGCCTCCTTCCCCCCTATTTTTTCTTTACTAGTAACGCTTAATCCATTTTTCGTAACACACTCTGTACATAAAACTATATTTCTCCTTAGAAGATAAAAGCCCTTTCACTTTTTGAATTACCTAAATATAAATATACAAAAAAGGAAGAAAGTGGCATAAATGACGATTGGAAAAATGATGAAGCACAAAGAGATGATGAAACACCCCGAATTGCGTCAATATTTACCTGAAACCCTTTGGCTTACCCCCTTAGGGGCTTTACAAATGCTGAGATCCCATTCTTCTGTCTTTATCAAACCTAATCACGGCAGTGGTGGAGTAGGAATCATCAGAGTTAAAAGGAAACGTAACCATTATGAGGTTCGTTACGGACAAAAACACAAGTATGTCAGTTCAGACTCCGTGTATAAGGCAATTCAGTCCTATCAAAAACCATCCCAACGTTATCTTGTGCAGAGGGGGCTTCGATTGGCCGAATACAACGGATCAATTTTTGATATTAGGGTGTATATGCAGAAACCATATTCGAAATGGACCATTTCCGGTATGGTTGCCCGTGTGGCCGCTCCAAATCGCTATGTTACAAATTATCGCAAAGGGGGGCATGGAGAACCGTTAAACAAAGTACTTTCAAATCTTTTTAAGAACAACAAAAGAAAAGTGAATGATAGTCTAAATAGAATGACAAAATTATCATCTATCATTGCTGAAACACTTAATAAACGACATTCTGGTATTCGCGAACTAGGAATTGATTTTGGAATAGAGAAAAACGGTCGTCTATGGATCATTGAAGCCAATACAAGACCAGGGCATAAGTTGTTCACACACCTTCCCGATAAGACGATGCTACTAAAAATCAGGAAAAACAAACAATTGATCCGAAAATTGTATTATTGATCTTTATGAAGATTCGATACTTTATAGATTATTATAAAAGAAAAAGCCCGAAACCAGCAATTAAACGAGAAATCATACTTTTTCAGTTGGTTGCACAATTGCTGGTACCGGGCCAGAAAGGAGACTTCTATGAAAAAAACCAGGCAATTAAAACGTCTGATCCATTCACCAAATCTAGATTTTTTAATGGAAGCCCATAACGGCCTATCGGCTAAAATCGTCGAAGAGACTGGATTTAAAGGGATTTGGGCCAGTGGATTATCCATATCCGCAGCAATGGGTGTGAGGGACAACAATGAAGCTTCCTGGACGCAAGTGTTGGATGTTTTAGAATTTATGAGCGATGCTACGTCGATTCCGATTTTGCTTGACGGAGATACAGGTTTTGGAAACTTCAACAATGCCAGGCGGTTGGTAAAAAAGTTGGAACAGCGCCAAATTGCAGGGGTATGTATTGAAGATAAACAGTTTCCGAAAAACAATTCCTTCCTTAACTCTAAAGCCCAACCACTTGCCGATATCGATGAATTTTGCGGCAAGATTAAAGCAATGAAAGATACTCAAACGGATAAAGATTTTATGGTCGTGGCAAGAGTGGAAGCGTTTATTGCGGGATGGGGTCTTGAGGAGGCGTTACGGCGTGCAGAGGCTTATCGGCAGGCAGGTGCTGATGCCATACTCATTCACAGCAAAAGATCAGATATAGAGGAAATCGAATCGTTTATGAAAGAATGGAAGGGTAGATTGCCAGTCGTGATTGTGCCTACCAAATATTATACAACTCCGACAAGCCGGTTTCAGGAGTTGGGGGTCAACCTTGTTATTTGGGCAAACCATAATTTGAGGGCATCGATTAACGCTATGAAAAAAATATCCGGCCAAATTTTTTGGGAAGAAAGCCTTGTCCAAGCGGAAGGCAGTATCGCCACCATAGAAGAGGTTTTCAGACTGCAAAAGGTCGATGAGCTTCAAGAGGCGGAACGAAAATATCTTCCTTCGACGAAAATGGATTCGGATGAACACTTATGATCAATACGAGGATGTTTGGAGAAGAACTGAAAAAATTAGGATTTAGTTTTTTCAGTGGGGTTCCGTGCTCTTTCTTGAAAAGTTTAATCAACTATGCGATCAACGAATGCGATTACGTTGCAGCTGCTAATGAAGGTGATGCGGTCGCCATTGCATCCGGTGCATATATCGGAGGGAAAAAATCTGTTGTTCTCATGCAAAATTCAGGCCTGACAAACGCCGTTTCGCCATTGACATCTCTAAACTATCCGTTTCGAATTCCACTGCTTGGATTTGTCAGCCTTCGGGGCGAGCCAGGTATTCCTGATGAACCACAACATGAACTGATTGGCCGGATCACAATGAAACTGTTGGATTTGATGCAAGTTCAATGGGATTATTTGTCCAATGATTTGGAGGAGGCCAAGCGCCAACTGGTTCAAGCCAATCAGCATATTGAGCACAATCGTCCCTTTTTCTTTGTCGTCAAAAAAGGGACGTTCGATGAAGTGGTTTTGCAAAAACAACAGCTCTCCATTCATTTGAATCAAATCAAAGTACGGGGTAAGGCGGAAAATCAGCTCCCCACACGGCATGAAGCGTTGACTGTCATTAATTCTTTGAAAGACTGCCAAACTGTACAGCTTGCCACAACCGGAAAAACTGGGCGGGAATTATATGAAATCGAAGATGCCGACAACAATCTATACATGGTGGGTTCCATGGGATGCATCAGCTCTTTTGGACTTGGTTTGTCACTGACCCAAAAAAACAAGGATATTGTCGTAATTGACGGGGACGGTTCCTTGCTCATGCGTATGGGAAGCTTGGCGACAAACGGTTATTACAATCCGCCCAATATGATTCATATTCTGCTTGACAACAACGCCCATGATTCAACAGGAGGACAAAGCACGGTATCCCATAATACCCATTTCGTAGATATTGCCGCTTCCTGTGGTTACACGAAGTCCCTATACGTTCACAATTTAAAAGAATTGGAAGTTTCCTTGAAAGAATGGAAGAAAACAAAAGGGCTGACTTTCTTGTATTTTAAAATTTCTAAAAACTCTAAAGAGAAGCTTGGACGTCCAAAGGTCAAACCTCATGAAGTAAAAGAACGTCTGCGGCATTTTTTAAACAAACATCCATCGGGAATTAAGGAAGAGGGAGATTTATGCGGACGATAAAGAGAACGATTTTGCTTAATCCCGGTCCAGCGACCACTACTGACAGTGTGAAATTATCGCAGGTGGTACCGGATATTTGCCCCCGAGAATCGGAATTTGGCCAATTGATGGAATATGTTTCCATAGAACTCACTCGACTGGTTGCTGATCCGGATCATTATACAACGGTTTTGTTCGGTGGATCCGGCACCGCGGCCGTAGAATCCATAATTAGTTCGGTCTTGGATGATGATGTTGTGGTTATTATCAATAACGGGGCGTATGGAAAACGGATGTGTGAGATGGCGGAGGCCTATGGATTGCATTACTTGGAGTTTATCAGTCCTCCCGATGATGCAATCGATCTGGGAGCTTTAGA
This sequence comes from Thermoflavimicrobium dichotomicum, assembly GCF_900114055.1. GTDB lineage: Bacteria > Bacillota > Bacilli > Thermoactinomycetales > Thermoactinomycetaceae > Thermoflavimicrobium > Thermoflavimicrobium dichotomicum. The sequence goes on along the minus strand of NZ_FORR01000029.1, from coordinate 14,843 downwards.
AAGGTATATCAAAAATTCTGACCGAACCATCTCCCATCTCGCTGTTGTACATCATGAGACAACGACCGGACTGTTAAACGATATTAAAGAGATTGGAGAATTATGCAAGCGACACCGAATCGACATGATTGTGGATGCCATGAGTTCTTTTGCGGCCATTCCGATTCAAATGAAGGAAATGAATATCAGTTATTTGGCATCAAGCTCGAACAAAAACCTTCAAGGTATGGCGGGGGTCGCTTTTGTTATAGCGGAAAAAAGCAAATTGGAATGCATGAAACACAAGAAACCGAGAAATTATTATCTGAATCTGTACGATCAATATAAGTATTTTTTGGAAAATCGACAAATGCGGTTTACCCCTCCTGTACAAACCCTTTATGCCCTGAAACAAGCAATCGAAGAGTTAAAGCAGGAAGGTGTGAAGGAACGATACAAAAGGTATGTAAAATCGTGGGAAACTTTGATTAAGGGGATTACCCGGTTGGGGTTGACATACATCGTCCCCGAAGCCTATCATTCCAAAATTGTCACTTCCATAGTCGAACCTGACTGTACCGGCTATGATTTTCAAGAAATGCACGATTATTTTTACAGCAGAGGCATTACCATTTATCCCGGCAAACTCGACGGATTGAAAACCTTCAGGATCGCAAATATTGGGGACATCACCTACAAGGATATAGAAACATTTTTAGAATTGCTTGAACGCTATCTCAGAAGCATCGACGATCAATGGAGAAAGGTGGAGAGCTAATGGCAAATGCAACCAGAAACAAATGGTTGAAATATAAGTTTATGAAAACCAGGCAGTTATTGCCTTACTTACCAGAAACGCAGATAATGACGCGAGATTCTCTATGGAATCTTGTCAAAAAATATAGACGTGTCATTGTAAAACCGGTAAAAGGCAGCCGGGGAAGTGGCGTCATTCAAATATCTTCAATAGGAAACAATAAGTATGTTTTGCATTATGAGAATAGGAGAATCACGATCCAAGGAAAAGAAAAAACGTATCAGTATTTAAAAAGAAAAATGGGATCTAGCAAGTATATTGTTCAACGCAGAATTTCCCGCCCGACAGTCAATGGCCGTCCTTTTGATATGCGGGTCATCGTACAGCGAAGAAGAAACAGCAATGTATGGGCAGTTACTGGGGAAGTTGCCAAAATCGCAGGTAAAGGTTACATCGTCTCGAACATTTCTAGGAGCAAAGGAACTGTAATGCCGGTTAAAATCGCCCTAAAAAAATCATCGATCCAAAATCTCTCCACAAAAACTTTACAGTCCAAAATTAAAAGGGTTGCAATACTGACCGCCAGAAGATTAGAATCTTTTTTCAAGGGCCATCGAATTTACGGATTGGATATTGCACTGGACAAGAATGGTCATGTATGGATCATTGAAGCGAATCTATTTCCGATTTTGTCCCATTTTCGTAAACTGAAGAACAAAACAATGTATCGTCGAATTATGGAATATAAAGAAGGTTGGACACCAAATGATTCATATGAAGAGGAAGCACCAGCCATCTATCCTGATGAAGAGGAAGCACCAATCTATCCCGAATTTCCTTTTCTTGACTAGATTTTGAAGGTCTCTTCATATTTTCTTTCCCCTCATCTTGTGAAATGGGTAATCCTAAAAGCCGGATATCGAGAATACAAATCCGACCCGGGAGGTTTGCAAAAACTGCCCTTAAAAGAATTGATTCGTCGCATGTTACATGAATTAGATCGCTTCTACATGATCGATTTATTGTGTGACAAAGACTTGCCATTGTACTAAGAAAAGTTAGGTTCAACAAAAACACAAGGGATGCGTATTAGAAATTATACTCGTCAGTAAGGTTAATAAAGAGTTTATATATAAAATCAACCCACCCAGTGATCTGGGTGGGATTTGTTTATAAAAAACCGCTCCTAGTGCTGTTAATCATCTGGGTTTTCTAAAGAATCACTTTTTAATACAATACAACCATAGACATCAAATCCATTAAAAAAAGAGAGTGCCAACTGATGGTGGATGATTGAACTGATCCATATTCAAGGAAGTCGATCTCCATATCGGGTTTACGGAAGTTTTTCAATCCTTGGCCGCTCATGAACGCTTGGATCGTTCAGAGATCCAGAAGCGCTTGCTACTTTGTCTCTATGGTTTAGGAACTAACATGGGATTGAAGCGGATGGCCACAGGCGATACCGATGTAACCTATGACAACCTTCTCTATATCAAGCGGAAGTTTATTCATCCTGAGAACCTAAAGGCAGCTAATATTCGTGTCGACTTGAGTAAAAAAGAACACAAAAAAAGAAAAAAGTCACCCACTGCCACCAGATGACAGATAAAAATATTTAGAAGGGTATATCTGTTATGAAATTAACCAAAAACTTAATTCTAAAGAGCTACTTATATATCATATTCTTGCCATGTGTGTTTTTGGCTGTATTAGCATGCTTTGGATACAGTTTAATTGATCCTTTCATCAATTTAATCATATTTGATATATTCATTTTAACGACTTTCTTTGTCATTGTTTATCCTTGGTTAAAAAAGCGATTTAATCAGATCATATTCTCAATTGTTGTTGTTCTTTTCATTATTTTGCTATTTATACTTGCTTTTGTTAATTTTGTTATAGCTATGGATATAGGCTATGATAAAGCATTTTATTTCACATCGCCTAATGGTGAATATACAGTTTTTGTAACCGTAGTAAAGCACGCGAATGGTTTTGACGATGATGGAGGTTCAATCGTTAATATTTATCCGGTTAAATTTTATTTCTTTAAAGATTTTTATAACAAAAAAGATGAAGTTATATCGTTTTACAATGGTTTGTACAAACCAGAAGTAAAATGGATCAATGAAGATATTTTAGAAATCAATTTTCATCCGGGTGAGCCCGAATTAGATTCTATAAGATTTAATTTTGAACCCTAGTGGTGCGGTGTACCTTTTTATAAAATGTTAACTGAACAATAAACGCAAACCATTATTAAATGCAAATTAGTCTATTATACATACCTAAAAATATTATCAATACTTAAAATACCCTAGTTTTATTTAAATTGTTTGATATAATAATTAATGCTACTAATAAAGACTCCTCGGAATACACAAAGGCGGGATATCATGCTAGTGACAATAGAGCGAGAGGTGTTGGACTCATTGAATGATGAAGCACTTGGAAGGCTATGTATAGAAGATCCTGCACTTGAAAAAGTTCTTAAAAAAACTCCTTCAGAAAGGAAACAAGTTTACTTAGGTCTCACCTCTGGACAACGAGCACTGCTGATGTTTAAAGCATTATATGGCCATTCCCACACAATAGGTGAATTTTATTGGTTTATCAATTGTTTTATGATGGAATTAAAAAATTGGTCGGAAATTAAGATGGGTATTAGATATTTTGGAGACGATGAGATGTTGCGGATATACGAGGAGATCGAATGCATTCTTAAAGCTAGAAATAAACAGTTGTTCGATATCTCTATTAATGACCTTAACAGTGATTCAGAGCTTTTTAAATCAATAAGTCCTGTCTACACTCAGTATCAAGAAATGGTTCCAAAAACGATGATGCGAATAGGTGCTCATATTAGAAGTAACTTGGATGAAAATGTGAATATCGATCCTAGGAACCCCTTTCAGAGCGATGAGATTAGAAGGGATAGTTAAGCTAAGAATATAAGTAGAGGACATCCATTTCATTTATAGTAAAGTTAGCTATTTAATCCATTGACGTGTTTACTGAAAATTGTTAAATTTAAGTTGAACATAATTAGTATGAAAAGCTTGTCAAAATCTCTGGTAAAGAGGTTTCGGTAGTTAAGAGTAACAAGAAATTGCTTGTGAGTGCTATGTGGGAAATAGAAGTTTTTCTTATATTTCGTTAAGGAACGTGTGGAACATAGTTTTACGCATTTTTTTAATTTATGGATTTATGTAGAAGTAAACTCTAATTAAAGGAGCTCAAACCATGAGGGCATATCGTTTTACCATCATTTTGTTAAGCTCTATTATAATAGGCGGGTTACTTGGTGTATTTATGGGAAAAGAGGCAACAGTATTAAAGCCTTTAGGAGATCTCTTTCTGAATTTCATTTTTACTATAGTAATACCTCTTGTGTTTTTTACAATTTCCTCTTCGATTGCAAAAATGGATGGAGTTAAACGCTTTGGGAAGATCATGGGCTCCATGATGGGGATTTTTCTTTTTACAGGTCTGATTGCAGCCATTATTTCTTTATTTGTGATGATTGCTATTCCTCCAGCCCAAGGGGTGGAAATTCCATTAGAAAAGCCTGAGCAAGTCGAAAAAGTAGGGCTAGCTGAACAAGTAGTGAAAACGTTTACAGTATCTGAGTTTGGGCAATTATTTTCTCGAGATAATATGCTCGCCTTGATTCTCTTCTCCATTTTTGTGGGAGTAGCCACTTCAATGATTGGAGAAAAAGGCAAGCCATTTAGTTCATTCCTGCAGTCTGGGGCAGAGGTCTTTATGAAGATTATTAATTTAGCGATGCTTTATGCACCAATCGGTTTAGGAGCTTATTTTGCAACACTGGTTGGTGAATTCGGTCCAACACTTCTCGGTACCTATTTCCGGGCAGCGGCTATTTATTATCCTTTATCCCTATTGTACTTTTTTGTAGCTTTTACGTTATATGCGTATATTGCAGGACGTAAACAAGGCGTTATTCAACATTGGAAAAACATGTTGTCTCCTGCAGCAACTGCATTAGCTACATGTAGTAGTGCTGCCACTATCCCTGTTAACCTGGAAGCTGCACGTAACATGGGAGTGAGTAAGGATATCTGTGAGACAGTCATCCCCATGGGAGCGGTACTGCATAAAGATGGCTCTGTCATTGGTGGGGTATTGAAAATTGTCTTTTTGTTTGGCATCTTTCATAAGGATATTCATGATCCAATGGTATGGCTGAGTATCATTGCAGTTTCCTTGCTTGTTGGTATAGTGATGGGAGCTATTCCGAGTGGGGGATTGATTGGTGAAACGCTGATTATCAGTTTATATGATTTCCCTGTGGAGGCATTACCGATCATTGCGGCGATCAGCACGATTATCGATCCGCCAGCTACCATGTTAAATGCAAGTGGTGACAATGTAGCTAGTATGATGGTAGCCAGATTTATCGAAGGGAAAAATTGGATAAAGAAAGCAGTAACTATGAAAGAATTCTAGATAGGGAAAGATAACTTCTTGCTTTGGCTTGCCGAATGCGAGAAGCTTTTTATTTTGAATAGACCCCTACTGGTTAGGTAACATCGTTCCCAAAGGAGTATTTTCTTTTACGATACTCTTACAATACTCTTTGACACTCCACACGGCTGAAGCCGTGGGATTCTCGGGTCGTTAGCGCCCTTAGTCCATTTCTGTTTTGGTGGGCGCCCAAGTTCAGGGGTGTGTTATCACACCATCCCATGCTAAGCCGCATGTACCCATGGGCGGCATACCTGTTACCAGTATGCTAGTTCCTTTCATTTACACTCATGGTTTTACCTGGTAGGAGACCTTTCGCTACCAGAACCTCGTACCAGGGGTAGAGGGAGCGAACGTCGATTTTGGGGCCATCTCTCCAGTAAATGGAAAATGACTTGAGTCCATTACGGATTCTCAAGTCATTTCGTGTTTACTAGGATTAGTGATTTTACCCGTACTAGTATAAGTCACCAGAGATATCCATCCCCGAAGGTGTTCTGAGATTTGCTCGTATTTCCATAACATTGATTTTTGAACATACTTCAATTCCTAGCATACCATAAATAAAATGTTCAGTCTATTATTGTTGATAAAAGTGTGAAAACATAATAATGACCAATACTGTTGAAAGAGGTTGTAGATCATATGAAAGACGATTGGCACAATCCAGAGTTTGCGCTCCACTGGAATAAAACAGCTTTGGAAGGAAATCCGATCCGGGGTGAGCAGATGGATCTGCTTATTTTTCTGCTCATGCAAAAACTTCGTTCACGAGCAACTATTCTGGATCTAGGTATCGGGTCGGGGCAGATTGAGGAGAAACTGTTAGCCAAGCGGCCAGATTTAACTGTTATCGGAGTCGACTCTTCCCAAGCGATGCTGGACTTGGCCAAACAACGGTTGAATGTGGCACGTTGTCATTTGATTCAGCATGATATCAGTAATATCGAATCCCTTGCAGTTCCTTTAATGGTTCAAGCTGTCATAAGCGTACAAACGCTTCACCATCTGCCGCATCACAAACAAAGAGAAGTGTACCGCTTCATCCACCAACAGCTTGAACCAGGAGGTCTGTTCCTACTGATGGATCGTATCAAATTGCCAGATGAACCTCTGCATTCCGTCTGCTCTGACATGTGGGACTGGCTTGAACAGAAAACGGATCATCCGAGCGGAAAAAAAGGAGAGCAATTTCTTGAGAGACTTCAACACAAGGATGATCACCCAGCTAGCCTGGAAGAACATCTCATTTGGCTGAAGGAGTCCGGATTCACCACAGGATGTTTGCATCTATCCTTGAATCGGGCACTGTTAGTTGGAATGAAAGTTTGAGTTAAAAACAAACCTGCAAGGGGTAGAGGGAGCAAAGACTGCGAAGAGATTTCTCTGAACATCACAATGGATCATTCTAACGCGACTGGAAAACTTATCGATATTTAAAAACAGATCAGGAGGATCAGCATGCAAACTAAACACTTTATCATCACACCATATCAAGATAAACATAAGGAATCTATATTGGCTTTATCCAATCGCTATATTGAGTTTGAGCTTTCTAGTTGGCGGGATCGAAAGATCATGGAAAATTTTCATAAAGAGGCAGCAATAAAAGCAACTGAGAGCTCAACAACTCAAATCTTTGTTGCAGAAGATAATCAAGGAAAATTTCTAGGATATATTCAATTAGGGGAATTTATAGATTCGTTTACTAATGTAAAACAGGGTTTTATTGATTCAATAGCTATTACAAAAGAAGCTGAAGGCAAGGGGATTGGAAAGGGTTTAATGGATTTCGCAGAAGAATGGGCTAGAGAACAAGGATATGGGACTGTTGTATTATTTGTGTTTGCTAATAATGAAAAGGCTCGTAAACTATACGAAAGAATGAATTATAAACAGGAAACAATTAAATATGTAAAAATATTAGACTAATCTAAGAAGTCACAGAAGACAATGTTTCTAGTCCTCTGTGACTTCTCTTATGTGCATAATACATAATTTGAAATTCGCTTTGCGGGTAATTACACGTTCGAATATAACATTTGGGATAATGTTACGGTATATCGGTTTCATTTGGATATTAGAACCTTGATAGGCTGAAATAGAACCAAAAACATTTTCTTTTTTCAATTTCTCAAAACTATAGTTAACTTATTTACACGAGACGAAAAACCAAGGTGAGTTTAGTGACAAAAATCGAGGATAAAGAGAAAATTAATGTAAAATACGACCTTTTTCCACTTTATTTAAGGTTACAAAACAAATATTTTGTAACGTTAAATAATTTGATTTACTGCCAATCACCTCCAGAGATTCGTTACACCCTTTTTGGAGACATTCTTTTCTTTAAAGAATTTGGAGCTCTCGATGAAGCGTATAAAAATAAATGACTTGAGTTTGTACCTCAAGTCATTTTTCTAATTCTTGGGCAAAGGATATTGCATCTACAATAAAATGGAAAACAAAAAGACTTGAGCCACCTCTTAGGGCACTCAAGTCTTTTTGTTTTCCCTTAATCTTACCCCTAATATAGGGGTCACCGTACCGACAAAAGAAAATTGTACGTTAAGCATTCCTGTATCAAAATAAAGATATCAAAAAACAAAGGCCTCAGAAGTCAAAATAGAAGGTCATTCGTCGGTGTTCTGTTTCGGAAAATCTCGAATCAATGTGGAGATTTCTCGTAAACCACTAATTTTTTACTTGAAAAAGAGTAAAATGATATATCAAACAAGGGAGATCAAGGGAGCTGAATAAAATGGCTGTTAAAAAGGAAAATCCTTTCAAGCACTTTGATCATTTGGAACCTGATTCTGTGCCTTTAAGCGATGAAGAGCGTGAACAATGGGAAAAACGCCACGAAGGAGAATATACTTCCCTCGAGGAAGTCAAAAAAGAACTTGTTTTAAATCCCATCTATCTTTGGCATGAGACAAAGCTATGCCTATGATGAGAAAACTCTCTCGCTAGCACCCGCTGAGGTGCTTTTTTATGGACTTTGGAGAACGGGATTATTTTACTGTAGTTTTTGCTAAACATTACCTGGTAACACTTTTGAAATCAACTATTTCACCGATGCTTCCGCGTACTTTTACCTTATCTCCTTTCTTGAGTAGCTCCATCATCCTCCCTCCTTTTCATTTTGTAACGTTATTTTCACTTAGCGGTATACCCTAAATACTTAAAAAAAAGCGCCGTCATAGCGCCTTTTATTTCGACTTATTTTCTGCCCTCCTGGGCGTAGCGTGTGTTCATCCGCTCGCTTGACACTCCGCACGACTAAAGCCGTGGGATTCTTGGGTAATCCCTTCTACTGAAGAGAAATTGACCAAGCTTAGACCGCCAGCCCAGCGGCAATAAGTCTCATACCTTCTTGCAAGATATTGATGGATACGTTGATGTCTCTATCATGGTGAGTTCCGCACTCTGGACATGTCCATTCTCTTAGATTGAGACTCTTCACTTCTTTGTTTTTATAGCCACAGTTGGAACATAGTTGGCTGGATGGGAATGTTTTATCCACTTTAATAATCGTTCTCCCAAACCATTTCGCCTTATACTCCAGCATGGCTACAAACTCAGACCATGACGCATCCGTGATTGATTTTGCCAGCTTATGATTTTTCACCATGTTTTTAATTTGTAAGTCTTCTAAACAGATCACTTGGTTTTCGTGAATCAGTTTGGTAGACAATTTATGTAAAAAGTCATGTCTTGCATTGATGATTTTTTCATGAATTCTAGCAACCTTCAATCGTGCTTCGCTCCAATTACTACCGCCATATTGACGACGTGACATGATTCGATACCATTTAGCTAATTGTTTTTCATACTTTCTAAAGTATTTAGGAGCATTGATTTTTTCACCATTAGAGAGGATTGTGAAATTTTTTAAGTCAAGATCAATTCCAATGGCTTTTTCTTTATGAGCAGGTTTATATGGACAGTAGTTCATTTCGCATTTGATGGATACAAAGTACTTTCCTGATGGATTGCGGCGGATCGTAGCAGAGTTAATTGGTTGTAGTCGTTTTGTATTCAATCACTTCCTGGCTAAATGGAATGAAGAATACGAGCAAACGGGATTGACTTGTATATGATTGAACCGGATTTTTCCTGCTTTTGAAGCGCGGACGGTCATTTTGCTTTTTGAAAAAGCGTTTAAATGCATCCTCCAAGTTCTTTAAAGCGTTTTGTAATGCTGTTGCATCTGGTTCTTTCAAAACTTTCGAATCGTTGATGCTGCACACATTAATTTGGGATCATTGGAATTGAAGGAAAGGATGGAAGCGAGGTACTCTGAAACTTTTCCACCTCAACTCCGAACACGACGGCAAGCTTTGAATAATCATATCCTTGGATCATATGACGGATGCTCCTTCTGCCTCTAACAGGGATTTTTCAAATACTGTTTCAACAACTTCTCACACTCTACCTTGATCAATGAATTCAAGTATTCTTCTTCGTACAGATAGCCTCGATGCTTGTACTTAACCAATCGTGTTTTCTCTTTCTGTATGACTTCTACAATCTTTCCATTCATCGATTTCATTTTCCTTCGCATCTTGCCTAAATCTGAGTTGATTCGGTCGATAACCAATCCTAACCACTCTGCATAGATCGATCCCATCTTTAGAAGCCGGATTCTCTCTAAATCTTGTTGCAAAACGAGAATGAGGACTTCCAGGTGAATATATCTCATAACTAATTGTTGGAACTCTTGATATCCCTGTTCCATCAACATGATGACACCCCTACTTTATGAAGCGAACAAGAACTTCTGAAAAACTGGAATCCGAATCAACCCTTTGGATGTAAGTCCCCTAGATTTCACCCGACATCTGATCTTTGGTCGTACATACACAAACCGCTCATCTTCCTTCACCTTTGACTGATTCATCACAGGAAATAATGCTTTTCTCACGTTTGGAGGTGGAGGAAACTCAATCAATCCCGCTGGCCTTCCATCCTCGAATCCAATAAGTAATCCGAACTCTCCTTTTCTGTATCCCGTAATCACGACATCATAATACTGATAATTGATGACCTTTTGCCAGTTCCATGAGCGTTTCCCCAGCTCATAGATCGAGTCCTTTTTCTTTAGAACGATTCCCTCTAATCCTTGCTACTGAACCAATTCAAAGAGTTGGTCCCCTCTTCCCTCAATCCATGGAACCTTTGTAATGATCTCACTATTTTCAATCGCTTCATCAGATGGCTTTTCTCTCGAGAAGAGGCAAATGTGTAAGTTCCTTTCCTTGATATCTCAGGTTATCGAATACAAGATATTGCACTGGTAGAGTGGATCTGAGTGATTGGATTTTCTGTTCATTCGTGGTCTGAAATCGCTTCATAACAGATTCAAAGTCAGGATGACCATTTTTATTTGTCACAATTAACTCCCCGTCCAGGATTGTGTCTGCTGGCCAATGAACGGATTGGAGCTCAGGAAACTGTTTAGTACAGAGTGTGTTGTGCCGTGTGTAAGCGCGGATTCCATCTACCGTCGATAAAATCAATCGGATTCCATCATATTTCAACTCAGATATATATTCAGCGTCATGAAACGCTTTGTCGCTTTTATGCAATAACATTGGAGATATAAACATTTACATCACCTAAGTACATAGTATCATCATTGAACAAGAATATCGGCGGTAGATGTTTCCTAAAACCTTGGTTGCAGATACGCTGGTATTAGCCCAAGTAGTAAGGAAATAGAAAAAGACTTGAGTACCAAGCGGCGGCTCAAGTCTTTTTGTTTTCCATTCTATTGTAGATGCAATACGAGATGTTCGACGGAATCCTTTAAAAACCAGAGTATTGCAGGTTTTCATTCTAAAGTAGATCCAATATCCTTGTTAGTCCCATCCCAGGGTCTTGGTGTTTTCAGTCTATAGTAGATCCAATACGTATTCATCATCAATAAACTTGTTGTCCTTTACTGTGCTCGGAGTTTTCATTCTATCGTAGACTCAATACTCTTATTATTCTTAGTTTTCTCTATCCCTTTCAACATTCCTTTTTTGCGGTGAGAATCGATTGATGCTCCCTCTACCCCTTCTATTTTCGCCTGTAACCCCTCTGAATAAATCTCAGAGGGAGTAAGGTAGCCACCCTGATTTTCAATTTTGAGTAGTTGAACAAAAAAAGCGGCTAAGATGCTGCTCGAATCAACTAGGAGCATCCAATTGTCACTCCCCTTCATCCTATTGTGCAAACAAAAAAGACGAGAGCTTATCGTTAATCCAACAAAGGAAGAGGATTGTATGAATATCCCTAATCTATCCATATTTTCTAATTACCCGTGGTGGGGTGTGGTTTATAATGATATGTATTCTCCTGCCACTAGACATCAATTACGAAAGATACATTAATATCCATTTTTGTATTATTTTCTTATCTAAAATTTCTTCTACTCAAAAATTATGAGAAGTGACCTAGTTTTTCCTAAAAATCAATCAATTAGTAGTACCTTTAGCAGCGTTTCATAGGGCATATTTAGTGAATATTACCTAATCATAAAAAAAGGAAAGTTTCTTTTTTTCTAATCATAAGATATATAAGCCCAAGTTTATCATGTAAGGAGGAACGAAATGTGTCCACACCAATCAGATTCTTCCCGTCCGTGGAGAACTAAATCTATAGCAAAGCAAATCATCACCAATGACCAAAAAAAGATCACCAAGAAAAAAACAGGGGACAGAGTAAGAAATAAAGGAGAATTAGTTTATGACTATATCATAGTTGGAACCGGTCCAGCTGGTGCTGTTATGGCCAAGATTCTAACTGATGATAAAAAAACTTCTGCCCTTGTATTAGAAGCTGGAGAAAATAACGATAAAGATAAACCCATTCGGGATTCTACACTTGCGTTGGAGTTGGAAGAAAAATTTTTTCCACAATATTTTTGGCAAGGAGAAGGAATTCCTCAAAAAGGAGTAGATGGTCGTTCTTTTGAATGGACGACTGGTCGACTTTTGGGTGGGGGTTCTTCGATTAATGGTCAACAGTATGTAAGACCTACTTCAATTGTTTTTAGAGAATGGGAAAATCTTTTAGGATCTCATTGGTCTCCTCAAAAAGCTCTCATTAACTTTAAAAAACTGGAAAAGTATAATGGAAAAACAAATAATCCCCATATTCATGGATATCATGGACGAATCGATATCCGGCAAGCTCCTGTGAATCCAACTTCTATGGCTAAAAAACTGGTCTCAGCAATCGAGCGAGCCACGGGTTTTAAAGAAATTCTTGATTATAATGATCCGAATACACCCCTTGGTCCTTTTACACGTTGGCAATTATTTCAGAATCCAAACGGTCAACGAGAAAGTTCATCGACCGCTTTTCTTTCACCTGATATCATGACTTCGGATGGGCGTGGTGTGAATGGTCGAAAACTGACTGTTTTCTTTAAATCAACTGCTCTTCGTATACTTTTTCGTAATAAACAAGCAGTTGGAATAGAATTTCTGAAAGAGGGAAAGTATATTCGTTCCATAGCACGAAAAAAAGTGATACTTGCAGCAGGGATCAATAGTGTTCCCATTCTCATGCTTTCTGGAATTGGTCCTGCGAAACTTCTTAAACAAGCAGGGATTCCTGTTGTTTTTAATAATTCAAATGTGGGCAAGAACCTTAGAAACCATACACTAAACTTTGCCGTCTTTACTACTAATCCAAACGATAACCCGCTCCCTTCAAATGATCCAAACGCTCTTTATACAGCCGGTGCTTTTTTGCCTAGCCCCATGATTGGAGCCGATCAGAATCGCAGAGGAGTCCAACTAGCAGGAATCGTTTCTGGCGGCTTATTAAGAATTGCTATTATTTACCTTCAACCGAGAAGCCGAGGCTCTATTCAAATACAAAACAATGACCCACTAAAAATCGTGTCAGCTGATGAAGGGTTTCTTAAAGACCCAGCTGACCTAGAAGCAATAAAAAGAATCTACCAAGTTTATATTAAGAATATAGCAGCGGAACTAGCAGCTATTGATCCGGCTTACCAACTCGTTTCACCAACTTTAGATATAATCAATCATGATGCTAAACTTGAAGAATTTATCAAGCAAAATTTCGGTCATAATCATCATCAACAAGGTGCTCTTCGAATGGCTCCTCTAAAAAAAGGAGGTGTAGTTGATCAGCAAGGACAGGTTTATGGAGTAAAAAATCTAATTGTGGCGGATGATTCTATTATCCCGTTTACGACAGATGGCAATACTTCCGCACCGGCGTACCTTATTGGCTTTACCATTGCACAGCAATTACTTAAAGAACAAAACAGAAATCGGTCTCATTGGTGTTTAGAAGAATAACTCAAAGCATTTTATTTTGTCGGATTAACCCCTTAATTTTGGACAGAGTGTCTCTTAAACTCGTTATTTCATCTTTTTTCAACTAAACTCGAACTGTTGGAACGGAGACTAGCTTCTTCTGGCTTTGCAGGTAGAATTTATTTGGAGATAAATTTCGTAAGCTAGAATGAATCCGACGTTTATTATAGAACTGGATATATTCTGTGACTGCTTCATAAGCTTCGCCGTAAGACTTGAATTCGAAGCGATAATCTGACAATTTCGAGCCAGGGCACTAAGCCGCATGTACCCACATGGGCGGCATACCTGTTACCAGTATGCTAGTTCCTTTCATTCACTCTCATGGTTTTACCTGGTAGGAGACTTTTCGCTACCAGAACCTCATACCATGACGTCCACAGGAACATCAACCCTACTACCAGTATGATGAGCACCACTCATAGTTTGATTATATAGAAAATTGTTGCTCCAAGCAATCCCATGAAGGGATTACCGAGCAACGCCGTCTTTCATCCCACGCAAACCATGGGCTTTCAGACGGCATTTTTGTTAATAAACACTAATTGTCCTACTATATTTTTTATTCATATATTTTTACGCATATTCAATGACCTAAATACTTGAGATCATTAGAATAAATAATAGCCCAACAAAAAGAAATTGGACTTAGACTTGGGTCGGTCATTGGTCGACCTCTTTTTTTCCTTTTGGTAAAAGGGGTTCGATCAATTTCCATTGATCATTGGTTAACTCATGTCTGCTGTAACATTCCATAGTATTCATTATGATGAATAACTTCTCTTTTTGAATTAAGCTCTAGGGTCTGCTGGCAGCCTACCCATGTTTGTTTTTTAGCAGGCAGTAGGCTTGATGACTTCCCATTGTTGATCCGTTATCTCATTTTACTAATAATTATTCACATTTAACAGTATTTTCTAATTACTTTTAAAATAATCGACATCTTTTGAAACCGAAGTATATACATGCTTTTTTGTTTCTGGAGCTGTCCATGATATAAACACGTCCGAAGTAGTGCCTATGCATAAGTAAAATTTCTGACGGTATTCTTTTTTCATTGTTATGTGCTTTAGATGATTAAATTTATTGTACATATAAATTTTTATTAAGGGATATCCTTTAGGAGGGACTACCCATAAGCGTATTAGGCGGTAACGCACAAAAAGAGCCTTTACATTTTGGTGAAGTATTTGATCTATATACTTCATTAGCAGCAAACCAAGCGAAGGTTGCTGGATATCAGGTATTCATAAATCATGCAGGTGACGATGATT
>NZ_FORR01000055.1 GCF_900114055.1 Thermoflavimicrobium dichotomicum | reverse complement strand
ACGGAAATCAATGATTTGCTCCTTACCGCTCTCGCTCTCACGGTGAAGGAATGGACAGGCGAAACACGAGTGGCCCTGAATTTAGAGGGGCATGGCCGGGAAGAGATCCTGGAAGGAATCGATCTGACTCGAACCGTGGGATGGTTTACCTCGATCTATCCGGTGTTGTTCGAACTAAAAACCGATGATCTCTCAACCGCAATCAAAGAAGTAAAAGAGACCTTGCGCCGGGTTCCCAATAAGGGCGTCGGTTATGGCCTGCTCCAGTATCTAAGCGAAGAAAAGATTGATTTCCGTTTACAGCCCGAGATGAGTTTCAACTATCTGGGGCAGTTTGGACAAGAAGGAGCAGACCAGGAGATCGCAAGCTTACCAATGGGGCACCAGATTAGTCCCCACAATCGTGCAGAAATGGTACTGGATGTAAATGGAATCGTGCTCAACGGAAGATTGCATCTCCATTTCAACTTCAATCGAATGGCATACCAATCGGAAACAATCGAGCATTGGGCGAATCGGTATAAGTACCATCTACTTCTGATCCTATCCCATTGTTTACAAAAAGAGGATGTTGAGCTAACACCAAGTGACTTTAGCGCTCAGGAAATCACATTTGAGGAATTAGAAGAAATCTCAGATCTAATTAAAGAGATCTAAATAAATGTTTAATAAGGGTTCCAATCTTTTACGGTATGATTTCCTTAGGCAATCTTTTTCAATAAAAGGTTGGGCCCTTCAAGAAAGTGAACTTGGTCAGCAAGCTCAATAGAAACGTTTGGAGCGGATCCCTCTATAAACCTGTTAAGAAAATGAAAAGGCCATTCTTTACATAAATCTTCATTAGAAGTAAATGGATTCTAACTATAGGGTGATCTACATGAAGAAAAATAAATTTATTGATGTTTATGATCTTTCACCCATGCAAGAAGGGATGCTTTTTCATTCGTTGTATGAGGCAAGCCACGCTTATTTTCAGCAAATTACAATGGAGCTGAAAGGCCACTTCGAAGTGGTTGTTTTTGAAAATGCAATTAATTCTATTATTGCCAAATACGATATTTTCAGAACCGTATTCCTTCATGAAAGATTGAGCAAGCCGAGACAAGTCGTATTAGCAGAAAGAAAATTAAAGGTAGATTATAAAGATTTTACTGATTTAACCGAAGTGGAACAAAGAAAACAAATCGAATCGTTTAAACAGCAGGATAAAGAACGGGGATTTGATTTATCCAAAGATCTCTTGATGCGTTTTACGGTGATCCAAACTCAGGCGGATCGGTACTTCTTAATTTGGAGCTTTCATCATATTTTGATGGACGGTTGGTCCTTGGGAATTGTGATGAATGAGTTATTCCAGTTGTATCAGCAAATGATCCATAATCAATCCCCCTATGTAGGAAAAGCGGTTTCCTATAGTAAATATATTCGCTGGTTAGCGGAACAAGATCGTGAAAAAGCGCATAACTATTGGAAAACGTATTTAAAAGACTATTCCGAAGCGGTGGGTATTCCACGTCTTACCTCGCATGCATCCGGTCGTTATACCTTGAAAGAACGTCGTTTTATTATCGACGCGAAACTGACGAAGGATGTTATCGAGCTGGCTCGTTCTCTTCATGTAACACCCAATATTGTGTTTCAGACCATTTGGGGGATTCTGTTGCAAAAATACAACCAAACAGATGATGTGGTCTTTGGATCGGTGGTCTCTGGAAGACCTTCGGTTATTCCTCAAGTGGAGAAAATGGTGGGGCTATTTATCAACACTGTGCCAGTCCGGGTTCAAAGAAAAAGAGGAGATACTTTTGCTGAGTTGGCTACTCGCGCGCAAGAGATCCTGCTTTCATCAGAGCCTTATAGTTATCTTTCTTTAGCCGATATTCAATCCGAGACGGAATTAGGTCATCATCTCATTAACCATCTCTTTGTATTTGAAAATTATCCGATTCAAGACTCGTTACGAAACGATGCCGCTTTGGATCAATATGGTTTTCAGGTGCTTGGGATCGAGGCTTTTGAGCAAACCAACTATGATCTCAATGTGACAGTTTTTCCAGGTGAAGAATTCCTGGTTAAAGTCACCTTCAATGCAGAAGTATATGCAGATCAGATGATTGAAAATGTGGTTCGTCATCTCAAGCAAATTCTTTCTCAAGTTGTCTGTAATCCTGATCTTCCGGTAGAGCAAATTGATCTTCTCTCCGAAGAAGAAAAACAACAATTATTATTCCGGTTCAATGAAACCCGGATGGACTATCCACGGGAGAAAACGATTCATGCCTTGTTTGAGGAACAAGTGGAAAAAACACCAGATCAAATCGCCGTGG
>NZ_FORR01000027.1 GCF_900114055.1 Thermoflavimicrobium dichotomicum | reverse complement strand
GGTGGGGCAGATGATTGGGGTGAAGTCGTAACAAGGTATCCCTACCGGAAGGTGGGGATGGATCACCTCCTTTCTACGGAGTTTATTTCCGAATAACCATTTACTTCTTCTTGGGTCATGCCATCTCACTCTTTGGTTTTCAGGGAATATGTTCTTTGCTTTTGAAAAATAGACCTCTTTGGAACCTGCTTTTAGGATTCAGAGAGGTTTTTGTATGAAGTTACTTATAGATGCATTTAACTTGTATCATGCCGCGGGATGGAGCAGTTGGTAGCTCGTCGGGCTCATAACCCGAAGGTCGCAGGTTCGAATCCTGCTCCCGCAACCAATATGGCGGCGTAGCTCAGCTGGCCAGAGCGTACGGTTCATACCCGTAAGGTCGGGGGTTCGAGGCCCTCCGCCGCTACCAAGGTTGTTATCGCAACTGAAAAGGCTGAAAGATTCGGCATCAATCCATAGGGATTGGTGTCGTTTTTTTATCGGCACCTTTGAATAGGTGCCAGTACCTTTTAGGCTGATGCATTTTTTGATAGATTGAGCAGAACAACGCCTGCGATAATCAAAATGATCCCGATCAGCTGAGCAATATTTAACGATTCTTTCCAGAACCAATAGCCAATGATCGCTGTGAGAGCTGTTCCAACTCCAGACCAGATGGCATAGCTAATACCCAGAGGGATATATTTGAGAGAAAGAGAGAGAAAGTAAAAAGCTGTTCCGTAACCGATGATGACAATGAGACTGGGTACGAGTTTGGAAAATCCTTGGGATGCTTTTAACGAAGAAGTAGCGATCAGCTCGCCAAAAATTGCGATGAATAGGTACAGATATCCTTTCATGACGTTTCCTCCTCGATGAGATGGATTAAGCGTTCAAGAATCTGTTTACGTTGTTCTGGATTGGGGGGAGCCAAGTTGATGAAATGAGCGAGCCAGATTCCATCTGCTGCAAAACGAATTAGGGAAGCAAGTGCTGGATCCAGGCCATCATCTTCTATGCGTTGTTGCCATTTACGATAATAGGATTGAATGGGTTCAAGTAGCTGAGGATGGGTTGCAACAGCAGTAAAAATACCTAAACTCATCGGACTTCCTTCTTCAATCTCTTTAAAGGTGGCACGAACAAAGGCACGTGTCCATTTTCCAGGTCTCTCTCCCATTTCAGCCACTTCTTTATTCAGTTCATTTTCAAATTGAGAAAGAACATAATCAATCATTCCCTTAATCAGTGCTTCTTTACTGGGGAAATGATAAAGAAGTCCACCTTTGCTAACTCCTGCGTTTTTGGCTACAGCATCTAAAGTCAGATGGGCGATGCCTTCGGTCTGTACCAAGTGATATGCTGCCTGTAAGATAGCATGACGTGTTTGAAGTGATTTTCGTGGACACATCTTTTTCACCTACTTCAAAATCGATTGGCAATTTAAATATACCGTCTGGACGGTATAAAATCAACTTTATTTGATCTGCTTTTTTGGATCGAATATGTAAAAATCAACACATTAATGGAGAATGATTGGTTAAATATTCTTTACGGTTTTTCATGTTTGTGAGAAAATAAATGAGTCATGGAATAAAAACATATGTTTGTAGAAAGGTTGGGCCAGCAGCGATGATGACTTTAACCAACGATTGGGCCGATATTTTGAGAGAAGAGTTTACCAAACCATACTTTTTAGAGTTGAAGGCGTTTTTGGAAAAGGAATATGAGACTGAAGTGATTTATCCGCCAAAAGAAGAAGTTTTTTCTGCTTTAAACTTGACTTCGTATGCAGATACCAAAGTGGTCATTTTGGGTCAAGACCCTTATCATGGAGCAGGACAAGCCCATGGATTGAGTTTCTCGGTAAAACCAGGAGTGAAGCAGCCGCCTTCTTTGAAAAATATTTTCAAAGAGCTTCATGATGACTTGGGATGCAGTATTCCCAATCATGGCTATTTGGTCAAATGGGCAGAACAAGGAGTTTTGATGCTCAATACTGTTTTGACGGTTCGGGAAGGAAAGCCGAACTCACATAAAGGAAAAGGATGGGAAACCTTTACCGATCAAGTGATTATGGCATTAAACCAACGCGAGAAACCTGTCGTGTTTCTGTTATGGGGCAAGCATGCACAAGAGAAAAAGTCACTGATCACTCATTCGCATCATTATATCATTGAATCCGCACACCCAAGCCCCTTTGCCGCGAAAAAAGGTTTCTTTGGCAGTAAGCCATTTTCCAAAACCAATCAATTTTTACGTGAAATCGGATCAGAGGAAATCGATTGGCAGATTCCTGATCTGGAAGGGTAAGTGGATCGAATTCAACGTATGAGCAAACCTGGCAACTTTACATAAAAGTGTAGATACGAAGGATGACCACACGTCTCCTATTGACATAATGATAAAAATATGAAAAAATATCTACAAATAAGATTTTTATATAAACATGGATCTTTTACAAACGAATACTTTTGCTATTTGACTGCCTATGTTTGTTCAAGCTTCCTTGCCGGAAGATAGTACACAGACAATAAGCCAGTCAAACTACAGGATACGTGTGTAGTTTGACTGGCTTCATTATTTTTCAGCCAAAAGGAAGGATGAAAGTGGGAGCCTTAAGTGGGATTACGATTCTTGATTTAACAAGGGTGTTGGCAGGTCCTTTTTGTACGATGATTTTAGGCGACTTGGGAGCTGATGTGATCAAAGTGGAAGGGCCGCACATCCAGGATGACACCAGAGGCTGGGGCCCTCCTTATACCGGAGGTGAAAGCGCTTACTATCTGTGTGCGAACCGCAACAAACAAGCCCTGTCGTTAAACTTGAAGTCGTCTCGTGGCAAAGAAGTGTTAAGAAAGTTGATTGCCCGTTCGGATGTGGTGGTAGAAAATTTTAAAGCCGGTACACTGGCACGACTGGGATTTGATTTTCAAACCATGGAAAAAATCAACCCCCGTATTATTCTGGCCTCGATTACGGGCTTTGGACAAACGGGACCGTATAAACATGAACCGGGCTATGACTATATCATTCAAGCCATGTCAGGTTTGATGAGTATTACAGGTGATCAGGCATCTGGCCCGTTAAAAGTGGGGGTGGCCATCGCCGATGTATTAACGGGTTTGTATACAGTCATTGGGATCCTAGCGGCTTTACAAGAGAGGAATCGATCCGGAAGAGGACAGCAAATCGACATTGCTTTATTGGATTCCCAGATATCGGCACTGGTGAATGTAGCGAGTAACTATCTGAACTCGGGAGAAATACCCCAAAGACTGGGAAATCAGCATCCCAATATTGTTCCTTATCAGGTGTTTCAAACCAGCGATCTGGAGATGGTAGTGGCAGTGGGCAATGATCATCAGTTTGCGAAATTCGCTGCCATTTTGGGACGACCGGAGCTGGCTGAAGATGAGCGGTTCCGAACCAATTCCAAGCGGGTGGAACATAAGGAGGAATTAATTCCATTGATTGCAGCATGCATGAAACAAGAATCGTTTCACCACTGGCATGTTTTATTAAAAGAAGCCGGGATCCCACATGGGCCGATTCAGGATTTTCCGAGTGTATTTGCGGATCCCCAGGTACACGCAAGGGAGATGGTCGTGGAGATGAAGCACCCGACCGCAGGATCGGTCAAACTGGTCGGCAGTCCACTGAAATTGTCAAGAACGCCAGTGGAGATGCGAAGACATCCACCACTATTTGGTGAGCATACCGAAGAGATTTTACAGTCTTTGGGTTACACCGAGGATGAGATCAAAGAGATGAAAGCCAATCAGGATATATAGGGGGAATGAACGATGTTGAATTTTTCACTAACCGAAGAACAGGAAGCTGTGAGAAAGATGGTACGCAAGTTTGTCGATCGGGAAATCATCCCTTATATTCAAGAGTGGGATGCGAAGTCCCATTTTGAGACGGGAATCTTGAAGCGGTTGGCAGAGTTGAATTTGATGGGCGTTTGTATCCCCGAAAAATACGGCGGAATGGGCATGGATTACAATACGCTGGCCATTGTGTGTGACGAATTGGAGCGGGGAGATACTGCTTTTCGCACAGCCGTCTCTGTCCATACGGCCCTCAATAGTATGACCCTGTTACAATGGGGCAATGAATACCAGAAAGAAAAATACCTGATTCCTCAAGCACAAGGTCAAAAGATCGGTGCATTTGGTTTGACCGAGCCCAATGCCGGTTCTGATGTGGGGGCGATCCAGACAACTGCACGGCGGGAAGGAGATGTTTATGTTTTAAATGGTTCCAAAACATGGATTTCACTGTGTGATGTTGCTGATCACTTTTTGATTTTTGCCAAAACCGACCCAAGTAAAAAACATGATGGGATTAGTTGTTTTATTGTGGAACGTACCTTTTCAGGTGTGACGACAAAAGCGATTAAAGGGAAATTGGGAATTCGTGCAGGCAATACGGGAGAAGTGTTCCTGGAAGAGGTACGGGTCCCAAAAGAAAATCTGGTAGGAGAAGAAGGAGAAGGATTTAAAATTGCGATGTCGGCACTGGACAATGGGCGATTCACTGTTGCCGCAGGTGCTTGTGGATTGATCCAGGCCTGTCTGGAAGCGAGTCTCAAATACTGTCATGAGCGGAAAACATTTGGCAAGGAAATTGGCAAACACCAATTGGTTCAACAAATGATTGCCAAGATGTCCGCCAATCTTGAAATCTCCCGTTTGCTTGTCTATCGTGCCGGGTGGCTGAAAAATCAAGGCAAACGAAATACCCGCGAAACGTCATTGGCGAAATGGTTTGCCTGTGATGCGGCTTTTGAAGCGGCCAGTGATGCCGTGCAGATTCATGGGGCGTACGGTTATTCCAATGAATATCCGGTCGAAAGATATTTGCGCAATGCGAAGGCACCTGTAATCTATGAAGGAACCCGCGAAATTCATACGATCATGCAAGCCGAATATGCTTTGGGATACCGAAAAGATAAACCGTTAAGAAAGATGTTGCCATCATGGCCGTTTGCCGAATAAAAGCGATCATGCGATGAGTGATGGCTCAAGGGATGGCGGAGGAAGCGAGGGAGACTCTGAGGCCATCTTCAGAAGGAGATTCCCTCGCAACCAAAGCCATCTCCTATTCCAAAAATAAAGTGAAGGATGTGATTGGATGTCTTTTGCCCATACATATTTTATTGCTGGCCATGCACGGCTACCTCAAGGTATGGCAGCCAAAAATGTATATGATACGCTAACGATTACAGCAGAAATTGATCGGAAATATGGAGTCATCATTCAGGCATCCTGCACATTGGCTACTTCACATGGAAGGGATTTTGTGGGGGAGTTACTTCGGGGAATCAGTCTTAAAGATGGCATCGAAGAGCCGATTCGCCTGTTGCAGCAACATTATCGGGGACGAGCGATCCACGCTTTGACAGCGGCGCTCAGAGACCTGTATGCCCAGTTTGAGCAGTTAGGGATCAAATAGGAATGGGTTGTTGTACGGAAAAAACGAGTTTGCCTTATGTTACTGAGCAATACAATCAGAAGGATGAAATTTTCTATAAAGCGGAGGGATGGGTTCCTTGCGGAGTGACTGTGATGGTACAGAAGTCGTCACGGAGGAAGGAACTCATCCCGAAGCGCGGGAGAAATGGATCCATATTTTCAAGGATAGTCTCCGCACTTACTGCTAAAAGTAAGTACTTTCAGCTTGTTGAAAAAGTATCCGTTATATGCCGGTTTTCCTTTTCCGTTTCACTCCCGTTGCTTAAAAACGAGCAAGAAGTCGTTCAACTGGAAAAGGAAAACCGGGTTTGTCAACAGCCTCTGCACTTACTGCTAAAAGTAAGTGCTTTTTTTTGACTGCGATTTCATTATGCAGATTGGAATAGGACTATGCAAATACGCATAATTCCTATTCATGCTTGATCCATGAGCATAAGAAAACAGCTACTGACCCAATGGCAATCAATCCTGAAGCATATTTGCGAGAGTGGCTTAAAAATCCATACTTGGAACAACGTTTTTAAACTGTTTTTCTGCAGGAACGGAAGTTGGCATCCTTTTTGCAGATAAAACGAAGTGGATAGCTTTGAAAATTCCCCTTATATCAATGGAGAGTGGATAGATTCGTACAGAAAGGGAGAATGAAGGTGACACGTTCATTTATTCGGCTGAAGACGGAAATACCAGGACCGAAATCAAAAGAATGGCTGGCAAAACGGAATCAACATGTGCCACGCGGGACATTCAATGCGACACCGGTGTTTATTGAGCGAGGCGAAGGAGCACTGGTTACGGATGTCGATGGGAATACCCTGATCGATTTTGCGGGAGCCATCGGCAGTTTGAATGTAGGGCATTGCCCCCAAAAGGTTGTGGAAGCCTTACAAGAGCAAATCACGAAGTATCTTCATCCTTGTTTTCATGTCATGATGTATGAACCTTACATTCAATTGGCTGAAAAGCTGAATGAGATCACACCCGGATCGTATGAGAAGAAAACGTTTTTTCTCAATAGTGGAGCAGAAGCAGTAGAGAATGCGGTGAAAATCGCCAGAAAATATACAGGAAGAAAAGCGATCCTTTCGTTTGAGCGGGGATTTCACGGTCGGACGTTGCTTGCCATGTCTTTAACCAGCAAAGTAAAGCCATACAAATTTGGTTTTGGCCCATTTGCACCCGATACGTACAAACTTCCCTATCCTTACTATTATCATGCTCCTGAGGGATGGACACCAGATGATGTGGATGACATGATCTTGCAACAAATCGAGGAATTCTTCCTGAAAGAAGTGCCTGCTGAGGATGTGGCCGCTATTATTATAGAGCCTGTCCAGGGGGAAGGCGGATTTGTAGTCCCATCGAAAAAGTTTGTCCAGGGCATAAGGCAGATTTGTGACCAGTACGGCATTCTCATGATTGCTGATGAAATCCAGACAGGATTTGGACGAACCGGAAAAATGTTTGCCATCGAGCATTTCCAAGTGGTGCCTGATTTAATCACCATGTCCAAATCGATTGCAGCAGGGATTCCGATCAGTGCGGTAACCGGACGGTCGATGATTATGGATGCACCGGAACCGGGACAAATCGGCGGAACCTATGGAGGTAGCCCGCTGGGGTGTGTGGCCGCTTTGGCAGTCATTGAGATGATTGAACAAGAACAATTACTGGAGCGTGCTTGTGTCATTGGTGAGAAGATTCGTACGCGCTTTGGCGAGATCAGAGAAAAATACGAGATCATTGGGGATGTCCGGGGATTGGGAGCCATGTGTGCATTCGAAATCACTTCGATTCCGCATCGTAATCAATCAGGTAAAGAGTTGGTCGGACAAATCCTTTCCAAATGTTATCGCCGGGGAGTCGTCATGATGTCGGCGGGTCTGTATGGAAATGTGATTCGTGTTCTGGCACCGCTTGTGATCACGGATGAACAGCTACAGGAAGGATTGGATGTAATTGATGAAGCGATCGCACAAGTTGTCAAAGAGGGGTGAGACCATTCATGGAATGAGGTATGTATCGATGAACAGGAAAAGAATGGAAAATATTGTCCCGAGTCATTTTCTGAACCCAATGGAGCATGAAAAACCTCCTGCTGTGAAATTTCATGGCCAGGAGGTTTTTTCATCGTTTATCCATCCACAAAAGATCGCTCTTTCACCAGTTCAAATCGTCCATAGCCCACTGCGGTTTTGGCACCGACGCCAGTCCATTCGAGAGCTTGAAGAATCATTTTTTTAATTCGCAAGACATCGTCCTGGCCTTGCGCATCCTGTCGGACCGGTGCAATGGCGAAGACAAAGGGTTGCCCCTCTGCAACCGTCAGGCAAGGAATAGGGCGAGGGTTAAACCACTCAAGTGCGGGGTTTTTCTGTGGATTTTGATAGCACGAATCAAAATGAGGCGTGATGACATCCACTTCGATGCGAATGCGATCAGTGGGAAGAACGTCGAAAAAGATCACGTTGCCCATCTGTTTCTGTGCTTTATGGGGTTCCGAACCGAAAAGGCGCATGCATGTTTTCTCATCCAGCTTTAACCAGTCGCGTGCCCAGGAGCGGATCGCTCCCTTGAGGGAAGAGCCAGGCATATAAGATGTCCCGAGTGTTGGGTGCCAGGCAAATCCGACTTCGGTGGGTGGGGAGAGACCAATGCCCGTAATAAAGCGGCTGATGGTTCGGCAGTAGAGCAGGATACCTTTTTGTGCCTGCACCAGTTTCTCCAGACGGGATACAGCGCGTTGGATCAGCCTGTCGCTTCCCGTTTTGCCCTGGATCTTTTCCATCCATTTCAGCTTGTCATCCCCCAGGTACCATAATTGGGACTCATCGTATTGGACCCAGTCATGACAAAATTTATGATACCAAAGACCCGCATGTTTGGAGGGGAGCCGCCCGTGATGGAGATGGCGATCGGCTTGGTACAAGGGAAGAAGAGAGTCTTGCTTTTTTGACCGATTCTTTTTGTCTTGCGGTTTTTTGCGGTGTTCTTTTTCTGGTGTGCTTTCCAAATCTTTTCAGATAGGCATAGGCGAACTGTTTATGCCATTTCAGCCAGGCCATTGCTTCATAGACCGCAATGCGGTACGTCCTGGGATCAGCAAGGCGGATGGCATCGAGCAGGTCGATCCCGGACTGGAAGGGAGATTGGGGATGATCACTGCATAACCAGTCCTGCAAATCTGCATATAGCCAATAGCTTGGATTCTCCTGGAAAAAGGGATCGCGTGCCGCTTTGGCTACCTGTTTGGCGAGCGCTTGCCCCAAGCCGTTGTAGAGAATGTCCAAAGAGCGTTGACATAACTTACATACTCATCTCCGGGCTTTTTCCATTTCGAGGGCTGTTGGTCGACTAACTTCCTTCGTTTGAGTACCGTTTGAAGAGAGTGAGTCGCTCGGGGGTCACTGTGATGATGCTCCATCATATGCTTTCCCACCTGGTATGGATGGAAGTGATCATCCAGCCTTGTCCGACCGTTTCGTTGCCCCCGATTTGGATATACGGATCATGCTGAAGATGTTTGAGCAGTTGGGACAGATCATCCGTGTTTTTTCCAGGGCGCTGGATCAAAAGGGCATAGAGCAAGGTGTCTGGGGGAAGGGATTCTTCTGTCCATAGGTTTGCACTTTGTTTATTCTTTCGGTCGAGAAAGTTCCGGGTTTGGATGGGCAGAGAAAATTCTGCGAAATAGCCGAAACTCCCTGTCCGGCAAGATGACCAACTGCTGGGTGAGTTGGCTCTGTATTTCTTCATGGGCGATCAGTGGCGAAATGGCCTGGATCAGTTGTTGGATCAGCTGTGGGTTGGCCTGGGGTTCATAGTAGAACTCTTCCAGATAAATGAAGGGTTCTTTTTTTGCCATGATGGGGCGGGCCATTTCTTTGAGCTGTTCCACCCATTTCAGCTTCGTACCACCCGCAAACTGTAAATCGCGTGAAAAACGTTGGAGGAGAAATGGACAAGTCACCAAGTAATAAGGTTGGTTCAGGGAACGGAAGGGTAGCAACAATAGCCGTCCATCCGTGATCCCGATACTGCCTGCCTGGTTTTTGTTTCCAAAGTAGAGGTCTAACTGCGCATTGATTTTCTCTTCCTCTTCGTTTTTATCTTGCAAATCTTGGTTTAATTTTTCACGCAAGGCTCCTTTCAGGCTGGAAGCAGGGATGTAGGGAACCATCGTAGTCTGTTCACGTATAACCGGCAGATCGACAAAACCGGATTGTTGTCCCGCTCCGACATGAATGGATGTTTCAGCCAGTAAGCCGACCAGGGCTTGCTTCATCAAGTTTCCTCCTTATCGTTCCATATTCCGATGGCGATTTGCCCCATGCCATAAGTGGCTTTTTCACCTGTACAGGTGAGATGGAGTTGAATGATTGGCCCGATTTGATCAGCGGAAGCTTCATAAAACCATGTACTTCCAGCAGGAAGAACGGGATACTGTCGCCAGATTTTTTGGGCCGTTTGTGGATGGGTGCTTTCCCAGGCAGCCATGGTTTGCAATTTCCCGAGCAAAGCAGATACTAAGCGTCCTGGAATGCCTGCGGGTCCCTGGCGCATGACCTGGGAGAGATCAGCATAGTATCCCGGTGTGAGCAAAGACACGGTAAACCGGATGATGCCATCTGTTACCTGGCTAAAGAAATCATGGGAAAGCTGAAGCACATCCGTGACCGAGGAAGCTGTCGTTTCAATCGTCGCTTCGACATATTTCCCTTCTCCTCCCAATGGAATGCCCAGGGTTGCTGGCAGTTCCCAATGATCGGGAATGCCATCCACTTCCACAGCAATTTGCAGCTCGGGATGAGGACGAATATATTCAATGCGGTATAAATGCTTGTCTTCGACGACCTGGGTTTCCAGATCGCGCTTGATTCCGTATTTTTGCTCCATACTCCAAAGGGAAGAAGAAACCTGGATGTCCTCGGAATCAGGGAGTTCGTCCTGGAGAAGGGATCGGTAACCCTGGGCGGTCAGCCAAACCTGTAAAATGTCTCCTTTCGGGTTGGCTTCTTCGGATGAATACCGTATACGCGGGAGACAGATTGCTTCACCCAGATCGCATTCCACTGGTGGACCGGGGACCAGACGGTGGAGTTCCCACTTCCCTTCCCCTTGCTCGGCTCCAAACAGGCGGAGTGGAGCTGGAAAGAGCGGCTCACCCTGGTAAAGGAGATATGGGCCTTTGAGTTGCAGTTGGCCCAGGCTGATATAATCCCCGATTTCCTCTGGCCAGGTGTCCGGGGCATTTTCGTGCCATCCTTGCGTACTGGCGAGGGCAATGCGTATCGCTCCTTGCAAGGTGGACATAAAGGGTGGAAAATAAGTTTGGGGTTTAGCCGTTTTTTGCTCCCCTGCTTCAAACGATGTTCCGTCTCGAAACAGCAAGGTATCCAATGGACGTAGGTACCAGATCGTTTTCACGAATCGTTCTCCCCTTTTTGCCTTAAGAAATGGATGAATTGTGCCGCACTGCTTTGAAACTCCCCTTCAGCCAAATGAATGGCACCATCTTCCCGCCACGAACGAAAGCTGACCTGAAGCAAGGCACGAACCGCTTGTTGAATATTCCGTTTCTTGGCTGGATTCTGATCGATTTGCTTTTGGAACAGTCGGTATAAATCGCTGGTGATTAAGGTTTCCAACAGCTTTTTATGGTTAAGAGGTGTATCAGTCCCCTGGTCAAGCGATGAGTAAGGGAAGTGTGGAAGGTGGGCAAAATGGGTTTGGATTTTTTTCAGGTACGTGTTGGTAAGGATTTCTGTTATGGCAAGTTCTTCGGTACCTTCTGGTTTTGTGTCGCCTTGAATCAATTGAGTAAGCACGTCGACAGCGGAAGGTTGCCCATTCGCCCCTTCCCAGGGAGCTGTCCAAATAACTTCAGAACCCGTCCGTTTCCAGATCCCCATCGCCAGGCTATCCCTTCCGCTCTGTTCTTTGGCATGCTGTTCAAGTAGCTCCCGCCCATATTGGAGTACCTCTTGCAGATGGGTCGAGCAGTGCGCATAGACGATCGCTACTGAGCAAGTGGCAGGGACTCCTTCACGGCGAATCTCTGCGAAGGAAGTGATATAGCGCTCTCGTAGATGGCGTGCGGCATCGAGTGCGGTGGTCATCGGAAACATGGCCATCACGTCGTCTCCGCCTGCATATATGGGAACCCCTTTGAATTTCCGAACCGCTTCGTTCATTTGCCTGGAAAAGTGCGTAATCGCCCGACTGATTTTGCCTGCATCTATCTGGCGCAAGAGCGCTCCCAACTGATCCCCGTCCAAAATCAGGAGAGCGTAGTAAGGTTCTGGCTCTCCCACCTTTTCGATCATTTGCTGATAGAGGTGGCACAGTTCTTTTTTTTGGCGATCGCTTAATCGAGGATGTTTGGAAATAGTGTTTTCTACCGTATGGGAGAGGGTGAACTCTCCAGGCAATTTGAAAAAAAGAATACTGTCTTCTGTCAGGGAATCAAAAAGTTGGGGAAAGTGCACTTTCACATCCTGTTGTTCAAGTCCGTATTGTCCTGCTTTTTTTCCATAGGCCTGGACCAGTTCCGGGCACTGTTGCCAGGCTTTCTCCCGCCAGGGCAAAGCAGCCAGATATAAGGTGGATGGGATGTGAATCGCTGCTGGTGGAATGCGCCATCCGATCGCTTGTTTGGTCACATGTGGGAAGAGGCGTTTGATCATGGCGATGGCTGACAGCTTTTCATCCGGATCGATTTCACTCATGCACTCATGAATGGCACGCCAAAAGGCTTGCTGTTCTTCGGATTTGCCAGGAGATCCGGAAAGCTCTTGGTAATGGCTAATGATGGAGCACTTTTCACCGATCTCCATCGGCATCAGATGGGTGCGCCAATTTTTACGCCGATCAAGGAGATCATGCTCTTCACCGATTGCCCAAGTGATCTCCCACAGATGGCTTATCTGCCGTTCCCAAATCATCTGGGTTTCTGCCCGATTCCAGAGGGTATCGCCGATCTCGGCCTGTTTGAGCTCGCGGGTGATATGGGTTTGGACGGCTTTGGCGATCCGTTGCCAAGCGTTTTGCACGGCCTCCACGCAAGCACTGGGATGAAAATCATAAGGAATACGGGCCTTGAATCGATTGGGCAAGGTGCCAATCCAGGGACCAGTCCAGTCAGAAAATGCCTGTTTTTCCGCCTGTTGGATCGCTGCCAGCAAGTCATCCTGAATCCCGTTCTGATGGATCTCGAACGATGGGAAGAGAAGGGTACCTCCGGCTTGTATCACCCGATGCATGGCTACCCCTGACAAATAAGAGAGGAGAAAGGAACTTGCCAGCAAATCGCGTGTCCGTCGGGATTGGGCGATGAAGCTTTGTACAGGACCGATGGTAAAATGCAGGATGCGTTCACTCACGATAGCCACACCTCCTCATAACCCAACTCTTTCAAATGTTCTTGCAAAAGTTGGTAACTTTGCTGCAAAGAGTGATCGGGCAACCCCTTCACTGCTGGCAGTGATGTTTGAGGCAACAGGAAAATCGGTGTGTATGTTTGCTGGATCGGTATGATCCTTAGCCAAATGGGAGACGCCATGCGCTTGACATGCTTAGCATGCTTGGCATGCTTGGACTTGAATTCTTCAGGCGGAGCGGCATGATATTGGGTCCCTTGCAAATACATGGGAAGGCCCAATACCAGCCGATGGAACCGTTCCGACGCCTCGTTCGCAAAAGCATGGAGGACTCTTTCCCCTTCCTGGCGGGCTGCTTCTTCCGAATCAAACTCTTGTGGCCGATAGTAGAGACGGGCTCGCTGGCTGAGACGAGTGTTAGGAAAACGCTGTGAAACGTGCTGAACAGGGCGTTCAGGCGCTAGAAACCAGGAACGAATCGTTTGCAAGCCTTGGCGAATTTGCTGAATCCATTCGTCAATGGTGGAAACTTGATGGAGTTGGGGAAGGGAAGAGAGCCATTCAGAAATGGGAGGATACCCTTCTGCATCATAAGGCTGCCAATCTTCGAGAAGGAGGGCGCCATAGCCTCGGCGTGTTCGGGTTCCCAGTCCACCGATATTCCCCAACAGCCATGTACTGGCGAGCACCGCTTGGTATACCTGCTTCATCCATGAAACCTCTGTGGGGCGAAAAGCAAATGAGAGAGAAAAGGATTGGCCGGGCGGAAAGTAATGTTTGGGCACACCTCTTACGACAAAAAAGGAACGCTTGTGGTTGGTCACTGTATAGGGAACATGGCGAAGCGAGTGCTTCGACAGATGCATCAAGAAACGGGATTGTCCATGCTGGGCGCTGCCAAAAATCGCTTCTTCCAGGGTAGGCGCTTTTTTTCTTTTGTCTGTCTGGAGAAAGTAGCCCGGATGAATGGCTCGAAACCAGAAGCGCAGACATCCTTTCACCGATGGGAGACGAAGCTCCGCTTTTTGCGGGTAGATGCCGTTTATAAACATGGGTGTGACAATCCGAAAGCGGGTATGTAAAACAGGTACTTTTTCGGGAATGGATTGTTCAGACATCGTGTCTCTCCTTTACATTGATGATTGGGCAAGAGGATCAAAGAGATCTGAAAAAATCTTCAGCTTATTGACAAAGTATCCGTTATATACCGGTTTTCCTTTTCCGTTTCACTCCCGTTGCTTAAAAACAAGCAAGAAGTCGTTCAACTGGAAAAGGAAAACCGGGTTTGTCAACAACCTCGAGATTTGAAAAAATCTTCTTTTAGCGCCGGGCTTCGTTTCCGTTTCGCTTCCTTTCAATTATGAAGAGGAAAAGTCGCTCAACTGGAAAAAGTGCGCTTTGTTTGTCAACATGCTTTTCTTTCCCCTCTAGAGCCAGTTTCTTTAAGTCACCTTTTCTGATTCACAGGATATAACTCGCCATGCAATGGATGATTTCATCGGTTTGTGAGCAAGCTCAGAGGAGTGTTTTATGCTTGTAAGTTTGGCGCTGATCCAAAGCAGGCGGGAACTGATCAGGGTCAATTTTCAACCTGTAACGGATATCTGCCAGCCTTCGTTCCAGATCAGTGGAGTCTTTTTCTGTAAAATAGTCCCTGTTTTGGTGGCGGGAACGATAAATTTGATACTCGGCCGCAAACAAGAGGCCATTTCGCTCCTGATAGCGATCAGATGAAGCCTGGTACCATTCTTTCATCCCGAGTAGCTGATAATCATGGCAATAGGTAGGATGGATTTGTAACAACTTTTTCAGGTAATAAATCGCTTCCGTATAATGGCTGATATCGTATCGGATCAGTTGCAGATTCCAGCTGATCAGGAAGAGATAAGCACGGTCATGGTCAGGATTTTGTTTGAGGTGCTCTTGCATGAGCCGAATCGCTTCCAGATTTTTGTGATATCGCTTCTCTCTCCAACCAGCTTCATCGATGTCGACTTGCTCGGAGTCATACCACAAAAAGACTGCTTTAAAAAAATAAAGCCCCCATAATTCAGGATAAATGTTTTCCACTTTTTTAATCAATTCAAACTCATGCGACGAAGGGATCTGACGTGCATGTTGGTGCAGGATAAATCGTTCCGATAAAATGGCAAACGCTTTTAAACGTTGCTCGATGGCTTGATCCAGCTCTTTCAGTTCTGCTGTCAATTGCTCTTGCATCTTTCGTGTTTCGTCAGTGACTTTATCTGTAATCATGTCTGGAATTTTCTTCTCTTGCCGATATGTGAAGTAAGCCAAAGCGAGCCCTCCAATGGTACAGACAACTGCCAGCACATTTAACAGATAGCTCATATAGGCGTACTGGTTGGCAAGTACATCCGCCTCTTGCCAGGTTTTTTCGACTTGTTCGGGGATAGACGGTTTATCCTGCTGGTTGGTTGGATTGGTTGTGAACACCAGAGTGGTGTTAAAGAGCTTGTTGATGATCGGGGAAACAAAAGCACCGGTGACAAATAAAAAGAGACCAAAACAGATGAGACCAATCCATTTCAAGGCATCGTGTTTCTTTTTTTTTTGTTTTTTTTGGCCATGTTTCGGAGAGTCGTTCATTGCTTTCACTCCTATGCCAAGTGATTTGAAATCATTTGTCAATTGAGTATTTCCTGCTTTATGAAAATATTATATAATTTTTTTGCATCCATTTATAGATGATATGAAGGGAGTTATGTATGCAAGTTATTATTTCAACAGTAGGAATTTCGATGCAACGCAATCTGGGTGAAGATACATCGATAAAGCGAAAGTTTCAAGAGTTCACCCGTTTGCCTGTAAAGGATACACTGGAAGCAGAAGGATATCAGGAGCTCTTTAAAATCCTTGTGCAAAAAGCCCATCATGATCCGTTTGATCCTACCCTGTTTAGCGCGGAGACCAATAGTCTTGCCCGGATGCAGGTAGCAAAGGGAGATCATTTATATTTCCTGGCGACCGATAGCCTGGCGGCAAAATTGTGTGGCGAAGTCCTGAGCGAGATTTGCCAGCAAAAATGGGGAGCGAAAACCCATGTCCAGGTGTTGAAAGGATTGCAGGTGGCGGATGCCAAAAAATTTCAGGAGGAAGGGATTCGCTCCCTGGTTTTGGCTGTTCGTCGGATCTGTGAACAGTATCGGAAACCCGGGCATCCGATCGTGTTAAATATCACGGGCGGGTATAAAGCGGTTGTTCCTTATTTAACGCTGTTGGGACTGATTGAAGGCATTCCCGTCAAGTATGTTTATGAAGAATATGGGCATGATTTGATTGAGCTGCCAGCCCTTCCGCTTGACTTTGACTATTCGGTCCTGGAAAGGTTGCGGCAGGATTTTCACCCGAATACCATCGCTCGTTTGACCCGAGAAGGGGCCTTTGAAGATGATTTGTGTTTCATTGCCAATTTGACACACCAGGAGCTGGTGGAACGGTATCGAAAAGTCTTTGTGTGGGAGGGCAATCGGGTCAAGTTATCCTCCCTGGCCAGACTGATACTGGAAAGGGAAAGCTAGTCAGAGAGGAAGGAAATAACGGATGCGGATTCAAATGACGTTTGCGATTCCGAAACCGGCATCGCTGCCTTACAGTCTCAATTACTATCTGACCAGTTATTTTTACCGTGCGATTCGGGAAGTGAATCCCCATTTAAGCGGTTGGTTGCATTCTGAAGGGATTGCCTTTCGGGGAAAAGCGTATAAACCGTTTCTTTTTTCACGCCCCTGGTTTGATTTGCGTACCCACTTTCCGACGCATATGGAAGTACAGGGGAAATGCAGGATTCAGGTCGATTCGATCCAGGTGGAGGTCGTTCGTTCGATCTATGAAGGAGTCAATCAACTCGGCTGTCTCCACCTCCTGGGGGAGCGTTTCCCCCTGGTGGATCTGCGGGTCAAAGAAGCGATTTCATTTGCACCCAGGATGACCTATGAGACGATCAGTCCCATCACGGTTCCGGTTCGAATCGATGATGAGCTGCATTTCTGCCATCCGCTGGAAAGCCGCTTCTACGATAATCTGCGCTACTCGCTATACAATTGGTACGAAATCAAATGGAAAGAGCCTTTTCCTGATCATGAAGAAATCCATATACAATTGGTCGATCCCGGTTCCTTCCAGCTCGAGCGGGCGGCTGTTTTAATCCAGTACCATGGCAAAAACATCAAGGCCTATCAGTTGAAACTGGCCATTGAAGCCCCCGTCAAGATGCAGCAGGTGATCTACGAAGCCGGACTCGGCAGCTATGGAAGCCAGGGATTTGGGATGGTTGAGGTTAGGAGGTAGGAAGGGGGATTTTACTGGATGAAATAGATTGAGTGAGCCAGTTTGATGTTGTAGTATCTCATTCATTTAGGCTCAATATGGAAAAGCTTTAAATGGGGATGAGTCGCCCACATTTATTTCGATTGGATGATCCATTTCTTCAGGAGTCTGATTTGTCATAAAAATAGATTGGAATACTTGGAGTGCAGCGAACCTCATTTTGAACATAGATGCTTGAAACCTAGATATATCAAGGGATTTCAAGTCATTTTGGCAAAATGGTGAGAACACGACCGGAGGTTTGCTACAAAAAAAGAGTGTTGAAAGGGATGGTTAAGTGGGTGTATACTAGAAATAACAAGGGATTTGGTGTGTGGTGAATTTAGGGTATTGAATCTACTATAGAATGAAAACCTTCAGATAGAATCATACCAAACAAAGAACATTGTCAGAGTATTGGATCTACTATAGAATAAAAACAAAACAAACCCATCACCTTTTTTCAATTTTGAACAGGTGATGGGTTTGTTTTTGGATAGTCGAGTGAATGAGCTACTTTGGAGATAGAGCGAAAGATACTTGTCCTACCCGATTCCTACTTGGTTTAATTGAAAGGTAATATGTCCATCTCACAATACATGAGTTGAGTGCAAGTTTGGTTTATATGAAATACCAATGTCTCATCGATATATTTTTTTGCAGGAACCCATCTTTTAACCTAGAAGTTATAAGGTGAACAAAATGGGATAAAATGAGAGTGAGGAACATGTTACGTTTCAGTGAATATGGCTATCTCCCGGAAGGTGATCACACCATGACTATATCTAAATTGAAAGAATCCATTCTGGTACTTGGTGATGAATCAACTTTCCAATGGAACGAAGGACATAGACGGCATCTAGTCAACAATCTAGAGTATTTGGTTCAGCCCTTATGGAAGATGGGGATTGAATGTGTTTATATTGACGGTTCCTTCTGCACAGACAAAGAAACACCTGGCGATATCGATGCCTATTTTGATTTCCCAGATGAAGGTAAAACCAGAGCTGAGGTATTGCGTGAATTAATTGTCTTAGCTCATGAACTGAATTCTCTATCTGAGGATGGGCTATGGAACTGGTGGGAAAGGCGGCCAAACAGTGATTTTGAAGCAAAGCCAGAGATGTGGTTCAAGTACCAATGCGAGATTTATCCGAATTGCTTCGGTGTTTATGCGACAAAGGACGGTAAGAAGTTTGATCAGATGTTTCGGAAAGATAAAGATGGTATTCCTAAAGGGGTTATTCAGCTCATTAAGGGGTGATTTTGTGAGAATTCATTCAGAACAGCAGTATGTAAAGGCAAAGAAAGAGTTGGAAGAGAACGAGCAGTATCGAGCGGAAGAGTTAAGGAAAATGCAGGAGGAAGGATATACCCCTGAGATGATCGGAATTGCTTTTTGTCAGTTAGATTGTGTTCTAAGTGGTCTCCGCCGTGATGTGAGGGAATATGAAGATGTAGTTTCGGGCAATTTCGACAAAGAGAAAGTTACGATTGATGAACTGGGTTCCCATCTCATCAAACTTCGAATCTGGAAAGGTCTCAGCCAAACTGAACTTGCTGAACGATTAGGTGTGAGTCCTGCACAGGTTTGTAAAGATGAAAAAAATGAATATCAAAACATCAGTATGAGGAAACTGAATCGGATTTTGCAGGCCTTGCATGTTGAGAAACTTACGATCATTCAGAAAATAAATACTCCTACTTGCAATCTGAACAAGAGATGGCTGCAAGCAAATAGAAGAAAATAAGTTAATTCTCTTTATTTGAGGGTTTTTTCTTTATCAAATGAAAAAGTCCGGTTCCCGAAGATAGGGATGAATCGACTACACTTTTTCCATTGGATGATCCATTTCTTCAGGACTCTCATTTGTCATAAAAATAGATTGGAATACTTGGGATGCAGCGAACCTCTTTTTGAGTACAGTTGCTGTGAAACCAGATGTATCAAGGAGTTTCGAGTAATTTCGACAGAATAGTGAAAACACGACCGGAGGTTCGCTGCAAAAATGGAGTGTTGAAAGGGATGGGGAAGTGAGTGTATACTAGAGATAACAAGGGATTTGGTGTGTGTTGAATTTAGGGTATTGGATCTACTTTAGAATGAAAACTCTTGGCATATAAAATCACCTCCTTCTGGGATAACTTATTACGTATTGAATCTACTATAGATTAAAAACAAAACAACAAACCCATCACCTTTTTCAATTTTCAACAGGTGATGGGTTTTTTCATTAGGAAATCAGGTAAGCAATCCACGTCACCTACCGCTTCCGCTTTAATTCCCAACGATTGATGAGGCATTGGGGTTGAATGATCTAGGAATGATGGCCCCCTCATTGTCATTACCGACCTCCATCGGTCCTCTCTTCGATTCCATCAGGTGGAACACATGCTTTTTCCGCTTCAATGTATCGTTCTAACATTTCTTCTTCCAATGCTTTGATTATTGTGATCGTCGAGAGTCTTGAAATATTCTTTTCGCTGATCCTTACGAATAATAAATGGAATCCATTCACTTTTCATGAGCTCCAAGATTCATGATCAGGCGAGCCGTGCGTCCATTTCCGTCGATAAACGGGTGGATACGTACGAACTCGCAATGCAAAAACGCAGCTCGTTCAATTGGATGCAGGTTTTTCTATTTTTCATAATAGTCAGTCATAATCTGCTCCATCTCGATGTGATGAGAAATGAGCGTTCTATTTTCATGCTACTATCATTCTGGTTTCTTTTGCTTCGGATCAATGGCTGATTGACCAGACGTGCCTTGGTTCTAATAAAAGGACTGGGTCAGAACAAAAGGCGTTTTCAGTGAGATTTCCGGGGGTTTTATTGAATTAATGTTGCTATTGTTGTTATATTTATATCTTTTTCGAAATAAATAATGGTGAATGAGAAGATTATAAAGGGGTGGAATCATGGTTCTCTCTAAATTTGCAGATAAACTTCCCATTCTCCCTGTTTTAAAACCTTGCCGGAAAGATCAAAGTCATACTTATTACGAAGTGAAAATGACGGAATTTAAGCAATCTCTCCATAGTGAGTTAAATGATACAACAGTCTGGGGGTATGAAGGCAGCTATCCTGGGCCAACCATTGAGGTGGAAAGCGGAGAAAAAGTGTTTGTTAAATGGATCAACAATCTTCCCGAGAAGCATCTTTTGCCGATAGACTATACGGTACATGGTGCCCATTTAGATGTACCGGAAGTAAGAACGGTGGTACATGTACACGGGGCTAGCGTTGAACCTGAAAGCGATGGCTATCCGGAGGCCTGGTTTACAAAAGGATTCAAACAAGTCGGTCCATATTATACAAAGAAAGTATATCGATATGATAATTACATGCGAGCCTGCACTCTCTGGTACCACGACCATGCGCTTGGGATCACAAGACTCAATGTATATGCGGGATTGGCAGGATTTTACATTATAAGAGATCAGCATGAACGTTCATTAAATTTACCATGTGGTAAATATGAAATCCCTCTTATTATACAAGACAAATCTTTTAATAAAGATGGTTCTCTTTATTACCCGAAGCAGCCGGAAAAACCAGTCCCGGAATTGGAAACATCGGTCGTTCCTGAATTTATAGGGGATACTATTCTGGTAAATGGCAAAGTATGGCCCTATTTAGAAGTGGAACCACGTAAATATCGATTCAGACTGCTAAATGCATCTAACACCCGTTTTTACAGGCTTAAGCTTGATTCAGGACAACTTCTTTATCAAATTGGAACAGATGGAGGATTGATGGAATACCCGATCGGGGTCCAGGAAATCATGCTGGCTCCTGCAGAAAGAGCAGATGTCATCATTGATTTTACCAATCTGGAGGGAAAGAATATCATCATGACCAATGATGCCCCTGCTCCTTTTCCCGGCGGCGATCCGCCAGATCCGGATACGGTAGGTACAGTGATGCAGTTTAGAGTAACTCTTCCTCTTTCAAGTATTGATACGAGCGTTATACCGTCTTATCTGGGGCCTCTTCCCAAACTGAGAGAACGATCAGCTTCAAAGATCAGATATTTAACATTAGATGATATTACCGATCAGTACGGCCGTGAATTCATGTTATTGGATAATAAAAGGTGGGATGATCCCATAACAGAAGCTCCAAAATTGGGGTCAACCGAAATATGGTATCTCATCAACCTAACGAACGATTCTCATCCTATTCATATTCACTTAGTTGATTTCCAAATCCTTGATCGGAGACCTTTCGATGTGGAACGCTTTAAAAAGGAAAGAGTCATCCATTACACTGGCCCGTCGATCCCTCCTGAACCACAAGAAAGAGGATGGAAGGATACAGTAAGAGCTAATCCTAACCAGGTAACCCGAATGATCATGAAATTTGGTCCTTATAAAGGTTTGTATGTGTGGCATTGTCATATACTTGAGCATGAGGATTATGAAATGATGAGACCGTTTGTGGTGATTTGAGAGTTAGTACTTTATCAAATGAAAAAGTCCGGTTCCTGGAGAAGAGGATGAATTGCCCACTCTTATTCGATTGGATGATCCATTTCTTCAGGAATCTCATTTGTCATGAAAATAGATTGGAATTCTTGGAATGCAGCGAGCCTCTTTTTGGGTACAAGTGCTGTGAACCTAGATGTATCAAGGGATTTCAAGCGATTTTGACAATATATTGAAAACACGACCGAAGGTTCACTGCAAAAAAGAGGTGTTGAAAGGGGTGGGGAAGCGGGTGTATACTGGAGATAACAAGGGATTTGGTGAGTGTTGAATTTAGGGTATTGGATCTACTATAGAATGAAAACTCTTGCGGAAATAAATCCCTGCTCGTTTATCTTCAAAGTTGTATTGGATCTACTATAGAATGAAAACAAAACAACAAACCCATCACCTTTTTCAATTTTCAACAGGTGATGGGTTTTCTCATTAGGAAATCAGGTAAATAATCTAATTCACCTATCGCTTCCACTCTAGTTCGCAATTATTGATGTGGCTAGGGTGTCACATGATCCAGAAATTCTGTTTCCCTCATCAGCGTTAGCATCTTCCATCAGCCACCTCCGAAACACCGGGGAAGACTTATAACCGTAAAAGGAGTAGATAATCAATACGTGAAAGCTATCGTTTGTTTTGCTGATAATGGAAAAAGAGGAAAGTCTCATTTACGGATCTAAATAGAATCGAAGTGGACAAGAAGAAGAGACTAAACCGAAACGGGAGGAAACAGGATGAAATGTGAATTGCCTTCTAGCTACGTTTTCCCTGCCGTAGTAGAGCAAGCAGAAAATAACGTCTCTATGTACTTTCCGGATCTTCCAGGAATGGCTACCGCCCCGGATCTAAAGACGGGAATAAAGGACGCGCGGGATCTGTTGGGCTTCCGCCTGGCTGAGATGGAAGCAAATGGGGAAGAGATACCGGAGCCGTCCGATGTGAAGAACATTCAATTATTGAATCCATCGGATCAGATCATCTATGTTGACGTTTGGATGATTCCGTATCGTGATGATGTGGATCCTTACCCTATTAATGAAGAAGAGTTGGAACAATGGGAGGCAAAGGATAAAGAATATATTCCTTTAGAGGAAGCGGCGAAAATGTTGGGCGTTGAGCTGAAACGCAAACCATGAAGGAGGTTCACCCGTGAGCAAACCGGCGGAATTGCTAAAAGATCTGCTGGTAGATACTTCACCATTGACACCGGAAGAGCGTGAGCAGATTGAAACGTCTGATGGCTCATACGTCACTCTGGAGGAACTGAAAAAAGATCTCGGACTATAAGCGCTTGGCATTGACCATAAAGGAGGTCCAACCCATGAGCAAACCAGATCCACAAAAGCGTTATACCTATGCCGATCTTTTAACCTGGGATGATGGACAGCGCTGGGAGCTGTTTGACGGCGTCCCTGTGGCGCTTGCTTCTCCGTCTACACAACACCAAGCAATTGTTACGGCATTGACAGTAGAATTTGGAATGTACCTTAAAGGCAAGACCTGTAAAGTGTTCCCTGCGCCTTTCGATGTACGTCTTTGTAATGAATCGGACAGCGACAATGAGATTACAACGGTTGTTATTCCTGATGTATCCGTTATTTGTGATCCGAACAAGATAGATAGTAAAGGATGTAAAGGCGCGCCTGATTTAATTGTAGAGATCCTTTCCCCTTCTACAATACATGAGGATAAAGGCAGAAAGTTCTACTTATATGAGCAGTACGGCGTAAAGGAATTTTGGATTGTTGATCCTGACTATAAGGTTGTTGAAGTATATCAGTTAGTTGATAGACGATACTGGAGACAATTCTACGCATTAAGCCAGAACGACGAAATAAAAGTAGGGATCTTTGAGGATCTGACCATCTCTTTAAAAGATATTTTCGGAGAGTGACCGCCATTGTTGTAGAAGCAGCAAAAGCCCGATTTTAATACCATATCAAAGATGAAGTGGATGTGTTTGTGAAGAATGGGGAGTGGGTAATTCGTTCGGCTGGTCGTCCTGATCATGGCTTTGCGACTGAGATTTTAAAGGACTTGGTTTCTCAAGGGTATGAAGGACAGCAGTTGATTGAAGAGTTTGAACGTGTTCAAGCGCAAATCCGTCCGGCTGTGGAAGAGATGATTGCTGAAGCAGATGAAATGGCTCGTAATGCACTAAAGAGAGGCCACAAAGATAGAACAGCTGAACTCTTTTGCAGACCTGGAGGATTAGTGTGGAAAATATATTGTTGAGTATCTGCCACCAGCTGAACGTTATTTGAAGAAGTTGAAGGAGAAACCACTGAAACGCCTATATCTTGAAGCAATACAGGCAATATCCGCTAATCCTTATGTTGGAGAAGCCAAGACCGGTGATCTTGCAGGTGTCTATGGTTATGGCATCAAATATAAAGGGGCGAATTATGAGCTTGCCTATCGGATCTACGAGGACGAGGAAGGCAATGCGGTGGTTGTGATCATGTGTGGAACTCGCGAGAACTTTTATAATGAGTTGAAGCGATTTATCAAAACATCAAAGTTAATCTGAGAAAAGAAGCCATGATAGGTTTCTTTTTCTTTTGCTTACAATCATTTTTCTTTATCAAATGAAAAAGTTCGGTTCCCGGAGAAGCGGATGAATCGCCCACTCTTATTCCATTGGATGATCCATTTCTTCAGGAGTCTGATTTGTCATAAAGATAGATTGGAATACTTGGAATGCAGCGAACCTCTTTTTGAGTACAGGTGCTTTGAACCTAGATGTATCAAGGGGTTTCAAGTGATTTTGACAGAATGGTGAAAACACGACCGGAGGTTCACTGCAATAATGGAGTATTGAAAGGGATGGAGAAGTGGGTGTATACTAGAAATAACAAAGGATTTGGTGAGTGTTGAATTTAGTGTATTGGATCTACTATAGAATGAAAACTAGGGAATCTGCTTTCACCCAAAAAATCCGAGAATATAAGTGTATTGGATCTACTATAGTATGAAAACTAGTGTAGGGTATTCCACTGATGGAATCATCAGGATATGGTATTGAATCTACCATAGAATGAAAACTGGGTAATTGATCCTTTCTGAGAATTTAAAGCCCCTGTGGTATTGAATCTACTATAGATTAAAAAAACAAACCCATCACCTTTTTCAATTTTCAACAGGTGATGGGTTTTTTATTGGGGAACCAGGTAAATGATCCATTTCACCTACCGCTTCCACTTTAGTTCGCAACGATTGATGGAGCATGGATGTCACATGATCCTGAAATTCTGTCTCTCTCATCAGCATTAGCGACCTCCATCGCTCTCCTCCTCGATATCGTCAGGTGGAATACATGCCTTTCCCGCTTCAATGTATCGTTCCAACATTTCTTCTTCCAATGCTTCGATCATCGTAAGGAACTGGCTGATGTCTTTTTGATCATCGTAATGTTGAAGAGCCTCGAAGTATTCTTTTCGCTGATCCTTACGAATAATGAGTGGAACTAATCCGCTTTTCATGAGCTCCAGATTCATGATCAGGCGAGCCGTACGTCCATTTCCGTCGATAAACGGGTGGATACGTACAAACTCGCAATGCAAAAACGCTGCCCGTTCAATCGGATGCAGGTCTTGCCATTTTTCATAATAGTCATACATTATCTGCTCCATCTCGATGGGAACTTTCCACGGCTGAGAAGGTACATGCTGTTGTCCTCGAATATAAATGGGAACATGTCTATACACGCCTGCGTTTTTAGTATCGATTCCACGCAGGATGATCGAGTGGATTTCCTTTACGACCTGTTCACTCATCGGTACATGGTCTTTGGCGAGCTCTTCCAGAAAAAGAATCGCTTCCTTGTGATTGATGGCCTCTAAATGCTCCCTTACACTTTTCCCGCCAATCGTAATCCCGTCCGCGATAATGATCGCTGTTTCCGCAAGGGTGAGAGTGCTTCCTTCAATGCTATTGGAATGATAGGTCCACTCAATGTCAAGTGTTTCTTTGAAGCTCTGCATGGTAATCGGATGGATGGGATATTGTTTGCGGAGCTCGTTTAATTGATCGATTTTTCGCATACGCCCTGTTTACCTTCGAAGCTAAAGGATTGGAATCTTCAACCATTATCATATCATGTGGGACCCAGTGTTCAAAGACAGCAAAAAAACTTGGGAACCCACTTTTTCATCGGGGATCATCGGGTAAATACAAAGGGAAATGAGGCCGCTCTATAAACCCGGTTTTCCTTTTCCAGTTAAACGACTTCTTTCTCGTATTTATTGAGCGGGAGTGAAGCGGATAAGGAAAACTGGCATATAACGGATACTTTGTCAACAACGCTGGGAAATTTTATTTTTTTAATTTTTATACTATACATCCATGAATGATTTTTCGTTATATTTGAATTAGGGTCGATTCATTCGGAGACTCGAAAATCTGCTTCCAACCCTGTTTCTAACGTAAATCAACACCACTGGCCTTTTTAGCCTTACACGGTGCATGAGTAGCAAGCCGATCCAATAGTTGGAGCCAAACAACCACAGTTAAAAAGGAGAGAGAGTGATATGTCTCGTACCATTCGGGCCTATCGGGGAACCAAATTGCATGCCAAAGGATGGATCCAGGAGGCAGCTTTACGGATGCTGATGAATAACCTGGATCCGGAAGTGGCGGAAAAGCCGGAAGAATTGATCGTTTATGGCGGGATTGGAAAAGCAGCACGCAACTGGGAAGCATTTGATGCAATTGTGAAAACACTGACGCAACTGGAAAACGATGAAACCTTGTTGATTCAATCGGGGAAACCGGTCGCTGTCTTTCGAACACATACAGACGCTCCAAGGGTGCTCATTGCCAACTCCAACCTGGTTCCTGCTTGGGCGAATTGGGATCATTTCCATGAGCTGGAGAAAAAAGGACTGATGATGTATGGCCAGATGACGGCAGGTAGCTGGATATATATCGGGAGCCAGGGCATTGTACAGGGAACGTATGAAACCTTTGCCGAGTGTGCACGGCAACATTTTGGCGGCAGCCTGAAAGGAACCATTACCGTCACCGCCGGACTGGGTGGAATGGGTGGTGCTCAACCGTTAGCCGTTACCCTGAACGAAGGCGTGGTCATTGCCATTGAAGTGGATCCCGTTCGAATTCAGCGCCGCCTGGATACCCAATATCTGGATACCAGGGTAGACCGCCTGGATGAAGCGATTGCTTTGGCTCGGAAAGCCAAAGAGGAAGGAAAACCGTTATCCATCGGATTGTTAGGCAATGCAGCTGACATTTTACCCCAAATGATGGAAAAAGGCTTTATCCCGGACATTGTGACGGATCAAACATCCGCCCATGATCCGCTGAACGGCTATCTCCCGCAAGGGATGACCCTGGAAGAAGCTGCTGAGCTAAGAAAAACGGATCCAAAACAAGTCGAAGAGCGGGCCAGACAAAGCATGGCTGTGCATGTACGAGCCATGTTGGAAATGCAAAAACAGGGGGCTGTCGTCTTTGACTATGGAAACAATATCCGCCAGGTTGCCAAAGATCAGGGGGTAGAGAATGCCTTTGACTTCCCGGGCTTTGTTCCTGCCTATATCCGTCCGCTCTTTTGTGAAGGAAAAGGGCCATTCCGTTGGGTGGCACTGTCGGGGGATCCAGAGGACATTTATAAAACGGATGAAGTCATTTTACGTGAGTTTGGCGACAATGAACATCTTTGCCGCTGGATTCGCATGGCCCAGGAGAAGATCACCTTCCAGGGCTTGCCGGCGCGGATCTGCTGGTTAGGCTATGGTGAACGGGCCCGCTTTGGCAAAATCATCAACGATATGGTGGCTTCGGGAGAGCTGAAAGCCCCCATCGTGATCGGACGGGATCACTTGGATTCCGGTTCAGTCGCTTCACCCAACCGGGAGACGGAAGGCATGAAAGATGGCAGCGATGCGGTAGCCGACTGGCCGATCCTGAATGCCTTGATCAACGCTGTCGGTGGAGCAAGCTGGGTCTCGGTGCATCATGGCGGTGGAGTCGGCATGGGTTACTCCCTGCATGCGGGGATGGTGATCGTGGCCGATGGTACGAAAGAAGCCGAAAAACGGTTAGAACGTGTACTTACGACGGA
The DNA here is from genome assembly GCF_900114055.1 of Thermoflavimicrobium dichotomicum. Lineage (GTDB taxonomy): Bacteria > Bacillota > Bacilli > Thermoactinomycetales > Thermoactinomycetaceae > Thermoflavimicrobium > Thermoflavimicrobium dichotomicum. The sequence continues at coordinate 7,003 of NZ_FORR01000027.1, read as the reverse complement.
TCCAGGCATGGGAATTGTCCGTCACGCCGATGCGGGATATGAACAGGCTGTCCAAACGGCGAAAGAAAAAGGAGTTCATATTCCCATGCTGAAGGAGTAAACAGAAAAGGGAATGGGAGAATGGAGGGAGCGCCCGGTTCGTCCATTCTCTGTAAAGCAAAGGAGGTTCGTATATTGAATCAAAAGCCGCTGTTGATTCGTCATGCCAAACAGTTGGTCACGTTAGCCGGAAGTTCGGACAAACCGCTATGCGGTCAAGAGATGAATGATCTGAAAATCATTGAAGATGGCAGTGTGTGGATCGAAAATGGCGTCATTCAAAAAGTGGGCAAAGACGAAGAGATCATAAAGCATTACCTACATCGCTTGGCAGAAGCGGATACCATTGATGCTACAGGTCGTTTGGTCACACCGGGACTGATCGATCCTCATACCCATCTTGTCTACGCGGGTAGCCGGGAAAACGAGTTTGAGATGCGACTTAAAGGGGCTACCTATATGGAAATCATGAATGCTGGTGGCGGAATTCATGCAACCACCCGGGCGACCCGGCAGGCGGATCATGCGCAACTTTTTACGGAAAGCAAACGGCGCTTGGATCAGTTTTTACTGCATGGGGTGACCACGGTCGAAGCGAAAAGCGGTTACGGACTCACCTTGGAGCATGAAATCAAACAATTGGAAGTGGCGCAAGCGTTGAATGAAAAGCATGAGGTGGATGTGGTGTCCACGTTTATGGGAGCTCATGCCGTGCCTGCGGAGTATAGGGAAGATCCTGACCGTTATGTGGATAAAGTGATCACCGGGATGATTCCTGAAGTGGCACGGCGTGGTTTGGCTGAATTCAATGATGTGTTTTGTGAGCGGGGAGTGTTTACCCCTGAGCAATCCCGGCGCATTTTGGAAGCAGGGTTGGAGTACGGCTTGAAACCCAAAATTCATGCGGATGAGATTGAGCCTTATGGTGGAGCCGAATTGGCAGCGGCTGTCGACTGTGTATCTGCAGACCATTTGTTAAAAGCGTCCGACGAAGGCATTCAGGCAATGACCGAAAAAGGCGTGGTTGGTGTCCTGTTGCCCGGTACGGCTTTCTTCCTGATGGCGGAGGTGGCTTCCGGCCGCAAAATGATCGATGCTGGTGTACCTGTCGCTTTATCGACCGATTGCAACCCGGGCTCTTCCCCCACTGTTTCGCTGCCGCTGATCATGAACCTTGGTTGCCTGAAGATGGGGATGACCCCTGCTGAAGTATTGGCTGCCGTGACCATCAATGCCGCGCATGCGATTTGCCGCGGGCATGAGATCGGTAGCATCGAACAAGGGAAAAAAGCAGACCTGGTCATCTTTGATGTGCCGAATTATATGAGCCTGTCTTATTTCTATGGTGTGAACCATGTCCATACGGTCATCAAAAATGGAAAAGTGGTTGTCGAAAATCAGGTGAAAAGGAGTGGAGCCGATGCGTAACTATCCGTATCCTTTGCTGAATCCTCCTTCTTTTCGCTGGAATGCCCCCAAAGATGTGCAAGAACCCAAAGTGCATGAGTGGATTCAGACCTTGGACGTGAAAGAAGGCGAAACCGTGGATTGGTCACACTTTGATGTGGCCATCCTCGGCGTACCGCTCTCCCGCTCCTCGATCAGTGCGTCAGCCGCCAGTGAAAACCCGGATGCCATCCGCCGGGCGTGGAAGTATTTTACCACCTATAACATGGAAGAAGATGTGGATTTAACGGCTCTGAAAGTGGTGGATTTGGGAGATGTCAGACAGCACGTGACCGACATACCAGCCTGTCACCGCCATATTCAGGAAGCGATGGTAGCGATGCGCACCCATCATCCCCATACCTTGCCACTGGTGATCGGGGGGGATCATTCGATTACGGCCATGTTGGTCAAGGGATGGAAAGAAGCCCATCCCGATGAACGCATCGGCATTTTGCAGCTGGATACCCATTTTGATCTTCGCTCCTTGGAAGATAACGGGCCAAGCAATGGTACACCCATCCGAAACCTGATTGAAAGCGGTACCATTCGTGGGGAAGATGTTTACAACATTGGATTGCATGGCTTTTTCAATGCCAAATCATTAAAAGTGTATGCCGATGAAGTGGGTGTCCATTATGTCACCTTAAAGGAAGCACGCAAAAAAGGCGTAGCCCAGGTGGTACAGGATGCTTTGCAACAGCTGAGCCAAAAAGTAGACACGATCTACCTCACGGTTGACATGGATGTATTGGATATCAGCGTGGGTCCCGGGGCTCCTGCTGCAACACCGGGTGGAATGCGCACGGATGAATTGTTTGAAGCTGTTTTATTGGCAGGTGCCTGTCCAAAAGTCAAAGCGATGGATCTGGTTTGCCTGGATCCCTATCGCGATGTAGAGCAGGCAACCGTAAAAGCAGGCGTTCATGTAATGCTTTCATTTCTAACGGGATTGGTAAAAAGAAAAAACGCTTGACCACTCCCTATGTGTAAACGCAGGGGATTCTTGGGTAATCCTGTCCACTGACAGGAAGTTGACCAAGCTAACCCCGTGGACCCCACGGTTAAACAGTTTGAGTTGCTACGTCACAGGCTAGACCTGTTGCTTGGTTTTCGCTTTTCAGTCTAGCCAGTCCATACACATAGCATTTTACATGCAAGGTGATTGGCTTGCACAACCCTATATGCTATCCACTTGTCAAGGAGCAACTGGCTGTATTTTAACAGTGGAACATTTGTTTGTAAATACTTTTCTGAAAACATACCGGACTTGGCACAAGGGCTAATGCCCTCCCTCGTCCGACGCTCGCTCTCATCCCCATAGCTCAAGAAGCTAGGGGTTTTCTCGCTCGCAAGGATATAAACAGATTCCGCATTTTTATTTTTTAAACAAGTTATTTTTGAAAAAATCATTTGATTTTATCCGCAAATGATTGTATTGTTAACATGGTTCGTTTGTAGGAGTCATTGCCTAAGTCCCCAGAGTTACAAATCGATTTGGGTATCCGTTCCGTTTTTCCGATTCATTCCGACAATGCCCTGCGAGGAAGGATTTCTGTGCCGCTCTGAGCCGGAAGCGAAAGAAGCGGCAAAATACGCATCCGTATTAATGGAAATTGCCTACGTTTTTCATCTTTCGCTTTCCGTCTCTCGTTGGGTAGGGCCTGTAGTCACTCGCTTGGAAAAACTCCGCTGATTTTTGAAATAGCTTGTCAGGTGAAGGAGGTACTGAGTTGAACCATTATGTGGACAAAAATGTTAAACTTAAACGAACACTTACCTTAGCCCCTGTGGTTTTAATCGGTCTTGCTTATATGGACCCTCTGGTTGTTTTTGATTCATATGGGGTGGTGGCTCAAGAAACAAAGGGGCACGTTCCTTTATCCTACCTGGTTATTCTGGTGGCGTTGTTGTTTACGGCATATAGTTATGGACAAATGGTCAAAGCTTATCCGGTAGCCGGATCCACCTATACGTATGCGCAAAAAAGTATCCATCCCACAGTTGGTTTTTTGGTTGGATGGGCAGTACTGCTCGATTATCTGTTTTTGCCGATGGTGAACTTTGCGATTGGAAGTGCTTACCTGAGTGCGGCCTTTCCCCAAATTCCCGGTGCGATTTGGGTCTTGCTACTGGCCATCATGATTACCACCATCAATATTTTTGGGATTAAGTTGACAGCCAATATGAACACCCTGTTTGTTACCTTTCAAACTTTGGTATTGGTTGTTTTTGTCGGCTTTATGATCAAAGGGCTGGTCAATGGTCTTGGTAGCGGAACGTTAGTAACACTGGATCCGTTTTATACCCCGGATATCGATGTTTCGCTCATTCTGACCGGTGCATCGATTTTGTGTTTTTCTTTTTTGGGTTTTGATGCAGTTACCACTTTGTCGGAAGAAACCCTGCAACCGAAAAAAACGATCCCTCGTGCCATTTTCCTGATCGCACTGATTGGCGGGCTCCTGTTTACTTGCACCTCTTATTTTTTACATTTGGTTCATCCGAATTTTACGGCCTTTAAGAAAGCAGATGCAGCTTCATTAGAGATTGCCAAGTTTGTGGGCGGCGCTTTTTTGTATTCCTTTTTCCTGTCAGGAACCATGGTTGCGGTCTTCTCTTCATCTTTGTCTTCGTATGCCAGTGCTTCCCGTCTTTTATATGCGATGGGAAGAGACGGATCGTTTCCAAAAGCATTTGCTTATTTGCATCCGAAATGGCGGACGCCTGTATTTAATATTTTGCTCATCGGACTCATATCCTTGACTGCGGTATTGGGTGAACTGGAAGTCATCTATTCATTTATCAGCTTTGGTGCTCTGATCGGTTTTTTGTTTGTGAACTTCTCGGTGATCGCCCACTATTATTGGCGGCAAAAACAGCGGGGTGGAATGAATTTCATCCGCTATTTCCTTTGTCCCACTATTGGAGTCATGTTAACTTTGTGGCTGTTTACCAGTTTACATGGATCCGCGATGTTGTTAGGTACAGCCTGGCTGGTTGTTGGTCTGCTATATAGTGCCTTCTATTTAAAAGGGAGAAAGCCTGTGTTTGAATTGGATATAAGCTAGTAATTGGACGGATAGCGAATCGTGGGCAGGAAGAAGACATCCAAGCCAAGCATTGGCTGAATATCGGGCAAAAGTGAATCCGCATATTAAAGCCATATATGTTACCCTTACACCCTATAATGTTACGCTGGTGGATCCGGATGATCCTCATTCATGGGATTTGGGAGGATTTGATCCCAGCATGCCCCGTCTTATTCAATTGATTGCGAATGAAGATGTTTGATGTAAAAAGCACTTGCATTTTATCTAAGTAGCAAAAATGCAAGTGCTTTTCATTTTGCTATAGCTAATCCAGTTCTTTTATAGATATCAAATATTAACCAGCGGTTTTCTTCACAGCTTCTTCAAATTCTGTTTCGATGTTTTCAGCGGGTTTTGCTGTTAGCAAGCTGACAATGATGATGGCCAGAGTACCTGCGATAAAGCCAGGAATCATTTCATAAACGGCTTCAAGTGCCTTGAATTGTTCCCAAACAATAACGGTAATGGCACCGACAATCATGCCAGCAAGTGCTCCCCATTTCGTCATGCGCTTCCAGTACAGGCTGAGCAAAACGACTGGGCCAAATGACGAACCAAATCCAGCCCAAGCGTATCCGACGAGGTTTAGAATGGTATTATTGGGATTAATAGCCAATAATAGCGCGATAATTGCAACTCCCAACAGAGAAAGCCGTCCTACCAATACCATTTCCTTTTCGGAAGCGGATCGGCGGAAAAATACACGATAAAAATCTTGGGTCAGGGAGCTGGCTGTTACAAGTAACTGGGATGAAATGGTACTCATAATCGCAGCCAGGATCGCGGCCAACAGGAAGCCGGCAATCAAAGGATGGAATAAGATATTGGACAAGAAAATAAAGACGGTTTCGGGGTTTTCCAATTTGGTGTGTTTGATGTGGAAGTAGGCAATACCTACGAGACCCGTAAACATGGCCCCAACGAGGGAGAAGATCATCCAGCCCATACCCACGCGTCTGGCGTTTTTCATTTCCTTGATTGAAGTGATCGCCATAAAACGGACAATAATGTGTGGCTGTCCAAAGTACCCAAGTCCCCATGCTAAAAGAGAAATAATCCCAATGACGGTGGTACCTTTAAAAGCATCCAGGAGTGTCGGATCAATGGAATGAATGGTGTTAAATGTAGGCCCAATCCCTCCGATTTCCATAATTGTCACGACAGGAACAAGAATAAGAGCCAAAAACATCAAGGTTCCTTGTACCAAATCAGTCCAGCTGACGGCGAGAAAACCGCCAAATAAAGTATAGATAATGACAACACCGCCTGTAAGCCAGAGACCTAACTGGTAATCCATCTGAAATGCACTTTTGAACAACTCTCCACCTGCAACCATCCCTGATGATGTATACAAGGTAAAGAATACAAGAATGACGAGTGCTGATGCTACACGTAAAATGTGCGATTGATCTTTAAAACGATTTTCGAAATAGTCTGGAATGGTAATGGAATCGTTAGCGATTTCAGTATAGACTCTTAAACGTGGTGCTACAAATAACCAGTTTAAATAGGCTCCCAATGTTAAACCAACCACAATCCATCCACTGCTTAAGCCGCTTACATACATGGCGCCAGGAAGCCCCATCAATAACCAACCACTCATATCCGATGCACCCGCGCTTAATGCGGTAACAACAGGACCCAGGTTTCGCCCACCCAGCATATAGTCGGACAGATCCGAGGTTCTTTTGTATGCATAAAACCCGATGATAAGCATACCAACAATATAAATGCCAATGGATATGAATACTTTGTAATCCATGCAGAGTTTCCCTCCCTCATTTTATTTTTTCTTTTAGAAAGAAAAATATTATATAAAAATAAACAGTTATAACTAATAGTATGTGGGACAAGATAGTACGTCAATTTGTTTATAAATATACGTAATATTTTATTTTTAATCAGCTGGTAATCGAGGCACGCCAAATAGGAACCAAACTTATTATTCCAGTTTAGTGACAAAGCCTTCTTTTTAGCGCTGGGGATCCTTTTCCGCTTCGCTTCCGCTCTGATAACGAGCAAAAGTCGAACAATGGAATAGGAGCCGCTTTGTTTGTCAACATCCTCCATTTTTTATACCCTTATTTAGTTTATTTAGTCTATAAACTATTATAATTACATATATTTTTATATCAGATAACAGTGTGGGGCATTCGATGAGAGAACGATGATCTATAAAGACGAAGGTTCGTGTTCCAGCAACTTTCCCGAAGTATGAACCGTTACTGATTTGGAATAAATTTCTTGTAAAAAGAATATTGCATTTTGATTTTGAGCATGATATATTATTTCCTGTCGCCGCTGATGAGCGGTGAAAATGAGAAACGCACCTTGAAAATTAGATAAGGAAATGAAGTCAAGTCAAGGGTATCACCGAGACGAGTACCTTTAGCAACAGGTTAAGCTACTAAGGGCACACGGTGGAT
>NZ_FORR01000026.1 GCF_900114055.1 Thermoflavimicrobium dichotomicum | reverse complement strand
GGTAAGGAAGAGGTCACCAGTTCGAGCCTGGTTGGGAGCTCCAGGGAATGGCCCGTTGGTGAAGCGGTTAACACACCAGCCTTTCACGCTGGCATACAGGGGTTCGAATCCCCTACGGGTCACCATTTGGACGGTTAGCTCAGCTGGGAGAGCACCTGCCTTACAAGCAGGGGGTCGGCGGTTCGATCCCGTCACCGTCCACCATGGAATATGGAGCTGTGGTGTAGAGGCCTAACATGCCTGCCTGTCACGCAGGAGATCGCGGGTTCGAATCCCGTCAGCTCCGCCAATTGAATACATGCGGAAGTGGCTCAGGGGTAGAGCATCGCCTTGCCAAGGCGAGGGTCGCGGGTTCGAATCCCGTCTTCCGCTCCAAACAGGGAAAACTGCCATTCTATACGAATGGCAGTTTTTTTGTTATTCAATGGACCAATTGGGATATATAATATTTTTGGGTTAAGTTTAAAAAACTAGTGAATTTAGAAAGAGAAATTTTTTATTATTAAGAAAATCGCTAGGACGATCCTGGTCGTTGCATTAATGATTCTCTTATTCAAATATTAGTATCGATTAGGCATTAGGTAAGAAAGGAATGACAGAGGATGGAAGAGATTTTGTTTCAAACAAAAAATCTTAAATTCCGGTGTACAAATGAGTTAGATGTATCTTTTCTGTTAGAGGCGGAAAATCATCCAGAAAATGCACCATTCATTCAACGATGGGAGCAAGAGAAACATATCGAGGCCATTCATGATCCGGATATAAAACATTTGATTATCGAATCCCAAATAACAGCGAACAGGGTTGGTTTTGTCATTTTGGCTGGATTAAGTAATCCGCACCAAAGTATTGAATTTCGGAGAATCGTTATTACAGAGAAGGGAAAGGGATACGGACGAGAAGCATTGCGAGCAGTCAAATATCTGAGTTTTGAAGTATGGAATGCCCACCGCTTGTGGTTGGATGTGAAAGAGCATAATATTCGAGCTCGAACTCTTTATCGCTCTGAAGGGTTTGTAGAAGAAGGTCTTTTACGTGAGGCATTTAAAAATGGCGATCAGTTTGAATCGCTGGTGATCATGTCCATGCTAAAGAAAGAATATCAAAAGTGTAATAAGAAATGAAAAAACACCCCATTGGAGTGTCAGTTTGTTGACAAAGTTTCGTTATATGCCGGTTTTCCTTTTCCGTTTCACTCCATATCTATAAAAATGAGCAAGAAGTCGTTCAACTGGAAAAGGAAAACCGGGTTTGTCAACGTCCTCAAATACCCCACTGGGGGTGTTTTTTTAAACTTGCTATACCTGAGAAGAAGAATGATTCCTTAGTTTTTTGACAATATCCCTGGCGATCCATACACCACAAGCTCCCGCTTGAGCCAAAACACGAGTGATCCCAGCTCCGTCACCACCCAGATATAGTCCAGCGATCTCGGACTCAAAGCGCAATGATCCCCAAATCCCACTTTGTGCCATGCGTGCGATCCCCATGATTTATCGTTGTGGGTCAGGCACAGAAATTCCTCCTTTCACGCCTTAGAAAATTTCCGTCGAACAAAAATAATAAAAGAAATTTGGTTGTAAAACAGAAAAAAACAAAAGAAAACACAGAAAAACGTGTTTCCTAACTAAAATTGGTCGATTCATCGGGGATATCTAGGCTTTTTGCGGAAAATGAAAGCCGTTTCATATTGACTAAAGGTTAAAAATAGTATATTTTAATAGCGTGAAAACAAATAAAACAAAAATAATCAAAACAAAATCAAATAAATGTTTTATCCGAAAACAAAATAAACAAATAAGATCAGGTATCTATAAGACGAGGTTTTGGATGCGAAGAATCTGGTCCTAAGTTTGCAGGAATGTGACGATGGAATATCGTACAGGCGACGTGGGCAGTCGATATTGTCTCTGAAGAAGTTGATTGTTCTAGGCTTGTTTGAAAGCGATTACTTTTATTTGAAGCCGAAGGAGATTATAAGAGGAGGGACGATCGTGATATCCCAAGCCGAAATCAAGTTGTGGGTCAAAGTTCAAGAAGACAAGGGTATCCCCGTCGAGACCGTGAAAAACCGGCTCAAGAACTTAGTGATTGAAACACCCTCCTGGGGATACGCTGATTGCGGAACCCGCTTCAAAGTATACAAACAGGTCGGCGTTCCGCGCAATCCATATGAGAAACTGGAAGACGCTGCGGAGGTTCATCGCTTGACCGGAGTTTGTCCAAAGGTTGCGATCCATATTCCGTGGGATAAAGTGGATGATTACAGTCACTTAAAAAGTTACGCGAACGAGTTGGGACTTGGGATCGGTGCGGTGAATCCAAACCTGTTCCAGGATGACAACTTCGTGTTGGGGAGTGTCTGTCATCCTCGCGAAGAAGTCCGTAAGAAGGCGATTTCGCACATTCTCGAATGCGTGGAGATCATGAAGTTGGTTGGGTCAGATGTTCTCAGTCTATGGTTTGCTGACGGGACCAACTATCCCGGACAAGATCACATCCGCAAGCGGAAGCGCTATATGCTAGAGGCGTTATCCCAAATCTACGAGGCACTTCCGGAAAATGCGAGGATGTTGATAGAGTACAAATTCTTTGAGCCTGCCTTCTATCACACAGATCTCGCGGACTGGGGCATGTCTTATAACTATTGCTTAAAGCTCGGTGAACGGGCGCAGGTCTTGGTTGACTTGGGCCATCATGCGCAAGGGACGAACATTCCCCACATTGTCGCACTTCTTTTGGACGAAGGAAAACTCGGGGGATTTCATTTCAATAACCGCAAATATGCGGATGACGATCTCATGGTCGGCACCATTGATCCGTACGAGCTGTTCCTGGTCTGCAACGAGCTGATTGATGGGGAAAATGACCCGGCGACAGCGGAGTGCGCACGGAACATCACGTATATGATCGACCAATGCCACAGCATTGAGAGCAAAATTCCCGCGATGATCAAGTCCGTGGTCAACATTCAAACTGCCTTTGCCAAAGCGTTGCTTGTGCAGCGGGATGCGTTGAGACAAGCACAAGAAGAGGGGGATGTCATTCGCTCCGAATCGATCCTGAAGGACGCCTTTGAAACGGATGTACGTCCTCTGCTCGCTCTCGTACGGGAAGAGATGGGTTTGCCGCAAGATCCGCTGGCTTCGTACTTGCAGAGCGAGTATCCAAAAAAGATCCTGGAGCGCGGCATCGGCGGCCAAGGGTGGTGATAAAGATGGCCATATGGCGTGGTTTCGCGGTGGACTTGGGTGCAAGCAATGGGCGTACAGTCATCGGTGAGTACGACGGGAAACGGCTTTTCCTGTATGAGATCACTCGCTTCCAGAACAATCCTGTCGGGCTTGGCGAGACGCTGTACTGGGATTTTCTGCACTTGTTCAGCGAGATCCAGAACGGCCTCGTCAAGGCCAGTAGTGAGGGTCTGATTCCTTCAACCATTGGAGTCGATACATGGGGTGTTGATTTTGGTCTCATTGATGAATACGGCGAACTGGTGGCCAATCCACGTCACTATCGTAATCCCCAGCACGGTTCAGTTCTCGACGAAGTGTTCGCCCGGGTTCCCGCGAAATCGCTGTACGAACAGACCGGGATTCAAATACTCCAGATCAATACCGTTTTTCAATTGATGTATCTCTGCCTCCATCAGCCTGAACTCCTGGAACGCAGCCGTCACCTGCTACTATTTCCGGATCTCATCAACTACTTTTTAACAGGGGAGATGGCCAGCGAGTTCACGAATGCCACGACCACGCAGCTCTTCAATCCCAGACTCGGGACGTGGGCGTATGACATGATCGACAAACTGGGCCTTCCGAAAGACCTGTTCTTACCGGTCGTACAACCCTTACGAACACTGGGGTCCGTTCGCAAGAAGCTGGTGCCCAAGACAGCTGCAGGGAGAATTGACGTGGTCAATGTCGGTGAGCACGATACTGCATCGGCAGTGCTTGCCGTTCCGCATGAGACGGATGACTTTGTGTACATCTCAAGCGGCACATGGTCTTTGGTTGGCGTTTTGTCGAACGAACCGATCATCACGGATTTGACGAGAAAACATAATTTCACAAACGAAGGCGGCGTCGGCGGAGTTTACCGCCTGTTAAAAAATGTAATGGGTTTGTGGCTCCTACAGGAAGTTCGGCGCATGTTTCTCCGGTCGGGAGTGAACTGTGATTTTTCCAGCTTGATGCAGGCAGCGGAAGAGGCGCCTGCGCTGAAGGCGCTGTTTGATCCGGATGCGGCTGATTTCTTGGCGCCGGACGATATGATTGCAGCCATCCAGGATTACTGCAGGCGAACGGATCAACCTGTCCCGGAGAGTCCTGGTGAGATCAGCCGTGCCGTCTTGGAAAGCTTGGCTTTGAAGTACCGCTGGGTGATTGAGCGGCTTGAGGAGATCACAGGGAAATCATTGCCGTTCATTCACATTGTTGGAGGCGGTGTACAGAATACCGTCTTATGCCAGTGGACGGCGGACGCAACGAACCGAATCGTGATCGCTGGGCCAGTGGAAGCGACGGTGATTGGGAACTTATGCGCGCAATTGATCGTATCAAATGAACTTTCCAGCATCTCAGAAATTCCCACGTTGGTAGACCGGTCCTTCGAGAAGAAGGTCTACCGTCCAACCTCGCAGCGGGAAGGATGGGATGAGGCTTACGAGAGATTTGTCCGGCTCTTGGAGATGCACAATTCATTTCAATTGGATTCTGAGTTGTCGAATTCCACCCACGATACCTGAAAGGGGGATAACAGATATGAAAACCAGCTATGATCACCATGCTTTCTTATCAGATCTCGTTGAACGGTCAAACCGCCTGGGAGCGGACAGATCAATCTGCAACTGGGGCGGCGGAAATACATCCATGAAGACTCAGGAGACCGACTTCCGCGGTGAAAAGGTGGAAGTGCTCTGGGTGAAGGGCAGTGGCTCGGATCTGGCTGATGCGACGGAAAAGAATTTCACGGCACTCCGCTTGAACGATGTGTTGCCATTGATGGAGCGTGAAGCTATGACGGACGAGGAGATGGTCGAGTACCTGTCACACTGCATGCTGGATAGTCGCCATCCGCGTCCGTCAATTGAAACGCTGTTGCACGCTTTTTTGCCATTTCCCCATGTGGATCACACGCACCCGGACAGCATCATCTCCTTATGCTGCACGAAAAACGGCAGGGAGATTGCGGAGCGCATCTTCGGCCAGCGCATGGTCTGGGTCCCTTACATTCGGCCAGGGTTCCGGTTGTCCAAACTGATCGCAGAAGCAGTGGCAGCGAATCCGGCTTGCGAGCTGGTCCTGATGGAGAAGCACGGTCTCATCACCTGGGGCGATACTTCGGAAGAGTGCTACCGTAACACGTTGAAAGTCATCGAGGAAGCCCGTCAATATATCGAGGAGCGCGTGAATGAGCAGGAACTCTTCGGTGGTGTGAAGTATGAGGCACTCCCCAAAGAGGTTCGGAAAGAGGTCGCGGCTCGGATTCTGCCCATCATCCGCGGAATTGTGTCGGAAAACAAACGTATGGTTCTGACGTTCGACGACAGCGATGATTTCCTGTGCTTTACGGGCAGTCGGGATGCAGAGAAGCTGTCCCAAGTCGGTGCTGCCTGCCCGGATCACCTCGTGCATACGAAGCGCGTGCCGCTCTACGTGGATTGGGATCCGACGACGGGGGATGTGGGTGGCCTCGTGCAGGCGCTTCGCGACGGGCTTGCACGTTACAAAGAGGAGTATACGGCATACTTTGAGCGCAACCGCGAAGGGAATGAACAAATGAGCGATCCGTATCCCCGCGTCATCCTGATCCCTGGGCTCGGGGTCGTGGCCACAGGCAAGTCGAAGAAAATGGCTGACATTGCAGCCGCTCTGTACCATCGTGCCGTGGCTGTGATGCGGGGCACCACGACTTTGGGCGAATTCGTCTCCCTCAATGAAAAAGAATCGTTCGACGTTGAGTACTGGCCATTGGAGCTGTACAAGCTCACGCTGGCTCCGCCCGAAAAAGAGCTGTCCAGATATGTCGCCTTCATCACAGGAGGCGCAGGAGGCATCGGCAGCGCGACCTGCAAACGGCTGGCGGAGGAAGGGGCGTACATTGTGATCGCAGACTTGGCGTTAGAGACCGCAAATCGCTTGGCTGAAGAGATGAACGCGTTGTACGGAGAGGAACGGGCCGCTGCGGTTTATCTTGATGTAACAGACGAGGATGCGGTTCGACGCTCTCTTGCGGAAGCGATTCTCAAGTACGGAGGCGTTGACATCCTGGTATCGAATGCGGGACTCGCCAGCTCAGCACCAGTGACGGAAACATCGCTTGCCGAGTGGAACAAGAACGTGGCAGTGCTTGGCACCGGCTACTTCCTGACCGCGCGCGAGGCGTTCCGTATAATGGAGGTACAGGGAATCGGCGGCAGCATTGTCTTCGTAACGTCGAAGAACGCCATCTACGCCAGTAAGGACACCTCCGCCTATAGCAGCGCAAAAGCGATAGAGGTGCACTTGGCACGTTGCCTAGCTGTGGAAGGCGGAAACCGCGGCATTCGCGTCAACTCTGTTCTGCCTGACGCCGTTCTGCAAGGGTCGAACATCTGGAATTCGAGCTGGAGGGAAGAACGGGCGCGCGCATATGGCATCCATCCGGACGAGCTTGAAGAGTATTACCGCAAGCGCACAATTTTGAATGTCAACGTATTGCCGGAAGACATTGCCGAAGCGATACTGTTTCTGGCGTCCCAGCGGTCCGCGAAAACAACGGGTTGCATGATCACGGTCGATGGTGGTGTGGCCGCAGCGTTTCCCCGTTAAAACCCCGTTACAATGTAAATGTTCCCCTCGTTGGCGGGGGAACGGGATACTATCTGATTCTAGGTCGGTAATAGGTGTGCGGATCGATATCTACCTTCTTGCAAGTATGGGATTCGTGGTGAAAAAGACTTCTATGCCAAACAAAGGGGTGGGAGAAAGAGATATGTTGGTAGCTGAGCGTCATCGAAAGATCGTAGAACTCGTCCAGTCCGAAGGAAGAATCCGTGTCGCTGAACTGAGCAAGCTCTTCCAAGTCACGGAGGAGACCATCCGGCGCGATCTCGATAAATTGGAAGCGGAAGGGAAGGTCATTCGCACGCATGGCGGTGCGGTGGCGAGGGAGGAACTCCCCCTTGAAGTTCCCTTTGAAGATCGGAAAATCGAGAGGATTGAACAGAAAAAGGCCATCGCCCTCAAAGCGGTGCGGTTGGTGGAGAGCGGAGACTGCATTTCATTGGATGCAAGTACGACGGCCTGGCAAATGGCACGAATCTTGCCAGATATTCCGCTCACGGTAGTAACGAATTCCGTTAAGGTCGTCATGGAGCTCAGAAACAAGGAGAACATCCAGGTGATTTCCGTCGGTGGTGTCTTGGTACCTCGGTCGCTGTCGTTCGTCGGACCTTTGGCGGAACGATCCGTGGAGGGTTACCACGTTCAGAAATCTTTCCTCTCCTGTCAAGGACTGCATCTTCAGTACGGGTTGAGCGAGGCCACGGAAGAGCAGGCGCGGGTGAAAGAGAAGATGATTCGAAACTGCGACAAAACTATTTTGCTCATCGATTCGAGTAAGTTCGGTGTGCGTGCGTTTGCGCCAATAACGGATTTAAGCGATATCGACACCATTATAACTGATGATGAGGTTGATCCAAGCATAATCGAGTCGCTCCGTGAGGTCCAGATCAAGGTTATTACCGCGGAGGTGTGACAAATTACTTCAAGCGGAATCTGGATCCTTGACAAAAAAATTAGCGGATGAAGAGGTGATTGGGGAGAAGGATCTAGAGTGCGCTATCCTCCGTGATTATCATAATTTCACTCTTCACGATGGATCCAGCGAGGCACAATGCTGCGTTAGACTTGTTCATCGTGGCGGTGCCTCAATCTTCCACATATTTCAATACGGGAGGTGTAATTCATCCCGGATATTATTGATAATTAGTTCTATTGTAGAAATAACGACAAAATAGAAATAGCCTATTCACTGTATGAGGTGATAGTTGTGGCGAATTTCATTGTGTGTAAACTTCGTTGTGAGTATAAGGACAATCCCATTGGCATTGACGTATTGAGGCCGAGGTTCAGCTGGCAAATTCATTCTCATGCTCGCGATGTTATGCAGAGTGCCTATCAGATCCAGGTTTCCGAGAATGATCCCCATTTTCAGCAGGTAATTTGGGACACGGGTCAGGTGCAATCGGATCAATCGGTCCATGTGGTGTACGAAGGACCTCCTTTGAAATCATGCACGAGATATTTCTATCGTGTACGAGCGTGGAACCAAGAGGGACAAATGTCGGAATGGAGTGAAATTGCGCTATTTGAAATGGGTCTTCTTCGTGCTGACGAGTGGAGGGCAAAGTGGATTACGCCACAATTTGAAACAGATCAAACGCAAGTCTGCCCGCTGTTAAGGAACACGTTCACAATTGAGGGTCCAGTAGAAACAGCGAGGGTGTATGTTACCAGCTTGGGGTTGTATGAACTCGAACTAAATGGCGAACGGGTTGGAGACTGGGTGCTGACACCTGGCTGGACCAGTTACAACAAACGTTTGCAGTACCAAACCTATGATGTTACTCATTACTTGCGGGAGGGTGCCAATGCGATTGGTGTAATCCTTGGAAATGGCTGGTATAAGGGAGAGCTTGGCTGGGAAGGGGCTCGGAACATTTACGGAAATCAAAGAGCCGTGTTGCTGCAAATGCACATCAAGTATGCAGATGGGCGCAACCAAACCGTGGTTTCGGACGAAACGTGGTCATCCCAGACTGGACCGATTCTCATGTCAGAAATTTATCATGGGGAGATATATGATGCAAGATTAGAAAGATCTGGATGGAGTACTGCAGAGTATGATGACAGTGACTGGTATGGAGTGACTGTATTATCGCGCGAGAAAGATATGTTGACCGCTCAAGAAAATATGCCGACACGCATCGTGGAAGAGATTAAGCCGGTCCGACTCATATATACGCCTGCGGGTGAGAAAGTGCTGGATATGGGGCAGAACATGGTCGGCTGGATCCGTTTCAAAGTGACGGCGCCCGCTGGAACCGAGATCGTTTTGAAACATGCAGAAGTCTTGGACAGGGATGGTAACTTATACACTGGGAATTTACGTAGGGCAAAGCAGACGATTCGCTACATTTGCAAGGGCAAGGGGGAAGAATGGTATCAACCTCACTTTACTTATCAAGGTTTCCGTTACGTGCAAATTGAAGGTGTTCCTGGGGATGTAAAGCTGGACGACTTCATCGGTTGTGTCATCCACTCGGATTTGGAGCCGACGGGTCGATTTGAGTGCTCCAATGAACTTGTGAATCAGTTGCAGCATAACATCCTCTGGGGACAAAAGGGGAATTTTGTGGATATTCCGACAGATTGTCCCCAACGTGACGAACGCCTTGGTTGGACTGGTGACGTACAAATATTTATTCGCACGGCGGCCTTTAACATGAATATTGCGCCATTTTTCACTAAGTGGCTTCGAGATCTTAAGGCGGATCAATTTTCAAGTGGAGGTGTACCATCCGTCATACCAAATATCTTTTCTGAAGATAGTAAAATCTTAAGCTCATCGTCGGCATGGGCAGACGCGGCGGTTATTTGCCCGTGGACGATTTACCTCTGCTACGGAGACAGACGTTTATTGGAAGAACAGTACGACAGTATGAAGGCTTGGGTAGAGTACATGCGCAGTCAGGGAGACAATGAGTACTTGTATAATACTGGATCTCACTACGGGGATTGGCTCGGTTTGGACGCCAAAGAAAATAGTTACAAAGGTGCCACGGACGAAGACTATATCGCAACCGCGTTTTATGCCTATTCGACTCGCTTGCTTGCAAAAGCAGCACGCGTACTCTGTAAGCACAACGATGTTGAGGAATATCAAACGCTCTACAAAAATATCGTCGAACATTTCCGCCGAGAGTTTGTGACGCCCAATGGTCGTCTGTCTGTTCCTACGCAAACCGCCCATGTACTCGCTTTGTGGTTTGATTTAGTGGACGAGACACATCGAAAACATATTGCGCGAAAATTAGCAAAGTACATCGAAGACAACGACTATCATCTTTCAACCGGCTTTGTCGGTACTCCGTATCTATGCCATGCGTTGTCTCAAAACGGATATAACGATCTAGCATACAGGTTGCTGCTACAGACTGATTATCCATCTTGGCTCTATCAAGTGACAAAGGGAGCTACCACAATGTGGGAACATTGGGATAGCATCAAAGTTGACGGATCATTTTGGAGTGACGACATGAATTCATTTAACCATTACGCGTATGGCGCAGTTGGAGAATGGTTGTACCGTGTAGTAGCCGGGATCGATACCGATGAGGAGCAGCCTGGGTACAAACATATTCTGATTTGTCCGAAACCTGAGCCGGCGTTGAAGTATGTCAAAGCGTCACTACAGACCTTGTACGGTGAGGTTGCTTCTCACTGGGAAATAGTTGATGGACAACACATGGAAGTTTTTGTTCGCATTCCCGCTAACACTATCGCAACAGTGGTTTTGCCGCATGCGACTTTAAGTGTTCTTAGGGAGGGTGACAGACCCTTGGAGCAAGCCGACGGTATTCATTATTTCGAACAAGTCAATGAGGGCGTACGCATGGAACTCGGCTCTGGTACGTACCGATTCAACTACCCACTGTGTGATAAGGTTTCAAATTAGTTGGGTGTCGAACAAGACTGGAGGGTCATCTTAACGATTAATTGAAATCGCTTACAGACAGTTGAATACGGAAGATTTTAAAACAGAATCTGTTTGGGGGTGTCGTTATGAAGAGTGAAGTTACGGTGGCTAGTCTCGAGGATCCGAAAAACTCAAAACAGCAGTGGAAGTGGACGTTATTGGCTTCCATGGCCAACTACATTGACTCAGGCTCGATTGTGGCAGGAGCGGCCAGTCTAAGTCTCTGGCAGAGCTACTTTCACATGTCCAACACCGCTCTCGGACTGTTGGCCGCTTTTAGTTCAAACGCCATCTCGGCTGGGATCGGATCCCTGATTGGTGGGCGAATTTGTGACCTTTTTGGCCGAAAAAGGATTTATTCTTGGGATTTGCTGATTTATGCATTTGGCATGTTGTGGATCATTTTTGCCGTTAATGCTTGGATGTTAGCCGTCGGCTACTTCATTGTGGGACTAGCTGTTGGTGCAGATGTTCCCGCATCGTGGACCATCATTGCAGAAAATGCGCCAGCTAAATCACGCGGAAAGCTAAGTGGTATGGCGCAAGTTCTGTGGAACATGGGACCGATTGTCTGTCTGTTGCTGTCTTTGGCACTTTATCCGCTTGGTATCTTGGGGGCTAGGCTGTTGTTTGCGCATCTCTTTGTCGTTGCAATCGTCACGTGGTTATTGCGTCGAGGCATGGTCGAATCGGTGCGCTGGCAGACAGCAGTGGAAACCGCAACCTCAGTGCAATCAACTGCGGCGGGGACTGTGTCCAAGAATGTTAGCGCTGCAAATGGTTTTCGAGCCCTTTTCACCAAGCCGCACTTGGGAGCATTGGTCTTCTTGATCTCCATGTACGGAATTTGGAATCTCACAGCGGGAACGTCGGGATTTTTCTTACCATACATCTTGGAAACAGTGGGGGGAAATAGTCAGTCGACCAGCGTGTTAATGCAGTGCTTAGGATTTTTGTTCGGGGTAATTGGCACTGCACTCATCTTCATGCCTTTGAGCGATCGCGTTAACCGGCGTGTTTTGTTCGGAGTCAGTGCATTGATTCAAGTGATAGGCATGTCACTCTTAGCGATTTTTCCGTTAACGCCTGTTGTTGCTTTGCTACATGTGTTTTTAGGTGGCTTTGCGGGTGGTTTTGGTCAACAAGCGTTCTTCCAACTGTGGTCTTCTGAACTGTTTCCGACCATGATACGCAGCACTGCCCAAGGCTTGGCTTTCGCCGTCATCAGAATCGGACTTGGCATCTGGAGTTTGTTTGTACCAGTGTTAACAGCCACCGGGTTCACAACGTTGGCTTGGATCCTCACCGGATTCCTCTTTGTTAGTGGCTTGATTGGGTTAATCTGGGCTCCACAAACAAGAGGAAAGTCTTTAGAGGAGATTGAGGCGGAGCGGACTGGAGAGCAGATTGTCTTGCCGAAGAAGGATTGACTACTCTTTTTTGGACAGTTTTCCCTTTCGTCAGGGACGCTCCTCTCGCTCATTGTCCGGGAGGAAAGGATACGGTCGCACGGATAGGCGTCCTAGCGTGAGGTTGTAGAAAAACGTGCAATGGGAACGTCCTCCGCAGGTCCAGGTGGCGGATGGGACACGCTATCCTTATTTCTGGATGATGTTTTCTTGTTGGATTTGTACGAAAAATAGAAAACCTTCCTTTTCTTTTAGTTTTCTATGTTTATTCAACAAAAAAGACCGTTGACAAAGTATGCAGGTCAACGGTCTTAAAACACCCCACTAGGGGCGTTTTTTTAAACTTGCTATACCTGAGAAGAAGAATGATTCCTTAGTTTTTCGACGATATCCCTGGCGATCCACACACCACAAGCGCCCGCTTGAGCCAGACCGCGAGTGATCCCAGCACCGTCACCACCCAGATATAGCCCGGCGATTTCGGACTCAAATCGATCATTCAGTTTGGGACGGGCTGAGTAGAATTTGGCTTCTACACCATAGAATAAGGTATGCTCTGAAGCAATACCTGGTGTAACATGATCAAGGGCCTGGATCATTTCAATCAAGCTTTTCATTGTGTTATATGGCAGGACAAGGCCAAGATCTCCTGGAACGGCTTCTTTTAGCGTTGGATTGATAAATCCTTCCTTGATCCGTTTGGGTGTGGAGCGACGTCCTTTCATGATATCACCGAATTTTTGTACAATGACTCCCCCGTTGGATAGTCGATTGGCCAGTCGCGAGACATCATGGGCAAACTCAGTCGGTTCATCAAATGGATCAGCGAACTGATGGGAAACAAGAAGTGCAAAGTTGGTATTTTCGCTTCCTAACTTCGGATCTTTATAAGCATGTCCATTGGCTAACATGATACCGGAATGATTTTCTACCACGACATGTCCCGATGGGTTGCTGCAGAATGTGCGGACACGGGTGCCAACCGATGAATGAAAGATAAATTTACCTTCATACAAATGCTCATTGATCTCTTCCATCACAATATTGGATGTTTCTACACGAACACCGATATCTACTTGATTGGCTGCCATTTTTAACCGGCGTTTTCTGAGAATTTTCGATAACCAGGCGGAACCGTCACGTCCGGGAACGATCACAACTTTTTCTGCAAAGAGCTGCTCACCATTTTTAAGTTCAACACCGACTATACGATGGGATGAACCCACTTTTTCGGTAATAATATCGGCCACTTCCGTTTTAAAGAGCATGTCGATATGTTCTTTGAGGTATTCAAAGATGCTGGTCAAAATTTGCAGATTTTGCTCTGTACCCAGATGGCGAACTTGAGCGCGTAACAGTTTGAGCCCAGCTGAATAGGCTCTTTTTTCGATTTCACGAACTTTATCTGTTAGCGGATCGGTGATCGTTTCAGTAGCTCCGTGTTTGAGATTGATTTCATCAACATATTTAATTAAGTCAACAACAGTTTCCGTTGGCAAATAATCCGTCATCCAACCGCCAAACTCACTGGTGATGTTAAATTTTCCATCCGAATAGGCTCCTGCACCGCCAAAACCGTTGGTGATTGAACAGGCTGGAACACAGCCAGCATATTCTTTTCGGCCAACAGCAGGTGGGCATTTTTGGATTTTCTTCTGTAAAATGGGGCAATTGCGAGAATAAATATCATGTCCTTTATCAATCAATAGCACTTTGGCTTCAGGCATTTTCAGAGTCAATTCATAGCAGGTAAAGATACCGGCTGGACCTGCACCTACAACGATTACATCATATTTTGTTTTCATATGTAAAACCTCCAACATCCATCTTTTCCTATTTGAATAGGAATTTTTTTCTACCCAAGCCTTAGATACTATATCAAACCATGAAATAGAAATCAAGTAAAAAACGAATTAATTTTTTGTTAAATCTATTCAATGTTCGTTTTTGAAGCGTTTACATCTGCTTTCAATCTGTTTTGTAAGGGTATTTGATCGTGATTTCCTTCATTGATGCGAGGTCCGTATCCTTTATTTTTTGTTTCCGCTCAGTCTTATTTTTATTCTGATTTGATAAATTTTCTTATTAAATGAGCTTATATAGAAAAGAAATTGAGACCGTTGACAAACCCGGTTTTCCTTTTCCAGTTGAACGACTTCTTGCTCGTTTTTATAGAGCGGGAGTGAAACGGAAAAGGAAAACCGGCATATAACGGATACTTTGTCAACAAGCTGGAAATCAGTGGTCTATTGGAGATGCGTAAAGATTCAGTTCTCAAAACAAATCAATGGGCTTTTGATACGCGGTTTGAGATGATGACAAATTTATTTTTGGGTTCATAAATCTTTGACAAATACTACGATATCGTAGTAAAATATTTTTAGGGAAAATTACATAAAGGAGAAATAAATGAAGCAGCTCATCACTCTCTTACTTCAACATGGTTTGAAACCTCTTCTTTTTGATTCAGAGATAGGTAAATTGGAGAGAAAATTTACACGCTCTGAACTGATCGCTTTAATCTTGATCAAGCATAAAGGACAAATGACCATGTCACAGCTGGCAGCGGAACTGGGTGCACCCCTTAGCACCGTCACAAGTATTGGTCAACGGTTGAAACGAAGAGGATTCATTGAAAGAACGCGGGATCCCAAGGATCGACGTAACATCATCATCCATCTGACAGAAAATGGAGAACAGCTGGCACAGCAATTGATGGAACTCGTCAATCAGGTCCTTAAAAGAATTGAACAGGTATTGACTACAGAAGAACAGGAGCAGTTGCTTACACTGATCGTAAAAGTAATGAAGGCGATTCAAACCATGGAACCAGTGGAGAAAATGGAACAGCCCACGATCCGGCGAATCAACATTACCGAGTGAACAGAGGGATTTGTTCCTTTTCTTTTACGTCAATACTACGATATCGTAGTAATTTTCCCTTAGCTGATGTTAAATGGAGGCTTCTTATGCGCATCATTGTTTATACAGGAAAAGGTGGCGTCGGAAAAACCAGTGTAGCGGCAGCGACGGGAGTTCGTCTTGCTTCAGAAGGACTGCGTACCCTCATCATGAGTACAGATGCTGCACATAACTTATCAGACTGTTTTCTGAAAAGTTTGGGACCAGAGCCTGTGCAAATCACAGAGAACTTATGGGGACAGGAAGTAGATCATATACGTGAGACGGAACGAAATTGGAAAGCCGTACAAACTTGGTTGAAAGGCGTAATGAATTGGTCTGGATTGAATGATGTGAGTGCGGAAGAAATCTTGACTTTTCCGGGGATGGAGGAGTTATTCAGTCTATTGCGAATGATTGACCATGTTAAAAGCGAAAGATATGATGTGTTAATCATTGATTGTGCACCGACCGGTGAGACTTTACGTTTGCTCAGCTATCCCAATATGATTACCTGGTGGTTGGATAAAATATTTCCTTTCCAACGTCGGGTGGCCAGGCTGGCGCGTCCTGTCACCAAATTGGTCACAGGTGGTTTTGAATTGCCGGATGAAGAATCACTGAGTGAGATCGAGCAACTATTTCGCAAGGTGATTGAAATCCAAAACATTTTATTGGATCATGCAACCACATCGATTCGGGTGGTCGTAAATCCTGAAAAAATTGTGATCGCTGAAGCAAGAAGAGCCTTTACTTATTTAAATTTATATGGCTTTAATACAGATGCGATTATTGTAAACCGGATGTTGCCAGAAGAAGCAGGAGTCGGCTACTGGGAAGACTGGAAGGTACGCCAGGCCCAATATATACAGGATATTGAGGGAAGTTTCCATCCCATTCCTGTTTTTCGGGTTCCTTTAATGAAAAAAGAAGTAGCTGGCATAGAATCTTTACAATTGCTGGCAAATGAGGCGTTTGGTGAAAAAAATCCAAAGGAGATCTTTTATGTAGGGAAAGTGGAAGAAGTTGAAAAAACAGAGGAAGGTTATGTTTTTTATCTGGCGTTTCCCTTTGTTGAGCGTACGGACTTGAATCTGACGCAACGCGGTGATGAGTTGACGATTCAGGTAGGATCTTACCGTCGGAAAGTTTATTTGCCACGTTTGTTGACAGGACGCCCTATTCTTGAAGCTCGTTTTACCGATCAACGCTTGCGTATCACTTTTGGAAAGCGAGAAAGTGAGGTCGAAAAATAAAGGGGGATAAAACGAATGTTGAATCGTCAAGATTTGCATCATGTCCTCGATTTGTTGCTTGATATGCGGGAGAAATTGAAAAAGGATACGATCCCTGATGAAGCCAGGCACCATTTTAAAAATGCGTTAAAAGAACAACTGTTGGGTGTGAGAGTGTGTTTGGATTCCTGGATTGAAAAGTTGGATCAGAAAGAGGAAGTACCAGAAAAGCAGGCCAAGAAGATCAATATTGAAGAATAAATGATTCCCCGACATCCTGCTCCGATGTCGGGGTTTTGCTATTTTCTTGACATGTGTCCCAAGGAAATCCAATCCACTTGATGTGCTTCATCGAGATGAGGGACTTCCAGCCTGGAAACGAGCTTGCGAATGACATGGTCTGGAACCGGCTTTTTTCGTTGATGGTTACGTTCCAGGACAACCGATGGTGGGGTGTCCAGGTAGATGATTCGAATGCTGGCACCATAAGAGGCAAAAAGTTGAATCAATGGTTTGCGAATATGTTGGGTTATGTTGGTGGCATTCCAGATGAAAGATTGTTTCTGCCGGAGATATTCTTTGGCCTGTTCCCTGGCGAGTTGAATGACTTTCCCTTGAGCATTTTCAGGTGAGATATGGTATTGTTCACGAATATGGTCCAGTGAAATCACTGGCAAATCCCGCCCGTGCCGGTGAATCCATGTATCTTTTCCGGCGCCGGGTAAACCTGCCATCATGATGACTTCAAATGTCGGCTGAAGATAAGGAGAGTAACAGGGGTCTGCCTGTAATCCATAAAAATACCGAAAACGTGCATGAGCAGATGGGAAGGAGCGGGGATGAGTGTAGCAATGATGCTCTTGACAAAACTCCCGAAACAATTGAATGCGTGTGAGCAATTCCTGCTGATCATCGCAGATTCTTCCTCGCACATCGGCTTCGGCCAGTAGTGCCACCCAATCCAATGGGATTTGCAAACTGGCCGCGAAAACCGCTTTTTCTGGATCGGCTTTTTCCAAGAACCATAATGGCAGGCCATGAAAACGGATGAGAGAAACGATAGCCTCACGTATCAAGATTGGAGTGGACAAATTCCACAAAATTTGCCGGGCCATTATCGCACCCTGTTTGGCATGTCCACGTGAGGAAATGCGCCCATCAACTTCTTGACGTGTACAAACCGGCTTGGCTACATCATGCAAGAGAGCAGCAGCAAATAATATGGACTGTTCGGTAGCGGAACGTTTTTGCCATTCGTGTAATTTCATCAGTTCTTCTACAACCATCCGGGTATGGGTATATACATCCCCTTCGGCGTGGTAAGCGGGATCTTGTGAAATGCCTTTCAGTGCTTGAAGCCAGCCGTATTGGGAAGTCATGGCATCCCAATCGACTTCGAAAGGATGTGAAGAAGGGGCAAATGGAAAGGTCCAGGTGATTTGCTGGATGGCTTTTTTCAAAAAAGGGTCACTCCTTTTTGCAGTTGATTGGGCAAGATGGGACGTTCCATCCAATGACTTTGGGAGCTGAGGATGGTTTGGATAAAACCGGCTCGAATATATTTATATCGACCTGTGACGATTCCATTTTCTTCTTTTTTGATATAAAGACCTTCCATGAGACCACTGGTGTCTGTCTCTTTCATCACTTGTTCCGGCGAAAGGCCATTGAATATTGCTACTTGATGTAACTGGTCCAAAAAGTCTTGGGAAATAAATTGCGAAGAACCGATAAGTTGTTTCAGTTTTTTGTATGAAGGAGCTTGTCCTTCATGCAAAACTTTTACAGAGACGATAAAGGGAGCGGATTGTAACATGTTTCTCCGTTCTGCAGTCGAAAGAAAGACCTGCCGCTGTCTATCATAAATATCAAACTCCAAAAAATAGTGCGGAAGATCCGTATAGAATACCGTATGTTTGGCATAAAGCCATTCTCCGTACATCGGTCACCTAACAAGGACCAAAGCTCCCTTGCATAACGGTAAGCCCAGCTTTTCAAGAGATGAAATTGACGCTCACGGTTTCCGCCTGTCAGAAAATGTCCACGACTTTGCAGTAAAAGCTGGCCATCAGACGTAAAACTGATGCCGCAGTTAGCTCCATCCATTTTTTCTTCGATCACAAGATAAGATCCCTTTAAGGAAGTATAAGGTACGATATCCAGATCTTCATCGCCTTTTTGCAATCCAGACCCTTCAATATGAGGGGTGCGTGGATATTTGTAAATGGAGGTCATGATTTTCACCTAAGTACTTTAATTGGATGAGGCTGTTGACAAACCCGGTTTTCCTTTTCCAGTTGAACGACTTCTTGCTCGTTTTTAAGCAACGGGAGTGAAACGGAAAAGGAAAACCGGTATAAAACGGATACTTTGTCAACAATCTGAATTGATATTCTTTATCCATTTAATAATTTTTCGCAAAATCATGTCAACCTTCCTGAAAAGGAAGGCGATTAGGAGTCAATATGCATCAGATGGCGTTTGCCTGACATCAGTGTAATGATACTGATAATTACTGCAATGGCTCCAACATAAAAAGGAATCGCTGGATTGAACCATTCCGCCAGTTTTCCGGCGAGCCAAGGTGCGATCGCACCACCCGTAAAACGAACAAAACTGTAAGCAGATGAAGCAATGGAACGTTCAAAAGGTGATACATTCATGACGACTGTTGTAAGAACCGTGTTCATAATGCCTAAAAAGCCACCAGCCAACACAATGGCTACTACCAATATGGTATGATTTTCTACGCCGAAGCCCATCATAGCCAAATCCAAAGCAAGGAAGCTAAGCATGACATACATAATCGGAAGTGAATGATATCGTTCCTGAAGTTTGGGGGCGATGATGACAGAAGTAATGGCAAGTAAAATACCCCAGAAAAAGAAAACAAGCCCTAACCCATGTTCGTCCATGTGAAGGACAAAGGGAGAGAAAGCGAGCAACGTAAAAAAGCCAAAGTTGTAAGTCAAGGATGCAAGAGCCAGGATAAATAAACCACGATGGCCTAAAGCTCTAAATGGATCAAGAAGGGAACTGCGGCGTTTCGGTTTGGGTACTCCCTGTAAGAGAAGCAAAATAGCCAGAAAACCAATCGCCATTAATCCTGCTACACCAAAGAAAGGCCCGCGCCAGCTGATGCTGCCAAGCCCGCCGCCAAGAAGTGGCCCCACAGACATTCCCAGACCAATCGCTGCCTCAAACAAAATAATGGCTCCAGCTGTTCCACCAGTCGCTACTGTTACAATGGCGGCCAGTGCAGTAGAAATGAAGAGGGCGTTTCCCAATCCCCAGCCTGCCCGATACCAGATAATTTCGTTAACGGTATGGGAAAATCCACCCAGGAAAGAAAATAGAATGATGAGGATGAGTCCCAGGAGCAGTGTCCATTTGATTCCGATCCGACTCGATGTCCAACCTGTAATCAACATAGCGATCCCTGTTACCAACATATAGCTGGTAAAAAGAAGCGATACTTGACTGGGGGTGGCATGAAGCTGTTTTGCGATTGCAGGCAGGATAGGATCGACCAGGCCCAATCCCATAAAAGCAACTACACAGGCAAATGCGACTGCCCAAGCTGCTTTTGGCTGTCTTAATATGCTTTTGAGTGAGTGATCTTCATGTTCGAGCGAATGCTGGATCTCCTTCAATTTTCATTCACACTCCTCTTTCCAATTCCTTTCGTTTTGTTTGGATCCGTTTTAGCTTTTGATTGTTCTCTTGGATCATTCGCGTCATTTTTTCCACTTTTTCCTGTAATTGCTTTTGTTGGATATTGAGCGTTTCTTCCAGTTGTTTCAACAATTCAAGGCGTTCGGATATACTGTTTTTTTGGAAGTAGTTTTCTTTTAATTCTTGGTATTTTTTCTCCAAAATCATCAATTCCTTGATTTCTGCTAACGAAATGCCCAGTAAATCTCTAAGGTTTTTCAAGTGCAGGATTTGTTGGATATCTTGTTCCGTGTAGAGGCGATAACCTCCCTCAGTCCGGCCTGAAGGAGTCACTAAGCCCAACTCTTCATAATATCTCAAGGCTCGTTTGGTCAATCCTGTTTTTTTGGCTACTTCATCAATTTGATACATCATTTTCACCCCCAGAGTTTTATTATACAAAATAATTAACGTTTACGTAAACGTTAATTTTATAGAAAAAAGATTTGCCTCCTGGTTGGATGGTGATCTAGCTTGTAAAGTGGCAAGCACATTCATCAAGGGCTGTGGAAGGTTAACAGATGAGAAACTCCCGTATCTTGCCCTTTGGCGTAAGTGTGAGAGTATTCATGCATTCATTCTTTTGGTACGATATGAATACATGGAAATACCTCCATTTCCAATCAATATTTTAAAGATACCTTATTTTTTGTAAATTATAAAGTGTAGAAGGGGTGTTGATATGCATCATGCAGAAGAAAAAGAACCGCAACACCTTTTAGAAGCTTATGAATTGATGAAAGCAGCTTTTGAGAATGCTTATGAGGGAATTGTGATTACCGATAAACAAGGATTCATTTTGATGATGAATGAAACATATGCCAAGTTTTTAAGAGTTCAAGTGAATGAGGTGATTGGACGGCATGTAACAGAAGTGATTGAAAATACACGTATGCATATTGTTGCTCAAACGGGAAAGGCGGAATTGGCCCAAGTTCAGCAAATTCGCGGTGGAAACATGTTGGTTCACCGTATTCCGATCATTCAGGACGGCCAACTCGTGGCAGTAGTGGGGAAAGTCCTGTTTCAAGATGTAAAGGAACTGTATGCATTGTCAGAACGAGTGCAACAATTGGAAGAAGAGCTCAACTATTATAAGGGTGAACTCTTGAAACATGCGGGAGTACGGTACAGTTTGGATGATATGATTGGCAACAGTCCCGCTATGCAAAAAGTAAAACAGATGGCCAAAAGAGTGGCAACCAGTGATACGACAGTATTTATCGGGGGTGAAAGTGGGACGGGAAAAGAAATGCTGGCGCATGCGATTCACCAATTGAGCCGAAGGCGTCTCGGACCCTTTGTCAAGGTGAATTGTGCAGCGATCCCAGAGAGTTTGCTCGAATCGGTTTTATTCGGTTACGCTGAAGGCGCTTTTACAGGAGCCGTACGTGGGGGTAGAAAAGGAAAATTTGAGATGGCGCATCGTGGAAGCATTTTCCTTGACGAAATTGGCGAGCTGTCTTTACCCATGCAGGCGAAGCTATTGCGCGTGCTGCAAGAAAAAGAAATCGAGCCAGTAGGAGCAGTACATCCCATCAAAGTCGATGTCCGCATTATTGCAGCCAGCAATCGGAATCTGGAGCAGATGGTCAAGGAAAACCGCTTTCGTGAAGATCTGTATTATCGGTTGAACGTGGTAACGATTACATTGCCTCCTCTTCGGGAAAGAAAAGAAGATATTCCAGAGTTAACCCATCACTTGCTGGAACAGCTGGCGCATGAGATTGGGATCTATGCAAAAGGGATCACGCCCGAAGCGATGGAATGTCTTCTATCCTACCATTGGCCTGGGAATATCCGTGAGTTGCGAAATGTATTGGAACGTTCGTTGCATATGATGGAGGGAAGTGTCATACAGAAAGAGCACCTTCCTTATCATTTCATTACCCATCAATCCAGAGATCACCACCATTATTCTTTGCGCATGGCTATTGAACAGGCGGAACGAGATCATATCCAATGCATTTTAAAAATCACGCAAGGGGATCGGGAGCAAGCAATCCGATTGTTGGGAATCAGTCGGGCCAGCTTTTATAATAAGTTGAAAAAATATCAATTATATTCGACTTATTGAGTCCAAAAATTTAGACTCATCATCTAAAAAAATAGACTGCAAGCAAAGGGCGAGCAGCCCTTTTTTTGTTTGCAGAATTTGCGGGATGTGTCCAATTTTTTGGACAGTGCTTGCCTATAAAAAGCCTTCAACCCATTTGGCATCGATCTTGCACTTAATTCTCAGTGAGTCCATGGATGAAAAGGCTTTTATCTTTATGTTTGTAACCGCTTTCATATGATGAGGAGGGATTTGATTGGATGTAATTGCGATCTTTTTATCACTGGGATTATTGATCTTTATCGCTTACCGGGGCTATCCAGTCATTTTATTTGCTCCTGTATTTGCTGTACTTGCCGGACTTCTGTCGGGTCTTCCCTTATTACCTACCTATACGGAAGTCTTTATGGTGAAAGCTGTAGGGTATGTAAAACTTTATTTCCCTATCTTTTTACTCGGAGCGATCTTTGGAAAAGTGATGGAGGACAGTGGAGCAGCTCGATCCATCGCGCGTGGATTGACGCAAACTTTTGGAAAAAACCAGGCGATTTTGGCTGTCGTGCTTACTTGTGCGGTACTTACTTATGGTGGAGTCAGCCTGTTTGTAGTTGCTTTTGCCGTCTATCCATTTGCCGCAGCTCTGTTTCGGGAAGCCAATATTCCTAAACGGTTGATACCGGCAACAATTGCGTTAGGTTCCTTTACCTTTACAATGGATGCATTGCCTGGTACACCCCAAATCCAGAATATCATTCCAACCGCCTATTACAAAACGACTGCATTTGCAGCTCCTGTGACAGGAACGGTTGGGGGATTGTTGGTTGCAGGACTTGGTTTGTGGTGGCTGTACCGAAGAAAGAACAAACTGGTGGCGGCTGGAGAAGGATATGGAGTGGACCATCAAAATGAACCGGAGATTCGGGAAGGAGAGGTATTGCCCAACTTTTGGTTATCTCTTGTACCATTAATTCTGGTTTTGGCAGGAAATGCTGTATTTACTTACTGGGTACTGCCTGGTTGGTATCCCGATTCATTGCTCAAGCAATATGAAGGATTAAATATTAAGCAGGTATTAGGGATTTGGTCTTTGATTTTGGCACTGATTTTAGGGATTTCATTTGCCATGGTCATTTATTTCTCCTATTGGCGGAAAAACAAAAACGATTCGTCATCTTATTCCCATTCATCCAGGCTAAACTTGGCCCATACGCTGACAGCGGGGACGATGGGTTCATTGTTGGCGATTATGAATACAGCATCAGAAGTAGGGTTTGGAAATGTCATAACAACCATGCCCGGTTTTAAAGTCATTTCCGACTTCCTGTTGCAAATGAAAACCAGCCCGCTTGTCTCCGAGGCCCTTTCCATTAATATTCTAGCCGGAATTACAGGATCTGCTTCGGGCGGCATGAGCATTGCCCTGGATACGATGGGAGTGAAATATTTGGAATGGGCCAATGCAGCAGGCATTGATCCTGAACTATTGCACCGGATCGCTTCGATGGCAGCAGGTGGCATGGACACTCTTCCGCATAACGGAGCCGTGATTACCTTGCTGGCGATTTGTGGTTTGACTCATCGCCAGTCGTATGGAGATATTTTTGCGATTACGGTGATTAAAACATTGGTCGTACCCGTTATGATCGTTTTAGCTTTACTGACAGGTTGGGTATAAACACTACAATGACAAACCCGGTTTTCCTTTTCCAGTTGAACGACCGGAAAAGGAAAACCGGCATATAATGAATGCTTTGTCCACAAGCTGACATCAGAAAGGATGGGGAAAGATGAACAAACAAAGAACAGTGATTGTAACGGGAGCAGCAGGAACGATTGGTTTTGCCATTGCGCAGGCATTTGCACGCGAGGGAGATCATGTCGTGATTGTCGACATTAATGAAGAAGGAGCAATCCAGGCGGCCAAGCAATTAAGCCAGGAAACGGGCAATGAAGCATCCGCCTATGCAGTTGACATTACCGATGAAGGACAGGTAAAGCGGTTGGTAGAGACGGTGATTGAAAAAAGAGGAAGTATTGATATTATCGTCAATAATGCGGGTTTGCAACATATCGATAAAGTGGAAGATTTCCCGCTGGAGAAGTGGAATTATTTAATCGGGGTCATGTTAACAGGGCCATTTCTATTGATCAAACATACAGTCCCCTGGATGAAGAAACAACAATATGGTCGAATCATTAATATTTCCTCTGTTCACGGGAAAACAGCATCTCCATTTAAATCCGCATATATCGCATCCAAGCATGGTCTGGTTGGATTGTCACGTACGGTTGCATTGGAGACCGCTGATGATGGCATCACGGTGAATTGCATCCTGCCAGGAGTAGTGGATACACCTCTGATTCGCAATCAGTTGCAAAAGTTATCCGAAACCGAAGGGATTTCCCAAGATGAAGCATTGCACAAACATCTGTTGAACAAGCAAGCGCTTAAGCGGTTTATCAAGCCAGAAGAGATTGCCGCTTGTGCAGTATATCTGGCTTCTGATCTGGCTGCGGGTGTGACGGGAGAAGAGATTAGTGTTTCTGGGGGTTGGTAAAAGGTCTTCCGCAAGCTGGTCACCCATGTAGTTTCATGAAAGTAAGGTTGGTTTTAGGAAAATCGATGTTATAGGAAAAATGCTTCCTATGTTGCCAAAACCGCCGCAATGCTGTTGGCGGTTTTTTCATCATAATTCAAGTGGAAAATGGACAGTTAAACAAGAAAGCCGATCCCTGAAAAACGGATCGGCTTTGTCCAATCATTCGCTTGCTGCATCCCCTTTGCTTTCTTCTTCAACCATTTTCTTTTCATAGGCTTTGAAAAATGGATAGTAGATGAGGCCAGCAAGAACGATATTGATCAAGAGCAGGACAATGGCTCGCCAGTCT
The DNA here is from genome assembly GCF_900114055.1 of Thermoflavimicrobium dichotomicum. Classification (GTDB taxonomy): domain Bacteria; phylum Bacillota; class Bacilli; order Thermoactinomycetales; family Thermoactinomycetaceae; genus Thermoflavimicrobium; species Thermoflavimicrobium dichotomicum. The sequence continues at coordinate 15,483 of NZ_FORR01000026.1, read as the reverse complement.
CCACCGGTAGCCAGGAATGCTCCGATGGGAGCTGGTAAAGTCCATGGAGGCAGTAGGGCAATCCGGTTGACCAGATCCAGTGAGTAGGCGATATAGGTTGTAATGGTACAAGCGATCGGAGTCAGAATGAAAGGAATGAACATGATGGGGTTCATCACCATCGGCACCCCAAAGGAAACGGGTTCGTTAATATTAAAGATTCCGGGGATGATCGAGAGTCGCCCCACTTGTTTCAAATACTGGGATTTAGAGAAGAGCAGGAAAAAGACAAGGGAAATGGTTGTACCAGATCCGCCTATAAAAACAAACCATTGGAAGAAAGGCTCAACGATCATATTGGGCATTTCTTTTCCAGCGGCCAGGGCGGCAGCATTTTCATCCAATAAAGTTAGCCAGATCGGGTGGAAGAATGTACCTACAACAGCATCACCATGAATTCCTGTGGACCAGAGTAGCATGATAAAGAGGACAGGAATCAGGGCGCCGAGAAATGTGTTTCCAGCAAATATACCTAAGGGCTTGAAGATCATTTTCAATACTTCAGGAATGTCAATTTCCAACCATACACGGATGATCCACATAATCAAGACAATGACTGCCGCCGGGACTAAAGCTTCAAAAGAACGTGATACCGACGCAGGAACGGATTCGGGCATTTTGATCGTTGCTCCAATCCTTTTCATTAAACGCAGGGTTTCCACAGCCAATATCATCGCTAGAATGGCGATGAACAGCCCTTTTCCACCCATGTAATTGATGGGGAGTAACATGCCAAGCCCTTCACCTTTGGGCAGTTTATCATCGAGATTGACAGGAATAAAGGCCATAATAAAGGTAGCAGTCGTTAAGAGTCCACCGATAATTCCATCCAGCCCATACGATTTGGCCAGGTTTCGCCCCATGGCAAATGAAGCATATAAGGCCATCATCCCCAAAGAAAGATAATAAGGAATGACAATCTTGGGCTTATAGGGGGCAATCGCTTTTGCCCAGCTTTCAACTGGAGGATTGGCAATAATCAAAAAGAAAGAACCGACTATAATGAGAGGAAGGGTAGCAATAATTCCATCACGAATAGCGCGTAAATGTCTCTGCTCAGCAATCCTTGCCATGGGTGGCATCATTTTGGTTTCCACCCAGTTCATAAATGCGTTCATCTTATACCTCCCTGCACAAGAAAACGTTTTCATTTTAGAATATTATATCACTTTATAATAAATAGTCTAGTATTATTTCAAAATTTATTCACTTATTTAGTACAAGAGAATGAGTTATAATAACTTTTTTATATTTATTTCTGTTGAAAATCTTGCCCATCCAGGGTGAGATACATAAGAAAGGAGTTTCTGTGGCTTCTCTTTGTGATCAGGTTTTATAACCTCATAGATTGCAAGTGCTTTTCTGAAAAGATGATATAGACAGACAGTAGAATATGAATTAATATAAAATTGTAAACGATTTCATTTTTTAATGAATGAATAAATCTTGATAACGATGATGCCTTTAAGAGGAGATGTGCGATGAAAGTACTAATGGTGTGCTCAGGCGGAATGTCGAGCTCTTTTGTGGTGAATTCGATTAAAAAAGAGGCCGAAAAACAGGGCTTTGCTTTGGAAATCAATGCCGTTGGATCTCATGAATTTGAAGCAGAGTTGCCCCAATATGATTTAGGATTGGTGGCACCACAAGTCAGGCATCGTTTGCCATTTTTTCAGGAAGTGGGTAAACGTTTGGGGAAACCCGTCGAATTGATTCCGCCTATGGGTTATACGCCACTCGGTGCTCCACAATTATTAGACCTGATTCGTAAACATCAAAGAAATACATGAAGAGTGAAATCTTGCTCAAAATGGGTAGAAGAAATTTCGAAAAACCATAAAAAGGAAGTTACTGACCAATGAATTATGTAATTGGCGTTGATGGTGGTGGAACCAAAACCGAAGCAGTCGCATTTGACCTGGCTGGCCGTGAGTTGGGGCGAGGTGTCAGCGGTTTTGCCAATGTCCTGATGGGAGCCAAACAGGCGATTGGCCATATTATAGAAGCGATTCAGATATGTATGCAGGAAGTGAAGTCAGGTACCTGTATCTATATGTACTTGGGGTTAGCGGGTATTGAGAGCGGAAGTCATCGCGATCAGTTGAAAGCTGCTTTAAGTCAACACTTTGGTATTCCATTTTTCATTGTCAATGACGCGCGAATTGCCCATGCAGCTGCTTTGGAAGGAAAGGATGGGATTCTGACGATTTCCGGAACAGGGTCGGTCTGTTTTGGAGTTCATCATGGAAAGTCCGTGTTTACAGGCGGTTGGGGAAATTTATTGGGAGATGAGGGGAGTGGATACTGGATCGCCATCGAAGCATTGCGCCAATTGATTTATGAAGATGAAACGGATAAAGAACCCAGCTTGTTGAGCAGAAAATTGCTGTCTTATTTAAAGGTTAAAGAAGCACGGAAAATCATAGGACCTGTTTACGCCTCTTCAAAAGGGGAAATCGCTGCTCTGGTTCCAGTTGTGGTGGAAGCAGCCAACGAGGGAGATTCACGTGCTTTGCAAATTTTACAACAGGCTGGCAAGCATTTGGCACATATAACGATTCATTGTTGGAGAAAATTGGGATTTAGTGAGCAAGTAACAGTTGCCATGAGCGGGAGTGTTTTACAGAAAATTCCTCGCGTTCAAGAAATATTTGTACAGGAAGTACTACGGGCGGTTCCCGAAGCACAAATCATTTCCAATCAGGTATCATCTGCCAAAGGTGGTTATTATCTGGCTCTGCAGGAGATTCATCCTTGATGGTCATATAGCCTCATTGATTTTTTTCATAGGTTGGATCTGTCAGCTTTGATTGGGATCATCAAACACCGCATGGTTATCAATTGCACCATGAGGTGTTTTTTAGTAAAACATGTATATAAATGAATGAGCGATTTCAAACAGGAGCACTTTCTTTCAATTTTCTTGAAGAAAGTGTTTTTTTATTTTTTATTAAAATAATTGTCGATATTTATTTAGTAATTCGTTTAATATTATAAATTTATATACTAGACAAGTGATGATAGGATGTTTATTATTTACATTGCCTAAAGTATGAATTTGTTGTGGATTTTTAATTGAAAAATGGTTTAGGGATAGGTACAGGAGGATCATCAATGCATGCTAGTTTAAAAATTGCATTTTTAACTAGTTTCTTTTTTTCAGTTATAATGATAAAAGCATTAATTGGATTTCTTCGTTGGACTGCTGGAAGAAGTAAAGTACGTCTATATAAAGGCGAGGCTCATTGCCCGGAGTGTAGAGGAACTGGAACAAAACTGTATACAACGGGATATGTCGATGGATGGGTTGGGGGAAGTAGTGCCAGGGCAACGATTGAAAAATATGGAGATTGCAATTTCTGTCAAGGTTTTGGAAAGCTCCCCTCTACATTGGTACCGACTGTCGATCGATATGGAATGATAGCGATCAGTTTATTGGTTATTGCCGTTTTTCTATTATTTTCTCATCCTTTTTGGTCTATTATATTGCTTTTGGTTAGTCGGCGTTATAAGAACAAATCATTTTGCAAGTTTCAGAATGTGATAGGAACTGTTTTCAAAACTTTGTTCTTGGCTACTTTGTGGATTGCTTTGGTCGATGGAATTTTGGGGAGTGTCATTTCCGATACGCAGAAGAATTAGGTTTCTATTCGATACGGTTTTTAGCGGATTATAGTCAAAATAGAATCGAAATTGGCACCTCTTTATTTTTGGGACGATGTCCCGCAAAAATAAAGAGGTGTTTTTATTGTTAATATAACTTACATAAGAGGTTGTTATCATGTCAACTTATTTTACATATAGACTTGAAATGGCATATATTTTTATGTTAATATCATTCATAAATAAAGATATGTTAAGAAAGTTAACATCAATCTTGGGAGGGATACCATGAAAGTGGCAGATGTTTCATTAGCGGTCGATGCGGTGTTTATTCTGATGTGTGCGGTGTTCGTCTTTTTCATGCAGGCTGGATTTGTGCTGCTAGAAGCAGGTTCTACACGAATGAAAAATGCAGGGCATATAGCGGTGAAGCAAGTCATTAGCATTTCGATTGCGGCATTGGCTTTTTGGGTTGCAGGATATGGTCTTACTTTTGGAGACGGCATATGGATCGGTACAAATGGTTGGTTTTTAAATATACCACAAGAAGCCGGGGCTTTACCGGTTGAAATTTCATACTTATATCAATTATCTTTTCTGGCTGCTTCCTTGGCGATTGTGTGGGGCGGATTTGCCGAGCGGGCCAAATTAGGTGTGTACATCCTTTTTGGTTTGCTATACAGTATTTTGATCTATCCAGTGATCGGACATTGGATTTGGGGAGCAGATGGTTGGTTACATGCGTTGGGCAAACAGGATTTTGCCGGTTCGACTGTGGTGCATTTACAGGGAGGAGTAGCAGCACTTGTTGCTACAATGTTGTTGAAACCACGGATCGGACGATTTAGCTCAGATGGTACATCCAATACGATGCCGGGACATAACCAGGTGTATACGGTATTAGGCGTGCTATTGATTTGGTTGGGATGGTTTGGATTTAATCCAGGAAGTACACTGACAGCAAAGGAAGGGTTTTTTGGATACATCGCTCTGACAACCAATTTGGCTGCAGGAGCTGGGGCAGTTGCGGCTTTGGGACTTTCGGTATGGCTTACTCGAAAGGCCAATATTTCGATGATTCTTAATGGTATGCTGGCGGCTTTGGTTGCAATTACAGCAGCTTGTGCCTTTGTTGAAACTTGGGCTGCTGTGGTGATTGGAGCAGTGGCAGGTGTGTTGGCAGTACTGTCCATGTACTATCTGGAAAAACAGAAGATCGATGATCCCGTTGGAGCCATCTCTGTTCATGGTGTGGCTGGTATGTGGGGAAGTCTTTCAACTGGACTGTTTGCAACACCGGTTCTTGTGCAAAAGGTAGGAGTGGGAAGTGCTGGATTGTTTTATGGTGGCGGATGGAAGCAGCTCGGAGTACAAGCCTTGGGGGTGGCCATTGCTACGATATATGTGGCGTTGGTGTCTTTCATCATTTTGTGGGTGATTGATAAAGTCATGGGTTTACGTGTTTCCAAAGAGGAAGAATTGTCGGGGCTTGACTTGAGTGAACATGGTAGCTATGGTTATCCAGAACATGTTTTCTTAATCAAATGGAATGAAGGGTCAGGCTTAAGAGAAGGCTTTGGTCACAAAGAGAAAATATTAAATAGAAGAAAAACATCACAAAAGAGGGATCCATTGTTGGTAGATGCAGTTGACTAGAAAATCGATCAAAGTAAGAGGATATAGTTGTTTTTCATCATTTCGCTCTCCAATGTGGAGAGTGATTTTTTTTAATCGTTTACTGATTTGAAATATAGTAGAATGAAAAGGTAGATCCAGTTATGTATGACTAGTTTCTGATGATGTAGGTGATGTTGAAATGAACACATCCGTACGTTGCCCGGTTCCACCAGTCCTTGTTTTGTTTATAGGGATTGTTGCAGTGTCTTTTTCGGCTATTTTTATTAAATGGTCTCATGCTCCAGCGGCGGTGATGGGCATGCATCGCCTGTTTTTTTCGATTATCATCATGCTTCCTTTCTTACGAAAAAAACATGTTCAACAGTTACGTCAGGTTAAGAAGCGTGACTTCTTTAAGCTGGGTCTGGCTGGTTTATTTTTGGGCCTTCATTTTCTATTTTGGATTGGATCGTTAAAGTATACTTCTGTAGCCAGTTCGACGATTCTTCTTGTTCTGCAACCGATTTTTGTGATGATTGGCGCTTATTTTATTTTTAAAGAACGTACCCATGTTAAAGGAATCATCAGTATGCTGATTGCGATGTTAGGGACCGTTTTGGTTGGATGGGGAGATATTGAATTGTCTTCAACGGCGTTATATGGTGATTTCTTATCCATTATTGGGACATTGGCCGTTTCCTTTTATGTGCTGGCAGGCCAAGAGCTGAATAAACGCATGTCTCCGCTATTATATAATGTGCTGGTATTTGCAATCGCTTCAGTCGTTTTATTTTTTTATAATGCATATATGGGGTATGAAATGATTCATTATCCAAAGAATGAATGGATTGTTTTTCTTTTATTGGCACTCGTTCCTACTATTTTTGGACATGGATTATTCAATTGGTTAATGCAATATGTCAGTGCGACAACCATATCGGTAAGTATATTAGGTGAACCGGTTGGTTCAACCGTTTTGGCTTATTTTTTATTGGGAGAAACCATGACCCTGTTCCATCTGATCGGTGGAGCTTTATCGATTATGGGAGTATGGCTGTTCCTGTTTGAACCCAAATCAGCCCCACAAAAAGCAGCTTAAACAAATGGAAGGCTGAAAAGAGCGAGAGAGCTCTTCTCAGCCTGTTATTTTAGAAAACCACCATGATAATGGAGAGAATAAATGGAAATGCCTGTACACATACATTTCATATGTTCCGATCCATGAAAAGACTCGATATCTCCTTGATAGTGGTTACTATATAGATGTTGGCCTTTTATCCATTGCTTGGGACCGCGAAATGGAGCATTCTCATCGACAAGTTGTAGCGCTTCCTTTAATATACGGTATATTTTGGATATTTCGTTGAGGTCTTTTATCTGTGATGTGATTCCGCCATAGTAATTCATTGACCAAACCGGTTTCTCCTGATAATAAACGATTTCTTGGCCAGTAAATCGGCTGGATCCAAAATATATGTCGCGATAGAAGAATGGGCTTTTTGTGTATTCGAACTGGGATGATGCAGGCAAGATCGGCGAAGTATCATTAGCACCTGAAGCGTATGTACTTCGTTTCGCCTGAACGAGGAAATGAATAAACTCCTGAAGATCAAACGGGTGGGACATGTGAGATTCCTCCTGAAGGATCAAATAACGAAGCTTCATTATTAGAATGGAGCTTCCTTTTCCGTTTCTGTTGTGAAACTGCAGAAAAGGAAGCTTTTTTACACCTTTCAATAATAGGTTATTCATTCATATTTTGTTGGTCGAAAGATCAGGTGATTCCCATTTGTTCGATATTTCTTTTCATCCATGGTTGTTAAGTGCTGTCTGCCGTTAATCCAGTCGTCTATTTGGTTATCATACCAAGGGCTAAGTACCTGTCCGGATTGACCGGGGCCAACAACATTCCAACTCTCTTCAGGTTTGGAGAGATCAACGACCGTCCGCCACGAAGCGCCATGATTGACTTGTCCGGTCTGTGCATCCCATCCGGCCGCTCCAACCGTAACATGGCTTCCGCTTAATGGTGCGGATGCAGGATTGAAAAGCAAATCAAGCGGTTTGACTGCAGCGAGAGGATGAGCAAATGAAATCTGATGGAAGGTTCCCCACTTCCACTTGGATGGATCACTTCCTTGCAATTGGGCAATATGGTCATTGGTTTTCTGAAAAGCTTCTAATAACACGTTGGCCAGCCCACCTTTCTCTCTGATCCAGGGGCCTGGTTTTCCTTGGGCATCGTTACGTATCAATTGAGAGACGATCGCATCTTTTCCATCGAATAGTTTGTCCATCTCTGGTTCAATTTGTCCTTGGAACAGCACAGCGGGTATCTTTTTCATTAAAATGTGAAAAACAAGTGGAGCGCCGAGTTCTTTATCATCTTGGTAATTCCACTTTTTCAATAACTGGAGAGCTTGTTGATCAATGGCTCTAAGCCTGGATTGCTGTTTTTCCCACTGCTGGATAAACAGGGGGAGAAACTCTTTGGCTTGCAGATTGAAAGAGTCAACTTGCAATTTTCTCATGTCTTCTACTGTTAATTTTTCTTTCTGGTTAAGCACCTCGATAATACGTTGCTGCCGATAAGGTTCAGCCCAGGTATGGGTTAGATGATAGGGATACTGTTGATCCACCACTCGGTTATTGGCTGTCGCAATCCAACCTTGCTGCGGATTCACAAGAGTAGGCAGCTCATCCCATGGAATATATCCTTTCCATTCATATTCGTCTGTCCAACCAGGGACGGGTAACATGCTGTCGCCTTTTTTTCGAATGGGTATTTTTCCATTGGCCCGATAAGCAATGGTTCCATCAGTTGAAGCAAAGACAAAGTTTTGTGCAGGAGCATGGAAATATGTCAAAGCTTGTTTGAATTCATTCCAGTTTTTGGACCGGGGAAACAATAAGACGGCTTGCAATTCGGTAGTTGGTTCCAATGCGGTCCATTTTAGTGCGATGGCTGTATCGGGTTTTTGATGATGAGCGAATTCAGAAATGATAGGACCATGCCTTGTAACCTGTACGGTTAAGACAATATCTTTTCCATCTTTTACTTTGATCCGTTCATGAATGATTTTTGCATTTTCCCATTTTCCCTGATACAAGAACTGGTTTTTGTTTTTTGGATTTCTCTTTTCAATATAGAGATCTTGCACATCAGGCCCCACATTTGTTACTCCCCAAGCGATATGACGGGTGTGGCCAACAATAATCCCAGGTACTCCTGCGAAAATAACACCGCTGACTTCAAATGAAGGTGCTTTCAGATGGGTCTCATACCAGATGGCGGGTGTGGCTAAACCCAGGTGAGGATCATTGGCTAGCAATGGCTTGTTGGAAGCGCTTTTCTTTCCGGATATGACCCAGTTATTACTGCCATTGAATTCGTGAGGAGTAACGGCAAATGCAAAGCTTTTGGCAATATCGACAGAGTGGGTCTGCAATTTTTCAATAATATCAGGTGCTTGTGCTGGGTAAGCTGGAAAGAGGTCCATTGCTTTTTCTTTCGGAAACTTCTGTAACAGATAGGAACGAAAAGCCTGTCCTTCCCAGTGTCCACCCAGATCATAAGCCATATATTTGCCAATCGTAAGGGAATCCAATGGTGTCCAAGGTTTTGGTTCATAACCGAGTATTGTAAATTCGATCGGCAAGTTTCCTTCCGCTTTTGCTTGTTCAATAAATGCATTGACCCCATCCGCATAATCCTGAAGATAGGTCTGATATTCTTTTGGATATCGGGAATAAGAAGCTTCAGCCGCTCTACGCAGTCCCAAGGTTCGAAAGAAGCGATCCTGGTTCACTGTCTTGTTGCCAATCACTTCACTTAATTCCCCAGAAGCCTGGCGACGACTCAAATCCATTTGGAAGAGACGGTCCTGTGCAGTTATATATCCCTGTACTTTAAATAAATCATGCACATTTTTGGCTTCAATGTGTGGGACGCCTTGCTGATCTCGCCAAACGTTGACAGAATCTTGCAATCCTTTGATATGGATTTCTCCACTTTGTTGAGGTAAACGTTTTGCCAGGAACCAGTAGCCAGTCAATCCTGAAAAGACGAGAAGACCAAGCAAACAAATCAAGAGGATAGAGAGCCATTTTTTCAAAGGATTTCTTTTTTGAATAGATGTATCAAGCATTTCAACCAACCTTTTTATATAAAAATATTATTAATCATTATTTTATATTAATTTCATAGACAGGTGTTACAAGAAAAGATCTCATGGGCAAGGTTGGTGGAGTTGTTGTTTTCGTAGAGGATCTAACTTATACAGATAAATATCACGATAAAACTGATTTGACACTTTTTCGATCACATTCAATATCTCATTCCAATCTCCACATCCGAGTCCTGCACCGATTCCATAGGGAATTGTCAGATGTTTGCACTCAGTGAAAGTTATTTTTCAACTACTCATACTCTTTGTAAATTTCTGTAACACAATTTTTCCATTTTAGACCCTTTTTCCAACAGATTGATCAATTCATTCGGAACGATTTATAGCTCATGGTTATAGTGTACAAGGAAGGAGATAAAAACAGTTAACTAATTTATATAAAAATAATGAATGTACAAAAATGTTGTATGATAAAGAAATATAGAAGCATTATTTACCAAAACAAATGAGTGAGTTGTTATTACTGTTAAGACCCTTCAAAATTGGGATAAAAAAGGTATATTAAAGTCTTACCGAATTCCAACTAATAGGAGGTATGATACGCCCTTCGATTCGGTTCCGAAGGGGTTTTCTTAAAAAGAAAGGAGCTTATTATGATTTGTTTTGCAGGTATGTTTGGAATAGGCAAAACAACTTACGCTTATATGTTAGGAGAACATCTGGGTGTTAGTAATGTTTAATATGAACCAGTAAATGATAATCCCATATTAGAGTTGTTCTATAGTACGTGAAACAGGCTTTACCCAGAATGGAAGAGTTGAGCAGCGAATCGAGCGAATCAAAAAACATCGAGTTATGCCATGTAAAGAGTGCAAGGATCAAAAATACATCATCAATGAAGAAAGCAACACCGCTCGATCATGTGAATTCTTGATTCAAGAGAATATGCAAAGAAAATTCCGGTCTGTCATGATCCCAGAAGAATTTATCGAAGAACAGTTCCAGCAAATATTGTTTGATGTGGCAAAAGAGTATGTGGAGCAATTCGATGACATTGTAGACAAGGAGAAATAGTTTGGGGATGCTCGCAGAGATTGGGAGAAAGTGAGATTCGTTTAGAGAATGACCCAATTCGAAGAAGAGAGCTATCACAAACCTATAACTCTTATGGACTTGGCAAAACCCATTTAGCGATTGCGATTTCGAAAGAGTTATTGAGAAGTATTTGATAAAACGATACAAGGATCATTTAGAGGAGTTTTCTCATGAATTTTCTAAAGAGTGGATAATCAATTCCTCAGATATATTAAGTATTTTTGAAGAGAAATATTATACCCCTTTGCTTGAGCAATTATCTAATGAATTAGGGCTTGAACTCATCGAAAAAGACATCAAAAACTTATACTACCAAACACATAAACCCCTGTTTCTTTAGAGGAAACGGGGGTTCGTTTTAGAGATGTTCGTAAATGGATTGAACATGATTAAACCTCCTTATTCTCATATTCCTTCATAATCTTATAAAATGTACTTTTTTTGAGTCCGATCAATTGCATGAACTTAGCAGCTGTAATCTCACCAGCTTTCCATTTCGGATAGATTTCATCTAAGATCTTTCTTTGTTCTTTGGTGAGGGTAGATAAATCCATTTTGGGTCGTCCAAGATGTTTTCCTTGGGATTTGGCAAGTGCAATGCCTTCCAATTGTCGTTGACTAATTTTCTTCCTCTTATGTTAAAGGAAGTTTCCTTGTTATTCGAGAAGTTATATGATGGGCTTAAGAGGATAAAATGGAAGTGAGGACATTGCTTAGATTTAACGAACTTGGATACTTAGAACCCGGAGACCATGAACTAACTATCAATGAACTCAAAGAATCGATCTTAGTCCATGGCGATGGAATGAATCTGCTATGGAACGAAGCATGGAGATGGAACTTGGTCAACAACCTAGAAATCTTAGTCCGACCTCTTTGGCAATTTGGGATCGAATGTGTTTACTTAGATGGCTCATTTGTTACCATTAAGGGTCATCCCAGTGACATTGACGCTTGGTTTCCATATGAAATAGGAACTGATGATAAAGAAGAACGGTTTGAACAGCTTGTGCTTCTGGCACATGAATTAGACTCCCTGATGGATTATCCATATCCTGTTTGGAATTGGTTTAGAAGAAGGAGAAATAGTGACAGGAAACTAAAACCGGAGATGTGGTTCCATTTTAATATCGAGTTATTTCCAGGCTGTATGTATGCGTATGAAATGAAGGATGGAAAACTGCTTAAGTTCGAAGAGTTTTTCACTTATGACCGTGATGGGATTGAAAAGGGGATTATTAAACTCATTCAGGGGTGATAAAATGATACTGTCGGAAGAACAGTATTTACGTCAGAAAGAAAGTCTAGCCCATATGACAAGTGATCGTGAGAAGCTGTGTAAAGAGTTAAAAGCCAAAGGAAAAGATGATGGGTATATTGAACAATTCCTGACCTACCGATTTATGATGTACGATGACGTAAAATGGGATGTAGAAGAATATGAGAGAGTAAAGAACGGTGAATTTGATAAAGAGAATGTGATGTTGGATCAGATTGGCAAACATCTCATCCGACTTCGGATATGGAGAGGACTCTCACAAGAAGAGCTTGCTAAAAAAGTCGGATTCACTTTGGAACAAATACAGAAATATGAACGATTTGAATATCAGGGTTTGCCCTTCTCCAAACTTAATGAAATCCTACAGGTGTTAGGTGTTGAAAAGATTACGATTGTACCGGGATATTCTGATCCAAACTATGGGGAATTTATGAACAAACGGCGATTCGCTATGCAGGAAATGAGCAATACCAAAGATGAGATGGCTGCAACAAGTGAAGAAAAAAGACAAGCTGGTTAAAAAGTTTTAGACGTGGTTTATGAACCACGTCTATTTTATTTCTTTCATTCTTGTTTTAGGGTTCCTGGCCAAAACGTAGATTTTATAGCAAAAGCATTGAACATGATATAGAAGGATATGGCAAAATCAAAAAAGAGGGTAGAGGAGGAGAAAGACATGTCGATTGACCTAAGGATTGAAGAGTTGATGGAGAAACAGCATTCGCCTTTATTTCCGCATAGAAGCGGATTCAGTTAAGGTCAAGATTCAAAAGGTGTTAGATTATGGAGCCATTTGTTTTGTGATAAACACCGGCATTGTTGGCTTGATCCATAAAAACAATACTTGGCAGGGTTTGTTTTAAACAGCTCTCAAGCTAAAACATCAAGTGCAGGTGATCCGCCGAATGGATAAAAAGAAAAACTCAGCAAGGCACTGAGTTTTGAAAGGAAAATAATTTAACCTGTCATTATTATATCAAAACAGCGCCAGATACTCCCTCTGGAACAAAATGTGATAAAATGATTAAGCGTATGCAAATTTTGCGAGCGTATAATTGTCTAGCCCCAGGAACGCGAATCCCTGGAGCTTCTACTATTTCTCTTTGCTACTCTAAATATTCGCTTTTCTGTCGTTTTCAGCACAAATTGTAGTATCTTTATGTGAAAGGAGTAGTTTATATTTGAGAAAATTACTGGATGTTGTTTTGTTTTTAATTTCTTTTAGCCTACTTATTTATTCTGTTTATTATCTACTCATTGACTTTGTTGACTTTGATCTAAAAAGTATGTTTCTTGATTTCTTATTAATTATTATCTCTATGTTTCTGATTGGTTGGTTGTTCGAGGTAAGAAATTTATTTGATACTATTATGGATGAAGAGTTTGTCATATTGATATTTCCTTTTCTTCTTGTGTATCAGGCAGTTGTTAAGGTTTTGAATTGGTTTGGGTTTAAAAGGAAAGAAGGGTGATGTACACACATCCACCCCATATACACATGTTTGGTCTAAATTAAACCCCATGTAACTTGGAATCTACTTTGCGGGTAATGACACGTTCGCTGGTATTACCCCTTATGAGATACGGACAACTATCCCTTGTTTTTTTCATCACAGATCGATTCTTAACGAATGCGATCCCGCTCAAAATGAACGGTTTCCAGGCTTAGCGTGGGATTTTTTTATATTACTGCGATACCCCTTAGGACTAGGATTTTATCGAAAAAATAGTGAAGTCTATGGATCTACCTGGAAATATGCATTAAAATTTTGAAATAACTATATCCAAGGAGGAAAAAACTATGAGCGATATAAACTGGATCGCACCGATCGTAGGTGGAATTGCGGCTGCGGCGGCGTACCCTTTTTATAATAAGCTTTTCACTAAATCAACATACGAATCTGGCTGGACGACTGAAAATGGGGAGTATCATGTACATATTGCAAGAATGAGAGCAGCGCGTCCATATTTGAGAGTAAAAATAACCGACAAGACAAGAGAGGGAGGGTGTTTGCGAATATTCAGAGATAGATACCTTGTCCAAAATTATGACGAAGAAAAGTATAGCGAGGTTGTTCAGGATATAGTTAAGTGGTACGAGAATAAAAAGATCAAAAAATAACAAGAATCTCCGTCATCGAAGATTGCCAAGATTGCGAGACAAGCCCTTTCTATTATTCCGAGCGTAAAGTAGCCACCCTGACTTTCAATTTTGAGTAGTTGAAAAAAAAGAGCGGCTGAAGTGAAAGCCGCTCTCAATCCCATGCAAAATGCCAATCTTCATGAATGTCCTTTGATCCACACGCATGACAAACGGGCTTTTTCCATACTCTGCTCTGTGTCGCTATGATCTCTTGACACACTTCACACCAGTATGTCCAAACTATGTTCTCATTGTATTCATAATCCCCACGGTGCTTCCCTTCTAGTTGATAATAGGGAGTGGATCACCGTCTCCCTTTGCTTGCTTCGATTTGAAGTGGCTCACCTGTTTTCGGTTCGTCGGTCTCAGGGACAGATGATACAGAGGCCGGAAAAGAAATCCCCTTATTTCTGACTGATCCATGGTCAATCTAATCCGTTTATGAATTTCATGCCTTCATATAATTAATGGATCGCCAATTTAAGAGAGGATAGGTATAATACCGGAACAATTTGGTATAATTTAAACAACTGATGGATTTATATATTGCATGGTAGTAAGGGAGAAGTAGCCAATGGAATCACGCACTGTATCAGAGTCAAGGGTAATTAAAACGGGACTTGTTTTACCTCCTGACACCAACCAGCATGGAACCATTTTTGGTGGAAAAGTAATGGCTTTGATTGACGAAGTGGGCGCCATTTCCGCAATGCGTCATGCTCAAAAACTGGTGGTTACCGCTTCTATTGATTCTGTCCATTTTATTAATCCAGCTAAACTTGGAGATATTTTGACATTAGAGTCATTTGTGACGTGGACGGGTAAAACTTCAATGGAAGTTTTCGTCAGAGTCACTTCGGAGAATCCGAAGACACAAGTGAAAAAATTGACAACTACCTCATTTTTAACGTTTGTTGCTATTGATGAAAACGGGAAGCCCTCTTCTGTTCCCCAAATTATTCCGGAGACGGAAGAGGAAAAGTGGTTATTTGAGACGGCTGTTGCAAGAAGAGAACGCAGACATCAAAGTAAAAAGGAATTTGAGAGCTTTCTTGAATTATAGATGAGGGAAAGAAGCAGTTCTGCAGGTTTTGGGACTGCTTTTTTTCATAGTTACTCTGTAAAGATTGAGTCATTTGAACAAGGAAGAGAGAATATATTGGTAATTCGGGGGCTCCGAGATGCATCGACATAAAAGGCCCGAACAACTACAAAAAAGCTGGTGGCATATCTGTAAGATCCATGGTTGATTTCTGATATTACAAAAAAATCGCTTCGTTTGGAGAATGGTAGAACCTGATTCGATGAAGTATGATAAATAAATACAGATAAAAAGTATTGACTTTATAAATGGAAAGTGTTATATTATTTATCGCCGCTCTTCAAGAGCGTGTGCATGAAATAGATAGGATTAAATTCAACATGTAAGTGTTCCTTGAAAACTGAAGAGTGAAGCATGACCCGTGATTCTTTTGAGTCGAATTGAACTTTTTTGGAGAGTTTGATCCTGGCTCAGGATGAACGCTGGCGGCGTGCCTAATACATGCAAGTCGAGCGGGGTTATTTCCTTCGGGAAATAA
>NZ_FORR01000043.1 GCF_900114055.1 Thermoflavimicrobium dichotomicum | reverse complement strand
AGGTTATTTCCCGAAGGAAATAACCCCGCTCGACTTGCATGTATTAGGCACGCCGCCAGCGTTCATCCTGAGCCAGGATCAAACTCTCCAAAAAAAGTTTGATTTGCTCTATCGAATCAACGAGGTCATGTTTCGCTCTTTAGTTTTCAAGGAACACTTTCTTTTATTCATTTCATCGCATCTCGCGGCGACAGTGAATAATATATCACGATCTAAAATCAAAGTCAATAGGTTTTTCTATTATTTTTTATAGTACATGAAAAATCATTTTTAGCGGGCATCCCTTTAAATTGCTTATCTCTTGCTGTATCACCTCTTCTATCATGTTTCTATACTCTGTCACACCTATATTTCTTAAAAAACTAAAAGAAATATTAATATAAAATAGAAAGGTAGTGAAGCAACCTATGAATAATTCCATTCACCTACATAACAGACAAGATAAAAATACAGGTAAGAAAATATTCACCAAAATCTTGCATAAGAAAAAATGGCTACTATTTTTAGGGATCTGTCTCATTTTTCTCTCGATTGGAACCATCTACTATTTGATGATAACTCCCCGAAATATCGGTTGCTATCCAAGTGGACGGGAAAAATCAGTTGACGAGCTAGACCAGATCATAGACAAACTGACACAAAACAAGCCAGACAGTCTTTTTCGCGGAAAGGCAGCCATATTTGTCAAAGCCGGACAAACCTATCGCGTCGATCCCGTTTTATTACTGTCCATCGCCATGCTGGAAACGGATCGAGGTACATCCTCTGTCCTGAAAAAATACAATAATCCTGGAGGGATCATGCGCACAGACGATCCATCCTCTTTTGAAACATTTTCTTCCCTGGATAGGGGGATTTCCCGAATGGCATGGATTCTCCGTAGCTACTATCTTTCCGAAAAAAGATTCACCCCGGAGCAAATCGGACCAAAATGGGCCCCAACCGGTGCAGATAATGATCCTTTTCAAACCAATGCGCATTGGCCCAGCCATGTTCGAACATTTGTCACTGAGTTTGGTGGTCTAACTTACCAATGCAAAACGACAGATGAACCGATCCCAGCAAAACCTTGACATCCATGCACCTGAAGGCCTATGTATTTCCATTAGTGCTTCCTTGCTCATTTTTCTTTAACGTGAAACAGCTCTCTATGAGACAAGGCTCATCCGCTTGATTGTCTCTTTTACTGTTTTTTCCTTTAGTGATGATCTTCTTTCAAAATGATAATTAAATTTTCTTTCTAATTAAATCAGAAAAATCGTTCCTTGGCGAATTCACATCACTGGAAACCGGATATGCTTCCATTTGGTTGGAGTCAAATGGGACAAGCAACGATTTCAGAAATTCAGAGTCAGTGATGTCAGGATCCAGCCAGATATTTTCGTTGCCCAATGTTAAGATAACAGGCATTCGATTGTGGATCGAATTCATCAATTCATTCGGTTGTGTTGTGATAATCGTACAGGAATGAATGAATTGGCCATCCTTTTGCCATACATCCCATAATCCAGCAAAAGCAAAAGGTTCAACGTTTTTTAGCTTGATAAAATAAGGCTGTTTCTTTCCATTTTCTTGCATCTTCCATTCATAAAAGCCCGATGCCGGAATCAAACACCTTTTTCTTTGTAACAATCGGCGAAAGCTGGGCTTTTCATCCAATGTTTCAGCTCTGGCATTGATCATCCTGTATTTGTTGGATATTGATTTGGACCACGAAGGAACCAGTCCCCATCGAAAAAATTGAGCTATTCGTTCTTCCTCGGAATAGGTAATGGCCAGGATGTCTTGAGTAGGAGCGATATTGTAACGTGGTTCAATCTTGTCTAAATGGATCTGGAATCTTCTTTCGAGCTTATCTTGTTCGGCAAACAAGGTAAATCTGCCACACATGATTTTTCCCTCCAACCCGATCTATTTTGAACAATTCTTCATCATTTGCCTTCAATCAATCATTAAGGCAGCCTGTTTTAAATGGATATCCTTATTGTTTGAATGACTTGTTCATAGACTCTTCCCATTATTAATTGTTGCATGAATCTAAATTATGTTGCAATGCAAGAGAAAGAAGTTCTCAATGGATACGTTTCAGAATAATTGGAACTCGCTGTGTTCTTGTCCAATCATATCAAACCTCATCAAGCTTATTAATACTATTTAGTGTTGCCAAAAATGAAAAGAACAAGGGGTTTCTTATCCTGACATTTTATTATTTAGGGAAAATCACCTGCTCATATAAGGATCTGCAACATAACCATCAAGCTAAAAAGATGTCCCTCAAATAAAAAAACGCTATCTTTCTTTAGAGATACCAAGAAAGGATGGCGTTTTATTGTAAATCTTTCAACTCAAGAAGAGCTTTATTTTTCACAAACTGTGTTTCTTTTATCAATTCTCCTCCCTTAGATCACTCACTGGAACCGTTTTTTCAATATCTGGATCAGCCTCGTTATACACAACTGCGGTTTGCGTTCCATCATCAATGGTTTGAATCCAGACAGGAACCCCTTGATATGTCACTTTTATCCTTTCGGGAGATTCTACAATTTGATTCGCTCGATTAAGATCCATCAACCTTCCTCCTTTCAATATCACATTTATAGGTTGTATCTTTGGAAAGCGGAATATTCGCCATTTGTTATGCCGGACACGATTCAATATAAAAAAGTTGTGGGGAATGCTTAGGATTAAGACCGTGGACTTTCAGACGGCTGTTCTTTTAAAAAATAAAAGTGACTAACCAAAAAGGTCAATTAAAGTGAGAAAAGGAATTTGCTTACTGGTAACAGGTATGCCGTCCATGTAAGGTACATGCGGCTTAGTGCCGTAGAACTGCATTGAACGGGGTGATAACACACTCCTGAACTTGGGCGCCCACTAAAACGGAAACGGACTGCCGACGCTGACGACCCAAGAATCCCACGGCTTCAGCAGTGTGGAGTAGCAACAATCATATCAAACCTCATCAATATTATTGATACTATTCAGTATTGCCGAAAAAGAAAAGGAAAAGAGGGGAAAATGAAAAATAAGTCTCTTACCTTGCAAGTAGGAGCCTTTTTACTTAAGGGGAATTCGGCACCTTTCGCCCAATAAATAGAAAATAACTTGAGTTTGTTATTATAGACAAAACCCGTTCATCGAACGGTTTTTAGATTGCATTGATCAAGCAACCGTCATCACTTAGTATTCGGCCTCAACGATCACATTAGATCGTCACTAGCACGTTTTCGACCTGAAAGCTCTGGTGCTTTCTTGGTAGTACTGATACCGCCTGGAGCTCTACCGTCAGTGACACTCCTTTCCGATTCTCGAACACAAGCTGCGTCGTTCCCATGTCCAATGTCAGTTTACTGTCCATTTTCAGCGCCTCCGGAAACAACTTGTGAAGGTATTCCCATGCGTCTTGAGAAAAATCGCTGCGGACTGTCGCTGTTCGGATGCCGGTGATGCCGTTATCCTCAGCATTCGGCTTCATAAAGTATTTTCGGATATAATCATAATGCTTCGATGAATCCATCTGTACGATCGCAATTTGCAGGTCTGTACCAGGAATGACCGGTGTATACAACGTACGCCAGGGGGACGTTTTTTTGAAGAGGCCAAATATCTTAAACGTAATCCGCTCCGGCTCCTGCAGGGGAATGCCCTGCCTGCAAAGTTTGTCTTGCAGTGTATCCAGATCATCGGTCATGAGCATGAGTCCAAAAATGCCCCGCTTACCTTCATTGTAAAGGTCGACCCATTCCTTGCGCCAGTCGCTGTTCCGCTTTTTCAGCCAAATTAACTCGAGGTACTGGTCTCCAATCCAGATGTTTGATACCTTGAATCCATTCGTTTCCTTCCCTTTTTTCGGATTGAACGGAAAACCCATCGGTTCAATTTCAAGTTTCAGCTGCTCCAGGCGATCCATATCCTCGTCAATATGAACGACAAAATGATCCAATCTCAGCATCGGAATGTGCTCCTTTTTGATAAACTTGGATCACACCTTGCCGCACAGGGGCAAAATAAGCTCCTAAGGTGCTTTTAGACTCTAATTTGATGACAAGTAATGCTTGTTCTACCCAGGCTCCTACAATTGGCCCAAAAAGCTGAAATCATTGACGGCAGAACATTGCGATAGCGTTTATGAAAATGTTCCAGCACATTCACTCCTTTTGCGAATTCGGTTCAATTTCCAACACAAACCTTGGTATAACAAACGGGATGCAGCATAGAACTGGTCGGATTTGGGGTTTAATTTCCCGACCAACTCCCAGAATCTTCCCTCTTTTCCCTGAAACGATTTTCCCGTTTGTTCACTAAAGCTCTCAAGAAACAGTAAATCCATAGGAAGATGCATGGCTTCGGCATAGATGGAAACCCACTCGTCCACCAACGCCTGCACCCGGGGATCATCCGGATCTCTTCCCTCCCGCAGGCATTGCATTGCCCCTTGCGTGACTAGCCATGTTCTGCTTCCAAATTCGTCAGCGGTCACATTCCATTTTTGTACCAACTTACCGAACGGCATCAAGTTCTGCCTCATTTCTTCCAAAAAAGCGGGATCATTCAGATATAACCGAATCTCTTGCCACACAGCGGCTTGTTCCGCCGTCAAAGGCCCTTCCAATGCAAAGATACGTTTGAACTTTTTCTCCATTTGTTCCTTCCAGTCTGGGGGCCAACCTTTGAAAAGCCCTTCTTTCACTTTTCCCAACACGAACTGTTGTCGCTCTTCCATGCTCATCTCAATGGCCTGCACCATGTCTCGGATGTATCGGAGCGAGTCTTCTTCCGACTCACTGTTCTGCGCTTGTTCCAAAATCGTCATCATATCGTTCAAGTGGCGAATCTGGGATTGAATCGCTTCCTTTTGCCACCGGATCGCTTGGCAAACACTGACTTCCCCGGTCAAAACCTTGCGTATGTCTTTAATCGAAAAACCCACATATCGAAGAGTCAGGATCAATTCCAACTTCCAGATATCCCGCGTGGAATAATACCGGTACCCCGCATCGGATACACATGTGGGGGTCAACAACCCGATCATATCGTAATAGCGAATGGTCTTGGGATTGGCTCCAGTCAATGCCGCTACTTCTCCAATTCGATACAAGTGTTGATCCACAGTCCCACCTCCTGCTTTCAGATTACACTCTCCAGTTACTAGAAGGTCAAGGAGAAAAAGATAAAAGGACACTACAAACAACAAATGCGATTGACATACTATGGATTTTGTTTACACTCCCTATGAACATTTGCAAAAGCCGAACAGGTGGCGATGATAGGCCCAACAAATTTTCCCCACACCGTATGGACATATCAAATGGCAGTATAAGAAAACCAGGTAATCCCACTATTCGAGACAAAATCATACAAGAAGTCAGAAGATTGATCCTGGAAGTTTACTGTGATGTGATTGTGAGAAGGTGGGAGGAATTTACATGTAACTGGCTCTAGAATAATATGAAATTTGTTTGTTAATCCTCGAAAAAATAAAAGGTTTTTAAAATATATTTGTAGAAATTCATTTAAACTTCAATAATTGCTTATTATTGTAATAGTAGTGGGATATATAAACCCATCCATTCCTTTTTCCACGATTGGATACATAGATGCTGTAATAAAAATGTTGTTTGGAATTTTGTTTTTATTCTCTAAAAAACAAATTGAGCAAGTAAAGTAACGTATTGCACAAAAACTGTTTCCCTCTGGAAATGAACGTTATCACCTAAAACTCTTTCGTCGGCTAATCGCCTCCATAGCTTTCACCAAAATGCCTTCAAGATTTAACCTTTTGTGATACACTAAAAATAAAAGGCTGCTATATAACAATATAGCAGCCTTCACTCTTTTGGAGCGGAAGACGGGATTCGAACCCGCGACCCTCGCCTTGGCAAGGCGATGCTCTACCCCTGAGCCACTTCCGCACATAAATATATTCCATTAATCCTGGGGCGATCAGTGGGAATCGAACCCACGAATGCCGGAGCCACAATCCGGTGCGTTAACCACTTCGCCATGATCGCCATAAATGGCGGAGCTGACGGGATTCGAACCCGCGATCTCCTGCGTGACAGGCAGGCATGTTAGGCCTCTACACCACAGCTCCATATTCCATGGTGGACGG
>NZ_FORR01000069.1 GCF_900114055.1 Thermoflavimicrobium dichotomicum | reverse complement strand
TATAATGACCCCATAATCTTCCAGACAAAGTTTAAGTTATAATGAAGGAAGAAGAAAGGGGTCGTTTTCAATGGGAAGGAGAAAATGGACAGCTGAACAAAAAATGGAGATAGTGTTAGCTGGAATGGCACCAGGAGCAAATATCTCTGCTGTATGCAGAGAATACGGAATATTACAACCGCAATATTACAAGTGGAGAGAGTCTTTTATTCAAGGTGGACTATCAGCCTTGTCTAGTGGTCCATCTAATAGAGAAGGCGAACTGGAAAAAGAGTTAAAAGAAGCAAAGGCTCTGATTGGTGAACAAGCCATGCAGATAGAGATTCTCCGAAAAAAGACGAACTGGGGTCGAAGGTAAGCACTCGAAAGCTCGTTCAAACCTTAGTGGAAGAAGGGTATTCGATCCCACAAATTACGAAGGCCCTTCGTATGAACCGCACCTATGGATACGAGCTAATAAAAGAGAAAGCGCCAAAAAAGCGTGTACAGAATGACGAAGCAACGCTTCGTCAAAAGATTCAAGAGCTTTGTGGAATGTTCCCAACCAATGGATATCGGCGGATTCGTATCTGGTTAAAGAAAAAATATGGCATCAATGTGAATCATAAAAGAGTGTACCGGATCATGAAAGAGCTTGGTTTGCTAAGCAAACCAGCACATTACCAGGCCAAACGGAAAAAGAAAATCGGAAAGATCCCTATCTCACGATCCAATGAGCATTTTCAAGTGGACATGACAAAAATCTGGTGTGGTCAGGATGGCTGGGGCTATCTCTTTGCGGTTATTGATGCATATGACAAGGAGATTGTCGGATACAAATTCTCACGATTCTGTCGCACTGATGAGCTTCTTTTTGCTGTTGATCAGGCTCTAAACAACCGATTTCCCTTTGGTACACAAGGCAAAGGTCTCACAATTCGGAGTGACAATGGGTGTCAAATGACGAGTCGCCGCTATATGAAAGCACTGAAAGATGCAGGGATTAAGCAAGAGAGAACGGGATACAACAATCCTGACGCAGACGCTTATATTGAGCGCTGGTTTCGTACCCTGAAAGAAGAAACGGTTTGGCTCCAAGAATATTCTTCCTTCTTTGAAGCCAAAAACAATATTGATCAATATATAAAATTCTACAATGATGAGAGACCACATTCTGCTTTGGGATATTTATCCCCTAAAGAGTTTCGTCAATCTATAACTTCAAATGTTGCTTAAATGTCTGGACAAACGGGGTTCATTAAG
>NZ_FORR01000023.1 GCF_900114055.1 Thermoflavimicrobium dichotomicum | reverse complement strand
CCCTTTTGTCTCCTGTTTTTCGCCAACGCCCAAACGCTTGGAATCCCGTTCTCCATCGTCGCGTTAAACAAATACAGATCATATCCCGCCACCGCCTTCAAACGGTCGACCATCAACCGCAATTCCTTGTCATCAGCAGAACCTGGGTCAAGGCGAGGGATCGGCAGTTGCGCGTACCAAGTCATCAGGAATGAATCGCGTTCCACCACTTCCAAAATGCCGTAGAAAATGGCCTCCTCCAAACTTCCGCCTAACGCGCATCCGTTGGAAGTTTCATAGACAAAGCCATCCCCCCCACATCCCAAGCTGTAATAGGCGAGCAACTTCGGAACCAGAATCGGACGCTCCTCTAGAAACGAATATCCCCATACCCAATCGATTGGGCGGTCAGGATCAAACGGTTTGAACGGAAAACCAGGCCGCGCATACTGTTCCTTTGTGTGCACCCCTACCTTGACGGGATGAAGGGCTTGATCTGCGAGATTGCGGTAACTGTCTTGGATCACTGTCCGTTTGCCACGAGGGGCCAGACCAGAGTACCGCTCCAATCCCTCCAAAATGGCAGTCAACTCGCTTTCTGCATAGGAATGAGTCCGGCCTGCTGATCCCTCATCCGCCGTGAATAGCGGCAGATTCACGCTCGCATCGGCAAACGGGGACATGAGGTCATGCATTTTCCCATTCAGAAGGCCAGTCCGGTAATCCAGATAGTCTTTAACCAGAACTTCCTTCAGGTCATCCATCGAACGGCAGCGGTAACTGTCGGTGCTGATCTTCGGACTTGGTTTAAGCGTGATTCGGGCCTCTGTCGGTGAATCGTCAGGCAATCGACCGCAAACCGGACATTGCGGATCGGGCAAAAAGAAGTGGCGTGAGCTTTTCAGCGTTTTCAGGTTGATCAAAAACACCCGTCCTTCCGAGTGGGCCCGTCTGCCTTGCAGCACCCTCTCTGCCTCCGCTACAACCAGATGAGCCACCTGCAAAAGCCCTGTGCGCGATGCCCACACGTCACGTGACCTTCCCCCGTACGCCGCCAGTCTCTGCTCAAGCTGCCACATTTCCTTGCGGTCGAATCCTGCCATGAGACGTCGCCAGTCCGCACACTGGGAGCACCCCGGCGTGCCCGGACGAACCAGCGGCCCGACCACGCCTTCGCCAAATGAAACAAAGCCGCGTAGCCAAGGGATGCCGCTCGGTTGCAACACCTCTTCCGCCTTTTGATGAACGGAGGGATGCCAGGCATCGTGCAACACCAGAGCCAAATCTGCCGCTTTTGGTACTCCTGCCTGTATATCCGTCTGACGAACGACCTGGCATTGGGTGGACAGTTCTTCAGATACGAAGTCCGCCAACTGCCCTTCTCCGACAACCATCACGACAGCGCTCACCGAGATTCCTCCTCTCGTAACAACACACCAAACACTCCTGCCAGTTCCTCTTGCAAAAATGGCTCCAAGGCCAGATCCAAGACCAAGAGCCGCTTGTGGTTCCGTTTCAAAATCTGCAAAGCGGACTGCAGGACCTCCGATTGTGCCTCATCTTCACACCCGGGGATTGCAAGGCTTTGCGGCACCTTTTCTTCAAGAAGTACGGTTGATGCCTCCAACGCTTGCATCGTGAGGCACGTCGCCTGGTTTTGTGCCTTCGTCAGCGCCTGTTGCAACGCCTTCCGCAAGGCGAGTGTCACATTCAAGCCTACACTGCCATACCAGCGGCCGCCCGTACCGACCCACACCACAGGGAATCCGGACACTTCTTCTCCCAAGCCAATCGTCGGTTCACCTTGCATCGTGGTCAATGCCTGCAAATAAAACTGGCAACGTTCATCTTCTACCGCTCTCAACTGCACATGAAAGACAGGAGTCTTCTGATCCTGTCGCTTGCGCAGCTCCTCATCCAGACACTTTTGCAATCCGCGGCAAACGCCTTCCGCAACCGTTTCCCCCGCTCCGACGCCGACAAATTCCTGCGGTTCTACCATGCCATCCTCAACGAGCAGCCCGACCATTCTCGACACATATGCTTCAATCCCGGCCAGCCCCGCTTCCCGCCGCGCTTCCACATGCGTCAGACCGGTACAAACTATGTCCGGCAACAGCTCAGCCGGTCCCTCCGACAGCGGATCGGCTGCCTGAACGCGGCACTGAGCCAACGGAAGCTGCTTCAGGTCCCCTTCCTCCCAAATATGGAAAATCCCTGATTCCTGCGATGTCAGCAGGCTGAAGTAACGAAGCAATCCATTCGACTCTCTCCTGTCCGCACTCCGTTCGAGCCGCAGATCGAGATCTTGAACCCATTTGGCTGCACGCCCGGTCACCAGCGGATGGGGCATGAATGAATGCCAGTTTCCTTCCAACGTCTCCAGATCCAGCAGGAAGAATTTATTTTTCCCTTCCGATTCGGTCACTCCTGTAACCGATTTAAACCATTCAAACACGATCACATTCGCCAACATCGCTCCTGCTGTGGAAGAGAAAGTGTGCAACTGCGGGTCTTTGCAAAGCGCAGATTGGTGCATGCGGCGCCACGCCGACTCCCAACAACTGTCAGAGTCAGGATGCACCAGTGGACCCGCCAGGCCCACCTGCTGCAGACATATGGCCGGGAGTAACACCTTCTTCTCCTCCCTGCAAACTGCATGAAGAACCCGCAGTTCCTCGACATTGCCCTCCTGCGACACATACAAAATCGCATCAAATGGCTGCACAGCCCCCTGCCAGGAACTCATCCCCTCCTTATGCAGAGTGACCTCCTCCATCGCCACCTCGGGGTCCGTTCTGCGGGCATGTGCCGCCAGTTCCGCCAACCGCTGCCGGTTGGTCTGTACCGAATCCGTGATCAGCACGTGGAACCGGGACAATCCAGATTCGAACAAGGCAGCAACCAACGAGACAAAAAACGGACCGGAGCCGACCGCCAACACTTTGGACTGACAATAGGACTGAAAACGGTACGCGCCCGAGCCACCAAAACTGTCCAAGAATTCAATTTGTGAAGCATACTTTTTGAGAACCTCATCCGGCAATTGATGTGGACGGTCTTGGCTCACATCCCGGACAAAGCCGTTTTGGTACAGGATTTCAGCGATTTCATACACCCGGTTCCGGTATGGATCCGACAATCCGTCTGTTATATCCTCTAACGTGTGCTCCCCGTTGAACATCGGTATGAGTTTTTCAATCCACTGATCGATCGTCCTGCCTTCCAAACGGAACGAGACTGAGTTGTTCCGAAAATACACACCGCCGTTGGGATCAGGGAGAAAAAACGTATCCCCTTTCACTTTCAGACGCATCGAAGGGTTCAAATTTGTCATTCCGCTCCTCCTTACCGTGAGCTGTTCTCAAATCTGCACCATTACTCTAGTATCTTATGTACGGCAATTTGTCCTTTATGGCTGATTTTAAGAGAAGAACCCCTGCCAGCCCAAAAAAATATCTGTGCAGGGGTGACCTCTTCTCCTCAGGCAGCCATGGTTTCCACTAGGAAACGATCCATGAAATCAACCACGGCAATTACCGCAACGAGCGCAATGGAAGCATTGGGCACAACGGAAGCATTGGACACAATTGAAGCATTGGACACAATTGAAGCATCTGTGACAATTGAAGCATTGGCGACAATTGAAGCATTGGCGACCAGCGCATTGGCGACCAGCGCATTGTTGAGCCAGCTCAGGATCATACTGGCCTTGATTTTCCCAAGGCGTCACCTCGCACTGCATAAACTCGTCAACGCTCAGCTTTTCGAGTTCTTTTTTGCATTTTTTGCAATCATCCATTTTTACAACCTCCGTTTATAAAATGAATAGGTAGCGCCAGCTCCGTAATCAGGAACGGGCATGAAGAACAGAACGAAAATAATCGATTGTCCGACGGGTGAATTCGAACCAAATACTCCGATCATCGAATATCTCCCTCGACAAAATATCTTATGATACACTATCCGCTCTTGTTACGGCTTCGAATAATATATTGAATCTTCGTAAAACGGAAGGAAGTTTACTTCACGGGATAGATCCTGACGGCGCATCCATCAGGCAATTTCTTTTCATTTTTTAACTGCCTATTACGCTTGGTTATCAGCCAGATCTCGATTAAATGTAATTACATGTGAAGTTTTGTCATGTAGGGAAGCTAGCGCTTTGCAAAAAAGCGTTTAGCAGTCTTTTGGTTTAGAAAACAGGTCATTCAAGGTCTCTGATATATTTCTTATATTTGCGATATTCTTTAAAAAAGGCCTTAACTTGATAGCAATGTGATTTTCCCTCGAATTAAATTTTCTCCTTCCGTAATCATCAAGGTTTTAACGAAAAAAAGAGCCTACTCTAAGCTATGCTTAATGCAGGCTCTTTCAATGTTTCCATTTAAGGATGTTGGTCTTGATCTCCTTCAGTCTGGGTTTTGCTAATGTGTTGGATATTGCCAGTACCAGTATTGATAGCAATTGGGTCCCTAGGTCCATAGCAGTTTACGCCACTACCATTGCAAATCATAATTTTATCAACAAGTTGTTAAGAAAAAAGTGCCTCCAATACAAAAAAATGGGTTATGTTGTAGAAAGGATGTATTTTTTTCATTTTGGGGATATAAAGTGATCTTAACTTCTCTAGCTGATGGACAACTAATCCTTTCTAGCCACCCAAATCGTCCAGTAGTCTTGTTCGACAATTTCCTGTGTACTACGATTGCGCAATCGTTCGCTTATATACTGAACCAAATATTTCAGTTCTGGATCTGATAGCTCGTGCAAAATGGACCGACCTGTTCTCGCTAAGAGATCATCCTTGAGTTCTTCAAGATCCGTGTAAATTTTTCTTGTCTCACATAATTTATGTTCATCAACGGATCGAAAACCCACCTTCAGCAAGGCTTCCTTTACGGTTTTGCTATCGTGTCTTCGTTTGGCTTCTTTGTCAATGAGTCTTGGATATACTTCAAAGAAATACCCCCGAATATGATTCTCATTCGGCGGTTGCAAGGCATCCTCCATGGTACGACTCTGCACAATTAAGATGCCGCTATGCTTCAATAATCGATAAGCCTCACGGAAACAGATTCCAAGTCCGTCAGATGGTGAATGAGTGCTCTTTCCAGAATCACATCATACTGAGAACCTAGTAAGTTAGTAGCAAGTGCATCCCCTTCAACAAAAGTGATTTGGGGATAGTCCTTGCAGTTTTCTTCAGCACTTTTGATCATTTCTTTAGAAAAATCGATTCCAGTAACATGTTCTGCGCCCATCTCGGCAAATGCCTTACAGTAAATACCACCACCGCATCCAACATCTAAAACATTTTTACCTTTAATATCAACGATATTTCGGATAGCGGACATCCAGGATGAATCAGCCCGACGTGTAGAATATGTGAAACGGTTGTCCTTAGAATGAAAGTCAATCGGCATGAGATACACCACCTAACTCGCTCTCAATCAGAAGTATGGAAAGACTGACCGTGACAGAGTTTGTCAAGCTCACGTTCACCCATACTCCCAACTTTCTGACCTTTCAAAATGGATTCGTGGCAAATCACGCAAATTCCTGTCAGGGCGGCAGATTTGTATCAAAGTACAGCTCAAATCAAGCATAAATAAGATTTAAAATGCGAATAATTGCTGTTCTATTCGGATCTTCTAGAATAGTGAATATCTGTTGAATTTGACTATTTCTGATATAAAATGGTTTGTGCGATACCGATGAAGTATTCGGATTCGCGGATAATATGGTTAATAACAACTTTAGCGGTTAAATTGTCTTTGATGGCTTCACTTTGATCCCTGATTTGCCTGCACAGCTCGATAAACTGTTCGCTTTGATCGAGACAAAATTTCACTAAATGTAATACATCTTGATAAACCTCAGGTGTAACATCATAACCAGAACGGATGACTGTTTCAATGAACCTTATTATACGCTGGTGTGTTTCGCTTAAAACCTTCTCCCATTCTTTTAGCGCCTCAACATATTGTGTTTCCAGATTTTTTACCAGTTCTCGAATAACAACCGTATGTTCTTCTTCTTGATGCTTCCAAAATTCAGCCTCATCCAAAATACGCAACGGCATTTGATCTCCATAATAATGTTGCATTTTCTTACCTGGCCCCCATTCGATATTTTCCTATTATTTAAATAAATGTATTCACAAAGATTGACAAACATGATTGGAATGACTCCTATTGAGGGCCTGTGGAGAGCAGCTGAACCAAAAGCCGAATAGGGGTGGAGGTAGTGAATTTCGAATTTGCGTAGAAGCTGTAGGTGGAGTAGCTCATTCATATAAACCTGCTCTTTTTTGTATAATATTATTTAGAAGATAGGGAATTTTATTTATGAAGTAATCATTTTGATTCTCTTTCTGATGCTTAAAAAGGGGGATGGTCATGGAACAAGAATATCTCTCTTGTGTACAGGAGGATTTTCGCTCGATCAAGCGTACCGGAGAAAAGGCAATGCAGCAACTCACTCTGGAGGAACTTCATTTTTCACCGGCCAGTGAATCAAACAGCATCGCTATTCTGGTTAAGCATCTCTCCGGCAATATGCTGTCGCGCTGGACCGATTTTTTGACCACAGATGGCGAGAAGCCCACACGGGATCGAGATGCAGAGTTTGAAGGGAGTTATGCTTCAAGAGAAGCTTTGATGAAAGATTGGGAAAAAGGTTGGCAAGTGGTTTTCGATACCATTGCAAGCTTGCGGCCAGAGGATTTGCTTAAAACAGTGACCATCCGCGGGGAGAACCATACCGTCATTCAGGCAATCCAAAGACAAGTCATTCATTATTCGTATCATATCGGACAGATCGTTTATCTTGCTAAATTAGTGAAAAATGAAGATTGGCAAAACCTGACGATTCCAAAGGGAAAATCACGAGAATATTTAGAGGAGATGCGCAAAAAAATAGAACAAAAAAAAATCCCTCAGATTAATGGGATTCAGCTTGATGGCAAACCTCCAGCCATATTTGACTCACCAACAACAAACTCATCACCTTTTTCGATGGGTTGCTTTTTTCTGTTAAAACCTTATTATTCCATATTCATTAAATATTCATATTGCTGGGAAGGAAACAAAATATATTTCATTGAATGTGGTATTAATTTACTGTTGAATAAAAAGTCAACTTAAATAGGGAGGGGGCTTGAGTGAAGAATCTATTTACCTCTTTCCTTGGCATAGTAATGGGATTATTCATCTTTTCAAGTACTACCTTCGCTGCTGATAATGGAAATGACGGTATTGACAAAAACTGTTCGGATTTTTCTACTCCCGAAGACGCTCAAGCATACTTTACAAACGATGGTGGTTCTGCAGCCAGAAATATTGACGATTTAGATGAAGATCAAGATGGAATTCCATGTGAAAATTTATCTTCGACAGGGGGAAATGACACGAATAACGGAGATAGTAGTACTAACAACGAAGACAGTAACACGAATAATGGCAATCAAAATACTGGTACATCCGAAAATCCTGGAACAAGTGATACGAATAACACAACCGATCAAGTAGGTGAAAAACTGCCCAATACGGCTACCAGTTATCCCAATTCAATGCTCTTGGGTTTCATTCTTCTCTTAATAGGGGTATTGGCTCTTAATCTTAAACGGAGTAAATAAATACTAGTTTTGGTATAAGATCCTGATAAAAAACGATTTTGGTCATAATCGAAAATAAAAGCATCGTTCAGTAAGAAGTTGAAAGATACAGAAATAATCAGTAAGATAACATAGTGTTTCCTAAAGAATGATACTTATCTAAAACTGGCCCCCTTTACCAGGAGTGACAGTCATGAACAAAGCATGGTCACCAGAGCATGTCGTATCCAAAGCACAAGCTGTACAATTAATCCAAGAGCAGTTTCCTTGCTTATCGGTTTCAAATATCAAACCCTGTGGTGAAGGATTTGATAATACCGTTTTTAAAGTCAATGATGCCTATGTTTTTCGCTTTCCACGCCGGGAATTGGGAGCTCAAATATTAGCTGTTGAAAATCGTTTCCTTCCTCTCCTGGTATCCAAACTCTCGATCACGATCCCAGAACCACTCTTTTTTGGAAAGCCTTCCACTGACTATCCCTGGATATTTACAGGATACCGTTTTGTTCCCGGAGAGTTACCAAGGAATGTATCGCTTGGACAACGGATCTCATCTGCTTCCATCTTGGCAAAATTTTTGCAGACATTACATGAGCTTCCCATCTCAATCGCTCAGAAATATAGAGTTCCTTTTGACCGATATGGCCGGTTGAATATCCCAAAAAGAAAGCAGCAACTGCAACAGTATCTGCAGCAACTGAAATCAGTATCTTTTCCTCTTCGATATCATCAGATTGAAAACATTATGAATACAGTCCCAACCAATCCCCCGATGGCCCCTTTAACCGTGGTTCATGGTGATTTGCATTGCAAAAACATTTTGGTAGATTCAAGCGGTACCATTTGCGGCATCATCGACTGGGGAGATGTACATATCGGTCACCCGGCCGTCGATTTATCCATTGTATACAGTTTTTTACCTCCAGAAGGGCGAAAACAATTCTTTGCGATCTATGGAAATGTACCGGAAGAGACCCAACGGGTTGCACAGTTTATAGCTATTTATGTTGCCGTCGTCCTATTATCTTATGGCTATGATTATCAAGATGAAGCCGTTATGAAAATAGCTAAGGACAGCATCTCCCTTGCACTTATGACTCAATAGGTCTCATTATCCATTTTTCAATAGAGCTTTGATCACTTAAAAATGGTCGATTAAAACAAAAGATAAATCATTGATCCCGTAACAAAAGCCGATCATCCAAAAGCCTACATAGGACGATCGGCTGATTTCACAAACAATCCTTTGGAGATCAGACCTGGCTGGAAATCCCATCAAACAAATCATGCTCTTGTTTATTAATGGGTCTTATGATCCGTTGCCAAGCGAGAATGAAGTAGTTTTTACCAGGAACATTCGAATCATCGCCAGCCAATACACCGGGAAATGCTTTATCGACAGACATATTTTGTGTTTTATGTTCCAACAGCGCTTTCATCACTTGAGGTTTGTATTTCTCGCACTCAATAATGGTGGTGATGGATGAATCAGGGTCTGTATAAACTTTTCTCCCCATTTTCTCTCCCATTGATGCCGGGATCGTCACATAGTACAGTTTTTTTACCGAGAAAACATTACTTTCTGTCACAGCTTTGTACGTAGCTTGCGAAATCGCGATATGATCCTTATGACCTGAAATTCCGTGCGGAGCAAAAGTTACAACCACCTGCGGAGCAATCTGTTTTAAATAGGCCATGATATCTTGACTTAATGTTTCGACCGGTACATCCGATAATGTACCATCTTTGTAGTTTAAAAAATGAAGATGATGCAGTCCCAGGTGAGCCACTGCGCTCTTCAATTCCTGTTCACGTACTTTTGGCAACTCTTCAGGAGAACATTGAGGCGGATTTCCTGTTTTTCCAGCCTCACCACGAGTTGCACAGATCAAATGAATCTCCACATCTCCCTGCTCAGCATATTTGGCAATCGTCCCGCCAACCGTAAACGATTCATCATCTGGATGCGCATAAACAAATAAAAGCCGTTTCATATGGAGACTTCCTTCCTTTTTATGTATATATTTATTATGAGTCAATAAAAGAACAGAAGCAATTTTAAAATTCCTCTATCACCCGTTTTATTACCCAGGAAATGGTATCATTGTAAAAAAACGATGAGCAAATTACCCTAAATAACGTTACAAAAGAATGATTTTGTAACCTTTTTAATAATATAACCTTTAAATAAAGCATTCATCATCGTAATATGCAATGAAAATTTTACACTTCGGATTACGTGTACTCCTCCAACTCTATAAATAAATGTTCACTTAATCCGAACCAAAAATTCTTATCCTTGCAGATGGCAGAACTGACACTTTAAACTTTAAAATATTTATATATCATGAGCCAAGAGTATTTAAATTCATAATTTATAAAAACTATATACTAAATACATTTTATTACTTGTATTTCTTATAAAATTGACATAAAAATCCTATCTATGCTAATTTAATTTCATAAATTAAATTTAAATAAAAAATGAGGTGATTAAAGGATGCGAAAATTCCCTTATCTATTATTATCATGTTTACTGATTTTGTCTGCTTGCTCTGACTCGGAAGCAACAAAAGTAGCCCCATCTTCACATAAAACACCTTCTCAGCAACAAGAACAGTCTATTGCTAAAGAACCTCCTATTCCAAAAGCGCCAACCAGCCTTCCAGGACTGCTAGAGTTTCCACCAGGAAAATTATTAATAGAAATGCAAAATGATGATGCCGGAATCTACTCATTTGCAAAAAAATACGTCGACCTAATGCCTAATTCCATGAAGGCTGATCAAGCTTATGATCGTCTGCTCTATTATTTTAATGAAGACTGGCAACACGTATTAAAACTTATTGATACCTATGACCCGTCCTTACGGATAAAACCGGAAAAGCTAAATCTATCTGACCAGTCCCCTGTCAAGATCAACATCAATATACTTTTGGATGCAGGACAAAAGACTGCTACGAAAGTAAGCAATCATCGTACTTTATTAGATATTCTCAAGAGAGAAATCGAAAATTCACTTCTTGAAATGAAGCCAGAAAATACCGTTTCATATCAATTTTCATTACGTACATATGGTGCAAAAACCGATCAGTATGCTCTTCTTACGTCTGATTTATCCAGTATTACTCAAAAACTTTCAATTATACAATCTGGCAACAAACAGGCCTCGATGTCTGTCGCATTACGTCAATTAAAAAATGATCTTGCAAAAGAGACTGCTACGAATACCATTAATGTTGTATACATCATAAGTGTAAATGATAGTTTTAAAGATAATCCAGATCAGCTTGCCAAAGAGCTGTCAACATCCGACATCCAAGCTTTAGTCAACGTATTTGGTATAAATGTTGATCAACTTGAAACTGAACGTCAACTAAAATCCATTGCAGCATCTAGCCAGGGTTTATATAATGACTTCAAACTCAATAACGACCAACTGCAAAGTAACAATCTTTCTATACCCAAATTGATTCCGAAAATCGATGAATCTAAGAGTATTTCAACCTGGGGTCAGATTATTTCAGAATTTAAACAGAGAGCCTTTGGATCTATCACCAAGGGTACTAATATCTCTCCTCATGGCTTTTCTTATGACGGTAATCCAAAAATGACGGCTGCACTCGATATGTTTGGAATTAAAATTGATCAAACTGAAAAAAGCTTTCTCTATGATCTTTTAAAGAAAAGACAGGAACTGATTAGCCAAACTGTACAACCAAGAATCCAATCCAAATTTGATCAGCTAAAGAAAAACTACGATTCAGCAGCAAATACAAAGCCATCATCATAAAAAAAGAAACATGCCGCTTATTTATTACCTAGGTGGCATGTTTCTTTTTTTCAGGTGATGGTCACCATAACGCTACTGGGTTCGCAAGAAAAAACCTTAGCTCGTGTGAATATCGAGCTAAGGTTTTTATATATCGAATCGAACCGACGTTAACGCAACTGTGGAACTTTCTCCAACTCTTTTTCAAATACCTCTGGCAGTGGAGCAGGGTATGGGTTTCCATACTCATCCCGTTTTACCCAGATAATATCCTGTTCGCCATAGGCCAATTTCTGTCTGTTTCCATCTGGACCCAGCTTGTAATATTCAAAGAACAGTTTGGCACCATATTCATACCGCTTGGATAACGACATTTCTACTTGAATGGTATCGAACGGTACTGCTTCGCGGAGGTGTTTCACCTGACTGTAAAGAGCGAGCCATTCACCCTGTTCACCTACTCCATGATACAATTCAGGAGCCAATTTATAGAAGAATTGATCGCGAACCTTGCTTTGCCAAATGGAATAGTTAGAGAAGAAGATGTTACCTACCAAATCCGATTCTTCTAAAGTGGTTTCGATCGTCGTCTTCTGCAAGATCATGCGATTTGCAGGACCTGTTTTAACCTCAAACAACTCTTTTCCCAGCAACTGGTCAGACAAGACAGTGGCTTTTCGCTCAAGAGAATGTCGATGCCGCATAATCGTTAAATTATCATCTAAATACTGTCTGAAATAATCCGGGAATGGACTTGGTCTTACTGTTCGCTCTGAATCATGACCGACAATCTCCACCCAAGTCAGGCCTTGTCTGCTAACCGCAATCAATTCCAAGTCTTTATCTTTTTTCACCTTATGCCAGTAATAAACCATTTCGATATAACTGTCATTTTCGATACGATCCACTTGAACATGAACTTCCATCACATCATGAGATCCTGCCTCGCCGAAAACCTCGGTTTGTACAAAATTGGTAACCATTCCATATCTTCCTGTAGCGAACTGCTTTCTTACACGTTCACGAACGGAGGACAAGGCTAACTCTCTTACTTTTCCGACCCAAGTGGCGTAACTCGAGATTTCTGTCCTTCTTCCCAATGTGAAAGAAATGGGATGAGTAAGTGCAAAACGATGAACAAAGCCGTAATCTGGATGAAATTCATCGTTAAGTAGTACTGCATTTGATTCAGATTGAGACATCTCCGATGAGACCACAATTGCTACCATTCGTTTCGTCGGCTTTGATAATTGTACAGGGATGGTAAGCACCGTATGATTCGACTGTTCCGTCTTCACCTTTAATAAAACGGCTTCGTCCAAAACTTCTCCGATGTCAATACCTTGGACATTTGCTCCGCTTGCTTTTTTCACAGCCTCTATACCAGCCCAGATGCGACTTCCAGCTTGGGCTACAGAATCACCCGATTCTTTTAAAGTCTGAATCAGGGATTGATACTTCGTTGTCAACAAGCGACTCCACTCTTCTTCGTCACGGTGGCTTTCGATCGGCAAGATATCACAGCCTTGTTCGGCCTTGCCAAGTACACAAATGGTCACTTCATCATCATGAGAGAAGGAAACATGGTAATCACTTGTGACAGTACCCTGTTTCAGTACGACGGGTTTTCCTGTTTCATTCCATGTGACCGAATAGACCTCATTAGCTCCAGCTTTCACAAGTGCTCTTTTAAATAGCGGAATCACTCTCGCCCGGCGCTGATCTTTCTTTTGCTTGTGAATCCCTGGCAAATGAGCTATGGTCATCACTGGAACTTCGATCTGGAACGAATCGGCAGATGCTTGAATCGCTTGGGCAAGTCGCCGTTCATCGGGGAAAGCGATTGTAACAAGCTCTTCAACCGTTGGGCGCTCCGGTTTATGCTCCATGATGTGTACCTTATAGCCCGCCAGAGTTTGGACTACCTGATTCTTTTCATCCAACACATCAACGGTATAGATATAGTAAGAATCCCCCTTCTCTTCGAGTCTGGCTACAGATTTCCATGTTCCTTTCATGTTTTCATAGAGTCCAAGTTTCTCGAAGGAAGCGATTTGTACTGGCAAGCACACATCTTGCGGTACGACCATCTGTACCGATTGCAACAAGGCATCATGATGATACGGATCGCCAAGCAAAAATTCTTCCATCGATTCTGCACGGGCTGTAAACTGACAGCTACCCGTTTTCTGTTCTTGATTGTATTTCACGTCATAGACCTTTTCGATGCGCTGATATAGAGGTCCCTGGAACATAAGTGGACCATAAAGATCTTCTTTTGGTTCAATGGCCAAAGGCTCCTCAGGGAAGGATACATCCTGTTTCTTCACTTCCACTTCTGAAGGGAATACAAAGGTTGCTGCAAAATGCGCCTTCGCAAAGCCCGTCTG
The DNA here is from genome assembly GCF_900114055.1 of Thermoflavimicrobium dichotomicum. Classification (GTDB taxonomy): domain Bacteria; phylum Bacillota; class Bacilli; order Thermoactinomycetales; family Thermoactinomycetaceae; genus Thermoflavimicrobium; species Thermoflavimicrobium dichotomicum. The sequence goes on along the minus strand of NZ_FORR01000023.1, from coordinate 35,784 downwards.
TTCTGTTCGAATCTCTGTCACTACCCGTCTGTCTTCCAACACTTCTGCACGGACTTCAACTGTAACGCCTTTTTTCGGATCCAGCACAATTGGCAGTTTTAACTGAATATCCTCGATACGAACACGGCTGAAATCTTCGATTCCCGTTACATAAGAGACGGCTTGAGCCATGGCTTCCAGACCAAATACCGTCGGGAACAGATATGTTCCATTAAAAACATGGTCTTTTACATATGAATCTCTTTCAAGATCCAAGTGAACCCGAGTCACCAGCTCCACTTCCGGATAGTCGGTGACAATTTCTTCAATGAACCGAAACTCTTTTTCCCGTTTGACCGGACGTGGATGCCAGGTATCCAAACCATCTATTTTTGCTGTAACGACCACTTGTTTGGCCTGCGGATCATGATGGAACAGATGAACAAACCGTTCAACCCCTTCGGAAACCGGAATCGCATAGACTCCTTTCTTTTCCAGGAAATTGATACTGCCTGATCGTGCACCCATACCTACTTCATCCCATACGCCAAAAGCAACAGCCAACACTTGTGTTTCAAGATGTTCTTTTTCGAAACGGCGTAAGATGAGCTGCAACACTTCATTGGCAAATCCATAAGAAGTATTTCCGGCCATACCAGACAGACCCGTCAAGGAGGAAAATCCGATAAATAGCTTCGGTGGTTGGTCTTTCAACACGTCACAAAGGTTTAAAGCTCCGAACACCTTAGGTCCAATTTCTCTTAAAAAGGCTTCCAGAGTAATTTGCTCAGCCCGTCTGGAGTGCACAAGACCCGCACCATGAATCACACCTGTCACTTGTCCCAGCTCTTCTTGGACGGTTTTGATCAATTGTTCAACGGCACTTCGATCTGTTATATCACATTGGTAATATTGACAAACAAGGCCTTCTTGCCGGTAGCGCTCCAACGTTTTCTGAACTTCTCGGCTTTTCTCCAGAGCCGAGCTTCCAACCAGAGCCATCTTGGCTCCTGTCGATTTCGCTACCCCTAGAGCACACTCGGCTGTAATCCCCTTGGCACCACCGGTAACAAGGATCACATCCTCTTTTGTCCATTCAATCAAGCGTGAAGGATACGATTTTGGCCGTTGCACAATCGCCTGTGGAACACGTCTTACATTGTGCTCATCATATCCAACGGAAATAAAGGCATCTTCAGCGGAAATTTCCAGCAGCACATTTTTCACAATGGCTTGTGGTTTCAGTGCCGGACTCAAATCAATGACGCGAATCTTGGCATTCGGACGCTCCAAATGAAGACTAGCTGCAAAAGCATTTGCTGTACAAGTAGCCAATTCAATTTGATCCAAACGTGTTCCGAAGTAGCCACCACCATACTGAATATAGGTGATCGAAGCTTTATAGCCATAATCTTTCACTGGCTGGACCACACTTTGCAGTCTCTTCACGATTTCGGCAATATCTTCGTTCGTATCTGTTTTGGGCAGAATGACGACAATATGGCTAAACGCCTCATTCTTCAACAGATCTTGATCTTGCAACTCTCCAAATGTCACGATTTCCTGTGGGATCTGGTAATGATTCAATTCCTGCGACAATGCTTGAGCCAGAGCATGACGTTTTTGTTTCGCCACAATCAGGAAACGAGATGTCTCTGGAAAAGCAATATCTTTTATTGTCAACGGTTTTTCTACATAGTCGACCACAAAATTACGCACCCAAGTTCTCTTTGAGCTTTGTGGCTGTTTTGAAACGATCACTTTCGGTTTCTCCGGTTTGTGTTCGATCAATTGCTCCAGTTCCCGTTCAATATCCTTGAGTGTGGCGTTCGCAAACAATGTGGGATCCAATTTGCCTTCCAAATGAAACTCTTTGGCTACCTGACTGACTAATTCAGCCGATTTAATGGAATCCAGATTCAAATCATCCAACAAGCGCAAGTCCATACTGATCGATTCTCGTGGATAACCGGTTAACTTTGTTACCCATTTTAACAGGGAGTCTGCAATCGAGTTTTCGCCAGCATCCTCGCTTTTTTGTGGAACCAGGCTTTCCAAAGCTTGACTTACTTCTTTCAAAGTTGCATTGGCAAACAAGCTGGGATCGACACGGTCTGCCACGCCAAGTTCCTTTGCTACATTGGCAACCAGTTCAGCTGATTTGATGGAATCCAGATTCAGATCATCCAACAAGCGCAAATCCATATGGATCGATTCTCGTGGATAACCGGTGATTTGCTCTGCTTGCCGGATCAGCAAATCAGCGACATCATGACTTTTTCTTTCCTCGACTGCTTCTGATAGCTGATCAGGAAGTAGTGCCTGAACTTCACGGACAACCTCCTCAAGTGTTGCATTTGCAAATCCACTTGGATCAATTTGGTCAGCCACGCCAAACATATGGGCCAATGAAGATACAAGTTCAGCTGATTTAATGGAGTCCAGATTCAAATCATCAAGCAGGCGATGGTCAAGCCGGATTGAATCCATCGGATAACCTGTCCGCTCTGCTGCTAACTGTATCACAGCTTGTTCAACATGATGTACAGACTGTAGAGCCGGTTGAGAAACCTGCCTTGCAACTGGTTTCTGCTCAACGGTTTGTTTCAATTGAGGTACAGAAGACATTACATTCATATGTTTCAAGTCAGCCCGAATCACATCAAGTATAAAGGAGCCTCTCTCCTTCAGATACTGATTGATCACATCCGCAGGCAAATCTTTCGCTTCAGGCAAGTTGAACGAAACATCGATCTCGCCAGCATCCCCTGGGGATGGTACAGATAAAGGATTTTCGCAAGGATTGACGATAAAATTCTTTTCGCTAGCGGGAACAAAAGGACGAACCAAACGGTTTTCGTACAAGGCTTCCCAATGGACTTGTCCGCCTTGTACAAAATAAACGGCCAGGAATTGATGCAAATCATAATCCATACCCGGTCTTGACTCGACAGGGAAACATGCGATCGTACCCTGGAATTGATCATTCACCAAACCTGTTAACACACGCCCTGGTCCCACTTCCACCAACAGATCACATTTTTCTTTCATCGTGGAAATGAGAGAAATAAAATCGACCTGACTGATCACTTGATTGGCAAAATATTCTTTGCCATTAGAAAGACTTTTTAACTCTTTCCCATCCATTCCAGAAATAAACGGTACCGATAATTTCACGGACTCCACCGGAACGGGTGCATGCTCACGCAATGTATTCGCAGCCTGATGCACCAGCTCAGAATGGAAAGCATTGGAAACAGGTAACATGACCGCTTGAATCTGACGATCCTGCGCAATCTTTACTGCTTCAGCAACCGCTTCTTTCTCACCCGAAATCACTGTTTGCATCGAACTGTTTAAATTGGCAACTACCACATAACCAGACACTTCTTTTAAAATCTTTTCCACTTCTTCCTGATTGCAACGCAGGCTAGCCATCGTACCCGCCTCTTCTTCGGAAGCAGACATGGCTTTTCCTCTGATCGCGGCAAGTTGGAACAATGTTTTTTCATCGTAGGCACCAGCCGCATATAGAGCAGATAATTCACCCAAGCTATGACCAGCGACTACATCCGGCTTGATTCCCAGACGCTCCAGGAATTTTGCCCACAAAACAGAGGCCAAACAAATCGTAGGTTGAGCTACTTCTGTCTGGCTTAACTGTTTTTCCCATTCCTTGATTTCTTCCTGGTTTCGTGCCTTATCCAGAGGACGGAACATACGTTCTTTTCCTTGCGGCAACACTTCCCATACTTGCTCCGCCAATTCTCTGGCCCAAGGGAATCTTTCGAACAAGGTACGCGCCATATTTACTTTTTGCGATCCCTGTCCGGGGAAAAGGAAGCCAACCCGGTGCTGATTCACTTGATTGCTGATCCATACTTGCTTCTCCAAGTCAGCATAGACTTCACCTTCAGCCGGGAAATCGTTTGCCAGCTTCTGTTCCATAAATTCCAATCGCTCATGCAAACGGTCAGGATGATCTGCGATCAGTGCAGCCCTGAACCTCGCTCCTGCTTTGACATTCTTTGTCAAATGGCATGCCAGATCAACAAGTTCAGCGATACTCATACCTTCGGCCATTTTACGAACTTGTTTCACTTGAGCGAGCAAATCTTCTTTTGAGTCTGCAGCCAACACAAACAATTCGGTATCTTGATTCGAAACGAGCAGCGCTCTTTCTTCAATTTCCGGTTTTAATTCTTGCTTGGGTAAATCAGCGGATTCCAACGTTACATGGCAGTTAATGCCGCCAAAGCCCATTGCTGAGACACCCGCACGCATTTGCTGATCAGGTTCCCGAACTTCACCTTGCAAGATGGGATAAATACTTTGTGCGGCCGTATAGAAAACATCATTGGGTTCCTTGCAGGCTGCTGTTGGTACAAGCACACGCTGATTGACCGACAACACGGCTTTGATCAATCCGCCAATTCCTGCTGCTGCTTTGGTATGGCCAACCAATGATTTGAAGGAGGTCACACCACATGAACGCGATTCAGTTTTCCCAAATGCATCTCTGGCCAATGCAATTCCTTCCAATTCTGTGCGATCTCCCACAACGGTTCCTGTACCATGTCCTTCAATAAAATCCAACTCATGTGGAGAATAACCAGCCATCTCATATGCCCGGCGCAAAGCAAGAGCCTGGCCTTCTGCTTTAGGTGCTGTGACGCCACCTTTTCCATCCGAAGAAATTCCCCATCCACGAATGACAGCATACACATAATCTCCGTCTCTTCGGGCATCTTCCAGACGTTTTAGAACAACAAAGCCACAACCTTCCCCTGGAATAAATCCACTGGAATTCCGGTCATATACGTTCATATCTTTACTGGTTAAAGCTCCAGCTTTGGCAAATCCAACGATTTCCATGGGGTCCAAGCTGATATCGATTCCTCCAGCCAAAGCCAGATCCAGTTCACCATTGGCTAATTTACCAGCTGCTGTAGCCACAGCAAGCAAAGAGGAAGAGCAAGCACCATCGACCACATATCCGCCACCATGCAGATCGTAATAATTACAAATCCGGCCTGCGATGGTATTCGATAACCAGCCTGCCAAAGAATCTTCTGTAACAGGTGGAAACGCAGATTTATATATGTTTTCCATATGCTTTTCCAGCTGATCGATTAACTCGTTAGACAAACCTTGAGATTTTCCTGCGGCTCTAAGCGTTTTACGAACATATGGCCAACGAAGTCTCATGATTTGGGAGCGTGTAAATTCACCTGTTAATGTATTTCCCAATAAAACACCTGTTTTTGTTTTGGGTAAATTTTCACGGGAATATCCAGCATCCGATAACGCTTGCGTAGCAACTTCCAACGCTAGCCAATGAACAATATCAGAAGATTCATATGTAGTTTTTGGAATCCTTCGGCCAGCCCAATCAAACTCAAAGCCATCAATAAGGGCTGCATACCGGGTATATGTTTTATCTGGGGTGTCAGGATTTGGATCATGATAATCCGCTAACGGCAAACGTTGATCCGGCATTTTACGAAACTGCCGCCGACGGGAGAGAATGTTTTCCCATAATTCCTTAATATCCTTTGCTCCCGGATAATGGCATCCTATTCCGACTACAGCAATAGGATTATCATTCATAATAACAATTCCCTCCATTTTTTATATTATAATTTAATTATACTATACTACTTTTATAAAAAAGCGTACCATTTTTATAGGTAAAATTTTTATTAATAAAATTCATAATAAATAGTATTTTCTCTCTCAAGACACATAATAAAGCCATCTATAACCGATAAATACAATTCCAAACAAATAAGCTCGCTTTATTCGCGAGCCAAGACAGTCTGATTTTATAAGTATCTGCTTAAAAGATATAATGAGTCCATATGGCAGTTTTTAATTCTGTCACGATTTGACTCATATAGAAAAGACAAACTGAATGACAAACTTATATGAATCAGAGAAATGTTGCCATCAAATAGAAGGGCAGAAATTTAATACATTTCCTCCTTATAAAATGGTTCTATGTAGGAAAGATAGAGGTCAATGTAATCTCCTGCCCTGATCATCTCTTCAACCAGGAAGCTGTCATTAAAACTGGACACTGCTTGCTGGAAGGCTTCATCGCTTTCGTAGTACATATCCAGTTGGAATAAATATTTGGTTTCATCAAGTTCTACGTTTGGACTGATAAAGGAGAATGGGACGAAGTGACATAACTCAACATGGGAAATCCCTTTGATCTTAAGGATATTGGGAATGATCTGAGTCCGCAAATAGTTTGCAAATGCATCTGTATCTTTGGTTTCTTCATGGTAACGAAAGAGCATCGTAAATTTCAGTTTCATATTCAATCTCTTCCCTTCTAAGAGACTAATTATAATTATTATAATGAGTCATTTACAAAGTTTTTCTATCAAAAACAGAAGAATTTGGTTGCGATTTTAGTATAGGAATAAATGGAGATTTTTTCAATTCCTTAATGGCTTAAATGCCAAAAATAAATTATAACTTTCATTCTTTTACTTATTAATTCTCTATTCACATCGGTTTACCCTTGTATGTAAGGAAAAAATTTTTTATGAACTGAAACCGTTACCAAATTCAATGAACTTAAGACCTCTCTCCTAAACTAATGTGCAATTTTTCTCCCAGCCAAAAAAACATTGCTCATAATGGCACACAAGATAAACCCGATCGTCAACCCAACGACTCCCTTCCATTCGAACCAGGGCCATATGACACCAGGCAGCCAGGCACCCAAACTTCCACCCAAATAGTAAAAGCATTGATAAAGGGAAGTAGCTGCTCCTTTCGATTCGCAGGCCATATCTGTGACATGGGCTGTGGCCGATGATTGGGAAGAGAAGTTGCCAAAGGTCAAAATCGAAGCACCGATGATCAAGGCCAGGACCGATGGATATAGCGTAAGCATAATTCCCAGAGCTCCAATCAGATGTCCAGCGGCCATCATGGTTCTACGCCCCAAGCGATCAGACAAAAAACCCGTTAATGGAGCTGAAAACACGCCAAAAAGATATGTAAGATAAAGTGCAGAGATTTCACTGACACTGAGATGAAATGGTTTCTCTTGTGCATAAAAAGGCAAGTAATTGAAAAAACCGATAAAGGCGAAAAACTGGGAAAAGCCAATGAAAAAGGTCCCGATCAAAGCTGGATTTTGCAAATGAGAGAAAAACACCTGTTGAGCGGGTTTCGATTGATTCTGTGATGTGGGCAGAAACAGGAGGAGTATGCCAATCACCAATGTACATAAAGCAATGAAACCAAAAACTTCATGCCATGAATATCGTTCGGCAATTGGCCCCGAAAGTACTCTTCCGAGTAACCCGCCCGTCACCGTTGCACTTACATAAATGCCCATGATTCTACCACGTTGATGGTTTGGAAACTCTTCAGATGCATAAGCCATCAACATCGAAGTGACACATGCAATAAACACTCCTTGTAACAATCGCCAAATCAATACCCAAAAGAAGGACGAAGCAAAATACAAGGCCATGCTTGGTACGACCAAGGACATGTTAGCAATCAGAATGAGTTTTTTCCGATCCCACCGATCTGAAAAAGTAGCCAGGCCAAATGAGGCTATCATTAATCCCATGATCGTGACAGATATGGTCAGACTGGCTGTCGACATGGATATGTGAAACTCTTGCACAAACAACGGAAGCAACGGCTGTGGCGCATACAAAATGATAAAAGCATTCGTTGTTGCAATAAACGTAAGGAAAAGACGAATCATCTTTGATCCCTCAATCTCTTTTGGGTTCTTTATTTCGTCTCCCTAAACTATTTCCCGCAAATCAAAATCCCAAACAAAAAGTGAAAGGAGTGTCAAAAAAAAGCGAGCCATTTTTCACGGCATCGCTTTCGATTAAAATGCTCCTTTCAAATGATCAATTCGCTTGGGATGAAAAGCTTCATCCAGCAATACAGAAACCACATCAAATCGTAAGGGATATTGATCCAAGTGACGTTGTTGAATATATTGAAGGGCCAACCGTCGTACCTTTTGCTGTTTACGGCCATCAACCGACTGAAATCCATAGCCAAAACGCTGCCCGCAAGTCGTTCGCACTTCAACAAAAACGAGTTCTTGTCCATCCAGAGCCACAATATCCAGCTCGCCCAATCGTGTAGACCAATTGCGGGATAAAATGCGCCATCCTAACCCAACCAGAAAATCTGCCGCTGCCTGTTCGCCCGTTCGTCCTACCTGTTGGCGTCGATCAATCGTCAATGACTATCCTCCTAACCGACCTGATCCGCATGTCTGCTTTGCTCCATGATCTCTTTGACTGGTGCAAAGCTGCGACGATGAATCGGGGAAACTCCCCATTTGACCAAAGCTGCCAGATGCTCAGGTGTTCCATACCCCATATGCTTGTCAAATCCATAGTGCGGATATTTTTCAGCTGCCTGTATCATCCATTCATCACGAGTGGTTTTCGCAATAATGGAGGCGGCAGCAATGGAATGACTCAATTGATCCCCTTTAATAATCCCTTGTTGTGGAATTGAAATACCGGGTATCTTTACTGCATCCACCAGCAGATAATCGACCTGGCAGGAGAGCTTTTGGATCGCACGCCGCATGGCTTCATATGTAGCCTGTAGTATGTTGTATTGATCAATATATTCGACATCGACAATGCCTACACCCACTGCCATGGCCTGCCTCTCGATTCGATTCCTCAGCTCATTTCTCTCTTCCCTTGTCAATTGCTTCGAATCGTTCAAACCAGTTACATCAAAGTCAGAAGGCAATACAATAGCAGCTGCCACCACAGGTCCGGCCAGCGGTCCCCGTCCTGCTTCATCCACTCCTGCAATCACCTGATAGCCTTGCGTCCAGCCAGCCCGTTCATATTCCCACATTGCTTCCAGCCTGGCTCTCTCTTTCTGCAGCCGTTCCTGTTCACGTAAATAACTTTGAGCCAGTTTACGAACACCGATTCGTGAATCTGCCATCAGCAACTCCAACATCTCCGGACTGACTTCCTTTTGTTCACTCAGCCACTTTTTCACTTGTTGAATGGTCATTGTTTTGAACATGCTCTTCTTCCTTCTCCTCCCAGTCTTCTGGCCATTCAAAAGAAATACGTCCCAATCGTCCTGATCGAATATCATTCAGGAACAGTTCAATCGCCTTGTCATAATCGATTTCGCCACCCCGTTGCAAACAGCCACGTTTCTTTCCAATCTCAGCCAATAATTCCACTGGTGCCTCTGGCAAGTGAGTCAACTTATAGCGTTCCTGAAGCAAGTGAGGATAACGTTTTGTGAGGTATTCAATAGCATACAACGCTACCTCATCTAAAGGTAAAATCTCTTCTTTAATGGCCCCACTGACAGCCAAACGCATCCCTACCTGCTGATCGTCAAACTTTGGCCACAAAATCCCAGGGGTATCCAACAACTCCAAGGTTTGTCCCACCCGAATCCACTGTTGGGCTTTGGTTACACCTGGCCGGTCTCCTGTTTTCGCTGCATTGCGTTTGGCCAAACGATTGATGAGAGACGATTTGCCTACATTGGGAATTCCCAATACCATGGCTCGAACCCGTTTTAACTGAATGCCTTTTTTCTCTCGCTTGGCAAAGAGATCCTGCAACACTTGTTCACATACGCGCTGAATTTGACCGACCCCTTTACCGGTCTGAGCATCAATCGGCAACACACCGATTTGTTTTTCCTGAAAGTAACGTACCCATTCCTTATTCACTCTTTCATCAGCCAGGTCACATTTGGTCAATAAGATCAACCGGGGCTTGTTCTTCACGATTTCATCCATCATCGGATTGCGGCTCGACAAGGGAAGGCGTGCATCAAGCAGCTCAAATACAATATCGACCAACTTGAGCTTTTCGGCTACCTGCCTGCGCGCCTTTGCCATATGTCCCGGAAACCATTGAATCGTCATCTGCTGTCACCTACTTTACCAATCCATTTCATTTCTGCCCATGGCCAGATAATCAAATCAGCCCTGCCAACCAGCTGTTTAATCGAAATCGGTCCAAAATCACGGCTGTCCAGACTGTTTAGCCGGTTATCTCCCATCACAAAAAGTTTTCCCACTGGAACTTTTTGGGGTGGAAAATTGGTCGTATATGTATGGGACAAATAGCGTTCCTGTACCTGTTTGCGATTGATGTAGATCTTTCCCCCATGGGCTTCGATTATATCCCCACCTACAGCAATCACCCGTTTGATATAGATCCGCTGATGCGGGCCATAGAAGATCACAATCTCCCCACGTTTCGGTTGATATAAAGCATAAATCCACTTATTGATAACCACCCAATTTCCCTGGTGAAAAGTGGGCAACATGGAAGGCCCGGACAGAGGAACAGGCTGAAACAAAAAGGTACGTACAACAAGCGCCAACAAGAGTGCGATACCAGTATACCAAATCCACTCGAAATATTCTAAGCGAATCCGTCTCATGACGGGATTTCTTTTTACCACTGATTGACTCATCATATGAATGCAGACGTTCGCTGCTTTTACCCCTTTCTTTCAAGAACATTCCGAATTCGATGCGGAAAAATGACAGAAAAAGAATGATTTTACTCCAAATAGTATATCAGGAATTTTTTGTAAAAACAATAAAAAAGCGGTCTCATGCTATTCACAAAAAAAGCTTGATATTCAAGATTCCTTGATCATCAAGCTTTTGTTTACCATATCCATTTCATATGGCTAAACGGCCAGTAAATCCAATCTGCACGCCCTCTGATCTTATCAAAGGGAATGGTTCCAATTTCACTGCTTCGGCTGTCGATGCTGTTGATCCGATTATCTCCCAAAACAAAGACATGTTCAGGTGGGACTTTTGTCGCTGGAAAGTCATCTGTACGGATATTATTGGACAAATAAGGCTCATTGAGCTCTTTTCCATTGATCAAAATACGATGATTTCTGGCTTCTACCGTTTCACCGGGCAGAGCAATAATCCGTTTAATATAATCTTTTTGTGAAGGGGTAGGAAACACAATGATTTCTCCACGCTTGGGATTTCGAAATTTATAAATGATTTTATTGACCAACACCAGATCCCCTGTCTGCATGGTTGGCTCCATGGAAGGGCCTGTTACCATGGACGGCTCAACGACAAAAAGACGGACAATCATCGCCAATAACACAGCGATGACAATCGAAATCACCCACTCTTTGTGTTTAAAATGATTCCGCTTGGTTTTTGGTCTTCGATTTCTTCGCAAACGTTCCGAGCGGGAAGGAAATATTTGATCTGTAGGCGTTTTTTGATCCATAAGAACCTGCTACGAATAACAGACAAACCCTCTATACGGATCAAATCAATGAAATATGATACCCATTTTCTTATCATGCTCTCTATCTTATGAGGATTTGCGCCCTGTTCGCAACAGGATAAACACCTCCCAAAACACATTGTTTTCTACCACTAATGGATAAAAGGAATGGGCTTGAACGAATTCAAGCCCTCCCTTTCGCCATTTATTTTTGATGAATTTCTTTAATACGAGCTGCTTTACCACGAAGCTTACGTAGATAGAACAGTTTGGCACGACGTACTTTACCACGACGTACAACTTCAATTTTATCAATAACTGGAGAATGCAATGGGAAAGTACGCTCAACACCTACACCATAAGAAACCTTGCGCACAGTAAAAGTTTCAGAAATACCGCCACCGCGGCGTTGAATCACTACACCTTCAAACACCTGAATCCGTTCGCGTTGACCCTCTTTTACTTTTACATGAACACGAAGAGTGTCACCCGCACGGAATTGAGGAATATCATTACGAAGCTGCTCTTGAGTTACTTCACGCAAAATTGGGTGCATCGTTCCAACCTCCTTTCAAGCCAATTGTATGTGAACCACGCCTATTTCCAGCGTACGATCGACCGGAGTTATTTTATCATACGCCCTGGTTGAAAAACAATTACTCACGCTTGCCTTGTACACGCTCCAAGCTCTGGAGAAAAGCTTTATCTTCTGGAGTCAGTTCAACAGATTTCAAGAGATCTGGCCTTCTTTCCCACGTTCGACGCAAAGATTCTTGGCGGCGCCATTTTTCAATATTACGATGATGGCCTGACAAAAGCACCTCTGGAACCCGATAACCGCGATATTCCGCTGGCCGAGTATAATGAGGATGCTCCAACAATCCCGTTGAAAAGGAGTCAGTGACTGCTGAAACCTCATTTCCCAAAACACCGGGAATGAGCCGAGTCACACTATCCATCACCACCATCGCAGGCAATTCGCCACCTGTCAGGACATAATCGCCAATCGAAATCTCTTCCGTACACAGGTATTGCCGAATCCGTTCATCATATCCTTCATAATGACCACATATGAAGATCAGATGAGAATGACGGGCTAACGCTTCGGCTTTACGCTGGGTGAATGGTTCACCTTGTGGTGACATTAACACAATCGGTGGTCGGTCAGACACATCTTGGAGTAAATGATCGACAGCTTCAAAAATTGGTTCCGGTTTTAAAACCATCCCCCCACCCCCACCATAGGGGGTATCATCCACTGTCCGGTGCCTGTCTTTGGCAAACTCGCGAAAGTTGACCAAATTGGTTTGTACAATCCCCTTTTCATGCGCCCGTTTGATAATACTACTATTTAAGAAGCCATGAAACATCTCGGGAAAAAGGGTTAGTACATCGAAGCGCATCTTAGCCAATGTTACTCCAGTCCTTCCATCCACTCGATGGTAATGCGTTTCTCCTCGGTGTCTACCTGTTTCACCACATCATCAATATACGGAAGAAGAATTTCTTTTCCTTTGTCTTTGGGACGAACAACCCAAACATCGTTCGCGGGTAATTGCAGGATTTCCCGTACCTGCCCCAGATGACGGCCATCGGTCGTAAACACATCACAACCGATAATCTGGTAAAAATAATACTCGCCCTCATCTTCCTGAACAGGTACTGCATCCCGGATCGAAACGACCAGCCTTCCACCCTTATAGGGCTCTGCTTCATTGATATTGCTCCATTCGGCAAACTTCACCAACCACACATTTTTATGTGGTCGACCTTTTTCCACCGTAAGCAAGAGCGGCTCAGACAAACTGGGATGCTGAAGCAGGAGTTGACTTCCAGGAGCAAAGCGCTCTTCCGGAAAGTCCGTATCAGGGAGAATGCGAACCTCTCCACGAATGCCGTGGGTAGAAACCAATCGGCCCACCCGCAAATATTCAGTTGGAGACAAGATCACTTCCTCCTTTGACTGCTTCAATTTGCACCCGTTTATTTTCTTTCAGTCCGCCTGCTTGCACCACGTTACGAATGGAGTGAATCACTTGTCCTCCAACTCCAATCACTTTCCCCAGATCTTCCGGCGCTACAGACAAGCGAAACTTAATCTGATCATCGCTGATCTCTTCGGTTACACGAACCTGGTCAGGATGATCTACCAAGGATTGAGCAATGTATTCAACCAGTTCTTTCATGTTAGAACCTCCGCTCATGTATACAACAGCGCACTTATTTCTTTTCTGCTTTGTCCAAAATACCTTGCTTGCGCAGCAAGCTACGGACTGTATCCGATGGTTGAGCACCACGAGCCAACCATTTGAGCGCTTTTTCCTCATCGATTTTGACGTCTGCCGGATCGGTCAATGGATTGTAGTAACCGATCTCTTCGATGAAACGTCCATCACGTGGAGAACGAGAATCTGCTACCACCAAACGATAGAAAGGAGCTTTTTTTGCACCCATACGTTTGAGACGAATTTTTACTGCCATGTTTTCACCTCCTACACAGGATTCCTTTATGACATAAACGGGAAACGGAAGCCCCGTTTTTTCTTTTTCGCCATTTTTGCCATCGAAGAAAACTGTTTCATCATTTTCTTCATATCTTCAAACTGTTTGAGCAGTCGGTTTACATCCTGTACGGTTGTTCCACTGCCTTTAGCGATTCGTTTGCGACGACTTGCATTAATAATCTCGGGATGCAATTTTTCTTCTTTCGTCATCGAACGAATAATCGCTTCTACTCGTGCAATCTGTTTTTCATCTACCTTGAAGTTTTTCAGTTGCTTGATCTGGCCTGCTCCAGGCAGCATTGCTAACATATCTTCCAATGGTCCCATTTTCCGCACCTGTTGCAGCTGGTCCAAAAAGTCTTCCAATGTAAATGTTTGTGTTCGCATCTTGCGCTCAAGGTCTCGTGCCTTTTCAGCGTCCACAGCTGCTTGTGCTTTCTCGATCAAGGTGAGCACATCACCCATTCCCAAAATACGGGACGCCATGCGATCAGGGAAAAACGGCTCTAGCGCATCCGTCTTTTCACCCATTCCGACAAATTTGATCGGACAGTTGGTTACTGCTTTGACGGATAAAGCAGCACCTCCACGGGTGTCACCGTCCAACTTGGTCAAGACGACGCCTGTCAGGCCGAGTTTCTTGTTAAAGCTTTCGGCTACATTCACTGCATCCTGCCCAGTCATCGCATCGACAACCAACAAGACTTCATCTGGTTGTACTTTCTCACGAATCGCCTTGAGCTCTTCCATCATCGTCTCATCGATGTGAAGACGACCCGCAGTATCGATGATGACGTAATCATGATGGTGCTCTTTCGCATAAGCCACACCCTGTTCAGCGATCTTCACCGGATCTTCTTTCTCACCCAGTGAAAATACAGGCGTATCCAACTGTTCACCCAACACCTGCAATTGCCGGATCGCCGCTGGACGATAAACGTCTGCAGCTACCAACAGAGGGTGATGATTTTGCTTGGACAAGTATCGAGCCAGCTTACCGGAAGTGGTTGTCTTACCAGCTCCTTGCAAACCAACCATCATGATGACTGTCGGAGGGCGGTTGGATTTAACCAGCTTGCTCTGCTCTCCTCCCATCAGTTCGGTCAACTCTTCGTTTACCACTTTGATGACCTGTTGACCGGGAGTCAGGCTCTTGAGCACTTCCTGTCCGACAGCCCGTTCCTTCACCCGATTGATAAAGGTTTTAACCACTTTAAAGTTTACATCCGCTTCTAAAAGGGCAAGGCGCACTTCACGCATCGCTTCTTTCACATCGGCTTCTGTCACTTTACCTTTCCCTCTTAGCCTTTGCATGACAGCTTGTAGCCGTTCGGCTAAACCTTCAAATGCCATAGTGCCCCTCCCCATGATTTGGACTAATCTATCTCTAACCATCTGGCGATGATCGGTTCGACCGTCTTTTTCGCCTCCGGATATCTTTCCAGTTGTTGCGACAGTTCCTGGGCGATCTTCCGCCGCTCATGATATTTCTTCAGTAAGCCTAGTTTATTTTCCAAGTCATGTAAAGTGGCTTGTGCACGTTTAATCGCTTCAAACACTGCTTGCCGGGAAATTCCCTGATGTTCGGCAATTTCCCCCAAAGACCAGTCTTCCAGATAATATAATTCTAACAAAGTCTGTTGTTTTTCTGTTAACAATGAACCATAAAAATCGTACAAGAGGTTCATTTCCGTGGTTCGCTCCAGCATGGGAGTCACCTCAAACCTAGCCGTCAAGGCTTTAACCTTTACAGGTAACTATCTTATGCCAAAAAAAGATAGGTGTCAAGTATTTTTCCTTAACAAGATCAAAAACAAGGATAGGCCTTACCATTTAAAAACGCTCCAGCACCCATGGGCGACTGGAGCGTTTGGCTTACTCTCCCACACTTTGTTCCAACTCTTCCTCTTTGTTGATGGCATCCTTGAAGAGAGCATGCACAAATTGGGCTGGGTCAAATTCCTGAAGGTCATCAGGCTTTTCGCCCAGACCGACCAATTTGACTGGTACCTGCAATTCATTGCTAATGGCGATCACAATTCCACCTTTGGCTGTACCATCCAGTTTGGTTAAAACGATTCCGGATACATTGACTGCTTCGCCAAAGGTTTTGGCTTGCATCATCGCATTTTGACCGGTCGTGGCATCCAGAACAAGTAAAACTTCATGGGGAGCATCCGGAATTTCTCGTTGGATGACGCGATGCACCTTTTTCAGCTCTTCCATCAAGTTCACTTTGTTTTGCAAACGACCTGCGGTATCACATAACAAGACATCGGCTTTTCGGGATTTGGCCGCCTGAATGCCATCATAAATTACAGCTGCAGGATCTGCACCAGCTTGATGTTTGATTACATCAACGCCTACACGCTGCCCCCATACTTCCAACTGTTCAATCGCTCCAGCCCGGAAAGTGTCGCCAGCAGCCAGAACGACTTTCTTTCCTTCATTTTTGAAGCGATGAGCCAGTTTTCCGATGGTCGTTGTTTTACCAACACCATTGACACCCACAAAAAGGATGACAGTCATACCATCCGGGTTCATCTGGAGCTGATTGCTTTTTCCCTCCAGCTCCAACATATCGGAAATAATTTCTGAGAGAAGCGGTTGTAACTCGGACGGTTCCTTGATCTTGCGCTCTTTGACTTCTTGACGCAAGCGTTCCACCAACTCCATGGTGGTGGTAACTCCCACATCGGCACTGATCAAAATCTCTTCCAGCTCTTCGAACAGTTCCTCATCAATCTTGCTTCGCCCTGAGAAAAGATCAGAAATGGCTCCTACAAATGAAGTGCTGGTTTTACTTAAACCGCTGATAAACTTTTGCGTTACCGATTCGGTTTTTTGGGCTACTTTTTCTTTTAACCGTTTAAAAAAGCTCACCTTGCATCCCCCTATTCATGCGTTGCAGCTACTTCTCTTTCTACATCATACTCTTCCAGCTTCACTGACACCAGTTTTGAGACCCCTGATTCTTGCATGGTAATTCCATACAATACATCCGCGCCTTCCATCGTATGCTTGCGGTGGGTAATCACAATAAACTGCGTTTGATTGGCAAACTTGCGCATATAGCGGGTAAAGCGGGTCAGATTGGCTTCGTCTAGAGCAGCATCCACTTCGTCCAGGACACAGAAGGGAACAGGCTTGATCCGGAGTACTGCGAACAAGAGAGCAATTGCGGCCAGAGCCCTTTCTCCTCCTGATAACAAAGTGAGGTTTTGCAGTTTCTTGCCAGGGGGTTGTGCAACAATCTCAATACCTGTCTCCAAGAGGTTGTCTGGCTCTGTCAAGTGAAGATCGGCTCTGCCTCCGCCAAACATCTGCACAAATACCTCCTGGAACTCTGTACGAATCATGGCGAACGCTTCCGCAAACCGTTTTCCCATTTCTTCTTCAATCTGACCAATGACTTCATATAAGGTTTGTTTCGCTTGTAACAAATCGGCCTCCTGGCTTTTCAAAAAGCTCAATCGCTCAGTCAGGCGCTGATGTTCCTCAATCGCTCCCAGGTTGACTTCACCCAAAGCGGTGATCTGCTGCTTGATGGAACGAACTTGCCGCTCGGCCTTGTTTGGTTCCTCCGGACGGGCATATAACTCTTTCGCCCGTTCATATGTCATTTCATACTCTTCCGCCAGCTTTTGCAAGAGATGATTCAGTTCGACATCCAAACGGTTTACACGTACTTCCCCGCTCTTTAGCTGTTCAGACAGTTTACGCAATGTTTGCTGGTCAGCCCGAATCTCCTGCTCCTGCTCTTCGCGTTCCCGTCTCAGCTTTTCACGCTGTTCACGTGCTTTCGCCACTTTTTCTTGTGTAGTGAGCTTTTTCTCTCGCAATTGTTCGATATGTACAGCCAGTTCTTCCAACTCCTGCGTTCCTGTTTCCTTCTGCTGATCCAGTTGTTCCAATTCGGCTTGTGCTTCTTCTTTTTGCTGACGGAGTCGATTCCATTCCTGCTCCATCCGTTCCAGATTTTCCGCCAAGTTGGCTGTTTCCTGACGCAGTTTGGCAACAGTGACTCTCCATTCCGTCAACTGTTCATGGA
Organism: Thermoflavimicrobium dichotomicum; assembly: GCF_900114055.1. Taxonomy (GTDB): domain Bacteria; phylum Bacillota; class Bacilli; order Thermoactinomycetales; family Thermoactinomycetaceae; genus Thermoflavimicrobium; species Thermoflavimicrobium dichotomicum. Next base: position 17,977 of record NZ_FORR01000023.1, on the reverse strand, counting down.
CATCTGCCTTTGCCGTTGCCTGCTCCTTCACTCGCAATTGGCAAGCAGCCATTTGCTCTTCCAATTGACGGATGGCCTGCTCCAAGCTTTGTGCCTGTTCTTCAATTTCTTGGTAACGATGTTTCAATTTTTCGCGTTTCTCTTCGGATTGCATACTCGTTTGCTTTAATAGGGCAAGTTCTTTCTTTATTCGTTCAACATGATTGCCCAGTTCCCGTTTTTGTCCGCGCAATTCCTGTTCTTTCAGGCGGCGCTCTTCACCCTGGGTACGGATCTCTTCCCAGTCGCGTTCCAGTTTTTGTTTTTGTTCATAGAGTTGGGCAAGACTTTCCTCCACCTGGTTCCATTCTTGCTTCAGCTGGGCAATTTGTTGCTCCAGTTCTTCGATTTGCCGGGAACGCCCCAATAAATTGGTTTTGGACTGTTGGCGACTTCCTCCTGTCATCGAACCGCCCGGATTCACCACATCTCCATCCAGGGTTACCACCCGATAACGGTACTGCAATTGCCGGGCAATCTGATTGGCCTGTTCCAATGTTTCAGCCACCACAACCAGGCCCAGCAAATGGGAAACGAGTTTCTCATATTTTGCATCGGTTTGCACCAAATCAGATGCAATCCCCACAAATCCAGACAGATTTTGCAATCGCTGGACATCCTGGTTGGACAAGGTGCGTCCCTGAATGACATCCAGTGGCAAAAAGGTGGCCCGTCCCAATCGCTTCTCTTTCAAGTAAGCGATTCCCTGGCGCCCTGTCTGCTCATTCTCCACGACGAGATGTTGAAGGGCTCCGCCCAGTGCTGTCTCAATAGCTGCTTCATACTTTTCGGGTACCTGAATCAATTGGGCAACGGCTCCCTGCACTCCTCGTAGCGAACCCACGCCACGATCACGGGCTTTCAGGATCTCTTTGACACCCTGAAAAAAACCTGTATGCTCTGCTTCCATTTCCTTGACGACATCGAGCTGGGAGCGCAAACGGTTATATCGCTGTTCGAATTTCCGATTCTCTTGCAGCAAACTTTTCTCCTGGCGTTCCAGATGATTCCGCTCTTCAACCAGCAATCGGGTTTGCTCTACTGCCTGTTTCAGTAACCCTTCGATTTGACCAATCTGTTTCTCCACTTCCACAAGCTGCGCCTGACCCGAAGCAATTTGTGACTCATACGATTCTTTTTGCTCTTGATATTTTTTTACCTGCTCCTCCAGTTGCTCCATTTGCTCGATCACATAACGCTTTTCACTATTCAAAGCCACGAGCTGATTGCGCTGCTGTTGCAATTGCCCGTTCCACACTTCCAACTGTTCCGCCTCATCTTCAGCAAATAAAGCCATCTTTTCCTGCGCTTCCAAACATTTGGCTTCGGCTTCTCTCAGCTCCTGTTTTTTCTCGGCTAACCGCTGATCCACCTTCTCTTTTTCTTCCTTGAGACGATTCATTTCCATCTCAAGTGCCTGAATCCGTTCCCGCAGCTGTTTACGGGCATTTTCCCTGCTCCGACCTCGTTCCAGCCATACTTCCCGCTGCCCTTCTGCTTTTTCCAATTCTTCACTCACTTGTAACAGTTCGGCCTGCACCTGTTCAAAATAACGATCCAGCTCACCCAACTGATATTTCAATTCCTCCAACTGTGCCTCTTTTTTGCTCACTTCCGTGGATAATACCAGTTGCTCCTGGGTCAACTGTTTGACTTCTTGAGTAGCTTGTTGCCACTTTTCATGCAACGTTTCGATTTTATGTACATACAATCCGACTTCAATTTGTTCAAGCTCTTTTTTCAATTCTTTATACTGCTTGGCTTTCTCCGCCTGCTCTGTCAATGGCCCCACTTGTCCATCGAGCTCATGAATCAAGTCATGAATCCGTGCCAGATTCTGTTCCGTATTTTCCAATTTCTTTTCGGCTTCTTTTTTCCGGGTTTTGTATTTTACGATTCCGGCCGCTTCTTCAAAAATGGCACGCCGGTCCTCAGATTTGGTACTGAGAATATCATCAATACGACCTTGTCCAATCATCGAGTACGCTTCTTTACCGATTCCTGTATCCATAAACAATTCGGTAATATCTTTCAAGCGACAAGGCTTTTTATTCAATAAATATTCACTTTCTCCGGAACGGTATACACGTCTGGTTACGGTTACTTCCGTATAGTCAACGGGCAGTTTTCGTTCCGTATTATCAAAGGTGATGGACACTTCGCAGTAACCGACAGGTTTTCGTGTATCACTTCCCGCAAAAATGACATCCTCCATTTTGGAACCACGAAGAGATTTCGCACTTTGCTCTCCAAGTACCCAACGAATGCCATCGGTTACATTACTCTTTCCGCTTCCATTGGGTCCAACGACTGCGGTAATCCCCGGCACAAACTCAAGTTCAGTGCGATCCGCAAACGATTTGAAACCAATCATTTCCAAACGTTTCAAGTACATAAACTTCCCCTCCTCTCTATATGGTCAACTGCTATATTTTAGCATAAAAAAACATCCAACGAGAGAAATCATTTGGATGTCCAGATGTTTTTTAACCCATCCCGAAGTGCAGGAGAAATGTATCAATCCATATTTTCAGGATTGCTCCATACAAATCATATTTTCTATAGTATAATTTATTTTTGAATTATTTCATTTTCAATACGGAGGACTTATTTATGATAGACAAATTATTACACAAACTGGAACCCTTGTGTCATTCAGAGCGTATTCGTTATATGATCCAACTCGGTAGAAATTGGAGAATGAAAGGTGATCAAGATGCACAAGAAATCATCGCTCAATTGGAACAAGGCGATTTCTATCAACGCTATCTCGCTCTCTATTCCTGTTATGGTAGTCTCGATGCGCAGCATGTAATGCGAGCGATGGGCGATTCATCCAGAACGATCCGTTCCTTGGCCACAAAACTGGCAGTCCTCATTTGTGATGATCAACAGATATGCACCTTGCTGGATCAATCACCTCTTTCCACCCGAACCCGATTATTAAAAGGGTTATGGAAACGCAAACGGTTCCAATGTATTGACACCTATTTGGAGCAAATGGCAGCCAAACAAGATCCCAAGTTTGTGGAATACCTTGCCTTTGGATCTCCTTCACTCATCGAGAAATATATCCATATCTGGATCAATCGAACCCATTCTGATTTATGGACAAGAATAGCGCGAAATTACCCCAGACAAATGGTTGATTTATTACAACAACAACTCCAGCAAGGAAAATTTCAAAAACAATGGCTGTGGTGTATCCGTATCGTTCTACCTATTTTGGTTGAACACTGCCCTGAGCAAACCCTTTCCCTTGTCGATGCGTTACGTCATCACGTTTCGCTAACTCAAATTCCTCTGACTCCACTTTCCAAACGTTGTCCAAATGAAATCGTCAAGATGATTTTGGAAACAGAAGAAGAGATCCCTATCCAACTTGGCCCGATTGCCCATCGATTAAATCCCGAACAATTACTCGCTTTGATCAAAAAACAGCCTCAAACCTTGTTGCAATCCAGGAATCCAGTTCACTGGTTTCGCCGCTTGGACCCAGAAACACGCATCCAAGTTTTTCAGGCCTGTCAATATCAGTGGCGTAATCAAGATGGTTTGATCAGTCCAGATATTCTCTCTCTTTTACCTGGCGAATTACGGGAACAGGAAGCACGTCGCCATCTGCGTTTACCCTGGATTCAAGCGGGAGATGATCCTTATCTTCGGCTTTCTTATGTAGAATTTTTAACATGGAATGAGATGATGAAGGAAGTTACCCCTCACTTAAACAGCCCAGAGGAGTCATTACGTGCTCATGCCCTCTCGAAATTGATTTTGTCCGTTCGTTTCCAACGAAAACATCTATCAGATATGTTAGCCATTGTCAAAGAGAAACGATATGAGCCGGATCCGGTGAAAAGTGAGATCTTTCACAGTTTGGCCCAATTACCACCCAGTATCTGGAAAAATACACACCTCATCGAGCTGGACATCATTCTTCGTTCTGCCTTTGATGCCAAAGACCTTTCACACCAAACTTCCAGTTTCATTCAAGATTTGCTGATCCGTATGATTCCTTTTCATCCAAAATGGGCCTTGGAGTGGATCACCATTCTAATGAAAGAAAGAGGAACCATTTATTTGACATCGCTGGAGCAAAGGTTCACGGATGACGATATCCACCAGTTAAAGCCAATCATCCTTCCCATTTTACAAGCCTGGAGACATCGTGAACGCGATCCGCAACTTTTAAATTTCGCAGAAAGTCTCGGCAAACGATTGCAGGTATTTGATGAACTGATTGATTTGTTGGAAGATGCTTTAATGGATATCACTTCCCATTCCATAGGGGATCGCATCCTCCATGTCATTCAGAAGTACCGTCCCGATCGTTTTCGAACGCTTGTACCCAAACTGCTGGAACATGATCAGAGCTGGATTGTTTTCACAGCGATCCATGAATATGTACATAAACATCGCCAAGACTTGCTGACTCGTTATCATTACCTGGAACGTAGATATCGAGGACGTTTTACAACGGGAAAAACACATATCATTTTTCTTTTAGACAGAGGTTTTCAGCGTTGGTCCACAAAACAACAAGAATTATATGGGAAACTCCTCATCCAGGTCATTATGGATTCAAAGCAGGATCTACCAACCGTACAGACGGCTATTCGCCAATTATCCCAACTTCCATGCCTGGATCCGACGTTTCTCGTTCAACTGGCAAAAAACGCAAGAGAACCGATCCGAGACTGGGCCTTGCAAGCCTTGGGCAGATTGGATAGTGGGCAAGGAGTTTCGACTTTAATCGAGGCACTGCAAGACAATCGTGCCAGAGTAGCCATTTATGCTTTACGTCAGGCTCTTATCGATATGCCACCCAAACAGGCTGTCTCTATCTTATTACAGACACCCCAGGATAAAGTCACCGTATTTAAAGAGGTTGTACGCTTACTCGGCGATTTGCAAAATGACGAAGCATATCAGGAACTATTGAAAATAGCGAAGAAACCATTGCATCGCGATGTGCGCATTGCCTTGCATCGCGCATTGTGGAATTATCTCGAACAGGAAGAAACATGGAAAATCTTCAGTGAAGACGCATCTTCTGATGATCCACATATTGCCCGATCGATCTGTCGGATTCCTGCTGACATTATGTCTTCGGATGTCAAAACACGTTGGATCCAACTCTTGCAAAGTATGCTAAAGCACCCTGAGATTTCGGTTCGTTTAAATGTACTGAGCCAATGGATTACGCTTGCCCAGATGGATCAACTGGAAGATCCAGGGACGGAGCTATTGCCTTCTCTTCTCCGCTGTTTGCAATCATCTGCTGAAACGGAAGTCACTTTATCGGCCTCTGCCATTTATCACATATACAAGGAGATGCCTTCTCCCGCTATTGGACAGGTCTTCAAGCAGATTCTACCGAACCGTCGGGTATTAAAAATCGCTTTGGACGTGCTATTTGAACAAATCCAATGGAGACGGCATTGGAATGGTGCACAATTGGAACAAACGGTTCGTGAAGTTGTGAAAGTCCTGGCGAGCGATCCGCTCACCATTGGATTTCGTCTATCCTTGATCATCCAAGTGTTGCCCTGGCCAGAAGTCATGCAAGAATGCCAAAGCGCAGTAGCTCGAAACGAAATCACTGCCGAAGCATTGATCACTGCAATCCATACCTTCGAACAACTTTCATCCAATCGGAATCTCAAAGGAATGGAGGAATTGGAACTTGCATTCTCTTCCAGTTCGCACGAATACCTACGTCGCCTGGCTCTTGCCGCTCTGGTATCCCAAGCGAAGCAAAACGGTTGGAAAGCTAAGTATATTCAGCGACTGAAGCAATACCGCCAGGATTCGTCACCGCTCGTTGCTTCTGCCGCACAATTTACGTTGCCCGAGCAAGAATGAATATCCCAAATAAACAAGCGATATCCAGCTGCATCGATGACATTTGGTGCAAAATCTGATAAGCCCATAATAAAACAGCCGCCCAAGCACGTTTCTCTATCCCTGAAAATATGGATATGTTACTCCTGCGCTCCGGGATGGGTTCCTTCCTCCGTGACGACTTCTGTACCATCACAGTCACTCCACAAGGAACCCATCCCTCCGCTTTATAGAAAACAGTTTCATCCCTCTGATCATGTTGCTCGGCAACATGAGGGTCTATCCTGGAAACAGCTTGGCGGCTGTGTTTCTTTCTTTAGAAAACCCGACGTCCCAATGGTACATCATGATCCACTTGTAAAAGGGATACAGCTCCCTCTTCGGTTTCTACTCCCAGTACCAATACTTCCGACTTGAAGTCGGCAATTTGCTTGGGTGGGAAATTGGTTACAGCAATCACTTTCTTCCCAACCAGTTCCTCCAATTGATAGAGCTTCGTAATCTGCGCACTGGACTTTTTAACCCCAATCTCATCTCCAAAATCAATCCATAATTTATAAGCAGGTTTCCTTGCTTTCGGAAATGCTTCAGCCCGAATCACCTTCCCCACACGCATTTCCACTTTTTCAAAATCGCCATATGTAATTGTAGACACAAGCGTCACTCCTTTCTGACATCATTCCCTATTGTTCAAGCTGCATTGAAAAAATACTACTTCCATTTTCTCATACCCTTCTGTCCGAACAAGTCTACCGAAACCGAGACTGCCATGAAAATATGGATACGTTTATTCTGCTCTTCGGGATAGGTTCCTTCTTCCGTAAAAACTTCTGTACCATCACAGTCACTCCGTAAGGAGCCTACCCTTCCGCTTTACAGAAAACAGTTTCATCCCTCTGATCGTGTTGCTCGGCAATATGAGGGTCTGTTGACAAACCCAGCAGATAATAGAAAATGTGTCAACAAGCTGTGATGCTTATATCTTTTCATTTATCAAATTTTCAATTAAAATAGATTTGCTCTATCTATTATAAATAATCTTAAAATCAGGAGGAATATTTCGTGCCCTGTAAGAAAAAAGTTTTCAACGTTTTCGCTACAACGTTTCTCTGCTCTGCCTTACTTTTACCCATCTCCCCCGTAAACGCAAAACAGCCCAAAACCGCTCATCTAACCATTATGTCCACCAGCGATCTGCACGGCAACATTATGCCCATCCAGTATACAGACAATAAACCGGCAGATGTTGGTTTAGCCAAAATCTCTACTCTGGTTAAACAAGTAAGGAAACGCAATCCAGAAGCTCTTCTCCTGGATAGTGGCGACACCATTCAGGGTTCCCCGCTGGAGTATTACCATGCCCGGGTTGACAACAAGCCCATCGACCCGATGATGCTTACCATGAACTATTTGAAATATGATGCCATGGCGATCGGAAACCATGAATACAACTACGGCCGTCAAGTGATGGAAAAAGCAAAAAATGAAGCCAGATTCCCATGGCTTTCAGCCAATACTCTAAAAAAAGGAACCGATCAAGTTTATACCAAGCCTTACAAAATCATCAAAATGAAAAATGGGATTCGGGTCGGGGTACTGGGCCTGACCACGCAAAAGGTACCAATCTGGGAAAATCCTGAGCATATCAAGCATCTGGATTTTATCGATGTAGTAAAAGCAGCCAAAAAATGGGTTCCCATCATGAAAAAGAAAGAAAAGGCAGATGTGATCTTTGTGTCTTACCATGGTGGTCTGGAACATAAAAAAGATGAAAAAGGGAATATTATTCCGCTACCAGAAACAGATGGAGAAAACCAGGTTTATCAACTGGCGACCCAAGTACCTGGAATCGATGTCATCCTGGCTGGACATATGCATGTGCCGATCAAAGAGGTTCGTGTGAATGGGGTATTAATTACCGAGCCAAATAAGTGGGGTTCTCACTTATCGGTCGTGGATATGGATTTGATCAAAGTGAAAGGTCGTTGGATCGTAACACATAAAAAAGCAGATCTACTCGAATCGGCCAATGTCGAACCCGATCCCGTAGTCCTCAAACTGGTCAAATCCTATGAAGACGCAACCCAAAAATACCTCGATCAGCCGGTTGGTAAAATCACCGGGGATATGGTCGTAAAAGATCATCATTATTTCCGAACTCATGACAATGCTTTGATCCAATTTATCAACAAAGTCCAAATGGAAGTCAGCGGAGCCAAAATTTCTTCCACTTCCCTATTTGACAACAACGTCACTGGACTGCCTGAAAACGTTACCACTCGCCATATTTTAAGCACATATATCTATCCCAACACGCTCAAAGTCATCAAAGTCAAAGGCAAAGATATCAAAGATGCATTGGAACAAACAGCCACCTATTTCAAACAGAACGATGGTACCCAACCGGTGGAAGTGAATCCGAAATTCATTACTCCCAAAGTCCAACACTACAACTACGACATGTGGGAAGGCATTCGCTACACCATCGATGTATCCAAACCAGAAGGACAACGCATTGTCGAACTGACTGACATGGATGGTAAACCTTTAGAAATGGATAAAGAATACGAAATCGTGCTCAACAACTACCGCGCTGGTGGCGGTGGCAACTATACCATGTTTGCCGGAAAGCCAGTCGTTAAAGATATTAACATCGAAGTTTCCGAGCTGATCACCAACTACATTCGTGAAAAGCAAAACATTCAAGCGGAAGTGGATCATAACTGGAGAATTATCGGCGGGAAAGTGGATTGAAAACGAAAGAATAACGGAAGAGTTTTTATTGCATCTCTGTCGTCGATGACCAGATTTTTTCAATGGCTGGACATCGACGACTGCCTGTTTCTATTTATCAGTAGCAGACATGGATACACATCCAAAAACGTACATTCCTTCATTCTCTCAAATAGTCAAATAAAGCCTTCCCCACATCCGCAATCAAATTCCGGCGTGAAAACGCATCGGTTCCATGTGAGGTAAGAACGGCTACATAAGCTATTTTTCCATTCACAGACAAAATCCCCGCATCGTGTTCATAATCTCGCATTTCCCCTGTCTTATGAGCAATAAAATCATGGCCTTCCAAATGATCCAAAATCTTCCCAGGGAGTTTCGCTTGGAATTGTTGCTTCTTTAGTACATCCAAGGCACAATTTTTATAGGTTTCATTGAGTAGACTACCTTCCATGATCTCCTTGAAAAATCGAACCATATCACCAGCGGAAGTAAAATTCTCCAAACCACGCCTTTTAGCCGCATAGTCCATCAACTTTCTTCCCAGCAAAGTCTGATCACATTTTAACTTTGAGGCTAATTGATTCACTGCATCAAATCCTACCTGCTCAATTAGTAAATTGGTTGCTGTGTTGTCCGAAACCATAATCATGAGGGAGATCAAATCCTGTAACGAGACATAAACTTGCTCCCTTAAACTAGATAGAACTCCAGAGCCACCTACACGCTTCTTCTCTGGAATTTGGTAAAGCTGGGATAAGGATAATCGCCCCTCTTGAACTTGGCGATAGGTTTCGATCATAATCGGTACTTTAATTAAACTGGCTGCCAAAAAAGGTTCATTTTCGTGAAAGCCAATCCATCCTTCTTCCGTTTCCACAGCAACTCCTGCTTTTCCTGAAAACGCTTCCAATAATTGTCCTATTTTCTCCTCCAACTTTTGCAAGCTCATAGATCAACCGCTCCTCTCTTTTTAGACGATCATTATTTCTTTATTTTCCACATATATATTCAATGCTTCATTTTCACTTTCATTTTTTACTCAAGGGGAATTAAAAATATGCGAACATAGAATCCGATTCAAGTAAACACCAGCCATTTTGTGCAAAATAAATAATCCAGGTTGCTGACATAGTATCCGTATGCCGGTTTTTCTTTTCCATTTCACTCCCCCACTATAATACGGGCAAAAGTCGCTCAACTGGAAAAGGAGCACCGTTGTTTGTCATTAATCTGAATCTATTCGATTCTTAAATCTCCTATATTTATACGTGTATTCCCATTCAATGATATAGACTTCACTTTTGTTTTTAGTCAAAAATCAATGATTTTTTCATATAATCTCTATCTTATTTTATCATTCATTATTAAAATTAAATATGTATCCAAAGTCCAATCTCATGGAGTGAGGTGACGTGTGTGAAGAGAAACTTTCGTACAAAGGTGAGTGCTTTAGGCGTATCTGCTCTCACTTTGTTAACGGCCTCTCTCGTCAACCCTTTTCATTCAGCAGAAGCAAAAGGAGTTGAAGAGAAATTCCATCGGCAAGTGGATGTCCAGATTCTCAGCGTCAATGACTTCCACGGCCAACTGGACAAAGAGCAAAAAGTAGATGGAAAACCGGCTGGTACGGCTGCGTATTTGGCTTCTTATCTGAAACAGCGGGAAAAACAAAATCCAAATACCTTGCTGGTACATGCTGGAGATGCTGTTGGTGCCAGCCCACCCACTTCCGCTTTGCTCCAAGATGAACCCACCATCAAAGTCTTAAATCAAATGGGCTTTGATGTAGGAACCGTTGGCAATCACGAATTTGACGAAGGCGTCAAAGAAATGAAACGCTTGATCTACGGCGGGTATCATCCCAAAACCGGTTATTTCACAGGAGCACGCTTCCCTTATACCGTAGCCAATGTTGTCGATAAAAAAACCAGGAAACCGATTTTACCTCCTTCTGTCATCAAGCAGGTAAAAGGCATTCCGATTGCTTTCGTTGGTGCCGTCACCACAGAAACGCCAAAGATCGTCATTCCAAGTGGAGTAAAAGATGTAGAATTTATCGATGAAGCCGAAGCAATCAACCGTGAAGTGCAAAAGTTAAAGAAAAAAGGTGTTCAGGCGATCATGGTGCTCCTGCATGAAGGAGGCTTCCAGGATACAAACACGGGAAATATTACCGGTCGTGTTGCCGATATCACCAAAAAATTGGACCCCGAGGTGGACGTGGTCTTCTCTGGACATACACACACGTTTCTCAACGGAACGGTTGACGGAAAACTGGTGGTTCAAGGGTTAAGCTATGGGAAAGCATTCGCTGATGTAGATCTCGTGCTGGATCGCAAAACCAAAGACGTTGTATCAAAGAAATCTGAAATTGTCTTTACCAAACATGAGGGCATGACCCCAGATCCGGTTGTGGATCGCATGGTCAAACGCTTCCAGGAGCAAGTCGCTCCTATCGTCAATCAAGTGGTCGGTAAAACGTCAGCTCCGATCACCAAGCAAGCCAATGAAGCTGGTGAATCTGCGGCAGGTAACCTGATTGCCGATGCACAACGGTGGAAAATGAAAACGGATTTCGCCTTTATGAACCCAGGTGGTATACGGGCAGATATTCCACAAGGCGATGTCACCTATGGAGATCTTTACACCGTCCAACCTTTCGGCAATGACTTGGTTTCCATGAAGCTGACAGGCGCACAAATCAAGAAACTGTTAAACCAAATCTTTACGGATCCAAACTATCCACGTTTCTTGCAGGTTTCCGGTCTCACCTATACCTGGGATAAAAACCGCCCAGCAAACGACCGAATCGTGGAAGTGAAAAAAGCAGACGGTACCCCACTTGATCTAAGCCAAACCTATACGGTCACAGCCAACTACTTCCTGGCAGACGGCGGTGACAGCTTTACCGTGTTCAAGGAAGGAACAGACCGTGTAACGGGTCCGTCTGATCTCGATGCATTGATCGAATACATCAAGCAATTGCCACAACCATTCTCAGCTCAAATCGAAGGTCGCATCAAGCAAGCAGGTAACTGACATGCAAACCTAACAATCCAAGCTATGCAAAAACCTCTGTATCTGTTTTTAAGATACAGAGGTTCTATCATTTCCATATTCATTGGATTTTCAAATCTCCTTCCAGCGAAAAGGCATAAATCCTCTGATTAGTTTCCACCCACAGCTCTTCGTGCTACTCCTTGATAAACGATCAGTCACTGGAGACCATTTTTCTATATGTTTCATGACACAACTTAATTCACATTAAAAAGATTACCCTTATTTTTTATGATTATTTCTATTTAACAATTTAATATAATATCAGTCAAAGAAATCGGAAGGAGCCAAGAAAGAAGATGAATACAGCTGATTATCAAACCTTTTATCAACTCAACCGAGCTTGTGAAACTGGAGACATCCATCGACTGAAAGAACTATTAAAGGAAAATCCTTTACTAGTCAAGCAAACCTATAATCCTTTCATAACAACCACTCCTTATGAAACAGCCATCGTAAATAACCAAATAGAAATCGTGAAGTATCTGATCGAAACCGGAATTCCTCTACCAGAAACATCACTTTTCTACACAAGCTCCAAAGAAATGTACCAATTTTTACTTAAGTTTAAAGAGGATTTTGAGACAAGTGAATGGGTCAGTGCAGCTTGTCGATTTGGAGATCTCCCCTTACTCCAAGAATTTTTTCAAAACAAATCAATTCTCGCACAGATTCTTCAGCAAAAACCGAATTTCATGAAAACAGCTATTCTTTTTAACAAGCTTAACATCGTCAAGTATTTGATAGATTTAGGTTTTCCTATTCCCGGGCATGCCATTTACTGGGTTCGATCCAAGGAAATGCTTGAATTCCTACTTGCACATGGAGCCACATATGACCGAGAAGATCTTCTATACAAAGCTTGTTCTTATGGAATGATCACTTTACTAAAACAGCTTTTGGAGGAAGATGAACAGCTCATCCATTATTATATCAAGAACAACACGAAATTCTTCGAAGCGGTTATAAGCAATGATCACATTAAAATGGCTAAATACTTCATAGAACTAGGAGTTCCGATTCCTGAAAAAGGCCTGCTCGAAGCAAAGTCAAAAGACATGGTTCAATTATTAATAGAGCATGGAGCATCATACGAAGTACAAGATTCCTTATTTCGTGAAACTCCTTTACATAAATATGCAAAAGCAGGCAATACAGAAGCCGTTAAGGTTCTGGTTCAGCATGGAGCCAATCTAGATGTAGAAAATGTTAAAGGCGAAAATCCTTTGCATTTGGCTGCCCGAAGTGGAAATATTGAGACAGCTCGCTATCTACTTGATCAAGGGATGAGTGTACACAGTAAGGATGTTAAGGGAAATACACCTTTACATCTTGCCATGCAAAGTAAAAGTAAAGAAATGATTGACTTACTTATCGAATATGGGGCAGATATTCAAAGGCGAAATCATTCGGGAGAGATGCCCCACCACACCGTTTCTCAAGATCACCCTCTGTATGATTACGTAAATGAGAAGGTGGAACAGTTGGCTAATCCCTATGCTGCAGGAGAGCTTCAACCTCACCTGCTCCATCTACATCCAACTAAAGAAGAGCTGTTAGCCATTTTACCACAGGCCGGAATAGCAAAAAGGTACTTTCAATCCAAACCGGAATGGATAGAGCGGATACAGACAGATTTACCTCACATTCGAGATATTTCCATCTCACCAGATGGAAAATGGGTTGCCTTGGTTAGCTCACATATACGAGGCATACAGATCAGAGATTATGAAACATTGCAAGTTGTTAAAACACTGGAACATGAGTACAATTCCTTTCATTGTGTCCAGTTTGCCTCAAACGGTAAATGGATTTTTGCAGATGGTTGGTATTATGATTTAAATCAAAACACTTGGCAATGTATCGACGAGATCCGGGATATTCAAGAGGGACGTGGAGATATCTCACCTGATTCCAATACCATTGCTATTGTGTACCGTGACGACTATGGCGATGTTCTTGTCCTTTTGTATGTGAAGCCAAAGAAATGGGCAGACCTGGCTTACAATTCGAAGGGAGGTCCATTAGGAGAAATTCATGATGTATGCTTTAGTCCCGATTCAAAGATGGTCGCCTTCTATGACGAGGTGGATGTAGATAAAATCGGTCAACTGGTGGTCGCTTCAAACGAAGATGACCAAGAGATCTGGAGAGTGACTGTTGAAAATCCAATCACCTCCAGGTTCGATCGTCCTTTAAGAAAAGTACATTTCACCGAAACAGATGTGATTTGCACAGCCGGCAAATATATCATCTTCTGCGATCCTGGGACCGGAGAAATCAAACGAAAATGGATGGCAGATCCTGACCATGAAATTCAGGATATGGTGGTAGATGACAGAAGGAAAAGATGTTGGATCATCGTCAATAATAAGATCAAATGGATAGAATATGAACAACAATCATAAAAAAGCTGGTGGCCAATGGGCTTGAACAAGTAAAATGGTGTTAATCTTTTACCATCCGTTACATTTACGTCTAAACCTTATTCGATCAAGTACTTAGCACTGTTGAGATCACCCAAATGTGGCTATCATTTTAATAAAGAACGAGGCCTCTTAAACCACCGATTTACGCTTCAAGGAAGAACGATGATGAGTTCCCTGCACTTGGAACAATTCTACTAATCTCTTTCTTCCTTCTGCTCCATGCTCCAGAATAAAATTCAACTCCGCTGCAGTGAGCAATTTGACGCTAACTAAACGAATTTCACCGAAAGGTGTGGAAATCATTTGCGGAACGTTGGGAGCGTCCACACCAATAAGAATCCCAACGCTTCCTTTTTCATTAATAAATTCTTCAGGAACATCGATCCCGTATAATTCCATGGAAAGCACACCATATTGCTCCAGTAATTCTTTTACCCCACCATGACTGGCAGCATTTTGAGCCATTTGATACAAAAGCTGAAATTGCCATGATTGCTGTAGATTTGCGATAGATGTTCGAAGGCCAGGATCTTCGGATTCAACGAAAAATTCTAGACCGAAACCCAGATTTGCTTCTTGTGTGTCGTCGAAAGGATCAGATAATCCATCACTAGCCAGAATGACAGAGTGTGATGCTTCTACTTTAATGAAAGCCTGGCGTAGTGCTGGCCACTTTGGTCCACCCATAAATGCCGGATTGATGATATGTGTTAATACATAAGGATCTACTTTTCCTAAGTTCTCCCAAAAACGGCTTCTGGCTTCAATGGTTTGATCAATCCATTCCATGCTTGTGATTCCCTCATTTCTTGATGTATGTATACTTATATTTTCAATTTTATAGACTGTACAGAAGGACATCAATCGACCTGAAATTCGAAAATAATTCCGAAAAAGAAAAGGCAATCGTTTTGAAGAGACAATGTTTGTGAAAAACAATGAAGGTGACCCTAATGGATCACCTCCAACTATCTATCAGGTTATGGGCTATTCACAATGCTTTTCAAACGCCTGACGAATCAAAGTCATGACATATGGAATCTCTTCTAACGATGATAGCTTTACTTCAACATTTCCGTTTCCATGGTGACCAATATTGGAAACATCCCGGCACATTTCTTTTGGATCATGAATCTCATCCAGGTCCAGATTCAAAAATAACTTCAAACCACTTCGCTGTGGTGTGACATCTACAAAGTTTGTTGCTGCTTTATATGCAATATAATACTTCTTGACTTCTTCTTTGACTGAGCTATCCAATTCCAGAATTTGACCTCTGATCTGCTCAAACAGCTCCTTGACAGATCCAACAAGTACATGTTGAAACTGTGCAAGCGAGTAACTGCCCTGTCGATTCCCATGCTCGTCCTGCTTGTACCTTTCCAAAACCTCTTCCGGCAATTGCGGAGATTTCCAGATCTCCAATGCCCGATTGGCCAAAAGTTCTGCCCGTTTCAAAATCTCCTCTTCATCCCACTTGGTCAGGTGAGCCAGGCTTCGGTTTAACCACAATGGGCTGTGTTTAAATCCGCCTTCCATGTTCTGTTTCTCATGAAATGGCTTGTCACTCAGTTCAGAATTATAGCCTGTTAACGTTAGATTCCCAATCGTATGCAAGTACGTTTTCTGTACTTCTTCCCAATTCTCCCCTAGCATCTCCTTCCACTCATCGGATAGGTTTCGATTCTGCGGCAATATATGTTCAACCGTATAGTTCTGTACCTGGACAGGTTCCTTCCTTCCGTAATTCTCTAACTTTCTCAGCAAATAATTTCGACTGCGAAAATGATAGATATCCTTTATCTTTAACTCTTTTTCAAACTCGATATCCGTTGGGAATCGGCGATAGGAAGTCTTTAACAGAAAAGCCGCTTTTAAGCTTTCCAGATAATGTTCTTTATCAATTTCCTTATATAATGCTGCGAATGTTTTGTTTAGAGAGTTGGCTGGAATTCCACAAATCGCTCGCCGAAATACATAGCTCTCTACCAACTTCAAAATCTCAAGAAATTCACTTTTATCAATAACGTCTTCATCATAATCATGATACACTTCCATGAGAAATGGATAGGCTACATCTACCTTAAGAGTTCGGATATCCTGCAACACACTTTCAATATCCGGATCCTTTGACCGTAATGCAAGATAAAGATAGAAAGTACCATACTTATATATATCTTTGATAATCTCTTCGACAGAAAGGTCGCGGTTCTGATCGACGTATTGCTTGAAACTTTCGTAGACCGAACCGATATTTGGAATTTGTCCCGTTTTTAATGTAAGATAGTCGCGTATAAAGCGGTCAAAGTATTGTTGATCATTCAGTTCATCAAATTTCTGTTCCAATTTATACCAGTAGTCATTATAAAGTCGTTCCTGTTTTTTTGCTTCAAGACCCATCAGGAAATAATTTCGAATCAAATCGGCTTGCGACAAATCCAATCCTGTAGAGTTCAAGCTTTCAAAAATCAATTGCGGATTATCTTTATCACGATCCAGGGCAATATCGACCACAATGAGCTTCATCAATCCCTGATAAACCTGATCCAATGTCAACTTGCTTTTGCGCAGCTTTTCCAAAAAGAACTGATAGTTTCTGGCGATTTTGGTGTGAGCATAGTCTTCCAGCTCTTTTCCTTCAATCACTGCAATAAACGCCTCTCGATCTTTACGAGTGAGGTAGATCTTGTATCTCTTTTCATCCTCTTCATCAGCGTTAAACAGATAATAATTTCGAATTTTTTTGGCGGATATCAATGTACATTCTTTTTCACCTGAGCTTATCACATCAGCAAAAGCCGCAAGGAACAAGCTAATCGTAGTTAAACGTTGCTGTCCATCAATGACCAGTAATTGTGGAATGGAGGTAACCTGGTATAATCCTTTTTCAATATATACGACAGAACCCAAAAAGTGGGCAGCCAATGATTCATCACGTGCCACTCGCTCAATATCATTCCACAGTTGTTGACATTGTTTTTGATTCCAGCTATATGTACGTTGATAAATGGGTATTTGAAACTGCTTGACCCCTCTCATGAAATCCAAAAAGTTTGTCTCTGTTGCTTTCATATAATCCTTCCTTTTCTTTAGGCTCATTCTATTTTCCAATTAAAGTATACTTGAAAGCATCATTCTATTTCAAAATAAACCAAAGAAAAAATATCAGAGGTGTCAATGATCAAAGAGAAAAAATAAAAAAGCGATCCGTTTTCCTGGTCGCTTTTTCTCTTTATTTGTATACATCACCACGGCGGTTATCCATTGTTATTACGAAGAGAAAATAATCAATCACAAATCATCTTTTTGTACTTCCATCACTGAAAAAAAGAGCGAAAAAAGCGGATTTGCAGCTGATTTTCCCTGCTTTTCACCTGGGCCAGGGCTGCCCGGTAAAATTGATACTCTTTCATATGAGGTCCTTGTGGGTTCATGTAACGTTTGCGAAATTCGAAAGAATTGACATCCTCTACCAACTCCAGGCCCCTTTCTTCCAGATAAGCGGGAAGCTCTTCCGGGATCATGCCAAAAGTCCAAGGTTCCCTGATTCGTCTCAGCAATCGATAAATCCGTTTCATATTCGGATCTTCTGCCAGGGTGTCAATGGTCTCTTTATGTACATAGTTGACACTCCACACGGCTGAAGCCGTGGGATTCTTGGGTCGTTAGCGTCCGCAGTCCGTTTCCGTTTTGAACAACGCCCAAGTTCAGGGGTGTGTCATCACCCCGTCCCATGCAGTTCTACGGCACTAAGCCGCATGTACCCACATGGGCGGTGTACCTGTTACCAGTACGCTAGGCTACTAACCCGGAAATGGCTTTAGCTATATTGATCGCTCCATTCAGATCAGCATGGCAGGTATAACCACACT
>NZ_FORR01000048.1 GCF_900114055.1 Thermoflavimicrobium dichotomicum | reverse complement strand
ACGTCTGGTGATGATAGCGGAGGGGACCCACCCGTTCCCATCCCGAACACGGAAGTTAAGCCCTCCAGCGCCGATGGTACTTGGGGTGAAGACCCTTGGGAGAGTAGGTCGTTGCCAGGCAAAAACAAGAAACCCATCCTCATTCAAGGATGGGTTTCTTGTTTTTGCACTTTTTCTATTTTAATCCTGTCATTGTCATGGATTATTGGAGATCCAGTTAGGTAAAAGCGATGGAATTCTCACAGATTTGTTTTGACTACTCCCCAACGTAAACGAAGGGAATTCTTGGGTAATCCCTTCTACTGAAGAGAAATGGACCAAGCTTTGACCAAACATGCCCCTCGTGATTGCAAATTCCCGTTTTTCCGGGTTTTTTCTTTTTCTGATGGAAAAAATATGGAGAAAGGAATGATGATGCAAAATAAGGTTTCAAGCCTATCTTTTATGACAAAGTAAGTAATGACTCACTTTTTTGTTGACTTCCAATGCCGACCTGCCATACATTATAAGTGAGTAATTACTCACTAAAAAAGGGAGGGCTTCATTATATATGTGGAAACGAATTGGAGCGCTGATTATCAAGGAGTTTATCCAGCTGAAACGTGACCGGCGCACGTTGGCGATGATGATTATGCTTCCGGTCATCTGGCTGGTTGCGTTTGGGTATGCGGTCAATTTTGATGTGGATCATTTCCGCATTTTTATTGTTGACCAAGCGAAAAACAAAGACAGCCGTGAAGTGATTCATGAAGTGGAAGAGCATGCGGAGATGAACGTAGTAGGTCAGGGAACGGAAAAGGAAGCGCGTGATGCCTTGAAATACGGCAAGACCGACGTTGCCATCCTTTTCCCGCAAAAATATGATTCCATCGCAAAAAGCAAAGAACAGCAGCTGAATATCTTGGTAGATGGAGGGCGCCTGTTCACGGCCCAATCGGCGGTGCGCAAAGTGAATGAGGTTTTGGGCGACATTCAAAAAGCCAATATGGAAGAGCTTCGGCAAAACATTGAAGAGCGTTTCAAGGGCAATGATGTGCCCAATGTGAAACTGGAACTTCCTGCTGACTCACCGCTGGTCAAGATGCCGCCGAATGTGGCCAAGGATTTGCAAAATAAGATCCAGTCCCAGATCAGGACAGCGATGGAAGAACAGATGGAGGAGCAGAAAAAGCAATTGGAAGATCAGTTCCCGGATCCCAAGTATATGGCGGCCGAGGTAGAAGTGCTGTACAACGAAGATTTAAAAAGCGCGTACTATATGATCCCTGGTTTGATGGGATTGGTGCTGATCTTCATCACCACCTTCATGACGGCGCTCGGCGTGGTGCGTGAGAAGGAGAGAGGTACCCTGGAGCAGCTGATCGTCTCGCCACTCCGTTCGGTCGAATTGATCTTGGGCAAACTGCTTCCTTACATGATCATCGCCACCTTTGATTTCCTTTTGGTGCTTATGGTCGGTATTGGGGTGTTTGATGTCCCGTTCACGGGAGATTTGCTTTCTTACCTCTTGATGGCACTCATTTTCTTGTTTGCGTCGCTTGGCATTGGTCTTTTCATCTCAACGGTGTCGCAAAACCAGCAACAAGCGATGCAGCTTGCCATGATGACATTGCTGCCACAGTTTATCCTGTCTGGCTTTGTCTTTCCATTGGAAGCAATGCCCGAGTGGATTAGCTGGTTGTCCTATTTGATGCCGCTCACCTATTTCTTGCCAATCAGCCGAGACGTGTTTCTCAAAGGCATGAGCGCATGGGATCACCCGGTGGCATTGGCGATGCTGTCTTTCTTCGCTGTGTTGTTCCTGTTGGTAGCCACCGTTCGCTTCAGACGAAGCTTGACTTGAGGAGGGGAACTGGATGATCTCGTTTCAGGATGTTTCGTTTCGTTACGGTAAAGAAGAAGTGCTGAAAAATCTTTCATTCCAAATTGGGGACAATGAGATCGTTGGGATTGTCGGTCCCGATGGTGCTGGGAAAACCACAATGTTGAAGTTGATTGTGGGGCTTCTGAAGCCGAAGAAAGGTAGCATCAAATATCGTGAATCATTCTCATCGGGATTTGTCGCGGAGCACTTCGGGTTATACGAGGACATGAGTATTGAGGAGAATCTGCTGTTTTACGGCCGTTTGTACGGCTTATCCAGGGAGGAGGCGAAACAGCGGAGTGAGCAGCTTTTGGAATGGACAAAACTCTCCCCGTTCAAAGATCGTTTGGCGGGACACCTTTCCGGTGGGATGAAACGGAAACTGGCCATCTGCGCCGCATTTCTCCATCGTCCGTCTTGCGTGATTCTGGATGAGCCGACGCATGGGGTAGATCCGGTTTCGCGGCGCGAAATTTGGAAACTGATTCGGGAAGTGAAATGCGAAGGGGCCACCGTCATCGTCTCGACGCAATACCTGGATGAAGTGCCCCATTGTGACGAGGTGCTGCTCCTGTACCATGGAGAGTTGATGAAAAAAGCGTCCCCACAGGCACTGATTGATGAGTTTCCTTATGCAGTTTATCGCATTCCCGATTTGCGCCATGTTTCTCTGAGGGAATTGCAGAAACTGAGAAATATCCCCCATGTCATCGATGCGTTTCCACGTGGGGTGGATTGGGTTTTCCTCATCCACCAGGAAGAAGCAGTTCATGCCTTGCGCGACTGGATTCGGGAAAAAGGGCTTGCGCGCGAAGTGGAGCGCATTCAGCCCATGTTTGAAGACGTGTTCATCCATTGGATGCAGGAAGGGGGAAGGCGGACATGATCGAACTCCACCAAATCACCAAACAATTTGGTACCTTTCGCGCAGTAAATCAGGTATCATTAACAGTATCAAAAGGCAGTATTTTTGGACTGCTCGGTGCCAACGGAGCCGGCAAAACGACTCTCATCCGGATCATGTGCGGAATTTTGCCTCCGACAAGCGGCAGAGGGCTGGTTTTGGGACATGACATTGTCAAAGAACGGGCACAGATTAAAGAGCAGATCGGATACATGTCACAAAAATTTTCCCTGTATCCCGATTTGACCGTCGAGGAGAATATACGATTCTATGCGCGGTTGTATGGTGTGAATCAGAGTGGACAGAGGGTGGAGGAACTGATCGAGCAGTTTTCACTCCAAGATGTGGCCAAGAAGCAAGTGGCTGCGCTTGGAGGCGGAATCCGGCAGCGGGTCGCTTTCGCTTCTGCAATCGTGCACATGCCACAGCTCTTGTTTCTGGACGAGCCGACCAGCGGCGTCGATCCCCTGACCCGGCGCCTGTTCTGGGAACAGCTGTATGAGCTGACCGAACGAGGGATAACCATTTTGGTGACCACGCATTACATGGATGAGGCGGAGCGATGTGACCAAGTTGCGCTCATGAATAAAGGGAGAATCGTGGCGAAGGGGAAAGTAGACGAGCTGAAAGAACGGTACGCCGCCGAATTGGGCACGGCGCGACCAACACTGGAAGAAATTTTTGTGCATGTGATCAGCCAGGGAGGATAAAAACAGTTACTGAAAAGTTGGACAAATATACAAAAATGGAAACGAGGCTCCTTTTATTTACCAAAAATTTTTCACAAAAGAAAGGAGGTTATCTGCTACAAATAGAATGAATGTCCATGCCAAAAACAAGCCAATACAGTGCTTTCATCTAACGCGACATTGTATATGTACTGGTGGCTAGCCAGGAGTGGATGCCTGTGGACTGCTACATCAAACCGCAGTAGCTGCGGAGAGACGGAGCACATGGAAACAGGACAACTATGGCATGGACCTATGTTTCTAGTAGCAGGGGAAAATGTCCGAGAAAAGTTGGGATGAATGGGTTCGTGATATTGCAGAGCAATACGATTTGGATCTGAAAACGGACAAAGAAACGCAAAAACAGAAAAAGATTTTGGAAGCAGCTATCCATGTGTTCGCAGAAAAAGGCTTCAGCGGTGCTTCAACGAGCGAAATCGCTGAACGGGCTGGTGTAGCTGAAGCTACCATTTTCAAACATTACCGTACCAAGAAAGGTTTGCTATTGCGCTTGGTCATTCCGGCGATTGCCCGGGTGGCCTTTCCCTATATCGCCACTCCCGTGCTCAAAATTCTCAACCAGGACAAGCCGTTGGAGGAACTTTTGCGCGAGGTGGTTATCGACCGGAAGGAACTCCTGGAGAAGAACTGGAAAACGATACGCATTATTTTGGTGGAAAGCTTGTTCCATCCGGAGATTCGCGAAGCCCTGAAAGTCCATGTGGCAAAAAATATGGTTCTGATGGCGTCTGAAAAGATCGAGGAGCTGAAAAGAAAAGGCAAACTGCGTGCCGACCTTCCCAATCATGTCATTTTGCGGGGGATCATGTCACAGATCGGGGCATATCTGTTGGCTCGCAACGTCATTCCTGAATTGCTGGCCCAAGGGGGAGAAGAGGAAGAAATTGACTGGATCGTCGATATGTTGACAAACGGCATTGCCACCAAACCGGATTCTAAAACTGAATTCGATAGCGAAGAGGAAAGCCATTGACCACACCTGTCAATGGCTTTCTGGTTTCTTTCAATTTAATGATAAAAAGTTGTTGACATGACATGAATATGGTGATATTATACTATCTGTCGCCGCGAGATGCGGTGAAATGAATAAAGAAAGTGTTCATTGAAAACTGAAGAGTGAAGCATGACCTCGTTGATTCGATAGAGCAAATCAAACTTTTTTGGAGAGTTTGATCCTGGCTCAGGATGAACGCTGGCGGCGTGCCTAATACATGCAA
>NZ_FORR01000035.1 GCF_900114055.1 Thermoflavimicrobium dichotomicum | reverse complement strand
GGTGAAGTCGTAACAAGGTATCCCTACCGGAAGGTGGGGATGGATCACCTCCTTTCTACGGAGTTTATTTCCGAATATCACTTTGAACCATATCAAGAGTGTCATGTTTCGCCTTTAGTTTTCAGGGAATAGTGCGAAGCACTTCTTTCTCAGAGTGAGAAGGAAGTGCTTTTTTGTTATTATTCCAAAGCCATATCATTACCGTTTTCCAGATTCTTATGGCTCTTTTCTCCAAACTCTTTGAACCTTCTTCACTCGAATCGCTGTGTTATTGAGCGAATCAATGGAGCGTTATTCATACATAGTTAAATAAAATCATTATTATTGCCTCCATATACTCAAACCTTGTTTGTTTGATATTTTCAAACCCACTAGCGTATAATTAGGATATCTTTTTATTTTACATGTTAATTGCATATTGAACTGTAAAAGGTATAAATAAATATTGAAATAAAGGATCAAAAGGAGCGCCTAAAAATGAACAATCAGTCAAAATATGAGAATATAAAAAATTTATTGCAAAAATATAAACAAGAACACCTATTAAATCATTATGAAAGTCTTTCTCTTCATGAGCAGGAATCATTGTTAAATGAAATACAGAGAATAGATTTTGAAAAAATAGTGATGCTATATAATCAAATCGTAAATTGCAATAATGATGGAGAAATTGAATTTAAGCCTCTAGAAGCACAAAATTGGGGGGAATTGGATAAAAAACAAAAAGAACATTTTAATGCATTAGGTATGGATCTAATTAAGAACGGGAAAGTCGCTTCCTTAGTTGTTGCAGGAGGTCAAGGAAGTCGGTTAGGATGTGATGGCCCTAAAGGGACATACAATATAGGATTACCTTCACAAAAATCGTTATTTCAGCTTCAAGCTGAACGTTTGATCAATCTTTCTAACAAAGTAAATCGCTTTATTCCATGGTATGTGATGACAAATCCAGAAAACCATGAAGAAACTTTATATTTTTTCAAAAAGAATCGATTTTTTGGCTATCCTCAGCATGAAATCTTTTTCTTTAAACAAGATGTGCTTCCAGCATTAGATATGAATGGAAAAATATTAATGAGTAGCCCATCACAAATTTGTTTTGTTCCTAATGGAAATGGTGGTTGTTTTTCAGCCTTAAAACGATCAGGTGGATTAAACGACTTAAAACAGAGAGGAGTAGAATGGCTATTTTACTATAATGTAGATAATGCATTAATAAAAGTAGCAGATCCAGGCTTTATTGGATATTCTCATGTAAAAGGTCATCCAATAGCCAGTAAAGTGATAGAAAAAAGAAATCCAGATGAAAAAGTTGGCTTATTCGTATTAAAAAATGGGCGGCCTAGCGTCATTGAGTATACCGAATTACCTGAGAACATAAAACAACAAAAAAATCTTTCAGAACAACTACTTTATAATCAAGCTAATATTTCCATTCACTTATTCCATATAAACTTTATAGAAAAAGTGGTAGATTGTAACTTGCCGTACAGAGTAGCAAAAAAGAGTATAAAAACCATAAGCGGTCAAGTGGATGCATATAAATTCGAATTATTTATATTTGATTTGTTCCCGTATTCTAAGAGTATGACCATTATTAAAGTTAATCGGGAAGAAGAGTTTGCACCTGTAAAAAATAAAACAGGTCCAGACAGTCCTAGTACCGCAAAAAATTTAGTTTTAAATTTGCATCGAAAATGGTTGCTAAACGCGGGTATACCTGAGGAATTGATCGATGATCGAGTTATTGAAATATCCCCTTTGGTTTCGTATTGTGGAGAAGGATTGAGTGTGGACTTAGTGCAAAATCAACTCAATCCATTGGTAATAGAAAGATCACAAATCAAATAAACTGAAATGAATCAGTATAGGATTGGACGAAAAAATAACCATTTGTGTGTGGTCCGCTTCATGCAGGTCCACATACTTCTGCATTGATTTCTTCAAAGCGTATACCTGCTATCTCTACTGTGTATCGAATTATCTGAATAAAGCCTCTTAAGTGATTTGGGGATAAGATTGGGAACATTTAGATGACAACAAACGGATCATTGCAAAACAAGGAATGGGCTTCTTGATACAGACAAGAGAGCCCATTCCTGTTTTTTGAGAGATTGTCAAAAAGCCCGTGAATATTGAGTTGGACCGATATATTCGAGGTTTCGCTTTTGTGCTGCATGAAGTACCCAGTAAGGATTGCGTAGAAGTTCACGGCCAAGGAAAACAAGATCAGCCCGTCCATTTCCGAGAATTTCCTCGGCTTGCTCAACGGTTGTAATCAGTCCCACCGTACCCGTCGCGATCTCTGCTTCTTTTTTGATAGCTTCGGCATATGTAACCTGATACCCAGGATAAATCGAAGAGGGTGGTTGTGGAAGCGTGCCCCCAGAAGATACATCGACCAAGTCGACACCCCACTCTTTCATCCAACGGGCAATTTGAATGCTATCTGATAGTGTAAGTCCGTCAGGATGATAATCGACAGCAGAGATCCGGACAAAAAGAGGCGCTTCTTCTCCCCAATGGTCACGGACAGTACGAATGACTTCTTTTAAGAAGCGTGCCCGATTTTCAAGTGAGCCACCATATTCATCTGTCCGTTTGTTGCTAAGCGGAGAAAGAAACTGGTGGATGAGATATCCATGTGCGGCATGGACTTCTACAATATCAAACCCGATCTCTTTGGCCCTGCGCGCTGCCTGTCCAAAGGCTTGAATGACATTTTGGATATCAGTATAGGTCATTTCATCTGGTACGGGATCAGAGGAACGGAATGGGATCGGGCTTGGCGCAATAATAGGTTCATTAACCACAGCCTTGCGACCAGCGTGAGCTAACTGGATCGCGGTTTTTACCCCTTGTGATTGGGCAAAGGAGACGATTTTCGCCAGTCCCTCCATTTGCTCATCGCTCCATAAACCGAGATCTTTCATGCTGATTCGACCGCGGCTTTCTACAGCGGTTGCTTCGATCATAAGTAAACCGACTTTTCCGGCTGCACGTGTCCCATAGTGGACAATGTGCCAGTCGGTTACTTTGGCATCTTCATTGGCTGAATACATGCACATCGGTGAGCAAACGATCCGATTGGGAATCGTACAATTTCGCAGCTGAAATGGTTGGAAGATAAGTGACATCGTGATATACCTCCTTTACAAATTAATTGTAGCACAATTTCCCTGTATCTATAGAAGATAGGGGTACTCAATAATTGATCGTGTGAGATTGATGACAAACCCAATTTCTCTTTTCCAGTTGAACGACTTTTGCCCGTTTTTATTGAGCGGGAGTGAAACGGAAAAAGAACCGGCATATAACAGATACTTTTTCAACAAGCTGACTCTATCATTGAACAAGTTGTCGTTTATGACGGAAAGCAAGCCCTTACCTATCTGAAATATTATGAAATGAAAAATAAATCTGGCATCATATCTGGAGATCATGTATAATAAACTTAAAATTGAAATCGAGTTTCATTAAATGAAACGAAATGAGGGGTTTTTATGACCGATAACAAGGAACGAGTCAAAAAAAGCTTTGGTGAGAACGCCGCCAATTATGTTATGAGCGAAATACATGCAAAAGGGAAAGATTTGACTTGGATCGTTGAAGAAGTGAAAAAACACGTACCTCAACCACATTTGGCTCTGGATATCGCAACGGGAGCAGGGTTTACAGCGTTTGCCCTGAGCACTTGCGTTGGTAGAGTGATTGGTCTGGATCTGACCACGGAAATGTTACAGGTAGCCCAACGACAAGCGGAACAGTTTCAATGTACCAATGTGACTTGGATGATTGGAGATGCTGAAAACATTTCACTTCCGGACCAACTGTTTGATGTTGTCACATGCCGCATTGCAGCCCATCATTTTCCCCATCCTGAAAAAGCCTTTCAAGAAGTATATCGGTTGCTAGTGCCAAAAGGTATTTTCATTTTGATCGACAACTATGCACCTGCAGATCCTTCCGTTGAAGCTCTGTTGAATCGGGTGGAAACTTTACGTGATCCTTCCCATGGCCATGTGTATACACTGGAGAAATGGAGTCAGTTGCTGGGCCAGGCAGGATTTTCAAAAGTGGAAGAGTTGAAAAAGTGGGAAAATCATGTGGATCTGGATCCATGGTTCAGGCGGATGAACACGCCAGCTGTCGAAAGAGAGAAAGTGTTTGAGGCTTTGAATCAAGCGACCAAAAAACAGCAGCAAACACTGGGATATGATCCAAAGAGCTCTTCTCCCCAAATCATTTTGAGAAAATGTATGTGGTTGGCTCAAAAGTGAAGAAGATGATGGAACAGCGTAATGAGACCGCTCTATAAACTTGGTTTTCCTTTTCAAGTTGAACGATTTATTGCTCATTTTTAGTGAGTGGGAGTAAAACGGAAAAGGAAAACCGGCATATAACGGATACTTTGTCAACAAGCTGGTCATGGTGAGCCATCTGAACTCTGAATGAACTTGGATTTGTCCTGAGTAATATGGTTTTCAATGGATGGAAAAGGTCCTGTCCGATGAAAATAGGTAGTAGACCAAAAAAATGAGAGGGCGGAGATAATGAACCTCCGGCCTCTCTTTTTTTACGAAACTTTCACGGTATTTTCCAGATTCACTTTCGATTGGTTCCACATGTTGACAGCATTTCGGAGTGCGGAAACAAGAATGATTGCTCCCAGAATCAACATGATAATGGATAAAACACCGTTGAGTACACTATATCCTTTGGAAGCAGGATTCAAATAAACATGGGCGATCATCCAATAACCCGCGTAGTTAACGGTTACATACAGATAAGCAAGAGGAATCAGACAGGTTAGTAAATACCATCGCTTTTCAGCAATTTTAAAGATAACGGTTGCCCCAATGATGAGACCGATCGAAGCCATTAATTGGTTGGATACACCGAATAACGCCCAAATCGACCCGATATCTCCTGAATACAAGAGATAACCCCAAAATAGACAAGCGAGGAAACTTGCAAAGATCGTTCCTGGAACCCAGTCGGGCCGTTTCAGTGGTTTATAAAGTTCACCAAAGAAATCCTGGATAATGTAACGGGCTACACGTGTACCCGCATCAATCGCTGTCAAGATAAACACCGCTTCAAACAGAATCACAAATTGGAAGAAGTAAGAAGCGAGTTTGCTAAACAAGGGGATGGATTTGAAAATATAAGTCATACCGACGGCAAGTGTAACAGCTCCACCTGTCCGACCTTCCAGGTTTAAGCCGATTTCTTTGGATAATTCAGGCAGGTGAACCACCTGCATACCCAATGTTTTAAATACTTCTGGTGCAGAGTTGATCGCAAAATAGTCAGCAGGTTGCAAAACGGTAGCAGCGATGAGAGCCATAACCCCGACCAGACATTCAAGCAACATCGCACCAAAACCGACGAACTTGATATCGCTCCAACGTTCTAGCATTTTGGGAGTTGTACCTGAGCCGATAAAGGCGTGAAACCCGGAAATCGCTCCACAAGCGATGGTAATCGAAATAAACGGCCAGACGGGTCCAGCCAGGATGGGGCCTCCCCCGTCAATAAATTTGGTTACAGCAGGAAAGTTAATCGTAGGATTTACGAAAAAAACCCCAATGATCAAGGCGATGAATACGCCAACTTTCATAAAACTGCTTAAATAATCCCGGGGTGCAAGCAATAACCAAACCGGTAAAGCGGCAGCAAAGAAAGCATAGATGGGGAGCAAAAGAGAAAGGGTTTTGCTGTCAAAAGTGAGCCATTCGCCGATCACCGTATTTTGAATGGAAGGACCAGCGACGACTGCGATCATGATCAATATGATTCCTACGATGGAAGCATTTTTCAGGTTTCCTGTTTTTTTATAGTAAATTCCTACAGCCATGGCAATCGGAATGGTAGCAGCAACGGCGAACGTTCCCCATGGGTTCTTTTCGAGGGCATGTACAACCACCATCGATAATCCAGCCATGGTAATGGTGATGATAAAGAGCATGGCCAGCCCGGTACAAAAACCGGCAACAGGTCCTAATTCCTCTTTGGCTACTTCGGAAAGCGACTTCCCTTTTTTCTTCATGGATGCAAACAGAACCACTGCGTCATGAACCGCTCCACCAATGACTGCCCCGATTAATAGCCATACCAAACCAGGCAAATAGCCGAACTGTGCTGCGAGAATGGGACCGACCAGTGGACCTGCAGCGGCAATCGCGGCGAAATGATGTCCAAAAGCAACCCACCGATTGGTTGGGACATAATCTTTTCCATCTTCCAATTCACGAGCAGGAGTCACTTGTGAATCATCCAACTTCAATACCTTTACAGCCATAAAAGTACCATAAAGCCGATATGCAATCATTAAAATACAGATGACAGCTATAACGATGGTAATTGCATTCATGATCAATACCTCCAGGAAAAAACTGATGCCTGCGTCTATAATAAATTTTTGAATAAAATGTGTATAATTACATGTTATTGTTAACGCTTACAATCGTCAATAGCTTAAAATATATTAATATAATTTAAAATAAATAATATTTATGTTATTAATTTAAAGGTTGGTTATTTTGTTATATTTGCGCTGAAGTAAATATAAAACGATATATAGGGTGATTTTCATGTTTAACGTCGTCATTACCGACCTCCGCCAGCCGAACGAATATCATTACTGTCGCGATAACGGATACTACATCATCCGAGTTAATTGACCCGATCATATCCGACTTGAGCGCATGAAGGATGCAAAGGAAGAGGTTTTTTCATGAAAAAAGCCGCCTTAAGATGAAAAGCCCATTTTCCTGACAAAGGGAAAATGGGCAAACAGTTGATATGATCGCTCAATAGAGGTATCAAGATCATTGATTGGATGAAGTTGGATTTTTTTTCTTTTCTTGGGATAGCGGAATGTTACCAATAAAAAAGCTGAGTACAAAGCCGATCGCGATGAATGCCAAACCGCACCAGAAAACGACATGTAATGAGCTGACAAGGCTTGATTTTAAAGCGGGTAACATGATTTGTTGCATCATGGGTGGGAGTTTTTGAATGGATTCAGGATTAAAGAGCATCGAGTACAATACTTGCGGATCTGTATTGATCAATTTCTTTAATGGCTCGAGCATGGGTTGCATTTGTTCAGGAAAACGTGAAAGGGTCGGCGTCAGTTTGTCATTCAATAGCTGTGTAGATTGTTGATTGAGTACTGCGCCCAAAATGGCGACTCCAAAGGTTCCGCCCATATTACGGAAAAATTGGCTGGAAGAGGTGACAACTCCCAACTCTTCTTTTGAAAAAGTCTCTTGCAGTGCCAATGTGATGTTTGGCATAACGAATCCCATACCGATTCCCATGATAACCAAATAGCCCATCGCTATATACTGTGACGTGTCAAGATCCAATGTAGTCAAAAGGCCAAAGGCACCTGTGGTAATAGCCATTCCCAAAAGCATCAGATTTCGGATGCCCACTTTATAAACGATTTGTCCGCCCAAGATGCTAGTCAAAATCATGCTAATCATCATCGGGGTCATAACCGTACCTGAATCAGTTGCACTGACTCCCAATACTCCTTGCATGTAAAAGGGGATAAAGGTAATGGCCCCAAACATCCCTAAAGTTATCAAGAAGCCGATCAAATTGATCAAAGAGAAAGTGCGGTTTTTAAATAGATAAGGCGGCAGAATCGGCTCTTCTGTTTTGGATTCGATGATAAAGAAGAGGGTTAAAAAGAGAATCGCAGTGCCAAACAGGGCGATGATTTGCCACGAGTCCCAGGCATATTCCTTGCCACCAAAAGAGAGGCCGAGTAGTAAGCTGACCACGCCAATGGCCATTGTAAAAATGCCCCAGATATCCACCTTAACAGGTCCGGTTGTGTTCTTTCCAGGCAGTCCAATAAAGATCAGGATCGTGGCCAAAATCCCGACGGGTAAATTGATATAAAAAACCCATCGCCAGCTGCTGGCATCTACAATCCAGCCTCCGATTTGTGGTCCGATGACAGAGGCCAAGCCGAAGATGGCTCCGAAAATTCCTTGCCATTTGGCACGTTCTTTCCCAGTAAATAAATCTCCGATTACAATAAGAGCGAGTGGCATCATGATCCCGCCACCCAGACCTTGAATTCCCCGAAACCAAATCAATGCTTCCATCGATTGAGCGGCTCCGCATAAAGCAGAACTGACGATAAAAATGATTAAACCAGAGACATAAACGACTTTCCGGCCTAGCAAGTCAGCGAGTTTACCTGCAATAGGCACAATGGTTGTAGAAGTAAGCATATAGGCGGTGGTTAGCCATGCCATGAGACCAAGACCGCCCAGATCACCCACAATCCGTGGAATGGCTGTTCCGACAATGGTTCCATCCAAGGCGGCAAACAGCATGGCTACCAGTAATCCGGCAATCAGAATGCCACGTTTGTGATGATCCTGCTTCTCATCGGCGTTTGCCATTTCATGTGCAGCTAGATCTTGTTGGCTCAATGAAACTCCTCCTAAACAGG
Organism: Thermoflavimicrobium dichotomicum; assembly: GCF_900114055.1. Lineage (GTDB taxonomy): Bacteria > Bacillota > Bacilli > Thermoactinomycetales > Thermoactinomycetaceae > Thermoflavimicrobium > Thermoflavimicrobium dichotomicum. The sequence continues at coordinate 3,685 of NZ_FORR01000035.1, read as the reverse complement.
GATTCATGTTAATATGATATTTTACACCCTCAATATATTACACCTAAATAACTTTATTGCAAAGATATTAGGATAAGGAATTTTTTTGGAGATTTTATCCTTTTTGTTGAATGGATCGTCTAGTCGTTGGGATTGGATAGTTTGAGCGAAATTTTTTCTAGCAAATAGATAAAAGTTTCTTGTTCTTCGTCTGTCAATACGCTTAACATTTGTCTGAAAAATTTTTGGCGTTGATAAAGGATTTTTTCGACCAGGCTTTTTCCTTCTTCGGTGAGTTCGACCCAGACGATTCGTCGATCCATTTGGTCCCGGGTCCGAATGATCAAACCGTCATTCTCTAAACGATTGAGTGCCAGGGTGGTAGCACCTGATGTTAAATTCGCTTCATGAGCCAAATTGGCCACCATACACTTTCCTTTTAGTAAAAGGGTGCGCAACAAGACAAATTTACTAGGGGTTAGCTTATATTGAGGTTCACCGTCTTCCAGTTGTTTGCTTAAATAACGTTCGATGCGTTCATTGATTGACTCAATGCGCTGTAACTGTGGGTCCAGCTTTGTTTTGTCTTTCATTGTTCTACGCCTCCTTTGAGTATATTTGAAATCTGATTTGCATGATAAGCCGTTCATTATGAACCGGTTGATCAATGTGTAAAACAAAGTCATGATGTTCTTAGTCAAAAAATCAGCAGGAGCTTTCATAAAAATATGGATTCGTCTCTCTCGCGCTTCGGGGTGGGTTCCTGCCTCCGTGACGACTTCTGTACCATCACAGTCACTCCGCAAGGAACCTACCCTTCCGCTTTATAGAAAACAACATGAGGGTCTTTTGCCAAACATTTCTTGGCAAGCGTAGTTTCATACATCTTTAACATAAAGGAGATGGATAGCAAAGGGAAGAGATCAGATTCAAAATGATTGGTCTCATGCAAAATCGGATGAAAAGATTACATAGAAATACATAACGCGCCCGAAATCAATTGAATATTTCATGGTTGAGCAATAAATGGGGAACTCTATTTACCGATACAGAGAGGACAAAAAGATTTCCAAAAAAAGAGATTTTGTCCTCTCAGTATGTACATTTTTGATAAAAGGTGTTACTTTAATAATGAGTTATTCTTTATATCATGCGATTTTATCCAAAACAATGTGTTTATTGTAGAAAGACATTTGTATACGAAATTCGTGCATGAGAAAAAACATGCGGATGGATCTACTGGTCATTCTTTAAGGAGGTTTTTACCTTGGCGAGCAAAGTGTTGGATCATTTTCTGCAAGAAAATCTGGACGATCTAAAAAATAGAGGGCTATATAACATGATTGATCCATTGGAAAGCCCAAACGGCCCGGTTATCAAAATTGATGGAAAAGAGCTCATTAACTTGTCTTCCAATAACTATTTAGGATTGGCTACAGATCCACGATTGATTGATGCAGCAGTGGAAGCCACTCGCAAATATGGGGTTGGAGCTGGTGCGGTTCGAACCATTAATGGAACCCTGAAGTTGCATGAAGAACTGGAAAGAAAGCTGGCTGAATTCAAACATACAGAAGCAGCCATTGCTTATCAGTCCGGATTTAACTGCAATATGGCAGCGATTTCAGCCGTGATGGATAAAAATGATGCCATTCTGTCAGATGAACTGAACCACGCATCCATTATTGATGGTTGCCGGTTATCGAAGGCAAAAATCATTCGCTTTAACCATTCCGATATGGATGACTTGAGAGCCAAAGCCAAAGAGGCCAAGGAATCAGGACAGTACAAAAAAATCATGGTCATTACCGATGGCGTATTCTCCATGGATGGCGATATTGCGAAGCTGCCAGAGATTGTGGAAATCGCTGAGGAATTCGACCTGATTACTTATGTGGATGATGCGCATGGCTCCGGAGTACTGGGAAATGGTGCTGGAACGGTGAAGCATTTCGGCTTATCCGACAAAATTGACTTCCAAATCGGAACCCTTTCCAAAGCCATTGGAGTTGTTGGTGGATACGTAGCTGGTAAGAAAGAGCTCATTGACTGGTTAAAAGTGAGAAGTCGCCCGTTCTTGTTCTCCACAGCATTGCCACCAGGAGATGTAGCGGCATGTATCAAAGCGATTGATATCCTGATGAATAGTACAGAGTTGCAAGAAAGACTTTGGAATAACGGCAACTACCTGAAAAAAGGTTTGAAAGAACTTGGTTTTGACATTGGGGAGAGTGAAACCCCTATCACCCCATGCATTATTGGTGAAGAAAAATTAACGCAAACCTTCAGTAAACGTCTGTATGAAGAAGGAGTCTATGCCAAAGCGATTGTCTTCCCAACGGTACCAAGAGGAACCGGAAGGGTGAGAAACATGCCAACTGCAGCTCATACCAAAGAAATGTTGGATCGAGCTTTAGCCATTTATGAAAAAGTGGGTAAAGAAATGGGGATTTTGAAATGAAGCGGATTTTAGTAACAGGTGCATTAGGTCAAATTGGTTCAGAGCTGGTAGGACGGTTAAGAGAAGTCTATGGTGTAGACAATGTCATTGCAACTGATATCAAACCGAAGGAAGCGAGCGAAATTGCTCAAGCGGGTCCTTATGAAATTCTGGATGTCACTGATGCGGATCGGATGTTTGACATCGCAAAAACATATCAAGTGGACACGATTATTCACTTGGCTGCACTATTATCAGCAACAGCAGAAGCCAAACCACTATTGGCGTGGAACTTGAATATGGGCGGACTTGTAAATGCACTCGAAGTGGCTCGGGAACTTCAGTTGCAATTCTTCACTCCGAGCTCGATTGGTGCTTTTGGTCCTACCACACCGAAAGATCGGACACCACAGGATACCATTCAACGCCCGACAACCATGTATGGGGTAAATAAGGTAGCTGGTGAGTTGCTTTGTGATTATTACTATCACAAATTTGGGGTCGATACCCGAAGTGTGCGTTTCCCAGGGTTGATTTCCTATGTAACTCCACCCGGTGGTGGAACAACAGACTATGCCGTTGAAATTTATTATGAAGCGGTAAAGCACAAAAAATATACATCCTATATCGCCAAGGGAACTTACATGGACATGATGTATATGCCCGACGCTTTAAATGCGATTATTGCCCTCATGGAAGCAGATCCGGCGAAGTTAAAGCATCGCAACGCTTTTAATGTCACTGCCATGAGTGTGGAACCAGAGGACTTTGCACGTTCTATTCGCAAGCACATCCCTGAATTTGAACTGGATTATGATGTGGACCCGGTCCGGCAAGCAATTGCGGAAAGCTGGCCTAACTCCATTGATCCTACGGCTGCCATCGAAGAATGGGGATTCAAGGTAGAATATGACCTGGAAAAAATGACAGAGGATATGTTAACGAAACTGCGTCAACGCTTTTTTCAAAAGGAATTAGTTGGCGTATAAGGAAAAGAGGAAGGCGAACGGAAAAAAGCCTTCCTCTTTTTTATATGGTTAAATGGGGTGGTTTTATTGTCGTTGGGTTGTGTATAGATTTCAACGTATCGGAATAAATTTCCTATAAAAAGGATATTGCATTTTGACTTTGAGCATGATATATTATTCACTGTCGCCGCGATGAGCGGTGGAAATGAGAAACGCACCTTGAAAATTAGATAAGGAAATGAAGTCAAGTCAAGGGTATCACCGAGACGAGTACCTTTAGCAACAGGTTAAGCTACTA
>NZ_FORR01000010.1 GCF_900114055.1 Thermoflavimicrobium dichotomicum | reverse complement strand
AATACGAGAGTGATCGCCGCAACAAATAGGAATCTCAAACATGAGATCACATATAACGGGAATTTTCGCAGCGATCTGTATTACCGGTTAAATGTAATAACCATTCAACTTCCTCCTTTGCGAGAAAGGCGGGGAGATATCCCGCTTTTAGCAAATCATTTTTTAGAGGAACTGAATCACTCCCAGCCGAACCACCAGAAAAAGTTCTTTGACGCTTCCGTTTTTGAGTTGTTCTACCAATACCCGTGGCCAGGGAATATTAGGGAATTGCGCAATGTCGTTCAAAGAGCTTTTTACCTTTCTGGATCCGATGTTTGCATTAGAGAGGAACATCTTCCAGAGGAAATGCGGACGGAAAGACCCTCCTTCCATCCCCATGTCGATCGCTTATTGGATCATTCTTCTCATAAAGAACTCAAAAAAGCTGAAAAGGACATCATTGTAGAGACATTGCGCAAAGTGAATGGAAATGTTCGACGGGCAGCACAGATTTTGGGCATATCCCGCAGTACGCTTTACCGAAAAATCGATCAGACAACGCTGGAAAAGTATAGGAGAAAGGAATGGTAGGTCACAAAAAAAGCATGGGTCGAAGCTTCTTCCGACCGACAATAACATCACTGTCGATCAGTGTCCCGGTGCCCGATATGCACAGACTTCTGTTAGCTGACCCCTGACGTTAAGAAATACACATGATGGACAAGTAACCGGCGCGTTCTTCCAATGACACCAAACGCCCAGCGTTTGGTACCTTTTCATGACCAACAAGATCATGGATTCACGTTATTGTACAAAAATAAAACCCCGGCACAAGGGGCTACCTTCACGGTACACAAAAAAATAAAAAACAGGAAGAATCCATCTCTTTCCGTCTCCATGGAAAGTGGAACTGGTTCTAACAATGCCTGAGCCTTGGCATCATGAACCAGTCTACGGAGTGTTTGTGCTTTTCATTGTGTGCTGGACTTTAAATTCTAATCCGTCCGCAGACCTTTGAACTTTATAACGCACCATTGCTTCTGGCGTCGTTTGTTCTATGACTAACTCCGACAGCGGCACCAGAACATATTTGCGCATCGCTCTTTTTAAAGCTCGTGCTCCATACTTTCGATCAAACCCTTTTTCGAGCAAAAATTCTTTCGTTGAAATATCAAGTTCCACCTCACAATCATATCTTCGTAATTTGCTGTTTATCTGCTCCGTTAACAAATCAATGATTTCAAACACTGTCTGTCGTGTCAGCCAATTAAAGATGATAATATCGTCGATCCGGTTGATGAATTCGGGTTGAAAATGGCTTTCCAGTTTTTCTTGGATTAGATGATCGAGAACCAATCTGCGTTCCTTATTTTTCCAAGTTTTAGGATTTAAGAAATGAATCATATTTTTGGTCAGAAAAGCAAATTTGTTATTGAAAAAATTTAGGATTTCTCTCGCCCCCAGGTTGCTGGTCATAAAGATCAGTGTGTTGCGGAAATCAATCGTCTCTTCACCTGAAGCGATGGTCATGATGCCATTATCGAACACGTTTAATAATGTTTGGATCACCTGCGGACTCGCCTTTTCAATTTCATCAAATAAAATGATCCCCGGCCTGCTGTAAGACCCTTCGATTTTTTCCTTATCAAGAATCGTTGAACCCTCACGGCTCCCCACATATCCGGGCGGAGCGCCTGTCAGCGCCGCGGCATAATGATCGAGAGACAATGTATTCATATCCACTCGGCAAAAAGATTCCCGATTGCCGTGGATAGCTTCTGCCAGAACACGGACAATTTCTGTTTTCCCGACGCCAGTCGGTCCCAAGAACAACCCGATGTATAAAGGCCTATCCGGATCGGCTATGTCAGCCCGTACAATTTTCAACATGTTTTCGATGCTTTTCATCACATGTTCCTGCCCCAAAATTCTCTTCCGCAGCCTCTTCATAACCTCTTCGACATCAAAACGGTACCGGGTTTGAATTTTTCGGAGCCGTTGATCTGCAGGCAAGTCTGTCACATCAGACACTCTTTGTTTTTCCTCCATCTCTTTTTGTCTGCGTTGGGCTGCATAATATTCCAGCTTGTCATTGATAAATGGCATGATTCTTCCCCCCTGCTTATCAGCTTGTAGCAAAAAGGAGCCAGGATTAAGGCACTGACTCCTCGCTTAAATGAATGGCCTACCATTTCACCACTTTTTCCAAAACCAGCCTCCAGGTGCTGTAGAAATCGTGCGAACACTCCTCAATCCCTCTGTCTACCTCCACAGTTGATCACTTTTCCCCATGATGATTGGCTGTTCCGCCGACAGATCCACTTAATTCTGGCAATGAACGACCAGCCCTGGTCAGGTAGGTGACCCATCCAAAAATGAAGAGGAAGAGTACAAATATGATGATCCCTATCACTTCAAAATCCAATTCCGCCGAGGGATAAAAGAATGTTAATGCCTTGTAGAAAGCGAGTCCATAAGCTAAAACCACAATGATCCAACCCATCACTCTAGAAGCAAATTGCCCAAGTTTATTGGATTGGCGGAGTATTTTATTGGTAATCAGAGAATCAATGGTATCTGTGATCATCATCCCCACCATAAATGTAAGCCCCAAGACGTAAGGCAAATAGTCTGCATTGTTGCGAGCTGCCAAGATCCAGACGGACGTTTGGCTGACGGTCTCAGATGCCAAAGCAAACAGTGCTCCAATCAAGATAATGAGGAATGGATTGCTCGTTTCCTGCAATTTTTTCGGAATAAGCTTTCCTTTGATACCTTGAGGCCGATATTCGTCCTGACGAGTCTTTAATAGATTACGGATGTTTAATGTTCCAATCAGGAACAGGGACAAAATAGAAAACCATTCCACAAATAGGTCGACGTAACCCGGTAACTGAAAGTTCTGACTTAGATGCGCTAGAATAATTCCTATAATGGCTACTACCAAACCGTGCCCAAATGAGAACAGGGTACCGACCCAAGGGGCAATCCGACTTCCTTTACGCCAGTTGTAGCGAGCCAAACCATCAATACAGGCCAAATGATCCGCATCCAAACCGTGACGGAGACCTAAAGTAAATACCAGAAAGAGAAGAGACAAGTTTTCCATTTTTTTACTCCCTTCATTTAACATAATTTTTACAAGCGGGGCATTTTATACTTGACCACCGCCACACCCACTGTGTCACCACAGTTTCCAAGAACTCCGTATATCACGACTGATCCCTTTCGGTTATACTTATAAAGCAAGAAACATGCCAATATAATTGTTGGGGGAACGGCTTGTCCTAAAGTCATTGACAAAGGCGCTTACCAGATGATTTGCAATATACTTGGAAAAATGATGTATTGAATTTGAACAATTATGATTAAAAATAATACATGTATATGTCATATGAATATGACATCGTGCGCTAAGAAACCTAGGCAAGCGAAAAAGGTGGATTTTTCCGCTTCAGGTAGATCTATTTCTGTTTATCGTCCTCTTTTCCTGAAGAAGACGTAATGTGAATCACTCGAAATCCCAAACACATCACACATTTCCAGTAATTTGTGCATCAGCATGCTGTTGACGCAAATGGCTTCCACCTCCTAGGCCCGTCGGTTCAGGATGCCTACTACTCAGGAATAAAAAAAGGAGTGAACATAACATTCACTCCACAAGCCCCTATTCAAAAACCGGTTTTTTCTTTTAACAAGGCGGGAACCTGTTATCATCATTTTGCAAGGAAGAAACTCTCAGCTTCAAACCCCTTTGATTACCGCCAATGGTTTACATTCCACGACCACGGACGCCAGACCAGCACCAACGACCGAATCAATAATCTGATCCACAATTATACGCTTGGGGACATTCATCGAGAATGCTTTCCAATGTACGCTGATTGACTACAATTTCTTCATTGGTTCCCACTTTCATCGACTCAGCAAATTCATCCACGGTAATCAGCTGCTTGGTGGCACGACGAGAACGAACCCGTCCAGCCCCGTGACAAATGGAATAGTAAGTGCAGAGTACATCAGATTGATATACTTTTGCCCTACTTCTATATTGATCAGGGCATACACAAGGGCCGGATCCGGTGACTCGATTCCCCACAATTCCATTTCTTTACGAAAGTCTTTGGTATATTGCGGTCCTAACCCTACAAGGTGGGCTCCACCGGCTCTGCTTCAAGTGCCAGAATACCAAAAATACACTCATGCACCCGATACAAAGGCTCTCTCGCCACAAAGCGCTCCAATGCTTCCAATCCCAGTGCAAACTCTCGCAAAGCCAGCGATCGTTTCTTTTTCAAGCCCCGTACCCGCAAACGTTCGATATGTGCTTCAGCGGTATATTCTGGACCATAGATGATTCGTAAATATTCTCGGCCTCGACACTTGATGGCTGGCTGAATCAATCCTTTCGGACCCCTGGGCACAAACGCAAGGGGTTTGACTACCATTCCTTCTCCACCTTGTTCCGTCAAGTCTTCCCACCAATGAATCCCCTCCTCGATGCTGGCTGGGTCGTTCAAATCGATCACTTGATAACGGGTAGCAAGCAAGATATCTTCATCCAGGCGACAAAACTTCGCTATTTGCTGCATATGCCATAAATGATCCCGATCAGCATGCACTTTTCCTTCTGTAGCCAAAAGATGAAATGGAGCAAGTTTTAAATCAGAGGGGGATTCCACTTTCCAGCAGTACTGTCGATAAGCTTGGACAAAACGCTCGCTATTTGCCAAACGTTGTTGATACTGTGTCAATAAATGATTGATCTCCAATCCGCGTTGTCTGGCTTGTTCCAAGAGTTCGACCGAACGCCCCAAAGAATGAGTAGCCGCTGCTCCTACAGCTGCATATTGCGTTCGTAACAGCTCTTGCGCCTTTGCAGACCATGGCATCAATTCGGCATCCAAACAGACCCAATCGGTTTGGAGTTCCTCCCAAAATCCTGATCTCTCCAATGCTTGACGGAGTCGTTCCAACAATGTTTGCTCCCATTTAAACTGCGTAAAAAATCTTCTTCCTGTCCGTGTATAACAAATCCCCAATGCCTCTTTATCCAAACCAAAACGACGAACCGCTACTTCTTCGTTACGACAAACGATCACAATCGCCCGCGATCCCATATGCTTCTCTTCACAAATGACGTGAGACAGCCCTTGCTTTTGATAATAAGCAAAAGCTTCACGCGGATGCTCCAACCATTTTCCTTCTTTTGCCGTTTCAGAAGGCGACATCGTTGGAGGTAAATAGATTAACCATTTGGAATGGACCGTATAACGGCTCAGCGCTTCTACTGCTGCGATGGCCTGCTCTTCGACAATGCGAATCGAAGGAATATAGCGGGTTGATATAAATTTAGGAGAAACATCTCGAATATCAAGACCATCATGATCTTGTCGCTCGACAAATTCTCTATTCTCATCTCGCCAATATGGATTTTTGGCATATTCTTGTTGGGCAGGTACTGAGACAGTCTCTTTTTCCGGATATCTGAAAGCAGTCAATTTTCCCCCAAACACACAGCCTGTGTCAATATTGACAGTGTGATTTAACCATACAGGCTCCCGATGCGGTGTATGTCCATAAACAACCAGTGCTTTACCCCGATAATCCCTTGCCCATTCCACTCTTACAGGCAAGCCATATTCGTCGACTTCTCCTGTTGTCTCTCCATACAAGGCAAATTCCCGTACGACTCTGGAAGCACGTCCCTGATATTCTTCTCTTAAACCAGCATGAGCAACGACCAATTTTCCCTGATCAAAGACATAGTGACTGACGATTCCTTCCAGAAACTTACGTACCCGCTCTTTCCACTCTTCTGTCTCATGCTCAAACTGTTTCAGGGTGACTTCCAGGCCATGATTGACCTGAACCTGCCTTCCTTTAAGTTTACGCAACAACTTATCATCATGATTGCCCATGACACAGTAAGCTTGTCCAGTCCTTACCATGTCCATGACCAAACGCAATACATCTGGGCTGTTCGGTCCACGATCCACCAAATCTCCTACAAATACAGCCTTTCTCCCATCCGGGTGAGTCACAAGAAACTGTTTGTCTCCATCTCGAGTTTCTTCCTCTACCTTATATCCCAGTTTTTGTAATAAAGAGATCAATTCATCAAAGCAGCCATGCACATCCCCAATAATATCGAGTGGACCTGTTTCTTCTCGCCGATCCGTCCATAAGGGTTGCCGGCAAATCGTGACCGCATCGACTTCTTCGATACTGTTTAAGCGATAGACATACCGAAATCCTTCACGCTTCAGTTTGTTCAAGGACTTTTTCAATTGCACGCAATGCTTGTGAATGACACCTTTTGGTAACGTACGATCCGCCCGAGCCTGATTATGCTCCTGACATATTTTTTCGGGCAGATTAAACACAATGGCAACCGGAATGACATGGTACTTCCAGGCGATTTCTAAAAGTTGTTTTCGTCCCTCTTCCTGCAAATTAGTCGCATCAATCACGGTTAACCTGCCTGCAGCCAATCTTTTGCCTGCTACATAATGCAATACTTCAAAAGCATCTTTGGAAGCAGACTGATCATTTTCATCATCAGCGATCAGGCCACGAAAAAAGTCTGATGATAAAATTTCTGTCGGTAAAAAATGTTTTCTGGCAAATGTCGATTTGCCTGAACCTGAAGCTCCAATTAATACAACCAGCGATAATTTCGGAATGATTAGCTCCATTTATCTCACCATCTCTGCCTCAAGCTGAAAAATCGCCATCTGGGCGGGTGATCCTACCTCTTCATCAATCGGCCCCACTGGAAAAAAGGTCACTCGATACCCAAAACACTTGGCCACATTTTGTGCCCAAGTTTGAAAGGCTTGCCGTGTCCATTCAAAACGATGGTCAGGATGCCGAAACTTGCCTGGAGACAACCCGGCAAAACGCACATTGTATTCCGCATTGGGTGTTGTCAAAATCACCGTTCTCGGCTTGGCATAACCAAATAAAGCCTGTTCAAATGAAGGCAAGCGATCAGGCTCTATGTGTTCGATCACTTCAATCAAAGTAGCTGCATCAAATCCTTTCCACCGTTGATCTCGATACAACAAGGAACCGTGCCACAACTCTACTCGCTCCGTTTGGGCCAGATTCAGTCTCTTCTGGGCCATTTGTAAAACAGAGTAAGATACATCCACTCCGGCCAAACGAGTAAATTCTTTTTCTTTCATCAGTAACCGAAGTAATTTCCCTTCGCCACAGCCTAAATCCAGCACACTTTTTGCCCCTGACTCCTTAAGCCTGTCTACCACCAATTGCATGCGAAGTTCGTGCAAGCGCAAAGGTTTTTCTACTTCGTCTTCCTCCTGAACTTCTTCAATAGGGGAAGTATGTTGTTCTGACAAATGCTGAATCGCTGTATAAGCCAATTTCTTGCGATATTTCAAATAGCGAGTGGCAATCAGTTCACGTTCCGGATGTAGAGGTAGCCACTTCTCTCCATGCCTGAACAGCTTATGCAGTTCATCTTCCCCTACCCAATAATGCTTTTCATCATCCAATACGGGAATCAGAACATACAAATGAGAAAGCAAGTCCTGTAAGCGAATATGGTGCTTCAAGGTCAATTCACAATAACGGCTTCGTCCCCACTCTTGGAATTCCGGATCCAGCTGAATTTATTCGATCTCTACTTCATATCCAAGTGGAACGAACAGCTTCTCAATGAGTTTTTTTCCTCCTCTACTGGGTACAACCGGCAATTTCGCTATCAAGGGAAGAGGCTGCTCGACCAATTCCGGCCGATGCTGACAACGGCCATTCAATGCTGTGCTATATACTTGTGCCATCGCTACACTAAGGAAAGAAGAAGCAACATAAGGTCGATCATTCACATATTGATCCATCCATCTTCGCTGTTCGCCTCTCACTAAACCGATAGGATCTATATCAAGCAGCAGAACCGCCGTACAAACCTCTTCTGTTGCTTCTGGATAAAAAACATGAGCTTGTCCAAATGACAGAGGAAATGATTGGACTCGATCTGGATGTTTATGCAATAGATAACCCAAATCTGTAGCAGGTGAATATGTAGTTGTAATGGATAAGTACATGAGACATCCTCTCACCATTCATATTGTGGATTTTGATTTTCTTTCTCATCTAAATATTTTATAAAAGTATTATATCATGCATAATAAAAAAGTGAGGAATTCTCCTCACTCTAGCCTATGCTACATTTTTCTTTTCTTCTCTCTGCCCATGTCCATTTAACAGCCAATATCAGGGATCCCAGCCAATGTAACTCCAATTGCGAGTAATGAAGATAATGGGTCATGGATCATCGTACTAATCAGTACAAATAGAGAATCGGCGATAGCAATGATTGGAATCCATTGATATAGTGGAACCTTGTACACTTTTCTTTTTTCTGGTTTCATTTGGATAAACACAGCCACCAATCAGGATCTTAGTATGGTTTCGTTTAACTATATCTGGAAATGGACGGCTAAATGAAATAAAATAGTCTCTACCAAGAGTTATATTTCAATTGTTTGAATCAATCTGTTTATTCTCATAAAGGAGTTCATTTAATTGAAAATTGGTAGTATTAAACAAAAATTAATTTCGTCCTTTGTCACTTGGCTCATGATAAATATATATTCTTATTTCTCTTCTTATATTGATTATTCGTAATTATATTGATATAGCTATTAAGCTCGTATATATGGGGAGAAGACAGCCTATATTTTATTGCTTCATTTGCAATTATGGGTTTAATCTATTTTATTATTGATGAAGTTGTTATTTTTTTCCTTTCTATTACTAAAAGAGCAGTAAGGAACAGAGAATAGGGAATATTAAGGAAAATTAGTACGCAGTTATTAACCTGACAAAACATGTCATCAAACCGATTTGGTGGTATGATTAACATATTGTCAGTCACAATGCGATTCGGCAAGTAAAACGAAGTGTCCAAATAGCCAATCTTCTTAACTGGCAATCGTCATTACTACATCCGGACTTTTGTCTTAAATGCCATGAAAGAAGATACAAAAAATCAAATGTACAAAGATTATCCGTTAGCGTATGTGGAAATGGTCAAGACCCCGAATTGTAGAATTTAAAAAACGCCCTCTTTTTAGGACTGTCAGCTAACGTCTCCTACTCTGCAGGCGTTAGCTTTTTTAGTTGTACGCCAGGTTCAAACACATGATTAAGACTAAAAAGACTAGTCATACAGATAAGGTGGATCATGAAAACTCAAAAATAAAAAAGCTGGCATGCTAGCGCCAGCTTAGAGTCTGTTAATAAACTCTCATTTCTCATCAGAATTTGCTTCTTTTTATCGACTGCTGTGCCATCAGAGCGATTTCATTCATAACCGTCTCTACCTTTGGCGTCAACCTGATCACTCATGCTTTATCGATTGTCTACACGCTCCGGGTACAGATCATGGTTAGCCAACCGTTGTTTAGCTATCTCTTCCCATTTCGTCCCTTTTTTTCCATAGTTGACATAAGGATCGATGCTAATGCCGCCGCGCGGCAAAAATTTGCCCCATACCTCAATATATTTCGGATCCAACAATTTAATCAGGTCTTTCATGATGGTCACAATACAGTTTTCATGGAAATCACCATGATTACGAAAACTGAAGAGATAAAGCTTCAACGATTTGCTTTCTACCAGTTTTTTATCTGGAACATAGCTAATATAAATGGTAGCAAAATCAGGCTGACCCGTAATCGGGCACAGGCTTGTAAATTCAGGACAATTGAATTTCACAAAGTAATCCGTATCAGGATGGCGATTGCTGAATGCTTCCAGGACACTGGGATCATATTCAAATACATATTCGGTTCCTTTGTTTCCAAGCAGTGTCAATTCTTCTTCCGGCTTTTTGTGCATCATGTTCCCTCCTGTTCGTCAATCCACTCAAATCGGGCATAAGCTTCATTTGTTTCCTGGACTTCAACCCATTTTAGAGTTGGCTTGTTTTCCTTTGCCTGGCAGAGATCATGAATCGCCCAATAAAAGACCTCGGCCACTTTTTCTGTCGAAGGGATGCTTCCACCTTGTTCAGGATCAAATTCCGGAAATTCGTTGAGAAAGTGATGATCATATTTTTTCTCCAATGCATGCTTCACCTGACGAAAATCAATGAGCATTTGCATTTGATCCAGCTTGGTTCCTTCGACACAAAAGGTAATTTTATAGTTATGACCATGCACCCGCTCACACTTGCCCGCTCCCGGAACACGATGGGCACATGAAATCCAAAAGTGTTTAACTAAGGTGTATTTTCCTGGCATTTCTTCTCCTTCCTTGTTGGCTCTGACTTAACTTGCTGCAGTCCGATAACGAATCGGATCTTTGGCGTTATTTTCCTCAAATCCTTTGAGACGCAAACGACAGCTATCACATTCGCCACATGCTTCTTCTTCCCCCAAATAACAGGAAGTGGTTAATTCATAAGGAACTTGCAAATCCAGGCCAATCCGAATGATTTCCGCCTTACTCAAGTGAATGAGCGGTGTTTCGATCCGCAGCTTTTCTTCACTGGTTACTCCCAGTTTCGTTGCCAAATTAATCGTTTCCGTCATCGACTGAATGAATTCCGGGCGACAATCTGGATACCCGCTATAATCCACAGCTGTCACCCCTGTATAAATCACTTTGGCACCGATCACTTCAGCATAGGCAGTTGCCAAAGACAAAAAAATTAAATTCCGTGCCGGGACATACGTGCTGGGAATTTCGTCCTTTACGCCATCAGTAGGCACATGAATGGCTTGATCGGTTAATGCACTGCCACCGATTTCACCCAAAAAAGAAACGTTGACCACTTTATGTTGATGTCCAACTTCATAATACTCCGCTATTTTTTTGGCCTGTTCCACTTCCCGGTTATGGCGTTGATTGTAAAAAAAGGTAATCGGATACAAATCATATCCTCTTTGCTTGGCAATACCCATACAAGTGGTACTGTCCAAACCTCCACTTAAAACGATTACCGCTTTTTCCTTCATCATTTGATCCTCCATCTCCTATACTCCACGTGCTTCCGGATCCCAGATCACTTTGTGTAACTGTACATTCAATTTCACATGAGACAGTTGGTGCTTCAGCATCAAAGAGACCAGTCGAGCTGGTGGCATCGTTTCCCATACAGGACTGAAGAGTGGTAATCCCTGTTGAACATGTTGTTTTACCACTGTCACTGCTGTATGAAAATCTTCTTCATTCCCGATGACAAACTTGATCTCATCCCGTTCGTTCAGGTACTGAAAATTATCCATGATCATTTTGTCATGTTCACCGCTCGCTGGCAATTTATAATCCATGATAAAGCGAACCTTTTCCCGAAGAAGCGGATCTGTCTGCCGCAAACGGTGAAAGGGCTCGAGATGAATCGCTCCATTGGTTTCAATGTGAATATCCTTGACATAATCGATTGCCGCTAACGCCTTGACCAGTGCCAATGATTTCCGTCCATGCATGAGGGGCTCGCCACCAGTCAGGCAAATATGCTGGTGAGGGTATTTTTTCACCTGGGAAACAATTTCACCAATCGTAGCCCAAAACGCCGGTTTAGCCGGAGCATAGCTGTATTTCGTATCGCACCAGGTACAACGCAAATTACAATTGTATACCCGAACAAATGTCGTTGGAAAGCCTGCTCGTGTTCCTTCTCCTTCAACGGTCTCAAAAATTTCTACCATCGGCAGTTTCATCTCTTGCTCATTTTCGGTTTGTACTGTCAAAGGTAGCACCACCTTCCAGTTTGCCACTGCTTATATTCCTGAAAACACGATGGTTCGGTTTCCATCCACCATCACCTGATCCTGGATATGCCATCGAACTGCCCGGGCCAGCACAATCCGCTCAATATCTCTGCCAATTCGTTTTAAATCCTCGACGGAATAACGATGATCTACACGCTTGACGTCTTGCTCGATAATGGGACCTTGATCCAGCTCTTCGGTTACATAATGCGCCGTCGCTCCGATCATTTTGACTCCTCGTTCATAAGCCCGGTGATAAGGCTTGGCCCCAGCGAAAGCAGGCAAAAATGAATGGTGGATATTGATGATTTGATGGCGATAGCGCTGGGTCATCCATGACGGAATGATTTGCATATAGCGAGCCAGAATAATCGTATCGATTTTAGCTGGCTCCAGCAACTCCATATGAATCCGTGCTGCTTCTTCCCTTGTTTCTTTCGTCACGGGTACATGATAATAAGGGATCCCGTATGGTTCTACCAAAGGTTTCAGATCCGCATGATTACTAATGACCATCGAAATCTCCGCTTCCAACTCCCCTGTTTGAAAACGCCATAGTAAATCCTGGAGGCAGTGCCCTTCTTTGGAAACAAATATCGCCAATCGATGCTTGCGTGCAGCAGAAACCATACGCCATTGCATCTCATAAGATTCGGCGATCGGTGCAAATTGTTGCCTGATCTCCTCGATCCGTCTTTCAAACTGATCGCATTGAAAGACAACACGCAGAAAAAAATGCTCATCCATATGCTGCTCAATTTGAATAATATCTGCTTCCCGCTCATATAAAAACCGGGTCACTTCTGCGACAATACCGGGTTGATTCGGACAAGAGAGAACAAGTCTTCCTTGATCTTCTTTTTTAAGCTTTCCAATCTTTCGCTGCATCGCTAACTCCATTTCTTTACACCTCTATTTTCTTTATCACGCATTTACTTATCAGTTAGTATACTACGGTTTTTATTTCATATCATTAGAGGTTATCCAAAACAAAAAGTTTTGACTACGCCTGTGATCTTTCATGTTTTTACATAATAAATATAAATTTGGATGAATATGGTACCAATTCTATATAAAAATACCCGATTTATATAAAAATCGGGTGATTTCATTGACAAAAATATCCTATATATACCGGTTTTCCTTTTCCGATTCACTCCCGCTCTATAAAATCAAGCAAAAGTCGTCCTACTGGAAAAGGAAAACCAGGTTTGTCAACATCTTCGGTATTTTACAAAATAAAA
Organism: Thermoflavimicrobium dichotomicum; assembly: GCF_900114055.1. GTDB lineage: Bacteria > Bacillota > Bacilli > Thermoactinomycetales > Thermoactinomycetaceae > Thermoflavimicrobium > Thermoflavimicrobium dichotomicum. The sequence goes on along the minus strand of NZ_FORR01000010.1, from coordinate 117,447 downwards.
CTGGTCCTCATCGGACCAGTTACAAAACTTTAATCCAAATAGCGACGAGCACCTGCAAACTCTTCTTTATATCCGGGAGTATCGACAGGAATAATTTCAACCGTTCGTGCAGAATTTGGTGAATGAATCATCATGCCATTACCAATATACATGGAAACGTGATGGACTTTTCCTTTTCCATTGTTATAGGCATAGAATAGCAAGTCACCCGGTTGTAAATCCTTTGGATCTACAGGTTTTCCTGCTGTGGACTGCGGGCCTGAATCACGTGGAATCGTAATGCCATGGGATTGATAAACGGTAAAAGTAAAGCCAGAACAATCAAATCCAAAACCACTGGTTCCTGCCCATAAATATGGTAGATTTAAAAACATTTTCGCAGTACGGACCAAATCTTCACCCTTAGGTTTCGGAATATCTTTGACAGATTTGTACACTTTTCCATCTGACTTTTTCACCCAACCCAATTTTCCATTGGGCAATAAAACTGCATAAGCTTTAGGCGTCACGGCCATCAATGGCAAGCGGGTATTATAACTGATTTCCATCCATGTTTCTTTCATTGAAGGATTTTTATACAACCATGCGGTTGGTTTTGTCACCAGAACAAATGGGCCATTTTCTTTGGCTGCAAAAAGTTTGTTATAGGTGAGTTGCTTCACTGGCATCCAACCAGGATATCCACGTGGATCACGAGGTGTCGGCTGCCCATGAACAACCACTTTGACCCAGTCACCCTTTTGCTCATCAATCGTCACTTTATTCCCCAACAGGGCTTGCGTCTCCAGGTTCCCCACTAACCACAACTTGTCATCCAATGTCATTGAGCGTGTCCATTTCCACAAGTCAACCGGATTGGTTGTCGATGGCTGATCAATCGGTCGGGCAATATCAGGTTCTGTCCACAATGTAGCCACTGCTACATCAATGTAAGCGGTTTTATTTTTCTCCAAGTCCAAAGATTCAGCTGATGCCATTGGAGTAACTCCAAATAAGAGGACAAACACAAACAAAGCTGAAAAAAACTTCCTCATCTCATATCCTCTCCCCTTTACCTCTAACAAAATGTAACTTTTCATTACTATTTTAACATTTTTATCAGAATACGAAATCAGTATTTTTTTCATTAATATAAATTTAACCATTAAATATAGATAACTAAACCGTCAAATAACCATAATTACTGATAAAATAAAAATAGAAGTGATTTCAAATCCATATAGCAAGCGTCACTCCATTTTATGAGGATAAGGAATTCGCTCGATTCCCTTTCCAGACTTATGTTCAAGGCTACTCCAAAATAACTTCCAGTAACATGGATCTGCAAAAGAAAAAAAGAAAGGATTAGATGCATGGGAGAGAGATACCTGATTGCTTGTGATTTGGATGGCACGCTACTCACTGGACAAAAGACAATTTCTGAACGTACAAGAAACGTACTCACTACCCTTTCGGCACTGGGACATAAAGTGGTAATTGCGACAGGTCGTCCTTTTCATAACAGCATCGCTTTCTATAAAGAATTACAATTGAATACACCGATGATCAATTTTAATGGAGGCTATGTTCACCATCCGCATGATCCCTCATTTCCCAAACGGATTGTACCTATTCCTTATCCCCTGGCCAAGGAGATTATCCAAACCGCTTATAACCACTCGATTGCCAATATCCAGGTAGAAGCGCTAAACCAATGTTATTTGGAAATGGGAGAAGACAATTTTTCATTTCTTTCAAAAATGACGGAAACCCATTGTGTAATGGGTCCTGTTTTGGATCACCTTCAAGAAGACCCAAATTGCCTCGTTTTTTACTCTCCTCGTAAAGAACCCATCGACCACCTGTGTGAGACGCTCATGACTGAATACAAAGAAGAAGTGAAGTTTCATCGTTGGGGCCCTCCCTGGAATGCCATCGAGGTGGTCCCACAAGCAGTCAATAAAGCGATCGGTCTGAAATATGTCGCAGAATATCTCCATATTCCACAAGAAAAGATTATCGCGTTTGGCGACCAAGTCAATGACTTTGAAATGATTGAGTTTGCAGGATATGGGATCGCCATGGGAAATGCAATAGACAGACTTAAACAACTGGCCAATGATGTCACCTTGACCAATGAAGAAGATGGGATCGCCATTTATTTGGAAAAGTTTTTCAAACTGTGAATAAACAGGTTATAGATCAAAACCTGGCATTCCTTTCTTTTCAGGCGCCAGGTTTTTTCCTTTCATATCCCGATAAAAAAGCGAATCACCTCCCACTACGATAAAAGGAAGGTGATTCGCCCAATCTTATCCGATTTTTTTCCCCATCTGCTCAGCTGCACGAACCATATGCGGGACAAAATCAATCATTTTTTGCACATTCATACGGGATACGGGTCCCGAAACCGCCAGGGCCGCAATCAATTGTTTCCGACGGTTAAATATCGGCACAGCGACAGCAGCCGTTCCCGCTTCCCTTTCCTCAATGCTGATCGCATAACCTTCCTGACGAATCTGATTCAGTTGGGCTACATATACTTCTTTATTTACCCCTGAAGGCCACATCGGATCATTTAGAATTTGATCCACTACCTTTGGATCAGCATAAGCCATCAGTACCTTGCTCGATGCACCTACCGCAAGTGGCATGCGTGCACCGATCGGGGCTACACGGCGAATGGCCTGTTTGCTCTCCACTGCCTGAATCCGAATCCGTTCATTTCCATCCCGAATATACAAACTGACCGTTTCATCCAATTCATCTCTTAAACTTTCCATTTCTGGTAAAAATAAAATCGCTGGGTCATTCGATTGATCCAGATTGGCAGCCAATTCCCAGATACGAAACCCCAGTTGATACTTGTCCGTCTCAGGATCCCGCTTGACAAATCCCTTGTTCTCCAGCGTCGCTAGCAAACGAAACACAGTACTTTTATTCAATTTCGTCTGTTTTGCAATCTCTGTCAAACCCAGTTGGGATTGCTGTACAAAACACAATAAAATGTCCAAAGCACGTTCTGCAGCACGAACTGTCATTTTTTTCTCTTCGTTTATCCTTTTCTTTTCCATCACGGCCAGCCCTCCGTGTTTCACTATATGAGAAACATTTTCATTTATTATACCCTGCTTGGAAATGTTATAGAAGAAGCTAATTCAGGACTATACAATTTCCTAAAAACATTGTATAATAATTTTGCGAAGAGAAACAAGGTTTCATTGTATGAAACATCCAAAAAGTAAGGAGGTTGATTAGCATGGCTCAAGATCTGTATCAAGTTCGTACCAAACTGAATGTAAACGGAAAAGAATATACTTACTACAGCCTGAAAGCTCTGGAAGAAAAAGGACTCGGAAATATTTCCCGTCTTCCTTTCTCCATTAAAGTGCTACTTGAAGCAGCGGTTCGTCAATACGATGGTGTCGCTGTCACCAAAGAACATATTGAGCAACTCGCTAAGTGGACTGAAAAGCGTTCAGATAAAGAGATTGCTTTCAAACCAGCTCGGATCGTATTGCAAGACTTCACAGGGGTACCAGCCGTTGTCGATTTGGCTGCCTTGCGTTCTGCCATGGCTCGGGTAGGTGGCGATCCGGAACGCATCAACCCACTCATCCCTGTTGACCTTGTGATCGACCACTCTGTGATGGTTGACCGTGCCGGTACCAAAGATGCATTGGAATACAATATGGATCTGGAGTTCAAGCGCAATGAAGAACGTTATCGCTTATTGCGCTGGGCTAAAGAAGCGTTTAATAACTTCCGTGCTGTGCCACCAGCAACAGGTATTGTACACCAAGTAAACCTGGAGTACTTGGCTACTGTTGTAGCGCAACGTGAAGAAGACGGCGAAACGGTTATTTTCCCGGATTCTCTGGTTGGAACAGACTCTCACACAACCATGATTAACGGTTTGGGTGTCGTTGGTTGGGGTGTTGGTGGAATCGAGGCTGAAGCAGGTATGCTCGGACAGCCACTGTACTTTATTACACCTGAAGTGATCGGATTCAAGCTCACTGGAGAGCTTGCAGAAGGTGCAACTGCTACCGACCTGGCACTCACCGTCACTGAAATGCTACGTAAAAAAGGTGTCGTTGGCAAATTTGTAGAGTTCTATGGTCCAGGCCTCAGCAATCTCAGCCTTGCTGACCGTGCAACCGTAGCAAACATGGCACCTGAATATGGAGCAACGATCGGATTCTTCCCAGTAGACGAAGAATCACTCAACTATCTGCGTAATACGGGTCGTGACGAAAGCCTCGTTCAACTCGTAAAAGCATACTATGAGGCTCAAGGTATGTTCCGTACCGATGAAACACCAGATCCAATCTTCTCTGATACCATTGAATTAGATCTGGGCAATGTCGTTCCAAGCTTGTCTGGTCCAAAACGTCCACAAGACCGTATTGAACTCAACAAAATGAAAGAATCCTGGCATGAAACCTTGCGCAAACCGATTGAAGAGCGTGGTTTTGGCCTGTCTGAAGAAGAAGTAAACAAATCTGCAAAAGTGGAAAAAGACGGTAAAACCTTCGAGCTCAAAAACGGAGCCGTTGTCATCGCTGCGATCACCAGCTGTACCAATACCTCCAATCCATCCGTTATGATCGGGGCAGGTTTGGTAGCGAAAAAAGCAGTGGAAAAAGGGCTCACTGTTCAGCCATATGTAAAAAGCAGCTTAACTCCTGGTTCTCGTGTCGTATCCGATTACCTCGAAAAAGCAGGCTTGCTCGAGCCACTCGCTCAGCTTGGCTTTACCGTAGCTGGTTACGGTTGTGCAACCTGTATCGGAAACAGTGGACCACTCTCTGAAGAAATAAGCAAAGCCATTGAAGAAAATGACCTCACTGTTACCTCTGTATTAAGTGGTAACCGGAACTTCGAAGGTCGGATTCACCCATTGGTAAAAGCAAACTATCTCGCTTCTCCACCATTGGTTGTCGCTTACGCCTTGGCTGGAACGGTAGACATCGATTTCGAAAAAGAGCCAATCGGTTATGGCAAAGACAATCAACCTGTCTATCTCAAAGATATCTGGCCAAGCTCCAAAGAAATCAGCGATGTCATGGCTTCGGCAATGAGCCCAGAGCAGTTCCGCAAACAATACAGCCAGGTATTTGATGCCAATGAGCGTTGGAATCAGTTGCCAACACCAAAAGGCGTTCTCTACGAGTGGGATGAAAAATCCACTTACATTCAAGAACCACCATTCTTTGTCAATATGTCCCGTGAAGTGGAACCCATTAAAGAAATCAAGAAAGCAAATATCCTGGCGCTCTTGGGTGATTCCGTCACCACCGACCATATCTCACCAGCCGGTGCTATTAAACCGGACAGCCCAGCAGGTAAATATCTGCAAGAGCATGGTGTTGCCGTGAAAGACTTCAACTCTTACGGTTCTCGCCGTGGTAACGACCGTGTTATGACTCGTGGTACCTTCGCCAATATCCGGATTCGCAACCAAATGGTTCCTGGCTCCGAAGGTGGCGTAACCAAACACATTCCGTCCGGTGAGGTTATGTCCATTTACGATGCAGCCATGAAATACAAAGAAGAAGGTACTCCACTTGTGGTCATCGCTGGAAAAGAATATGGTACAGGTAGCTCTCGTGACTGGGCAGCTAAAGGAACCAACTTACTTGGTGTCAAAGCTGTAATCGCTGAAAGCTTTGAACGGATTCACCGTAGTAACCTCGTAGGTATGGGCGTACTGCCACTGCAGTTCACTGAAGGTAACAGCTGGAAATCACTAGATCTGACCGGAGAAGAAACCATCGACATTCTCGGCCTGAGCGACGATATCCAACCAGGTCAAACCTTAAAAGTACGTGCAACCAAACCAGACGGTACGGTCATCGAATTCGATACCATCGTTCGTCTCGACAGTGTTGTAGATATCGAATACTATCGCAATGGTGGTATTCTGCAAACAGTACTTCGCCAAATCCTGAACAACACCGAAGAAGTAAAAGCTTAAGTTTCGTCTCCAGCTTAAAATCAAAAGCTATTTTTCCGATCTCCTCGGAAAAATAGCTTCTTTTTCCTTATCAATAGACTGAAAAATGCGATATAGACAATTAGTCAAAAAATAGATCAAAATGAGACTCTCTTTTCATGCGTTGGGAAAGGAGAATGCTTGGTGAAAATATTGGACCTGCATCATGCCCAGATTACCATTCCGAAAGGTGAAGAAGAAAAAGCTCGCTTCTTTTACTGCCACGTTCTTGGCTTGCCCGAAATCGAAAAACCGGATTCTCTGAAACCACGTGGCGGCTTTTGGCTCCAAGTAGGCTCCAAAGAAGTACATGTCGGAACAGAAGATGGCGTTGATCGCCATGGAACCAAAGCGCATTTGGCCTATTTAGTCGACAATCTGGACGCATGGAGAAACAAATTGGCTGAACATGACATCAAAATCCTTGAATCCGTTCCGATCCCAGGTTATGATCGTTTTGAGTTTCGGGATCCTTTTGGCAACCGGGTAGAACTTATTCAGAAAATCACCCCAGCTTTGTGATGCTGGGGATCCGGTACGTTAGCGTTCCAACCCGTTCAGTCCCTTCCCAAGCGATGAGCGCCTCCAAATCGGTTAAGGAATGGACTGTACCGCAAGTAATCATGGTGGTTCCACCCCATTCCTCTTGCCATAATTGCTTTAGCCATTCATGATCCTCTGCCGTTATGCATGGTTGAACACGAATCTCTTCCTTTGTTTGCATAATCTTCTCTTCCTTTCTTTAGTCAAATCACAGATAAAAGGGCCCTTTTCCAGTTCACTCTGACTCCACCAGAATAGGAACCCCTTAGTTATGAACAGCTTGTCCTCTTTACTTTTCCATCTGGACTTTGAACTGATGTTTAACCAGCTTTTGATATAACTGATGGCTTTGTAACAATTCCTCGTGCGTTCCCTGACCTGTAACTCTTCCTTTTTCCAACACAATGATCTGATCCGCATCCACCACGGTAGCCAAACGATGGGCAATGACGATCGTGGTTCGCCCTTTCATCAGGTTATGTAACGCTTCTTGTACTGCCTGTTCCGAAGTGGAGTCCAGATTCGAGGTTGCTTCATCGAGCATCAGGATTTTTGGATCATGCAAAATCGCACGTGCAATGGCAATTCGCTGACGTTGTCCACCAGACAGTTTTACACCGCGCTCCCCTACTTCTGTGTCATAGCCTTGTGGGAGCTCGTGGATAAATTCGTCAGCATATGCTAAACGAGCTGCTCTTTCAATCTCCTGATCTGAAACTTCACGATCCATCCCATAGCATATATTTTCCCGGACAGTTCCCGCTAAAAGAGGATTATCCTGCAATACATATCCAATGTGCCGACGCCACTCATGCAGACAAAACTGATCAATCGGTGTATCCCCTAAGCGGATTTCTCCTTTCGTCGGTTGGTAGAATCGCTCCAGCAAAGCAAATAATGTGGTCTTTCCACCACCACTCGGTCCGACAATCGCCGTAACCCGCCCTGCAGGAATGGTAAATGAAACATCCTTTAATACTTCATCACTCGTTGGATATGCAAAAGACAGGCGATCAATCACAATAGGTAAAGTTGGATCGACTTTTAGATGTTTTTCTTCTTTCTGCTCTTCCTCTTCGTGCTCTAAAATCTTAATGATCCTCTCCGTAGCTCCCATTGCTTTCTGCAAACTGGTAAAAAGGCGGGCCACCATGACCATCGGGGCAAGAATTTGGAAGAGGTACAAAATAAAAGCAACCAATTCTCCAGCTGTTAGAGCTCCCGTTGCTACACGCATTCCGCCATACCCAATAATAATGACTAAAACAAACATCATCACCAGGGACATCAACGGTTGGAGAACAGCAACCACTCTCGCCTCTTTTAAACCAAAACGAAATAAATTCTCAATTTCCCTTTCTCCATTTTTGCGTTCAATTTCTTCTGCTGTATATGCTTTAACCAAACGAATTTCCGTTACTACCTGAGTGAGCAAACTGGTAAAATGTGCTGTTTTTTCCTGTAATCTTTTCGATATTTCATACATCTTCCGCCCCATGGGTCGCATGATCAAAAAGACAATGGGAATTGCTGAAAACATCATTAAAGTCATCGGCCAATCCAAATAAAATAAAATGATCACAGCACCGATAATGGAAATAATACTGGAAAAAAGAGAAACCAGATGATCTGTAATCAAACTTTTGATCACAGCCGTATCATTATTGATACGACTAACGGTTTCACCTGTACGCTTTTCATCAAAATAAGAAATCGGCAGAGCCAGCATCTTGTTCCATAATAGGCGACGTAGATTGGAAACCACTCTTTCCCCCAAAAAGGAAAGAAAATAAGTAGAAAAGGCCCCGGCAACACCTTGGACAATAAAAGCAACAATCAGCAAAACAAATACTTCCCATTTCCAATTGGATACTGCTAAAATATCTACCAAATCTTTTGTAAACCAAGGAACAACTAATCCTGCGATGGCTTGAATCAAACTTAAGCCAACGACGATGAAAGCCAATCGCTTTGGGATTTGCGTCTGACGAATCAAATGGGAAAACTTTCGCCAATTCACTTGTACCTGTTGTTGATTACTTTCCATGATGTTTGACACCAACTTTAAAAATGGATTTTTTTATTTATACTTTAAAAGAACTTTTTTCTTTAGAAAAGACTTGCATTGCTTGGTACCACGCTGCTACTGTACCTTCGGAAACTCCTGCTGTCAACAACTTTTTTTTGCCCAATCGCCGGCAAGCTCCTGATTCCAGCAGCATCAGATAATCTGCACATTCTGCCAGCTGCATATCATGTGTAGCGATGATCGTAATCCGATCTTTGGGCTGACGCTGCAGTTCTTCCCTTAACAACTGCTTTCCCAAGAGGTCCAATCCTCGGGTGGGTTCGTCCAAAATCCAGAAGGTCGGATGAAGAAGTAAACTCTGTGCAAGCAGAAACCGCTTTAATACACCCCCTCTTAGTTTCATCAGTGGTGTCTGGCGATAACCTGCCAATCCCCAGCGAATCATCATTTCACAACTCCGTTTACGTGGATCAGGTGTACCATACAACTGCGCCAAATGAAAAAGGGCTAACTCAACCGTCATCTCTTGATCAAGGCGAGGAACCAAAGGTACATACCCGATCTTCCTCCTTAATTCCCCCAATTGTTCAGGTCTGGATGCATGAACATTTCCGGTGGACCAATCCATCGTTTGATGATGAGTATGAAATGTCACCCGCCCATCATCTGGTAACATCATCATGGCCGTGATTTTCAAAAGCGTACTCTTTCCGGCACCTCTTGGTCCTAAAATCACTGTAATACCACTTTGTACAGAAGCTGAAAAATCAAGCAAACCAATATTTCGAGCCCATTTATTTTCGGTCTCAAATTCATATATCTTGGTCACATGTGACCATTCGATCCACATGGTCATGGTCTTTCCCATCCTTTCTCGACCCACTGGTTCTCTCTACTTCCCACGCTTTTATCTTTCATCACCTTTTCAAATACACTCTTCCAATATATTAACATGAATCCTAATATTATCAATAATTCAAAAAGATAACAACCATGCTTGGCAACTACTGTCAAGCGGAAATTTCCATCATTCATGAATCACCAATCGCTGATAAACAAACAATCCCCAACGAAAATAGCAAAATCTGATAGATTTGTAGAAATAGGATTGATCCTCTGTTCATTCTATGCTACCTTGAATATAGCAACTACATAAAACACGGGAGCTTGGAGGGAGCCAGGCTGAGAGGGTGGAGAACTCTGCCACCGACCGTTAACCTGATCTGGGTAATGCCAGCGTAGGGATGTAACTTTTCCATTGCTTTCGATCTGTTCTTTATCGGAGAATGTAGACAATCGAAAGCCGTACGCTTGGCGTACGGCTTTTTTTCATGGTCAAGTTCCATCCACCTCCTTGTTTATGGGTTGCGTCATTAAAATAAAGGAGGCAAGTTGGAATGAAAAAATTTTCCTTTCCAGCAAGTAAAAAAGTGTATATCCAAGGATCTCGTCCCGATATTTTAGTGCCTATGCGAGAAATTCAACTTTCTCCAACCATTAATGCTCGTGGCGAAACACCTAACGATCCGATCAGAGTGTATGATACCAGTGGGCCTTATACGGATCCAAATGCCGAAATCGATGTTCGCAAAGGATTACCTCCATTACGCCGCCCATGGATCTTGGAAAGAGGCGATGTAGAAGAATATGAAGGCCGACAAGTCCAGCCGATAGACGACGGATACCGAACGGAAGAAAAAGCAAGGCAGCAGCAACTTATTGCTTTCCCTTTAGGTAAACGCCGCCCTCTTCGAGCCAAACCGGGAAAAGTAGTAACTCAAATGCATTATGCCCGGAAAGGGATCATTACTCCCGAAATGGAATTTGTGGCCTTACGGGAAAATGTCAGCCCTGAGTTTGTTCGGGAGGAAGTAGCCCGAGGTCGCGCAATTATTCCCTCCAATATCAATCATCCTGAAGCCGAGCCCATGATTATCGGAAAAAACTTTCTTACCAAGATTAATGCCAATATTGGCAATTCAGCAGTAACTTCATCCATTGAAGAAGAAGTTGAAAAGATGACCTGGGCTACCTTCTGGGGTGCTGACACGATTATGGATTTATCCACAGGTAAAAATATCCATACCACTCGCGAATGGATTATTCGCAACTCTCCGGTTCCTGTCGGAACAGTTCCCATTTATCAGGCACTTGAAAAAGTAGGAGGAAAACCGGAAGAGTTAACATGGGAAATCTTCCGTGACACGTTAATTGAGCAAGCCGAGCAAGGTGTAGATTACTTCACCATTCATGCCGGCGTACTCTTACGTTATATTCCATTGACGACAAACCGTGTAACTGGAATTGTTTCCCGTGGTGGATCCATTATGGCTGCATGGTGCCTGGCACATCATCAAGAGAACTTCCTATACACTCACTTCCGTGAAATCTGTGAAATCATGCAGGCATATGATATCTGTTTCTCCCTGGGTGATGGCTTACGTCCTGGATCGATTGCTGATGCCAATGACAAAGCACAGATGGCTGAATTGGAAACACTTGCCGAGTTAACCAAAATCGCTTGGGAATATGATGTGCAAGTGATGATTGAAGGTCCTGGTCATGTTCCTATGCATAAAATCAAAGAAAATGTAGATATTCAGCAAAAACTTTGCCAAGAAGCTCCATTTTATACCTTGGGACCACTTACAACAGACATCGCTCCCGGTTATGATCACATCACCTCTGCGATCGGTGCCGCAATGATCGGTTGGTTTGGTACAGCCATGCTTTGCTATGTAACACCAAAAGAACATCTGGGACTTCCCAATAAACAGGATGTCAAGGAAGGGGTCATCGCCTATAAGATCGCTGCTCATGCCGCCGATTTGGCCAAGGGACATCCAGGAGCTCAACTGCGTGATGATGCGTTATCGAAAGCACGCTTTGAATTCCGTTGGGTAGATCAATTCAACCTTTCACTGGATCCTGAAAGAGCACGTGAGTACCATGATGAAACCTTACCTGCGGAGCCAGCCAAAACAGCGCATTTCTGCTCTATGTGTGGGCCCAAATTCTGTAGTATGCGCATTACCCAGGATATTCGTGAATATGCAGCCAAAAAAGGATTGACACTGGAGGAAGCAACGCAAGAGGGATTAAAAGAGAAAGCCGAAGAATTTAAACAATCCAGCTCCAAACTCTATAAATAAAAAACGAACCTAACATCCAGTGGCAGGATGTTAGGTTTTATATTATGTATGAAATCGCTCCCCTTCATTACTCAAAAAACTAACTCACCATAAACTAATATCCCATATACGTTTACTTATTTATCAAGAACCAAGTCGACTTTATCCCCGTTCTTCACTTTCAGATCCAAATCTTTTTTACTTACCACTTTTCCATTTACTTTCAGTTTCCAACTACCTTTAACTCCCTTAACTGCTTTGACTACACCTTTACTATCAACCTTGCTATTCAGTTCAACCAATTTTGTTTCCTTCAGTGCCTCAGATAATGTTAATCCCTGTTTCACTTTTACCGTAAGCACCTTTTCCAGATCTGCATTTATCTTTTTGCCATTGATTCGAACTTGCAATCCTGCATTGGCATTTAGATTCGTATCCACTTTGGCACCAGAACCCGCTTTTGCATCTGCCTGAACTCCAACATTGGCATTTACATCCGCTCCAACAGATGTGTTGCCAGGAGTATTGGGATTGGATGTTGATTGTTTTTTCGGATTTCCTGGGACAGGCTGAGCACCTAAATTACCACACGCTGTTCCTAATAGCGACAGGGAGACAACTGCAACAGATAACATAAACTTTTTGTTACGCATAACTAACCTCTCTCCATCATAAAATGTGTAATTGGCTTTTCTGTTTTGAATTATAGAGGATGAGTTAATATATGACAAGTACGTAAATTGAATATTTTTTTAATATTTAATATAATAAATCTATTTATGTTTGACATAAATAAATTTTACAAACACATCGAATACAAAAACCAAAATATAAAGAATAGGTAGTTTCATATAAAATCATTTGGTTTCTGTTATTTATTGTCACGATTTGTTCATAAAAAATAGGATTACCTGGTTGGCCAAAATGGGTAACACAGGTTATTTCAAAACTTATATTCATACGCAACGGTGTTGAATCGATTTGTAACTCCAGAGACTTTTGAAATAACTTCTAAAAACTGTTTCAGGGTTCCTTTTCCGTTTCATACCACTCCAACAATACAGGCAAAAATCATTGAACGGAAAAAGGAACCCCTATGTTTGTTAACATCCTCTAATCCAGGTACATATTACCGGGCTTTTTTCTATTGACCACTCCCCATGCGTAAACGAAGGGGATTCTTGGGAACTCCTATCTGCTGACAGGATATTGACCAAGCTCAACCCGCCAGTCCAGCGTGAAAAGTTGTTTTTTCAAACTAGGCCTATTGCTTGGTTTTCGCTTTTCAGCCTGGCGAAAGAGGCGCTCTCTCTCATCCCCATAGCTGAAGCTATAGGGTTTTCTCACTCGCATTCTATAAGGCTTTTCGAGCTGCTTCAATGGCCGCTTCATAGTTTGGATGCTCAGCCACTTCTGGTACATATTCTGCATGAACAACTTGCCCATTCCGATCTACGACGAACACAGCACGTGCAAGTAAACGCAACTCTTTCATTAATACACCATAAGCTGTACCGAAAGAAAGATCACGATGATCAGAAAGAGTTTGGACATTTTCTACTCCGACTGCACCACACCAGCGCTTCTGTGCAAAAGGCAAGTCAACACTGATGGTTAACACTTTGACGCCTTCCAATTTTGCTGCTTCTTCATTAAATTTGCGAGTTTGCACATCACATACCCCTGTATCCAGAGAAGGGACTACACTGATGATTCGCACAAAACCTTTGCTATCTTCCAACGTAACGGGAGACAGATCATTTGCCAACACTGAAAAATCAGGTGCCTGATCCCCCACCTTAATTTCAGGTCCTGCCAAAGTAACTGGATTTCCTTTAAACGTTACAACTCCTTGGCGCTCTGGCAACATAAAAGTTGCTCCTTTCTATGTAGTTTCATTGTTATCATATCATGCAATGCAGATGTTGTAGTAATATATTTAAAACAGAAAGCAATATTTCCCTTGATGTCCTTTTTTGTTATATTTTCTTTTGTACAATCTTCATGAGCCTTTCTATTGCTGACATTCGATTACAATGGGAATGTTACCCCAACATCAATACATGGAGCTGACTAATCATGAATATCCAACTATCTCCTTTAGCTGCAGCAAAATTAAAATTAATCCTGATGGAGGAGAACACAGAACATCCTCTTGCCGTTCGTGTTATCCCACTTACATCAGGCTGTAGTACTCCTTCTTTTGCGATCGAACTGACTGAAGTTCGCCCTGAATTTGAAACGCAGGCTGTTGAAGATATAGTATTTGCCTGGTTACCACAAGAAGCAGCCTGGATGGATGGATTGGTCATTGATCTCAACCGGGAAAATGGCAAGTTTTCCATTTACCATCCCAATCCTCCATTTATGTCCGATTGCCAATTGGATATGAAATAATTTTCCTTTCTCCGCCACTTACCAACTCAATTACTTTTAACCAGGAGGGACTCACTTGTTTCATCAACTTGACCCTATCTATAAATGGAGCTTGGGTGTTCTCACTTTCTTTCTGATTATCATGCTCATTGTCGTCCTTCTGTTTTGGCGCGATGTATCCAAATACGATCAGTTAGAAGCCGATGGAAAGAAACGGGAGGCTGCCATTATTCTTGGAGCAGCTGTCTGGAAAGATCAACCGAGTCCTGCTTTGAGAGAACGACTTGATAAAGGAGCAGAACTATACGAAAAAGGTCTGGTTTCATACCTTATTCTCTCTGGTGGAAAAGGGACTTTGAAGAAGAAATCGGAAGCACAAGTAATGAAAGAATACCTTCTGAAACGGCAGATTCCTGAAGAAGATTTGATCCTTGAAGATCAATCCACCAATACTCAGGAAAACCTGTTAAACACTCGAAAAATACTGGATCAACACCACTTGAAACAGATATATCTCGTAACGCATGACTACCACATGCACCGTGCTCTAATTTATGCCAAGCAAGCCCATATTACTGCATCACCTGCTCCTGTGCATTCACAAGTACTGTGGCTTCCTTACCATAAATTCCGTGAATGTTTTGCCATGATCAAATTGCATATCTTCGGTTAGATCCATCACAAAAAAATCTACATGGATGTCTATCCGGAAAAAATGGATACGTTTCTCCTGAGCTTCGGGATGGATTCCTTCCTCCGTGACGACTTCAGTACCATCACAGTCACTCCGTAAGGTATCCACCCCTCGTTTTATGGAAAACAGCCTTTTTCATCCCTCAGATGGTGTTGCTCGGCGACATGAGGGGCTATTGACAAACCCCGGTTTTCCTTTTTCAGTTGAGCGACTTTTGCTCGCTTTTATTGAGCGGGAGTGAAACGGAAAAGGAAAACCGGCATATAACAAAAAATTCGTCAACAAATAACTTCCAAGTTGGCAGCCACTCGTTTTATCTAATGGAAAGAAGGAATATGTTAATAAATAAAGGGTAATATATTTCTGAATAGTAAAATATATCATAACAAAACGAGAGGAAGGAGTATAACCTTTTATGAACACTCAGCAGACGGCCTATCCTTTCCGCTCGAAAATCCGACTTTCTCCACTGGCTGCAGCAAAATTAAAACTCCTCTTGATGCAAGAGAATGCCAAACACCCTCTCGTCATTCGGGTTATTCTCCTCACTACTGGATGTAGACGTTCTTCTTTTGGTCTGCAAATGACAGAAATTCGCCCCGAGTTTCACACAAGAGTCGAACAAGGAATCATTTTTGCCTGGTTACCCCGAGAAGCTACCTGGATCGACGGACTGGTCATCGACATTAACCGTGAAAATGGAAAGTTTATGGTTTACCATCCGAACCCCCCTTTTATTCCAGGTTGCACGCTGGAAACGATCGATTAATAAAAACATAGTCATGATGAACCTTTTCTAGCGATTCCTCTCACGACTTTTGTTCCACCCATTTTTTCAAAAGCGGATCTACAATCTTGATGTAAAGTGGAACAAAAGAAAACGGTTGATTCTCAAATGCCTGTAACCTGGAAAGATAGTCTTGGGCATCTTGTCGCAAACTCTTCACATCAATCCCCATCCATTCCGCTGGATATTCCATCAACTTGGATAAAGCGGATTGAAACATCTTTTTCGCTCCGCCCAGATTATCATTCTGAAAATGATACAAGCCTACCGCAATCTGTAACAATCCCTGATAAAAAATCTCCCGCCCCTCTTCCAACCAGAGCTCTTCCAAGACTTCGTGGCATTCGTAATAATCCTGTTTCTTATTGAAGTAATATAAAAAATCAACATATAACTCTGAATACATGGTTTCCAACTTTCAAATTCCTTTCTCTAGGTTTTTCCTGGTTATTTCGATACAATAAAGATAAAATGCCTGATTTTAGAGAGGATGGATGGAGTGAACTTGGATACAGCTACCCAGGCCAATTTGAATTACATCGTGAATGAAATCAAGACAAGTTTGAAAATCGTCAATGCTGCTCTGATTAATCCTGAAGATTTCCGTTTAAGTGATTATGACAGCTTACTGGAGATTTACCAGCTCATTCAAAAAAAGCAAGGTCGTCTGACCATGATGGAAATCGAAGGGATTTTGGAAGAGCTGGGTGAACTGCGCAAAGCAAATAAATAATTCCGAAAAAGAAACGACGTGCCAAACAGTCCATCACGTCGTTTTTTTGTTTATTTACTTAGATGCTGGAAAATGTTTGGCCAATGCTTCTGGGAGGGGGACCGACTTTCTTTCTTTTAAAGACATGGTGCAGCTAACCACTTCTGCGTCGGCTACAAGTTCGTTCGCTTCGTTATGTATTTCCTGCTTTAATACAAAACTGCTTCTTCCGCGGCGTAACGGCTTCGTCGTAATCGTCAATTTCTGGCCCAACTTCGCTTCTTTTCGATAATTAATATTAATATTTACAGTAACCGTACCAATTCCCATTTCCTCAAACAAATGATAAGGCAACCCGATTTTGTTATACCAGTCTTCCCGTCCCCACTCAAGATATTCCAAGTATTTCGCATTATTGACATGCCCCAGTACATCGATCTCTGTAGAACGGACCTCAATCTGAATCGATGCTTCCACTCTATTCAACTTCCTTTCAGCTGTAGACTTTTCTGCAAAAATTTTATCATATTTTGATTTGGTCTGTCTCTCTTTTCTGGCTCCCCATCTGGTGTTGCCACATCCTTAAAGAAATATCCCTTTTCCCCTTGACAAGAACAAATGTTTGTATATGATATAAGAAAATACGTTCCTATGAAAGGGTGGATGAAAAATGATGAAACCACTGCAACAACAAAATGGCATCATCCCACCTGAAACAAGGGAATGGTTAACGCAAAAACAACAAACGCCGATTCCCTATGTCCGGCCTCATCTAGACAAGGAACAACTGCTACAGTTCAGCATTAAAATTCAAACAGCTTATGAACAAGAACGGCCTTTATTGATTCTTTTCAATACTCCCTTTGGTTCCCATCAATTTGCAGGATATGTGGGTCAGATTGATCCCCATGAAAGATGGATTCAACTCATCAATGGCTCCATTAAAAAACAAATCAGTTTAGCGAAGATCATAGATATCGAACTGTATTGAAACGAACGTCTTTCTGATTTACCTTAATCTCCTGACATGAGGTTCCTTTTCCGTTTCCCTTTGGTTTTGCTTTCAAAAATCACTAACGGGAAAAGGAGCCTCAAAATGTATCTGATCTCCCTCTTTTTTTGATAGTATTAACTATATAATGAACAAAACAGACAGTTGGGGAGTTTGAAGATGAATAAGCGTTTCATATTTACTGCACTCATGACGATTCTGGTAGAAGCTTTCATTACTTGGTTATTCTCCTACAAAACAGGTTACAGTTTTCTTGAACTAACTTTCTTTGTCGGCATCATTTTTACAGGACTGCTTCTTATCTATGCAAAAAGAGAATCCATCACCCGTTTTTTTAAAATGAAACCCAAAGATCCACTCGCAGATGAAAATGATCTCACACAAAACCCTTTCTTTATGGGAACAGTCATTTATACCTCTTTCTCTTTCATCGCCATTTTTATTTCCTACCTGCTTTGGATCCAAAACCACTCTTAGTTTTTCCAGGGTTCTAAGCTCAACGGCTCCACCATAGCCTAGAGATAAGAACCCTATTTTTGCGTAACCATAAAATCAGCCTCTTAACATGATTGTCTGTTTCAGAAAATAGGGTTTATAATGGACTTAAATATGAATAATTGCTCATATGATAAAATAAGATAAATAAAAAGGAGGGACTTTCTTTGCGCAAAGATGACCATCATTTTCTATCAGAAGAAATCGTTGAGGAAGTTTCTCGAACCTTTAAGGTACTTTCAGATCCTACCCGCATTAAAATTCTGTACTTGTTATCTCAAGAGGAATGCAATGTCAATCATATCGCTGAAGTGCTCGATGTCTCCCAATCTGCGGTGTCACATCAGCTTGCTTTTTTAAAAAGCTATCGCCTTGTAAAAGCAAGACGACAGGGAAAAACGATTTATTATTCTTGTGATGATGAACATGTCATCGACTTATTAAAAATGACCATTGATCACATCGAACATGATTAGCAATAAAGTCAGGGAGGTTTATTCATGCACCATCACCACCATCATCATTCTCATCATCATGGTCATGTCCATCACCATGATATTCAGCGGGAAAACAATCGCAAAGGCTTGTTGATCGCTTTATCCATTACCCTCGGCATCATGTTGTTAGAGTTTTTTGGTGGCATTTTTACAAACAGCTTGGCTCTTCTATCGGATTCCGGCCACATGCTGAGCGATTCAAGTTCTCTTCTTTTAAGCTTGGTTGCTTTTTGGTTTGCCAATAAACCTGCATCTGCCAATAAAACATTTGGTTACTACCGCTTTGAAATTCTAGCTGCCCTGTTTAATGGCATCACGTTATTCCTCATCGCAGGTTGGATTATCGTTGAAGCTTATGAACGCCTGCTTCAACCCCAAAATGTTTCCAGTTTATCAATGATGATCATTGCCGCGATCGGTCTGGTCTCCAATTTACTCAGTGCATGGGTCTTAATGAGAAAAGGGGATGTGAAGGGAAACATCAATCTACGCAGTGCTTATCTGCATATTTTAGGGGATGCTTTGGGATCGGTTGGAGCCATTTTCGCTGGATTACTGATGTACTTTTTTCAGTGGTATATAGCAGATCCAATCATCAGTGTCATTGTTGCGCTCCTGATTTTAAAAAGTGCCTGGAGTGTGGTCAATCATGCTACTCATATCTTAATGGAGGGCTCTCCCTTTACGATCGATAAAAAGCAGGTCGAAGAGGTGTTGACCAACATACCAGGTGTCATTCAAATCCACGACTTGCACATTTGGACGATTACCTCTGGCCTGGATTCATTAAGTTGCCATTTGGTAATTCAGGATGCCAAAGATAGTCAGCGGATCTTACGCGAATCGATTCAAAAGATCGAAGAGCATTTTAAAATTCAACATACGACACTTCAAATCGAAACAGAAGACTTTCAACACGTCGATTGTCAAATACTCCATCGACATTAAAAAAGGCTGACAAAAATGGTCAGCAAGGTTGTCGACAAACCCGGTTTTCCTTTTCCAGTTGAACGACTTATTGCTTGTCTTTAAGCAACGGGAGTGAAACGGAAAAGGAAAACCGGCATATAACGGAAAATTTATCAACAAGCTGGCTGACAAAAACGGTCAGCCTTATTTATATAAAAACCGTTTTATACAGCAGATAAATATTCAATAAAGCGATAACAATGGCTACAAACCAAGCGATAGCCTTCAGCCATGGTGGATTCACAAACTCACCCATTTTTTCTTTATCACTGGTAAATTTGACTAACGGAATAACGGCAAACGAGAGCTGTAATGACAGGATTACCTGGCTCAATACCAACAGATCCATCGTCGCTTTTTCCCCATAGATGGCGATTACTATAACGGCAGGAATGACCGCAATCAAACGGGTGATTAGCCGTCTTAACCATGGCTTCAAGCGAATATCGAGAAATCCTTCCATCACAATCTGTCCTGCGATCGTTCCGGTTAAGGTTGAATTCTGACCGGAAGCGAGCAGAGCAATTCCAAATAATATACTTGCCATGGATGTTCCCAGTAAGGGCGAGAGCAAGTGATAGGCTTGCCCAATATCTTCCACTTCGTGCATACCCGCTTGATGAAATACCGCCGAAGATAAGATCAAAATCGAAGCGTTTATAAACAAGGCAAAGAATAATGCTACGGTTGAGTCTATCGTCGCATAACGAATCGCTTCACGCTTTCCCAAGGATGTTTCGCTAAATTGCCGTGTTTGCACAATGGAAGAATGAAGATACAGATTGTGAGGCATCACGGTTGCTCCCAAAATTCCCATCGCCAAATATAAAGCTTCTGGATTCATCACAATTTGTGCAGATGGAACAAATCCTTTCATCAGCGCTCCCAGCTCGGGGCGTGCCATCATCAGTTCGATTGCAAAGCAAAGTCCAATGATCGAAACCAGAGAAATCACAATGGCCTCAATATAACGAAATCCCTTGCTTTGCAAGATTAAAATCAACATAACATCCAGAACCGTCAAGATCACTCCATACATCAACGGGATACCAAATAATAAATTCAAGGCAATCGCCGCACCGATCACTTCCGCCAAATCAGTAGCAGCTATCGCCAATTCACATAAAACCCACAACACCATCGCCACGGGTTTACTATAATGATCCCGACATGCCTGGGCCAAATCTCGTCCTGTCACAATCCCCAATTTCCCAGCCAAAGCCTGTAACAACATCGCCATCAGATTGGAAAGCAAAATGACAGCCAACAGAAGGTAACCAAATTTTGCTCCACCAGCAATATCCGTCGCCCAGTTTCCTGGATCCATATAACCCACGGCAACCAAGTAGCCTGGGCCTGCAAAGGCCAAAAATTTTCGTACCCTGCTACCGGTCTTCGGAATCGCTACGGATTTATAAACCTCTGACAACGACGCCTTATCCCTTTTTCGTCGCCATCCTTTATCGATTTGTTCAACTGAAAAATTCATTCCAAATTCCTCCTTTCTTTTTTGGATAATCCATAATAAGTGAACGGAGGCATCTTTGTTGCACAAAGGAAAATTTCAGAGAAAAAAGGAAACTCCCAACAAGGAAGTTTTGTGTACAAGGTAAAATTTGTTGCACTAATCTAATTATAGCGTAAAACCATTTTATGTGTTAAGAGAAAATTTGTTCTCCCCTTATTTATTTTCATCATTCATGACCTACTTCATTGGTCGATCATTATGATCTAAAGATCCATTTCCATTTTTTCTCTTTTATATAAATATCTATTCCCTGTTGATCCATTTCATGTATAGTTATATAGGTTCATACCGATAAAGGTAAAAAAAGAAAAAATCTTTTAGTAGTAGGTTTGGTGATGAACAGATGTTTCGGATTGTCATTATATTTCTGGCATCGATTTTACTTGCTGTCGCTTACAATTTATTTCTCTTGCCACATAAGGTGTTAAGCACAGGCGTTTCAGGGATTGCCATGATGACCTCTTTATTAACTCCTGTCAACACAGGAATTGTGAACCTGGTGCTCAATCTCCCCTTGTTCATTCTTGGCTATTTAAAGCTAGGGAAAAAGTTTATGGGGTATACCATTTTTTCTGTACTGGTCAACTCGCTCGCTCTTGTCTTGATCCCGATTCAGCCCATTTCGACTGATCCCATCCTTTCTTCCACCTTTGGTGGAGTACTGGCCGGTATTGCTAGTGGACTTATTTTTCGATTTTCTGCTTCCACAGGAGGTTTTGATATTATCGGGCTGCTATTGACACGGAAAAAAGAATTTCCACTTGGTTCTTTGCTATTTTTCATGAATGCTGTAGTGGTATTTGTTTCCGGATTTTTATTTAGCTGGGACACCGCACTTTATACGTTACTGTCGATCTTTATCACTGGAAAAGTAATCGATGCCATTCATACCAGTCATTTAAAACTTACTTTAATGATTATTACAAGTCGTGGAGAAGAGATTAAGGAAGTATTATTATCCCGTTTTGTTCGAGGCATTACGATGTTGGATGGCAAGGGGGCTTATACGAACGAAAAACGAAAAGTGCTATTTATGATCATTACCCGCCATGAACTGGCTGAAATCAAAAAACTGATTAAAGAAACAGATCCCAAAGCTTTTGTAAACATCATGGAAACCGTCGAGGTCATGGGATTTTTCAATGTAAATCACAATTGATTTTCTACAAAAAAAGCGCCCAAAAGGAGGGCGCTTTTCCTTATTTCTTATTTACCATGTGAATGGCATGACCCAATATTCCCTCAGCTGCTTCCATCACCGTTTCTGGCAAGGTCGGATGAGCATGAATGGTCAGAGCAATATCTTCAGCGGTTGCTCCCATTTCAATCGCCAAGACGATCTCACTGATCAAGCTGGATGCTTCCGGTCCGACGATTTGTGCTCCAAGAACTCGCTTCGTTTCCTGGTCTGCTACAATTTGCACAAAACCATCGGCATTGTTCATGGACAGAGCCCGACCATTTGCCTGGAAGGCAAAGCGGCTTACAGCAGGAGTATAACCTTCTGCTTTTGCTTGCTCTTCCGTGAGTCCAGTGTAAGCAATTTCTGGATCACTGAAGATGACAAATGGCATGGCTTGATAATCAATCACACTTGGATGCCCAGACATGGCTTCTGCAGCCACTTTGGCCTCATAACTCGCTTTATGGGCGAGAAGAGCGCCGCCAGCGCAATCCCCAATGGCATAAATGTGTTCCACATTTGTCCGGCATTGATTATCGATTTTGATAAACCCACGCTCATCCAACTCGACACCAATGAGATCAAGACCCAATTCATCGGTGTTTGGCTTCCGGCCAACCGACACCAGGCAGTAGTCTCCGGTGAATGTTTTTTCTTCTCCTTTGACTTCCGCTTTTACAGTCACTTCGTCTCCATTGACTTCACCGCCTTGTACAAATGCTTCCGTTACGACGGTGACACCCAACTTTTTCAAACGGCGAGTTACCATACGGGTGAGAGCTGGATCCGTTCCTGGCAAGAGCGACTTGGTTCCTTCTAAAATGGTGACTTGGCTACCTAATTTTGCATAAGCAGTTCCCAATTCAAGACCGATATATCCACCACCAACGACGATCAGGCGATTGGGTACTTCCTTCAAATTGAGTGCTTCTGTTGAAGAAAGAATCCGTTTGCCATCAAAACGCAAAATCGGTAACTCTGCTGGACGGGATCCTGTGGCAATAATGCAGTCATTAAACTGATAGGTTTGGCTGGAATCTTCGGTCGAAATCCGAACGGTATTGGTTCCACTGAAATAAGCTTCTCCAGAAACGATTTCTACATTGTTTCCTTTTAACAGTTGCTTTACGCCACCTGTCAGCTTATTGACCACCGAGTTCTTCCACTCGATCAATTTTGGCATATTGACACGAACTTCACCTGTAACTTCCAGCCCCATATCAGCTGAATCTTTCATATGATGATATCTTTCAGCAGCGCTGATAATCGCCTTCGAAGGAATACAGCCACGATTCAGGCATACGCCACCCAAAGCATCTTTGTCCACAATCGTTACCTTGCGTCCCAATTGGGCCGCACGAATGGCGGCCACATAACCACCGGGACCCGCTCCAATGACGAGCACATCAACTTCTTTAGCGAAGTCTCCTACTACCATCTTATCTCATCTCCATCATTAATAATTTGGGATTCTCTAACAGTTGTTTTACCCGACTGAGGAAACGAGCCGCTACATCACCATCGATCAAGCGATGGTCAAAGCTTAAGGATACGAACATCAACGGACGAATCACAACTTCACCATTGATGGCAACCGGTTTTTCTTTAATCGTTCCAACACCTAAAATCGCCACTTCTGGGTAGTTGATGATTGGCGTGAAGAACATGCCACCAAACGAACCGATATTGGTGATTGTGAATGTGCTACCTTTCAGTTCGCTTGGATCCAGCTTCATATCACGTGCCCGATTTGCTTTGTCTGTAATCTCATCGGCCAGATCAAAGATGGATTTGCGATCGGCATCTTTAATGACAGGAACCATCAAACCGTTGTCTGTCGCCGCAGCCAAACCAATGTGGTAATAATGTTTGATGATGATTTCTTCTTTTTCATCATCGATCGATGCGTTTAGCGTTGGGAACTCACGGAGCGCAGCAATTACCGCTTTGATAATAAATGGCAAATAGGTCAGCTTAATGTTGCGTTCTGCCGCTAATTCTTTACCCCATTTTCTGAGAGCAATTAACTCCGATGCATCAATTTCATCCATTAGGGTTACATGCGGAGCCGTATGTTTGCTTTCTACCATCCGTTTGGAAATCGTACGGCGAATTCCACGTAGCGGGATACGCTCTTCTGTTCCAACTGTTTCAATTGGTGTTCTTTGGATAGCCGTTTCTTTTGCTGGGGCTTTTTCTTCTGCTGCAACGGCTTGTGCATTTACTTGCTGTTCACCGCGAGCAAATGCCTGTACATCCTCAGCAGTGATCCGTCCATTTTTTCCGGTTCCTGTTACTTGTGTAATATCGACTCCCAATTCACGAGCCAGTTTACGAACGGACGGCATAGCTAAAACGTTTCTGCGTTTATCCGCACTCGTTGGAGCAGAAGCTGCTGGGGCTGGTGCAGAAACCTCCGTTTTTGCTTCCACTTTCTCCGGTTGACCTTCTTCTTTCGCTTCCGACGCTTCAGCCGCTGGGGCTGCTCCTTCAACTTCAAAGACAGCGATCACAGAGCCTACAATCGCAATTTCTCCTTCTTTTACCCGTAACTCTTTCACTGTACCAGTAACAGGCGCTGGAATTTCAACCACTGCTTTATCTGTTTGGATTTCAGCAAAGGTATCGAACTCTTCAATCCGATCTCCTTCTTTAACATGCAGTTTTACGACTTCACCTTCGTGGATTCCTTCACCCACATCTGGCAACTTAAATTCAAATGCTGCCACGTACAGTTCCTCCCTTTTTCAATTTCCAACATTAGAAGTCAAGTACTTTCTTGATACCTGCAGCGATACGCCCTTTCGTTGGCAACCATTTATCCTCGATCAAGGTTGGTGGGTAAGGAGTATCTGGAGCCGTCACACGAACACATGGCGCTTCCAATTTCAGGATACGCTCTTCGTTAATCCGTGCAATGATTTCTGCACCTACCCCACCCGTACGAACAGCTTCGTGCACAATGACTACACGACCCGTTTTATCTACGGATTCAAAGATCGTGTCCATATCCAACGGAGAAATGGTACGAAGATCAATCAGTTCGATACTGACTCCACGCTCTTTTTCTACTGCTTCGATCGCCTGTTGAGAAAGACGAACCATGTTTCCGTAAGCGATCACGGTTACATCATTACCTTCTTTGACAACATTGGCTTTTCCGATTGGAACTGTATAAGCTCCTTCTGGTACTTCCTGTTTGACCGAACGATAAAGTGGCATATTTTCATAGAAAATGACAGGATCATTATCACGGATTGCAGAGATCAAGAGTCCTTTTGCATCATATGGGTTGCTTGGAACTACCACTTTCAGTCCAGGTGTATGCAAGAACAACGCTTCAAAGCTGTCCGAGTGCATTTCTGGAGTTTTTGCTCCACCACCATATGGCATCCGAATCACAAGTGGGCAGTTAAAACGTCCGCCCGTACGGAACCGTAGACGGGCTGCCTGAGTACAAACCGCATCCATCGCTTCGTAAATAAATCCGCCAAACTGGATCTCAGCGATTGGACGCATGCCAAGTGCTGCCATCGCTACCGCAGTACCAACGATTCCGGACTCCGCCAACGGGGTATCAATCGAACGATTTTCACCAAATTGTTTTTGCAGGCCATCGGTTGCACGGAATACGCCACCGTTAACACCTACGTCTTCCCCTAATACGATAACGTTTTCATCGCGCTCCATTTCCACGCGCATAGCATCATTAATCGCTTGAATCATTGTCATTTGTGCCATGCTTATTTTGCCTCCTTCCAAGAGAGTACTTCCGCATGTTGTCTTTTCAGCTCAGCTGGCATTTCATCGTAGACGTATTCCATGATTTCCTCTACTTCGCCGATCGGTGCTTTTTGTACTTCGTTGATCGCTGCGCTGATTTCTGCTTTCATCTCCTGTTCGATTTCTTTCTCCCATTCTTCGGTCCACAGACCTTTTTTCTCGAGATAGAGACGGAAACGTTTGACTGGATCTTTTCCTTCTTTCCACTCAATCTCTTCCGATTTAGGACGATAACGAGTTGGATCGTCGCCAGACATACTGTGCGGCCCCAGGCGATATGTAACAGCTTCAATGAGCGTTGGTCCTTCACCTTTGCGCGCGCGTTCTGCTGCTTCGGAAACAGCTGTGTACACAGCGAAGATATCATTTCCATCAATCCGAACACCTTTCATGCCATAAGCAAGAGCTTTTTGAGCAATGGTTTCGGATTTGGTTTGTTTACGGAGTGGTACACTGATCGCATAACCGTTATTTTGATTGAAGAAAATGGTTTGTGCATTGTTTACAGCTGCAAAGTTCAGTCCTTCATGGAAATCTCCCTCAGAAGTAGCCCCGTCACCAAAGAAGGTAATCGCTACATGATCTTCCCCTTTCAGGCGGAATTTCCAACCGGCACCAGCAGCATGAATGGTTTGCATCGCAATGATAATTTGTGGCGGGAACATGTTTACATCTTCTGGAATTTTCATTCCACCGATTTGTCCACGCGACCATTTGAAGGTATCGGCAATCGGCCAACCATGGTACATGGCCGCTCCCAAATCACGATAGCTTGGGAACAACCAGTCTGTTTTTCTCAGTGCAGCCATCGCACCAATCTGGCATGCTTCCTGACCACCGAGTGGCGCATAGAATCCCAAACGTCCCTGACGATTCAATTTGATTGCCAGAGCATCATACACACGTAGACGCAACATCCAACGATACAGGTTTTTCAACTCTTCATCTCTAAGCTTTGGTGTCTTTTGACCTTTGACAATATTACCGTCTGTATCCAGAATTTGCAGCATTTTAAACTCTTTTTGCATATCTAACGCCACAGAATTCACCCCAGTCCATAAGATTCATTTATTCATAGAATACCTAGTGAAGGAAAAAAGATGCTCACGATTGCTGACAAAATTCGTCTGAATCGCAAAACTGCTTTCGAGTTGCTACATTTTTTGCCCGCTCAAGTCAATCTTCGAAAAACAATTTCCTGCTCCACATGTCAACAATCCAACTCTTCTCCACTATTCTCAACCATCTTTTCCAACTGACATACAAGCCGTTGACCAAACATGGACACACTGGAATCGGTTTCTTGTCACAGCCGATGATTCCTTCGATGTGCCAACAGCCTTTATATTCTTCTTTCTTACTAATATAGAGATTACTAATCAATAAATACAATGTAAAGGTATTTTAACTAGATTTTTTGTGTGGTAAAAAGTTACACAAAATAAAACCCTTGAAATTCAAGGGTTTACACTAATAGACTGACAAATACGAATATTTTTCTACAGGGTGTTTGTTATAGTTATCTTTCCCCATCTGTTATATATTAATGACAAAATTGTGTCCATCTGTTCTATCTGTACTATTCGAATACAAAGAATGTTTTTTCATGCTCCCCACTCTTGATATACTTCAGGTCGACGATCCTTAAATGGAGAAACCTGCCCTATCTCCCAATTCTTGCGCAACTGCCCCAAATCGAGTTCACAAGTAAGCAGCATCGGCTGATCCCATTCTCCCACCCTTAACACACCATCTGCTGGAAAAGGATGATCGCAGGGTGAAAAAAAGCCGCATCGTGAGCGCCCCACATCGACTTGCGGGTTCCCTGGCATTTCTCCAACCAATCCACATAGCGCTACAAAACGTTGATTCTCGATCGCGCGTGCTTGGGCACAATAGCGAACCCGGTAATACCCAGCTGGTGCATCTGTATAAGTCGGGCACAAAATGATTTCCGCTCCTTGATCGGTCACATAACGTGCCACCTCTGGAAATTCAATATCATAACAGATCAAGATCGCCACCTTTCCCAGCGGAGTCTCGAAAACAGCAAAATCCTTACCAGGGGTTAAGTGCCAGATCTTTCGCTCTTCAGGAATCAAATGAACCTTTTTCTGCCGCTTTATACTCCCATCCGGACAGAAAAAGAATGCCTCATTGAAAAACTCTCCGGGCGACTCCTGATGAATATGCGTACCACCCAAAATCATGATCCCTGATTCACGACTGATTTCTTGAAAGAAACTCAGATATTTTTCTGTAAACTGATCCAAGTAAGCACATGCTTCCCGGTGAGTCAATGACGAATTCAAACTTAACAGATGAGCAGTCAAATACTCTGGAAACATAAGCAATTCCACATTCTCGGCTTGAGCCTGATCGACATACTGCCGAATTCCGTTCCAAAACGCTTCTTCAGACTGAAGTGGCGAAACGGCATACTGTACTACACCAATTTTGGCGCAGGACATCCCTCATCCCTCCTTTAAGTCTGGGTTTTGCCATTCTACCAGCACAGCAAAATTAAGTGATTCCTCATCTTCAAGATACTCCGGCAACACCTGCAAAGGACGCATTCCCTGCTTAATCATAAACGTTAATACCAAATCATTCAGCTCTCCATTTTTTACCTTTTCTACATATTCTTCTGCTGAATATTGTTCATGCACCTGATGATATCCGGGAATGCGGCAGCCAGCCAAAAACCGTTTCAAACCGAGACGTCTGACCAGTGCTTTCCGCGCTTCATATAAAGCACGAGCCACACCACGTCCACGAAAAGAAGGACGAACACATAGATCAATTCCATACAAACTGTCTCCATCTGGTTGATGACTGTTTCGGATAAATCCATGATCTGCCACTTCCGCCCATGTATGTGGCTCGCCTGTATACTGAATGATCAAGGATGTGGCAGAACCAACAATTTCCCCGTCAATCTCCGCCACCATCGCTCCTTCCGGGAACGTTTCAATATGAGACCGAATTTGCTCCTTGCTCCAAAGCAATTCTTCTGGAAACGGGGGTGGAAAAGCTTCTCTTTGCACTTGTAACAACCCCGGATAATCTGCTAGCGTATAGGTTCGAACCCGTACCGACATCTTTCTCCCCTTCTTTCCATCAAAAATTTTGTTACAATTCATTATAAACCTTTTAAAAAACCAGTGCACTGTTCATATAAAGAAATATATTCTTTCAAAACCTAATATTCAAAATAAAAAAGGGATTCACCCCCTCTTATTGTTAGAGGCAAAATCCCTTTAGTTAAAAAAATTATGATTTCTTTGCATCTACAGGAATTTCAATTTTCCCTTCAAATGGACCTTTTACATTCATCTCCAATTTCAGATCCAACTTGAGCGGGGATTTTTTCCCAGGAATCGTCATGCTGTAAGCAACAGATTGCTTGGAATATTTGAAGGTTTGTGCGTCAATCCAGATTTTTTGATTATACTCTTCAAACTGGATTTGATCTACTTGCAATTCGTTTTGCTTTTTCTTGCTACTCAGCGAACCTTTGAGTGCCTGTTTGACTTCCTCTGCCAACATGGCTTTAAACTGCTCATTTGCAATGGCTTCTTTGGTAATTTCCACTATATAAAAGCCATTTTCTTTGGTTACTTTAACCCCTTGTGGCGATGTGCTTCCGCCTTCCAGGGCAGTTATGGCTTGCTGTGCTTTTTTCAATTGATCTGATGGATTTTCAGCCTGCTCTGTTTTCGTTTCCGGTTCTTTCATCCATTTTTTGCCCAATTTCACATAGCTTTTACCATTGGCTGTAATCATTTCCACTGGCGTTTTTACGCCATTTGATGCCATCGTTCCCTTGATATGCATGGCCAAAGGCTGATTGGTCACTTGAACTTCCATCTCACTTGAAACGACTTTATCCACTTTGCCCTGTTTGATTTTCTGCTCCTGTTTGCTTTGAGCAACAAACCCTTTCTCCTGATTCATTGCCTCAGCCGATTTTTTCAATACTTCTACTGCTGTCAGTTCCGTTTTCACTTGGGACGGCATCCCTTGATCCGCACTGGTAGGCTGTGTTTTATTATTACAACCTGCCACTAAAAAAAGCACGAGACCCACCGAAAAAAACAAGCTCAATTTTCTCATCGTTCCACCTCTTCATCTCATTAATATGTAGGGGAGCTAAAAATAAAAAGGTTGAGTGTGCCGAACCCAAGGATGTATCGGGTTTCTGCTTTACTAAAATTTTTCAATCCTATAGGTTCGACACAATCTGACATAATTTTAGAAATCTATCTTATTTTTATCAAACTATACCAGATAATTACAATTCTGTCTATATTTTTGTTCATTGACTTTTAGAATCACACAAACAAAAATGCGTCTGACTCAAAAGGTTAACTAGATGGCTGAAAATAAGAACCATATGCCAGATCAAGTGTTGGAAGAGGAGCTCGCTTTTGACGACAAACTAGAGAAGGCGGTTCGTAAAGCGAGACAAAGAAGTTTGTTTAAGACGATTTTTGTTTCGCTGTTGGCAGCAGTGGCGGTGTTTTTAGGTGTATATATCGCTAATGATCAGATCATTGCTGAAAAAAATTTGGATGCTCTAAATAGTGCTGAGTTATTCGAAAAAATCAGTGGCCCCAATGTTCATGTTGGAACGAGTTTTGGTTTTACGGGAATAGCTGATGGATATGTAGAAATGCAAACCTATAAGTTATTAAAAGGGGTGCCAGTTGCCTGGGAAAACAGGCGGTTGGATACAGATTTGTTTGGAGATCCAAGTAAGTACTATCAAGAGTATTCTTCCATTTCAACCATGAATCCCCATACCAAAGAGGTAAACCTGTACCATTACCAGTCCTTAAAAAAACAGATAGAGTTTTATCATCCACAAATTCATTATACAAAGCTAAAAAACGAATTGCCGCTAGCCAGTAATATCGATCCCCATAAATATGTGGAAATGTCCCTCTCCTTTGATCGTGATTACTCTCTGGAAGAAGTGAGACAGATGCTCCCATCTGATGTGGAGCTGTCCTGGCTCTGGGTGGACACATATGAGAAAAAGGAATTGCATGTAAAAAAAGATGCGCCTTCTGACTTGAACATAGCAGTTTACGGGTTTGATGCACAGGAGAGAGATGGAAGAAAGCAGGATGAAAACGACTTTATCCGTGCCTTAGAGGACAACAGAAATTTTAAAGATGGGTATACTCCATATCAGAAAGAAGCGGAACGAATATATCATATTCTCAGTCATGGTAAATCCAGGGTGGAGAAGAACGATATCCGAATCATTGGTGCAGTGGTCGTCGGAACTCCGGCGCAGTTACAAAAGCTGAAAGGCCAAAAGTATGTCCGCGGTGCGGTGATCGGTGTTACGGCAGATCCATATTAATCTGTTAATTTAGGGTTGTTCCGTTTTTTCACAAGTAAGCTGATAAACAAGAAATGACTTGAGTTGCCTAAGTGGCGTCTCAAGTCATTTTTTCATTTCTGAGGCTTCCGCTTTGTGGAAAACAGACTATGTCATTGAGCTAATCCGTTTGAATTTTCTTTTGGTAATTTTCACTCCATTTTTTATTTCCCTGTTCATAGATCTTACTCCATTCAGCGTTTCCGTTGTGATATGCCTGGCTCCAAAGCTGATTTCCCGTATTGTAAGCATAATTGAAAATCATCTTATCTCGTTCAGAAATCAGGCTGAACGTTTTACTGACCGGATGATTATATCCAAACTTCTTCTCCAAGTATTCCCGGGCAAATGTTAAATGTTTGTGCTCTGTTTCATTTAATTCAATCATCGCACTTTGTGTATCTTCAGCCAAATCCAGTTTTTCTCTCTGAATGCGATCGGCGTCCTTCAATCCCTTTTGTTGCCATTTTTCCCATTCATCCATCAAACGGCTATATTCGCTTTCCAAGTATTTGTTTAATGACTGCTCATCCTGCACATCCGTAAACTCTCCGTTTCCCGCTTCTGCCACTTCTTTCAGCATCTTTTGTCCCTGATCATCAATCTTGAAACCGATGATATTGACAACTGTCTTGATATTGGACTGACTCAACTCTTTGGCTACCTGAGCAGGATTTCCACCACACGTCTCTATTCCATCACTTACCACATATACAACCGTTTCTGTCGCATCATTCGGGATATCCTGTTTCACCTTTTCCAGCGCATTGGCAATGGGCGTCCACCCCACTGGCCGGATCCGATCAAGTGCTGCCTGAAAACGCTGCTCATCATAACCGGTTCCCTTATATACTTCTTCGGTACTGGCACAGGACGCTGCCTTATCCTGCGGACGATTACTGCCTTTATGTCCATATATGCGCAATGAAATCGAAGCATTTTTAGGCAATTTTGAGGCAAACTGCTGCAGTGCCCGTTTCGCAGCCTCCATCTTGGTTTCCGATCCAATCTTTTCCTTCATGCTTCCACTGGCATCCAATAACAATGAAAAGTGTACTTTTTTCCCGGCGGGTAACGTAATATTTTCGTTTGGAGTGGCATTATTCACTTTGACAGATGGATCAAAATTAATAAAAGTCGTCACATAAGGTCGGAAATCTTCAGCCACTAATTTTAAAAACTCATCCATATATTGCTCAGCTGTCAAATGGTTAGGTAGCCGATCCAGTTCTGCTTTCACTTTTGACTCATTATAGTTTTTCCCACTATATTTCCCAGGTGAACGAAGCAGAATTTTTTCTACTTCATTCGGTTCACGTTTGAGTGGTGTCTGCTCTTTTTTCGGTTGGGTTGTTGGAGCTGTCTGTGCGGAAGCAGATTTCTGTGCTGGCTGACTTTCTTTCAATCCGCATCCCGCACCAAATATAAGAAAAAGAATGGATAAACTCGCTACTATTCTTCTCAAAAAACATATCCTCCTTAAAATAAAATTCCTATTCTTCTATCATTTATATATATATCATATTTAAACACTAGGATTAGCTTTCTTTGTAAAAAATTAGTGAAAATTAGGGGTATAAAAAAACCGGAAATACAGCCGGTCAGCTTGTTAACAAAGTTTCCGTTATATGCCGGTTTTCCTTTTTCGTTTCACTCCCGCTCTATAAATACGAGCAAGAAGTCGTTTAACTGGAAAAGGAAAACCGGGTTTGTCAACTGCCTCACCGAAAATACAGCCGGTATGTTTACTTATTCTTAAGTTCAGCAGGCAATTTGATATCTCCCTCAAAATGCCCTTTAATATCCATGGAGATCTTCATTCCCATTTTTAAATTCCTTTTTCCTTCTGAAACCTTGATACCATAATTAAGATACAGTTTTTTTAGCTCAAATGTTTTTTCATCAACTTCAACTTTCAATTTTAGTTTATCCAGTTTCATTTTATTTTCTAACTCTTTCATATCAGGCGTCTTACCTGATTGATCTGTCCCCTCATCTTCCAATAAATCTTTCAGATCATCTTCAATGATGTTCAGCAGTTCGCCTTTCAGTGGCTGATCTTTCTGTAAATCCAGGCTTAACAAATAAACCCCATTATTTTTCGTCATTTTTGTTGCCTTTGGATCACTGGCGGCCTTCATAAATGCTTCGATTTCCTTCAACGAATCATCAGGTTTTTCTACCTGAGAATGATCAACTGGCTCTTTCTGCCATTTTTCTTTTCCCATTTTAAAGTAAGAATACTTCTCTGTTTCATAGAATTCCATGGGCATTTCCATGCCCAAAACAGTTACGTTCCCTTTTCCATGCATCATAAATGGCTCTTGCTTTTCTTTTACACTCATGTTCATTTTTACATTCATTTTGATATCGCCAGTATTTAAAGTATTTTCCGCATCGATGTCATAGGCTAAGCCTTTCAATTTATTCATCGCTTCATTCGATTTCATCAATACTTCCATCGGAGACAATTCTTTCTTCACTGAAGCTTCGGCTTGCGTTTGTTTAGGTGTATCCTGTTGTTTTTCTTCCATAGATATAGAAGAACAGCCCGTTATAACTGAAAAAGTCAATAATGCCAATAAGCCCAAATAAAGTACACGTTTCATATCTTCTTCTCCTTTTAGATTGAGATATTTACATATATTAGCATAATGCAATTTTTATTTAAAGACCTTATTGCATTAATCTTCTCAAATAAATAGATAAATCTGTCAAAATGTTATAGATAAGCGTACTGCCAAACATCAACTGGATTGAAATCACGAGTAGGCAGGTTGCATTCTGATTAAATCATGTATAATAAGAAAAGCTTGATAACTAAAGGATGATGATCATGAAAGAGAATCTCTCTATAAATGAAACTCCTCGTCTATGGGGAGATAAACGTTATCATACATGGAACTATCATTTACGCCAGCTTTTTGGCCAAAAGATATTTAAAGTTTCGCTGGATGGCGGATTCACCTGTCCCAACCGTGATGGAAAAGTGGCCATCGGTGGCTGTACTTTCTGTAGTGCGCGGGGATCTGGAGACTTTGCGGGAAATCGCAGGGATGACTTGGTGAAACAGTTCAATGATGTGAAAGATAGGATGCACCAAAAATGGCCAGAAGCCAAATATATTGGCTACTTCCAAGCCTTTAGCAATACCTATGCTCCCGTCGAGGAGCTTCGTGAAATGTACGAAGTGATCCTGGAACAAGAAGGGGTCGTGGGACTCTCGATCGCCACCCGCCCTGACTGTCTGCCTGATGATGTGGTCGAATACTTGGCCGAGCTGAACCAGCGTACCTATCTGTGGGTAGAGTTGGGACTGCAAACCATGCATGACCAAACAGCAGAATTGATTAATCGTGGCCATGATTTTGCCTGCTTCGTGGAAGGAGTCGAAAAACTGCGCAAGCACGGCATCCGAACTTGTGCCCACATCATTCACGGCTTGCCGGGTGAAACGGAAGAAATGATGCTTCAAACGGTTGAAGCTTGTGCCAATATGGATATTCAGGGAATCAAAATCCACTTGCTCCACCTGCTCAAAAATACCCCCATGGTGAAGCAATACGAAGAAGGATTGGTCAAGTTCCTGGATAAAGAAACCTATGTCCGGTTGGTGGTTGACTCCCTTGAGCTTCTACCACCTGATGTCGTTATTCACCGAATTACAGGAGACGGACCTCCAGATCTTTTGATCGGTCCGATGTGGAGCCGCAAAAAATGGGAAGTGCTCAATGCGATCGATGACGAGCTTCAGCGCCGCAATACTTGGCAAGGAAAAAAAGCCAAAGCACGCAAGCCACTTTCGTTAGCCAAATAAGGCGATGTTAATTCCTTCAACCTTGGCCAGCGCTCGTCACTATATCACTTCCCATCTCAAACAAGTTGATCCCGCCCATGATCCGGTTGTGGTAATGGATGCGACCATCGGAAATGGGCATGACACTCTGTTTTTAGCCGAGATCGTTCACCCACAAGGAAAAGTGTATGGCTTCGATATCCAACCCGAAGCCATCTCGACTACGACCAAACGTTTGGAACAAGCCAACTTGCTCGATGTTGTCGAACTCCATTTACTCGGACATGAGCGATTTGATGAAGTCATCCCAGCTGATCTCTGTGGAAAACTCGAAGCTGTGATGTTTAATCTGGGTTATCTGCCACACGGAAACCCCTCCATTATCACTCGACCGGACACAACCATCACTGCTCTAGACAAATTGAGCGAGTGGTTGGCGCCAGGTGGAGTCATCACACTGGCACTTTACACAGGCCATCCGGGTGGACAGGAAGAAGCCGATGCCGTTGTCAAATGGGCTTCTTCCTTGCCGGCCAAATCCTTTCAAGTGATGTGGCAGCAGATCTTGAATCGGCATCATGCCCCTTCTTTGGTAGTTGTGGAAAAAAGATAATCAAAGATCGTAACGATTTTAAAATTAGCCTTAAACCAGAGCGCCAAGTCTTAAATAAAAATGGCGCTCTTTTTCCTTTTAATACCAAAATTGTATTCTTAATGATCCTGAATATATCATTATATTTTCCTGTTCACTTTCCATCTTTTGCGTAATATAATGAGCTAGGCATCAAGGAAGAGATGGATGGAAGTGAGAAAGAATGATTTGGGATGTACTCAATGTCATCGGAACGATTGCCTTTGCGGTTAGTGGTGCAATGGTAGCAATGGAAGAGAAATACGATATTTTTGGCATGTATGTACTGGGATTGGTTACGGCTTTTGGTGGAGGGGTCATTCGCAATATACTCATCGGTATTCCCGTAACCACTCTCTGGCAACAGGAGTTATTGATTTATACGGCTCTACTTGCGATTACACTGATTGCTGTCATTCCTTCCAAGTGGATGAAGTATTGGAGAAAATGGATCAATCTTTTTGATGCCATTGGGTTATCCACCTTTTCGATTCAAGGTGCATTATACGCCGTTCAATTACACCAGCCAATTGTTGCGGTAATTATCGCTTCTGTATTGCCAGGGATTGGTGGCGGAGTAATTCGCGATACCCTCGCGGGTCGAAAACCCATCGTTTTTCAAAAGGAAATATATGCTTTCTGGTCAATCTTAATCGGGATTGTCATCGGGCTGAAATGGTTCCAACAGGATTGGGAACTGTATCTATTAGGAATCATTATTATTATCCTGCGGATGATTTCCCTCCAGTACAACTGGCGTTTACCGATTCGTAATTTGGATAAATCCATTTCCTAGCAGTTAAAAAAGGGTTGATGTATTGCTCATCAACCCTTTTTTCTATTAATAATGTAATCCTCCATATATCCAGGAAGGATTTCCAGTTACATTTACCACTTTTATTTTATAGTAACCCGTAGGCAAAGATAGAACATGTTTAAACGTTCGATGTCCAACAGCTTCTGCTGTTTTGGATAATACCAGTTTGTTGTTTTGATCATAGATGTCAAAACGGACTTTGCCATTCTGAGCAGGATTAAGAGGACTTTGTACACCGACTAGATAATCGCCGCTTGTCAGGTAAAATGGATTTCCTCCATTTAGCCAGAAGTATGAAGAAAAACTGTGGCTATTAAAGTCATGGGTTCTACCATCTGGATAGGAGCTTGATTCGGCAATCCCTTCCCGGATGGCATCGGCAAACTTGGCCAGCAACGCACGCCCTTCATCTGTATTTTCCCGGAGGTCATCACGAAGCCCTCGGGTGATCTCCAGTTGAACTCCATGTAGGTTCCGGTTTTTGTTACAGATATTGCCAGGATTTGTTCCGGCAAGTTCCGGTGGTGCTGGCTCTACATTAAATCCAGCTTGAGAGAGCTTGTTACTGATAATATCCTTCATCTGTGTGTTAAGCCCGCCCATATATACAATCTTCTGGTCTTTACCATCAGCCCCATGAATAGAGACCACTTTATTTTTCTGAGCGGTCATTTTAATCGCTGTGGGCTCATCAAAGTGTGTGGAGGTAACATGCAGGTCATTTCGGCCATCGTTATTGGAATCCAAATAGATGTTGGACTCAAACAGGTAATAACTCAAGTCCGTTTTGGCCACAGCCTTCACGATTTCAGAAGTGCCTATTTCAATCTCACCACCGTGAATTCCCAGAATCATCACATCTGCATTGGTTGACTGTGTCGAAATCGTATAATCTTCCCCTAATTTATGATGTTGGGCAAGTTCTGCATAATTGGCATAAATATCTTCTGCTGCCAAAACGGTTGGCTTCGACAAAAATAGAGAGACGACAAGCCCAGCGATCGCTAAAACAGTTCTCTTCATTCTCATGAAATCTCTCCCAAAATGTTTTTTATGAAATTGGATGTGAGATAGATCTAATCTAGCTTTTATTAGTAAAGTTTGTCAATTGATTCCCTGTCTATGAAACATTATTTTATTATTTTGCCACATTTGACGAAACGTTCGTCCATTTTTTGCCCAAAACCATACCTTTCTAGATAAAAATTGTTCCAATTTAAAAAAGGTTAAAGGTTAATCCTGCCAATCGGGAGGTTTGTTTCATTTATTTCTAAAAATTTTCCATCTAACATTGCATGATTATTGATAAATAAAATAATATAATATATATTTAAAATATAATATTTTATAAATTAGAATAGGTGATACAAGCATGAAATTACTTACTTGGAAGAGAGTTTTAATTTCAGTCGGCATTATTTTTGCTTCCCTCACCTTACCTATCATTCCGGAATCTTGGGCAAAGCCAAAAGCAGTCAAAATTCTCCATGAAGAAATTCACCACCACAAAAAAACTGATTTTTCAGGAGAATTGTTAGCCGATCTGAATGGGGAGCAGATGAGTCGTTACGTTTTGATGCCAATGGCACAGAAATATGGCCCAGAGAATATAAAGCGCCTACCCATATGGTTGTTCATCATACCGATACCCCCAATGACGATCCTAATCCAGCTGCTCGCGTTCGTTCCATCTACTATTATCATACGGTCACCCGTGGCTGGGGAGACATTGGCTATAATGCGATCATCGGAAGCGATGGACGCATCTATGAAGGACGACACGGAAAAGATGGTGAGGTGCTCAGCAACGGTGTTGTAGGAGGACATGCCTATTCCTTTAACTATGGTACATTTGGTGTATCCATGATGGGAAATTATGATGAAAAGCCTCTTCCTGAATCCATGCGAAATTCGCTCATCAATATTCTCACCTATGTTGCCGATCTGAATAACATTGACCCCACTGCCCAAAAAGACTATGTTCGCGATTATAGTTACAGTGATCCCAATGTTCCTAAAACTGATCCCGCCCTCCCAACACTGACAGGGCATGGACTGTTACCACGTGCTTCAACCGATTGCCCAGGAACCTATATCAAAAACGATTTACCTAACTTACGTACGATCATCAAAAGTAAACTCCAACCCCCTTCCGTCATCGTTGATAACAATGCAACAGGCAACTCCATCACTGGCAGCTGGACTCTTTCCACCATCTCTCCACAAAGATATGGAGCAAATTACCATTACAGTTCAAAAGGAACCGGGCAAGACTTATATACATGGAATTTTTCTCTTCCTGTGAGTGGTTCTTACCGCGTTTCTGTATGGTACCCCGCTGGTACCAATAACGCTACCAATGCTCCCTATCTCCTCTACACCAAAAATGGAGTCGTCACAAAAACCGTCAACCAAACAATCAATGGTGGAAAATGGGTTCAGTTAGGTACCTATGAATTCAATAGTGGAACCAATAAAATCTCCTTATCTGACAAGGCAGATAATCTGGTAATTGCCGATGCCATCAAACTTGAATACGTCCCTTAAGTTATGGTCAATGGAAACAGTCTAACATCCTATTCCCCAAATCAAAAAGTAAGCTATAGCAAAGGGTGAAATAAAAACGAGCTCCGTTGCTGTCCACTTGGCCGGAGCTCGTTTTGCTTCATATGCAATATTGTTAGCTTTACCCATCATTCATTCAATCCGATTATTTCATTTCGACTCCCAAACAACTTCATCCGCTTTAGCGGAATTCTATCGCGCGGTGAAACTGGCAGAAGAGTAATAAACTTGCCAGCCTAAAAAAGCTCTGTTTCCCATCTAGAAGGAACAGAGCTTTTTGTCATATCCATATTTCTGTTTGCACATAAAAAAACGTTGGCAACCATTTGCCAACGATGGTGACTCAGACCGAAAGAAAGAGTAATCCAGACTTGCACTTACCTATACTAACAAAAGCAAATGGATGAAGATTCATCAAATCATAACCAATGATTGCTGTCAATTATGCCAAATCGATATCCAACTTGCCATTGTTAGCTTTGCCATCTATATTCACCGTTAAATCATAATCTTTGATTTAACGATTTCTTTTCTGTTTCGCAGCAAGGGCACTCAATCTTTCCTCACTACTCTTCAGCCATTTTTTCATCATGTCTTCGAAATCGGCAGGGGCACCTCTACGTCCACCGCGGCGTTCTCCGCCTTTGCGTTCACGTGGAGGTTTCTCCTCGCTCAAGGCTTTCATTGATAAAGAGATTTTGCCTTTTTCATCAATGGAAAGCACTTTTGCTTTCACCTTTGCACCTACTTGAACAACATCTTCGACTTTCTCTACATACTTTGTAGAAATTTGAGAAATGTGAACTAATCCAGTTTCTCCCGACTCCAGTTTTACAAATGCGCCAAAGGGCTTGGTCGAGATCACTTCACCTGTTACAATAGCCCCTTCTTTTAACTGACTCATTCTAACACTCCCGAAATGGTATTCATTCTGTAAGATGGTATCATTATTTTTTATTTATGTCAATGTACAAAAGGCTTAATTCCTATATTTACTAAGTTAAATATAATATAAAGTCAAATTGCCATAATAAGGGTGTAAGTGGTTCTGGATTCGGTATCATGTTACCTTACATCATCTAACCATTCTATTCCATGTTTCACATTATGAAACATATATCCAACAAAACATTTTACAATGATAGAACCAATCTTTTTCATACTTTTTTCTTATAAATGGTTCACCAATTACCCCGAAATATGTTATATTATTTACCGATATGAAACACATCATTAAGTTCTATTTCACGATTTGAATAACATGTTTAAGGATGGATGAAAACATGAGTATGTTAACGACTGAAGCTTCTCCTTCGATTCGATTGGAAGGGAAAATCCACGCCAACTTGTCAGTAGCTGAACTTGTGGAACAAGCGATTCGTCGCAATGAAGCTGTTTTGGCAAAAAATGGAGCACTTCGAGCAACCACTGGAAAATTCACGGGTCGCTCTCCAAAAGATAAATATATCGTACAGGAAAAATCGGTTGCAGACAGCATTGACTGGGGCGCTGTCAATCAACCAATGGCCCCTGAGAAGTTTGAAAAAATTTATCAACGTTTGCTTGCTTACCTCAAAAATAAAGAGCTGTTTGTTTTTGATGGTTTTGCTGGTGCGGACGAAACTTACCGTCTCCCAATTCGCGTGATTAATGAATATGCCTGGCATAATCTATTCGTTCATCAGTTATTTATTCGTCCAACCCAAGCAGAACTGGCTAACCATCAACCTGAATTCACGGTAATCTGTGTTCCAAACTTCAAAATCGATCCCCAGGAAGACGGAACACGCTCTGAAACCCTGATCGCCCTCAGCTTTGAACATAAAGTCGTCGTGATCGCTGGTACTCACTATGCCGGCGAAATGAAAAAGTCCATCTTCAGTGTCATGAACTATCTCTTGCCAGATCGTGATGTGCTGCCAATGCATTGTTCCGCAAACGTTGGCGATGATGGGGATGTGGCGCTATTCTTCGGGCTGTCCGGTACAGGAAAAACCACCTTGTCCGCAGATCCAAACCGTCGCTTGATCGGTGACGACGAGCATGGTTGGTCGGATCG
Organism: Thermoflavimicrobium dichotomicum; assembly: GCF_900114055.1. GTDB lineage: Bacteria > Bacillota > Bacilli > Thermoactinomycetales > Thermoactinomycetaceae > Thermoflavimicrobium > Thermoflavimicrobium dichotomicum. The sequence goes on along the minus strand of NZ_FORR01000010.1, from coordinate 76,471 downwards.
TGGTGTCTTTAACTTTGAAGGTGGATGCTATGCAAAATGTATCGGCCTGAGCCAGGAAAAAGAACCTCAAATCTGGGAAGCCATCCGTTTCGGTTCAGTTTTGGAAAATGTGGTGCTGGATGATTACAGAAAACCCGACTACGATGATAACTCCCTGACCGAAAACACACGGGCTGCCTATCCGGTTGATAATATTCCCAACGCCGTTATTCCAGGCGTGGCTGGACATCCCAATGTCATCCTGTTCCTGACAGCTGACGCATTTGGTGTTTTACCGCCGATTGCTCGCCTCACTCCAGAACAGGCGATGTATCATTTCCTGTCCGGTTATACCAGTAAATTAGCTGGAACGGAGCGGGGTGTCACAGAACCGGAAGCCACCTTCTCCACCTGCTTTGGTGCACCATTCTTGCCGCGTCCAGCTCATGTCTATGCTGAAATGCTCGGTGACAAAATTACGAAGCATGACGTGGCTGTTTATTTGGTGAACACAGGCTGGACCGGTGGACCTTACGGCATCGGTAAGCGGATGAACCTCACCTATACTCGTGCGATGGTCCGCGCAGCGATCGAAGGCAAACTGAAAGAAGTGGAATATACGACTGATCCAATTTTCGGCCTCTCCATCCCGGTCGAATGTCCCGATGTACCAAGCGAAATTCTCAACCCACGCAACACTTGGGAAGACAAAGAAGCCTATGATCAAAAAGCGAAAGAGTTGGCACAACGTTTCCATGATAACTTCAACAAATTCACAGGTGTATCTGAAGCCATTCGTGCAGCCGGTCCTAAACAATAACTAAAAAACCATGCCTTGAAGCAAGTGTGCTTCAAGGCATGAAATCTGATTTCATTCAAATCATGACTCAACTCACCAGGCACTAAATAACCCCAGTTATGGATCAGGGGTTATTTAGTGTTTTTATTTCATTCGTGATCATTTGGTCATGATGGACTCACTATCGTTCAAACGAATTTTGTAGCCAGATACCATTTCTAAGCTTGCAAAGCTGACACAATTTCTTGTGGTGTTTTTGCGCTTTTCAGCAGCTCCTGTGCCTGTTGATCCTGTAACCGTTCTTTCAGTGATGCATAGAGATCCCGCTCTTTTCCTTCGGGTGCTGCTACCAAAAAAACATGGGAGACAGGCTGACCGTTATCCCAATATATTGGGCGAGTAAGACGCGCAAATGCAATAGCGGGGGTTTGAACCTCCTTGGATGCCCCGTGCGGTATGGCTATTTCTGAACCAATGGCTGTGGTACCATTTCTCTCACGCTCAAACACATGGGATAAAAAATCTTCACATTCCGCCATTACTTCCTTTTTCTCCATGAGTTCAGCCAATCGGTCAATGATTTCTTCTCTCATCTCCGCCTGTATATCCAATTGAATGAGCTCTTCAGAAATATAGTCCTGAATCATAAGGTTTTCTCTCCAATATTTTTTGTACATAGTTTTTCATCCACCAGGATTCTTCATTCACCCTGCCACTAAAAAAACCAGCTCGAGTCCTCGAACTGGTTCGTTGCCAATCCTATTTATTTACTACTTTCCTTGTTTTCTTCCAATTTCCGTAAGCGTAAGCTGAGTACACGCAAACGATTTTTCAAATCTTCCTCCCATGATTGATCCTCTAGTTGCTTTGCTATACTCAATAAATCCAAAGAATGGTCAATTTGCTCACGTATTACTCTTTCCGAATCATCGTCCTGGAAACTTACGCAAATTTCTTTCCATTCATCAATCATTTCAGGGGTAACCGATTCGCGGAGGGTTATTTCCTTTACTTGGTCCTCTTGTGCGTATTCCACAACCAGGTCAAATTCTTCCTTCACAGCTGGATGTACGATCACATTCTGACAAACCGGGCAACAAAGCAACGGGACATGATGGACTTTTACATACTGATGATTCCATGTACCTACCACACCGATCATACTGGCTCCACAGCAGAAACTCATAGCATTTTCCCTCCTCTTCCCATCCCCATATAAAAGAAAAACATTAAGCGAAAAACGATACAAGTTCTTTAGTTAAGTATTGATTATTTACCACTTCTTTCGTCAATTTAAACCTCAAAACGACAAAATCCCCTGATCCACTTATTGGGAAACAGGGGATTTACCAAACCATCTTACTCTTGTTCAATGGTTTTTGCATATCCTTCAGCAGTCAACAGTTTATCGAGCTCTGATTCATCTGACATTTCAACTACAATCATCCAGCCATCTTCATAAGGAGATTCATTGACATTTTCCGGGGACTCTTCTAGAGCACTGTTTACTTCCACTACTTTTCCACTTACTGGCGCATAAAGCTCAGAAACCGTTTTTACGGATTCTACACTACCAAATGGCTCGCCAGCCGATACTTCCGTACCCACCTCTGGCAATTCAACAAATACGATATCTCCCAGCTCGGATTGGGCAAAGTCCGTAATACCAATGATGGCTTTATTTCCTTCAGTTCTTACCCACTCATGCTCTACAGAATATCTTAGTTCCTTAGGCAAATTCATTTTGTTCCCTCCAGATTACGCTTGGTTTACTTCAGCCATAACCCGCTCCAAAGGTGCTTTTAACATGGACAAGGCTTTTTCGCCAGCTGAGCGATGTCTTAATTTTCCTTCTGGATCAAACAGATAAAACGCAGGTACATATTCGTTTTCAAAAGCATCAACTACACTGTGCGTATTGTCAATTCCTTGCGGGTGTTTCAATTCATATTTTTCAATGGTTTCCTTGACCGGCTCAATCTCCAAATCTTTCTCCGAACGTGGCATATGGATTCCCACAACAGCCAATTGTGGATATTCTTCCCTGATTTTATTCACATCCGGCAAGCTCGCTTTACACATATGGCAGCTAATGGACCAAAAGTGAACCAGAACAGGCTTTCCTTTTAAGTCTTCTTTTGTGACTTCACCATTCACCCATTCTGTAATTCCTTTTAATTCGGGCATTTCAGTACGCAAACGCAAAGCCATGATCCCACGCCTCCTTATATCCGTTTGAAAAAGGACCTAACCTAAATGTTAGGTCCTTTCTCATCATTAAACGTGTTTTTGACCTGGTTTCCAGTTAGCCGGGCAACGGCCACCGCTTTGCAGAGCTTGAAGTACACGTAGGGTTTCATCTACGCTACGACCTACGTCGAGGTCTGTTACTACTTGATAACGAACGATACCTTCTGGATCGATGATGAACAGACCACGTTTTGCGATACCTTTTTCTTCAATTAATACACCGTAGTCACGGCTTACTTTATGGTTAGTGTCAGCACCTAGTGGGTAGTTCAGTTCTCCCAAACCGTTTTCAGAACGTGGGGTGTTGATCCATGCACGATGCACATATTTGTTGTCCGTGCTTACACCCAGGATTTCACAGTTGAGTGCTTGGAACTCATGATAGTTATCGCTGAATGCAGTGATTTCGGTTGGGCAAACAAAGGTAAAGTCCATTGGATAGAAGAAGAGAACGAGCCATTTACCTTTGTAATCAGACAGTTTTACGTTTTCATTTAAGGTTTCCAAGTTTTTTGTACTTTCCAATTCAAAATCTGGAGCTGGTTTACCTACTAGGTTGGACATGATCCATTCCTCCTTGTTTGTAATCACGAGAGTCAATAATGTATGTAGCCATGTTTACTTTTCCCAATCTGGGATTTTCGTAAACAGGCGTTTTGCTTTTGACAAGAATAAGATAACATGTACTTAGATTAAAGTCAATACTAGTTTGTAGTTAATATAATTTGAAAATCCTTATCACCTGATTTCTATCAAACATGTTTTCATCTATAGAATGGGCTGAAAGGAATTCATACATACAATCAAATAAAAAAGCTCTACATGTCGACGAAATATCGCATGCAGAGCAATGAATTCATCTTCTTTAAGCAACAGATTCTTCTTCTGTCCATCCCTTCTGTTTCTTTCTGTATATAAAGTAATAAAGGGCGGAAATCAACACAAACCAACTCACTCCCACATACCAGATAAATCGCCATTCCGGTGTAAAGAGAAGAGTGACCCAAACACCGACCATCAAAATGAGTCCCAAGGCAGGAGTAAGTGGATAGAAAGGAGCTTGGTAGGCAAGCTGTTGCTGTCTATTTTGCTTTTTAAACGCAAAGTATGTGACAAAAATCATGCTCCATACAAACAAACCGCCGAAAATCACGATACCAAACAAAATATTATAGGCATCCGGAACAAACAGATTCAGCACAATGGCAATAAATAATCCCACAGAGGAGAGAAGCAGGGCATAAACAGGAATTTGCTGGTCATTCAATTTGCCCAATACCGCTGGTGCATAGCCACCACGGGATAGGGAAAATAGCATGCGTGTGGCACCATAGACCTGAGCATTCATTGCCGACAGAGCGGCAATCAATAAAACAAAGTTCATGATATGATCTGCAGCAGGAATACCCAAATAAGAAAACACTTTTACAAACGGGCTCTGAACCACTTCTTTGGTCCCTGATTGATCCCAGGGAATGATCGCCAGCATTACAACCATCGATAAAACATAAAACAGAATCAAACGAAATGCCGTTAGACGCATGGTTTTCGGAATGATCCTTGTTGGTTCTTGACTCTCCCCTGCGGTGACGGCGATAAGTTCAGATCCGAAGTAGCTGAAACTGGCCATCCCGATCCCCAACCAGATTCCGATCCAACCATGAGGAAGAAATCCTCCGTGGTTGAAATAATGGGAGAATCCGACCGGTTTGGTTCCAATTCCAAAGATGATAGCTGTTCCCAATAAGATAAATCCGAGAATCGCTGTCACTTTGATCATGGAAAACCAATATTCGAGCGTACCGAAATAATGAACAGAGCGCGTGTTAAAATAAATAATGACCAGGGAAAATAGCAAAATCCAGACCCAACCGGGTACATTTGGCAACCAATAATTCATATACAGGGCAACGGCAGTCACTTCACTTCCAATGGCTAACACATTGATCATCCAATAACTCCAACGCATCAGATATCCGGCCCATCCACCCAAATATTTTTCTGCATGGGTCCCGAATGAACCAGCTGTAGGATGTTGCACTGTCATTTCGGCCAGGCACATCAACATCATAAACGCAATCAGCGCAGCAACCGCATAGCTGATAATCGCACCAGGCCCTGCGTAGCTAATGACCAGGCCAGATCCCATAAACAAACCGGTTCCTATTGCCGATCCGATCGCCACCATCGTCAATTGCCGTGCAGTCAGCTTTCGTTCCAAAACATTTTCTCGATCAAACAAGTTGTTTTGTTTCTCCTTCATTTTCTTCTGCACAATTACAGGAAAATTGTGCTGCCCCCTTTCCATTATCTCATCTCAACTGGATCCACGACTATTTTGTTTGCATTTAACTGAAGCTACCGTATCCTGAAAAATGTGGATACGTTTCTCCCGTGCTTCGGATGGGTTCCTTCCTCTGTGACGACTTCTGTACCATCACAGTCACTCCGTAAGGAACCCATCTCTCCGCTTTGTAGAACTTCTGATAATGTCGAGGGTCTGTTGACAAACCACTTTTTCAACAAGATGACATTAACTCTTTTTTCTTTTTCCGGTAGATAAAACAATAGGATAGAAGAAGAAGTCCCAACCATACTAAACCGACAGTCCATGTAAAACGCCAGGTCGGATCCATCCATAAGGATACCAGCACTGCTCCTAACATCAGAATGCCAATGGCAGGCACCCACGGATAAAGAGGAGCCCGATAGCTCAGGCTTGCTGGATCAACGTTGCGCCGAAAACGAAGATAGGTGATTAAAATCATGAACCATCCGAAAATACCGCCAAAAATCGTTAACCCGACCAAGACTTCATAAGCGTTGGGATAAGCAAGGTTTAAGGCAGTAGCCAATACCAGCCCGGTACTGGATAATAGAAGGGCACGCATGGGAATCTCTTGTTTGTTTAGTTTGCCCAACGAAGCAGGAACATGACCCGCCCGGGCCAGTGAAAAGATCATGCGTGTAGAAGCATATACCTGTGCATTCATGGCGGAAAGAGCGGCAATCAATACCACAAAATTCATCAAATGATCAGCTCCAGGAATGCCGAGCGCAGAAAATACTTTCACAAACGGACTTTGTGTAATTTTTTCCGCTCCTGATTGATTCCATGGAATCAAGGTAATCATGACCGCAATCGCCAATACATAAAACAATATCAGACGCCACACGGCCAATCGCATCGCTCGGGGGACCGATCGTTCCGGATTTTGACTTTCTCCCGCCGTCACAGCGATAATTTCAGATCCAAGAAAACTGAACATCGCCACAACGGTTCCAAACCAGATGCCTTGCCAACCATTTGGCATCCAACCACCATGGGCTACTACATGCCTGAAACCGACTGCTTCCGTCCCGATCCCAAAAATTTGTGCGGCTCCCAATAAAATAAAAGCCACAATGGCGATTACCTTGATGAGTGAAAATCCATATTCCAATGCTCCGAAATAGCGTACCGAACGTGCATTCAAACAGATAACCAATAAAGAAAAGGCCACAATCCAAAACCACTGGGGAACAGCTGGAAACCAGTAACCCATATATAAAGCGACCGCCATCACTTCGCCCCCCAGTACGACCACATTTACAGCCCAATAGTTCCAACGAAGCACATACCCTGCCCACGGGCCAATATAAACTTCAGCATAGCTACCAAACGAGCCCGCTGTAGGATGTTTTGCTGTCATTTCTGCCAGGCAAACCATCATCAGAAAAGTGATCACGGCCGCAATTGCATAACTAATGACAGCACTGGGTCCAGCATGGTGGATAACCAACCCTGAACCCATAAACAGCCCAGTCCCAATGGCTGTTCCCAATCCGACCATCATGAGTTGTCGATCTGATAACTTTCTTTCCAATACATTTTCCTGTTTAAATAATGCTTGTTCACTTGCTTTAGCCATTACTGCATTCCTTTCTACTCGCTTCAGCCACTTTAACACTTATACGCTTTTAAGTAATAAAGTAATAAAGTTAAAAAAATAATGCCCATGTTATTTTTTTATAAAAGATTTTTATTGCTGTTTTTCATTCATTATATCCCATTCATCACAAAAATCTAGAACAAATCCTTCACAATAGAAAAGAAATATTTTTTATAATTGAAATCATTTTCGATAAAATAACAAAACAAAAACATGTGGCTGTCCTAAACGCTCCGGGATTGGTTCCTTACGGAGTCTGTGATGGTACAGAAGTCGTCATAGCGGAAGAGACAGATCCCTCGGCTTTATAAAAAACAAAACCCCTTTTTCATCCCTCTGAAGGGGTTGAGGGGCTGTTGACAAAGAAAGAGGTTCCTTTTCCAACCAGCGGCTTTTGCTGAAACGGAAAAGGAACCCCAACGCTAACATAGAGCTTTTTTCAAATTCATGACATGATATATAGAGTAGACCCTATTATTTTCATTATGACTGCCTCTTTCTTTTCACCCAACCCACATAGAATAGCGAAATGATCACCAACCAGGCGATCCCTGAATACCAAGTAAATCGCCAGTCGGCATCAAGCAAGAGGGTCAAGAAAACACCGACTAACAAGATGATTCCCAACAGCGGAACAAACGGATAGAGCGGTGCTTGATAGCTTGATGCTTCCCTGTTTGCTTTTCTAAAGCGCAAATAAGTGAAAAAGATCATCAGCCATGCAAACAGGGCACCAAAGGTAGCCAGTCCAATCAGAATGTTATATGCATCCGGCACCATGATATTCAAAACCGTGGCCAACACCAAACCACCACAAGAAATCAGCAAAGAATAGATCGGTACGTTGCGTTTGTTCAGATTGCCTAGGGAGCTATGCACATATCCACCTTTCGACAGTGAAAACATCATGCGTGTGGAAGCATAGACCTGTGCATTCATCGCAGATAGTGCTGCAATGAGTACGACAAAATTCATGATATGGTCTGCAAATGGGATTCCCAGTGTCGCAAACACTTTCACAAAGGGGCTTTGTGCAATTTCCTGCGAACCGGCCTGTTTCCATGGAATAACGGCTACCATAACCGCCAACGACAAAACGTAAAAGAGAATAAGCCGAGCTGCAGATAAACGCATGGTTTTCGGAATATTTTCAGCTGGATTTTTGCTCTCCCCTGCCGCTACAGCAATCATCTCCGAACCGATGTAACTAAACATGGCCGTGACTGTTCCCATCCATACTCCATACAAACCATTGGGTAAAAATCCACCATGTGCAACATAATTGGAAAATCCGGTAGGCTTTGTTCCGATCCCGAAAATAATGGCAGTACCAATGATAATAAAGACAATAATAGCCGTTACTTTAACAAAGGAAAACCAGTATTCCAGTGTACCAAAATTCGAAACAGAGCGAGCATTAAAATAAACAATGAGGACTGAAAACAGCACAATCCATAGCCACTGTGGAAACGATGGAAACCAATACTTCATATACAAAGCAACAGCGGTTACTTCACTGCCTACCGCAATTACACAAGACACCCAATAAGTGAGTCGAACCAGATATCCAGACCAAGGCCCCATATAGTATTCCGCATGGGTTCCAAATGAGCCGGCAGTCGGATGTTTAACCGTCATTTCCGCCAAACACATCATAAGCAAAAAGGCGATTAAGGCAGCAATGGAATAACTGACAATGACTCCCGGTCCTGCATAACTGATGGACAGGCCAGATCCCATGAACAGGCCGGTTCCAATGGCAGTACCAATGACCATCATCGACAATTGGCGTGTGCCCAATTTTCTCTCAAGTACATTTTCACGCTCAAAAACATCAGGTTGATGCGTTTCGTTCAGCTGTTCGGCCATCTGCTTTCCCCTTTCTCTTCCAACTCCACAACTTCTTCCGATAGTACAGTCTTTTGAAAACGTTTTCAATCAGAATTCTTCTTTCTGTTATAAATGGAAACTTTTTATTTGATTATATTCTAAATAAGTATATAAATCTATACAGTTTGTAGATAAAGTTTCCGTTATATGCCGGTTTGTCCATCCCCCCTTTACCTTTCCGTTACGTTAACCTGTACAATACTTGCAAAGGAGGAACTTTCATAGGGGGAAATGCGATGCACATCAAAGAAATTGCCCAGAGACTCAATATTACACCACGAACGATCCGGTTTTATGAAGAAAAAGGACTGATCGCTCCTTTGAAAAACGAAGAAAACCAATATCGTGTTTTTACTGAGAAAGAAGCATGGCGTCTGCAGACCATCGTCTCTCTGCGTGAAGTAGGAATGCCCATTGAACAGATTCGGCAAGTACTGGAAAAGATTGATCAGGGGGCACCTGAAGAAATCCTTGACTACCTAGAATTACAACGAGCCGTTTTATTCAAAGAATGGGTTCGGCTCAAACAGATCATCCATACGCTCGACGATATGATTCAAAGCTATGATCCAGAAAACAGCTGGTCTTGGGAAAATTTATGGGAACTCGCCAATCAGTGCAAGCGGGTCGAATCTGAGAGGGACAATTGGATGGATCGCTGGAATTTTGACAAGCAGGCAGCCACCTATGATGAGAAAATCCGTGCACAGCAGTTTGGATTATATATACACAAAGACTATGACCAGGTATTGGATCAAGTGGTTCATATGATCCAGCCCAAGCAGGACGAAGTCGGGCTGGAAATTGGGATCGGTACCGGAAACCTGGCTGGACGCTTTCTGCAAAGAGGAATTGAGATCAAAGGCATTGATCAATCCAAAGAGATGCTAAAGCAATGCAAACGAAAACATCCGGAGATCGAAACACGAATCGGCAATTTTCTCGCCATTCCTTATCCGGATCACCGCTTTGACTTTGTAGTAACGAGCTATGCTTTACATCACCTCACTGATGATCAAAAACTGCTGGCCCTGGAGGAAATGAAACGGGTTCTGAAACCCGAGGGACGCATTTGCATCGCAGACTTGATGTTTGTCGACGAAAAGGCACGGATGGATTATTTGGAACAATGGCGTAAACGGGGTCGAGAAGATATTATTGCCCAGATTGAAGATGAATTTTATGCGGATCGAAGCAGACTCCTGGCCTGGTTTCACCAGGAAGGAGCCAAAGTGCAAACGAAACAAATGAACGAGCTTGTTCATTTGGTATATGTGGAGCTGGGTTAGATTCAATTATCCAAATAAACACCGAGGCCGTTGACCGCTTGCTCTGTCAACGACCTCGATCTTTCCAAAATGAACACCTGCCATCGTTCGGTTTGATTCTGGCTCCTGTGTTCTCTTATTTCACCCACGTCTTATCAAACGTTTCCTCTTTAAAACCGACGGTTACTTTCTCCCCATCAGTGACGATCGGACGTTTGATGAGCATCCCATCTGATGCAAGCAAATCCAGCTTCTCTTCGTCACTCATTTCTTTTAACTTTTGCGATAAACCGAGTTCCCGATATTTTTTTCCACTGGTATTGAAGAATTTCTGGATGGGAAGACCGCTTTTCTTGATGAGTTCAGCCAGTTCTTTTTTGGATGGCGGTTCCTCCACAATATGCTTTGCAGTAAACGGAACACCTTGATCCTCCAGATATTTTATTGCCTTTCGACAGGTTCCACACTTGGGATACTGATACATGACAAGAGCCATTTCCATCCTGCTACTAAAAACATAGAAAAATATCCCTATGTCTAGAAAATTCCTGTTTCAACGTGTCCGATTTCGTACTTCCAGGGAAGATACTACTTTCGTTTGTTATAACACTCCACAGGTGTAAATTCCCGGCTAGCCACCGGTACATATACATGATTTCGTTATGTGATCATCATGTATGGATTTTGACTTGGTTTTGTCTTAGGATATTAATTTCTATGCTTTGTAGCAGTTTCCCTCCTTTCAAGTTAAAATAATTAAGGATATTTTTCCTGATTTAGCTATATTTGACTATATTTCTAGTTGCTGTTCACTACTCCCTACCCACTTATCCAAATACTTGTCCACCACGCTTATATTCTACATCGGGTACACCGGCTCGAACGTTGGCCACTCTGGCTGCAACAAAAAAGAAATCCGACAAACGATTGAGATAACGACGTACTTCGTCATTGGTCTCCTGTTCCCGTGTCAAGGTTACGACACATCGTTCGGCCCGACGGGCAACCACCCGGCACATATGTAACGCTGCAGATACTGGAGAACCGCCTGGAAGGATAAAACGCTGAATCGGTGGACATTCCGCATCATACTTGTCAATGAGTTCTTCCAATCGGGTCACCATGTCCCTGGTTACCTTATACTTTCTATTCTTGCCCACTTGGGCCAAATCTCCTCCAGCATCAAACAGCTCATGCTGAATCTCTGTTAAATCGGTGAGCAGATCAGCATAAACCTGGGCATTCATGCGAATCATGGCTTCCCCTATCAAGGCATTCAGCTCATCAATCGTTCCATATGCCTCGACACGAACATCATCCTTTTCGATCCGACCGCCAATCACACCTGTTTTACCTTCATCACCCGTACGGGTATAAATTTTCACATCGATTCACCCTTTCCTCATACACTCCCTTATGAACATTCGCCTGAAACGCACGACTCCCTTTTCGCTGACAAAAGAAGTTGGGGCACATGCCATTTGGGGTGGGAGAGAATAATCGGCTTTACCTCAAACACTTCATCAATGAAACGGGTTTGAATCACTTGTTCAGGTCGACCAATCACATGCACTTTTCCTTCTTTGAGCATCACGATCCGATCACAATACTGAGCGGCCAGATTCAAATCATGCAAGACCATGATCATGGTTAATTGATGCTTTTGCCGATATTCGTGCAGTAAGTCCAAAATCGCCAACTGGTAATGAATGTCCAAATACGTCGTCGGCTCATCCAGGATGAGTAACTCTGGCTCCTGAGCCAAGGCTTTGGCGATCGCAACGCGCTGTCTTTCTCCTCCGCTTAGGGATTCAACACTCCGATCCCGATATGCTTCAATTCCCATCAGCTTCATCATTTGCTCGACGATTTGACGATCTTTCTTCCCTTTCCATGACCACTTTTTCTGATATGGATATCTGCCCATATAAACAACTTCTTCAACCGTAAATGGAACAGATCCCAAGCTTTCTTGCGCTAAAACAGCCACCTTTTTGGCTCTTTCTTTGGGATGGTATAAAGAAAGTTCCCGTCCATCCAGCCACACCTGGCCTCGATCCGCCAGTTCTTCGCCAATGAGCACTTTCATGAGAGTACTTTTCCCACTCCCATTCGGACCAACTATTCCTACACATTCACCCCGTTCCACTTCCAAGTCCACTTCATGGAGAACACACCGAGAACCATACGACTTGACCAGCCCTTGCGCTTTGAGCAAATGTTTCCCTCCTTTCCCTTACCCTTTTTGCTGCTTTTTGAGCAACATGGCAAAAAAAGGTGCACCTATAAAAGCCGTAATGACACCAACAGGCAATTCACGCGGATCCAGGATCAGCCGAGCTGCGCAATCACCCCATACCATAAAAATGGCTCCTGCCAAAGCGGAAAGAGGAATCAGAGTATAGTGATCCGCTCCCGTGAGCATTCGCATCATATGGGGAATGACCAGTCCTACAAAACCAATTGTTCCTGAAACTGATACGGCTACGGCTGTTACCAGCGAGGCCAACATCAACAAAAAAAAGCGAACTTTCGTCACGTCCATCCCAAGATGTGCAGCTGATCGATCTCCCAGGACAAGTAAATTGAGCTCTCGGCTAAACCACCATGCACAAAGGGAACCGAGTCCCATCACCGGCAGCAAAATCCAAACATGATCCCAATCACGTAACACGAAGCTACCCATCAGCCAAAATTGTATACGCTGGAACTCCTTCTCCGAAAGCGACAAGGCCAAAGTCAGGAGAGCACCAAAAAAAGCCTGGGTAACGACTCCCGAGAGTACCAACGATTCAGTCCGCAAACGCTGATCCGCAATTCTTAGTACCAAAAACAATGCCAAACATGCCCCACTAAAAGCATAAACAGGTACAGTCCATTTTCCCAACCACAGGCTTCCCCAACCGGTTAAAATGGCTAACACTGCTCCTGTAGCCGCTCCGGAAGAAATCCCTAACACATAAGGATCAGCGAGTGGATTTTTTAATAACCCCTGAAAAATCACGCCTGCAATGGCGAGTGATGCCCCAACGACAGCGGCCAGAATCACACGGGGCAAACGCAACTGCCAAACGATTGCATTTGAAGAAACATCGATGTCAGGAGGCAGATGATCGCCATACCACAAATGGGAAAAGATGATTTTCCATACCGTGCCCATGTCAATTTGTGCACTTCCCAATGTAACCGTTGCGCCAATGGAAAAAAGAAAGCAGAGGAACAAGCCTCCGCTCCACCAAACAAAACGATAAACCTTCATACTGCTCAACCTACTTTACTTTGTCTGGATACAATGCTTTAATGATTTCCTTATATCCTTGGAAAATCCGTGGGCCTGGACGACTGACCAGGTTTTGGTCAACAGCGACGACCCGCTTGTTTTTGACAGCTGCAACGTTTTCCCAACCTTTTCTCTCCAGGATGCTTTTGGTATCTCCATAGGTCGAAATAATCACATCGGGATTCCATTTAATGACCTGTTCTGCGGAAATTTGTGGCCATCCACTTTGTCCAGCAGCAACATTTTTTCCACTTGCCAATGTGACCAGCTCATCGATAAAGGTTCCTTTTCCAGCCGTATGTAATTGCGGAGATATTTCCACCCACACTTTTACTCGCTGATTTTCCGGGATTTTTGCCACCGTTTGATATAACGATGATTTTTCCTGCTCCATTTTTTTTATGAGTTCATCTGCTTCATGAGCACGATTGGTCGCTTTTCCGACTATGCCAATCGACTGATATACTTCTTTATAATTATTGCCATCGACAACCAGAACCGGCAAACCAAGTTTTCTTAGCTTATCAATCGTTTCCTTGCTATTGATTTTGGCTGCCAAAACCAGATCAGGCTTTAACTCCAACACTTTTTCCGGATTGATATTCATATCCCCTACTTTGGGCAATTTCTTGACTTCTGCTGGGTAATCATCGTTGGTTGTAACTCCAACCACTTCTTTCCCCAATCCCAGAGCAAAGGCGATTTCTGTCGTACTTGGGGCCAGGGAAACAATTCGCTTCGGTTCTTGTTTAATGTTTACGTTAGCCCCTGTTTGATCTTTTACTTCCAGCGGGTATTTAACTCCAGAGGATTTCTCAGGAGAAGGGGCATTCACTCCGCCTGATTGTTGTTGTCCAGTACAACCAGCTAAAATGCCAAGGATCAGGACCAAGCTGCAAATAATAGCCCAACTTCTACGACTTTTCATGATTTCACCTCTCGTTATCTGTCTCGAGCTTGCTGACATGACATGGCTGTGATGCTTGAGAAATCATTCTCTTGCCTGCTTTTGCCATCAATATCATGTGTTTTTCACATCATTTTCTACCATTTCATGACGTGTCCACACCTATTATAAGAGATTCGTTGGAATTTTGCTAATCTGCTATGATAAAAGCAGGGTAAACCCTTCGTTTCGATATCAACATGGAGAGGAAGAGGGAGCATGTACAAACAATCCTTTACCTTGGATGTAGGGAAAGAAGATCGAGTCATTCGTGGGGAAGTAAGAATTCCAAAAAGCGCTATCCCGTCTCCAACGATTATCTTCTGTCATGGTTTTAAGGCCTTTAAAGATTGGGGATTCATTCCCATACTGGCTACCAAACTGGCAGAAGCAGGTTTTGCTGTTATTACGTTTAACTTTTCGATGAATGGGGTTGGCGAAAATTCAGAAACCTATACGGAGCTTGATAAATTTGCCCATCTCACCTTTAGTCGTGAACAGGAAGATATCGCACTGATTCTGGAACATATTCATTCCCGCACTCTTCCTTACGGGGATCAATTGGATAAAAAGAATATAGGGATTTTAGGACATAGCCGTGGTGGCGGTAACAGTATCATCTTTGCTTTGGAACATCCTGATATTAAAAGTGTAGCTGTTTGGAACAGCATTCATCGTCCCGATTTCTTCGGGGAAGACATTATCCGTGAATTGAAGGAAAAAGGAAAATCAGCGATCCTTAACGCCCGAACCGGTCAATGGATGCCGATTGATCGTGAAGTATTGGACGATATCGAGCAAAACGCTGAGCGATATCATTTTATGAAACGACTGCCTGATCTGGACCGTCCGCTTCTTCTCGTACAAGCCGATCAGGATCATCCCGGCTTTTTGGAAGGTGCACAAGAAATGGCGAAACGCGCTCCCAAAGCCAAACTCAAGGTGATTGCAAACGCAAATCACACCTTTGGAGCTGTCCATCCTTTTTCAGAAATGACTCCGCAACTTAGAGAAGCGATCACGGAAACCATTCACTTTTTCAATGAAACATTAAAAGACTGAGGACTACTCCAAATAAACAAGGCTAGCCCTGATGAGGCCAGCCTTTTTTCTATCCTGTCTCCCTCACTTTGGGGATGGGTTCCTTCCTCCGTGACGACTTCTGTTCCATCACAGACACTCCGTAAGGCCCCCATCCCTCTGTTGATGTTGCTCGGCAACACGAGGGTCGAGCCTATTTCTTTTTCCATAAGCCAATAGCTGTACTTTCACGTGAAGAATCTCCTACTCCTGTGTAAACACCTGTTTTGTGATCGATCCACATGGCATTGGCATTTCCAATTTCTTTGGGATTTTGCTCCCACTGATGCCCGCGCTTTATTAACTCTTTTCTCACTTCATCTGGAACTCCTTTTTCCCAGCGAATCATTGGATATTTGTCGCTAAAAATGCGTGGTTCTTCTACGGCGGCCTTCAGATCCATGCCATAACTCAACCGGTTGAAGATCACCTGATAAACAGACGAAATAATTGTGGAACCACCCGGAGAGCCAACGGTCATAATCGGTTTTTCATCTTTAAAAATAATGGTTGGCATCATACTGCTACGTGGACGCTTGTCGGGTTGTACCTCATTGGGTCCTCCAGGATAAACATCGAAATCGGTTAACTCATTGTTCAGGAGAAATCCATAGCCTGGCACCATGATCCCTGTTCCAAACTCCTGTTCAATCGTGGTCGTGAAAGAAACAATATTTCCCCACCGATCCGCTACGGTAAAATGTGTCGTTTGACCGGGTGGATGCTCTTGCTGTGTTCCCTTCTTCTGTGGCTGCCGTCCTTCATATTTCCATGGATCCCCTGGTTGTACAGATGCATTGGCATACGTTGGATTTACCAGCTTTGCCCGCTCACGAACGTACTGAGGATCCAACAGTCCCTTTAGCGGAACATCCACAAATGCCGGATCACCGATATAAGCACCTCGATCGCTATAAGCAAGGTGCGATACTTCTGCAAACAGATGATACTTATCTGCTGAACGTGGCGCTTTTTCTTGCGCTTTTACTTCATCCAACAACTTTAAAATCTGCAGCATGGTGACCCCTGAACTAGGTGGCGGCATCGTTGCAATGCGATAACCTTTATAATCACTCCACAGCGGCTGATCAATAGTTACTTGATAGCGTTTCAGATCGTTCAAATCCATCTTGCCGCCTTTTTCATTGACTACCTGAACCAGTGCTTTGGCAATGGGACCTTCATAAAATGCTTTCCAGCCTTGACTTTGGATCAGTCGGAATGTTTTTGCCAAATCTTTCTGAACCAGTCGATCGCCTTCCTTGAGTGGTTTGCCACCGGGAAGGAAGACATCTTTGGCCGCAGAGCGAGACAACGCCTCCTGATTGTCGGCGATCGACTTTGCCAATACCCGGTTAACAGGTACACCCTTCTCCGCAAGTTCAATGGCCGGTTGGATCAGCTTGGACATGGGACGTGTTCCCCATTTTTCAAGCGCCGTATATAAACCTTTGACAGTACCTGGAACTCCAACCGCATAACCTTGCGTTGAACGAACAGGAAACGGAATTTCCTTTCCATTGGCATCCAGAAACATCCTAGGATGAGCGGATTTAGGAGCTCGCTCCCGACTATTGATAATGGTGACTTTTTTGCTCTTGCCCTCATAGACCATCATAAACCCTCCGCCACCAATTCCTGACATCATGGGCTCTGTCACATTGAGGGCAAACTGGATGGCAACGGCGGCATCCACAGCATTGCCACCATCTTTCAACACTTCTGCGCCCACCTTGGAAGCGAGCGGATGCGCAGTTACTACCATCCCCGCATTTCCTGTCGCTACCGCAGCAGGAGATGAAGGAGTGAGCGAATCGGGTTTCTTTTTGTCTGCTACTGATACTTGGGCATCCATCATCAACATGACTCCGCCAATCAATAGCAGTCCACACAACAATACAGCTGTCAGTGATTTCCAAGATTTTTTCAACCAAAAGCCTCTCCTTTGAGTCTATATGATTTTTATATAATCTTATTTTTATTTTAACTGTAAATATTAGAACAAGCAATTTTCTACTCTGCTTATCATCGAAGTCAGCACAAAAAAGCGGCATTTACCTTTTTTCCATCTCCCTGATGTTGCTCATTCCAGAACCGGATACTTTCCAACATTTCCCCCACTTTCTGTGAAAAACAACTATCTTATTCGATGGATCACCGCTATACTAGAAATAGTTTAGTATAGAGACTGTTGACAAATCCGGTTTTCCTTTTCCAGTTGAACGACTTATTGCCCGTTTTTATAGAGCGGGAGTGAAACGGAAAAGGAAAACCAGCATATAACGAAAACTTTGTCAATAAACTGGTATCTTTTGAGGTGTAAATAATGGAACAGATCGGCTATATACAACCCTTGCAACATGAACCGTCCAATCCTGTTATTTATCACTTGACATTGGGAAATGAACGGATTCGATTAAATGAAGCACTTGGAAATACCATTCAAATCACATTTCTGGGCGAAAAAGCCTGCTCCTACTGCGGTCGAAAAATAAAAAAAACCTATAACAATGGCTCATGCTACCCCTGCTATATCAATCGGGCGGAAAATGATTTATGCATTGTGAAGCCCGAATTATGTCACTATCAAGCTGGCACTTGTCGTGACCAGGCTTTTGGCGAAAAACACTGCATGCAAACCCATTACGTCTATCTTGCCCTTAGCAGCGATGTCAAAATTGGCATCACACGCAAAACCAATGCCTTCAAACGCTGGATTGATCAAGGAGCCATATCCGCCATCCCCATCATGGAAGTGCCAACACGAAAAATCGCAGGTGAAATCGAGGCTCATCTTGCTCAATATATCAAAGACAAAACCAATTGGCGCAAAATGTTAAAAAACGAAATCAGTGATGAAAACTTACTCGAAGTGAGGGAAAGACTTCTTGACCATATTCCGCCCTCTTACAGTGACTACCTTTTGTCAGAAAAACAGATCTATGAATTTACTTATCCACAGATTTCTGCGCCAACCAAAATGACTTCTCTTAACTTGGATAAACAGACATTCATTTCCGGAAAATTGCTTGGTATAAAAGCCCAGTATCTCATTTTGGATCAGGGAGTGCTTAACATCCGCAAGCACACTGGCTATAAAATCGCTTTACAATGCTAGGTTGGAACGATCGGAAAAAACAAAGCGGGTGCCCAAATCCGTTTGTAACTCCACGGACTTGTGAAATCACTTCTAAAAAAAATGACGCCAACGAAAGGGAGGTTCCATTCCTCGGCGAAAACGGCGCCAATATCGTTGCTGTCGAAATAAAATCAAGCCTCCTACACTAATCGTTACCACCCATAAATAAACATGTGCAATAAAAACCAGGGAAAAAAGCATCACCGCCAAAGTTGCAAAAAAAACTGATAACACCATATATCTTGTTACCAATAGACTGAACAGATAAATCACACTTCCCACCAGGATCAAGATCGGACTCAGGATGAAAATGGCACCCGTTGCCACGGTGATTCCCGTATCTCCCCGTTTGGATCCCCATATCGGATATATTTGCCCCAGGACAACGGCAACCGCAGCCAGGTGAGCTCCAACCATTCCCACTGTCAACCAGGCCAGTCCAGGGGCAATCATCCCTTTCAGCAGATCTATAAGGCTTAAAAACAACTTTGGAATATACCTCTGTTTACGTTTGATCCATTCCGTCAAGGGCAGAGCGCCCAGGATATAGGCCAGACAAATGATGATTATGCTTTTCAGACCATTCCCTCCTTTCTCTAGTAGGAAGGTACCCGACGAATGAGGAGAACAAAAAGGGCGAACATCCCACAATAACCAAACACGGGATAAAGATAGCGAACCAAATTCGGAAACCCGATAAAAGACATGAGATAAGCGAAAAGAAAAATACTGATCATCATCCATTTCGGTTGGAGAGGAACCCATGCACGCAGATTGGCGATCAGTCCATAAATATCTCCAATCAAAGTGGTCAGGATTTCGCTCCAAATTACAAGGATAAATAAAACATGGATTCCTTGTCCTAAATCAGAAATCACCCAACCAATCGGTATTTTCTTGAAAAGTACTTCATCCAGATGCAATTGCATCACTAAATTGCTCACAATCAGCATCGCTCCAAGACCAATTCCTCCCAGCCAGCCACCCCAACGTAAAACCGATTCATCCTGAATGCTGGCTCCGAGCGGAACAAGTACCGATTGTGACAAAACCAGGTTAAAAGCCATATATGAAATAGCTGACAAAAGCCAGCTTGGCTCATTCCGGATCGGCATCTGTTGAAAAAGGAGATGGAGTCCATCATTTTGCCAACCCATCCATCCGATTACAAGAGTAAACACCAACATCATGGGAACCACTAATGAATTGATGGATAAAATTCCATCCATACCTCGCACAATCACCATATATGAGAAGAAAAACGTCAACAATACGCCTATATGAAAGGATAAACCCAGCTGTTCTTCAAACAAAGCACCGGCTCCAGCCAGCATGGCAATGGTAACGCCCAACAGCATGAGACTGACAAGATAATTCATCCAGCCTCCGATCCGCTCCCCAAACAAAAAAAGATTAAATTCCTGATATGACTTTGCTTGCAGACGTGCTCCGATGATCATCATGCGAATGCCTAACCATGCAAAGAAAAAAGCACACATGGCAATCCCCAGTACACTATACTTTCCATACACCGTAAAAAACTGCAAAATTTCCTGTCCTGACGCAAAACCCGCCCCGATAACCGTCCCAATATAGGTAAAGCCTACCTGGCAAACACGGCGCCACCTTTGGTTCAACCTTGTCCCCCCTTTTTCCTTTTTAGGACTAGTGTATGGGTGACAGGGAAGGGTTAGAACAATAGAAAAGACCAGCCTCCCGACGGGTGAGTAAGTTGACAAAGCACCTTTTGGTTACAGTGCCTCTTTTTTATCCTGCCTCCTATGGCGCCATCTTTGACAGGAAATGAAATCTCTTTGTCAACGGTCTCACAGCCATCCATACTGGTCTACATTTGTATCTCTTGCTTTTTTATAAACATAATTCCTTATTTGCCTGCTACTTGTCTGATTACCCGATTTTTAAACGCCTCACTCCGAACAGACAAGTCTGTTTGCTTCCAACGTTCCCGATCAACGGACGAAATTAACGGTTTCATCCCATCATCCTCTTTTGCCATCACGTCTAATACGGCATTTCTTCGCATTTTCAAGTTCTTTTTTGTTGTTTCGCTTCTATAAGGGTCATATACATCAGGACCATTAATGATGGCGACCAATATAGCCACTTCTTCAGGCGTTAACTCATCATACCGTAAGTCCTTGCCAAAATAGGCCTTCGCTGCAAGCTGTATACCCTGAATTCCATTACCAAACCCGATCCCATTCAAATAAGCTTCCAATACCTGGTCTTTACTGAATTTTCGGTCGAGGTTCCAGGCAACTGCAATTTCATTCAATTTTCGGGACAACTTTTGTGCATGACTTCCAATCACCACATTGCGGGCCACTTGCATGGTAATGGTCCCGCCTCCTTGCTTCCTTCCCAACAACGTTTTGATCGTTGCCCGAAACAAGGCATAATAGTCAACGCCTTGGTGCTGATAAAAACGCACATCTTCTACTTTGACAAATGCATCCACCAACATTTTGTTTTTCACTCGAAGCTGATGAATCGGGACAAATTCATAATACAGTTTTTGTCCTCCCTGAACGCTGACAGCTGGTTGGCTCTTCAGTTTTTCAACCTTATCCAAACGTTGAAATTCAGCGGCTGCCAACAGGGACATCACAAATCCAGCTACCAACAGAGAAGAAGTCGTCAATACCAACAAAAACCACTTCCAGTTAAACAAACGTAACCAAAGATACCTTCGCCGGCTCATTTTTTTTCTGTTCGGTTTTGGAATCCCTTTGTCTTGTGTCTGCTTATTTTCAGGCGCATCTGAATTACGTAACCGAAAGCTTCGAACTGGGGGAGCATAATCCAACTTGCCTTTCAGTTGATCGTATTCCTCCCGCATCCATGTTCCCCCTTTCCATCGCAATCAGAAGCATAAAACGATCCTCATCACGCTCACATCTATTTTAAACAAAATGACCGCATATCACTATCATGAATGAGGAATCAATTTCTCACGGATTCCTGACTCACCATCGATAAAACTGCCATGAGAAACGATTCCTCATTTTCAAAAGCTGGTTAATTCGAAACCGTTACCTTCACAGTAGCGGATTTTTGGTTTTTCGGATTATTTTGGTCCACGACCGTGACCTTGTAGTAATAGACTTTGTCTTTACCAAATAGGGCCAAAGCCTGATCCAGGAGTCCGGGTTCACCCACAGGATCGATGTAGTTTGTCGTGGTTAAATCCTTGGCAATCTCTTCATAACTTTTGCCATCCTCTGAGCGGGCAATTTGATATGTAACTCCTTCTCCAGTACCAGTCCAGCTTAATCTTACTTTGCCTCCCTGGTACACGGCTTTCAAATTCAGATCTTTGAGCAAAATGGCAGGATCCGTTACACCTGGTGGTCTCACAAATCGCTGTGGTGGAGTATCTTGAAGAGACTCCCACATAATGGAGCGGAAGATTTGTGCTGGAGCCCCTGCACCCGTAATCTCATACTCTTTGTCCTTTTGTTTATCATCCGAGGGTGTTTCATTAAACACGGCAACAGCCGTAACCAGTTGGGGAGTAAAGCCCACAAACCAGCCTTTTTCCTTATTCTGATTCGTTCCGGTTTTCCCGGCTACTTCTCTTCCATCTGGAAGTCGAGCACTGGAGGTACCATCGGGTGCCATGATATTGTTTCTTAACATCCGTAACATGTACCAGGCCGTTTGCTTATCAAAAACTTTAATCGGTTTATACTCGGCTTTTACTGAAATCTCCTGTTTTTCTCCCGGGCGTTTTCCTCTCACTTCACGAATCAAATGAGCTTCATAGTACTCCCCTTGGTTGACGAAAACGGAGTAAGCTTGAGCCATGTCGACTGTCGATACCCCTTCTGTCAATCCACCTAATGCGAGAGGGGCTGGATTTTTATCATCTGGATCAATCAAAGGCAGGCCCAGTTTTCGTCCATAATCAAAGGCTTTATCGATTCCCACATAATGATCCAATAACCAAATCGTTGAAGCATTGAGTGATTTTTTCAGTGCTTCTCCCATGCTGATCTTGCCATAATACTTCTGATCAAAGTTATGAACGGTTTTTCCATTCACAGTCACCTTTTGATCGATCAGGAGGGTGTTCTCATCCAGTCCTTTTTCTTGGATTGCTGGAGCATAAACCGTCAGCGGTTTTATCGTTGAACCTGGTTGATGTTTATCAAAAGCTCGATTTCTCGTGATCTTGGGCTTATAATTTCGCCCGCCACCAATAGCCACAATCGATCCATCTTTTGGATTGATCACCGTCACTCCCGCTTCTACTTCATTTGCTGGCATCGGTTGGCCTGTATAACTTACAAAAAGTCGATCATCTTTTAACGCTTTTTCCACTGCCTGCTGAACTTTAGGGTCGATATTGGTATAGATTTTCAATCCACTGGTTTGCAGCTTTTCATATTCAAATTGCGGGAATTTTTCTTTGAGCTCTTCATGAATGATTCCATCAAAAGGCGTACTCATATATTTCCGTAACACCGTGTCCATATGATATTTAGGTTGGACTTGTATGGGAATATTCCGCCACTTGTCTCTTTCCGCTTCCGAAATCAGCCGTGGCATCTCATTTTCCTCTGCCATTTCACCTAACACGATATATTGGCGATCATCCAATCTTTCCAAACCTGTCTTCCCTGTATTGTCCTTCTTTGTTCGGTAAGGGTTATATCCGTTAGGGGATTTCGGCAGCCCCACCAATACAGCCACTTCTCCTGGGGTTAGGGTATCCTTTTTCAAGTCTTTATTGAAATAGACTTTGGCAGCCAACTGTACACCATAAATCTCATTTCCAAAGGAAATATGGTTTAAATAGGCCTCTAAAATCTGGTCCTTTGTGTATTTCCGTTCCAAATTCCAGGCCACCGCAATCTCGGCCAACTTCCGGCTGATGGTCTGATCAAAACTTTCCAGTACGACATTGCGGGCCACTTGCATCGTAATCGTACCGCCACCTTGCTGATGATCTGTAAAAATAGTTTTCATAACTGCACGAGCCAATGCATAGTAATCCACACCATCATGTTGTTCAAAACGTACATCTTCCACTTTTTTAAAAGCTTCTACCAGCATTCGATTATGTTTGCGCAATTCAGCAATGGAAATGAGTTCATTTCTTTTTTTCTTTAACCGGGTATACTCCTTATTATCCTTATCATAAATAATAGTCGCCGGATCTTGTTGATCCATCTTTTCCAGTGGAACAAATTCAGCACTGAGCATAATCGTCAATACCATTCCAAACATTAATAAACCAGAAGTAACCAAAACCAGTGCCAACCATCGCCAATTAAACAAGCGAAGCCATATATTTTTAGGTACTTTCAGTTGTTTATGGGGTGGAATGGATGGGGGCTTTTTACTCGGTTCTTTCTCTCTTCTCCGCTGAGCCAGATTCTGACGCAACGCATCGAAAAAACCCTTCCCCTCATTTTTCTGCACCTGGTTTGCATCTTTCCCCACTCGTTCACTTCGTACTTTTGGTGCAAACTCGAATGGATCTTTTTTCCTGCCTTTCATTCTAATCACCCCCTGAAAGCCGTCCGGATCAATATTTATCTACAAACGAAACAGTTATCATTTTTAGTACCCGCTCCATGGATGAAACGAACCTGCGATAAAACAAAAAAAAGTCCAGCAAAATGTTGCTGGACTTAGAAATTAAACCAATCACCAATATTAAATGAGTTGCCGTTATCTCTGTCATTTCCACGTCCGCGATCATGACCCTTGCCTTTACCCTGGTCATTTCCTTGGTCATTTTGGCCTTGATCCTGTTGCTTCTTGTTTCCCATAATGGTAACTTTTACCGTTGCCGACTTCTGGTTCGCTGGATTATTCGGATCGATCACGGTGACTTTGTAATAGTAGGTCTTTTCTTTGCCGAAGAGTGATAAAGCTTGATCCAGGATTCCAGGCTCGCCAACATTATCGACATAACTATTGGTTGTCAGATCACGTGCAATATCTTGATAGTTATTACCGTCTTCGGAACGAGCCACTGTATATTTGACGCCTTCGCCAGCGTTACTCCAGCTTAACTTCACTTGACCGTTTTCATACTCCGCTTTCAAGTCGAGATCCTTGATTGGCGCTGCAGGATCGCTGACTCCTTCTGGTCTTATGAATTTCTTCTCTGGTGTACCACGTAGTGCCTCAGACATAATGGCACTGAACACATTGGCTGGAGCCCCAGCACCTGTAATCTCATAATCTTTTTGTTTACTTCCCTTTTCATCAGGATCATATTCATTAAACACAGTGACTGCAGTGATCAAATCAGGTGTGAAGCCAACCATCCACCCTTTTTTCTTCTCTTGCGTTGTTCCCGTCTTTCCGGCAACTTCACGCCCATCATCCAAGCGAGCGCTCTTCGTACCATCACGATCCATGATGTTATTGCGAAGCATGCGCAGCATATACCATGCCGTCTTTTTGTCAAAAACCTGGATCGGCTCATATTCAGGTTTAACCGAAATCTCTTCTTTGGTTTCCAAATCCTGACCACGAATTTCCCGAATCAAGTGTACCGGGTAGTATTTTCCCTCATTGAGGAAAACTTCATATGCCTGTGCCATTTGAAGAGTGGAGACCCCTTTAGTTAACCCACCGAGTCCCAGTGGTGAAGGGTTCTTGTCATCGGGATCAACCAGAGGCAGACCCAGTTTTTTTCCATATTCAAAGGCTTTATCAATTCCCACATGGTTTTCCAAGAGCCAAATCGTCGAAGCATTGAGCGACTTTTTCAAAGCATCTCCCATGCTGATCTTGCCATAATATTTATGATCAAAGTTTTGAATCTGTTTACCGTTAACCGTAATCTTCTCATCAATGAGCGTGGTATGCTCATTAAAGTTTTTCTCCTGCACAGCCGGTCCGTATACCGTTAGTGGCTTAATCGTCGATCCTGGTTGGTGTTGATCCAATGCGCGATTCCGGGACAGTACCGGTTTATAATTCCGTCCTCCACCAAGGGCAACAATGGAGCCGTCTTTAGGATTAATAACGGACACCCCTGCCTCAACCTCATCCGATGGCATGATCTTACCTGTCCCATAGCTTCTAAACAAATCATCATTTTTAAGCGCACTTTCGACTGCAGACTGTACCTTTGGATCAATATTGGTATAGATCTTCAAACCGCTTGTGTTCAAGTTTCTATTTTTAAATTGCGGAAACTTCTTCTCAATTTCTGCTTTGATCAAGTCATCAAATGGGGTTGCTTTTCCCTGCTTTGTATACTTTTCCACATTGGATTTTGACGCCAAAGGAAGTGGTGCGTTTTGCCATCGCTCTTTTTCTTCTTCAGTAATGAGAGGTGGCATATCATCTTCACGGGCCATAATCATGAGTACCGTTTTTTGCCGATCTTTCAGTTTTTTCTTTTTTTCTTCAGCATTATATATGCTATAGGGATTATAACCTTCTGGTGCTTTGGGAAGACCGGCCAAAATGGCTACCTCGCCTGGCGTCAGCTTGTCTTTGGTCAGATCTTTACCAAAGTAGGCTTTGGCTGCCATTTGAACCCCTTTAATCCCATTTCCAAAAGAGATAAAGTTCAGATAGGCTTCCAAAATCCGTTCTTTTCCATATTCTCTTTCCAGGTTCCAGGCTACGGCAATCTCTCTTAGCTTCCGGCTCAACGTCTGATCCAGATCATCCAGGATCACGTTACGCGCCACCTGCATGGTAATCGTACCGCCGCCTTCTTTTTTGCCCATAAAAATATTTTTCACGACGGCACGCATCAAAGCATAATAATCAACCCCGCTATGCTTGTCGAACCGGGCGTCTTCCACCTTTTTAAAAGCTTCTACCAGTAAGTTGTTGTTTTTGCGTATCTCACTGATTTTCACAGGTTCAACGATCTCTTTACTCATTCTGGCGTATTCTTTGCCGTTTTTATCATAGATAATCGACGGGGTATATTTTTCATCCATTTTTTCCAGCGGAAGGACTTCCCCAGTGATCATGATTGTAAACACAAATCCCAACATCAAAAGAAAGGAAGTCACAAATACAAGCGCAAACCATTTCCAGCTAAACAAACTGGCCCATTTGCTCTTCGGTGTTTGGGGAGACGTCGGCTTCTTCGGTGATGAGTCTGGCCCCTTCTTTCCCTTTAAGCTTGGTAATTTACTGAAAAGCTGGTTAAAAAAATTCTGCTTCTTCCCCTCTTTCTGTCGTTCCAGACGGGGACCGATTCGCTCACTTCGTACCCTCGGTGCGAAGTGAAAATCATCCCTGTTTTTATCCTCCATTTAGCTTCCCCCTTGGTTATATAATTGGTGGTTGAATTCTCTACCTTGCTCTATCTAAGCTGATTTTTCTCTTTGTTATAAAATCCACATGAAAGGGAAAGAATTGAAAGTTTGGCTAGCAATTAACACTTAACCATTATAACGCAAATCTCTTTGGAATTGGTGTCATCTTTACAAACAGTGACATGTTTCCTTTATTTTTTATCCATTTTTATTTTTTAGACAAAAAATAACCCGGAAAGATCCGGGTTGGTAGACAATATCTCCATTTTTTCTCTTTCATTGCCTGTCCATAAGTACCATTGACACTCCACACGGCTGAAGGGGCTTTCAGACGGCATTTTTGTAATAGTCATTAAACGGGAAAAGGGGACTCTTTGTTTCTCTCCAACTTATTCAAACAAAGAAACCTTTACCACTGCCGATGTCGGCTGCATGGGCCGTCGGGGATCCATGGCAGTCACCCGGTAATAATATACTTTCTTGCTGCCGAGGAGTGACATCATTTGATCCAGGAGACCGGGCTCTCCAATTTCGTCAACGTAACTGGTTGCGGCAAGATTCTGCGCCAGGTCTTCAAAGTGTTCCCCATTTTCCGAACGGGAAATCTGATATTTGACTCCTTCTCCCTGTGGATTCCAACTTAATGTCACCCGTCCTTTTTCATAAATCGCCTTAAGCCCAAACTCTTGACCAGACAAGTTGGGTTGAGGCAGAGAGCCAGGTTCGGCAAATGTGGTGGCCGGTTTACCTTGATGGGCTTGCGACATGACCATACTGAATAATTTTGCCGGTAAGCCACTACCGGTCAATTCATACAATTCGTTCTCCTCTTTCTTCTGATTAAAAACAACTACCGCCGTAACCAAATCCGGCGTAAACCCCACATACCACGCTTTTTCTTTGTTTTGTGTAGTTCCGCTCTTGCCAGCCACTTCTCGTCCATCAGCCAAACGGGCATGGGTACTGCCTGATCCATCTGGATCCTGGACTGCTTTTTTCAGCATATAGGTCATCTCTGCAGCCGTTTCTGGCGAAAATACTTGCTTCACTGGATGATCCACTTTGATCGTCTCTTCGTTACCATCGGGATTGGGCACTTTAATCTCTTTGATGATATGAGCTTCAACATAGTGGCCATGATTCGGAAATACCGCATAAGCTTGAGCCATATCTATCGTGGAGACTCCTTGGGTAAGTCCACCTAAAGCCAGAGGTGAAAAATCTTTATCTGCAGGCAAAAGGGGAAGACCTAATCGTTTGCCATAATCAAAAGCCCGATCCAATCCGACCGTATCTTTCAGTAATTGAACTGCTGAGGCATTTAATGACCACTTCGTCATTTGCTCCAGTGTCACTAAACCATAATAGCGTTGGTCATAATTATGAATTCTCTTTCCTTTGACCTCGATCGGTGCATCCATGACTACCGAATCTCTGCGATATCCTTCCTCTTCAATCGCTGGAGAAAATACAGTCAGTGGTTTGATCGTGGAGCCAGGCTGATGTTTCTCCACCGAACGCAACTGGTAACCTGAACGATATTGCCTGCCGCCCCCTACGGCTACAATGGTTCCGTCTTTGGGATTTAATACGGTGATACCGGCATCTACTTTTTCGGCTGGCATTTTTCTCCCATTTTGATCAATGAACACGTTATCGTTTTTCAAAATTTCGTTGACTGCATCCTGTACTTTCCGATCGATACTGGTATATATTTTCAAGTTACTGCTATATAACTTTTTTCCTTTGAAATGAGGGTATTTTCGTTCCATTTCGTCCTGAATTAATTCAAGAAACGGAAGATTGGCTAACTTCTCTTTATACGCATATAAACTGGATTTATCTTTGAGCGGCAATTCTTTTTTGGACCATTTTTCCTCTTCTTCTTTGCTAATCAGTGGCGGCATGTCATCTTTTCGTGCCATGATATACAAGACATCGACTTGACGCTTTTTGAGCCGTTTTTTATTGTCTTCACCGAGATATGGATTATATGTGGTGGTTCCTTGCGGCAAGCCTGCCAAAATGGCGATTTCGCCTGGGGTTAAGGTATCTTTTTGCAAATCTTTGCCAAAATACACTTTTGCTGCTGTCTGTACGCCATAAATATTGTTTCCATATTCAATCCGGTTCAGGTAAGCCTCCAAGATCTTATCTTTTCCCTTGGTTCGCTCCAGATTCCAGGCAGCGGCGATCTCTTTCAGTTTTCGGCTGAGTGTGCGCTCTTGTGTTCCCAAGACCACTTTGCGCGCCACTTGCATGGTAATGGTACTGCCACCCTGTTCTTTTTTTCCAGACAAGGTGTAAAAAGCAGAACGCAATAACGCATAAAAATCGACGCCATTATGCTGATAGAAACGAACATCTTCGACTTTGATCATGGCATCGACCAATTTTTTATTCTTTGCTTTCAAGTCCTGTAACGAAATGTATTCATGATAGATCTCCCGCCTCTTCTCAGTTGGATCCTGTTCTTTCGCCAATTGAATCAGGCGCTGGTTATCTTTGTCAAAAATAATCAAACCACTTTCATCAATGCGCTCTAACGGTAAAAATTCGCCAGTGACCATAATCGTGCCGATAATCCCCAACATCAAGCCAAGTGAGGAAACGAGCACGACCAACAGCCATTTCCATGAAAAAAGAAGTCCCCATCTATGGCGTGGAGCTTTCGCCGCCTTGGGCCGACCATCTGGGGCAGGCGGTGAAGACAGCTTCGTTACTTTCTTTGTTTGTGCCTCATGCTCAGGCTTTTTTTCTTCCTGGGGTTGCTCTTTTTTCTCTTTCGCTGAGCCTATACGCGCACTGCGAATGCGAGGCGAAAAATCCCTTTCCCCTTTTTGCTTATCCACATTTCTCCCCCCTTGGTGTGTCTCTTCTTATATGTATCTATGTACTTGTCATGGTATCACCTTATCTTTCATTGTCAGAATACCATGTTTACAGAACAAAAAGATATGAAAAGGTTATTACGAATATTCCCTCTGATCTGGCTGTGGTAACAAAAAGTCCCAGCGCATATGCACTGGGACTTTCTGGAGGTTAGAACCGGCGGATGAACATTTGGAAAGGTGGACGTGGTGGTTGTCCTCCACCGCCTCCCTGATCTTGAGGTGGTCGACAGCCCGTAGTAACTCCATTTTGACGGATAATACACTGTTTCACTTGCTGTTCACATTGTGGATCGGTGCTGTTCCGACACCATTCTTTGGCTTTATTATTTGCTCTATCGCACACATCATCACTTACACCTGGTCCACAGTCATTATTAGTTCTTTCTTCCTTACACTTAGGATCCTCCTTATGTTCATCGCACCAACGTTTACATGCTGGATCATTCAGATCATATTTACCATCGGGGCCGATTTGCTGACACTTCTCTTCCTCTTTCTTACCGCTCACTGTGATCGTCTCTACATTCGACTCCAATTTCTCATCCGGTTTGGACTTATTCACCGCAACCACTTGGTAAGCATAAGTCTTACCTTCTTTGACATCCTTGTCTAAATAACTGGTACCGGATACCGGTACAGGTGTGGACGGGTTTCCTTCTCCTTTCAGCAACTGATAGCTATAGTCTTTGCCCAAGTCGGTCCATTTCAGCTCGACTGCCTTACTCTCTTCGTTGTAATGACCGGTTAATGCCAGTTTTTCTTTCGTTTCAGGTGCTGGTGGTTGTGGGTCGACAACTCCTGGTGGACGCGGGAAGTCTTTTGCCGGTACACCTTCCAAGGCTTCTGACATAAACTCACTGAAGATCGAAGCTGGTACCTTACTGGAGATCGGTGCGTACGGCTTTTGCAGGTTAAACACGTTGACTGCTGCTACATATTGCGGTGTATAACCCACAAACCATACATCTTTTTCCAGCTGGCTAGTACCCGTTTTTCCCGCTACAGGGCGACCGTCTTTTAATCGAGCGCTAGTACCGGTTCCACCATCTTCCATAACCACCGCTTTCAGCATCCGCGTCATATAGTATGAAGCTTTTGGGGTAAATACATCTTTTTCATCTACCGAATGATTATAGATCTCACCCGAAGCTGGGTCCACAATTTTTTCAATGGTATAGGCCTTCTTCACTTTCCCATCACTTTGCGGGTACACCGTAAAAGCCTGTGCCATGTCTAAAGTAGAAACCCCTTTGGTTAATCCACCCAAGGCCAAAGGCGAAACGTTCTGATCCTCTGGAACAAGAGGTAAACCTAGAGATTTCGCATAGTTAAAAGCGGTTGGCAGTCCAACTACACTTTGCAGAATTTTAACGGTTGAAGCATTCAAGGATTGCTTTACGTTATCCTTAAAGTAAATTTCTCCATAATACCGTTTGGTAAAGTTTTCAATCTTCTTGTCGCCTACATAAATTTCTTCATCCTTGATCTTGGTATATTCGTTATATCCTTTTTCAATCGCTGGTGTATAAACGGTCAATGGTTTGATCGATGATCCTGGTTGTCGCGGTTCAAGTGCACGGTTGGTGAATGTAGGTTGATATTGTCTTCCGCCACCGACCGCTACTACTGCTCCTGTATCCGGTTTGATGACTGTGATCCCTGCATCAAACTGTTTCGGTGTCTGTTTTTTACCCGACTTCGAAACATAGAGATCATCATTTTTCAGTGCTTTATCAACCGCTTTCTGCACCTTCTGCTCCAAGTTTGTGTAAATGACCAGACCACGATTCAGTGCATTCGGTTCCAGTTTTCCATCTGCTTCCAGTTTCTCCAATTCTTCATCAACCAGATCCAAATAAGCAGCGGCTAAGGTATTATCGCCTTTCAGGTATTTTTGCGTATAGTTTTTCGCAGATAATGGCTGTTGTTTATATTTCTCAGCCTCAGACTGACTGATCAGAGCTGGCATTTCATCTTCGGTGGCCATTTTACCCAAGATCAGGTCACGTCTTTCCTGTGCACGTTTCACAATCTTGGGGTTTTGGGAAGTCGGGTTATAGCCAGAAGGTGACTTCGGCAATCCGCACAAAATCGCTACTTGCTCAGGCGTAAGCGTATCCTTTTTCAGGTCTTTGTCAAAATAAAGCTTCGCCGCCATGGCAATTCCTTTTGCTCTTGGATGGAAATCAATGTAGTTCAAATAAGCCTCTAAAATCTTTTCTTTGTCATAGCTTTCGCCCAAATGCTTTGCAATCGCCAGCTCCCGAATCTTCCGCGTATATGTTTTTTCTTTGTTATTCAAGATAATGTTCCGTGCGACCTGCATGGTGATCGTTCCACCACCTTCGGCATTGCCAAGGTGAATGATGTTTTTCACCAGCGCACGGCCCAAACCAAAATAGTCAATCCCACTGTGCTGGTCAAAACGTACGTCCTCTACTTTTTTGATTGTTTGGACTAGCAGAGGATTGGTTTTCTTTAAAGTTTGAATATCAATAAACTCTCTTTGTTCTCTTCCGATTCGCCCAATTTCAGTTCCTTTTGCATCTTTTACAACCGATGAATAATTGATCTTCGCAATCGCATCAAGTGGAGGCTTCTCGGTTGTCAAAAAGATATAAGCCGCCCAGCTGAAACCTCCAAGGAAGAGAACCAACATCCCCAACATAAACCACTTAAAAAAAAGCCACACACTACCTTTTTTCTTCTTTTTATCATTTCCTCTCCCTGATTTCCTGGAAAGGCGCTGACTACGCGATAAGGTAGGTTGGTCCATACGATGATAATCGTTCATGAATGAACCTCCTAAATACTTTTTCTACAAAACTTCCTATTTTGATATCTGATATTTTTTGGATTATTTTCCCTTTTTTGGCAATCAAAACACAACATTCATCGCTTGTCCTCTGCCTTTATTCCCAAATCTGTGATATATTGAAGCAGAGGTGAAACCATTATGCATACAAAAGCAGCTATCTTTGCTTGTCGAGTGACGGGCGGAATCGGCATGCTGGCATCCTTGCTTTTCCTCAAGCTATATGGAGCAGTTGGCCTCATCGCCGGTTTGATTGGTTCTGGTCTTTGGTTTGGACTGGCTTCTTATTTAAAGAAATCCTCCACACAAAAATAAATATAATCCAATATACATTATAACTTATATAAAAAAAAATGGGCTGATTTTGCCAAGAGAATATTACAATAGTATTACAATTTATTTACTTATTTTACAAAATCTCGCCGGAGATCAAAACCCCCAGTAACTGGAATAATGGCTCCCGTAATAAAATCAGAATCCGGATGAGCCAAAAAACGAACCACTCTGGCAATATCCTCCCCGGTACCGGGACGGCCAACCAATGAACGAGGATCCTCTTTCCCTCTGGCAGCAGCAATAGGAGCTTCTTTAAAGGGATCACGAATATCTCCAGGAGCAATCATATTGACGGTAATCCCATAAGGCGCTTCCTCTCTGGCTAGTGATCGTGTAAGCGACACTAGCCCCACTTTTGCCGCCGCATAAGCAGCATACCCTTCCCAAGCGGGAGCTGAATCTACTCCTGAAAAACCAAAAGTGATAATCCGGCCTCCACCCTGTTTGCGCATGAGCGGGATTACTTCACGAACACAATAAAACACACTGGACAAGTTCCCGTCGATCATGTTACGCCACTGTTCATCCGTTAGCCCAATGGTCGGAGTTGATCGAAAAACAAATGGTCCTGCTGTACAAACGAGTACATCGATCCTTCCCCAACTTGTTATGATCTCGCTCACCATTCGTTTAACATCAGCCAGCTGACTGACATCTCCTTGCAAAATGAGCGATTCACACCCCATCTGGGCCAATTCTCTCTGCAATTCATTCGCTGCTGTTTGGCTGCGTCGATAATTGATGGCCAAACGGTACCCCTCTTCTGCCAGGCCTTTGGCGATCATCACCCCTAGTCCTTTGGCTCCGCCAAGGATCCACGCTACTTTCCTGCGCATGTTCTGCTCCTTTCCTACTCCATCATGTTCTTATTGTATCAAAGAGATTTTATAAAGATAGAAACAATTATATGAAAAATGCGAGTCCCCTCTTGAACTCGCTCTCATTATATGTAAACTTGTCCATTTTTAGCTCTACGAGTTATTCCATCATGGCTTGCAATTTGCGAATGCAATCCTGAATATCCTCCGGCAGCGGGCTATCCCACTCTTTCCATTCCTGCAGACGTGGATGGTATAACCGAAGATAAGTGGCATGAAGAGCCTGTCTGGAAACCAGATGCATATCATTGCCCGTTCCATATAAAGAATCTCCAATAATCGGATATCCCAACCAAGAAAGATGCACTCGAATTTGGTGCGTTCTTCCCGTTTCCAGCTGAAGCCGTACCAAAGTGGCATTCGAATAGCGCTGGACCACTTGATAATGGGTAATCGCCGGATCACCGTCTTCAAAATCGACCCTTCGTGCGGTTGCTACCTCCGGATGCAGGCCAATCGGTGCTTCGACAGTCCCTGTATCCTGTTCCATCTGTCCATGTACAACCGCCAAGTACATCCGTTGATACCTTTTCTTGGCCATCTGCTCAGCTAAAAATGCATGAGCATAAGCATGCTTGGCAACCACCATCAACCCGGACGTATCTTTATCCAAACGGGTAACCGGTCGCATCTTGTGTGTCTGCCCCTGTTGTTGCCAATGATAAAACAAGCCATTGGCCAAGGTATGATCAGGATGGCCACGGGTTGGATGTACAACCAATCCAGGCGGCTTATCCACCACCACAATATCCTCATCTTCATAAACAATCCGAAAATCAACCGGTTGCGGTTCTATATGCTCAGGAAGTTCCTCTTCCATCATCCGTACGACAATCTGATCCCCCGTCTTTACACGGGAAGTTAAATAAATCACTTCGCCATTGACGGTAACCAATTGATGGGCTTTCAGTTTGCGCATCATCCGCTTCGAAAAACGAAAGCGACTCTCCAACACCTGGCGTAACATCTTTCCATTCTCTTTTTCTTCTACCTGGTAGAAAAACGTTGGCTGCGATTCTCCCATAACTACACCTCAATCAAATTCACTCCGGGCAAATAACCGTTTTCCATGACTGATTTTTTGAGCTGTATTCAGAAAGGAATCGCACCATTTTCACATAAAAAGGTGCGATCACCTGAATTTCTGCTTACATTGATCCAGAGGCGATCCTGCTTCTCCTGCGCTTCGGGATGGATTCTGTCCTCAGTGACGATTTCTGTACCATCAAAGTCACTCCGTAAGGAACACATCCCTTCGCTTTATAGAAATCAGAACACCTTTAACCATCTTCGTTTCATTTAAATACCTGAATAATGACCCGTGCTACATACCAGATAAACAGACATTGTCCAATGCCGCTTAATCCTCCAGTAATCACGCGCAAAACATTATTACTTTCCCTCATCCCCAACTTTTGTGTCAAGCCATCGATGAACATAGGCAGTTGAAAAATAATGGAAAGGTACAAAACGAACCATGTCTGAGGTACAAAATAGAAAAATGGCAAAAACAGATAAGCACTATAAATTGCTGTACATCGTGCACAAAGCGGCATCGGCTTTCCTTTGATATGAATGGTCCGATCAGGTCTTCGATGACAGGGAATGATGGATAAAAATTTCATAACATCTCACCCATTTCAAAGAGCCAATTATTGATGTCTGGTAAGCTACAACCATCAAGTTGAACAACTGGCAGCCTCAAAAGCTGTAAACACAAAAAATGGTTGCGAACCCAGATGGTCCGAAACCATTTGAACCAGGTATGCCGAAGCATGTTTATCCACAGTTGTGAAAGCATTGCTCTCTATGGAACAGATCGATCTCGATCAACAGAAGAGCCTCATTTATCAATCACAATCCAAGCCACAATCTGGCACATCACAACAGTCGCAGTCTGGTACATCACAGCAGTCGCAATCTCCCAGTTTCAGTGCCTTTTTGAACTTCTTGGCCGCTGATTTCTTTTTGTAAAAATACATGGTTCCCGTACTGATCAAAGCACTTGATCCCAGAAGCGAAGCTCCTGCGAGTACGTTACCAGCAGCCAGTAACTGAATGCCTGCAATCAGTATACTGAAAAAAGACATGATCAGAATAATAAACATCCATTCCCCTCTTCCTCTTCAAAAATAGCGAATTTATTTACAGAGATAAGGAAAAGATATTCAGATTTGTATTTTTATTATACTATAAATCAAAGAATATACGATAAATGCATATTAACGAAATAATCAAACAACAGGAGTGTTACCATGAATTACTTTGATGCCCATATCCATCTGGAGAAATATACGGATACCGAAATTGATCAAATCTTGCGTGATCCGCAGCTGGAAGGGGTACTGGCTGTCTCCATGGATTTGCCATCTTCCGAGCGAACTCTTGCCTTGAAACGGAGATTCCCTGACAAGATCCGGATTGCCTGTGGATTCCATCCTGAGCAGGAGGCGCAGGAAGTCGAACCTCTCGTCCGTTTTATCCAGGCACATGCCGATGAAATCGATGCCATCGGTGAAATAGGCCTACCCTATTACCTACATCAAACGAATACGCAGATGGGGCAATCTTTTCACTATCTCTCATATACAGAAATTCTCCGCACTTTCCTCCAATTGGCCAAAGACCTCGACAAGCCTGTGATCCTGCATGCCGTCTATGACGATGCAGCTCGCGCCTGTGATCTTCTTGAAGAATATGGCATTCGCCGCGCCCATTTTCATTGGATCAAGGCAGATCCATCGACTTTGAAACGGATGGCCGAACATCAATATTATGTCTCCTTTACACCCGATATTCTCTACAAGAAAAAAACAGCAGACATCGCTGCCATTTATCCATTGTCACTGATTATGGTTGAAACAGACGGACCTTGGCCATTTGAAGGGCCTTTTACGGGTATGAAGACCACACCGACGATGTTACCTGAGGTGATCCAACACATAGCCCACTTAAGACAGATAAACCCGGTCGAACTGGAGGCGATATTGCTGAATAATGTTAAACAGTTTTTGAGCGAATAGCCCATTTCCAAATATGGAAATTCCTCTAAAATAATCCAATATACCAGCCACAGCAGATACTACCATGTTACCTTTTCAAGACCAAATAGTAGAGTTTTTATCGGTGGTGGAAGCGGTGTTTGGCTAAAAGCAAGTAAAAAATAAGCGGGTCCTTTTGTTCCCGCGTTCTAGAACTCTTGCCATTATCCAACTCATTCTCCCTCCAGTTTTTTAAGCTTCATCCGGATTTGGAACGAGGTTTTTTCCTGCTGGCGCATGCGTTCATCAAGGAATTGAATCATTTCCTCTTGTTCATCCTGTCGTTCTGCCAGTAGCGTCAACACGTCTTGCACATCTCTTAAAACGCTGCCGATCTGTTTGAAGCCGTCTGACACATGATCATCCAATAGTTCAATATGCTCATAAACGTTTTGGAAGTCTTCCCGCGCCTTTTTAAACTCTTCCTTCATCTGTTTGGACAATCCGTCAATTAACGATCGATTCAAAATATACCCTGCTTCCGCCTTATCCTCTATCGTTGTCGCCGCTTCCTTGGCCGCCTGAATCTCTTCTCTGGTTACCGCATTTTTCTTCAAATGGTTCACATCAGCCTGCAAACTCTTTAACAATTGCAGGATTTGATCCATCTTATCCTTATCGCTACTCATCCCGATCACTCCTTCATTTTCAGTATAACATACGAAATTTCAGAAAGTTAATTCATAAAACCAAGATAGAATTCAGATCAAGACTGTTTCTTTTATCACAATCAATAAATAACCCCTCGACGCTTATGTGTTTGTGAAAACTTTTCCGGTGCTGGATCAAAATACTGTTCATCGTACTTTTTGATAAAACGGCCATTTGTATTAATGATCCCAGAACCCCAGGTAGGATCCATTGCCAACCATCTGCCATCGACCCACACTTCAACCCAGGCGTGCTGTTGTCCACCTGCTTCCCCTTCAATAAAACGGGCTGGGAGATTGGCCGCCCGAAGTAAGGAAATCGTCAAAAAGACAAAATCCTGACATACACCTTTACGCAAGCGCAGGGTTTTCAAGCCGCTATCATCCCAAGCATAATCCTGTTGCCGGAACTTCTCCACATCATAGCGAACATATTTTGCAACAAAGGCATAAATCGCTTTTGCCTTTTCTCTGTCTGTCCTTTTCCCCGCAGTTAAACGCCGCGCCAATTTTTTAATGGCCGGATGATTGGACTCAATTCCACGTGATGGCATCAAATCACGCAAATCTTGCCTGGCATGGCTCCAAATACGAAAGTGAGCAACAGGATAAAAGCGGAAATAATCTGATTTTCGTTTCGTTATCTCTGGTACAAATACCGTCACCTGATACATTCCTCCGCCAAAGCGCAGACCGATCTCCTGATCAAAGCGAAAATCATGGACTGGAAGAAAATAGGTTGCTTCTTCGAATCCTTTTTCAATCCGTACAATCATATGGGTGGTTCCTGTAGCGAATGGAGCTTTTGGATCGATTCTTCCAGCAATCCGATAAGTTAGCTCTGCTTGATCAAACCCTGTCCGGGGTTGGATCAGTTCCACTCCCCGCTTTTTATATACATCTGTATATTCAATGGGTATGGAAGAAGAAAGCAAGATATTTTTCACATCCAGTCTGGCTCCAGTTACCCACCGATCAGGACGGCTCTGTTCTGGAACCAATATGTCCACTTCATAATTTCCTTCCCCATGAGGAAATGGCAACTCTTCGGAGAAATTGCCATCTAAGGGAATGATCTGATGCTTCCACACTTGTCGATCCTTTTTCAGTTGCACCCACATCTTCGGTGCTTTTGTCTTTCCTTCCAGCTTCAGATAGCCTCTTTGCACACTGTCACTTAACTGTGGGGAGGTAATCTGAAGACCGCTCTTTATACCCTCCTCGCTATAGCTAATATCTTTTTCCACTCGTGCATTCACATTCATCACATCAAACGAAGTTAAGGGAAGATAACCATTCCCCTTTGGATCTGGCATCCGTATCGTTACACGATACATTCCTTCCCCTGCGAACAAACGAATCGCCTGCTTAAATTGTTTAGCTTGAATAGGCGTATAGTAGTGGAAAGAAGCAGGTATTGCTTTATGTTTCGGATTTATCGCATCGACTTGTATCCACATAAGGGCATTCGCCAAAACGGGACGTTTTTCTATATTTCCGGATACAGTCACGATTGAGTTCGCCGCAAACCGATGATATAGAGGCGAGGTTAAGGTTACACCCAGTTGTCTGGCTTCAGGAGACAATTCGATTTTTTTCTGTTTAAAGCGTTTGTTCCATGTTTGCACTTGCAAATCCCAAAAAGAAGAGATCGATGGTGGCAGAGCCAAGTGAGACCAGTCATATCCACTAGCGGAAAGTCCAAAAATACTGAATAACACCGAGATTATTCCTACAGCGAAGAAACTCTCCTTTTTCATCCAAAAAAACGCTCCCCTAAACCATTTTTCCAATTGTTGATATATTCATGATGATCAAATTCTTTTCCTGTTTGATGAACAATATGAGGATCCTTATATCCTATTTCTATACAATAAAAAAAGCGCATTCCCTCCGATTATGGTTGAATCGGAGTTTCCTGCGCCAATGAAGAATAGAAACCAAAGACCAAAACGAGACGAATTCGGACAATGACAAAATGAAAATAAAAAAACAATATTATCATACACTAAATTTGCTTTCATGTGCGTAAAAATAGGTGATTTTTTTTATTTTTTTCGCCCATTATTTCGGAAGTTGCTCCAAAAAGGCTTGTTCATCCAAAATTTCGATCCCTAACTCCTGGGCTTTCTTCAGTTTGGAACCTGCTTTTTCTCCAGCAATCAGAATATCTGTCTTCTTGCTTACACTATTGGTTACCTGAGCACCTAACGACTCCAGTAACTCTGTCGCCTCTTTGCGCGTCATCTGCTCCAATGTACCCGTAATGACAACCGTCTTGCCTGCAAAAGGATGATCGCCTTGTTCTTTTTGTGGCAAAGCCCCTTTATAGGTCATGTTAACGCCTGCTTCCTTCAGACGCTGGATCGTATTCTGTGCTTCCGGTTGCTGGATATATGCCAAAATACTCGAAGCCATCTTCGGGCCAATTTCCTCCAAAGATAACAGCTCTTCTTCTGTCGCCTCCAAAAAGGCATCCATCGTTTGGAAGTGCTGTGCGAGAATTTTCGCTCCTTTGGCTCCCACAAAGCGAATACCTAGACCAAATAATAAGCGTTCAAGCGAATTATCTTTGCTTGCCTCAATCGCCTCCAGGAGATTTTGAACCGATTTTTCACCCATCCGTTCCAGCTTGAGCAAGTCTTCTTTTTGCAAATAGTACAAATCAGCTACATCACGAACCAGCCCATGTTCAAACAATTGCGTGACTACTTTTTCGCCCAATCCTTCAATATTCATCGCATTGCGCGAAACAAAGTGGATAATGCCTTCCCGCGTTTGGGCAGGGCATCCAGGATTGATACAGCGTAAAGCCACTTCTCCCTCGAAACGAACCAATTCACTTTTACATTCAGGACAATGGGTCGGCATCTGATAAGGACGCTCGTCACCCGTACGCTTCTCCACCAATACTCCCACGACTTCTGGAATGATGTCGCCTGCTTTTTTCACAATCACATGATCGCCAAGCATGATCCCCTTCTCACGGATCATCTCTTCATTATGCAGGGACGCCCGTTTGACAGTGGTTCCTGCCAGTAACACCGGATCAAGGATCGCTGTAGGTGTAATGACACCTGTTCGCCCTACACGTACTTCAATATCTCTTAGAATCGTTACAGCTTCTTCAGCTGGAAATTTATACGCAATGGCCCAGCGGGGATTCTTGGCTGTTGCTCCCATTTTTTCCCGTAATCCCAGCTGATCGACCTTGATCACGATCCCGTCAATCTCATAGGGCAAATTCGGTCTTTTTTCACGCCATTCGTTGATGTATTCAAGCACCCCGTCCATGCTATCCACGGTTTTTCTTTCCGGATTTACCTTAAATCCCAGTTTCTCCAGATAATCCAAGGTTTCCGTATGGGTGGCCAACTCTTTCCCTTCGATGGAGCCGATTCCATAAAGGAAAATATCCAGGGCTCTTTCCGCTGCCAATTTCGGATCCAGCTGTCTCAGAGAACCTGCTG
Source organism: Thermoflavimicrobium dichotomicum (assembly GCF_900114055.1). GTDB lineage: Bacteria > Bacillota > Bacilli > Thermoactinomycetales > Thermoactinomycetaceae > Thermoflavimicrobium > Thermoflavimicrobium dichotomicum. The sequence continues at coordinate 35,554 of NZ_FORR01000010.1, read as the reverse complement.
CCGCATTGCGAGGATTTGCAAACAGTGGCTCCCCTTTTTTCTCCCGATCTTTATTCAGGCGTTCAAATTCCTTTTTGGGCATAAACGCTTCGCCACGCACTTCCAATGTGACAGGCTGTTTTAATCGCAAGGGAAGCGAGCGGATGGTTTTCAGATTTTGGGTGATATCTTCTCCTGTCTGTCCATCTCCACGCGTCGCCCCCAGTTGAAAAATTCCATCCTGATAACGAAGAGAGACAGCAAGCCCATCGATTTTCAGCTCACAGACATAGTGAACAGGCTCCCCTTCAGCTGCTTTTCGAACTCGCTCATCAAACTCGCGCAAGTCCTCTTCATCAAAAGCATTACCCAGGCTCAGCATTGGAGACAGATGCACCACTTTTTCAAAAAACGGAAGCGGCTTTCCTCCCACACGTTGAGTAGGGGAATCAGGGGTTACGAGCTGAGGGAACTGCTCCTCCAGCTGAAGCAACTCCCGCATCATTTGATCATACTCAGCATCGGAAACAATGGGGTCATCCAGTACATGATAACGATAATTATGCTCGTCAATCATCTCACGCAGTTGATGGATCCGCTCTTTGGCCGCTTGTAACTCCAAAATCATTCTCCTTTCAATATATCCGTGTTACAACTTGGTAATCGGTGCAAAGCGAGCTAACAATTTTTTCACCCCAATCGGGGATGGGAAAGCAACATTGAGCTCCAGATCATCTCCTTCACCTTGTACCTTCACAACGGTACCAATACCCCATTTGGCATGTTGTACTTTATCTCCCACTTGCCACTCGAACTGTGTAGAAGCTGGCCGCCCGGTTACTGTCCGTCGCCATGCAGGAGCTTGTCTGGTCATGCTCTTGGCTTGTCCAACCGTTTCCATCAATTCGCCTGGAATCTCTTTTAAAAAGCGAGAAGGTGGATTGGTGCTGGTATGTCCAAAGATAGTACGAACACGCGCTCGTGTCAAATGCAAACATTTTTCTGCCCGCGTAATCCCTACATAAGCCAGGCGCCTTTCTTCTTCCATCTCTTCCTCATTGTCCAATGAACGGCTGTGCGGGAAAATCCCTTCTTCCATTCCCACTAAAAATACATAAGGAAATTCAAGTCCCTTTGCGCTGTGCAGGGTCATCAGCGAAACAGATGAAGTCGAGTGGGCTTCATTGACGGTTTCATCCAAAGCATCTACATCTGAAACGAGTGCCAGGTCGGTCAGAAAGGCCACTAATGATTTGTCTTCATTTCGTTTTTCGAATTCCTGTACAACGGATAAAAACTCATTCAAGTTTTCCAAACGACCTTGTGCTTCCAATGTATTTTCTTTCTTCAACTCTTCCCGATAACCCGTACGCGTCAATACTTCTTCTGTTAACTCTTCAACGGACAAATATTCCACCATCGCGTGCAATTGTTGAATGAGTGTGACAAAACCCTGAAGTGGTTGGAGCGAACGCTTGGTTAATCCGATTTGCTCCATTTCCAGCAATGCATCAAACATGGAAATTCCTTGTTCGGTTGCATAGTTTGCAATCTTGTCCAAAGTGGCAGCACCGATCCCGCGACGCGGAACATTGATCACACGGGTCAAACTCAAGTCATCCTGCGGATTGACGATCAAACGCAAATACGCAAGGATATCTTTAATTTCTTTGCGCTCATAGAACTTGATTCCTCCGATGACCTGGTAAGGAATGTTGGATTTGAGCAATACTTCCTCCAATACACGTGACTGGGCATTGGTTCGATATAAAATTGCAAAATCCCCATAATCTGCACCATTTCGATGTGCTTGGGTAATTCTCTCAGCAATATAGTAGGCTTCATCATGTTCATTGTCTGCCTCAAAATAATAAAGAGGTTCTCCTTCATCATTTTCGGTCCATAAGTTTTTGGGTTTTCGTTCTGTATTGTGGGCAATCAGATGATTAGCAGCTTGCAGGATTTTTTTGGTTGAACGGTAATTTTGTTCCAGTTTGATCAGCTGCGCTTGTGGCCAATCCCGCTCAAACTGAAGGATATTGGTAATATCTGCGCCCCGAAAACGATAAATCGATTGATCAGCATCCCCTACCACACAAATATTTTGATGATGCTGGGCCAATGTATGAATGAGTACGTACTGTGCGTGATTGGTATCTTGATACTCATCCACATGAATGTATTGAAACTTCTTTTGATAGTATTCCTTTACTTCTGGAACCTGCTTAAATAACTCTACTGTTTTCATCAACAGATCATCAAAGTCCAACGATTCGTTGGTTCGTAGCTTATGTTGGTATTTTTCATAAACCTGTGCCGCCACTTCGTCCAAAAAACTCCCAGAGCTTCGTGCTTTCGCCAACATCTCACCAGGGCCTTGGAGAAGGTTTTTCGCTGCACTGATTTTATTCAGAAGCGAACGGGGTTCAAATTTTTTGGGATCCAAATTTTCTTCTTTGAGTACTTGCTTGATGACGGATAGCTGATCAGAAGTGTCCAAAATCGTAAAATTACGAGAATAACCGATCCGATCAATATCCCGCCGTAAAATCCGTACACACATGGAATGAAACGTGGAAATCCAAATATCCTCAGCGACTGAGCCTACCAAAGAGACAATCCGTTCTTTCATCTCACGAGCTGCCTTATTCGTAAAGGTAATCGCCAATATATTCCAAGGATGAATCTGCTTCTCAGCTAACAGATAGGCTACCCGATAAGTCAATACTCTTGTTTTTCCACTCCCTGCACCAGCCAAAATCTGCACAGGACCTTCCGTTGTCTCGACTGCTCGCCTCTGCATGGGATTTAAACCGCTTAATAATGACAGGGTTGAAGGATTCATCGCCATTCTTCCTTTCTACTTCAGGGCCCGTAATTTTGTTTCTTTTACCCATTTTACCGTACTCACCGCTTTTTCCACATGATAATAAACCAGATTGCCCACAATGACGGTATCAGCCCATGCCGCCATTTCTTTTGCCTGCTGTTCATCCGTAATTCCTCCACCATAAAATAAACGGGAATACTGTAACCCCTTGCGTGCCGCTTTGACTATTTCCGCCTTTCCATACGTCCCGCTATATTCCAGATAAAAAACAGGTATCCGAAACAACTGGTCACACAGTCTGGCATAAGCTGTGACATCACGGGCTTGCAAGTTGGCATCGCACTTGGTCAGCCTCGCTACTTTGGCCTCAGGATTCAGAATCACATAGCCTTCCAGGACAATCTGATTCCAGGGAATGAGACTGCCATAAGTGCGAATCGCTTCGAAGTGAGCTCCTTTGATCCAATAGGATTGATCCGTATTTAAAACGGAAGGAATCAAGTAGCCGTCAAAACCTGGTACAACAGCAGAGTGATTGGAAATCTCTTGCACGCAATACACAGGGTATTTTTTGACGCGCTCCAGTAATCGAAATGTATTTTCAAATGTAACCCCATCCGTTCCTCCAATGATAATCGCATCTGTCCCCGATGTACATATCATTTTGAGCGCTAAATCGGACAGCAATCGATTGGGGTCGAGTTTAAATACATGGCGCCACTTTTTTATCTTTTTTCGCAACATCTCGCATACTCCTTCCGCTCTGGCCCACACCATCCCTTATTATACACGACACCATGAGGCAAAAAAAAACCCCGCATCTTTCGCGAGGTGAGGTCTCCTTTTGGATAAAGCCATCCCGAAAATATGGATTGTTTCTCCCACGCTTCGGGATGGGTTCCTTTCTCCGTGACAACTTCCGTACCATCACAGTCACTCCGCAAGGAACCATCCCTCCGCTTTATAGAAAACATTATCCCTCTTCGTGTTGTTCCGCAACAAGAGGGCTACTCCAAAGATTAAAACGCTTTCATCCCCTACCGGAGGGTGACTATCATGAAGAGGAATTCTGCTCCAAGCGCTCCAACACCATGTTATAGCCATCCGTCCCATAGTGAAGGCATCTTTTCACTCTTGAAATTGTCGCTGTACTTGCACCTGTCTCTGATTCAATCTGATTATAGGTATACCCGGCTCTTAACATCCGGGCCACTTCCAGGCGCTGAGCCAACGATTTAATCTCCCCTACAGTACATAAATCCTCGAAAAATTTATAGCAATCTTCCATGGTCTTCAACTGTAACACAGCGGCAAATAATTGCTCTACTTCTTCTTTTTTCAATTTGCTCAGTTGCATGTCCTACCCCTCCTCACCTTTTCATCCGTTCAATCCTTTAAAGCATAACATTCAACAAAACAATGAAAAAAACCTTCCTTTTCTATTTTGATCAATTTTTTCTATGTTTTAAATAAAATGAAGAACAACCCACTTTATTCCGTTAATCAAATATCGCTTTCTTATTATCTTAAAAAGAGTCGGTGGAATCAACTTTTTCTTGATGGATCAATAAAAATATACCCATCCCTTTGCCACTGGAAAACATGTAACGCAAAGCAGAATAGACACGGCAGAGGTCCTTGCACCATTTGATTCCCGATTCATGTTTAATCTTTCGATTCCAAAGAAGTATCCATTGAACCCGTTCACATACCCGGTTTTCCTTTTCCAGTTGAACGACTTTTGCTCGTTTTTATAGAGCGGGAGTGAAACGGAAAAGGAAAACCGGCAATAAAGGAAACTTTGTCAACAAGCTGAACAATCTCTGATATGGTACAATAAAGATAACGAAAAAGAAGGAGGTCTTTTTCCGAGTGGAAATTACCATTGAAACACGTGGATTAGAGGAAAAACAACATCCATTTTATGTCATTCGCTATGCCATTTTGCAAAATCAGCAAGAATTTCTTGCCAGTGTCGCCCGTTATGTACACACCAATCAAGGGGGACGTGTTCAATTTTTGGAGCCTGATTTAAAAAAAATCCATACGCTTCCCCAAAGTATGGAACACCTCAATCAACTGGAACGTCTTATTAAACAAGAAGGAGCACAACTCGTCCAAAAGCGAAATGACGCATAAATGGAATCAATCCCCATATAAGTTGGATGGCAAGCACGAAAAAAATCCTTTGTACTCTAAGCATGGGTTTATTTTACATAGAGATCGGGTAGGAAACGATTCAAACGAATGATTTCGACAAAGAGGTCCTTTTCAGTCACTGAACATGAAAGGAACCTCTTTGTTTTTTTCATTGCTCACTGGTTATTTCATCAGTTAGAATAAAAGCGTTGATAACAAAGGAGTGATTTCATGGCAACCAAAGCCAGCATTGAATTGGAAAACGGAGCAAAAATTTTGCTCGACTTATATCCTGAATCGGCTCCCATTACGGTAGAAAACTTCAAGAAATTGGCTAACAGCGGATTTTACAATGGCTTGACCTTTCACCGGGTCATTCCCGGTTTTGTGAGCCAAGGTGGCTGCCCATACGGAACAGGTACAGGAAATGCAGGTTATACCATCCCCTGCGAAACCGCCAACAATCCGCACAAACATATTCCAGGCGCTTTATCAATGGCTCATGCCGGAAAAGATACCGGTTCCTGTCAGTTCTTCATCGTACATGAGCCACAGCCACATCTGGATGGTGTACATACTGTGTTTGGACAAGTTACAGAAGGTCTGGAACACGTCTTGAATATGCGGCCAGGAGCCGTCATGAAAGAAGTAAAAGTTTGGGAAGAATAAATTCAAAGACCAAAAAACCCAGCATCTCTTTCTGAGATTGCTGGGTTTTGTCATAGATGAATGAAAGGAAACAGTAAAATCGAAAATGATTCCATCAATTATTTGGGTTGACAACGATAGATATTGGCAATACCTTGTGCAATACATTCTGCATACTGATCACGAAAATATGAATCCCGAAGCAGTACATTATCTTTGGCGTGTGTAATAAAGAGAGAACCCAAGGTAATTGCAGGCATTTGCGCTTGTCTCAGCTCCATGAGCTGGCCATCGAGCGTCTCTGTATCATTTTTCTTGCCCAAATCCGTTACCCCAAATTGCCGTAAAAAGCTGACAATCCGATTGTGTAACCAACACTGTATTCTCCGAGCTTTGGAACCAGCGATCACACTGACATAGGAGGCAAAACCTGTTGCGCTTGGATCCGATGAGGCATTGGTATGAATGCTTAAAAACAGATCAGCATGATGACGATTCGCCCATTCGCTTCTTTCTTCCGGAGTTGTATCAATATCAATGGAGCGAGTCATCGTAACAGATATCCCTTCATACTTTCTGAGCTGTCGCTCAATCCGATATGCCAGATCCAAGCATACTTCTTTTTCCTTCAATGAAAAGCCAATTGCGCCTTGATCTCTTCCTCCATGTCCTGGATCCAAACAAACCAAGATGCTCATCTACATACCTCACCTACCTGCAACAAACCGTTCCGAGGTTCATACATGATTTTTTTCGGCTACCTTTGCCACCAATGAAAAGGAAAATACCGGATCCGATTTGTAAAAAAATAACAGTTACAGTTTATATCACTCAGATTCATCAGACAAGTATGAAAAAAGAATATCATGCAGTCTGTTTAAATAGATAAAGCCCATCATTTCTTTTGATTCCATTTGTTATATTACTCAACTTTCCCATCTTTCGCTAGAACCAAACCATAACCGTCAAAAATCGCTCAAACACTTGACTGATAAGGGTTAATGAAAAGATACCCGAAATGGTATAAGATAAAAATGAAGATGGGATGGAGGGATCATGCTCATGCTCTCAAATCCAGCGAGCGTCATACCAATGCTCTGCCTGTAGGGAATACGAAAAACCTCCTTGGGGTTTCCTGCAGGCAGAGCTCCACTCAAGGAGGTATGACGCGATGTTTGAAAAACCAAAGAAGAAGAATCGTTCAACTGCATACTATCGTCATCACCGGAAACGGGTTATTCAGCGGAAAATTTCGATTACCAACGCATGGCGCTATGATTCAACCGTTGAAAATTGGTATGCACTCCCTCAAAACAAAGGCCGCTTAAATAAAGGAAAAATTCATTGTTCTTGCTCCATGTGTCAAGTTAAGACATGGAAAGATGGGTGGAAAAAATCTGATCGGGTTCAGTTAGAAAAAATGAAGCAAGATTTGCTGGCTTACTTTCGCTTTTCATATCAAGAAAGTACTACAATAAGAATTGATAAGTTGAATTTACATGTATACACAATTTGTTTTTTTGTATATAATAATTAATAGAAAAACAAAAATATAAGAGGTGGAGCAGATGGATCAGAAAATGATCGGGATGAATCTCCGCCGCATTCGAGAGTTCAAAGGTATAAGCCAGTCCGAAGCTGCTGAACGGGCAGGTATTTCCCGACTCACTTATCGGAATATTGAGAATGGAGAGTCCATTCCCAAAGTGTCAACCTTGCAAGCAATCGTTCAAGGTCTCGGCATAAAGCTACAGGACTTATTTGTACCCGTGCGCACTTTGGAAAAGGTTCGTTTCCGAGCTTTGAAAAGAATGAATAATCGTGATTATATTCTTGCTGAGGTCGCACGATGGCTGGATGACTTCAATGATCTCGAAAAGTTATTAAATCAACAGATTGAATACAAGTTTGAAAACCTGACTCTTGAATTGTCTACTATCCCGCCAGGAGCTGAACGGGCTAAATATGCTGCCAAAGAAGCAAGAAAGGTATTAAACTTGACCGAAAAGGAGCCAATCCGTGATATTGCGGGATTACTGGAAGCGAGTGGAATAAAAGTTTACCCAATCCGTTTGGCATCTGATGGTTTTTTCGGATTATCAGTTGCCAAGTCCGATGGGGGACCAGCCATTATTGTAAATGTTTGGGATCGAATTTCAGTGGAGCGCTGGATTTTTAGTGCCGCACATGAATTAGGTCATTTACTGCTTCATTTGGATACCTACAACGTTGAAGAAAGTAACGAGAACCCTGATGATGAATTGGAAGCCAATATTTTCGCCTCCTATTTCTTAATGCCTGAAAGCGCCTTCAAAGGCGAGTGGGACGAAACTTATGGTTTATCTTTTTTCGATCGGGTGCTTAAAGTGAAACGCATTTTTCATGTAAGCTACAAAACTGTACTCTATCGCCTCTCAGAGAAAGATAGGGATGTGTGGAAGAAATTCAAATTCTCTTATAAATTACGAACCGGAAAGACTCTTACCAATATTGAAGAACCAGATGCTCTACAACCTGACAGTTTCCAGCAATCCATGCCAGAGGTACTTCGTGCGCATGAACCAGACTCTTTATCATCTTCCGACTTCATGGAAGATCGTCTATCCCGACTTGTTCGCATCGCTCTTGAAAAGGAACTGATCACTCTAAGCCGTGGTGCAGAAATCCTAAGATTAGATCTAAATGAGATGCGCGAAAGAGTTTCTTCCTGGGAATAGATATGGGAACAAATAAACAAAAATTTCTTATTCTCGATGCGAACATTTTGATTGACTTTATTCATTGTGACCGAACAGTCATCAAATTAATTTGTCAATATGTAGGACAAATTCATTTACCTACCCCCATATTAGATGAAGTGAAAGAAATCCAAGAAAGTGATTGCACTGAATTAGGAATCAGGCTGATTGAACCCGAATTAGATCAACTCATCACAGCATCAGAAAAACGAGGACCTTTATCATTTCAAGATCATTTATGCCTCATCCTTGCAAAAGAACATGGCTGGACATGTGTTACAAATGATAAGGCACTAAGAAGAGAATGTGAAACGGACGGTATAGAACTGATCTGGGGAATCGAATTGATTTGTCTCTTGGTAGAATCAGGCGGCCTCCCCACTTTACACGCAAAGGAGGTCATTCTGCGAATACATCAATCTAACCCCAAATACATCACAAAAGCAATTGTAAAAAGAGCTTTTCAAAGACTAGGGATCGAGGATGACCATGGTAATGAGAGATAAAAAGAACCAAATGTTTATCGCATTGGTTCTGAGATTGTTGACAACCCCTTGGTTCTTGTCACAAGAAGAGGTTAGGGTTTAAAAGCAACTTTGTTTGACTGTACTGTACGAATAAGGATATAATAAATGTACATTAAACGTCCCGTAGTGAATGAAAGCTACGAGTTAAAATTTGAAATACCTCCCAAAAAGCAATCTTCAAAAATGAGGGTTGCTTTTTGAGTTTCTACATATGATATAAGTACATAATCGACCCACAGCTTTTCAGCTGTGTGAATGAATAGCAGGAAGCCAAAGGTTACTGGCTTCCTGTTTATTGTTTCGAGAACTTGTTCACCCTCCAATCGAATTCTGTTTATGAGACCTTATTTTTCAAGCTATCGTAAACTTCATCAAACATATACTCCATAATCATTTCCTTAAATTCGCTGTCTTCGAGTATTTTGAGGAAAAACTTTTCGTTCTGTGCCATTCGGCCAATGACCACGTCCAAAAATGCTTTCTCATAGCTGAATTTGAAGTTTTCTTTCGTATTGTTTTGGGCTTTTTGCACTAAATCATCGTTATCAGCAAAAACGCAAGAAAAGCTGAATGCCATTCTGGATAATCGCTACCCGGTTCAGGATCTCATCCCTTGCTTCTTGCGGCAGATGCTTGAATTTCTCATACTCTGCCAGTACCTTTTCTTTGGTTTCTGCTAACACACAGTCAAAGCGCCGCAACACGGCCATGGGTAAGATGACTTTTCCATAATCTTCTTTTCTATAGGGTCCCCGTAAAATTTCAGCTATGGTCCAGATGAAGTTGACCTTCTCTTGAAAATTGTGCATATGCGATTCTCCTTCTCGATCTATTTCTATTTCCCTTCACTAAGGGGTGAAAGAAGTCTTATCTATCACTCTATACATCAACTATTTTATAACTGTGACAAAAAAGGTTGAAGCGGATTTGTTAACGTATTTGTCCTTATCAAGCTTAATCGGTTTGTTTTTGGGATAAAAAAACAAAAGTGCCTAAGATACGCTTTCACGATCCAAGGCACACACATGCTACAGTTATTGAAAGCTAATCCTAAAAGAAATACAAGAAAGGTTGGGACATTCCAGCAGCAAAATCGCCGGAGACATAAAAAGTTAGTGGTCAAAATGTGGTGAATCTACCACTAACACACCAAAAAGTCTCTTATGTCGATGTTAACAACGCCACACACTCCACATGCATGGTCTGTGGAAACATATCCACCGGTTGTACTTCTTGCACGATATATCCTTTCTCTTGCAAATACCTGGCATCACGAGCGAGCGTGGCGGGGTTGCAGGAGACGTAAACAACTCGCTCTGGAGCCATCCCAACCACCGCGTCCAGCAACTCCGGCTGACATCCTTTACGTGGCGGATCTACCACAACGACGTCAGGTCGAATGCCTTCCTTCAACCACCTTGGCATTACCTTTTCCGCTGCTCCCACTTCAAAATGAACATGTTTCATTCCATTCAGTTCCGCATTGCGGATCGCATCACGAATGGCTTCTGGAACAATCTCCACTCCATAAACTTTTCTTGATTCTTTTGCCAGATACAAGGCAATCGTCCCAATCCCACAGTAAGCATCGATCACCGTCTCATTCCCGGTAAGATCCGCATACTTCCGTACCTGCTCATACAATACTTCCGTTTGAACAGGATTGACCTGAAAAAACGAATGAGGCGAAATCGCAAACTGAACGTCGCCGATGCGATCATGAATCACCGAATCTCCCCATAACTTTTTATTTTTCTCGCCCAGGATCACATTGGTACGCTTGGCATTGATATTCTGAATGATCGACCGCACTTGTGGAAACGCTGTGCGTAATTGCTGAACCAGTTCTTTTTTCCTGGGCAAATGCTCACCATTTGTCACCAGAACAATCATCATTTCCTGTGTATGTAGCCCCACTCTCACCATCACATGTCGAAGAACACCTTGATGTCTCTTTTCATCATAAGGTGGAATGCCGAGTTGATGGGCCAACTCTTTGATCATTCGAATGGCTTTGTCACTTTCAGATGGTTGAATCAAACACTGTTCCATATCGATAATTTCATGCGTGCCAGATGCGTAAAATCCAGCAACCATTTTTCCTTTTTGCCATCCGAACGGGACTTGAACCTTATTACGATATCGCCAGGGTTCATCCATTCCCAAAACCGGATGAATGACCACCCCTTTCAGCCCGCCAATTCTCTCAAAGCTGTCCACCACTTGTTGACGTTTGAGCTCTAACTGGCGTTGATAAGATACATGCTGGATCTGGCAACCACCACACTCCATATAAATCGGACAGAGCGGATCAATCCGATCCGGGTGGGAATCCAGGATATCCATCAATTGGGCAAGGGCATAGTTTTTCTTTACTTGCACAATTCGAGCACGTACCTTTTCTCCTGGAACCGCAAACGGCACAAACACAGTAAATCCATCCCATTTGCCAACACCTGCTCCATTATGTGCAATGCCTGTCACTTCATACTCAATAACTTGTCCTGCTTCAACAGGTGCTCTTTCTTTCATAAACATCTCCCTTATCGCCTTTTTTTCTCATAAAAAAACGTTCACCTGATCCGATGAACGTTGCTCATGGACAAAACACTTCCAAGTGGCGAGGTAATACAGAAAAAGATCCTTGAATCTCTCCGCCCCACTCGCCATCCAAGTTGAGGGGTAAATCCTTTCCTGTCTTTAATTCAATTTGGTCTGTTTGAAAATAAATCACACGGGAATTGCTAATATGCTCTCCCTTATATGCCTGAGCAGCCAATTGCACCAATTCTGGTATATTCACTTTGGAAATGATCAGCACGTCCAGGAAGCCATCATTAATCCGGGCTTCAGGCGCAATCCGTTCAAATCCTCCGACCGAGACACTATTGGTTAACAACAACAAGGAGATCTCGCCTTCATATTCGCCTTGAGCTGTTTTTATTTGCACTGGAAATGGTTTGAGAAATGAACTAAGCTTCTCGATCGCTTTGGCATAATAAGCGAGCGAACCGATGAGTGTTTTCAAACGACTTGGAGCCTCATGCGCCACTTCAGCCAGTTTTCCGACTGCAGCGACATTAATGAAATAACGGTCACCATATCTCCCCAGATCCACAGACATTGTTTTCCCACTCGTGATGACCTGGCACGCTTCATACAAATCTCTCGGCAATTTCAATGCCCGGGCAAAATCATTGGTTGTGCCAGCCGGCAAAATTCCCAGCTTAGGTGGATTTTCATATGGAGCAATTCCATTCACCACTTCATGAATGGTCCCATCTCCTCCAGCTGCAATTACAATATCATAGCCACGATCAGCAGCTAATGCAGCTTCTTCCGCAGCATGCCATGGATACTGGGTCGCTCGGCACGAGGTTTCGTAACCCGCCTGTTCCAGACAATCCAAAATTTGGGGTAACTGCTTCTTGATCAGCTCTCGGCCAGCAGTTGGATTATATATTAAACGAGCACGTGGCATGTTCACCCACCTTTCTTCCCGCTCGATATCCTCTACGATGTGAGGATGTTGAAGACCAGCCTGTGACAAAGTTTCCGTTATATGCCGGATTTCCTTTTCTGATCAATGTGACTTTGTTGATAGCCGATTCATTCATATTACCAACCGTTTATTTGATGTCAGGTATTTTTCAGACCGCGAACATCTCTTGCATTATTATAACTGTTTTCCATGCTGTAAATAAAATCTGGTCACACAACTGCAAAAAAGACTGCTGATCAGGATCATGGATCATAAAAACGATATTCGAGTTTATCCAAATCTTTGTCTATCCGTTTGTGATCTATACTTAAAAAAGAAAAAGTACTGACCTACCTCGAAAAGATGGGAGCGAAATCGGTCACTCATGTAAGTCAGCACTTTTTCCTTTCAGCTATATTCAATTGAGGCGGGAAATTTCAAAAGATGGATCAGTGCGGCATGAAAATGAGCTGAATCACAAACAACACTGCAAAGATATAAACTAATGGATGTACTTCTTTCCATTGTCGTTTCAAGATTTTTAGAATCGGATAGGAAATAAAACCCAGTGCAATCCCTGTCGCAATACTGGAAGTAAGTGGCATGCTCAGAATAACGAGAAACGCAGGAAATGACTCTTCAAACCGATCCCAGTCCAAATGACGAACATGACTGATCATCAGCGAACCGACAATGATCAAAGCGGGTGATGTAATCGCTGCAATACTGGTCACAGCTCCGATCAGCGGACTAAAGAAAGCAGAAATAGCAAATAATCCAGCCACCACCACTGCTGTTAAACCCGTGCGTCCACCAGCCGCTACACCTGATGCTGATTCAATATAGGCGGAGGTTGGACTTGTCCCAAATACCGATCCGACCAATGTTGCAATCGAGTCAGACAGCATGGCCCTCGATGAATTTGGTGTTTTTCCGTCTTTGACAAGTCCTGCCTGCTTGCTTACCCCCAGAAAAGTTCCGGTTGTATCAAAAATGGTCACCAACAAAAAGGAAAAAACAGCTGCATACAATCCGTAATGAATCACATCACTTACTGCCTGAATCGGATTGATGACTACTGGCTCCGGTAAAGAAGGGACTGCTACAAACCCTTTGGAAAATTGAAGTTGTCCCGTCAAATAGGCAATGATTCCTGTTCCAACCATTCCAATAAACAGGGCAGCAGGAATGTTTAAGGACATGCAAATAAGCGTGATGAATAAACCGATCAATGTCAAAATGACAGAAGGAGAATGAAGATCGCCCAAAGCAACCAGGTTAGTCGGATGGTCCTTTATCAGTCCTGACATCCGCATCCCAATGAAGGCAATAAACAAGCCAATTCCAGCTGTAATTGCATGCTTTAGATTATCTGGAATGGCTTCAATCAGTTTTGTTCGTAAAGGAGTTAGTGAAAGAATCACAAAAATGATTCCCATCACAAACACAGCAGCTAAAGCGGCTTGATAACTGATCCCTGCATGAGCCTTGACAACCGAATAAGCGAAATAGGCGTTTAATCCCATCGCCGGCGCAATCGCAATGGGGTATTTAGCAAACATCCCCATCAATAATGAACCCACAATGGTAGAGATAATGGTGGCCATAAAGCTTTGCTGAAAAGGAATTCCTGCATCTGAAAGAATAATCGGATTCACCACCATGATATAGGCCATGGTAAAAAAGGTGGTTAGACCGGCAAAAATCTCTTTTTTCCACGAAAAAGGCGTATTTTTATCGATTGTAAACATGATTGATTCCTCCAAAAAACGAATATTATTACAACTACATTTATATAATATTCGGTTTTATAACTTCGATCAATGATTTTATATTTATAAAGAATAATAAAACAATACCAAGACCATGATGTTATTCAGAATGAGACTCTTGACAAACCGGCATTTAACGGAATCTTTGTTAACAGGATAACCCTGACGTAATTTAGGGTATAGTATTTCCTGGATGGATCACCCACAAACAAACACGTAAAAACCGGTTGCAAAACAAAAGAGATATGATAAAATAGGAACAGATGTTCGAGATTCTCTTTTTTATGGAATCATTGACAAAAAATAACTTCAATCTATTGTATAAATTCCGACTTTTTTGTATAATGATTCCCAAGAAATATAGAAGGAGGTTGTTAACTAAAAGCATGTTTTTTTGCCAAAAACATCGTTTCAACTTGAAAACAGCGATTATGCCAGAAATACTACATTCTTCTGCTAAAAATATATCCAATCCCTTCAGACGTTTTTCCGTTTGTCAATAAAAATACTGATTAATTTGATTAAAACATGTTTGAAAATCTTCTGAAGTGGTATCAAATGATAAAGCAATATATCTGAACCTGTCACCAATCCATTCAACAAGTTCAATTTCAGCCAATTTATGTATACATTCTAGCCATTGTTCTTGAAATTACCCAAAAAAAATTTTGTATTTTCGCCGAAAAAAGAAGGAAAAATTGTCACTATTCGTCGAAAAATAGGATACAAACAGTGTAAGTTTCGTAGGTGGCAATCTGAGGACAACGTGGTAGAATAAAAAAACAAACTTGAACATTCGATCGGTAAAAATTACTGATCCTTATGGGGAGTGTGAAGAAGAATGTCACTTAGTGAAGCCGAAAAAGAAACTGTGATTCAGTTTGATGAATCCACTAACCTCGCCACCGTTTATACAGCCAGCTGGACAGTTGCTCGCACTTTAAAAAAGCTAGGATATCAACCTTTACGTAGAAAAGACGGTGCCTGGTGGTTTAAAATCCCCGTCAATGCCATGAGCTTTCAAGGAAAAAAAGATTCTCAAACCATTTGTTAAGGAAATAAAGGACTCTTCCTACTTTCCAACCTCTTGGGTGAGTCCACTGTCCATGTAAACAGGAAGAGTCCTCTGTAGTGTAGTTCCCTCACGTTTTTTGAGGCAAAAATATAAGCCACGGCTTTCGCCATGGCAATCAGTAGCCTGACCTTCCAAAGGGGGGCATCCTATTTCTTCCATGCTTGTCCTGACAGAAAAATTTAATTCAATGCTTTGTTTGCGATATCTTTGCGATAGTGTGCATCTGGAAACGAAATTTGCTGCACCATCTGATAAGCTTTTTGCTGGGCTTTGGGGATATCTTTATCTATTGCGGTTACACCCAGTACTCTGCCACCTGCTGTAACCAATTTCCCGTCGACCAGTTTGGTTCCGGCATGAAAAATGATTTGTTTTTCATCGTTTTTGGGTATTCCTGTAATCTCATGGCCTGTCTGATAAGAACCAGGATATCCCCCTGCAGCCATCACAACGCAAACAGCAGCTTCATCAGACCATTCGATTTCCATTTCAGCCAGTTTCCCATCTACAACTGCCAAAATAACTTCAAGCAAATCAGATTTTAAACGTGGTAATACCACCTGGGTTTCAGGATCACCAAAGCGGGCATTGAATTCAATCACTTTTGGCCCTTCCTGTGTAATCATTAAGCCAGCATATAACACACCTTTATATTGAATTCCTTCTTGGTGAAAAGCTTCTGCAATTGGGAATAAAATCTGTTCGATGGCTTTATCTACAACAGCTTGTGAAATTTGCGGAACAGGCGAATAGGCTCCCATTCCACCTGTATTGGGTCCCTGATCCCCATCAAACACTGGCTTGTGATCCTGGGCAATAACCATGGGTTTGATCGTTTGACCATCCACAAATGCCATTAATGAAACCTCTTGACCAAACAAACATTCCTCAATCACAATTTCTTTCCCCGCATCGCCAAACACACGTGTTTCCATCGCCTCTACAATGGCTTGCTCCGCTCTTTCCACCGTTTGTGCTACAACGACTCCTTTACCTGCAGCCAGTCCATCCGCTTTGATCACGATGGGGGCTCCGTGGCTACGTACATAAGCTTTCGCTTCTTCCGGGTCTGTAAAAGCCTGGAACGAGGCAGTCGGAATCTGATATTTCTGCATCAGCTCTTTGGCAAAGCGTTTACTTCCTTCAATTCTAGCCGCTGCTTTTTTCGGCCCAAAGATCTTGAGTCCCTGTTCTTCAAAACGATCCACAATACCTGCCAATAATGGTGCTTCAGGTCCAACGACTGTCAAGTCGATCTTTTGCTCTTTGGCAAAGTGAATTAATCCATCGATATCGGTTGGTGAAATGGGTACACATGTTGCAATCTCTTCGATTCCACCGTTGCCGGGTGCACAATAAATTTCTGTCACTCGCTGACTTTGCTTCAACTTCCAAACGATGGTATGTTCTCTTCCACCGCTACCCACAACAAGTATGCGCAATGGTTTCTCCTCCCCAATCAAGCTTGTCCTGATCCATTAAGATAAAAAATAACTGATGCCAAATAAGGCAATGGTGACCAGTATACAAATCAGTGACCAGTCTTCACGGTAATAGGAGCGCTTTTTTTGGCGATAAGCCTGATCTGTTGTCAGTACACCACCAACAATAAAGGCAATGAGAAAAAAGCCGCCTGCAACCATGCGAATATTGTATTGCCAAAGGGCTAAATCCCAGCCCGAAATAACATATTGAAAAATGCCAGTCAGTGCAATCGCACCGATAATCCATATAATAGCCCAACGTAACATAAGGGGTTCACTCCCTTCGAGCTTTTTACTAGTATACGCTGAAAGAAGTGAACCTGATACAGCCATGGTTTAATGTTTGAAATGTCGAACGCCCGTAAACACCATGGCAATTCCATGCTTGTTGGCTTCTTCTATGGACTCGGCATCTCGAATCGATCCGCCTGGCTGAATAATCGCTGTAATCCCAGCCGCTGCTGCTGCTTCTACCGTATCTCTCATCGGGAAGAAAGCATCCGATGCCAAGACAGCCCCCTTGGCTGCTTCTCCTGCTTGCTCAATGGCGATTTTAGCCGCTCCCACACGATTCATTTGCCCAGCACCTACTCCGACCGTACGGGAATCTTTAGCCAGTACAATCGCATTGGATTTCACGTGTTTCACAACTTTCCAGGCAAATAGAAGCTGTTCCCATTCAGCTGGAGTCGGCTCCCGATCCGTTACCACCTGACAATCTTCCAAACGAATCTGGTGTACATCTGTCTCTTGAACCAGCAAACCTCCTCCAACCGATTGGAACTTCAATCCCTTGTTCGGATCAGCCAATGTTTCCAATTGGAGTAAACGCAAATTCTTTTTCTGTTTCAAGATTTCTAAGGCCTCTTCCGTAAAGCTTGGGGCGATAATGATTTCCAGGAATATTTCTTTCATCTTTTGGGCTACCGTTCCTTCGACTGGGCGGTTGCAGGCGATAATACCGCCAAAGATCGAAACAGGATCTGCATCATACGCTTTTTGGAAAGCATCATCCAGGGTGTGACCTGTCCCGACACCGCAAGGATTCATATGCTTGACAGCCACTACGGTTGGTTCTGTGAACTCAGAGACAATCTCCAGGGCAGCATTTGCATCATTGATATTGTTGTAAGACAACTCTTTTCCATGCAATTGTTTGGCTGAGGTGATTTGCCCCGCTTTTGCTAACGGTTCACGATAAAACGCCGCCTGCTGGTGAGGATTTTCTCCGTACCGCAGTGCACTTACTTTTTCAAAAGTGAGTGTCAATTGCTCAGGGAAACGAACGCTAATCCGTTCATGGAGATATTGCGCAATCAGTGCATCATATGCCGCTGTATGACCAAAGGCTTTGGCTGCCAGTCGAGCCCGTGTCTCTTCATCAGTATTTCCTTCTTGAGCGATCTGCTCTGCCACAGTGTCATAGTCGCTGGGATCCACAACTACTGTTACATAACGATGATTTTTCGCTGCAGACCGAACCATGGAAGGGCCACCAATATCAATATTCTCAATCGCTTCGGCAAAGGTAACGTCCGGTTTGGCAATCGTTTGCTGGAATGGATAAAGATTGACCACAACCAGATCAATCGGCTCAATTCCATTTTCCTCCATCTGCTGACGATGGGTCTCCAAATCCCTAATCGCCAGGAGCCCTCCATGTACTTTCGGATGGAGCGTTTTGACACGTCCATCCATGATTTCTGGAAACTGAGTCACCTCAGAAATCCCCTTCACAGGGATCCCTGCTTCTTGCAAGACACGATAAGTTCCTCCAGTGGAGATGATTTCAATCTGTTGCTCTGCCAGTTTTTTCGCAAATGCCACTACCCCTGTTTTGTCCGAAACACTGATTAACGCCCGACGAATCTGACTCATCTTACTCCCTCCTTGTCGCGTTTAGCAGAACATAACGATACTGGAGAAGTTACCTTTCCAATGATTAAATCATAAACCACCTTGGGATAAAGCCAATGTTCCACTTGTTGAATTTTTTGTGTAAATGTTCCAATTGTATCTTCTTCAGCAATTTCCACAGGTACTTGGGCAATGATGGGGCCTGTATCCATTCCTTCATCCACAAAATGTACAGTGACTCCTGATACCTTCACTGGATAATGAAAAGCTTGCTCAATTGCATTTTTCCCCGGAAAAGCCGGTAACAAGGAAGGATGGATATTCACAATTCTCCCACCATAAGCCTGAAGCAGCGTAGGCCCGATCAAACGCATATACCCTGCCAGTACAATCCATTGGATCTGATACTGCTCCAATAAGGCAAGCACTTCACGCTCATAATCCGCTTTTGAGGGGTATGATTTAGGGTTAAAAGGATAGGCCGGTACCTCGAGGTTTTTCGCCCGTTCAAGCACTTTTGCCCCTGGTTTGTCACAAATAAGTAAAGAGATGTCCATCGGCCACTGCTCACGTCTGGCTGTTTCGACCAGGCTTTGAAAGTTACTGCCACTTCCTGAGGCGAATACGGCAATACTCACTCCCATTCGCCTCCTGTCCAAACAAAACGCTTCGTTCCCGCCCGAACCTGGCCAATGATATAAGCTGTTTCTCCCATTTCCGTTGCCGCTTTCACCACTTCATCCGCTTCACTCTTTGGTACAATCAGGACCATACCAATTCCCATGTTAAAGGTACGATACATATCAGCTGCAGGAATTCTCCCCAGTTCAGCAATCCAGCGGAATATCGCAGGTATTTCCCATACCGTTGGATCGATTTCGGCCTGCAGTCCTTGCGGGAGCATGCGAGGTACATTTTCAACAAGGCCTCCCCCAGTGATATGGGCTCCTCCTTTAACCGTAAACCGTTTCATTAACTCCAGAAAAGGCCGTACATAAATACGTGTCGGCATGAGCAACGCTTCAGCCAATGTTTGCTCGCTGCCCGGCACTTTTTCATCCCAATCGCTGGTTCGATCATCCAGCAATACTTTTCTCGCCAAAGAAAAACCGTTGCTGTGCAAGCCATTGGAAGCCAGTCCGATCAATACATCCCCTTCTTCAATGGTTGCACTTGGCAAAAGATGTTCCCGTTCAACAACCCCTACACAAAAACCGGCAATATCATATTCTCCAGCAGCATACATTCCTGGCATTTCTGCAGTTTCGCCGCCAATCAGCGCACAGCCTGCCTGTTCACATCCATCTGCTACACCTTTCACAATCATCTCGACTTGTTCAGGCTGTAATTTCCCAGTTGCCAGATAGTCGAGGAAAAAGAGCGGTTCAGCTCCCTGAACAACAATATCGTTGACACACATGGCCACACAGTCAATCCCAATCGTGTCATGTCGATTGAGGGCAAATGCGACTTTCAGCTTTGTTCCAACTCCATCCGTAGCGGAAACCAAAATGGGTTGACGATAATTCTTGAGCGCAAACAGTCCGCCAAAACCGCCTAGCTCTCCCATCACTTCGGAACGATAGGTACGCTGAACATGTGCCCGAATTCGTTCAACGGCTTCATTTCCTGCGTCAATATCGACTCCAGCATCTTTATAGGCTTGACTCATCGTTTTCCCTCCAGAACCTTAACGTACTCATGTTCCGATTCGATTACGGTTGGATACTCTCCCGTAAAGCAAGCAAGACAATGTCCTCTATTTTTATCCCCGACTGGACGGCCAATCGCCTCCAACATTCCTTCCACACTTAAAAACGCCAGACTGTCTGCGTTAATCGCTTGACGAATTTCTTCGACTTTATGCGTAGCAGCAATCAACTCTTTTCGATCCGCTGTATCGATCCCATAATAACAGGGATTGATTACGGGTGGAGAGCTGATTCGCACATGAACTTCGATCGCGCCTGCTTCCCTGAGCAGATTGACGATTTTGCGGCTTGTGGTACCTCGTACAATGGAATCATCTACCATGACCACTCGCTTGCCTTCTACCACTTTTCGTACAGCACTCAGTTTCATTTTAACGCCTTGTTCACGCAGCTCTTGTGTTGGCTGAATAAAGGTTCGACCCACATAGCGATTTTTAATGAGCCCAAGCTCATAGGGAATGTGGGCTGCTTCAGCAAAACCGATTGCAGCTGAAATGCTGGAGTCTGGTACTCCTGTCACTACATCCGCTTCAATGGGGGCTTCTTCAAACAACTTACGACCTAAGCGTTTGCGGGCGGCATGCACATTGATCCCGCTGATATCACTGTCTGGACGTGCAAAGTAAATATATTCAAATGAACAAATCGCTTTTGGTTGTGGCTGGGTAAAACGAATGGATTTGATTCCATCTCGATTTAAAATCAGCATTTCTCCCGGCTCGATCTCCCGTAAAAACTCAGCACCGATGACATCAAATGCGCACGTTTCCGAGGAAAAAACATATGCATCACCCAACAGAGCCATCGAAAAGGGCCGCAGACTATGGGGATCCAAGGCAACGATCAATTCATCATTCGTTAAAATCAATAACGCATAAGCTCCAATTACATAGCTTAACGCCTCTTTCACTTTCTCGACCAATGTTTCTTTTTGTGAACGCGCGATAAAGTGAGCGATCACTTCTGTATCCGTGGAAGTCTGCAAAATGGAACCCGATTCTTCCAGTTCTCGACGCAATCGCTGTCCATTTACCAAATTCCCATTGGTCGCAACAGCCAATTCTCCATTGGCATAGTTAAAGACGAGGGGCTGAGCATTCACTAGCCCCGTTCCGCCTGTGGTCGAATAACGTACATGCCCAATGGCTACATGTCCTTTGAGCTTGTCAATCGTCTCATTCTGGAAAACTTCTGTGACCAGCCCCGTACCTCGATGGACACAAAACTTCTTTCCATCAGAGGCGACGATTCCAGCACTTTCTTGTCCGCGGTGTTGAAGTGCATGAAGTCCATAATATGTTAAACGCGCCGCATCTGGATGACCAAAAATCGCAAATACACCGCATTCCTCATTTAATTTGTCTAGATCGAAGATGGACTCATCGCGCATGGAATCGCCTCCTCCCATCGTTGCGTCAATTTCGCTATGGGTTGATGGATGACCACCTGTCCATTTACCTGAATGGTGAGCTCTGGATGATCGGTTACTTCCCCCAATACGGTACAAGCCACACCATTTTCTTCAGCCAATGTCCGAACATGATCTACATTTTCTTTGGATACGGTTAATAAAATGCGAGACTGGCTTTCACTAAACAGATGTACAACTGGAGCCAAGTCGGTTTCCAATGAAACATGGGCTCCCAATTTTCCATCAATACAAGATTCCGCCAAAGCGAGTGCCAATCCACCTTCAGCCAAGTCATGTGCTGAACGCACCCAACCGCTCCGAATCGCACGTAATACCGTTTGCTGTACATTCCGTTCTTTCTCCAGGTCGAGACGGGGTGGCCGGCCACTGATTTTTCCGGTAACCAAATATTGGAGTTCACTTCCACCAAGTTCTGCATCTGTTTCACCCAATAACAGAATCACATCACCAGGTGCTTTAAATGCTTGTGTCGTAATATGCTCTCTTTTTTCGATCAAGCCCACCATCCCAACGATCGGAGTTGGGTAAATCGCTTGGCCTTTGGTCTCGTTGTACAAGCTGACATTCCCACCCACGACTGGGGTTTCCAGCTCACGACAAGCCGCACTCATGCCTTCAATGGCTTGTGCGAACTGCCAGTATACCTCCGGCTTTTCTGGATTGCCAAAGTTCAGACAGTCTGTTAATCCAAGAGGTTCAGCTCCAGCACATACAACATTGCGGGCGGCTTCGGCTACAGCAATTCGCCCACCTTGCTCGGGATCCAGATAAACATAACGCCCATTGCCATCCGTACTCATCGCCAAGGCTTTATCGGTTCCCCGAATCACGATGACAGCTGCATCTGAGCCAGGACGTACAGCCGTACTGGTCCGAATCATATGGTCATACTGCTGATAGACCCAGCGCTTACTAGCCATATTGACGGATGAAACCACTTGGAGAAGCGCTTCTTGCGGGTCAACATCCTTTACCTGTTCGACTGGACAAATCGTTTCATTTTCCCTATAATAATCCGGTACTTTTTGTTCAGGAGCATAGCATGGTGCATCATCAACCAAAGTTTTGACAGGGATATCTGCAACCAGTTCTCCTTGGAAGTACAAACGGTAACGCTGATCGCCTGTGACATGTCCAATCACAGCGGATTGCAATCCCCACTTGTCACAAATGGCTTTTACTTTTTCTTCCATTCCTTTTTCAACGACAAGTAGCATCCGCTCTTGGGATTCAGATAACATAATCTCATAAGGTGTCATCCCTTTTTCCCTCTGTGGAACCAGATCCAGATTGAGCTCCATGCCATGTTCTCCCTTGGCTGCCATTTCAGCACTGGAGCAGGTTAAACCAGCGGCACCCATATCTTGAATCCCAAGCAGAAGCCCTTGATCTACCATTTCCATACAAGCTTCCAACAGCAACTTCTCCATAAAGGGATCTCCCACTTGTACAGCAGGCCGTTTTTCTTCTGATGCTTCATTCAGTTCTTCCGAAGCAAAAGTGGCACCATGAATTCCATCGCGTCCCGTACTTGCACCTACATAAATGACAGGGTTACCGACACCTTTTGCAATCCCTTTTTGCAATTTGTCATGTTCCAAAATCCCGACACACATGGCATTGACCAGCGGGTTTCCATCATAGGCTGGATCAAACACCACTTCGCCACCAACTGTCGGAATTCCGATACAGTTTCCATAGTGGGCAATGCCTGCGACTACATGTTCAAACAGATAACGGACACGAGGAGAGGTTAGTTCACCAAAACGCAGTGAATTTAGCAGAGCAACGGGTCTTGCCCCCATTGAAAAGACATCACGGATAATTCCACCTACTCCAGTAGCAGCTCCCTGGAATGGCTCGATGGCGGATGGATGGTTATGGCTTTCGATTTTAAAGACCACTGCTAGATGATCGCCGATGTCGATGACACCAGCACCTTCACCCGGTCCTTGCAAAACACGGGGGCCTTGGGTTGGAAATTTTCTTAACAAGGCTTTGGAGTGCTTATAACTGCAATGTTCGGACCACATCACACTATAAATGCCTACTTCCGTCCAGTTCGGAAGACGACCAAGATGTCTGACAATATGCCCATACTCTTCTTCACGCAAGCCCAACTCTTTATATAATGCCTGATCACGAATCTTTTCCGGGGTTGGTTCATGAGGTAAGCTTTTTACCAATTGTTTAAGCTGCACCGTAATTCTCCTTCCAATACTGAAGCATTGAAGTAAACAATTTCATGCCATCCGACGAACCCATCCAATCACAGACGGCCCGTTCTGGATGAGGCATCATTCCCAGTACATTTCGATTTCGGTTGCAGATACCAGCGATATCATCGATTGAACCATTGGGATTTTCACCTGCATAGCGGAAAATAATCTGCTTGTTACGCTTTAACTCCGCCAAGGTGACTTCATCGCAATAATAATTACCTTCCATATGCGCAATCGGAATTTGAATCAATTCACCTTCTCGATACTGCAAGGTGAAAGGAGTTTCGTTATTTTCCACACGTAGGGTTGGGATACTGCAGCGAAATTGCAAATGATCATTTTTACGCATGGCCCCTGGCAAGAGTCCCGTTTCCAGCAAAATTTGGAACCCGTTGCAAATGCCGATGACCAACTTTCCTTTTTCTGCTGCCTCACGGACCCCTTCCATCACCGGAGAATGAGCGGCCAAGGCACCTGTACGCAAATAATCCCCATACGAAAAACCACCAGGCAAAATAATGGCATCATATTTGCTTAAATCCGATTCCTTATGCCAGACTGCTGTGACTGACTCTCCCAATACATCTTTGATCGCATGAATGGCGTCAATATCGCAGTTGGAGCCTGGAAAAACCGTTACAGCAAACCGCATCAGGCCACCTCCTCCACCTCATAGGCAAAGTTTTCAATCACAGGATTTGCCAATAATTTTTCACACATCGCCTGTACCTGTTCTTCAGCTTGTTCGCGACTTTCACTATCCAGAAGCACTTCCAATCTCTTTCCGATCCGAACATCCTGTACTTGAACAAAGCCGAGGGAATGAAGAGAACCTTTCACTGCCACTCCTTGTGGATCCAATACGCTATCTTTTAAGGTGACAAAAATCGTCGCTTTAAACACCTTGTTTTCCTCCTAATCGTGATAAAATTTCTTCATATGCCTCAATCACCTGTCCCAAATCCCGACGAAAACGGTCTTTATCCAATCTTTCTTTCGTCCGTTGATCCCAAAAACGGCAGGTATCTGGTGAAATTTCATCGGCTAACAATACACGGCCTTCTGCGTCAATACCAAACTCCAATTTAAAATCAACCAAGGTAATGCCTAAACGATCCATCTGCCCACGAATCAATTCGTTTACTTGAAGAGCGATCGTTTTCATTTCATGTAACTGTTCTTCGCTCGCCAGTTCCAAAACGGCAATATGATCCTGATTAATAAGCGGATCGCCCAGGTCATCATTTTTATAGTAAAACTCGACCACAGGCTGACGTAATGACGTTCCCTCTTCCAATCCCAGACGCTTCGCCAAAGAACCAGCCACAATATTACGTACGACTACTTCAAGTGGAATAATGGCCACTTTTTTTACCAACTGTTCGGTTGGAGAAATCATGCGAATAAAATGATTGGGAACCCCTTTGTCTTTTAAAAACTGAAAGAACCAGGCTGCAATCTGGTTATTCAGTTCTCCTTTGCCCGTCAGTCGTGCTTTTTTCTCTCCATTAAAAGCTGTTGCGTCATCCTTGTACTTGACGCGCAAGATATTTGGATCTTCGGTTTGGAACAATTGTTTGGCCTTGCCTTCGTATAAAAGCTCCTCCATCATTTGGCTCCTTTCTCTCTCGCCTGGGGTTATTCAAGACCCAGGCGAGCGAAAATCGTATCCACATGCTTCAAGTGATAGTTATAGTCAAAGCAATCATTGATTTCTTCCGGACTTAAAATGCTTGCAATTACTTCATCCGCTTCCACCAATGGCTTAAATGGCCGTTGCTCTTCCCATGCTTGCATGGCAAGGCGCTGCACACGGTCATACGCTTCTTCCCGTTTTAAACCTTTATCAATCAAGCTCAACAGTACACGTTGGGAATAAATCAAACCAAAGGTGCGCTCCATATTTCGTTTCATATTGTCTGGCAGAACCGTTAATTCTTTGACGATATTGGCAAACCGATTCAGCATATAGTTGAGCAAAATGGTCGCATCCGGCAAAATAATCCGCTCGACGGATGAATGCGAAATATCCCGTTCATGCCACAGCGGTACATTTTCATAAGCAGACATCATATAGCCACGAATTACTCGTGCCAGTCCAGTGATATTTTCCGAACCCACCGGATTGCGTTTATGCGGCATGGCCGAAGATCCTTTTTGTCCTTTTTTGAATGCCTCTTCTACTTCTCGTGTCTCACTTTTCTGGAGCCCTCGGATTTCCACTGCAAACTTCTCCAGCGAGGTAGCTATTAAGGCAAGGGTTGACATATAAGCTGCATGACGGTCTCTTTGCAGGGTTTGGGTCGAAATCGGAGCCGGTTCCAATCCTAACTTTTCACATACATATTTCTCGACAAACGGATCAATATTGGCGTACGTTCCAACAGCTCCTGAAATTTTACCCACACGTACCGTTTCAATCGCTTGCACCAAACGTTCACGGTTTCGTTTCATTTCGGCATACCACAAAGCCATTTTAAGTCCAAAGGTCGTTGGCTCTGCATGTACCCCATGAGTCCGTCCCATCATCACTGTATATTTGTGCTCCAGTGCTTTCTGTTTCAAAATCTGGATGAAGTTGTCCACATCATTTAACAAAATTTCATTCGCTTGTCTTAATAAATAAGACAAAGCCGTATCCACAACATCTGTTGAGGTTAAACCGTAATGGACCCATTTTGACTCGGGGCCCAGCGTCTCAGCAACAGCACGGGTAAATGCCACAACATCATGTCGGGTATCCTGTTCGATCTCATGAATACGCTCCACATTGATACGGGCATTTTTTCGGATCAACTCTACATCCTCTCTTGGAATGACCCCCAATTCCGCCCAAGCTTCACAAGCAAGGATTTCTACCTCCAACCAGGCTTTAAATCGATTCTCTTCTGTCCAAATGGCTGCCATCTCTGGCCGTGTATAACGCTCGATCATTTTCCTGCTTCCACTCCTTCTAATGGTTTGCATTTAGCTATAATCGCTTGTTTCTCATCTTCTGTCAATGGGGGCCAAATACCGAGCTGATCCGCAAGCGTCAAAGCTTCCTCCATACGGTCAACCAAAATGGTTACATGCCCCATCTTGCGACCACGCTTTGCGTCTTTTTTCCCATACCAATGTACTTTAACCTGCGGTGGTAGCTGAGCCATCTTCGTCATAAACGCTGGACAATGTTCACCTAAAAGATTGATCATCACCGCTGGCGTAACCAGTTTGGGTGATTGGAGTGGCAAACCCAATACTGCCCGCAAAAACTGTTCAAATTGAGAAGACACACATGCATCCAAAGTATAGTGGCCTGAATTGTGTGGGCGTGGCGCGAGTTCGTTTACCCATAGTTTGCCATCAGGCAATAAAAACATTTCTACAGCAATGAGACCAACCACTTGCAGCTGTTCGGCAACTCGAATCGCCAGTTCCTCTGCTGCTTGAGCCACTTCTTTTTCCAATGGGCCCGGAGCAATCGTCATATGCAAAATATGGTGACGATGCAGGTTCACCACAGCCGGAAAAGCTTGAACCTCACCCATCGTACTGCGCGCCACCACAACAGAGACTTCTTTAATGAAGGGAACAAACTGCTCAAAAATATACAGCCGTTCTTCAGAAAACATATCTGCAGGCAACTGCTCCACATCTTTTAATGTTCGGATCATCCATTGTCCTTTGCCATCGTATCCCCCTGTCGTGCTTTTTAACACGCCAGGGATTCCCAGTTTTTTCACTGCCTGATTCAAGTCTTCGATTGTTTGGACAATCCGATAAGGAGCAACAGGCACACCTGCTCGCTCCAACGCTTTCTTTTCATATAAACGGTTATGTGTAATGGAAAGAAGCTGACTACCCTGAGGAACAGGCTTGATTCTCTCCAAATACTGCACCACTTGTGGGTCAATGTTCTCAAACTCGTATACAATCACATCTGCCTGCTCGGCTAGCTTCTGTGCTGCATGGAGATCATCATAGGCTCCAACAATATGGTCATCGGCTACCTGGCTTCCCGGACAATCTTCAGATGGATCTAACGTCACAAACCGATACCCCATTTTTCGCCCTTCCAGAATGAGCATTCGCCCCAATTGGCCTCCACCCAAAATGCCAATCGTCTGCCCCGGTAACCATGTTCCTTGTTTACTCATTTCAGCTCACGATCCTTTAGCACTCGGTTACGAATATTTTCACGCCGCTGTTTTAACCGTTCTCTAATCTCTGTATATTTAACTCCCAACATTTCCGCTGCCAACAGGCCTGCGTTCGTAGCTCCTGCATCCCCGATGGCAACTGTTGCCACAGGCACACCTCCGGGCATTTGTACAATGGATAGCAACGAGTCCAATCCATTCAGTGATGAACTGCGGATCGGGACACCAATTACCGGTAAAACGGTTTTGGCTGCTACCATGCCTGGCAAATGTGCAGCACCACCTGCACCCGCGATAATCACTTCAATGCCTCTTTGTTCAGCTTCCTCTGCATAGCGAAACATCTCATCAGGTGTACGATGAGCAGAAACTACTTGCTTTTCATAAGGAATCTCCAGTTCCTCCAATATATCGCACGCTTTTTTCATTGTTGGCCAATCTGAAGTACTACCCATGATAACTCCCACTAATGCTTTCGCCATGGTTTTAAGCTCCTTATTTCGTTGTTCAAAATAAAAAGCCTAAACAGTAGATTTTCACTCCCTGAGAAAAACCACTGTTTAGGCACAAAAAACCCGTAACCTAAACGAGGCTCTTCTCATAGTCAGGAAATTTACGGTTTCCCGGTAGAAACACTTGGGCCATATCCCCAAGCATATATGAGAATTCCTCTTTCACCCCTAGTGTAACAGGGAAGCTAGAGCGAGTCAATTAAAAAACGAATATTAAAGAAAAGGAATCCATTAATTGTTCGTGTATAACCGAATTATCACGATGATTTCTGGCTTTTTCCTTCCAATATAAACAAACAATCCAAAATAATAGTTTGTCAGTAATATCTGCTTTACTGATCCCTTTCATCCCTTTTCAGCGGTATTGATTATAAAAAAATTTGGATGCAGAAAGAGAGGCATTTTTCGTCCAAGAATCCTTTGGAGCGGACATATATTGGACACCAACCGGAAAATGGTGAAAATCAACGTTTCTGATTCATTTCACAAAACAACCTATTTATAAATTTAGTTATATAAAAAGTTGACGAATGTTTTGTTCATAGGGTAATATAAAAACAGATATAATAAACAAAAATGTTTAAAAAGTATCCCGAGGTGGTTTACATGTATAACATTTACGTGATCGAACAGCTAACCAAGATGAAAGTGGAAGAGCGAATCACAGAAGTACAGCATCGATATAAAGAAGAAAAATCGAAAAACACAAAAAATAGGAGAAAAGAATAGCTGATCATCTAAAGACCGAAGCATCCATAGATGGGAGGGAGTCCTATGCAACCAAAATCCTTTTGGAAAGATTACAAATTATTTGCCTTCCTGCTGGCGAATATTACTTCTTCTATTGGCAGTGGGATCACTGCCATTGCAATTGCCTGGTTGATTGTAAAAAAGCCCGGTGGGGAAACGATTTATGGCTATACCTTATTAGGTGTAACACTGGCTTCTTTTTTCCTGAGCCCCTATATCGGAACTATTATTGACAGATATTCGCGAAAAAAATATCTATTGTTTACCCAACTATGGGGAGGGAGTTTTGTCTTCAGCTTTGCAGTTTACAGCTTTTTAACAGGAGACATATCCATCTGGCAGTTAATTGTCTTGGAAATTGTCGGAACACTCTACTGGAGCTTGATCTTCCCTGGTATTTTTGCTTTTGCACATGAAATCTTTCATCCTGATCAATATAAAAAATTAAACAGCCTGTTAGAGATCCAATCACAAACCGCTTCTTTACTTAGTGCTGGTTTCGCCAGTCTGATGATTACCAAAGTACATATCTCTACCATTCTTTTCATTGACACAATGACCTATGTACTGGGCTTTTTACTCATTTTGAGCATTCGATATATCCCCCAAATCAAAAACAAAGCGCCACAATCCATGAGTCACTGGACCAGTATGAAAGAAGGATTTCTTTATCTCAAAAAAATACCTTGGATTGCGATCTTTTTCATCTCCTCACTCATGCCTTTTATCGTGGTAATGGTCGGAAATTATTTGAACCCGATTCATATTCTTTCAACCTTAAAAGCAGATGCAAGTGCAATGGGGATCGCTGAGGCATTATATGCTGTGGGTGCTGCCTTATCCGGCCTTTTTATGGCTTGGTTGATGAATCGATGGAATATGGTTTCTGCCATCATCTTTACCGTTTTTCTCTCTTTCATCTCTACCTTGCTTATGGCTTTGATTCCATCCTTATCTCTCTTCTTGCTATTGAAGGTGTTTAAAGGGGTTGGCAACGCTGGAACACGCATTGTTCGCAATACAGTCATGATGGAGATTGTACCGAATCACTTAATGGGGCGGATTAACAGCTCGATTAATGGAGTGAGTTTAGGCATCCGGGTTCTCCTGGTCTTTTCCTTTACCCAACTAATTCACATGATTGGAACACAAGGATCTTACTTTATTTTAAGTATTTTGTTATTCATCTCGCTGATCAGTATCTATCTAAGCAAAACAACCATTCTCTCTGCCTTAAATAAACAACCGTTTGCCAATCAAGCATCATCTTCTTTATCCTGAGCTAGACAACAAGGATTTTTTCATTATACAATCATAACATCTAATTTTTTGCATCTCTAAATAATTAGAACGAAGCTTCGTTTTGGGCTACGGGATTCCTGTTCCGTTTCACTCCGTAGCCAAAGTCGCTCCACTGGAATAAGAGCCACCAGTTTGTAGAGTGACCCTCAAACTCTCTTTCTATAAGTAATTTCAAAAGTCCCTAGAGTTACAAATCGATTCAAAACCCGCTCCGTTTTTCCGACTCGTTCTTTTTTATGATGATTCATTAGATCGGGGGCAGTAGTATGACAAAGACAAAAGAGCGAAACGTTGCCATCGCCCTCCTTATTTCCATCTTACTCGCTGCAGTCGAAAGTACTATTGTAAGCACAGCGATTCCAACACTCGTCAGTGATTTAGGCGGTGCAGAGTGGATTAATTGGGTCATTGCCATCTATTTCTTAACTTCATCCATTGCTACTCCGATTTATGGGAAATTAGCTGATCTGTTCGGACGCAAAATCATTTTTACGGTTGGAGCATCCATTTTTCTATTGGGCTCTTTACTTTGCGGTTTGGCCCAGAATATTCACCAACTTATTGGATTTCGCGCCATTCAAGGCTTGGGAGCTGGAGGCATCTTGCCAATAACAGCTACGATCATGGGTGATCTCTACTCTTATGAGAAACGGGCGAAAATGCAAGGTTGGGTAAGCACTGTCTGGGGGATCGCCGGGATTATCGGGCCCATTGCTGGCGGAATCATTGTGGATTATCTTTCTTGGCATTGGATTTTCCTCATCAATCTTCCGATCGGTGCTGTTTCGCTTACAATGATCTGGCTTTTCTTGCATGAAACAGTCAAAAAGAAGGAGAAAAAGTATATCGACTATCCCGGTGCAATCACTTTTACGATTGCGATGACGGCTTTACTCTTTGCCATGCAAGCGGGAGGAACCCTATATGCCTGGAATTCTCCTGTCACATTTGGGTTATTTGCGAGTGCTTTTCTCTTTTTAGGGGTATTTATCTGGATCCAAAAAAAATCAGCAGATCCGTTACTGCCATTACAAATCTTTCAAAATTCGACTCTGCTTTTTTCCAACATCGCCGGATTTACAGCTAGCGCAGTTTTAACGGGGATGGTTACGTTTATCCCGATTTGGATGCAAGGGATCAAAGGGTTCTCAGCTACTGCTTCAGGCATCACTTTGATTCCCTTATCCATTGCTTGGGCCATAGGTGCAACGTTTGGCGGAAGAGCGCTTATTAAACTGGGACCACGTAAAACAGTTTTCATCGGCTTTTCCTTTCTCCTGATGGGTACCAGTTGGCTGGCAACGGTCGATATGGAAACACCACGCCTAACTTTTATGATGATTACATCGATCATGGGACTTGGATTTGGCTTTAGTTTTACAACCATGACAGTAACAATCCAATCGGTTGTCAGCTGGGAAATTCGGGCAGCAGCAACTGCTTCCAATACCTTTATCCGCTCATTAGGTTCTACGATTGGAATTGCCATTTTAGGAACCATTTTTAACCATATGGTCATGCAAGCCAGTCTTAAGCAGGGATACACGATCTCTAAAGAACAATTAGATCAAATACTCAATCCACATGCTTCTCAGCATCTTTCTTCAACCGTACTGTTCCACGTGCGTGAAGCACTGGCTTCTGGAATCCAAACAATTTTCATTCTGTTAACCGCTTTAGCTGTCCTTACCTTTCTTACAGGTTTTCGTATGCCAAAACATAAGCCAGAGTCCAATCCTCAGACCAGACCTTCTTGATAGCAAAAAACAGCCACTTTCAATAAGGGCTGTTTTTTTACTTTTGAACGAAATCGTTTCTTATCATTTAACGCATCAATCATCCCATTCTTCTTCAAAACCGGCCAACCAGCTAAATGCATGAAGTCTTTCATACAGAATATAGGAGTCGAAATAGACTGGCAGCTCCTTCTCTTGTTCCTCAGCCTCAGACATTGTCCAATAAATACGATAATGCAGATCGATTTGATCTAGCACTTCTGAAAGTGGACGTAAGCGAGCTTGCTCAATAAATGCTTGAACGGGTTCACCTAACTCTGGCATCACTTCCCGAATGCCTGAGCCATCCAATTTTTCTTGTGGCAGCTCTAAACGATCCACTTTTCCTAAACACCAAAGCAATACCCAAAGCGCTTCGATACGCCATGTTAATATATTCGATTTTAAAGACCTTAACGCCCAAGCTTTTTCGGCTGGATCTTGATCAGAAATCGGAATCGAAAAAATTTCTTTTTCCCGAGGACTTAACGAATCCCACAGGCCTTCATTGATTGTCCATTGAACGACTTCCTCTGGAGATTCATAAAAAATAACACCTAGCAAGTTATATAAGGCTAACGCTCGCTTGGCTACTTCCTCTGCCGAACGCGTCTGAATATCAGCTTCACCAGGCAATACAGGAAATGCTGGATTTACCTCTAACCCAACACGTTGCAGGTTTTCTTCGGAACGTTGTTTTCTCATCAATTGATATTTCGTTACCGTCATGCTATAAGTCCTTTCTATGTATCTTTGATATAGACCATTGCATTATATCATAAAAGTTCAAATATAAGTTCCTAGAAATGGAATAAATCGTACTTTTTCGTGTCATATGTTATCTTTTAATTAAAGAATTTATTTCCTTATAGAAAGGAGCTCATCATGTCCATCTATTCCTTTCGCGCTAAAACAATGACGGGTGAAGAAAAATCTTTATCCGATTATCAAGGAAAAGTGGTTTTAATTGTGAATACAGCCAGTAAATGTGGTTTTACTCCCCAATATAAAGAACTTCAGGAGCTTTATCAAAAGTATCAGGACCAAGGCTTTGTCGTCCTCGCATTCCCCAGTGACCAATTTATGAATCAAGAGTTTGCAGACGATCAGGAAATCCAGCAATTTTGCCAAGTGAACTTTGGCATTACCTTTCCACTCTTTAGCAAAGTCAAAGTGAAAGGTAAAGATGCCCATCCACTATTCCAGTATCTCACCCAACAAGCACCTGGTGTCCTTACCAAGAGCATCAAATGGAACTTTACCAAATTTCTTATTAACAAAGAGGGACAAGTCGTCAAACGTTATTCCCCTGCTACGAAACCAACGGAGATAGAAAAAGACATTGTAGCATTATTAGAATCATAGTGGTTACATTAAAAAACACCTCCCATGAAGGAGGTGTTTCAGCTTGTTGACAAAGTTTCCGTTATATGCCGGTTTTCCTTTTCCGTTTCACTCCCGTTGCTTAAAAACGAGCAAGAAGTCGTTCAACTGGAAAAGGAAAACCGGGTTTTATAGAGCGGCCTCAAACATCTCCCATGAAGGGGGTGTTTTTTAACGTGGATATGATCTTTCAGCTACAGGCATATCATATTTTTGTTCTTCTGGATTCCAGAAATGATTTTTCTTAATACGCTTGTCAGAGATCAAAAAATAATCATAAAAAGGCTTTTGTGCATCACTCGGACCGATTGGATCATCAAAAGTTACGTCCATGTGGTACCATTGCCCTTTTATTTTTACTAAATTCCAAGCATGCCCAACAAGTTTTCCATCATTAAAGTCAGCAATCGCCTTGCCTGTTACAATATGGGCGTCTACTCCTGCTTTTTCCAACATTTTGTAGGCGAGCATGCTATAACCATAACAGGCAGACCGCTTTTCAAACAGAGCTGTATAGGCCGTGTTTTTTTCCCGACCATTGTCGACGAGCACATATTTCACATGATTTACAATATAGTCATGAATCTTCTTTACCTTTTGATACTCGGTCATCTCTGGTCGGATCAGTTTATCCACCAATCGTTCAGCTACGACATCGACCGCTTCGGTCTCCTGTTTGCTTTCCCGATATACAATTTCATCAAAATAAAGCGTTACTTCTTTTGTCCAGTCGGAATAAGTCCATCTGCAAGTATACTTCTCAATCACATGCTCCAGATATTCGTCTTCACGCAAGGCATGATCAAACAACCTTTTAAATTCCAGATCAATTTCTTTTGTAATTTGGTTCTTTCTTTCTGTGCCAACAACTTCTTGATACTTGTTGATGATTTGTGGATCAACCTTATACTTGATCGTGAAGGTTTGATCACGGTTTTGTAAGTGCCTGGCAATAACCATAGGCACTTCTTCTTTTGGGAGTGCATCACTTTTCACTACATGAAGCCCTTGAATATCTTCAACGGCTTTCTTTAGGGTAGGGATGGTAGAAGCAATCTCAGGCCAATAAGGTCCTGTGAACCAAAAGGCTCCTGCCCCAATCCCGAGCAATAATATCCCAGCCAAAAACTTTCGCATCGTTCCTCTCCCTTATGGTAAACCGATTCATATTTACGATTTATATATTCACTTTATCATAAACTTTCCCTTCTTTGACAAGAAAAAGTTAAACCTAAGCAAATATTCTCATTTTTTAACCAGAATTCTCCGGATTTTATGCAGTCAGCTCTCTTCAGGCTTGCAACGATTAGCCAACATCCTATATTGTCTGAATCATTTGCTTCTATTGTGGATTTACGACATTTTTAGCACCAGATCCCCAGATCCCTCCACCTTTACTTGCCAACGAGAAACTCCCTATCTTTTTTCATTTTACATGATTTTGGACAAATGATCCTGTATCTTTTTCAACCACATTTCTCTTTTTTCTCAATCAACCCCAAAACCATCCTCTGTGAAATATCTTCTCCCTGGTTCAGTCATCGCTTTTAGATCTCCTAATAATGCTTTTTTTAGCCATTTTTCTGCTTCCTTGATATCAATCGTCAATCCTGTTTCATGATCATTTCATTAGGGTGATTCTCCATGCCGGGCACATAAAAAAACAACCCATCCTCATTTAAGGATGGGTTTCTTGTTTTTGCCTGGCAACGACCTACTCTCCCAGGGGTCTTCACCCCAAGTACCATCGGCGCTGGAGGGCTTAACTTCCGTGTTCGGGATGGGAACGGGTGG
>NZ_FORR01000025.1 GCF_900114055.1 Thermoflavimicrobium dichotomicum | reverse complement strand
ATTGCGATGTTGTTTGGTCAGTTTCATATGGAAGAAGCCCAATATGGAGCTAAATTGTTAAAATTGATGAAGAAAAAAGGTTGGCTAGTTCCACCACCTCTTCATGCAAATACAGAAATTGAAGGGTAGGAATATATAAAAAGGAATTACCAAAACTAGGTAATTCCTTTTTATATATTAATTTAACCTAGATAACATTAAATCATTGATAATACTAAATTCAGAAGAGCTTTCTTATTGGGCATTTGCATCGCTTGTTGAGCGAGTTGTTGGTTCACTTTCACTTGCTGGAAAAAGACTTTTGCGTTGTATATATAGCGATAAAAAATAAACCTCAGATCACATTGAAAAAAGCCATACAAACATCTGTATGAAAAAATATAAAGGATGGAATTCTAAAGGTAAACATAACCGAAGGGAAGGTATCACCATGAAAAAGTTTATTGCTTTATTTGTGTCCACCGTAATGCTAACTGTCTTTGCTATTCAGGTCCCACATGTTTCGGCGGAAATTACTGGTCAAGTTGTTCAAGTTAATGACAACAATAAAAATACGGGCCGCGGTATGGTGAACAACATCCGTCGGACTGCCACGGGTACCAAAGATAACGATTACGACTGGGGATGGATTGGATTGGCCGGTCTGCTTGGACTCTTAGGTCTGCGCCGTCGCGATAACCGAGAGTGATAAATAAAATCGTGTCCAAAAGGAGCTTAATCTAGATCCAACTGGTTAAAAGATGATAAAAACTCTTCACAACTCAGGAATTTATCACCCTGAGTTTTTATTGTTATATGAAAAAGCTGGACAGAGGGATCCATCCAGCTTTCTTTATTTACCACGGCAATTTTTCGCCACGCTTCAAGACAAGAACGCCGGCACCTTCACTGTTCATAACTTCCTGGACCTTCTCTGCCACCTTTTCCGGATAAGCGCTGCTGAAAAAGTCCTTGGTTTCGCCTAGTTTATAAAGATCATACATTGGCTTTTGTGGCTCTTGTGGTTGCTGGTTGCCCGGCGGAACATAGGGGACACCGAACGCTTCACAAATACCCTTGGCTAGTTCTTCTGCACATTCTTGGCGATATGCCTCGCTTCTCAAGAGTTTAGCCTCTTCTAGATTGTCCATGAAAGCACATTCAACCAAAACCGCCGGCATTTTGGTGCTGTTGATGACATACAATCCAGATCCATCTTTTACCCCACGGTCCCGAAGTTTAGTACCTTGGAGTAGATATTTATGGAGGATCCGCCCGATTCTCAAGCTTTCACCAGATGGCCAAGTATATGTTTCAATTCCGCCCCAGTCGCCGAATACAGTTCCTTTGTAGGCGTTGGCGTGGACACTCAAGAAAAAGTCAGCATTTGCAGCGTTAGCTTTCCGGCAACGTTCGCCCAGTGGCACATCAGTATCCCCAGGTGCGGTATAAAGGACTTTAAATCCGCAACGGGTTAAGTGTTCACCAAGGATAGCCACCACCCGACGGTTAAACTCGTTTTCCTTCATGACGTAGCCGTCCGGCATCACTGGGGTACGCTTGCCGGGAGTTTCCATACCATGTCCGTCATCTAGAGCAATAAGGTATTTGCTTGCATCTGCCATATTATCGCCCTCCATGCTGTCATATTTCGTTAAATCATATCTTTCGATTATATTGATTAGCTTCTCGGCATAATTTGGATCGGTGGAGTAGCCACCTTCTTCAAGCGCTATACAAGCTTTTTTATAGTCTTGTTCTCCTACTACTTTTCGGTATAAAGGTTTTTGTAAAAACTTTCCGTGATCGATGACCGATTCTTCCCAACTGGAATATTTGCGGAAAGTATCTTTAATAACGACCACTTTTCCGCCTTCATACTCTTTAGTAAATACATCATAGGTTTCTCCATTCCAATTACTCGCCTTGATTCCAAACAGGTTATTGGCTTTAACGGCAAGTTCTGACGTTCCCCAATCAGATTCTAAAACGGCTTGCGCGAGGGTTACCGAAGCCAAAACGCCATGATCTTTCATCGATTTAATCGCCCATGATGCGATTTTATTAATAAATGATTGATCCAATCGATCGCCCCCCACTCTAAAATAAAAGCGCCAGGTGAAGCCAGTACTTGGTTAATCTTTTAATGCCTGCCGGACTGCATTGACAAACCGCCAAAACTCCTCAGTAGTGCTACTTGCTCTACCTGCTCGTGTATTGTTTGTGAAAAATGCAGAACGTTGGGATGTTGTAATCTCAAATTGGCAACATCCACCTGTTTTTGTCTTGTTGGCGATATTCTCCGGCATATCTCCGTCAAGCATCTCCTGATTGGTTATATAAGCATTGAAACCTGCTTCAACCAGTCGTGCTCTACACTTTTCCTTTAAGTCGGAATCCAATCCGCCAATCAGGATTGCTTTGAATCCTTCGCCTGTGGATTCGTTTGGCTGAGTATCGGTACATCCATGATAGCTGATACATTTGGTGCTATTTTGTACAAGCTCCAACGCCACAGGATCATCGAAATTCGATGCTGTAACATGTAGTCTTCCATTTCCTGAGCTTAACAGACCCTCAAACAAGTAATAATCATAGGTTTCACTTGTTGCAGGGACTCCATTGAATCCCTCTACCATACTAGCGGTGGCCAAAGCCAATTCTGATGTTCCCGTTTCTATTCCGCCACCATGAATTGCAAGTATGATAGTTTCTTGTTCAGGTGTTGGAGTTGATCCACCATTATGTTTCCATTCATGTCTTTTCCACCGTCTCTGATAGCTGCTACCCTCAATCTCGTTTTGTGATAAATGTGTGAAACTATTGTAATAGTCTGGTCCTTCTGGCATCGTCTTCATCCTTTCAATTTAATAGAAAAAGCGTCAGCCTATTAAACTGACGCTTAAATATCAATATGTTGCTTGTTATCCTCTTGTCCTGCATCCGGATTATATACAAAAATACCTAAAGCCACCGCTACGCCACAAGCAGCATTAAATACTTGCTCGTAGAGTTGCCATTTCTCTGGTGTAATGTTAATACCAAAACCAGCAAGCAGCAGCTTTACAAATGCAAACATTAGCCCCCAGGTTTTCGGATCTCTTAATTTGTTTAGAACTTCTTTACCACTCATATATCTAACCTCCCTCTACTTTAGAAAAAAGAAAGAAAATAGCGCACTACCAGCTCCAATGATTATAGTGCGCCAAATCCAGGTTATATGACTATCCAATTTTTCAGCTAGCCGAATAGCTTCATTAGATTGATTTATTGCATTCTCTGCCAAGTCTTTTGCTAATATGCTGCGTTCATCCACTGTTTTCAAAGATTCCATCTTCGCCTCAAAAACAGCTAGACGGGACTCGATTCGTTGTAGAGATTTGTTCATTTCTTGCATTTGATTGTAAATCTCCTTCACTGAAATGACGGCTCCTTGTTCTTCTGTTGGGCTCATTTCCTCACCTCCTAATCAGGATCATATATGTGCCAAGTAATCCACGCGATACGCAAGACCATTAATTTCCCTTTCCCCAGATCCAACGGATCGCAAGGTATAGACCCATAAATCAAACCCATCCTCTGCAATGTTGGCCGGACGAGCTACATAATAGGAGGAATCGACGTTAATTGGAGTCAACACCACGGCTATCCGACCCGAGGAAGAGAGAGTTGAAAAGCGTCTGTTGAATGAAATCCTACCTACTTTTCTCTCTACTCCACTACCTAGACCTGGGCTTTGCCACCGGATGTTGAACTGTTGGATTTCTGGTTTTGCCTGGACTGAGTGGACATCAACTGGAATCATGTCTATTTGCTGTTGGGTGACATATTCCTCATAAAAACCTTTCACCCAGTGTAATTCCATCGCAGCGGTTACATCTCGTTTAAAATCTCCTTGGACATATACCCTAGAACGTGTTGTTCCCACTGGGAAATCAATAGTCCGATTTAATAAGTAGATATCTTGGTACAAAGGCAATGGGACTGTATAACTTTTGTCGGCTAATCTGTTTCCGTCTTTATCGTAATTCCAAAAATAAAATCGAACCGCTGCAGGAGTCGATCCGATCGTTACGTTTATTTTAAATAGTGCCTGGAATGTCGCTCGGGGATGGTAAACGTCAAAATACTGAGAAACACCTGTATAATCTCGAGTTTCGGAGCCATCAAGTTCAATGACCTTTTTGGATGAGTTATATCGTGATCCCTCTTTAAAAATCCACTCTTCTCCCGGTGTATTATCAAAGTTAGGATTCTTGATAAAATTGGTTGTGATTCGATTACCTTTGATTAACACTCCGTTGTCCGAGGCATCAGATGTCGAATAAACCTCCAAACTTCCACCTTTGATGATGATATTTCCCTTAGATATTAAAACCCGTCCGGCATCATCGCCAATGTCGACCGAATCGGTTCGAATTCTCCCTGTTGCAATTGCATCTGCAATCAGACCGTTTCCGGTCAAGAGTGTTCGCCACCTGTAAGATCCATCAGGGTTCCGTCCGGCAGCAATCCTCACCCCGGCCGATCTGATCTGTACAGCCAAATCCGGCGGATTGTCAATGTCGTTCTTTGGACGGTTGGTTGTCAAGATACCGTCTTCATTGTTGATATAGACGTATGCTCCACTTCTCTCAAATTGAAGGTTTTCGGTTTCAATAGCACCCTCAAGCCAGGAGATCGGATCGCCTACGCTGACTTTCTTCCTTAATTCGTCCTGTAACCTTTTTACTAATGATCCGATGTCGCCAATGACGTTTCCAAGCACCAATTTTGTTTGGGTTGGGTCAAGCAAGTCTCGATCAATCTCAATCACTCTTGCCTCAACTCGTATATCATGGGCAAAATTTTTATCGATCACATAGACACTATCGCCCAATCGGACTGCCTCGTGTTTCAATTCGCCACCAGAAGCGTACTCCAAATCTATGACGTCCATTTTGTAAGTGACATGGGGTTTATTTATCGTTTGCAAGTGATCCCATGTCTTTTTGAGCAATTTGGCGGGATCGGTTTCCTCTTCATCAATGAATACTCCAAATCGATGCCTACGGGTTCCGTCATCGTTCCAATGTCCCCACTGCTGCAACGCATTGGGATCTCCAACCCATTCCTGCCCGGCTGGCTTGTCCGTGGGATCTCCTTTTGCTTTTGACCAAACCACATCTTTGAATGTGATTCGCCGACCATATTCGCCCGAGTCAGTTTCCTCACCTTTGCCCCTGCCGAACAGGGCTGTCTTGAGTGATTTCATATCGACATACCGCTCAACTTTGGTTAAATCCTTGCGGTACTCAAAGCGTTTGCCTGTCTTACGTCCCAACTGCTTGAATAGATCTATATATCTACCCGTTATCCGGTTTTGAGAGTCCATCGTGACACGGAAACGGATTTCTCCACCCCATTTCTCGATTATCTTCTGTATTCCACTCATGACGCTCTCATAGTAGACGTTAGTGCTAGCAATCCCCAAATCGTCCACTATGCCAACTTGCCATCTCGATCCAGCATTGGAGAGGATACGGGTTAAAGCATCCCTAGCATCCGTATTTTGTGGCCGGACATCTGTTACAATTTCATCATTCAACTCATTCACTGCCAGTTCTTCCGTTGTGAACTCCCGAATTAAGTTTTCGTCATGAACCTCATTTTCTTCAATAATGACAAATGGACGGCATACACCGTCCATGTCACGAATAACGACCCAACAACCTTCCCGAATATATTGTGAGTCGGAGTGATCGCTAGGGATTGAGAAGGTAAGCGATACCTCCCCGCTAATCGCTTCCTTTAATCGACAGGAGAGGAGTGGGAGGCTGTTTTCGATCTCGTTGGATATAACCAACTGTAATTGTTCATCTTTGAAGATATAAAGTGTTGGACTCCTCAAATAAATCTCTCCCTCCATTCTGCCACAACCTCAGCAACACTAGTGGGTGTTACATTGATTGTGTTTGTTCCAGGATTCAGGTAGAAGAAATCACTGTCGATGGAAACAGAAGCCATGTCAAGTACACCGTTGAGCGTCACTTTTCCTGTCGAGTTGTCAATTACAAGCACGTCATTTGGGCTAAACGACCTGTTTATTAAAACCTTGTTTCCTGTTTCAAAATGAGAGACCTCGTAGAAGTTGGAAACATTCTGTTTGAATGTCACTGTGATTTTTGGATAAGCCTTGGCTGTTCCTTCATATTCAATTACTTTGTCCTCGAATGGCTTGATCCACCAAAGGAGACGGTGAAGGGTCGGAGTAGATGATGGATTGGATGTTTTTAGCACTTGCTTGGTGTACAGCTTTTTATTCGTGATGGTGGAACCTTGAGTGATCCCTGGAATCTTAGTGGGATTTTGTAGGACTTGAATCCATCCTCCAGGGGTTGGTTGATTCCCTTGATCCACCAACTGGACATAGATTTCAACATCCGGTGATCCGTTCGGGGAAACGTCCCATCCGATGTAGGTGTCGTAAATGTCCTCAATGTTGATCGAAACACCCGTTGAGATTCTTTCGCCTGTGGTTTTGTAGGCAGTTGTTAACTGAGTTGTCACAGAAGTGACTTCGGGAGTTATAGCGACATCTGTTGTGCTCAATTCTACCTTGAACTTGACGTATGCCGTTGCCAAGTTCAATGAAGAGTTGATCTGAGGTATAGAGCTTCCACTTGTGGTAACCTCCTGCCACGATCCCCAAGTGTTGCCTCCGTCTGTCGACAGAGCAGTATAATAACGTGCTGTGGTTCCACTTGGAATATTTTTATTGACCCAACCGATTAACGTTGAAGCCGCTCGTCCCACTTGAGATAAACTGACCGATTCACTTTCCCACGTTCCATTCGGCTGATAGCCAGAAATGATATCGATGCTCAAGTCAGTAACTGCGGGAGAAAAACCGGGATCAGTCGTAATCAGCGAGATTTTATATTCGAGTTTGGAGTTTGTCCCCCATGTACTCCCCTTGGTCAACCCTGGAATAGCTTGTCCGCTTTCTACCGGAAACCATTGCGACCATGTAGTTCCATCAAAGGTTCGTACCTCAACCAATACTGATTGAGAGTTTGGGTCCGTTGTTGCCGTAACTGCGGACCATTCATAGTTTAGGGAAGAAGATAAAACCGATACAACAGAACCCAAGGAAACTTGGTTTATTCTGGTACCTGTCCAGCTGGCTGGAGGTGTGCCCAGATCAGCGTTGACGTGATACACCACATCAATCTCAACTGTCCCTGAGTTGTTATCGAAAACTATAAATCCTATCCGTGCTCCCGATGTATAAGAACTCGATGTAAATGTGCCAAGCGGTGTACTATTCCCAAACTCGTAAAGTTTCGCATCAGTTGGAGTCGCTACTACCCGAAACCATTTCCATACATCATTCGTATTTGGCAAGTATACGTTGTAGCGGTTGGCAGAGTCAGCCACATAGAAGGTTGTTTGTGAAGAATTTGTTTTTACTCGGATGTCAATGGTACAGGGAAACGTGACAGCCATTTGTCGATAAACCGCCTGTTGGGTGCCAGATCCCGTTGCAGTCTTCTCTAACCTTACATACCCAGGTTGTTGGGAGATTCCACTTTTTAAAGTTGTGGTTGACCATCCAGTTGAAGCAAAATCAGCCATGTGGTCTAAGAAGGTGTAGTTGGGTAGCCCAGTTAAAACCAAATTTCCGTTCGATCCTGTGGTGTTTGATCCACCTGTTTTCGTGTTCCAATCGGCATCAGTTGTGTCAACTTTGTGAATGTCTAATCCTTTTTTGAGCTGCAAGGCTCCGTTTGCGACCACTGTTCCCGATTTTGTACCAGTGGAAAAATCAAAGGTTCGGCTGAAATCCTGACCTTCCTTTTGGAGTTGCAGGCCATTGGCTGTTGCTACCACTCCATTCAGCGTCCCGCTTGACCACTCGCTTTGAACATCCGTATCCTCCTTAGTATCAACTACAGCAACGGTTTGGCTCTTGGTTGCTCCGTAAGCGTGGGGATCCGGAATCAAAAATGTCAACTCTGCTTCCCCGTCTGTTACGATTCTTTCAAGATCCGTTTCACCGTCCAAGATCGCTTTGTATTCTTTGTCTTGTTCATACGAATAATAAAAAGTCTGTGGCGTGTCTGTATTGAGCCATTGAGCTAAGATCCTCTTTTTTGCTTCCCGATCCTCCCTGCTATCTGCCAAAATAGTGATCTTGATCTTTTCCTCTCGATGTCCAATCTGCCTTCCCATATGAAAAAAACCCGGTTTTCCAGGTACTGTAACAATCTTATTTTCAATCGGTGGCAAGATTGAGTTATTCACCCTATTGATTAAAAGCCAGGGAAATTCACTGCTTGATTTCCCATTAAAATAAAAAGAGGTCATCCTGCTCATAGAATGCCTCCTCTCGCTGCCGTTCGCGATTTTCGTTGCTGTATTTGATAAAGCTTTTCTGCCACTTTTTGAATATCAGCTTCCTCGCGAATGATAAAAGTATTCCCTGTAATTAAAGTGGTTCCATTTGCTCCAGCTGAGAGAGGCGGATTGCCAATTAATGATCGAACTTGTCCCATACCGGCACTAACCTGATTCAGTGCTGGTCTCAATCCTTTGTGCATCCGGCTAGCAAAAGTCGGGAAGAAACTCTCACCGGATTTGTCAAGATCACTCAAAGGTCCCTCTTTCGCTGGAGAGAACGGGAGATAAGAGCGTATTTTGGCTAATCCTTCTTTGACTGCCCCAATTGCTCTTGAAAAACCGGACTTTATCCCGTTAATAAATGCATCGAGCAGACCTTTCCCCGCACTGAGAAAACGAGAAGCAAAACCTTTTATTGTATTCCAGGCCCCGGTGATCGCATTGCCTACAACATTTTTAATTGTATTCCAAACGCTCAAAGTAATACTTTTTATCCCGTTCCAAATTCTCGTGATGACATTTTTCACGCCGTTGACCGCGCTGGTTACAAATGATTTGATCACATTCCAAATTGTAATAATAAATGACTTAATAACATTCCAGACAGTTAAAGTCATAGATTTAATGACATTCCAGATGGAAATAATAACAGATTTCAACCCATTCCAGACACTTATGGCCATAAACTTGATTGTATTCCATAAACTGACCAGGAAC
Organism: Thermoflavimicrobium dichotomicum; assembly: GCF_900114055.1. Taxonomy (GTDB): domain Bacteria; phylum Bacillota; class Bacilli; order Thermoactinomycetales; family Thermoactinomycetaceae; genus Thermoflavimicrobium; species Thermoflavimicrobium dichotomicum. Next base: position 33,031 of record NZ_FORR01000025.1, on the reverse strand, counting down.
GCTTTAATCGCATTCCATAATGCAATGGCAGTCAATTTTATTCCATTCCACAAGCTAATAAAGAAACTTTTGATAGCATTCCATACAACAATGGCAACTGCTTTAATATAGTTCCAAGCTGCTATCAAATAAACTTTGATAGTATCCCAGTTGTAAATGATGATAGCAACCAGGGCTACAACAGCAGTAATGATCAACAAGAATGGGTTCGTCATGAATGCAATTCTGAGTAGATTTAGCACACGAATAATACCAAGAAGTCCTTGAACCAATAGGCGAAAAGCTCCTGTCGCCAGTCTTACAATGATAGGACCTAACTGTGCAATCCATTTTCCAAAAGTCACAAAGCCATTTCCTATTGCTTTGAAAACTGGACCCATCCTTTTAAATAATCCAATGATAGACCCAATTGGCCCAGCCAATAATCTCATAATCCCCGCCAGCTGGAGTATACCAATAAGAACAGGCCCGACTGCTGGATGAAGATTCAATAGCCAATTTACGAACTGCAATAGAGCACTAACGACATCCAATACAATTGGTCCAAATGGAGCCATCGATTGAATAAGCTTGCCTATAAGAATCGCTATCTGACCTATAATGTTCATCAGTTTGGGACCGTTCGCCTGAACATATGCAATAAATTGTTTGAATCCTTCCGAGTGTTTCAATCCTGCCGCCCAGTTCGCGAATTTCTCTGTCAATCCGACCAAGCCATTTTGCATATCATGGGAAACCGGTTCGAATGCCATGAGTAAGTGCATGATTCCCCTCATGACATTCCCAAATGCCTTTCCAAAGTTTAAGATGGCCAAACTTGCGTTTCTAGTCAGCCAGTGAAAAAAATCCTGCATTTCCTGGCCTTTCAAGGCCTTATCCATACTGTCGAACAACTGAGAAACAGCATCAATAGAGAGTTCGAAAGTTGGCCTCAGTTTTTCGAGCGTGGTTTTTAAGGTACCCAGACCTTTGATGAAAATATCCAAGATAGGACTTTGTAGAGATCTAACAAATGATTTCCAAAATGATTTAAAGTCCTGCAGGGCTTTTAGAGCTTTTCGTTCTTGGGATGTTAACTCCCCATAAACTGCTTGCAATTCTTTCATTGCTTTTGCTCTTTCCTTTGCAGTGTCCGCTTTTGCAATTTTTTCGTTGATCTTTTCTACCTCTTTCGAAGCATCAAAGACCCCTTTAAGTGCTGGAACTGCAATGGCTGCAAAGGATGCTACACCGGCACCGGCAGCAGCAAAGGAAGCACCTAAACCCCCGGCTAATCCCGCCAATGAAGCCATCACCGGGATCACAGCAGGCCCCAATGCCATCATCCCTGCTTGCATAGTCCCAAAGCTATTCATTAATCTTGAGATCTTACTTTCTGCTTTATCTGTGTCTACATCAACTTCGGTTTCCACTTTATCGGGGATGGCTTCCAGTGAACGTGCAGCCCTTGCAGCTTCTAGATCAATTACTTTCAAATTGCTGGTAACGGCTTTACCACCTTTTAAAGCGACTTCCCCAAACATCCTGAAGAGTTCCACGATCTCACCTCCTTTGATCCGCTTTTTTGATAGCCTCAGCCCGTCTGATAATTTCTTCTTTTGATAGCTTGGTTTGTGGCGTGGTTTGTTTGCTCTTGACTTCGGCTAGAACCTGGTCAAATGACTTCGGATTTTCTTGATGAGGATAAAATGCCAAATAAAACTCCCAGGCTCTTTCCTCCATTTCCTTTTCCAGCGCCTTATTAATAAGAGAAAGCCCATCCACCAGATTCATTTCCAGCAGATGGGCGAAACCTGAATTATATCGTTTGAGCAATAGATCGGTTAGCTCACTTTCCCCGTCTGAAAGAGCGAGCGAAAAAAATCCTTGAGACCTTGAACTTCTTGAAGCTCCTCAATGAATTGGGAAAGCTCCGCCAAATCCATTTCTTTGAATTCCTCCGGCTTCTTGCCGGCCAGATCCGCGAAGAAAGCGGAAATTTCCTCCTCCGCTTGATCCAGATTCTCGAACAAAAGCAAAATGAGTTGGAGACCGAATTTTTCTGGAGTCTCTGCATTAAGACTGGCCAACTCTTTTTTAAGATTCAATTTACGGATGATCGAAGATAAACGGAAAATATCACTCGTTTTTAATTGTCTCATGTAGTACTCACCGCCGGATATCGAATTTCATAAGGAGGTTCAGTAACCTTTTCAGGATCATAATGTGCAGAAAGAGCAACCTCTGGTTTCCCTTCTTCTTTGTCTTCTAATTCGATTTCTAGTTCGTCATCAGCCAATACATTTTTCAAGATAATAACGCATGGCTGATCCGTACCACTAACCGTGGCAACTAAGGCGATATTTTTCACGTAGTCGCTATCTAAAATTTGCCCACGTGGCTTAATCACTTTACCAATGACGGTCGATCCATCCGTATCTAGCCAATCAGAAACATCAGCCGCTGTCAGCATTAATTTAAAATTTTCGGCACTCATTTCAAGCAAGTTGATGGTCAGCACCGCATTTTCTTCAGTGATCCGGCGAGCCCCTTTCACTTTCCCGCGAGCCCCGTCAATTTCAATAATTTTAATCTCACGCTCAACAGTGAAGGTATTTCCACCACTTGTTGCTCCAATCAACCGCTCATCAGTTTCTCCATAATTGACGTAGACCGCCCCAGCATCAAGAAGCATATTCTTGATGGTTTGGCGGGTTATCCCATGGGTTTGATGAGTCGTTGCCATTTCACATTCCTCCTGCCTCAAAGGTTCTCAGCTCGTAGCGCAATTGTCTCCGTCTGATCGTTTCATCCGGATCCGGGATCATCAGCCGGTTGATGCGATCGATTCTTGTGTTCCAATCTTCGCTGGTATATCGAACCCCATTGAGTGATGAATCGATTTGATCGGCTAATTGTTGAAGTGTAACCGTTGAACCATCCGGAGGTTGATCCCAAATATCAATCTCAAGTATAAAATCCTCCCGCCGTTCGTTTGGATTGCTCGTTGGAAATCTGTAAACGACATAAGGAAAAACTGCATCCTCCGGAGCCCATTCCTGGTAAACCCTCGGATGAATCTTTTTCAATTCGGATACGATGAACTTTTGCAACTCGATCATTTCAATCTACGCCCCAATTCACGAGCGATCAATTTTTTTATGTTCTGCTTGTTATCTTCGAAAGCCGGAGTTAAGAAGGGTTGAGCTTTTGTTCCTTTCTTTGAAATGCTTCGGGCAATCAAAAATTCTGCTCCCTCTGCTCCATGCCGTTTGGCCCATCCTTTTAATGCGTTAGGAGGTGGGAAGTGGGGCCGTGTCCCATACTCCACATAAGGCGCATACGCTGCACTCGCGCCGATGATCACTGATTTTCTGCTGTCGTTCACCAAATAATCGATGCTGTCACGAAGATTTCCCTCATCTACTGGCGCTCTGGTTTGTGCTTCACCTCGGACGAGGATCCCAACCGCATGGAGTGCTCGTTCCTCGTTTTCATTCAATATTTTGATGATGTTTTTGACGTTCGAACGGTATTTCATCGAATCAGCTCCAAGGATACCTGAAGAAATCGACCATAGTTCATAGGATCGTCGATGAAAAGAATATTGTATTCTTTGCATTTGTACCGGATTCGATCTTTTTCCCTGATATTTGTGTCCGCATAGGTGAAAAACATATGGGTAGCTGTCACCTGCGGAGCATTGGCAACCTGTTGCTCTGTGCCGGTGACTGCATCCATGATTCCTACGAGATCGGCAACCTTCGACCATACTTTTACCTGGTTTCCCAACTCATCCGATGATTCGGTATATCGCCACAACTCAAAGCCAGGAACAAAAAAGCGCTCGATACTCATACGAATTTCGGGCGCCGGTAGTTGTTCAGGATTGTTTTGATTTCGCTTGGATATTCGTTGGAATAGGTGACGCTGTGGCGCGCGAGGGTCTCGCTTTGGACTCCGGATTGCTTCATGTGAAATTCGCAAATCTTGGCGATCGCGATTTTTACACCGTCAGGAAAGGACTCAGCCCCTTGATCATCTTTAAATTCACGGTTGCAGTAGGTGGTAACAAACTCTTTTGCCATTGGTAGGATCACGGACAGATAGCTATCATGCTGTGTCCCGCTGATCCGCAACAGCGCCTTTACTTCATCTACCGTCACGCCCGTTCACCCCCTCATTTTTTGCCTTTGCGCTTGGTCTCTTTTACCTCTTGCTTTTGCTCTTCTTGTTCCTGTGCTTTGGTTTTTGATTCTTCCTGTTGTTTTGCTAACTCCCGACGTCTCCGATTAAAAGCAGTGACACTCATGATCTCACCCCAAAAAAGAATTAGAGGAGAGCCAATGCTCCCCTCATGCTATTTTGTGTACAAACTTCACGATACGAATTTGTTTAGGCTCATAGACACGGTTCCAGTTTGCGCCATTCGCCAGCTCTGCATTGGTCGGGCTGGATCCGGTAACAGCCGCAGAGGTGAACGCTACCCCACGAGGATGCAGGATATAGGTTTTGCGGTTGATGAGATAGTCTTCACCAGCCAGGCTGTCACGGTCGGTCTCGGTCGCAACAAAGCCAACCGGGTTTCCATTTCCGTATGCGATCGCTCCTTGACCAAAGATGTAGGTTGTATATACGCCACCGTTCACCGGCAAAGAATCATCAACAATAACCCGTTTGCCCATATAGAACGGTACTTCGGTCGATCCCTCAGATGGTCTGATATATTGAATCAATTCTTTTTTGGCCAATGCTGCCTCAACTGCCGAGTGTATCATAACCCCAGATAGCTGAGTTTTTGCGTCACCTAATTTTTGGACTGCATCAATAAAGGTGGCACCAGAGATCGTTGCGGCATCGCCGGTTTCTCCAGAAATATCGTGAACATTGCTGGCCATTGAAGCAGAAGCGAATACACCCTCAAGTGTAGCGATCAATGCTTTTTGGAGCATCCGTGCCCAGTAGCTTGCAACCAGGTCACCGATGGCACGCATCGGATCATCACCGGCGAGATTCGCTGCTAGATCATTTGCCCCCCAAGCACGACCACGGCGCAAAATGACAGCTTGATCTTGACCAGCGGTGATTTTTCCAGGAGTCAGAGCGCCGTTATCAGTAAGAACTTCATCATCTCCAGTCAGATCGTTCCAGAATGGCATGTTTACGGTTCGGGCTGCGGCACTTGCTAACCGGTCAAATTCTTCACTATTTTGCATAATACCACTTTGTACTAGTGCGCTTAATTCCATCGTCCGATTGATCACATACGGGTTAAATACTTCGGGGACAATGATATCAGCAATTCGAGTAACTGCCATTTAAAACACTCCTTTTTATTCCTTTGCTTGATTCATCAGTTGTTTTGCCAGCTCAGGATTTTCTTTGAGAATCTGAGCTTGCTTGGTAAGGTTAAAGGTTTCTTTCCTCCAAGGATTTTCGATTGATTGGGTTTGCTGTGGTTTGTGTGGTTCTCGACCGTGTTGTTTAAAGGTTTCACCCACAACGTTTTGTAACGATTGAGTCCACACTTGCTCTAAAATGTTGAGATTTTCCAGGGTCTTTTCTTCGGTATCGGCAACAAAAAAATCGACCAAGTTGGAAGGGAGTTTTTTCTCGATTGCGAGATCCTTTGCTTTTGCTCGCAAGGCTTCTCGCTCTTTCTCCCTTCTCATCTGCTCGATTTCCGCTCTGAGCTTTTTCAATTCTCGTTGCTCCGGTGTCTCCTCCGGATAGCGTTTTTTAATCTCTTCCTCGATGATCGAGGGAAGCGTTTTTTGTTTCCATGTCTCCAGTCCTTTGGAAAAGTGGCGATCCTTTTCGCTTTGGAGCCATGTTTTGACTTCTTCGTTTTCCTCGGCCAATCGTTTTATGTCGTCCAATGAAGGGGTTCTGAGTTCATTAAGGAAAGCTCTAACCTCTTCATTGTCCGCGTTCTGAGTAAGAAACTCACGGATTTGTTGTAAATCAATGGTCATTCTTGTTCCTCCTTTGTGCCCTCACCAGTACGCGCCTGGGAGTGCAAGGTTTATTTCCTAGCGTTTTTCCACCAACGATAAACCGATTTCCAAGTGATTTTTTGACCTTCTTCGGCCATGATCCAGCCTTTTCTATGTGCAAACCGGATCAACGCGCGTATAGCGCCCCAGTAAACGTCGAGTATTTGTTCCTTTATCATCACATTCCCACCTTAAACCCACGAGCCTTTGCCCATCGCTCGTATGTGGTATATGGTTGGACTCCTTCGCCCCGGATCCGCCTTTTTTGTGGTTCGAATCCAGGGAACTCTAAGCGGAATATACATCTGCATTGTATGTCATCTTTTGGATGGTTCATCATCCCTGGTCCCGGACCAATCCCACCGGCAGGACTGATAAAATTCTCGTTCACGCCGACCTTTTTTCCATCGAGCTTGCGATGTGCCGGTCTGGTCCGATGATCTAGGGTTGCGTCCCATACCTTCACCATCTCAAGCCCTAATTCGGCGGCTCGTTTGGCACTGTCAAATTTGCCGGTGTTTCGGATTCGATGCCCCTCTGTGCGAGCAATGACCCTTGCTTTTCTTACGTCTTGCTCCAAAACATTTTTTATTCGTTGTGCTATTTTCTCGTAGGAATTCCCCATAATTAAACCTTGCGTCAGCTGGTGTTTGATTTCAGCAATAATTTTTCTCCGGTTTCTTTCAAGCCGGTCATTTAGTGTCAGCTTATCAATCGGAGCCATAACCGCTCGTCGGATCACATCCGGATTGATCACACCCCATGCCATCTGTGCCCCTCCTATTTCCATTTCAATCGCCCAACCGGTCATATTATACATCTCAGATAAAGAATCGTATAGCGTCGATTGATTATTGCGATAGATCCGGTTGATCTCATTCAAAATAAATATTTCCAGATTCCTAAGCCGTCTTGCTTCCAAACTCTTGGCACCCGTAAGGGGGAAAGTGCCATAGAGTTGAGCCAGTTCAGCCCGGATTTTCTTTAAAGCATTCCTATATTCCTTAAGCAGCGTCTTCTCCGTCTTGGCCAGAATCCGATCCATCCGCTTCTCCATCTTCTGCTGATTCTCCTGGAATCTCATCCTCTAGACCTCCCTCCATATCAAGGTCTAGGGCATCTCTTTCCATTTCCATGATCTCGGCTTCCACATCATCAATAAAAGACAACAAAGACAATCGAGTGCGCTCGGAAACCAGACCCTTGAGCGTCGCGCTGGTTTGGGCTTCATCGAGCAGATTAAGTGGGAAATTCCGTTTAAACTGGAACCAAATATTTTTGTAATCGATTGGGATCCCTTTTTTCTGCCATGCGCTGGCCAGTAGCTTGAATTGTTGACGCAAAGCGGCGGTAAATTTCCGCTCGGCAGTGATGCACTTGCTTTCCAGTGCAAACAGCTTAAAACGCATACTCACACCGGAAAGATTCCCTGCAAACTGTTCATCGCCAAAGTTCACCGATTTGGCAAAACGTAAGATATTTTGTTCCAACCGGTTCAGGTGATTTTCGATAATGGTATCGCTCATTTGCTTGGTCAGGAACTCGATTTTTGCCCCGTCTTCTGGATTGTTGATCCCAAAAGCTCCCGTTTGCTTGGCTTGTTCGATCGTCTCTTTGTCTGGTTCAAAGCCGTAGAACACCATATAAGCCAAACGAAAAGCCTCGATTTCACTATTTACATCTGATAATGTTCGGTCATAGGCATCGATCAGGGAAAGAGCTTTTTCAACGTCTCCCTGCTGTTCCTCGTTGTTCGGGAAAGCCAGTAGTGGAATACCATCAAACATATGAGGAAGTGGATTCTTAGGCTCGGTTTCGTCGAGAATATACATCCCTTTTCCATCCTCAATAAAAAATGTGACATTTTCCTGATCGTACCATTCAACTCTAGTTCGATCATGGAATCTGTCACCCTCTTGGACTTTCATGGTGTAGTATCGTAGCGCATATTGTGGCTCGTTTATGCTCCTGTCATAGACGAAAATACATTCCCACGGATCCACATTCATGACCCGCTCACTGCCTTCTCGGTCGATATAGAGCAGTCTAGCCCCTAATCCACAAATCGCGGCCATCTTTGCCGTTTCGCTGTCTAGATCCTCTATATTATTTCGGATGTTGAAGTCCTGGAGTGTTTGGTTTGCGACCTCATACTCTGGCGCTTCTCGATCCACACTATAAACGATTGGTTTCCCCATGAAATAGCCTACTTTGGTATCGACAATTTCACTAAAAAAGTCATTGTTCAGCTTGTTGTTGACTTTTTCGTAATCAGGAACCTTGCGGCTGAAGATCGGCACGCCTTCGATCGATGCTTTGTATCGCTCGTATAGGCTGATCATTCGTTGTCTTGTTGGTGTATGCTCAGCGATCAGATCCTTGATGATCTGACTTGTGACCTGTCCGTTGATCCTTTCGAGTTCCCTATCATCCATTCTTTCACCCCCTTAGAAACGGATTGCTGCTTTGAGTTTTGGTTTCATATCCATCAATTCCTCGCACCCATAGCGGATCGCATCGATCAAGTGATTGTCTCGATCCACTGGCACGGGCAAGACATTCCCATCTTTGTCCTCTTTCCATTTGTACTTTTGGAACTCTTCTTTTGCGTTATGGCATCGAATGTCAATGACAATCTTTTGACGCTTGAGCCAATCGATTCCAAAGTTGACCGAATCCTTACCCTTTTTCGCTGGGATCGCTCGAACACCAAAATTTCGAAGCTCTTTGATACTCTTTGGCTCCGAACTGTCACAAACTACTATCTGATCCCCGATCATTCGTTTGAGTTTCTTGGCCAATTGGTCATTGGTCAATTCTCGTTCGTATAGCTCATCCAAAATGTAAAGAGTGCTACGCTTTCGGTCATAGTGCATATGAGCAAGCGCAGACGGATCTTCAGCGAAGCCAAAGTCTAACCCATTGTTGAATCTATCAAATGTTTGTCGGATCTCTGATAGATCCTGCACTTCCCAGTTTGTAAAGATGACATTCCCGAGAATGCCCCAGTTCCCAAGTGTGTAGACCTCATAATAATAACGGTCTGTCTCGTTCTCCAGTGCTGCAATATCATCGGGCTCTAAAAAGTCATTGTCCTTGTAAGTGGTTTTCAGGATGATTAGGTTTTCATCCCGATAAAACCGCTTTGTATCATCCCAACCACCAAAATATTCGCGGTAAATCCAATGAGTCTTGAGAATCGGGTTGAAAGAGAGAGTCAAGCGTTTCTTTACCTTCGATTGCCCGCGCAAGCGTTTGTCTAATTGCTTGATCGCTTCATATTTGGTCTCCGTTGCTTCCTCCACCCATATATCTGTAATGACTCCATCAATCGGAGTAATCGATTTAATCTTTTCTGGATCGTCTAGCCCAGCAAAAAGAATCTGCTTAAGCGTAGGTTTGTAGGTAATGACAAGATCTGATTGGTTAATAACAAAAAGATCCGAAAGCCCCATGTTTCGGATCGACTTGATAACCTCGTTGAATACTGATTTTTTTACGGTTCTTAGGACATTCCGCACAATCAAATAATTTCTATGACCTTCTAAAACGTCTAAAACCGCTCTTTGAGCCAAAAAATAGCTTTTCCCGCTGGATGATCCGCCGAAGAAAATTTGGTATCTGGTTTCATCTTTCAAGAATGGAAGATAAACCTGATTGACTACCACATCTACAATCATTGGTCCCTAGACCCCTTGATATTTATCATGATGTTGGTGTTATTGTTTTGTGGTGTTTCAATAGGTTTGAGACCTACCCTATCAAGAATGTCCTTAGCCACATGATATCGAACCATTTCACTTCGAGCGTTTAACAGTTTATCCAGCGTCTTTGTTGCTTTCCGCGAAAGCCGTTTTATATCGCTATATTGTTCTTGGACTATCTCATTTAAAAACTCTTCAACAAGCTCCATAAACTTTTCATTTTGTTTCCAACGAGATAAAGTCTGTGGGGTGATGTTAAGCTGCCGGGCGATTTCCCGCTGTTGCAGATCACCTTCCGCCAGCAACCTAGCAGCCTTTATTTGCTTCTGACTTAGCAAATGACATCACCTCCGTAGTTAACATAATTTAATAAAAATTAACACTTACTCGGCGCACAGCATCACCTCTCTCTGCGCAAATAAAAGACCGCTATTATGGATAAAATGTAAGCAGAAGAGGATATGTAATCTTCTTCCAACCCGACACTCCCCACTTTCTCACTCTCTCTATATATCTTTACATAAGTCCCGATTTCGGGACTTTTTTATTTGGCTGTTTTACACACCTTAAGCACATAAAGCACGCCTTTAGGTGTTCGATCTACCCGCCTAATATTGTCTGGATTAACTCTTAGACGGTATCTAAATTTTGTACACGGATCACCGAAAGCAAATATTCGATAGCCTGTCGCATAGCTCACATAATCCTTTGGCTGAATAAATACCTCAACCATGTTTATACCCCCGATTTTTCACTTCTCTTGCTCTGGCTTAATCATTTCCAAAATTTTGCTTTTGAATTCATATCTTATTTGCTCACGATTAATCCAGTCATCCGCACTAACTTCTTTAAGAGTCACGCTGGCAATACCCCGGCACATGCTAAGAATAGCCTTTAGAAATTCCGCTTCCTCACGACTAATATCCTTTTCAAAAGCGATTGTTAGTCCCTTGATTTTTTCACTCATATTACTCATCACCTCGTCTACTCTTACCTTCTAATCTTCTCCTAAGCCAGCGCTTCCTCTCTCGTTCAAAGTATTCTTTGATACATTTTTCTCAATAGGCACACATAAGATCATCTCACTCCTGCATACTCAACTGTATTTCTCCCTGCTTCTCGAATAGTGATAATTTGAGTTGTTATCTGATCTGCTTTACTTATAAGTTCTGCAATCCTTTCAGCTTGCTTACGGTTCATAAACGGTTGGGCAAACTGCAACTGCCCCCATACTGTATGTGGTCCTGACTGATCAAAATACTGTAAGTACTCTCGAGTAGCAGGCAGATAGATATAATAAAGATGAATCACTATACTTCTTCCTTTCTTCTCATCTCCAATAAAAAAAGCACCGCATAGGTGCTGTTTTAATCAGTCTTTTTTAAATTCTCCGGGTATAACTCCTACTATTTGATCAACAAATAAACTCATCATAGGAACGTTTACAACTTGATTACTATCGTGCGAATAAATGATTGCATCTTTAAGATATATTACCTTATCTCGGTCTGTAATTTCCCAATTTTCTTCTTCTCTAATTCGTCTAATCATTTCTCGATTAAAATTAGCAATAAAAGAAAGCATATCTACATTCTTAGTTTTAAAAGTGTTTATTATATTTTCTTCAGTACTAAAGTCTAATTCCTCTATTTCGGCTATCGATGCTACAACATATCCGAAATTAGTAAGCAAAGTAATCCTATCAGAATCGCTTAAATGTTTTACAGCGTTAAAGGCCGATAAAATATGTTCTTTCTTTACATTAAAAACCCTCATAACATCTTACCTTTCATATATTAAATAAAATATAACACACATAAATTCTAATTTAGGTTCTAGCAAATGTAAATACACTTATTACTCTAAATATACTTATTGTAATACATAATTAAACCACTCTTTACTAATTATTCTTAAAGGTAAATCCCCTTTATTTTTTCATGATACCCACTTCTCGTTATTTACAATTGAACGCCGCCCCGCTGATCACTGACACACAATCCCAGAGGTCATGGCCTAACAGCAGTGGCGACGTTTTAGGAAACCGTCTCGATAGCCAGGCTTTCGGGCTTATCCCCGAATCCCTATTAAAATGGAAACCTTGCATCTTCGATGAGGTTGGAAATGCACAATCCAATAGAGTGATTGCATCGTAAAGGGTAATAGATTTATTAGGGAAAAATCCCTTCACTTATAGGTGGCTTTCGTAAGACAAAAAATCAATAATAATCCCTAAAATAAACTTGACATGAATCACATAAGCAAAATTCCATATCATATGAAGGAACTAAACAATCACATCTTAGACAGCGTGCCATTTGATACTTAGTAAAGCAATTAATACAGTATCCAACCTTAAACAAGTTCTCATCGATACTAATCATATATTCATGACAATTTAGACATGGCTCCACAGATACTGGTGACTGACAACCATCTGTAATACTTTCATACTGCATAAAACGAAAGTTACTTAGAATTTCTTCCCGTTCAACTAGTTGAAACCAGTCTTTATCTTTAATTAGTTCTAATATCAACTCCTGTGTGTGCTCAGGTAAGTAAATCCTAATATCTGAATTCAAAAACTCCTTAGTAAAACGCACCATATAAAGTACCAAATACGATACATCAAACTCAAAGAATGCCATCTTATACTTTTGTTTAGAATGATGTATCGCAAAATTCCTTAAGCGTTTTAAGTCCGAATATGAACTCTTTTCCTGATCATCGGGTCCATATCTACTTTTTGAAATATTAAGCTTTTTCAGCCCGTCTATTGGATCTATAGTACGATTATAATCTGGCTCCCCATTTTTTTTCTTTTTATAAATTTCATCTTCTCCTAGATTCTTTTCAACTGCTTGTAAGATTAATAAATCAATACCAGATATAAGGTTTATTACGCATTGTTTAGCATCTCTAAGTCTATTGGTTAGCTGATATTGGTCAAAATGTTCTAGACCGTGATCTATAGAGTCTAATGCATTTTCAAATAAGCTCATTTCAAACTCATTCATCATAGCATCCCTTCTTAAATTTGATTGATTTCTATCCTAACAAATATAATAAAACCAGCCTATCCAACAAAGAATAGGCTAGTTTCTTTTTGATTCTTTATTTTATTTTCTGCTCTTTCCATCATTTTTTGAACAGTTCCTTTTGCAACATTCAACATAACCGCAATCTCTAAGTATGATAATAAATAACCTTTACTCATTACATATACTTCTCTCTCCAAAGGCGAGAGTACACTTAAAGCATTCTCTATTCTAAACATTTCCCAGTCCTCAATGGATACATCTCCTTGATGGTCAAAAACAGATTCATAACTGTAGAAATCAATATCCCTTGGATCGATTGGATATTCTCTTTGATATCCAGCTAACCGTTCAACTCCTCTTCTATTAGGAGGTTGGTGACCCATCTCCAACCATTCGATAGTCCATCTAAGATCTCGTTCCATACTGTTTAATAAACTTAGATCATTTAAATCATCACTTGATTTCCTAACCTTATTTTCAATCTCTTTCTTTGCCTTTCTTACTTGTTGTAAAGATCGCTTGTACCCTTTAAGAAGATCCTTCACCTTGTCCTACCTCCATTTATTGAATATATTAGAGATAGGAACACCCATTCGAAGAAATTGGATCTTACCCCGATCTGGTTTTTAGATCGGGGATTTCTATTTTACGGATGCACCTCTTTCGGTCCCCAAGCTGTATGTAGTTCTTTTTGGTCATAGAACTGTAGATAATCCCTAGTGGCTGGACGATATATGAAATACATTTGAAGCATTAACTTTCTCCAAATTGATCTATCTATGTAAAAAGAAAATCCGCCACCGAAAGGTAGCGGATGTATCACATGTATGCATGACAATAAATATTCATCGTATCACACGTATGTATCACATAAAACGCCGCCCCGCTGATCACTGACACACAGCCGAAAAGTCATGGCCTAACAGCGGTGGCAACGATATGTACATTTATCATCGAAAACGAACTCTATGACTAAACGATAGGAAGCCAAAAAAAGGCAATGAGCCAAGGCGTTGCCTTTTGTTTATTCCAAAATGGATTCAATGATACCCTCCGTCATTACTGGTTTCTGAGAGTTTTTGACCCCGAAACCCCTTGATTTTTCGTCATCCATAAACCTCTGGAACGGGCAAAATCATGGGGGGTTCGTGGAAAATCGGGAACATCTGACCAAACCATTCAAAATGGATTCAATGATACCACGCATGACTTTGGCATTGGTAGATACCAAGTCATCACGGCTCGTGGAAGTTCTAATTCCAAAATGGATTCAATGATACCGTTTTTCCAAAAGCGGCTATATTGGAGCGTTTACGCTGGTCTTGGTTCTAATTCCAAAATGGATTCAATGATACCCTCCGTCATTACTGGTTTCTGAGAGTTTTTGACCCCGAAACCCCTTGATTTTTCGTCATCCATAAACCTCTGGAGTGGTCAAAATCATGGGGGGTTCATGGAAAATCGAGAACATATGGACAAATTATTTATTTTTTTATTATAACATCGACCACATCATTTGTCAAAAAACATAATCTTTTATATCTATTCATCCAATTTATACCTGGAAATTATCTAGATAAAATGGAATTTCCAACTATAAAATATAATAAATGTATCTGATTTTCCACAAACCTCTGGAACGGATGAATACATCAAAAAGATCCAGATTTCATACCCGAAACGAACTCTATAACTAAACAATAGAAAGCCAAAAAAGGCAACGAGCCTGAGTCCTTGAGACCAAGTCGTTGCCTTTTGTTTATTCCAATATGGATTCAATGATACTGGTCTTTTTGCTTAGATGCTTATGGACATATCACCTCAGTCTAAGTTCTAATTCCAAAATGGATACAATGAAACGATCACTTTCATTTCTTCTTTTAGCAGCTGCATAAACAGGTTTAAGTTCTAATTCCAAAATGGGTTCAATGATACCCTCCGTCATTACTGGTTTCTGAGAGTTTTTATCCCCGAAACCCCTTGATTTTTCGTGATCCATAAACCTCTGGAACGGGCAAAATATGGGGGGGTTCGTGGAAAATCGGGAACATCTGACCAAACCATTCAAAATGGATTCAATGATACTCCAAATGTAGTGAAGCCATACTTTGTGAAAAAAGTTGCCAGTGGAAGTTCTAATTCCAAAATGGATTCAATGGAACGTATGCGGCTGGATCGGTTACTTTGGGGGCTACCTTATGGATGTCTATGTTCTAATTCCAAAATGGATTCAATGGAACGTGTTTCGTTTCACAGTATTCCATCAAGCCGTCAATGTCTATGTTCTAATTCCAAAATGGATTCAATGGAACCCTCCGTCATTACTGGTTTCTGAAAGTTTTTGTCCCTGAAATCCCTTGATTTTTCGTCATCCATAAACCTCTGGAACGGGCAAAATCATGGGGGGTTCGTGGAAAATCCTAAGTGACTAGCCAAATCATTTATTTTATTATTATAACACTTACCACCCTATCTGTCAAAAAACACGATTTTTTGCGTCTATTCATCCAATTTATCTCTGGAAATTCTATGGATAAAATGGAATTTCCAACTATAAAATCTAATAACTGTATCTGATTTTCCACAAACCTCTGAAAGATCCAGATTTCATATCCGAAAGTGAACTCTATGCATAAGGCAAAAAGGGCTTCGGATAAACCGATAGCCCTTTTTATATGTCACATCGTCCGGGCTTACCCCCGAACCCTAAACCAAACAGACAACCGTCTGTCGTTCGGTCTAACGCCGAACCCTGGAAGAGGTATTGCACCTGCGCTATTGAATAGAAGGTGAATCACCGAGCAATAGTTTTTTGATACACTATCATCTTAACACGTTATACCGAACAATTGTTGCCATATTCCTGCCAAAAAGTTGCCAAATCAAGATAAAGAAAAAACTTCATTTCAGATCTAACACAAACGCCAATTTTTCAATAGCTTGTTGCTTGATACGGTAATATGTTCTTTGGCTCCATCCTAAACGATGACAAATAATATCATCTGGTGGACAATTCAGATCAAAATATTTTTCTTCTATCAAGAACCGCTCGTCAAGATTCAGCACTTCTAATGCCTTTTCGATCCGCTCTAATAATATTTTCTTTTCTGCCCGTCTTGTCGCATATGATTGTGTGCTATTGGATAGATCCCCTCCTTGCACCCTCTCTAACTCATACATTGGGATGCAGGAGGGGTATTCTTTTTCAAGCTGTTCCACCGCAACCTTGAGTAGTGGATACTGTCTAAGCAATCTCTCGACTTTTCTCCTATAGTCTGGCTTCCGATATTTTTTCCGTCCCATTCTCCTGCACCCCTTTTATACTTAGTTAATCTTATTTGTGGTAGTGATCCAATTGATCAACCGGTGACAAGCTATGTTTGAATAGTGATTGTGATCGATTGCTTGTCCACTCCCCAGGCGGGGTCTCTTTCAATTGCTTGAATATGTTGTAGAACTGTGCATCCATATAATCGATCATATGTAGTGCCATCGCTTCGGGGATCCGTGGTTCAATCGGGGATCCCCATTCTAGCTTGCCGTGGTGGGATAGAACCAAGTGTTTGAGCAAATCAACTTCTTCTTTCCCTTTGTGCCCCGTTTTCTCTGCGAATCTATCAATCAATGCAGTTCCAATATCCATATGTCCCAGCAATCGTCCCTTAGTGGAATATCCGCCTTCTTTGATATCGTTTATTTCTACCACCTTTCCTAGATCATGGAATAATGCCCCGGCCAATAGCAGATCCAGTGATAGAAAGTGATAATGAGCTTGTAGTGCAACCGCAGCTCCCATCATGGAAACAATATGACTAAGCAATCCATGATATGTTTCGTGGTGGTTCCTTATGGCTGCTGGTCTTGTGATTAGCAACTGATATAACTCCTTGTTAGTAATTACTGCTTGGCATAGATCTTTGAGGACGGGATTTTTAATCATGCCCAGGTACTGCTTTAATCGGTTCTCCATCTCCTCAAGTGCGATACCTGGTGTTGCATAAATCTCGCTCGGATCCACTTCGCCCTCTTCTATCACTTCAATCTGTTCGGTTTTTATCTGGATCATACCCTGATAACTCTCTACAGTACCGGTTATTTTTACAAAACAGCCGGTTGTTGGATGCTTGGACAGAGTAGACTTGATAGATTCCCAGTCCCAGATCTTTACGCCACATTCAAGCAACCTATTTTTCACATTAAGAGATAAGTATAACTTCCCGTATTTTGTTTTCAGCTCCTGACAATCTACCACCAAAAAGCAGTGATTCACATGATCGCCGACTTTTAACACGCTGATTTCTCCTTTTCTTTATTTTCATAGCTCCAACCATCCTGTTTCACACACCGAGGGAGCATACAATGTTTCTTTCCCATCCGCCAGACACATCCACCGCATGGATGCTTTGGCAGTGATGGCGGATCCGGATCAAGCTTTATATTCTTTTCCCACCATTCCTTAGTCCACCACAACTTAGGCAGCCTCCCCTTTGAAAAATCATCTATTTTATGTTTCAATTTGGTTAGGCCTGTATTGAGCTGTGACAGAGTGGATGTTCGCTCCACCCTGTCTTTTTCATTTGCTCAACGGTGATCGTCTCTTCAATCTTTCCGCCTCCTTCCCCAAATTCCACCCGGCCGATCTTTGATCCAACCTTTATAGAGCGCATGCTCCCAGAGAAAGATGACATCATCCGGATTGCGATCCTCCCACGACCGCGCAATATCTAGAAGAGAAAGCCCCTGTTCCCACATATGGATAAACTCCCGGACATCTCTACCGTGCCATTTGAACTCAATCGGCACGTCCTCGCAAGCAATAATAATTTCATCGTCGCTCGGTAGCGGCCCAATCCCTGGTTTCGACTTCGGCTCTGTTTCTTTCCAGATGATCACGGGTTGTGTTTTTTTAATAGCTCCCATTTATTCCGCCTCCCCTGTCAGTCGATAGTCCGGACCTTCTACCCGATAGATCCGACCTTTTGACATTCCAAGCAATCGAGAAGTAGCCGCGGGTCCAATCCGATCAGACAAGGTTTCAGCATCTTCGTTTGAACTGTAGATGATCGGGCGTTGCGCTCTGTATCGTTCGTTGATAATCTGGAAATACATCGATTGCTTTGCTTCTGTCGGGTTTGCTTTCCCAATGTCATCCCAAACCAATACGGGGACGGTGATCAGCTGATGGATCCGTTCATTAAAAGTTTGCTGATTATCTGACCGGCGAAGGTTCATGAGCTCGTCCATAAGTGCTACATCGGCTACAATCAGAACCTGCTCACCTTTGCGGAGCAATTCTTTTGCAATTGCCACTTGCAAGTGAGTTTTGCCCAGGCCATAGTTGTTGTGTTTCCTCTTCATGATTGCTCTCTGGTCTTTTGGCATCTCCTTCATCCTTTGCTCACCGAAAATGGCGATAAATCCCAGGCTATTGGCTGATGTTCCTTTGATTTGGTCAAACTCTTCAACATACTTCTTAGCGGCATTTAGCAAAATTTCATGTGCTTCACAACGGATCTTGTAGTCCTGGAATGTAGCTTGCTTGAACTCATCCGGGATCATGGCGCTCTTAAAACGTCTCATCAAGCGTTTCATCTCCAAACAACTGCATTCTGCTGCAAGTCCACCACCTTCCCAGGACTTGATAATGTAACCTGTATCCTTGCACTTATCGCACTTATATTTAGTTTGCGAAGAGTCCAGGGAATTGGTCATAGTAGCCATTGCCGATTTCTGTTTCTGTTTGAGTATCTGGATCCGTTTCTTGATTTCCGCCATCAAAGGTGACATTGTTTGCACTGCCATCTTTGAATCTCTCCCTCTCTTGATGATTTTTATTCTTTAAGATGATAAGTTCTCTATTCGCTTGATGCTCTTTGGTATTTCGCATAATCCCCAGGGTATATTCTTCTCGCTTATCATCATGCTTCAGTACATGCACCCACATGGCATAAGTGACAACTGATGGCCTGAACTTTTGCCATTTCTCCCAAAGATTAAGCAGGATATTTTTAGATATCCGAGCTGTTTTTCTAGTAAGCCTTAAACAGTCAATGTATTTGATTATCAGTTTGTTTGGAACACCATTTAAAGGGTTGGAAGCCTGTTGGCTTTCAACAAAAGATTGGACATCTTCTGTAGAACAGAGATTTTCCTTTGATCGGCTTCGTTTTTTCGGGGGTTTAGTTTTTTCTTTTTCTTCTTCTTTTTCTTCTTCTTTTTCTTCTTCTTTTTCTTTTTCTTCCCTATAGTCTTTAGATAGGGTATCGATACTGTATCCGTACCGTTCGCATAGCTTATAGAACTCTTTCACGAAATCTTGGTTCTTGACGTTTTTCAGTTCCTTAAGGATACAGGATTTAACCTTTGGACTATTGATTTTGTTGTATTTGATCCAGTTTTTGATCATGATCTCTTTTGTAGAATCGTCGTAATAGATCTTTCCGTACTGTATAAACCGTTGAAGCAGCTTCTCAACAGTTTCTCGGTTATAACCCGTTTCCGTTTCGATGATCCGGAGTGGCAACTCATAAATACCGCATTGGCTTGTTTTGCTATTGGTCATAAGGTAGAGATAAAAATACTTTTCTTCCGGCGTAAGGTCTAATACAAATGCATCCTGCCAAAAATCAACATGTATTTGTCTGAATACTGCCATTCATTCCACTCCCCTTAGAAGGGCGACGCGCGGCCGCCCATTCTATTTCTCTTTCGGATGAAAAGCTACAAACACTTTCATGACCTTTTGATCCACCTGCTCGCGCTTCACTTGAATGAATCCCAAGGTACATTCCAGGCAAGACAGGGGCTCCTGATTCATATAGTCTTGAAGCATATAGGGATTTCGAAGATAGCTAATTTTATTTCCGCATTTGGGACAGTAATTTGGAGCAAATTTTAAGTCGAAGTAAACTCCCATTACTGTCCCCCCTCGATCGGCGAGGCGATCAGCTCGCCCTCGTAAACTAAACCAAAGCCATCCAACATGTATACCCGAACTGTGCCCCACACAAAGGTATCCACCACGTTGTAAATACGCCCCTTGATTTCTACCTGATCCCCTTTGTTTAACCGTAGGGCTTTTTTCTTATCTACGAAGGTAGGTGACAGAATCAGACGCGCTTTATACCGCGCCATTGTCGTCACCTCCCTCCAAATAATTGATCTCTTTCTTGAGTTGAGAGATATTCTTAAAGAGTTCAACAATATCCGGATTGTCTATCAATTGCCCGTTGAGCCAGACATTTTTCCCGTCAAACTTCCATTGATCGTTCCTGGCGGGTTGACGACCAATCAAAAGGTATACAGAATACCACGTTGCCTTCAGTTGTGTGCGCAATAATTCCAACATTGCTTTTTCTTGCTCATTGTTATACAATTTTCTCATCTCCTTTTGGGGATTGTTGCTGGGCGGAAACCTTTGGCCAGGAACGCCCAGCAACGAATTGATTTAGCAATGATCTTTCAGTTCATTAATCTCAAACTCAACCATCTCTACCAATTGAAGAACTGCTTGCTTCAAGTCCTCAGCAGGATAATCACTGTTGAGGACTTGTTTTATTTGCATTAGGTAGTGCTCCGGCTGATACAATCGTTCATCCGCGGTTGGCTGGTACCGGGAAAGATACTTAGGATTGACTGCCATTTTTAGACAACCTCCGGATACCCCTCTTCATCCCATGGGAATGAAAGATTCTGGGTGTTATTTATTTCTTCTAACAGCTTTTCTTTTGGCTTCTGTTGTAACAAGGTAATAAAATCGCTGGCTTCCTGCTTGGTTAGTTCAGTTGAACTCTGTTTTCCAGTGAAGAAAGTCAATATTAAGCGGTATTCTTCATCAGGCCATTTTTCCGTGAGTTGTTTGATTTTCCCTATTTGCGGTTTTGTTGCCATGCCTTTCAGTGGTTTATATGGTGTTTGTTGTTGCGGTTGTGGTGCGGATCGATACTGAGTTTGTTGTGCCTGTGCCTGCTGTTGTTTCTGCTGTGGTGGTTGGTTGCGTTGTTGGGGCTGTTGTGTTTGCTGTTGATTACTTGGCGGTTGTTGTTGTGGTTGTTTCTTGTTGGTAAATTCATTATCTTGGGCTATGTTTGCATCATCATCTTCTTCGGCTGCTATCCCCAACGCCAGGCAAAGAGAATAACGTCGGGCATATGTGAGTATTGATCCAACTCCTTGTGGTTTAGTTGAAACTGCCCCAAAGGTCACTGGTTCACTGAAAATAAACTCTCCTGACTCATGGTAAAGCTCAGTATAAACCCCTATGATATTCCCATTTGAATCTTGGACTGGTTCCTGGCGAAAGCACAGGCCGCATTCTTTTAAAATAGGCTTAATCGTTTCAACGATTTCGGCCAGATCAGCATAGCTGTAACTATATGATGTTCCTTTCTCCGTTTGAACCTCGACTTTCTTGTTCTTTTTTATTGGTGGTAGATTGGCCTGAAACTTACACAATGCCGCTGCTAAGTTGGCGATACTTTCGCTTCTTTTCATTACTCGCTCACCTCGATCTTGAGCTTTTCACCTTGCTCTTCAACTGTGACACCATTGATCACTTCGCCTGTCTCCGGATCGATCACGCGACCATCAATCACCTTGAACTGCTTTTTGATTGCTTGCTTGTCGATTTCTTCTTTGATTCGTATCAGATCATTTCGCCCGTTCTCTTTCAGCTGATTCAGTAGTACCTTCTCGTCATAGTGCCATTTTGCTGGTTGCTTGCGGAATCCGAAGCGACCGTTTGGAAGCTTCATACTCTTGAACTTTGAATCTTTCTGACGTAGCCGTTCCGCATATTCCGCTAAATGATCCTCAAAAAATTGGATCTGACTGTCTAAATCGCCGTTGACATGCTCCAACCAGGCATTTATTTTCGCAATCTCCGCTTCCGCTAGAGCAATGTTTTCCTGCTTCTTCTTTTGCAAGTGTTTCAGCTTCCGGAGAACCCAATTGGCTTTTTCATCACTATCAACCACAAAACGCTCATTGACTTGCTCTTGCTGCTCCAGGAATTCTTCCAAGCTGATTTGTTTAGCCATTATACGCTCACCCCGTAGATGAAATATGAAGTTCTCTGTACCCTGGACATTGAATGATCACGATCAAAACGGTACTGATCGTCATAGTGCCACTTGACTGGCTTGATTGGTGAGATTCCAATCTCGCCCCCGAAAAATTGGGATCCAAGATGATCCTGGTCAACTACCCCAAACTTGACAGGATCCAGGGACGGGGACTGAGTAGCCCCCTGCTTGTCCCCTTTCACTTGCTCCGACTCCGTTGCCTGAACCTCTTCGACTGCTTTGCCTTTCAAGAGAGCCCGCAACACTTGCAAGCCTTGCTCTATTTGCTCCACCGGCATTTCTTGCACCAGGCTGGATTGTTCCACTTTGATTTCCTCCTTAATGTTTGGTAGAATGAATCCGATAAGTTTTTTAAGCTTGTTGCTCACCAGTTGCCAGCTGGTGGGCTTCTTCTATTTGTTCAAACCATTCCAGTAGCCCCATCAGCGTCATGAATCCGATCAACTGTCCGTCTCGGTAGACCCGAAATTTTAGGGTCCCACGATCCACAAAGCCAACTATTCGGATACCTTTCACGCTATCACCCCCTTTCAAGTGGATATTTTTGTTCCATCGGAGATCAAGAATGGGTTGTAATTCACTTAGATCACATCCTTTTTAAGGTATTTGTTAATCAACAAAGTCCGAATCGTGTCTTCAATCGCTTTCAATCGTTTTTGACGCTCTTCTTCCGAGATTTCAGGTGGAATGATCTTCACCGTAGTGTTGCCGAGCTTGTATGTCTTAGGTGTCATCCTGGTTGCTCCTCCCTAATTGTGAAACTTTGATTAATTAGAAATATTGGCTCTTTACAAATCGGTACTTCTTTGGTAGATAAGAATTGTTATCATTTAAATTGCTCATCTTTTAAGAACTCTTTAAATCGCTGATATAGATCGTTGACGCTACTTAAAAATTGTTCATCCCAGTTCGTCCACATTTGTGGGTGCTTGCCACGTTCGTAAAGTAAGTCGTCTATACTGAACTCTAGGACTGCAACCAAATCTTCGAGTTCTTTCTTTGAAAGAGAAACATTCACTGTTTTACTCATCATTAGATCGACCTCTTTTCTCGGTTTCTTCCTGCATGAGTTCAGACAATCGCTTAAGACCCTTCTCGTTGTATCGGAAGGACTCTACTTGTTTTGCGTTGTGCTTCGCTTTATCCAATACATAGTAGCCATATTCTGGCGTTTTCAGATTGTACTTGTTAGCTAACCGACCTACATAATTTGCGGACTTTCCGAACATCGCACCAATTTCACCAGCTGTATAAGTTTTTTCAACCTTTGGTAAAGGAAGCAGATCCTGACCAGTGAGCTCTTTCGCCGCCTGGGCTGCAAGCAATTGGTGCGACTCGGTCGATAGATTCGGAAACTTCTCACTGATTCTTAGAAGAAACTCCGACTTGGCCAATTTCAGTTTTTCTTGCTCCAGCTCCAGCTGTTTAGCTTGGAGATCAGCTGCTAGATCTTTAGCTCTGAAATAAACATTCACTAGTTGCCGCTGCACTTCCCAGGCTAGGTCATCCGTAAAAGACTTGACTAGCATCAAGTAACCTGACTCAGTAAGAAGAACTAAACCATTCGGTGCTACAATCCCAAACTCAGTTTTTGCTTCGTCCGAATTTCGGACGAAGTAATCTTCGCCTTCAATAAAGCGTTTTTTATTATCATTGAAACGCTTCCTAGCAGTTCCTTCTGGGCGTTGGTGCAGAGCATCAATATCCTTAAATGTGACTACTCTTTTTCCACGAAACTCTTTAACAATCAGCTCATGCTGTCGGTCTGACACGTTCAGATGAACAATTCGGGTCATCTACTTACCTCCAAAGCGAATTTAGTTTTGATACAAATTGTATCATCATCTACATAAAAAAGATCTGGGAATAGTTCACGATCACTTATACCATATAACAGTTCAAACTTAAGCATGGTTTTCCGGCCAGGATTAGCAGTTCCTTTTTCAATCTTTCTCACGAAAACTTCTGATATGCCAAGAATTTCAGCAACTTGCTTTTGAGTAAGACCTTTTTTAACTCTCTCTCGTACTAATCGCTTCCTAATCACTTGACCACCTCCTCGATACATTTTGTATCACTAATTAAATAATAAGCGATAAAAAATTTATCGTCAATAGTTTTTTGATACATTTTTTATCACGTATTTTAACTGATAAATTTTGTATCTATAATTACTAATAAGTACAAACGAGAACAAATAAGTGCAAATAAGGTGTGAGTTAAATATGCTAGGTCAAAGATTAAAGATGCTTCGAGGAAAAAGAACTCAAGATGAAATTGCTCATAAACTAGGTATATCTAGAGCTAGATATTCTCATTATGAGAATGGAAGAAGTGAACCAGATGCCGAGATGCTACAAAAATTAGCAGATCTATACAATGTAACCACAGACTACTTGCTCGGACGTACAGACGATCCAACACCAAAAGAAAATAAATCAGGTAAAACTGGTATTAACCTAAAAGAAATACTTCAAAATCCAGACAAAGAAAAACCCCATATAGATGGGGTTCCGATCACAGAAGAGCAAGCAGAATTTCTCATAGATTATTTAGAGTTAATCAAACAACGTATCCTAAAGGGAGAAAAGGCAAATAATAATTAATGCAAGTTAGTTAATACAATCTATCTCTTACTTTTTCTTGTACTATATGTAGTTCATAAGAAGTAGTATATTCTGTTTTTGATAGTTCATTGCTAAGTACTGACCAATTCAATGTTGCTTCCAAACCAAGAAGGTTTTCAATGTCAAACATCAATTCCCTAAGATAATCTATTTTGTTATTCTTTTCACAACCTTCACTTTCCGACTCTAAAACACCATCCATAACATCGGATGGTTTTTCTCTTTTATCCAGGTGAGAATCATTTATCCTCTGAATCATTGATCCTCTCTTATCAAAATTAGCCTTTTTTATAGACTTTGATAAATTCATCTTCTCACCTCTTCGATGTTATTTTATCACAATCAACCCGGACACAAACAAATATTCCTAATCAAATTTTACTCTCTTTATGTAAACAATTGGTAAAACAGAATATTCTTTATGTGTGTAATAACTAACTATAAGATAAACTTTTTTTCATAGATTGGCAAATTTTGCGTTTTTGGCGAAATTCTCACGGATTCTGTGGGAATATGCACAAAAAATATACTTACATAATCCTCTTTTGGTAAAATTCCCATGATTTTATGAGAATTACGCAAAGTTCACAATTTGCACCACTAGCGAATTTAAGATATTTTTTTTCATAAAGGGGATGGCGCAAAGATGTTGGAGCTTAAAAAAAACATCACCAAGTTTGGGGACATATTGAGAAAGTATAGAAAGAAGCGAGGATACAGAAGTAATGAGTTAGTAGATAAAGGGTTATCTCGAAGTGCTATTAGCCGGATTGAAAGAGGCGATCCGAGTGTTTCGCCAAAAAAAATCGAGCGCTATCTTTCCAAACTTGGTTTAACCATCGAAGACATAAAAAACCTCAAATCTGAGGTGGAGGTGAGGCAGGAGGAAATAAAACTTGAGCTCTTTTCAATCAACAGTTCGATTGACCACGCCGGACCAAACCAGACGTTAAGAGAAATCAGAAGATTAGATTTAAGCGATTACTCCAAAAAAGCGCTCGCAGAAATATCATATTATAAGGGAAAATGCTACTTTTTAAAGAAAAATTACCCCAAAGCAGTAAAGCACTTACTTCAAGCAATAGAGGAAAGCGAAGAAGATCAACATTTGCATTTGCTTAGAGCCATGTCATACTGTTACCTGGGGATGATCCATTACTATCAAGACGATCTGAAATCTGCTCTTGAGTATAATGAGCAAGGGTTAGATGCTATTGGTGACAGCGATGATGAAAGCAAAGAATTAAAGTTTATGCTAATCGCTAACAAAGCGATTTATCTTGAAAAGCTCGAGAAAAATGATGAGGCGTTATCTTTACTACAATATTTATGGCGGAATAAAGGAGAAATTGAAACCTTAAAAACAAGGCTACATATCTACGAGCTTAAAAGCAAAATTTACTTAAAGTTTAAGGAATATAAAAAGGCCGAAAATTACGCAAAAGCAGGAATCAAGATTGCACAGTTAAATAAAGAACACAGCCGGGCGTTCGATCTGTGGTCGATTCTGGGCAATATCTATTTTGAGATGGAAAAACTAAATTTCGCAGAGCGCTGTTTTTTGACTGCTTTGCAAATGGAAGGAAATGTACAACCGAAAAGCCTGCTTATAAACACTTACACCCAACTGGGCAAGTTGTACATGCAGCTGAAAAAGTACTCTTTGTCTAGAGAAGCATTAAACAAAGCAATAGAGCTGGGGAAAGGATCCAAAAATAATCTGGACATAATGAAAACGCTCATGACTTTGGGAAAACTCGAAATGCAAACAAATAATAAATTTAAAGCAATCGAATACCTAGAAGATTCACTTTTAATTGCCGAACAACATGAAGAGTTAATAGAAACTCAAAGGGAAATAGTTCATTTACTCGCAAAATGTTGCTACAAAAATGAACAGAAAAAATTTGTCATGTATATGGAAAAGAGAATCAAATTAGATGAAATACTGTCAAAAATGAAAGAGGAGGAAATACAATCATGTTTAAAAAATGCGTATCGTTTGTCTTGATTTTATTTTTCATGACGGGAATCTTTGCGAATAACACATCTACCGTTGATCCTGATACTCCTGTTACTTACAGCGATCCCATCGGTCCATAAAGAGTATGTCATAAGGTCTTAAACCGGTAAGGAAAAAAGCCGAGATCCCAAACTGAATATGGGAAGATCGGCTTTTAATTTTTTCCAAAGGATTAAACCAAAATATATTCAAGTTTGTTGGTTATTTTTACATGACATCTTATGAACGACTATCTTGATTGACAACAGGTTATTTGTTTATTTTTAAGCGTTTTTAAATACGAGATGTCATTTCGCCATATCTGACGTTTTGGGAAGCTTAGTGATAGAATTAAAAAGCGTTTTCAAGATGCCATTCTTTAAGCAGCTTGCTTGGTATCTTTCATGTCTGTTAATTAAAACACCTGATCATTGAGACCAGGTGTTTTTAACCTTATGAAGCAAACAAGAACTCCTTGAAAACTGGAATCCGAATCAACCCATTTGAAGTGAGTCCCCTCGATTTCACCCGACATCGAATCTTAGGTCTGACATACACAAACCGCTCATCTTCCTTCACCTTTGCCTGATTCATAATCGGAAACAGGGCTTTTCTGACATTTCGAGGTGGTGGAAACTCAATCAGTCCTGCTGGTCTCCCATCCTCGAATCCAATCAGTAGACCAAATTCTCCTTTTCGATAGCCTGTAATGACCACATCATAGTGCTGATAATTGATGACCTTTTGCCAGTTCCATGAGCGTTTACCTACTTCATAGATGGAATCCTTTTTCTTGAGTACGATACCTTCTAATCCCTGCTGCTGAACCAGGTTAAAAAGTTGTTTCCCGTTCCCTTCGATATAAGGAACTCTTGTGATAACCTCGTTATCTTCTATTACTTCATCTAGAATCGCTTTTCTTTCAATTAAGGGTAACTTGGTAAGGTCCTTCCCTTCATAGCGAAGGATATCGAAGACACAGTATTGTACTGGAAGAGTCACTTGAAACGATTGGATCTTTCGTTCATTTGTGGTCTGGAATCGTTTTATGATGGATTCAAAATCAGGATGGCCATGTTTATTCGTCACGATTAACTCCCCGTCCAAGATCGAGTCTGATGGCAAATGAACGGATTGAAGCTCAGGAAATTGCTTGGTACAGAGGGTCTCATGTCGTGTGTAAGCGTGGATCCCATCTACAGTCGATAAAATCAACCGGATTCCATCGTATTTCATTTCAGATATATATTCAGCGTTATGAAACGCTTTGTCGCTTTTTTGAAGTAACATAGGAGTTATAAACATCTACATCACCTATCTATCATTCTATCATTGTTGAGTTAGAACTTCGGTGGCAGATGTTTCCTAGAAGACCCCTATAAAATCAAAAAGCCACCTGACCTTTGAAACCTGAGCAAGTAGCCAAAATTGTTTTTGAGTTTGGCTTGTCTTTGGATGATTGTTACACAGCCTTAATGCAGGCCGATAGAGAGATTCAAGCGAAAAAGGCATTAGGGGAAGGGATCGCCAGCCAGCCGTAAATCATTCGAAAAATCACTTGCAAAAAATTAAAAAATAAACCGCCCGGCCGTGCCGTGGCTCTGGCGCGAGGGATCGAGCAGAAGAACGTGCAACGGCCGGCTACGGTTGAAAGGAGAATTAAATGTTATTTGGTAAAAATAAAAATCAGTTTGATTGGAATACTTATTGCCATTTAGGTCAGCAGGACTAGTGGGGTCCCGCCGTTTTTTCGCGGATTTACCACGCTAAGCTCCCCTCCCACAAGTGCGCCGCATCACGCGGTGTTAGTTAAAACTCCCTTATCTTTTTCTCACTGAGCTGGGGGATTTAACGTTTAGCCTACTAAAAAAGCGCCCGGTTTTATAGGGCGCTGTATCCAGTAAGTTCAACTGATTCTTTAGTGTAGAGGTGGCGTGAATTCACGAGGCTGACCTAGTGCACGAAATTGCTGAATAGGATTTACTGCCTGAGATTGAACAGTAGGATTCGATTCTTGAGGCTGACCTAGTGCACGAAATTGCTGAATAGGATTTACTGCCTGAGGTTGACCAGTATGATTCGATTCTTGAGGCTGACCCAGTGCACGAAATTGCTGAATAGGATTTACTGCCTGAGGTTGACCAGTAGATGCCTGAGGCTGACCCAGTGCACGAAATTGCTGAATAGGATTTACTGCCTGAGGTTGACCAGTAGATGCCTGAGGCTGACCCAGTGCACGAAATTGCTGAATAGGATTTACTGCCTGAGGTTGACCAGTATGATTCGATTCTTGAGACTGACCCAGTGCACGAAATTGCTGAATAGGATTTACTGCCTGAGGTTGACCAGTATGATTCGATTCTTGAGACTGACCCAGTGCACGAAATTGCTGAATAGGATTTACTGCCTGAGGTTGACCAGTATGATTCGATTCTTGAGACTGACCCAGTGCACGAAATTGCTGAATAGGATTTACTGCCTGAGGTTGACCAGTATGATTCGATTCTTGAGGCTGACCCAGTGCACGAAATTGCTGAATAGAATTTGCTGCCTGAGGTTGACCAGTATGATTCGATTCTTGAGGCTGACCCAGTGCACGAAATTGCTGAATAGAATTTGCTGCCTGAGGTTGACCAGTATGATTCGATTCTTGAGGCTGACCCAGTGCACGAAATTGCTGAATAGAATTTGCTGCCTGAGGTTGACCAGTATGATTCGATTCTTGAGGCTGACCCAGTGCACGAAATTGCTGAATAGAATTTGCTGCCTGAGGTTGACCAGTATGATTCGATTCTTGAGGCTGACCCAGTGCACGAAATTGCTGAATAGGATTTACTGCCTGAGGTTGACCAGTATGATTCGATTCTTGAGGCTGACCCAGTGCACGAAATTGCTGAATAGGATTTGCTGCCTGAGGTTGACCAGTAGATGCCTGAGGCTGTGCTGTAGGTTGTGATATAGGCCGATTTTTCTTGAAGTATTGAGCCATTGAGATAAATCTTTGCTCATCTTCTGTTAATCCACATGTTCCACAATGAATATGGCGTGTGCTCCCATTGTATGGCATATGGAGTGGTTCAAGTTCATCTTCCTTATACTGCTGAACGATTTCTCCACTCTGTGGGTCCAATTTTACATAAACGGGAGTTTGGTCAATAATTGCAAAACGAGTCCGGTTAGTTTGACATGACGGGCATAAATATGGATGGCTCATAAATTTCTTCACCCTTCCTTTCTTTTTAATTAACAT
Organism: Thermoflavimicrobium dichotomicum; assembly: GCF_900114055.1. Taxonomy (GTDB): domain Bacteria; phylum Bacillota; class Bacilli; order Thermoactinomycetales; family Thermoactinomycetaceae; genus Thermoflavimicrobium; species Thermoflavimicrobium dichotomicum. The sequence continues at coordinate 3,349 of NZ_FORR01000025.1, read as the reverse complement.
CCCTTAAAACTGTAACTTTATTCAAAATTGGTATTGCTAAAGGCAACCACATCTTCCAAAAAGCCCCTATGGAACATTGGAAAATCTCTTGCAATAAAAACCAAACTAAAAACCCATCACCTGTTCAAAATTGAAAAAGGTGATTGGATGGTCGTCAAAGAAAAAGCCGAGATTCCCAAACTGAACTGACTGGGAAGATCGGCTTTTTTCATGCAAACAAAAAAGCCCTGTTTCCAGGACTGCTTTCGTTACTAAGGAGCTGGTTTCTCATCTTGAGAATCATCTTTCTTTGTTTTCCCAACCTGATCTAAGAGCATCCAGATGACTCGAGCGACTTCTTCCAACCGTTTTTCCCGTTCCTCATCTGAGATCCTCGGCGCAACTATATGAACAATTGATCCCCCTATACGATAAGTTTTATCATATTGAACATGCTCCCGTCTCTCCTGCATGATATCACCTCATTAAATCCTATGCAGGAATCATTAGCGGACAAGCATATTATTTTAGAGAAGGAGGGATCATTTATGGAAAGAGTAGCTATGTATTTGCGTAAAAGCCGTGCTGATCTGGAAGCCGAGGCACGCGGGGAAGGTGAAACACTTACCAAACATAAAAAGATGTTACTGGAAGTAGCCAAACAACAAAAATTGAATATTGTGAAGATCTATGAAGAAATTGCATCCGGTGAAAGCTTGATACATAGACCTGAAATGATGAAGCTACTGAAGGAAGTGGAAATTGGCCTATATGATGCCGTTCTCGTTATGGATATGGATCGGCTTGGACGCGGAAATATGCAGGAACAAGGGCTGATCCTTGAAACCTTTAAGAGATCCCGGACGAAGATTATCACACCACGAAAAGTGTACGACCTGGAAGATGAGTTTGATGAAGAATATAGTGAATTTGAGGCCTTCATGGCCAGGAAGGAATACAAAATAATCAATCGACGGCTACAAAGAGGTAGAATTAGATCTATTGAGGAAGGAAACTATATTGGCACTCGCCCTCCATATGGCTATCAAATTGCCGAAGATAAAAATGGACGTTTCCTAATCCCCCATCCGGATCAAGCGCCGGTAGTAAGGATGATTTTCGAATGGTATACTCATGATGATCCTGATCAAAGACTTGGAACCAACAAGATCGCACATAAACTTAATGAATTGGGGATCCGTACATATACAGGCAAGCGCTGGAATGATATGTTAGTGCTCAATATCATAAAAAATGAAGTCTATACAGGTAGAATTCAGTGGAGAAAAAAAGTATATAAAAAGCCAACAGATTTATCAAAAAAGCGAGAAACAGAGACCCGTCCACGATCAGAATGGATTGATGTAGAGGGAAAACACGAAGCTATTATCTCTGAACAGTTGTTTCAAAAAGCCCAGGAAATACTAAAGACCAGATACCACGTCCCCTACTATCACGAGCGCGGGATTAGAAATCCGTTGGCCGGTTTGATCCGATGCGATATGTGCGGCGGAACCATGATCTATCGACCTTACGGGAGACAAAAACCACATTTAATTTGTTACAATGCATATTGCTCGAATAAAAGTTCACGATTCGAATATATAGAAGCACGCTTGCTCGAATCATTGCGGGATTGGTTGGATCAGTACAAGATGCAATTCGACATTGCAGACACACCGCCCCAAAATAACTTCAAAATAGAATTGTTAGAGGTCACAATTAAAAATCACCAACAAGAATTGAAAAATCTCGAATCACAAAAATTGAGATTGCATGATTTGCTTGAACGAGGTATTTATGATGAAGAAACTTTCCTGGAGCGCTCCAAACATATCGCAAACCGAATGACCGAGCTTCGCGAAAAAATCGAACAAGCTCTCCAAGATCTAGAAAAAGAAAGATTAAAAGAGCAAGCACAAGTCAACATCATTCCCAGAGTGGAGCATGTTCTGGATCTCTATCCAAAGCTCGACGATCCCAAACAAAAAAATGCCTTGCTAAAAAGCATTTTGGATCACTGTACATATAGAAAAGAAAAGCACCAACGTAACGATGAATTTACACTTGTCATCCACCCTAAACTGTGAACTACATCGCCATTGAAATGGCGAGCTTCTCGTTTCATCTGGCGCAGTAACCTGCACCCATCCACGAAGGCATGTTCCATGCCTGAGATATTAAGCAAGTGCTTTTTTCAAGATGTTCCTTGCGGCGTTTACGTCTCTGTCTGCTATATAGCCGCAAGGACATTTATGGGTTCTTTCATTTAGAGTCTTTTTCACTATTTGGCCACATTCAGAACACGCTTGCGATGTGTTGTGGGGATCAACCAATACCACTTTCTTACCAGCGTACTCTGCTTTGTAAGTAGTGAATTGGATAAGCATCCTCCAACCAGCATCCGCAATGCTTTTTGCTAGGTGATGGTTTTTTACCATTCCTTTGATGTTCAAGTCTTCAAATGCGATTAAATCATAATGATTCACTAGATAACGGCTGATTTTATGTGCTGTATCTCTTCTTTGATTCGCTATATACTCATGACATTTCGCCAACATGGCTACAGCTTTACGCCTACGGTTTGATCCTTTTTTTCTACGTGATACCATCCGTTGAAGGTATTTTAGACGCTTTTCTGCTTTACGCAGGTATTTGGGATGTTCAAAGAATTCACCTTCTGATGTTATAGCAAGATGTTTCACGCCTAGATCAACGCCTACTTGCTTTTCTGTCGTTTGTGGTTCTGGTTCAATCTCACAAGCGAAGCAAGCATAGTATTTGCCATTCTTCCTTTTGATGGTACAGGTTTTAATCTTGCCTTCAATTTGTCTATGTAGCTTGATACGTACATTACCAATCTTTGATAGTTTCAAATATTTCCCTTCGATCTTGAAACCACCTTTAGGATAAGGTTGTGGGTAAGTAATGCTATCATATCTGTTCTTACCTTTAAAGCGAGGAAAACCAGCTTTTTCACCATTTTTTAAGCGACGGAAAAACGATTTGAATGTTTTATCAAGTCGTTGACAAACATCCTGTAGTACTTGTGCGTTTACTTGCTTAAACTCTGGAAATTCTTCTTTTACTTTCGGTAACTCTTTATTCTGTGTGTAGAAAGTCAAAGAAATATCCCGCAGTTTGTAGGCAAGCTTTCTCTGTTCCAGCATCGAATTATAGAGCCAACGGCATAGGTATAGTGTCTGTTCGATTATTTCTATCTGTTGCACTGTTGGTTCCAGCTTGAACTTGTATGTTTTTAACATTTGTTTTTCACCTCCTTGTTTTTACACTTGAATTATACAATATATTCACGTACAAAAATCTAGGGTGTTTTTTTTAACAGATAAGAACTTAAGGTTAATTCATT
>NZ_FORR01000011.1 GCF_900114055.1 Thermoflavimicrobium dichotomicum | reverse complement strand
GGTTATTTCCCGAAGGAAATAACCCCGCTCGACTTGCATGTATTAGGCACGCCGCCAGCGTTCATCCTGAGCCAGGATCAAACTCTCCAAAAAAGGTTTGATTTGCTCTATCGAATCAACGAGGTCATGCTTCACTCTTCAGTTTTCAAGGAACACACTTTTATTTCACCGCATCTCGCAGCGACAATGGATAATCTACCATCTACAGTATCTCTTGTCAACACTTTTTTATAAAAAATATTTCACTGAGTCATGTCGGTTTCATGACATACTCTTCAAAATAAAAACTGCTATCTCAATAGATAACAGTTTTTGATGGTGACCCGTAGGGGATTCGAACCCCTGCATGCCAGCGTGAAAGGCTGGTGTGTTAACCGCTTCACCAACGGGCCAAGTGGAGCGGGTGAAGGGAATCGAACCCTCGCATTCGGCTTGGAAGGCCGATGTTCTACCACTGAACTACACCCGCTTATCTGGTGAGCCATGGAGGATTCGAACCTCCGACCCTCTGATTAAAAGTCAGATGCTCTACCAGCTGAGCTAATGGCTCACATTCATATGGTGGAGCTAAGCGGATTCGAACCGCTGACCCCCTGCTTGCAAGGCAGGTGCTCTCCCAACTGAGCTATAGCCCCACGCTTTATCTTTGTTTTGACCGCTGACAATTTAATAAGTTAGCAGCTTTTTATCAAAAATGCAATAGGGAAAATCATAAAAATAAAATTATATATATTCCTTCTGTTCCTTTTATTAATTAATATAATGAATATACGAAAAAATCTTCATAAATTCTTAAATATTCTCTTAATCCTTCACGATCAAGTAGAAAACAGATACCATATTCATACAACAATCTTTTTATCATTCCAATCGATACTTTTTGAATGGTATTTTACCACCTGACATCCCACAAAAAACGCAAAGATATTGGAAGATGTTTATAAATAAATAAGCTCCTTTTCCAGTTGAGCGACTTTTCCTCTTCATCATTGAGTGCAAACAAAGCGGAAAAGGAGTTCGAGCGCTAAAAAAAGACTTTGTCCTCAAGCTGTCTCTTTATTTTAACCTCTATATTCCTTCAATATATTTAATAGGTCTAGAAGTTCAATAATAAATATTTTTATATTATTGTGCAATTAGTGATGATTTTATGTTATATTGATGAATAAGAACTTTTTCAATAAATATTCAAATTGATTAAGGAGGTTGATTTATGTCTACAACAGATGAAAAGCGATCCTCTCTTACTTCATCGGATTGGGAGGCAATTGCTGATTCTGAAAAATTCCGAACATTAATGAAAAAGAAAAAACGTTTTATTTGGACTGCCACCATCTTCTTTGTCCTTTATTACTTTGCTCTCCCATTTTTAACCGGTTACTTCAAATTTTTAAATACGAAGCTGATTGGTTCCATAAATGGTGCTTATCTCTTTGCCTTATCTCAATTTTTCATGGCTTGGATCCTGGCCATTCTATATGTCCGTCATGCAAACAAAACAGACAGATTAGTACAGGAAATCATTGAAGAACAAAGGAGAGTCGCTCAATGAATACAACAGCGTTTATCCTTTTCCTCATTATTGTTTTATTAACCTTAGTCATTACCTATTGGGCCTCTAAACAAACCCAAACAACCACGGATTTTTATGCAGCCGGACGAAAAATCACGGGATGGCAAAACGGTATTGCGATCGCTGGCGATTACATGAGCGCCGCTTCCTTTCTCGGAATTGCAGGCTTGATTTCATTAGGCGGATTTGACGGTTTTCTGTATTCGGTTGGTTGGCTTGTTGCCTATCTGGTCGTGCTCATTATTGTCGCAGAACCCCTTCGTAACTCCGGGCGCTATACTTTAGCGGATATGGTCGCCTATCGAATGAAAACCAAACCGGTTCGCTCTGTGGCTGCTCTTAGTACTTTGGCTATTTCCACTTTCTATATGATAGCCCAGTTGGTTGGAGCTGGCGCGATTGTAAAACTGCTACTTGGCATTAACTATGAAGTATCCATTATCGTGATCGGCATTTTGATGATTTTATATGTCGTGTTTGGGGGAATGCTGGCAACCACTTGGGTTCAGATCATTAAGGCTGTTCTCCTGATGGGTGGAACGATCCTCTTAAGTTTGCTGGTACTCAGCCAATATGGATTCAGTATTGTTGAAATGTTTAATCAGGTATCTGCCAAATTTGGGCAACGTTTCTTGGAACCAGGTTTAATTTACAAGAATCCGCTCGAAAACATCTCACTGGGTCTGGCTCTTTTAGCTGGAACCGCAGGATTGCCACATATCTTAATCCGGTTCTATACAGTTCCTACCGCCCGTGAAGCACGTACTTCCGTGGTATGGGCCATGTTCATTATTGGTTCTTTCTATATAATGACCACTTTCCTCGGCTTTGGAGCCGCTCTGTTAGTTGGACCTGATAAAATCAAAGCCGCAGATAAAGCTGGGAATATGGCAGCACCTCTTCTTGCCGAAGCACTCGGTGGTAACCTCTTCCTGGCATTTATTGCAGCTGTTGCTTTTGCTACCATCCTGGCCGTTGTGGCTGGACTGGTGATCTCAGCAGCAGGCGCTTTCGCCCATGACTTTTACTCATATGTCATGCGAGGCGGAAAGGCTACTGAGAAAGAACAAATGCGTGTAGCGAAGTGGGCTTCAGTCGGTGTCGGAATTGCATCAATCATTCTGGCCCTGTTATCCAAAGACCAGAATGTAGCTTTCCTCGTTGCCTTGGCCTTTGCTGTAGCCGCTAGTGCCAATCTCCCTGTGATTGTGTTTAGCCTGTTTTGGAAGCGCTTTAATACGATGGGAGCCGTTGTCGGAATGCTGGCAGGTCTCATTAGCTCTATTGTTTTGGTACTGGTCAGCCCAAATATCATGACCCCTGAAAGCGCTATCTTCCCGTTAAAAAATCCGGCTCTTCTATCCGTTCCGATCGGCTTCCTGGGAGCTGTCATTGGAACCCTGCTCAGCCGGGAAGAAGAGGCAGAAAAGAAATTCACCGAACTATATGTACGCTCCAATACGGGTATCGGTGCAGAATAATCTCCAGGGGTTGACTCTTAACCTTTTGAGTCAGCCTCTGAATATTGCCTGGGACTACTCTGCCTAATTACCAACCATCCTTATTTCGACTACCAACCACAACGAGCTGTTTCGATTTATATCTTTGCGAGCGAGAAAACCCCCTAGCTTCAGCTATGGGGATGAGAGCGAGCGTCGGACGAGGGAGGGTGTTAACCTGGTGTTAACCCTCTCGCGAAGTCCGACATTTTTTGTTTTTCTTGTTTTAGTACTTTCCTAATTCATTTAAACACCTCTATTGTATGGTGGTATAAATATCGTATAATACAATTGTATAAATTTTCCTGAAACAAGGAGGTGAAACGAAATGGCAAAGAAGAAAAAGGAACAGCTTCCACACAAAGCGTTTAAGTTCCGGATCTATCCGACAAAAGGACAAGCTACACTCATTAATAAGTCCATCGGTTGCAGTCGTTTTGTTTTCAATCACTTTCTAGCCAAATGGAACGAATCATACGAACAGACAGGAAAAGGATTAACCTATCATGCTTGTTCCAAGCAATTAACCCAACTAAAGAAGGAACTGGAATGGTTTAAAGAGGTAGATTCCACTTCACTGCAAAATACATTGCAACATCTGGAAGATGCATTCGAACGCTTTTTCAAGAAACAGAATGACCATCCACGCTTCAAAAGCAGGAAAAATCCTGTTCAATCTTACACAAGTCAATGTGTAAACCAAACATCAAAATAAAAGGAAACAAAATCAGACTACCCAAGTTAGGATGGGTGAAGTTTGCCAAATCCAGAGAAGTGGAAGGAAAAATTGTTTCTGCCACGATCCGGCGCAATCCAACCGGAAAATATTTTGTTTCCATCCTGTGTGAAATGAACTACTGCCCATATAAACCCGTTGATAAAGAAAAAGCCATTGGAGTGGATCTTGGCTTAAGAGATTTCGCAATCCTCTCTAATAGTGAAAAAATCAATGCACCCAAGATTTTCAGAAAGTACGAAAAAGAGCTGGCCAAATGGCAACGAAAAATGTCACGCCGTCAAAAAGGGGGAAGCAACTGGAACAAGGCCCGGATCAAGGTGGCCAGAATCCATGAAAAGATCGTCAATGCAAGACATGACTTTCTACATAAACTGTCTACCAGGCTGATACGTGAAAACCAAACGATTTGCTTGGAAGACTTGCAAGTCAAAAACATGGTAAAGAATCACAAGCTGGCAAAATCGATCACAGATGCATCGTGGTCTGAGTTTGTAGCCATGCTGGAGTATAAGGCGAAATGGTTTGGAAGAACCATTGTTAAAGTGGGCAAAGCATTCCCATCCAGCCAGCTATGTTCTAAATGTGGACATCGCCATAAAGAGGTAAAGAACCTCAATCTAAGAGAGTGGACATGTCCTGAGTGTCAAACTCACCATGATCGAGACATCAATGCATCCATCAATATCCTGCAAGAAGGTATGAGACTCATTGCCGATGGGCTGTCGGTCTAAGCTTGGTCAATTTCTCTTCGGTAGAAGGGATTACCCAATAATCCCCTGCCTTTACGCATGGGGAGTGTCAAAAATATCATAGGGTATTTACTGGTCTGTAATTGGATCTCGAAATCGCTGGATTTGTATAATCCATTTGTATATGGAAACTCCTAAAGGAAAAGGAGGAGTTTCCTTGGAAAAGAAAGTATCTGAAGAAAAGAAACCCACAATCGCACCTGGTATGAACGACCAAGAAGAACTTGAAGAAAGAGCTACAAAGAAAGAGATTGCTCGTGGTGATTACACAAAAGTGACTACCCTCTCTTTCGACGAAGTAGATCCTTCATGACCATAAAGTTAATAAATTAGATTGTGGAAGCGAAAAAGTCACAACCCTTTGAGAATAGGGGAGTGACTTTTTTGTTTTAATTTACTCTATTACTCTAATTCAATGCATCACTCATGCGAAGCGATGAGCACGCTTTTGTGGTAGACTTCGATATGGTCAGCATAAACATTATTTGTGTTCTGTAAAGTGAATTTCTCCTTAAATGCGCCGTCTTCTGTAAAGTGATTCCGCATGTTTTACAGATATTTACTTTTCAGAATTCATATTCTGTAAAGTATTTAGAGATACATTAAAAGGGTTTGGGTAAACTGTATAGTATATACTATTATATATCAGCAAAAGGAGTAATAAAGGTGGAATCTATTAGACTAGAACTGACTATAGAAGAACTAGCCAAAATAAAAATAGCGCTTATAGAGCGAATTAGTAGGACTGGAAATGAAATTGAAACGTATGAAAAGTTCTACAGAAAACATTCTGAAGACAAGAAAACTTTGGGAAGGATTTTAAACATGCTAAAGACCCAAAAAACAGAAGACGAAGCAGTCATAAAAAAGTTGGATGAAGCTATTTTAAATGTGAAATAGAGAGGCGAATAAGCCTCTTTTTTTATGGGCAGAAGGAGCATCCGTCGATTTTGCCGCTGTGGGAGGTCATTAATGATGGCCTTAATTCTGATCGTACCAGGTTGGCTTACTCTCTGAATGGCTATTTTTGCAGATATGGGTGTGACTTTGATTGTGACCCTAAATGGACTACAATTGCTGCAGGTAAAGGAATAAGTCTTAACAAAACCCGACTCTTTAAGTAAAAGTCGGGCTTTCCATTATTCATTACGAATGATCCTCGTATCAAATCCTTTTCGTCTAATATTACACATTACAAATCCGCTTTCAGGCAATGTCGGCATTTTTGCCAGACTGTAATTTAAGTCTTGATCTGGGACTTCAAATTCAATTTTGTTGACGAGGAAGTCTAGGCTTGCTTTCATAATTTCGACGGTAATACCTTCGCCCGGACAGCGGTGTCCTTTGGCAGGATCGCCTCCACCTTGGGGAATGAAATCAAATAAACTACCCTTCCATTCCTGAAACCGCTCCGGTCGGAATTCATTTGGTTTTTCCCATAGGCGCGGATCGTGATTGGTTCCATATATATCCAGAAATACGAGCATTCCCTTTTTGAATTCACACTGGTTCCAAGTAAAATCCTTTCGAACCCTTGCGCCTAGAAAAGGAGCAAACGGGTAATATCGCCGTACTTCCTGTACGAACATTTCCAAATCATGGCTGTTACCTGACCGTAGCCTTTCTTTATACTCTGGATGTTCGTGTAATGCTAGAGCTGTAAAGGTGATGAAGGTAGCGATAGCAACAATCGGTCGTAGTACATTAATAAGTTCCACCGCAGCCATTTGCGGATCGAGTAGGCGACCATCGAGCTGCCTGTGAAAAGCCATCTCATAAAGTGCTGAACCTTCCTCCGTTTTCTGCTTACCAGCACGGACATCTTCTATTACTGTTTTGATCCACTCTTCCGTGATGTTTCTTGCGATTCGTCCTTTCCAGTGCCGTGGTCCTACTGCTCCAAAGGCATCCACCATTGCATAAAAGTCTTTTGCCCGCTCTTTTACTTCTGATTCTTGCAGTGGAACTCCCGCCCAGTGGCATGCGATTTGGCATAAAATTTCTTTTGCTTCCTCAAAAAGTATGATCTGATCGGCAACTTCCCATTTGCTAATAGAAGCCTGCCACTGCTTCATAGCAAGCTCAGCTAGCCGCTTTTGATGGGGTGGAGTCATTAATGATAGAAAAAGAAGCTTTCGGTGAATATGCGCTTCTCCATCCATAGTCTGGACTGCATTCACGCCAAACAATGTTTCTTGTATCCTCTTTGGTGCGGCACCATTTCTCTGAAACCGTTCCGGATCGTAAAACACTTTTGCTGCTTCTTCTCCACTCATGCAAATTATCTTTTGTCCCAGAAAGCGCGCTTCAAATAGATCAGATTGAAAGCGATCAACCCTATTTTTGATAAACAGATACCCCTCTCGCATGAGATCGAGACTGATATCGAGGCTTTGATCCTGTGGGACTTGCTCGTTTATTGGCATTAACTATTATCCTCTCTTTAATTAAACATTAGTAACGTAAAAACAATCCACCTGTCTCTATACACTAAAGTATTAGTACGTACCTTTACTTTTAAACATAAGTTAGTGCCTCGACAAGCATCCCTCTTTTAATTCTCTTTTACCTCGATTAATATTAATTGGCGGCAGAATCCATATATGCTCCTTCTACCCTAATAGCAAAAGACCTTGGTATTCTTATACCAAGGTCTTTTGCTATCTCTATGGTCGTTTTTGGAGCTTGCCCTAAACAATTGCAACTATTCTGAGTAATATTCGTTCTTTTTATTCCGCGGCTATCAAGGGAGGCGATTAATCTTGATTAAGCGATTTTATGAATGGTTTGTACCCCGAGTACTAATAACCGAAAGCAAAACGTTTTGAAAGGTTTCTTCCGATCAAAAAATAGTTTCTTCTCTTTACTCCGCTTCATCAGATGGGATCAAAAACGAAATAAAAGTAATCGCTGTATTTTAAGTACCGATACCATTTTTCGTCTCAAGAGTAATCATCCATACTAGCCTTACAAGGATACAGATTTCCCCATTTTGATTGTATCCAATGACATTATAATGTAAATTACTTGGCAAAGTCAGTTCGGTTGTTGCCACGTATCCCTTGATACGTAACCATTTCAGTCCTAGCGCTTGAAGCGCAAGGGTCATCTTAACCGCTTCGTCCGCTTATTATGTAAAAGGCCTTTAAATCTGGATTCGGTTGACGATTGACGATGGAATCGCAAACAACATGGGCCAGATCAGTCGAATCCGTCACAGATTGGATGGAAGCATTTAACACTTTTTGTCTGTCTACTCGACTCCAGTCCAACTCATAACCCGCATGCAATGCCAAACAGCGAATAAACTCGCGATACGCACGCCCGTTTCCCTCCGGAAACGGATGGAGAACATTGATTTCCGCTAGATAATAAGCTGCGCGCTTCGCAAACTCCTCTACAGGATAACGCGTTAAGTATTTTTCTCGTGCCAACTCCATAAACAGATGCTGGGCACAGGGCTCTATATAAGGGGCCTGTGCAAAAGTAAAAAAACCTTTGGTAATGTTCTCTTCTCTGATTTTTCCGGCAAATGGATAAACATCTTGAAATATATACCGATGAATCTGTTTTAAATGTTCCAAATCAAACTGCCCATAGATCGGGCGTTCATATAATTCTGCAATCCGAACCCCTGTCACTTTGACCTCAAATAATGCCAGTTGATGTGGTTCTTTAATATTGGCCAAATTGATTAAAACCGATGTTCCTGGGTAACAATACCGTGATTGTCGATCCCAGTAACGTGTAAACTTATCCAATCTGTGTCATCTCCAACGCTCTCTTTAAGAACTCTTCTCTACTTATATCACCGCGTAATTTGGCTTTAATCAGTTCTTCATCCTGTTTGGTCATGATTAATCCTTCAATAGCCAAAGTCGCTTTGGTCTGGCGAATTATTTTTTCAAGCATTGGCTCATTGAACTTCTGATATGCCATATTTTCACTCCGTTCGTTCCATCTTTTTTTCTCTACTTTGATGATATCAATAGTGAATCATGGTTACAACTTGCTGGCGCCTTTCCAATGAACCATTTCCTGATTTTCATACCAGAGGCTCCTCCACTTTTCCTGGCTTGACAAATAACGTCCGATCATCAGATCATCTTCACAGATTGTTAACAAAAAACATGTTTTAATCAAAGGCACCTAGGGAAGTTGAAAATGAGAACATAAAAATCAAAAGGAGGTATATTTAGAGGTCTATCTTGCCAGTAATCATCAAACTATTGGCAATACACTGAAATATAGACCTTGAAAAAACGATGAAACAGGTATCTTTAGACATTTACTTTGTAGGGAAAGAAAAGCCGCTTACTTTTTCAGGCCGAGAAGCTGTTACTTTATTTGACAAGTTGAAATCAGCCGGACCGCAATCTCAGATCATTCACAGACGGAAAACACATCCTAACACACAATATCACAAAAACTCTACAACGGTGATCCCAACAGACAAAATTGTATATTATACACTGAATGAGTCCGTTGAATATAAATAAGAAATGGAGACGCGTTCTGCGTCTCCATTTCTTTTATCTTCCCAAGATCCACTCAAAGACCGAACGGCTTAGCCTTTTTACCAATGCTACCACAAATGCCTTGGCTGCCTCGATATCTTCCTTATCCACCACGGCTGTATGCGAATGGATATATCGGGCACAGATGCCAATGGCTGCGGATGGAACGCCATTTCCTGATATATGCACACGTCCAGCATCCGTTCCACCTTGAGATACAAAGAACTGATAAGGAATCTGTTCAGATTCCGCTGTATCCAGCAAGAATTCACGCATACGAGGCAGCGGAATCATGGAACGGTCAAATAAACGAATCACTACCCCTTTTCCTATTTTGCCAAATCCATCTCTAACTCCTGGAATATCACCAGCAGGTCCAGCATCAACTGCAAAAAAGACATCAGGCTCGATCAGATTGGCTGCAGCTGCCGCTCCACGTAACCCCACTTCCTCCTGAACAGTGGCTCCAGCATAGAGAATATTTGGATGGGATTCATACCGTAAGGCTTGAAGTGTTTCTACAACCAAACCGCAACCAAAGCGGTTATCCCATGCCTTGCTCATGATTCGCTTTCCGCCTTCCATTTCTGTAAAAGGCCCATATGGAATGATGGGATCTCCCAAACGAATCCCCCATTCCTCCACTTGTTCTTTACTCTCTGCCCCGACATCGATAAACATCTCGGACTGTTCAATCGGTTTTTTGCGCTTTTCAGGCGAAAGGAGATGAGGAGGAATGGAACCAATGATACCCGGAATACTCTTTCCATCATATGTATACACATGGACTCGTTGGGCAGGCATTACTTGGGACCACCAGCCACCCAATGGTTCAAACTTGATAAACCCCTGCTCTGTTATATGCTTAACCATAAAAGCGACTTCATCCATATGCCCGGCTACGAGCACTTTGGGTCCCTTGGGATTTCCGATCTTTTGACCAAAAATACCTCCCAGGCGATCCTGAATGATTTCATCTGCCACTTCCGATAAATGGGCATGCATGATTTTCCGCACTTCTCTTTCATATCCTGGAGCGCCAGGCGCTTGCGTCAGTTGCTCAAACAACGACCAATTCATCAGATCTACTCCTCCTTTTCATTTTCAGTTTGTGCTTTTTCCCATTCTTTGTAACGACGATGAACAGTCGCCCTTGAAATATCATAGCCAAATCCTTTTAGAGTTGCAGCAATTTCTTCAAATGTTAGACGTTTTTGCTTTAATGCTACAATTTGATCGATCGGAACCTCTTTGCGCTCTCGTCCACCCATGCCTTGATTTTTCAAGTTCTTCGAAGGATCATATCCCTTTTCGCGAATGGCTCGTTGCATACCCCAGCTGATTTTTTGGTTCATCATTTTTCTCTGCAGCTCTTCTACCTTTGCAATAATATGAAGTACAGTGGACTCGCCTGCATCCAGCTCCAGTACTCCTCCCTGTTGTTTGGAAAAAATGGAACAACCCATCCGGTATAACTGATGAATAATCGCCAATTTCGCTTCTCCCCTGCCCAAGCGCGTATCATCCTGGACCAGTACAACTTTGGCTCCTTTTTCTTTCAACGCATCAAACAACGCATATAAACCTTCCCTCGCCAAATCATACCCACTATGTTGTTCCGAAATCACTTCCACTACATCCAGTTTCAACTCTTTCGCCCAAGCTGAAAGTTCTTCCCTTTGTCGCTCCAAACTGCTTTCTTGCTCTTCTTTTCTTGTGCTTACCCGCGCATAAATAACCGCCTTCATCAATTCTGTTTCCTTCCTTTGAGTATTGCACCGATCTATCAAATCAGGTACATTGAAAAAGCAAAGGAGTTGATTTTGATTGATCGATCAAAAATTAATTCAACGGATTAACGAATTGGCCAGAAAGAAAAAAACAGATGGACTCACAGAAGAAGAATTAAAAGAGCAAGCAAAATTACGACAAATTTACCTAAAAGCGATTCGTGGTCAAGTAGAACAGCAACTTTCTCGTATCAAGTTTGTTGATAAAAATTAGAAATTATTTATATTATATCCAATTTCTGCAGATGATTGAAGCTGCTATTTCCATTGGCGTTCGAGAAAGGGACATTGACAAAGACAAACGTGTTGCAACAGAGGAAGGAACCCATGTAATATCATTAAGACCTGATCAATAACTTTTGACCCGTTCGTTCATTGGGCGGGTTTCTTGATTTTTCCCCCAGCTTTTATTTTTGGCGATCTCATTATTTTCAACAACTCTGTTTGCTCATACTGGTCATGTAAAGCAAATTTATTATTTCACGTGGCTTTTAACGGCCGATCTTCGTATTTTAAGTTACTTTGTTTGTATTACAAACTAATCTATGATATAAATAAAAGATAAACATTTTGATCAGTAATCCTGTATACGAGCTATTTCATTTAGAATACAATTGAATCTTGTTTCTTCGTCGCTTTTGAACGCCTTATCATATCAAATCCGATTCGGTCAACTAATCAATGGCCCGGAATCCTTTTAGGTTCCGGGCCATCTTTCTATCCTGACTCCTTATTTCTTCTCACTGGAAAACATAACCCAATCAATGTAAATGCGGCACACCCCAGGAAAATAGCCATCAAGCCAGTTCCAGACACAGAAAATGAAGAAGCAACAAACCCCATGGGTATGACGATTAAAACATCAAACAATGAATCTAATACACTAAGCAAAGATAAAGCAGTTGCTCTACTTCCTGTGGAGATATATTCATTGCTGAGTTGCGAATATAATGGATTTCGAATCGCATTCGCCAAAGGAATAAGTAGAGACACAAAAATGGCAATCCAAATATTCGGGAATAAGACAAGCAGGAGATATCCAATGAGAATGATTCCCCCAGTCAAGTACATCCAAGTCACTTCCCGTCCCTTGGAGACAATTCTTCCAAGATGTTGGGAAGCAAGAAAGGATAGAAAGTTAGCGATCGCCACAATGATCCCAATCCATGCAACTGGAAGTGAAAGCTTTTGATACCAGGGAGTTTTAAAATGATCAAAGATATAAGTGGGGATAAAAATCACGGTCACATGGACAAATAAGAGTAACAGATAAGGTGCCTGCCGAATCTCTTTCCAGCCTCTGTGCACATGTTTCCACGGATGATCACGATTGTGTTCGAATGCAGGTGGCTCTATCACTTTGGTAAGAAAACCAAGCTGAATCAGCACACAAACCTTTTGCAACAGGATGAGCAAATCAAACTGCCATTCAGTCAAATCCTTCCCGATCCATGCGCCGATGATTGCTCCTACAATTGTCGAGACCATCCGGGCTGAATAGATTTTCCCAATCTCTGTGCCCATTTCCTCTTCTCGGTCATCCCGTTTTAATGATTCATAGATGAGCGCTTCATCCGCGCCGGAAAAAAACGTAGCGGAAAGTCCAGACAAGACCTGGCTTAAATAAATGAGCCAAATATGATCTTTAGAAAACAACAAGCACGCAAGCGAAATAAACCGTACAAGGCTACCGGCATAAAATGAAGTCTTGGGACCAAAGCGATCTGCAAACGCACCTGTAGGTACTTCAAAAATCAGAATCGATACACTAAAGGTCAGTAATACAAAAAGCTGTTCCGTCCAACTTAAATTTCGATGTAAATAAAATAAGGCGAGAATCGGCGCTAAGAGATTAACATTTCCCCACACATAAGCCCAATAGAGCTTATGGATATTGTTTCTGGATATGGACATCGTTGATCATACTCCATTCTATATTCTGTTGTTTTTTCGTTCACCGAAGGTTTCATTTTCATCTGGACTCTCTGCACAATTTGCATAGATCGTCTCTCCTTTTTAATGTTTTTTAACAATTTTATATTTTTTATATTGATTCGTAAATAATTATTTTCATTAATCCCCTTACCATTTTTGAATACACTTCCCTCGCATTCCTGCGCAAAAGCTTCAACAATTCCGATACAGTAAAAAAATTCCCCATCATCTAAATGGGGCATTGGATATTTAACAATTAAGGGACATCTTTTTTCAGTTCCATATTTTTAATCCGTTGGTCCTCCTGCTACATATAACACTTGACCATTGACAAATGAAGACTCTTCTTGCGCAAAGAATAAAATCGCATGAGCAATATCTTCCGGATGGCCAACCCGCCCGACAGGGATCGATTTTTTGATTTCTTCTGCAAACTGATCAAAACTCATTCCCATTCTTTCAGCTGTTGCCCTGGTCATTTCTGTTTCCACAAATCCTGGAGCCACGGCATTGACAGTAATGCCAAACTTCCCCAGCTCAATGGCCAGTGTTTTGGTGAAGCCTTGAAGCCCTGCTTTTGCTGCGGCATAATTTGCCTGTCCACGATTGCCAAGTGCGGAAATGGAAGATAAATTGATAATTCGTCCATAATTTTGCTTAACCATCCATTTTTGTGCTGCACGACTGCAATAAAATGCTCCTTTGAGATGAACATTCATGACCGTATCCCAATCCGAATCCGTCATTTTAAACAATAAGTTATCACGAATGACACCGGCATTATTAACCAAAATATCAAGTTGTCCATAACGTTTCACTGTTTCCTCTACTGCGCTTTCTACCTGATCCTTTTGGGTGACATCCACCACCTGCGCAAATACATCAAATCCAGCTGTTGCCAGCTCTTCTGCAGTCTTCTTTACTCCCTCTTCATCGATATCCGCCAGACAAACACGCGCCCCTTCATTCACAAATAATGTCGCTGTTGCTTTTCCTATTCCCCTGCTTGCCCCTGTAATCAATGCGACTCGCCCTTCCAAACGTCCCATATCCTTTTCTCCTCTCTTTTACTTTAATCTTCTAAAAATGATTTCACATGCTTGACCAACTGCTCCAAATCATCAATCAATGGAGAATGGCCGCAATTCTGCAAAGAAACCACTTTGGCCTTCTCTCCTAAATCTTCAATTAATTCCATCGTCATCGGTTTGGTCACGACCAAGTCATTTTCTCCCCAAAGAATCAGGACAGGTGCTTGGATTTTTTCCACTTCTCCCGTTCCATTCCCCAACTCATTGGGTGTTTTACTGATATTGAAATGGTTTAAAGCGTGATACACATCAACGAGATTCCGTTGCGTGCACATATCATCCAGATAGATCTCATATTTCTCTGGTGAAGGCTGGCGCTGGGTATAAATAAGTGCATTCCATAATTGTCTTAGGAATGATTTATCTCTTTCTTGATATGCTCTGGAAATAGGAATGGAACGGAGTGGATCTTGAGCAATTTCTTCTTTTGTTTGCAATCGCTTCATGGGCTTACCGGTTTCATCAAATTGGTAAAAAGGATAACCCCGTGTCGACATGGAGCAAAGTAAAATACATTTTTCAACATACTCTGGATAATCGGCCGCAAACTGCATCGCTACTCCACCGCCCAGTGACCACCCCATCATCGCAAACTTGCGTAGCTTTAATCGGTCTACCAACAGCTTTATATCTTGGGCAAAGTCTTTTAACGACTGAATGGGTTGATGATAAGTCGAAAGTCCAAAACCACGTAAATCAATAGCGATTAACCGATATTTCGGATCGATTCGCTCCATCAACACATCCCAGTGTTGGGAAGAAGTCATATTCCCATGAATAAGTAAGAGTGTTTGCTCTCCTCCTTCCCTTTCCCGATAACCCAATGTTTCTCCATTCGCAAGTGAAATGGTCCGCTTTACGATTTTTGTCGACACCTATTTTATACCCTCCCCCAACGGATTGTTGTCGCACCCCAGGCATATCCAATTCCCGCACTTACTAACACAACGACATCACTTTCTTTGATTTTGCCTGCTTGCAAGCCAAGTTCCAATGAAAGAATTTGATCAAATTGCCCCATATGTCCGTAATGATCCAAATAGATGGTCTGTTCTGAAGATAAACCCAGTTCTTTTAAGATCGCTTCATGGGCAGAGCGTTTCATATGCAAAATCCCTAGGTAGTCGATATCTTTATCGGAAAGACCGCTTTTCTGTAAAGATTGGCGAATGGCCTCCAAGAAGTTTTGTAATGAGGCACGTTCCAATCTTTCTTTCATTCCTTTTGCATCTGGAACATCAAAATACCCCCATCGTCCGGCCTTGCCATCACAAGTGTGAGAAATCTTGGTTCCACCTGTTGGGATAATCACATCTTGGGAAAAAGAGCCATCCGTGATGATATGAGTCGCCAATACCTCATTTTGAGTCCATCCCCTGCGCAAAAGAATCGCTCCGCCTCCCGCAGAAAGATTGAACAAAAAGCGTGTGCGCGGATTTTGATAATTGACCAGATCCCCATTCCGATATCCGCCCGCCAGCAAGACGGTACGAATGGCTGGATCAGCTGTCATTAGGTCTTTAGCCAGCTTCATTCCGAGAATGGATGTACCACAGCGTAGCGCGATATCAAAAGCCCAAGCATTGACGGCTCCAATCTCTCGTTGCAAATGGATCGCGGCTGTCCAGACAGGATATTCTTTGTATTCCTCTCCGATATAAATCACTACTTCAATCTCTTCTGGTTGTATCCCTGCACGATCGATGGCTTGTTTGGCCGCACGGATCCCCATTTCACAAGGATGATCATCGAGAGCAGGAATTGTTTTTTCTTTGATCCCCATTTTTTGCTCCACTACCTCAACAGGAATACCTGATGCTGCAGCAATTTCTTGACTGCTCATGCGCTGCTCAGGCAGATATAGACCAATACTCATAATCCCAACCGATTCCATTTTTTCCACCTCTCTTTCTTCATCCACTCATTCCAGGTACCTACAATCCCTTTTGGGAAAAAGAGAACCACCAAGATATAAATCAGTCCAAACAATATAATCCAACGTTCGAACAGCCAATGCACATCTGCCAATTCCGTCAACATTTCATGCGCTGTTTCGATCAAGGCAGCCCCGATGATCGGTCCCAAGAGTGTTCCAACTCCTCCAATAATGGTCATTAACAGCACATCAAGGGTAATATCTACTGCGAAAACGGATGTATTGATAAAACGTAAACTCAGTGCATACACCATGCCACTCAGACCCGCAATGACACCAGCGATGACATTGGCCCACACTTTATAATGAACCACTTGATACCCCAATGATAATGCACGCCGCTCATTCTCCCGTATCGCTTGAAGCACTTTGCCAAATGGCGAAGAAATCAACTGATACAAAAAGAGAAAGATGATAATCATAAAGAGAAGAGAAAATAAATAGAAAATTTTTCGATCCATTAGAAATTCGGGGATATGAAAGGTAAAACCATCATTTCCTTTCGTCAAGCTACGCCATTTTTCCGCACCAACCTGAAGCAGTCCCGTGAAGGCCAAAGTCAGCATCGCATAATAATGACTTTTTAAGCGTAAAGACAACATGCCAACCACATGACTGAGCAACAAGCATAAAATCACTGTGATCCCTAATGCATACAGCAAAGCAGTCCAGGTTTCTCCATTTCGCATCAATCCAATCCCTGTACTGTAGGCCCCGATTCCAAAAAACATCGCATGTCCAAACGATATAATGCCAGTATATCCCAGCAAAAGATCATAGCTCATTGCGAAAACGGCAAAGATAAAAATTTGTGTGATTAAAATGAGTGTACTGCGTGAGTCATAAATCCAAGGCAATACAAACAAAAACAATGCGATCATTGCTCCAAAGATCCATTTTTTCTCCCATTTCATCCTTTCACCCCTTTCGTTCCAAATAGTCCCTCAGGCTTCCACAATAGCACGACCAACATGATCAACATGTTTACAGCCAGTGACAGATCCGGTAATAGATAATTGACATAAGCGCCAGACAAACCAACAATGGCAGAAGCGAAAGCAGAACCCATGACACTTCCCATTCCACCAATAATAACCACAATAAAGGCAAAGATCGCATACTCTAGTCCCATCTCCGCATAAATCACACCGGAATAAGGCCCAAACAACACTCCTGCTAGAGTGGCTAAAGCCGCGCCAATCATAAAAACACCCATAAAAACCCGTTGGATATTGACCCCTAAAGCTTGTACCATCTCACGGTTCATGACCCCTGCTCGAACAATCAAACCCATTCGTGTATGAGTAAGTAGAAAGTGAGCCAGGAGAAAGACAAGTAAGCCAACCAAAATAATGAAAAGTCGATATTTGATCAATACCACTCCGCCGATCACCCAACTTCCCGCCAGCCATTCAGGAGTAGGAGCACTGAGCTGATTGGGGCCCCAAATCACTTTAATAAATTCGCTTAAAACCAACATTACCCCCAAAGTAATCAGGATCTGTTGCATGTGATTCCCATAGACCGGTTGTATGATCCATCTTTCCATGAACCATCCCAAAATCAAGCCGACCACGACAGCAAACAACAGTCCTAATAAAAAACTTCCCGTACGGGCAAAAAGCCAGATACCAGCAAACGCTCCCCAGACAAATAAACCGCCATGTGCAAAGTTCAACACATCCATCAATCCAAAAATCAAGGTCAAGCCCACAGCCAGCAAAAAGATTAACATTCCTGTTGCCAGCCCATTCACAGTGAGATTCAGCCATATCGCCATTTCCTCTGATCCCTCCTCTCTACGAAACACCCAAATATTTTCTCTTTAACTCTTGATCTTCTTTTAATTCTTTCATAGGTCCGGCAGCAACTGTTTTTCCATCATCCAAAATATAAAATCGATCTCCTACCCAACTAGCCATCGCAAAGTTTTGCTCAACGAGCACAATGGTTGTTTTTTGTTTCATGTGCAATAAAGCTTTGGCGACCTTCTCCACCATAATGGGAGCCAATCCCTTACTCGGCTCATCAATCAAGAGTAAGGACAGATCTTGAACCAACGCACGAGCAATGGATAACATTTGCTTCTGTCCACCACTCAGATAGGCTCCCTTTTTATGCCAATCCGTTTTTAAATCTGGAAACAACTCCAATGTCCATTGCAACCGTTCCATCGCAGCGGAATCTTTATGTTTCATGGCCACTTTCAAATTTTCTTCAACAGTTAAATCACCAAAGATCCCTTGATCCTCAGGCACATAACCAATGCCTCGACGCACAATTTCATAGGGAGGAAATGCCTGGATCTCCTCACCACAAAAACGAATGGTTCCTTTCTGTGCAGGAGCAAGCCCCATAATCGAACGTAATGTAGTTGTTTTTCCTGCCCCATTTCTCCCCAATAAAACCGTAACTTCTCCAGCTGGGACAGACAGCGTAATCCCATGCAAAATATGATATTGCCCAATAAATGTCTCCATTTGTTCAATTTCAAGGAGCAAGGAAATCCCCTCCCAAATAAGCGGATTGCACAAGTTCATTTTGCATGATTTCCTCTGGTGTGCCTTGTGCCAGCAATTCGCTTTGATACAAAACCAGCACTTGATCAGACAAGTTCCGAATCATGTCCATTTTGTGCTCGATCAGCAATATGGTACGATTCTGTTCATCTTTTAATGATTGGATCAATTCCAAAATCATCGGCACTTCTTCCAATGACATGCCGGCCGTAGGCTCATCCAAGAGTAACAGTTCTGTTTCTAACGCTAACAGCATGGCGATTTCCAATTTTCTTTTTTCTCCATGTGTTAGATAGGTAGCCAACTCATTTTTTTTATGTTCGAGCAATGCCTTTTTTAGCCACTCCATCGCTTTATCTTCCAATTCTTTCATTTTTTGTTTCGGATAGAAAACATGGAAGTGTATACCAGCTCGTGCTTGTACAGCCAATCGCACATTTTCCAGTACAGTCAGATGTGGAAAGACATCGGTGATTTGAAAAGAGCGCCCAATGCCCAATCGAGTCCGAGCATCTGGAGATAGTTGAGTTACATCCTGATCTCGAAAGAAAATCCGACCTTGTGTCGGTTTTAATTGACCACTTAGCAAGTTGAAAAATGTGGTTTTTCCTGCGCCATTCGGACCAATTATGGATGTAAACCGATTACGCTGAATTGAAACATTAATCTCTTTTAAAACAATATGTCCACCAAAGGTAATCGTTAGGTTTTGGGTTTTCAAAATGGACTCCATTTCATCCCCCCCTTTTGGTCAGTCCATGGATTGGAGCCTGAAATCGGTTTCTTGGTTACGATTTCTTGACAAGAAACCGATTCCTTGGCGTTATGTTCAGAAAGAGTCTATTTCTTTTTATTTTGGATGGGTGGAGCAGTTTCGTCTGGAGACAACTCACGAATCAACTCTGGTGCTGGATAGTCTGTCCCTTTTTGCAAACGAACCGCATAGAGGGTCTGTAATGCTTGATGGTCCTCTTTACGGAAAGTCATCTTGCCTTTTGGGGTTTCAAAAGACATCCCTTCCATTGCTGAAATCAGCTTGTCCGCTGTGCTATCGCCACCTGTCTTTTTCAATGCTTCCACAGCGGCAATCGCGGCTGCCATTCCCCCAGGTGTGAACAGATCAGGTGGAGAGTGAAAGCGTTTTTTATGTTCACTGACTAACCAGTCATTCACTTTATTTTTCGGAAGTGTATGATAATAAACGGTAAACCCTTCCATCCCAACAAGCGGTTGCATCGTTTTCAGAGCAGCTATATCGGGAACCCCCGTTGATATTTTAATTCCGCGCTCAGCCAGCTTCATGTCATGAATTTGATTCCAGGGCGTATTTGCCCCAGCCCAAATGACAAATAAATAGTCCGGTTTCGCATTAACAATTTTCTGCAAATTAGCCGTAAAGTCAGTCGCTTTTGGGTCTGCATATTCTTCATGAATCACTTTGGCTCCACGTTTTTCAGCCGCTTTTTTAAAGGCGGATACCCCATCCCTTCCAAAGGCATAATCAGGTGCAAAAGTGGCGATTTTTACGCCTGGCTTCGCGATGGCCGCCGCTCCCGCTACCGCATCCTGAGAAGAACTACGGGCTGTGCGGAAAATATAGCGATTCCAATCACTTCCTGTAATACTATCCGCAACAGCTGGTTCGACAATCATCACTTTCCTGTATTCTTGCGCCAAAGGAAGAACAGCGAGAGTATCGGCTGAACTGCTTGAACCGACCAGGATATCGACCTCATCTTCCTCCAATAACTTCGTCGCTTTTTTCACGGCAACATCTGCCTTGGTTTCCGTATCTTCCACAATCACTTCAATTTTGCGTCCATTGATCTCTTTCTTTCCTTGAGTAGCATACTCCAAGCCCAGTTGAAAACCGTTCACTGTTTGTTTACCATACGACTCCAATGCTCCTGTCGTAGAAGCCAGCAATCCGATTTTGATCGGTTTGCCAGCATCAGCTCCGCCCTGCCCTGAGCAAGCGCTTACAAATAGCAGGGCACCTAATGAGAGAAAAATAAATGCACTGCGCAAATGAGAACGAATCATGCCGGATCACTCCCTTTCTTTCACTTGCTATCTATGTTAATCTGACAAAGTTGCAAATCAGTTACACTGGAAGTCGCCCCTGGACAATGAACTGGTACCATTCTTCTGTTTTTGGCATCGGAGTAATTCCCAGTTCTTTTTGCAATCGATTGCAACATCGCTGATAGATCCGGATAGATTGTGGCCGGTTATTCCTAAGATAATAAATTTTCATGAGTAAACGATAAGCCTCTTCCCAACACGGGTCTTCTTGCAAAATTCGTTCACACCAATCAATTGCTTCATCCCACATCTGTTGCTCGATCAACAACCTGGCGAGTCGTTCAGCTCCACGAATAAAAAGCGATTGTAACCGTTCTCGTTCCATCGCACTCCAATCTTCGTATCTACGCTCTGGTAAATAACTGCCATGATATAAATCAAGTCCGCTTTGCAGTTGGTTTAAATCCTCCTCTTTCATTCCCTGTTGGACCAGCTTTTCAAATTCATCCACATCCAGCTCATAACCAGCTGATCGATTCAAGCCATATAAGGCTCCTTGCCGTTGAATATAAAAAGAGGTTGATCGTGCTGAGCGATTGGGTTCCAGTGTATTATTCAAGGCATGAAGTGCCACTTTGAAATCCCGATCTGCTGCCTTCATATCTGCATCTGGCCATAAGTAAGCGCAAATCTCCTCTTTCGTTAATAAACTGTGACGTTTGGTTATCAAAAACTGAAATAATTCTTTGGCCTTACTGCGTTGCCAATCTTTGGCCTGAATTTCATCGTCGCCTAACCAAACCCGAAACGTACCCAATGTCTGGATTCTTAGGGTATAACCAGGATGCGAAGTCACATGGTGAAGCCCCATCTCTTCGAGCAAATAGGATACATAAGATTCTTCAATTTCTCTTCCCTGTGCAGTAAATAACAACTGAATCCATCTTTGGATATCACGTGGTCCAAAAAGCGTTCTTTTTTGCAACAGAAATTCATATTGTCCTTTCTGCATGGATGACAATAATTCACGCATACTCCCTGCAAAAACCGATTCATCTCCTGTGTCCAAAGCAGTGATCGCTTTCCATAATAGGGAAACAGTTAGAAAATAATGATCACCACAACGCACAAACCGGTTACAACATTCTGTAAAAATCTGTTCAGCCATGGGTAAGCGTTCACCATAAAAAGCCGCAATCCCCATCGCCAAACGAATCACGGCTGCCAACCAATGATCTTTCACCTTCTCTACTTCCGTTAATGCTTGTTGACCATAGTAACAAGCTAGATCTGTTACTCCATCCCGTCCGTACAGTAAGGTCATGCCTAACAATGGTTCCGCTTTTCCGCGTGACATACGCAGATCATCCATTAACTCAATGGCCGCTTGATAACATTCAACCGCTAATTTTTTTTCATATTTCGGCATTAATTGGACAGCATGTCCCAATCGCATCCAACCACAAGCTTCTATAAATGGAGATTGATATTCTACACCTTGCACAATGCCAATTTCCGCCATTTTTTTGGCTTGGTCAATTTCTCCGATTAAACTTTGAATAAATGATAGTAACACGTGCGTTTCCCGATGGGAACGGGGTAACAGATTTTTTCCCGCTTGCTCTTCTTCTTTTTTCTTCTTCTCCAGTATTTGCCTGGCTTGTCGTAAACGTCCTGTACGAAGTAACAGTCTCGCTTCCAACTCAGGATCAACAAACACTTCATTTCCTTCTTTCCTTTTTTCCAACCATTGATTTGCATCCCATACTCGGCCGATATTCACTTGATTTTCTGCAATCAAAAGTTGTAAACGTTCACGATCAGAATGATATGCCTCTTCCCCTTCCAGAACCTGGAGTGCTCGTAACAAAAAATACTCCGCTTTGCCTGGTTGAATGGTATCTAAATATACACGAGCCTGCCCTTCCAAACTTAAGCTCTCCCCTTGCCGATCTCCAACCATTTTCGCAAGCTTTTCCACTCGCGTATAACATTGCAACGCTTTCTCATATTGGCACCGATAACGATAAAGTTCCCCTTCATAGATCCATAAATGGTAATAATGATCTTTCCAGTCGTCTTCGAGTGGGCACAGGGAAGCTTCTACTCTGTCCAATTGTCCCTGGTTTAACCATTCTTTCGCGCATTGGAGTAACATTTCGGCAAAGGTTTGCCGATCTCCCCATTCGCGGGCATAATGTAAAGCCTGTTCATACTTTTGGCTTTGCGAATAATATTGAATCGCTTGTGGGTATAAACGTTGTTGTTCAATAGCATTCTGTTTCAACTGATACTGTAAAAAACGCTGAAACAAGGGGTGAAAGAAATAGCTCGATTCATTTCTTTTTGTCACGAATAAATGTCTTTGTTCCACTTCATTCATCGAGATCATGGGCTTTCTTTCATATGCTTCTGTATAGGTTTGATCAGAAACCATATCCAATAAACTCATTTCAAGAAGGACTTTTTGCCATATGCAGGATAAACCTTGCCAAACTTCCTCTTTAAAATACCGGAATAAATCTTGCATAAAGTCCGAATGATCTTGAAACAATGATTCCGTTCCTATTTCCCGGGAAAAATATTGCGCCAGAAGCCGAACAGCAACAGGCCAACCTCTCGTCCTGCGAAAGATGAGTTGAAGCTGTTCCTGAGAGAGCGTATGTTGATAATAGTCAGTAAAATACACCTCTATCTCTTCTTCTGACCATGCCAGGTCCAATGTCGATATTTCATATAGTTCGCCCTTCATTTTCATCGCATGTAATCCACCCCAATCACATTTCTCACGGCTCATGATTACCAGATGACAGCCTGCAGGTATATTTTTTACCCACTCTTCCATAAATGGTCGAACACCTGGAATAGACTGCACTACGTGATAATTATCAAGCACGAATACAATATTCTTGGAAAGCTTTAACCATTCACTGATCCACTTCTCTAAAAAAGTCGAGGATGGTGGATCGCCGTTCTTGGAAGTGAAAATTTCATCCATCCATGTTTCCCCAAAGTGAGGAAATAATTGGCGCATCGACAAAAACAGCTTCTGCCAAACCGATTGCTCATCCATTTCTTTCGCAGAAAAGCGAATCCAACAACTATCCATCTTGTGATCTTTTAAAAAAGAAGCAATGGCTGTCGTTTTACCATAGCCCATTGGGGCATGAAGCAGTAAAACCGGGGCATCCATTCCTTGTTTACACTTCTTTACCAAGGAGGGTCGACGAAGCAAATAAGAGGGAAGTACGGGCAGGGCAGTATTTACAATCAACCCGGCACTATAAACCATAACGATTGATCAACTCCTTCTTGTCAATTTTTCCAACTGCTGTCTTAGACAATTCATCGACAAAAACCATTTTTTTCGGAACTTTATATCCTCCCAAGCGTTTCCTGATAAAATTTTGCAACTGCTTGGCGGTCAACGTAGACCTCTCCTTAAGCACAATCACTGCTGTGACTTCTTCTCCCCACTGCTCATGTGGAATCCCGAAAACAGTTACCTCCTCTACATCTGGATGTTCTAATATAACCTGTTCCACTTCAGTCGGGTATACATTCTCTCCCCCTGTAATAATCATGTCTTTTTGTCTACCCACGATATAGTAATAACCATCCTGATCTCGCTTTCCCAAATCTCCTGTACGAAACCAACCATTCTGCAGGGCAGCCTGAGTCGCTTCGGGATTGTTCCAGTAACAGCCAAATAAATGTCCACCCCGAATCCAGATCTCTCCTACTTTCTCTGGTTCCGTCACCTCAACTCGTCCATCCATTAGCCGAATTTCATTGAAAAACATGGGCAAACCCACAGAACCCTTTTTTCTCTTGGCCACTTCAGGATCGATTTGAAAATTATTGGGTCCGGCTTCTGTCATTCCATAACCTTCCTTAAAAGAAATTCCTTTCTTTATAAAAGCATCATAAATGTTTAACGGACAGGGTGCTCCACCAGACAAAAAAACTCGCATGCTGGAGAAAGAATTGCGCTCAAACGCTGGAGATTGAATCAATCGATGATACATGGTAGGCACCATCAAGACAATCGTACATTGTTCCCGCTCGATTACCTCCATCGCCATTTCTGCTTCAAACTGATCGCCAATGACAACTGTCCCTCCCATATACCAGAGAGGTGTAGCCAGAGCATTCAATCCCCCAGTGTGAAACATCGGCAAGTAAACCAGTGTCTTGTCATCAGCTGTGAGATGCCAACTCAGAATGGTATTGATCGCATTCCAGAAGATCGCACGATGGGATAGAACTACTCCCTTCGGCTTTCCAGTCGTTCCGCCTGTATACAAAATCATCCAGGGATCTTCGATGTCAGGTTCTTCTCGTTTCCATCGCATTTCCATTCCATTTCGTTTCTTCCACTCCTGATGATCCATCTTTTTCTGGATGGGTAAACGCTTAGCCCATTCATGAAAACTGGGGTGATAGAAAAGAAGATGAGGTGTACAGTCTTCCACCACCATTTTTAATTCTTTTAGAGCCAGTCGCCAGTTTAGCGGGACAAAAATCGCACCTATTTTGGCACAGGCAAACAACAATTCAGCATAGGAAAGATGATTAGGAGCCAAAATCGCTACCCGATCTCCTTTTTTGACTCCTTCTTCTTGCAGTACGAACGCCAATTGCTCTGCATGTTGATTAAGCTCCTGGTAACTCCATCTTTTTCCTGTCTCTGCTTCCACAACCGCTATACGTTCAGGGGTTAAACGGCTGCGACTTGTCAACCAGTCCGGAATCCAACTCATCTTTATCTCTCCTAGTTTTCTTGTTTCTATTACTGTAAAAATCAAGAGTTGCAATAGAGTTACACAAGAAATCTGTGCCACTTCGCTATGCACAAAAAAAGCCGATGACTTCATGAAAGAAATCATCGGCGTATTGTTTGCCTGACACTACCAAGGAAACTGATCCAATTGTAAGGAATAGCTATGTAAGTGCGCACCCCTGCCAGACAGATCTTTCTGGTACAAAGTCAGAATGATGGAACCATTGTGAGGGAGCTTGCTCTTCTTAATAGCGATCTCTTGTTTAAATGTTCCCCAAGCAGGTGCTGCTGCTGAAGCCTGGCCACTTCCTTTAACTAATACATCGTGACCGTCTTCTACTATATAGGAATAAACCCCTTCAAATACCCGTGCTTTACCCGTAACCACATAGATCACATTGGGTTCTGCTACTTTTACATGTCGAAATGCTCGATTCTGATATTCCTTTCCAAATGGATGATTGAGAGGAATGATCAGTTGATTGACGGCTTTTCCATCTTTGGCACTTTTTTCGTACAGCTCGAGCGTTACATTTTTCTTTCCTTTGATCTGTTCTTTGGAAAGTGTGATCTTTTGCTGCCATTTACCCCATTTGGGCGCTCCAGCGGTAGCCCGTCCATGGCCTTTGACCAGCACCTGCTTTCCAGCACGCACAAGATAATGGTAGGTTCCTTCGAACACCTTTGCTTCGCCTGTTACCAGGTATTCCACTTTTGTTTCTTTTATTTTTACCTCGCGAAAAGCAAAATGTTCATCAGCAGCAAATACAGCAGTTGGAGCTAAAACAAGTACCCATACCATGCACAACATGATGGCCCAAAAACGTTTCATTTTATCCCTCCTTTTTTTCGAATATATATAATTAATCATTATTTATCAAGATTCATATTTTATACATTCTGTGACATGTTTTCCCTTTCTTTTCTTGTTCTTTTGGTTTATAATACAAACTAGTTTAATGATTT
Organism: Thermoflavimicrobium dichotomicum; assembly: GCF_900114055.1. Lineage (GTDB taxonomy): Bacteria > Bacillota > Bacilli > Thermoactinomycetales > Thermoactinomycetaceae > Thermoflavimicrobium > Thermoflavimicrobium dichotomicum. Next base: position 95,309 of record NZ_FORR01000011.1, on the reverse strand, counting down.
AAAAAGGAGGCATTGTTATGATGCCTTTTAAAGAAATGGCTCGATTGAACAAACTGATTCATGAACCCGCCCGATTAGCCATTATGAGTGCTCTCGCAGCATGTACAATGGCTGAATTTCTCTTTTTGCAGGAACTGACCGGGTTAACCAAAGGCAATTTATCCTGTCATCTCTCCAAGCTTGAAAAAGCAGGCTACATTGCGATTGATAAAAAATTTGTTCGCAAAAAAATTCCACATACCACTATCCGAATCACACCCGAAGGCAAAATGGCGATTGAACAATACTGGAAACAACTGGATCACATTCGCGAGGTAACCAAACAATGGGAGAAAAACTAGGCTTTTTTCCAAGGTAAACAAAAAAACAGCGAACCCTCGCTGTAAACTCGTTGACAACATCTTCATTACGCTTTGGAATTGGTTCCTTTCCATGTCACATCTCCTGCCACTTGAAAATAAGTCATGTCAAGGGACCAATTCCTTCAAAAACCTAAAACCTCAATAACGGCAACACATTTTCAGGATCATTCTATAAAACAAAGACCATGACATACTTAACATCGTTTGCACAGACCCAATACATTCTCCCATCTTATGAATCCATCTTTTTATATCCTGCTTTTTTCGCGTCTTCCTCTTTCAGAAAAAAGATCCTCTTTTCTATCGGGATGCTTTTATATTGATCTGGCGGTACATATTGCCTGGTATCATAATTCCCTACATACTTGTCCTGTACCTGCCCCGAAACTTGATCACGAAACTCAAACGGTAATGCGGAAATGGGCTGATCTGGATTCCACATTCCCTTCCCTTCTCTTTTGGATCGTAGATAAGCGGATTGGTATTCCTCAAAGTATTTCATATTTGGATCAATATAATAGGTTACTGCATGTCCATGGCGGATTAACTCTTTGTTGACATCTGTGTCTCCTTTCCAAACATGGGCCAACAAACGACCATAGCGGTCTTTGGCTTCTTGATCCCATTCCAGATCAATTCTCGTTCCTGCCGGCAATAAATCCATCAAAAAATTTTTCGCTTTTTCTCCCCATGGATGTTGTGCCTGGCCTTGATAATTGGTTTCCGGTGCATCGACCGAGACCAATCGCACTTTTTTGGTTCCCATTACAGGTTCGGTCAAGTGAATGGTATCCCCGTCTATGACCTTTTCTACATAAGCGGTTTTCCTGTTCATTTCAAAATGACAGCTCGTTGCAAGCAGCAGACAACTTGTCAAGATCCCTACATAAACCATCCATTGTTTCATACTCATCCTTCCTCCTTTTCTTATTTTTATGAATACTAAAGCGAAAAAGCATCGACGCATTCCCAACTCTCAAAGTTTTTATTCATCTCCATGAAAGATAGAAAATTTGATGACATTTTATCCAAACCCCTATCTCCATTAACAATAAAAGGATATGGTAATAATATAAAAGAACCATATTTTAAGCTTGTTGCATCCATTGCGTGATCAGCGATTCAGAAACGCTATCAATTGATTGGATTATGCAACATTCTTATATAGACTTGGATAGAAAGCAAGACGAAACGAAATTGAAAGGTGTGTCTGAATGGCCAGTCAGAGCTTTAACGATACCTTCTTAAGAGCATGCCGCCAGGAACCGACTGAATACATACCCGTTTGGTACATGCGTCAGGCAGGACGTTACCAACCTGAATACCGTAATATCCGTAAAAAATATTCTTTCTTTGAGATGAGCGAAATTCCTGAAGTATGTGTAGAGGTAACAAGCCTCCCTGTCAAGCAATTAGGCGTAGATGCAGCCATTTTGTTTGCCGATATTATGACACCACTGAAACCGATTGGTGTTGACGTGGAGATTCGCTCAGGCGTCGGGCCTGTCATTTCCAATCCTGTTCGCTCCATCCAGGATGTATCTCGCCTGGGTGAATTGGAACCGGAAAAAGATGTTCCATTTGTAATCGAAGCAGTAAAAATGTTAACCCAACAACTTTCCGTACCTTTAATCGGTTTTGCTGGTGCTCCTTTTACTTTGGCGAGCTACATCATTGAAGGTGGACCATCCAAAAACTATTATAAAACCAAAGGTTTTATGTACAGTAACACCAAAGCATGGCATGCGCTAATGGAAAAATTGGGTTCCATGACGATTACATACCTGCAGGCACAGATTCGTGCCGGTGCTCATGCCATTCAAGTGTTTGATTCATGGGTCGGGGCTCTTAACCAGGAAGATTACCGGGAATATGTTGCTCCCATCATGCAAAAAATCTTCTCTACCTTAAAACAAACCTCAGATGTCCCCATCATCTATTTTGGGATTGGAGCGGGTCATCTGCTTCAGGAATGGGACAAACTGCCTGTAGATGTCATTGGATTAGATTGGCGTACATCCATCCAATCCGCACGTCAACAGGGGATTACGAAAACGCTGCAAGGAAATCTCGATCCTTCACTATTACTGGCACCTTGGGAGGTTATCGAGAAAAAAGCCAAAGAAATCCTCGACCAAGGAATGGAGCACCCCGGGTATATCTTTAACCTGGGACATGGAATCTTTCCAGAAGTACAAGTGGAAACCTTACAGCGTTTGACTGATCTTGTTCACCATTACACAAAAAAGTGAGGGAACCTGGATGTCAAGTAAAAAAAGAATGGGTATCCTATTGATGGCTTATGGCACCCCACGAAAACCCGAAGATCTGGAGCCATACTATACCCATATTCGGCGTGGACGGAAGCCATCTCCTGAGCTTCTCGAAGATTTGAAAGCTCGCTATGAAGCGATCGGCGGAATCTCCCCACTCGCCCGGATTACGGAAGAACAGGTGGCAAAGGTCGAACATCGATTAAACGAGGTACAAAACGATATCGAGTTTCGTGCCTATCTGGGATTAAAGCATATCGATCCCTTCATCGAAGATGCTGTCTCACAAATGCATCAAGAGGGAATCGAGGAAGCGATTAGCTTGGTTCTCGCTCCTCATTATTCCACATTCAGCGTCAAATCTTATAATGGGCGTGCCCAGGAAAAGGCGGCCCAATTAGGCGGACTTCATATTGAGTCTATCGATAGCTGGTACAAGGAACCCAAATTTATCGAGTATTGGGTTCAGCAACTGCAGCAAACCTTCGCACAAATTCCAGCAGACAAACATGAAAAAACAGTCGTTATTTTTTCTGCCCACAGTTTACCAGAAAAAATATTGCAGCTAGGCGATCCGTATCCACAGCAATTACAGGAAACAGCCGATCTGGTCGCACAAGCAGCAGGAATCAGGCATTATGCAGTCGGCTGGCAAAGTGCTGGAAATACACCTGATCCCTGGCTTGGTCCTGATGTACAAGACCTAACCCGTCAACTGCATCAAGAAAAGGGCTATACCTCCTTTGTATATTGTCCACTGGGCTTTGTTGCAGATCATCTGGAAGTTCTATATGACAACGATATTGAATGTAAAATGGTTTGCGATGAGCTTGGAGCGGATTATTACCGTCCAGAAATGCCAAACGCCAAACCTGAATTTATCGATTGTCTTGTCACGGTGATCCTCAAACAATTAAAGAAAAAGGCAAGTGTCAGAGTATGAGCGAGTATCAGATTGTGATCATTGGCGGTGGAATCACAGGCCTCTCCGCCGCCTACTACCTCTACAAAACAGCCAAAGAACAAAAAACATCCGTTCACATTACTTTGTTGGAAGAGCAACAGCGTTTGGGTGGAAAAATCTGGACTGAACGTTGGAATGGCTTTGTCATGGAAAAAGGACCTGATTCGTTTTTAGAACGCAAAGCCAGTGCCAAACAGTTAGCCCTTGACCTGGGACTTGAAGACCAACTGGTTCGGAATCGGACAGGGCAAGCTTATATCTTGCACAAAGGAAAACTCCATCCGATTCCGGAAGGAGCTGTCATGGGGGTTCCTACCCAGATCTCTCCGTTCATTGCTACCCGGCTTTTTTCCATTTCCGGAAAAATGCGTGCTTCGCTTGATCTATTCTTACCACGCCAATCGATTGAAGGTGACATATCTGTCGGTGAATTTTTCCGCAGGCGGCTAGGAAATGAAGTTGTTGATCATCTGATTGAACCCCTTTTATCCGGAATCTATGCTGGCAATCTTGATCGACTGAGTTTAAAAGCAACCTTTCCCCAATTTGCACAGATGGAAGAAAAATATCGCAGTTTAATTCTGGGCATGAAAAAAACGAGACCAGCCAAGAAACTCCCTGGGGAAGAAAAAGGACAGTTTCTTACACTAAAAAATGGATTATCTACCCTCGTGGAAGCAATCGGAAAGGAACTTCCACCCGAGACCATTCATCTTGGATGTAAGATCAAGGAAATCCAGCGAGAAAATCACAGGTATCAACTCTCATGTGAAAACGGTCACACATTTCTGGCAGATGCAGTCATTGTAACAACACCTTTTCCTAGCCTGCAAAAGATGATGCCATCTTTTACTCATCCTCAACCGGTTCAATCGGTTCCAGCTACATCGGTAGCGACGGTTATTCTCGGTTTTGATTCACAAGATGTACAAATTCCTTACGAAGGAACAGGCTTTGTCGTACCCCGAACCGAAAACACAACCATTACTGCCTGCACTTGGACCAACAAAAAATGGCCCCATACCACTCCTGAAGGAAAAATACTCATGCGCTGCTATGTAGGCAGAAGTGGAGATGAAGCCATCGTCGACGAGCCTGATGAAATCATTCTCCAGCGAGTTCGACAAGACCTCGCCAAAGTCATGCATATAGAGAAAGAACCTCTTTTCTATCGGGTTACCCGCTGGCATCGTTCCATGCCACAATATACGGTTGGACATGCCGATTGGGTAAAACAGCTGGAAGAAACTTTGCACCATCATTTTCCTGGCCTGTTTTTTGCTGGTGCCTCCTATCATGGTGTTGGCATTCCGGACTGCATCGATCAAGGAAAGCGTGCTGTCGAAGAAGTCCTTCAATATATTCACACCCATAGCCATACAACGAACGGATAACAAGAAATCCGTTGTTCCTGAAGGGGAGCAACGGATTTTTTATCAGAAAAACTCCATGATCCTCATCACTGATCTGATCACAGATTTTCACTTAATAGATAGAATCTTTTTTATTAATATGAGATAATAAAGGTTGTTTCTATCGAAGAAAGGAGCTCAAACATGATAGTCCCCCTGGATGTCAGCCAACGGGAAGTCGCCGAACAAATCCTGGCTGTACAAATTCCTGCATACCAAGTAGAAGCCGAATGGATCGGATTTCAAGGCATCCCCCACTTGCATGAAACCATCACTTCGCTTATGCAAAGCAACCTTACCTTTTATGGTTACAGGAAAGACGGATGCATCGCAGGAGTCATTGCCTATGAAAAAAAACAACGAGTATTGGAGATCGATCGTCTCGTCGTCCATCCCCAATATTTCCGCCAAGGGATCGGTCAATGCCTCATCCAATTTGTTCTTGATAACGAGACAGATGTAGATAAATATACATAAGCACAGGTGCCGCCAATTTTCCCGCATTGAAACTGTATCAGAAACTGGGCTTTACGGAAGTGAAACAACTCGAAATTGCTCCGGGTGTCTGTTTAACTTTCATGGAAAAACCAGTTTCCATTTAGGATTGTTTGCAGAAATTTCACAATAATCTATTTCCATTCAATTTGAATCCATTAATAAACAGGCCAGCCATCTACTGAACGAAACTCCAACAAAAAAGATCGCACCCTGTTAAGATGCGATCTCAGCTTGTTGACAAAGTTCTCGTTATATGCCGGTTTTCCTTTTCCGTTTCACTCCCGTTGCTTAAATACGAGCAAGAAGTCGTTCAACTGGAAAAGGAAAACCGGGTTTGTCAACGGCCTCAGATCGCACCCTGTTAGATGCGATCTGGCAAATGTTCATTGGCTACTTTTGATTCGCTAACCATTTCGCTAGCTGAAGTTGTTCTTCTTTGGGAATATAGTTTTGTGCTGGCATTTTGCCCATTCCTTTTTCGATAATGGTTTGAATCTCTTTTTCTGTATACTTCCGTCCCACTTTTTGCAGGCCAGGGCCATAACCGCCACGCAGCTGTTCACCATGGCAATTTAAACAGTAATTTTGGTACAGCTTTTCCTCAGCTGATTGCTTTTCTTGTACAAAAGTCGTATCTTTTTCCTGTGGTTTTTCCGGACTGCAACCAAACAACAAACCTGTACCGATCAGTGCTGTCCCCAAATACTTTACTACTTTCATCCCGGATCACTCTTGCGGAGTTGGTATATTCTTCTGTTTAAAGTATGCTTCCAGCTCTTGCTTGTCTTTGGCTCGCTGTTCACGAAGCCATCGTACAAAGACAAAACCGATCGCCGTAATATAAACCACTTCTTGAACAATTTTCATGATGATACCACCCAGTTGCTGATCATCAATTGGATTCATAACGGGTGCCAATTCGGACATCTTCGCATATGCGTCAAACAGCACATGATCCGCAAATATAATCAGTGCACATGCTGGTGTCAGCAGAATACCATTTGCGAAGATATAAGCCAGCTTCATCAGTGGTTTCACCCGATCCAACTCCGGTACCGGAGCAATAATCGGCCACCACATACATAAAGCTGTAAACATTAAAATGGCATGGGAAACAAAATGCAACAACATGCTGTTCATGATGGCATCAAAAATGTAAGGGAAGTGATACAACGAAAGCAAACCGTTAAATACAAATAAAATAATCAATGGACGTGTAAAAAAGCGCCCAATCGCTCGAATCCAACGAATCTTGATCAACGGTCGAAACATCCATGCAGGTACACCCAGCAGCAACAAGGGCGGAAGCACAATATACAACAAAGACATTTGTAACATGTGCATGCTGAACAGCTCGTGAGCCAACAAATCCAATGGGCTGCCCAAAGTAAAATAGTAAACAATCAAGCCCATTAAAAAGAAAAATTTCTGTGACTCTTTTACAGGTTCAGCACCAGCAAACCGATGGCGCATGGGTCCTACCAGCAAAAGGTAAATGACCGCAATTCCTATAAATAAAAGATTTAATGGCAAATTCCAGTTCGCTGTATACGTAAACAGCTCGAAAAATTCTTTTGCGGACATGGAAAATTCCTCCAGTCTTTGGAACACTCTCTCGTCCTTCATTCTAACACAAGTTTACCCTTATTCCACATAAATAAAATGAAGGGGATGTGAAACTTTTCTCAAACAAAAACTGGCATCAAGGACACTGCTGTGTTTGCTTGATGCCAGTCTCTTCGATATACTATAATTCGTAGTCTCTTAACATCCGAATCTGGTGGGGTTGATCTTCATCGATCACCCACCCTATTTTATGCAAAGCGGTTTCAATTTTTTGCCTGTTTTCTATTTGATTGCTTCCACTCATGTCAAAATAAGACTTTTTTAATGCTGAAACAATTTGCCCCAGCTCGTCCTCAGTAAAAATCTGATCCAACGTATCTTGAATTTGACCTGGTTCCATTCCACTTCCTCCTTTCCATACATCATTTCAGTAGTCAGTATAAACACCGAGGCAGTTTTTCATCCAGCCTGAAGTGAATGGATCAGGTACAGGATCAGCAAACGCAGGACGACCTATTTGTATTTTTATTTTGAATATTCTTTTATTTGTCGAACAACTCATGATAAATAATCTTATGAACCACTTGTCTGGCCACTTCCTGAGAGATCATGGGTCAAAGCTGAAGATCCACCTATATATGTTCACCTTTTGTCTTGCAAAAATATTTTCCTTCTCTTACTATTTTAGGAAAAGAGACTGGTATTCATTTTGTCGTTGATTTACGATGAAATGGTTGAGTCTATTTTGCGCCATAGAGCCAAAACGGAAACCATTAATCAGATATGGCGAATGAAAATAGGATCAGATTGACTTGAACAGTCCCTTGGCCTTCACTTTTGTAGATTTTTATATATACACAACAAAAAATTAGATAAAATAGGAACGGAAATGTAATCCCAGTCCGAACTCGAGGTGAACTTTGATGACCGATAATGAACTACTATCTCCATATATCACGTTTACTCGCAGAGATTGGAAACAACTGCGTGCTTCTGTTCCACTACCGCTTACTGAAGAAGAACTGGAAAAATTACGTGGAATTAACGAGCGCATCTCTCTTAATGAAGTCAGTGACATTTATCTTCCGCTTACTCGTCTCTTAAATATTCATGTTGCCAACAGCCAAGATACATACAAAGCGGTCAATCTGTTTTTGGGGCAATTAACCCCCAAGGTTCCCTATATTATTGGAATTGCTGGAAGTGTAGCTGTAGGCAAAAGTACAACTGCCCGGATCCTGCAAGCATTGCTTACCCGTTGGCCCAATCATCCCAAAGTGGATCTTGTAACAACAGACGGTTTTTTATATCCCAATCGCATATTGGAACAAAGAGGCCTGATGAAACGAAAAGGCTTTCCTGAGAGTTATGATTTGCAAAAACTGATTCATTTTTTAATTGATGTCAAGGCTGGCAAGTCTGAAGTAACAGCTCCTGTATATTCCCACCTTGAATATGATATTTTACCTAATCAAGTACAAACGATTCGACAACCTGATATTTTAATTATTGAAGGTTTGAATATTCTACAGACTCCCAAACCGAAAAAAGCCAACAAACCGAGACTGGCTGTCTCTGATTTTATCGACTTTTCAATCTATGTCGATGCAGAAGAACAAGATATCAGACAGTGGTATGTGGATCGCTTTCATATCTTGTGTCGAACGGCGTTCCAAAATCCCAACTCTTATTTCCACCGTTACGCCAATCTGTCTGAAGAAGAAGCAACGGAAACAGCTACACAAATCTGGAGCGAAATAAACGCTGTCAATTTGGAGAAAAATATTCTCCCCACCCGATATCGTGCAAATCTCATCTTAAAAAAGGGAGCTAACCACAAAATCCAGGAAATCAAACTGCGAAAATTGTAAAAAAAGAGGAGATGCAATACCCCAAGCGACCTATAAGGAACCATTCCTCTGCAAGTTTGTCCTCATTCTTTGGAGAAGAATCTCCCAGGTCTCTGGGAGATAGGGGCTTTCTTTTTCTTGTTATCGCTGAATGACATCGAACATTAGCCGTTGAACCAAAAAAGGAGCCCCTTTGTTGATCAAAAATCCAGAAAAAACAGAGTTTTTTGAAACTGTTGACAAACCCGGTCTTCCTTTTCCAATGGAATAACTTTTGCTCGTATTTATTGAGCGGGAGTGAAATGGAAAAGGAAAACCGGCGCTGAAATAACAAACTTTTTTCTTATTTGGTTACCAGATCAATCAAGGCGATAATCGCGCTGGCAATCCCGGCTACGGAAGAAACTTTTACCAAAGAGGACTGCCGCAAATCATCAGAAAATTGATTCATCGTGCCGCGATCCGGTTGCGTTTTGTCCAGCTCCCGTTTAACAGCCGGAATGGCCTGTACCATTCGTTCTTTCTCCTGTTGTTGTTGTTGACTCAGCCCAGGCCCCAGTTGATTCAGCACCTGCTCCAATTGGTTTATATATTCCTTCAAGTCTTGACGGATTATGATGTTGGATTTTTTCTCACCGATAAAGATCTGTGCTTCATCTTGAGCGATCATTAAATCACTCACTTGATTCATGTTCCAAACATTTTTCGCTTGATAATACTCTTTGTTTTCATCTGCCATGATCTACCGCTCCTTTCGTTTTTTGCCTTAACCATTGCCAGATTTGGTCTGGATCTTTGACATTCACTATTTTTTTCAGACCGAATATTTTGAAATGGAGAGACAAACTATATAGATAAACCACCACGGCTCCAACGAAAATCAAGGCAAAAGGCAGGTGGATAGTGGCAAGAAGCAAAAAGACAGTGGCTGCCCATGCAAATCCCATCATCAGACTATACAGGTAGACGCCCGGACGTGATGTTAAACAAGCGATCAGGAAACAGGTCAGCAAGAAAAAGGCAACCTGAAGCCAGGCGAAAGAGTCAGAGCCCATATCCAAATCTGTGATAAAACTGGAAAACAACGTAAGCACAAATCGTTCCGTCTCCAGATACACAAGTGCAATATACGGCAAACAAATACAAACCAAATACTCGATCAAAAGAATGGACAATGTCTTGGCACTTACCGGCTCATTACCACTTGTATAAATAAAATTTTGAAAAAAGCCGCCATAATAGATTTGGGATCGATCTTGCCCGATCACCACATTGGAAGAATCTTTAAAGTGAAACTCATTTTTTGACTGACCTGATGGAATTGAAGCATTTGTCTGATCGTATTTTGGCTGATCCATATTCATCATCCTCCTTTTATATCCATATTTATGTAAATTTTACAATAATTAGTCGTTTGTTTCAATCAAAAATGGGGCTGACTCTTAACCTTTTGAGTCAGCCCCATTTTATTTAAAACTCGGCTGCCAATTTTTTTGCTTTTTCAATTCCTTCTTGAATAATCGCTTCACTTCGTTCTGGATATTGATTATGCCCTTCCACAATGACAGATTGAACCTCTTGCACACCCAAGAAGTTCATGATCTGTGTGACATAATTCGCTGCCATTTCTCTAGAGGCCATCGGTTCTTCTGAGTACACGCCCCCTCTGGCATGAAGGATGGCCACTTTTTTATCTGCAAGCAAGCCAACAGGTCCTTCAGGTGTATAACGGAACGTTTTACCTGCTTGGCACAAATAGTCCAGGTAGTTATGCAAAACGGCTGGAATGGTAAAATTCCACATAGGGAAAGCAAAAACGACTTTATCTGCTGCCAAAAACTGATTTAGATACGTTTGCACAAGATCCGCTGCTTTCTCTTCTTCAGGAGACAGTTCCAGGCCATTCGCCAGTTTATACATACCATTAATCATATCCAAATCATAATAAGGGAGTTTTTCTGCAAAAAGATCCAGCTCTACGATTTCATCTTCTGGATGAACATTTTTATATGCATCCAAAAAAGCATCATATAACTTTACACTAACTGCTTGTTCGAACGGACGAGGATTTGCTTTAACGAATAAAACGGTACTCATTGCGATTCCTCCATTTACTGTTTTAGTTATGGTTGCATCGAGTGGTGAAGAAACCCTTTTTTTTACATTGCAAAAATCTCTACATTAAGAGAAATGAAGTAATAAATATTGGACCGAGATATCCTTCACCAATTAGTTTAAATTTGTTTATCTTTAATTTAAGATAATGGAATAAAAAGAATAAGTCAAGACTTAGTTTTAAACCTTCGATTGTTTAATAATTCCATCTACCTTCATTTGAGCTATGGATGAACTATCAGATGACTCCTTTTCCAGTGAGCAAAAATGAGGACAATATGGAAAAGGAGCCTTGGGTACACCGTCAACATTCTGAATGATAACTCTTTTGTGCTGCATATCCCAATTTCTTTAACAAATCTGTAACCACTTCTTTCTCCTGTTCATCCAATCCGCTTACTGCTTGTTGGATCACTGCTTTATGCTTGGGAAAAACACTGGCAAAAAACGATTTGCCTTTCTCGGTTAATTCCGCATAGATCACACGTCGATCCTTGAGACAAGGTTTTCGCACAAGCAAACATTTTTTCTCCAATTTATCTACCACATACGTAATATTTCCACTGGATATTAAAATCTTTTCCCCGATTTGTTGGAGAGGTTGCGGACCTTTATGATACAACAAATCCAATACACCAAACTCTGTCGGATTTAATCCATAACGCCTGATATCACGTGTGACATGAGCATTAACCCAGTTATAGGCTCGTGCCAACACAATAAATAACTCAAGCGAACAATCTTTTTCATGGATCTCAGACATGGAGTTCAACTCCTTGCTCTTACTATTACCTGATGTATCTTAAATTTAAGGTAATAGGAGAAGACTGTCAAACAAATACTCCCTTCTCAGTCATAACACTAATTATTGGCTATTTACTTCAAGTGATTCGAACACATACTAAGATCCAAAAGAGGCATCAACAATTGAATCAAGGAAGGGAGGTTTACAGGAATTAACTTTTCCTGTTTATAACATGAGTACATGGACGAGTTATTTTTGGATATTCATTTTTATTGTTCCTATTGCAGTTGTAGCCTTATACCATTTTCTTACCGCTAAAAGCAAAAATAAATGAAAAAAATCCAAAGGCTGACCCAAAAGCGTACCGATTCATAATGAGATCCCAAAAAATGGCCCGTATCCCCATCAAAGTGGTACGGGCCATAAAATTAGGCCCTTACCTAATCCCCTTTTCCAATCAACTGAATATGATAACACAGACATCAACTCAAGCCCTTTGATTGGTTGATCCAGCCGTTGGGGAGGTACACACATGAAAGCCATCACTCTTGGAAAATTAGCACAAATAATAGAGGGGCAAATCCTCTCCGGACGTCGGACACTTCTGGTTCATTCAGTTAATTTTGCCAAACCCAAACGATTAAAAAAAGAGCAGGTTTACTTCTATTCCAAAAAAGTAAACTGGTCCAGACAGCTCAAAGCAATCCGCCAGATAAAACCGCTCGCGGTAGTCCTCCCTCTCGAAGCATCTGCATCAAGCATTCCGCATGGCATCGGTATCATTAAAGTAAGAGATCCATTTGCTGCTTATTGGAAATTAGCTCACTGGAATTGGCGTCAACACGCAGTCAAAGTAATCGGAATTACCGGAAGTGCAGGTAAGTCTACAACAACAGCAATGGTCTCATCCATTTTGCGTTCCAGATGGTCTATGGTAAAAACGGAAGGGAATTTAAATACATTTACCTTCTTACCAGATTACTTGATCCAGTTAAAACCTCATCACAAGCTTCTCTTACTGGAAATGGGTATGAAATCATTAAATAACATTAAAAAGCAATGTCTTATTGTAAAACCTCACATTGGTGTCGTTACCAACGTCGGAGAAGCACATGTCGGAAGCTTGGGAAATTTAGATATTGTCGTCAAAGCGAAACAAGAGATCATTGATGGAATGAGATCCGGAGGAATTCTATTTTTAAATGCTGATGATCAACGCTCCCGGAAGCTAAATGTACAGAATTTTATGGGCCAAGTGAGAACATTTGGCATCCAACATCGTGCACACATCCAAGGGACAAATGTCCGATTTGCCAAAAATGGAATGAAGTTTGAGGCATTGATCAAAGGTAAACGATATCCTTTCTTTATCCCCACATTCGGAATCCATAATGTATATAACGCTTTAGCTGCCATTGGTGTAGCAAGAGCGATGGGAATGTCTATTGGAGAAATACAAAAAGGCCTTGCCCAGTTTCGCACTCCTAAAATGAGACTGCAACTCCTTCGCAGCCAGTCCAATCGTCTGATCATTAATGACGCATGGAATGCCAATCCGACCGCGATGATTGCAGGACTTCAGGTCTTGAGGCATCTGACTCGTCAACGACCTGCTGTCGCAGTATTAGGCGATATGCTTGAATTAGGACGTTTAACTTATCCTTCACATAAACGTGTAGGGAAATATGCAAGTCAACTCAAGTTAGAACAGCTGATTACCATCGGGAAAAATGCCCGCATTATTGCAAAAACAGCGATCGCTAACGGAATGGACAAAAACAAGGTCAAAATTTGCTCTTCACATGGTGAGGTCGTCCGCCATCTCCTACGTGCACCTAAAAATGCCATTATTTACTTTAAAGGTTCCCGTAAGTTGCATTTAGAAAAAATAGTAAAAAGATTGAAGAACCATGCTTAATAATAAAAGCCGACTTACCAGGAATGGAAATCGGCTTTTATTCTTTCATGCTTATCTATTCAGATGTTTTGTTCCGGTCCGCACGATAGGAACCTTTATAATCTTGATAATTTACATCTGTCATCATCCCTGAAGCAGCATGATGCAAGTCATGACAATGGAACATCCAATGACCAGGATTATCAGCTACAAACATAATCTCGTACTTTTCCCCAGGTTTAAGAACGAGTGTATCTTTTTTGATTTGTCCTGTTACTGGCTTTCCATTCTTCGCTAATACATCAAAGAAATGCCCATGCAGATGCATCGGATGATCTGATTTTCCTTCATTGATCAAGGTTACTTTTACTTTTTCGCCTTTTTTCACAGGGATGGGATCTGTATTGGGCCATGTTTTTCCGTTAATGGTATAGACTTGTTCTCCATTTTGTATTGTTGAATTCAGACGCAGAGTATAAGAAGAATCAAAAGAAGCTGTTTTCTCTTTTTCTGCTACATAGTTAGCCATATTGAGTACAGGCAATGGATGATGATCTGCCTGTTGTTTGGAAGATGTACTGCCTTCTACCTGAACGGGAATCACCAGGGATTTTGCTCCGGCTGTTTTTTCATGAAAATCTATCGCAAAACTTTTGTTACCGGCTACAAAGCCCAGATCGTATCTTTCTCCAGCTCCGATGGAAACGAGTTGGTCTTTCACTGTTTTTGCATTCTTAATGGCATTTCCGTCTGTAGAAAGTACACGGAAGGATTGATCTTGCAAATGCATGTCGTGTGTCAAATAGCCTGCATTGATGATGCGCAATCGAACTTTTTCCCCTTTTTTCACTTTGAGTGGTTGAACCAGTGAGCCGGATTTGCCATTCACTGAATAGACATTGTACATTTGTTTCATCATTTCATCATGATCCATATTGGGCATTTTGTTATGTGATTCTGAGTGATTTTGGCTGGAACTCGAGTGGTTGTTCATATTCATTTCAGAATGATTCTTACTCGTGTTCATCTGAGAATGATCCATCTGGGAGTGGTTCATCTGAGAGTGGTCCATGGTTTGATTCCCTTTTCCTTGCCATTCATCCAAAATCAGAGTATATTCACGGTCAAATTTTTCATCCTCTTGCTTGGGCAACACAACAAAAGCTCCATATAATCCTTGATCTACTTGGTTGGAACTATCGAAGTGAGAGTGATACCAAAAGGTTCCCGGAACAGTTGCTTCAAATTCATAAGTAAAAGACTTGCCAGGTTCAACAGGATCTTGGGTCATACCAGGAACTCCATCCATCGTATTGGGAACCGGATATCCATGCCAGTGAATGGAAACAGGCTTTTTCAACTGATTTTTTAAATGGACCCGAACTTTATCACCTTGTTCCACTTGAATGGTTTTCCCTGGAACGCTTCCATCATAGGTCAATGCATTTACTTGCAAACCATCAGAAATCTGCCACTTTGTTTCCTTAGCGGTAACCGTAAATTCTTTTACGGTCTTTCCGTCTTTATCTTTCATCACTTTAGGAGTCTTCAGCATATTCTCTTCTACCTGACCCATATGCTGTGTGTGTTCACCAGGAGAAGTATTTGTCGCACTACAGCCCGCAATCGCCAAAGTGGATATGAGTAGCCAGGCACTATTCTTCATCATGCGCTTCCATTTCTTCATCTCAATTCCTCCTCGAACAACTTCATCTTGATCATAAGGAGGAATTGTGAAGATCTAATGAAGATGATCATGAAAACTTTTTGGAAACTGGATCGTCACTCTGGTCCCTTTATTTTCCTCACTTTCAATCCAAATGGTTCCCTGATGTGCTTCCACTAGCTTTTTTACGATCGTCAAACCAATGCCAGCTCCCCCGAGACGGCGGCTTCGCGATTTGTCCACGCGATAGAACCGTTCAAATACTTTGGACAAATCCGTTCTTGGAATACCGATCCCAGTATCCTCCACGACAAGGAAAATGTGCTCTTCTTTTTCCTGGATTCGGACGGTTACACAACCTCCCTTAGGAGTGAATTTAAGCGCATTTGATAAGAGATTCATGACAATCTGCACCATTCGTTCCGGATCCGCTTCCATCCAAAGGGGTTGATTGGTATCGATTCGAAGCGATACACCTTTTTGTAAATAAGCTGCTTCCATTTGATTGACACTTCTTTGGACCATTTTCAAAAGATTGATCTTTGAGATGGATAGTTGAAATTCAGGGGATTCAAGTCGAGTCAACTGATGCAAATCATCCACCAAATGAATTAACCGTTCAATTTCTTCATAGCATGAATGAATACGCTCTGGTGTGGGTTCCCAAATCCCATCCTCAAATGCTTCCATATGGCTTTTGAGCGTGGTCAGTGGAGTGCGAAGTTCATGAGCAACATCAGCCGTCAAATTTTTACGCAACAGTTCTTGCTGTTCCAACTGCTCCGTCAGGTGATTTAAAGCTCTTCCCAAATCAGCCAGCTCATCTCGCCCCTGAATTTGCACACGTTGTTTCACATTTCCTTGTCTGATTTCTTCAGCCACCCTTCTCATTTCAATGAGCGGTGCTGTAATTCGTTTGGCAATATAAAAACTGACGGTCACCGCCAGGATCAACGAACCAGCCGTTGTCCAGATAATGGATTGGATCAGCGCCATTTCAAAATGATGATTAAGGGCCACCATCTGTGAATCCAATATGGGTGCCTGTTCTTGATATTGCAAAAAATGATAATGCGTTTCGATCATCAAGACAATCGCGGCAATGAAGATCACAACAGAAACCATGCCGATAAATGTAAAGGCCAAACGTGCATATAATCCCCTCATTTGGCGTCCTCTCCATGAAATCGGTAACCAAACCCATATACGGTTTGAATGTATGCAGGATGTTTTGAATCGGTTTCAATTTTGGCTCGTAAATTTTTCATATGCTGATCAATGGTTCGTATATCGCCCTCAAAGTCAAAACCAAACGCTTTTTCAATCAATTCTTCTCGCGAAAAAGCTCGCTCTGGATGCCGGGCCAAAATGGACAGCAATCGATACTCCATCGGCGTTACACTGACTGATTTCCCTTGTTTCCAAACTTGACGTTTTAACGTATCAATGACCAAATCACCCTGATTGAAAGAAAGATAATCAGCCAACAGTTCATCGGAACTCGAGCGACGAAGAACGGCTTTGACACGGGCCATCAATTCCCGTGGACTGAACGGTTTCACTACATAATCATCGGCTCCCAGAGACAGCCCTTGCACCCTGTTTTCTTCATCCACTTTGGCAGTCAGCATGATAATAGGTACAGACGAGAGCTGGCGAACTTTCTTACATACCTCTTCTCCGGATAAATCAGGTAACATCAGATCTAATATGATGAGATCAAATGGTGAGCGACGAATCCATTCCAAAGCCTGTTGGCCTGAAGCAGCTTCTTGTGTTTGATATCCTTCTTTCTGCAAATAGGATAAAACCACTTCTCGAATCTTCTTTTCATCATCAACGACAAGAATTGACTTCATCTCATTTACACCTCTTCTCTTGTTCATCCATCTGTTTGGACCAATAACGAAACGGACTTCCAGCACAACTTCGGATTTTCCATATCTTCTTTTATATCAAAAGAAAAAGGCGGTACCCTAATGGTATTCGCCTAAATTCGCTTACGCATCTATTTTTTTATTGTATCAAATGATCATGCTGAACATGTAAACGATCGTCTTAACGTGACGCATTATTTTTGGCTTCCTGCTATATATTGAAATACATCCAGACAGGTCATTTCCCAGTTGATCCGCTTTGGCAAAAGAGCAAAATAAGCAGTTTTATTCTTTGACTCCGGAAAAGGAACTGTACAAAGTTTGCTATTTTCCGGACTATATATTTGTAATATTTGTTCAATCAATTTACTGTGCGAAATCCAATCAGTTGTAGCGACATGGTATACACCATAAAAATCTTCATCTGGCTTCATGAGCATTTGTACAACAAACTTGGCAATGGTCTCATCCGTAATCATGTTTACATATAGATTATGAAATCCAAGAAATTTCCCATCCTCGCAATTTTGCAAACAAATCCTCATCATTTTTTCTGGATCAGGGGTCATTACAAATGGAAGACGCAAAATGACCAGCTGTCGATCTAACAATTGCGAAAGTTCACGCTCACAATCTGCTTTAAAACGGCCATACTCACTCTGCGCTTTTACGGGATCAGATTCAGCATGTGGTTGACTGAAATCATCATCAAATACATTCCCTGTTGAACAAAAGATCAATTTTCTGCCTTTTTCTTTTACATATCGAGCCAATCGCTGATGCGCATTCATTTGCTGTCCGAAGTCCCCTCGGAGGGCTGAAAATACAATATCCGGCTCCACCTGTTGCAAAATGGCACCTAAGCGTTCCATTTCTCCGACATTCCATTCAAAACAATGGGTTACCGGCAGATCACAGCCATGGGATTGATAAGTACCATACACCTCAAAGCGGCCATCATCCGAACAAATCTCGGCCATCTTCTTCCCAACAGTACCACTTATCCCTAAAATCAGTATCTTCTTCATATTCTTTCTCCGTTATAGCACCTGATCAATGAGTCCATACGCTTTGGCTTCTTCAGCGGATAAGAAAAAGTCCCGTTCTGTATCCTTTGCCACTTTTTCAATGGATTGCCCTGTATGTTTGGCGATCAGTTCATGAATCATTTCCTTCGTTTGCAGCATACGCCTGGTTTGAATCTCAATGTCGGTTGCTTGCCCTTTGCATCCTCCCCATGGTTGATGAATCATTACCTCGGCGTGTTTTAAAGCGAGCCTTTTTCCAGGTGTTCCACCCGTCAATAGAATTGCTCCCATCGAAGCGGCCATTCCCACACAAATGGTAGATACATCTGGGGAGATATATTGCATGGTGTCATAGATCGCCATTCCAGCAGTGGTTGAACCGCCTGGTGAATTGATATACAGATAAATATCCTTTTTAGGATCCTCAGCAGCTAAAAATAACAACTGTGCCACAATCAAATTGGCCATATCATCTTCAATGGAACCGCTGACAAAGACAATGCGATCCTTTAGTAGGCGTGAATAAAGATCATAAGCCCGTTCGCCACGATCCGTCTGTTCCAATACAGTCGGAACCAATTTCATATGAAACGCTCCTTTTTTATATGAAATTCAAGTTCATCATACAGCTTGTTGACAAAGTTTCTGTTATATGCTGGTTTGTCAACAGCCTCATCATATCTATTGTAAAATCGGCATATTCCTCCAGTTTTCTATTCATGATCCCAAAAAGAAACCGACTCCAGCTTGCCTGATTCTTGAATACTATGAAGCCAAAACCATTGCTTCCCCATTCATCATCGCCCGAACCCGACCAAATCCAGAAGAAACCTGCGTTATTTTCACAGGTAAGTGATTTTCCTTCACTTCTACGGTCCATGTCGAACGAACCGGCAGTTCTTTCGTATCCATTTTGGGATGAAAAGGAATGACATTACTTGCCGGTCTGTTTTCGCCTGAATTCTTTTGCAACCGTTGATCCTTTTTACTTTGCCTTTCTCGAGCCATCTTTCTCTTCCTTTCCAGGATGGGGATAAACAGCCAATACCACCTGATAAGCGTTGCTCGCTTCAGAAGACTGATATTTTGCAGCCAGCTGCTTCAACATGGCTACATACTCCTGAACAAACGCCTCACGTTCATCTTCATTTCGCAAATATACCTGGGTTTGCAAGGTAGCACTAGGAATGGTTTCCCCTTCATCCGACTGATCCATGAGCGCTAAGGCATCTTTCCTGATCTGCTCACTCGTATAAATCAGATGGGCAAGCGCATGCTGATCTTTCACTTGCTGAATGGCTTCAGGATGAATACCCAGTGAATCTGACAAAATAAAGGCACGCGCCACCGCCTGATACAAAACTTCAACCAGGTTTTTTACCTGTCTGGTTCCTACTTTCTTCACCAACCCTACTTTTTCCAATATTTTCAAGTGATAGTTAATGCGTTGCGGTTTCTCATTCATTCGGCGTGCCACTTCTGCTGCAGATGCTGGTTCGCTCAATTGCGACAAAATTTCTCCCCGGATGGGATGGAGGACAGCAGAGGCCTGTTCAGGCAATTGGACAAGATAGGCTTCCATGATTTCTGTCACTCGATATCACTCCATAAAAAAAATAACTATCGTACAAATATATTATTACGTAATTTTTTTGTTGTCAATAATTCCTTTTATCTAAATAAAAGTAAAAAAACACCCTATCCATCAGGGTGTAAATTTCGCATGATGCCGTTCACTTTTTGGCTACCATCTGCTGTCTGCGGGCAATAACCGCTTTAATGGCAAAATAACTGACTTCTTCCGGCAATGCTTCTTTAATGGGTTTCAGTTTATGTGCACCCAGTTTATCAATGGCTTGTTCAATCATTTCTTCATATTGGGGAGGGATATACTCATCCCATCGAATCGGAAATCCTTCCACATCACAGCGAAAGAGATGGTCTTGGATTGTGTGGATATGGAGCTGCCTTTCATTCGCTATTTCCTCCAATGTTTTTCCTTGTTGCAACATCTGGTAAGTAATGATGTGGCTTGCCATATTTTCTTTCTGCCCGGACTGGGCAGGGACTAATTGAAATTTCTGTACATATTCCTGAATCACTGGCAAAAAGTGTTTGCCATACCGTTCATACTTATGAGTTCCCATTCCTTTGACTTTGAGCATTTCCTGCCTGTTTTGCGGCAGCAGCTCACACATCACTTTGAGGGTACTGTCATGAAAGATCATATAAGGGGGCACTTGTTCCTGTTGCGAAATCTCTTGCCTTAACTTGCGTAACGCCTCAAACAACTCTTCGCGCGGGGATTGGGTACCGAGTGCAACTTCTTTTGTTTTCAATCGGCGATGGATTACTTTTCTTTGCCCTTTGAGCACTTCTATCGCTTTTTCTGTTAGTTTGGCAACTGGATATGCAGAAGAAGAATATACAGTTTGGATATAACCTTCTGCGGCCAATACCTGACACAATTGATAAATCTCTTTTTCTGTATGCTCTTTCATCAAACCATATGTGGGCAGACGGTCAAAACCAAACTGTTTCACCTTTTGCGATTTGGACCCTTTTAAAACTCGAGCTACGAGTGACAATCCAAACTTTTCACGCATGCGTTTGATACAGGAGAAAATTTTCTGCGCTTCTGTCGTCAGATCGATCATCTCTACTTGTGCATCCTGACGATATTTTTGACAATTACTGCATTTGCCACACGTTTCTTCACTTTGATCATCAAAATAATGAACAATGGTCTGCTGCAAACATTGTTGGGTCAGGCAGTAATTTTTCATCTCCTGTAATTTCTTCAGCTCGTATTGCTTACGTTCTGGAATTAAATCCGATTGTTCGATCAAATAGCGCTGGATATGAACATCTTGGGGATGGTAAAGCAAAATACATTCGCTCTCTTCCCCGTCCCGACCGGCCCGTCCTGCCTCTTGATAGTAATTTTCCAGGTTTTTGGGCATATTGTAGTGAATCACAAAACGAACATTGGATTTATCAATACCCATGCCAAAGGCATTGGTGGCGACCATCACTGAAATCCGATCAAAAGAAAACTGTTCCTGTATTTGGTCCCGTTCCCTTTCGTCCATTCCAGCATGATATCTTCCGATACAAAAGTCCAGATTGGAAAGATATGTATACAATTGATCTACATCTTTTCGGGTGGCACAATAAATGATCCCAGCTTGGTTCGGATGCTGACGCAGATAATTTACAATATAATCCCGCTTGTCCAAACCATGCAGAACGGTAAAACGTAAATTCGGCCGTTGAAAACTCGTAATTAAAACATGGGATGGAGGGATCGACAAGTTGTCCAAAATATCTTGTCGTACCAGCTGGGTAGCGGTAGCGGTAAGTGCCACAACAATGGGTCGTTTCGGAAGCTGATCAATCATTTTTCCTATATGTAAATAACTTGGGCGAAAATCATGCCCCCACTGTGAAATGCAATGCGCTTCATCCACAGCTACCAATGATACCTGAATCGATTGGAGTAATGAAAGAAACGAATCTGATTCCAAACGTTCGGGTGCGATATACAGGATTTTAACCTTTTCTTCTTTGGTCTTGCGAATCCGTCGCTGAATCTCTTCGAAGCTCAGAGAGCTATTGATATAGGTAGCAGGAATTCCCAGCTGTTTCAGAGCATCCACTTGATCTTTCATCAACGAAATCAAGGGAGAAATGACAATGGTAACCCCGTCTAACATCAATGCCGGAATCTGATAACAGATCGATTTTCCCCCACCCGTTGGTAAAATTCCCAGCATATCCTTTCCTTGCAGAATCGACTCAATGAGTTGCCGTTGACCATGCCGAAATGAAGAATAGCCATAAATCTGCTTCAACAGCCTCTCCGCATCTTTGATTGCAGCCAATCTGTTACACCTCTTTCACCCCAACCTTCTTTTTCTATCATATTGGATCTTCTATCATTTTTCGAGAAAAACTATTTCCTCAGTCTGTTGACAAAGTTTCATTATATGCCGGTTTTCCTTTTCCGTTTCACTCCCGTTGCTTAAAAACGAGCAAGAAGTCGTTCAACTGGAAAAGGAAAACCGGGTTTATAGAGCGGCCTCAATTCCCCTTTTTTTGTCATAAACACACAAAAAAATCGACTTGCCTTCGGTGAGCAAGCCGAATTCCATTGAGAAGCCTATCACTTCAATAAACCTGGCCACAGCATTCGCAGCGACGAGGTGCCCCCAACATGGAAAAAGGGCTGTTACTCCATTGGATTTTTTCTTGCTGATCCTGAGCACCGGTCCCCACCAGTGACCAATCAAAACCAAAATTTTCACCCGGCCGAGAATGGAGCCATCCACAGCCCGTTTTCTCATCGTCTTTAGGATGAAACCAGCCGAATCCCCATAAAGTCGGTTTCATGTGATCACCCCGCCCCCTTTATAAAAAATCCATTTTGACACCCATAATTTATACATATGTATCATCAGAGAAATCATGTCAAAATCAATCCATATTTCTATCAGCTTGTTGACAAAGTTTCCGTTATATGCCGATTTTCCTTTTCCGTTTCACTCCCGCTCTATAAATACGAGCAAGAAGTCGTTCAACTGGAAAAGGAAAACCGGGTTCAACTTTACTGTGGCTTACATATCCTATCTCATCGGATGATGATCTTGATAGACAATATAATCAATAAAAAAACCCTAGCAATCATACTGCTAGGATCTATGTGTTCATTCTATGAAAAATCACTCTTGATTTACCCAGTTATAAAAAGAGAATGCTGGCTTCGCACGCTGGCTCTTCTCTGTTGACTGGTATAACATTCCCCTTTGTCTAAATTTTCTAGAATATTCGATCGCTTGCTCGACGGTTTCAATCTGGTTTTGTTGCCATTCTAATAGAATGCGATCAATATAGCGAATACTCATTTTCCCGCAAAAAATGGCTTCTCTTAGAGCCGCTTCAATCAATTCCTCTTTATAACCGTCTACATCAATCCATTGAGCTAATGTTTCACACTCCCACGGAGAAAGCGGACGACCAAACTCCTGTTCAAACAGATGGAAAATGTTTTCATAACTGTTTTCCTGTTTCTCCTCGGTTTCATTTTGTCTTTCCATATAGGAGATAGCCAACCGTTCGAACAAAGGGGTTAAACAGTAACGCTCTGAGTGAAGACCGCTTTCATTCACTTCCTCTTCAATTTCCAACAATCCACTACGGACCAATCTTTCGATGAGCTGAATCAGCTCATCCGCTGTTACATTCATCCGTTCTTCCAGTTCGTTGATCGTCGGAAATGTTTTATGTTCTTTTTCCTGATACAAATAAAGATGAATGAGTAGCATCACTTCTTTTTCGGAAAGACCCAAACGCTTGTATTCCTTAAACAGTACAACCGGCAATGCAATGGAACCCTCTTGGAGGAGATGAACCAGTCTAGTTTGCACTACTTTATTCTGTTCCATGTTCATCCTCCTTTCTCAATCTATAACTATATCATTGATTGCCTGTTTAGAAACAGACTTGAAAAATAAAAAAGCATGAGAATTAACTCTCCGGTTTGTTGACAAAGATTGCGTAAAAAAGAGACATGCATTTGCATGCCTCCAAAAACAGATCAAGGAATGGTCAATCTTTCCCCTTAAATCATCAACGATTATGGGTACAATCGGTTCAACATGCGTGGGAATGGAATGGTTTCACGTACGTGTTCCAGTCCACAAATCCATGCAACCGTTCTTTCCAAACCAAGTCCGAAGCCAGAGTGTGGCACCGAGCCATATTTGCGCAAATCCAGATACCATGCATAAGCTTCTTTTGGCAAGCGATGGACTTCAAAACGCTCTGCCAATAACTCTGGGTCATCAATCCGCTGGCTTCCTCCGATAATTTCACCATATCCCTCTGGAGCAATTAAGTCTGCACATAAAACCACCTCGGGACGGTTGGGGTCCGGTTTCATATAAAAAGCCTTGACTTCGGTCGGATAATGGGTAATGAATACAGGACGGTCAAAGCTTTCAGCGATTTTGGTTTCATGTGGTGCGCCAAAATCATCTCCCCACTGAAAATCGGAGAAACCTTCCCTATGTAACAGCTCAACAGCTTCATCATACGTAATGCGTGGGAATGGTGCTTTTACCTTTTCCAAGGCGCTGAGATCCCGACCGAGTGTTTTTAATTCTGCCTGACAATGATTCAATACATGATCTACAATATGAGCCACTAACTGTTCCTGGATTTCCAGATTTCCTTCATGATCGACAAAAGCCATTTCCGGTTCAATCATCCAGAACTCGATGAGATGACGACGGGTTTTGGATTTTTCTGCCCGGAATGTAGGGCCAAACGAATACACCCGGTTCAATGCCATCGCTGCTGCTTCCATATACAACTGTCCACTTTGGGTTAAATAAGCATCTTCATCAAAATATTTGGTGTGGAATAAATTGGTTGTCCCTTCACAGGCTGATGGAGTCAAAATGGGCGGATCAACCAATGTAAACCCTTGTTGATTCAAGTGATCCTGAATCGCACGGATAATCTCGGCACGAATCTTCAAAATAGCCCGCTGTCTGGGTGAACGAATCCATAAATGGCGATGATCCATCAGGAAATCGACACCATGCTCTTTTTTCTGAATGGGATACTCTTCGGCTAACTGAATAATCTCCACCTTGGTTACATCCAGCTCATAACCACTGGGAGCCCGTTCATCGGCCCGCACTACACCCCAAACATAGAGCGAGCTTTCCTGTGTCAATTGTTTGGCTGTTTCCCACACTTCCGGCTCTACCTGATTTTTCACCAATACTCCCTGGACAAATCCAGTACCATCTCTTAACTGTAAAAACTGGATTTTTCCACTGGAACGCTTGTTGTATAACCATCCGCCAATTTTGATCTCTTGACCGACATGTTCAGAAATACGATCAATTCTTACCAACACGTGTGTAACCCCCATCCAAAAATCAAGCTAAATTTGATTATACCGTCATCATTCAAAATGAGTCAATTCTAGTAACAATCTCGAAAAAGATAGCCATGACAAACAAAAATATTCTATGATATTTAGGAAGCAAATAATATAAAAAAATTTTATTTATTATGGGAGATGATCTGTTCTGAAAAAACTATGGATCACGATACCGTTCATTATGGTACTCACCCTGGTTGCCTGGTTTTTCGACTTCTTTGGCCTGTTTCAAACCAAACCGGTGAAGCAAGAGCCGAAAACTTCACCAAAGCAAACAGGACCCAGTCGGGTACAGATAGCAGCTTTTGGCGATATCATGATGCATGACTGGCAAATCAAAGATGGGGAAAAAGAAGATGGCTCCTATGATTTTCACCAGTTCTTCACCAAAATCAAACCTTATCTTACTTCACCCGATCTGGCAGTGGGGAATCTAGAGTTTACCTTGCGTGGAAAAAAGCCATATACCGGTTATCCGCACTTCAATGCTCCTGACGAGATCGTGGACGCATTAAAGGATGCCGGAGTCGATGTGGTCAGTACCGCAAACAATCATGCCATGGACACAGGTGCGGCCGGTGTCAAACGTACATACAAAGTAGTCAATGAAAAAGGAATCAAAACAGCGGGAACTGCTCCATCTGCTGAACAAAGGAAACCGACGATCGTAGAAAAAAATGGCATTCGCTTTGCATTTTTAGCCTACACAGAGACAACCAACGGCATTCCTGTTCCTGAAGATTATCTGGTCAATCGAATCGACTTAAAGCAAATCAGGAAAGACATTCAAGAGGCTAAAAAACAGGGAGCCGAGTTTGTGGCTGTCTCCCTTCATTTTGGTGAAGAATATCAAAGAAAACCAAATGAATATCAAAGAAAAGTAGCCAATCAAGTGCTAAAAGACGGAGCCGATGTCATTTTGGGCAACCATCCACATGTTTTACAACGGGTAGAAAAAGTGAAAATGGACGGGAAAGAGAAACTCATTATTTATTCCATGGGGAATTTCATTTCCTATCAAGTGAAAGAACATACCGATGAAAGCGCGATCATTTACTTTGATGTCGTAAAAGATCCAGCAGCCAAAAAAGTACAAATCACCCATGTTTCTTTCTTGCCTATCTATACTTACAAAAAAGGATATCATGTCGAAGTTGTACCGATGCCTTCCGAAACGCCAGCGTCATTGGATGGCTATGAGGGACTGACAGAAAAGAAATGGAAAAACGCATATGAAAATATTGTTGAAGTGATCAATGAGAAGCAAAACTTCCCGATTTATGAAAAAAAATAACGGACAAGCCCAGAAATGGAAAAACCCCCTCCGGCTAACTGTGTCAGTTACACAGCTAACCTCGAGGGGTTGTCCAATTTTAACAGACTCATATTAATACAATGACATGTATTGTTCACGTTCCCATGGATGAACCTGTGTACGGAACATATCCCATTCAATTTCTTTCGCTTCGATGAAGTGAGCCAATGCATGTTCGCCCAATGCCTCAGAAATAACGGGGTTGTTCTTCAGTTCTTCAAGGGCCTCAGCCAAGTTGGCTGGCAAGTTTTCAATACCCGCATCTCTGCGTTCTGTTTCATCCATCACATAGATGTTACGATCCGTTTGTTTAGGCAGTGGCAATTTATTCTTGATTCCATCCAAACCAGCTTTCAACATAACAGCAAGCGCCAGATATGGGTTGGCAGATGGATCGGGACTACGTACTTCAATCCGTGTGCTCAGTCCACGAGAAGCAGGAACTCGCACCAATGGACTACGGTTTTTTGGAGACCATGCAACATAACAGGGTGCTTCATATCCTGGTACCAAACGTTTATAGGAGTTAATAGTTGGGTTGGTTACCGCTGTAAATGAACGTGCATGTTTTAAAATTCCAGCCAGGAAATGACGAGCCGTTTCGCTTAAGCCCAATTCATCATTTTCATCATAGAAAGCATTCACATTTCCTTTGAAGAGAGACATATGACAGTGCATGCCAGAACCGTTCACACCAAACAGCGGTTTTGGCATAAAGGTTGCGTGTAAACCATAGTTGCGGGCAACGTTTTTCACAACCAGCTTAAAGGTTTGAATATTATCCGCTGTGGTAATCGCATCTGCATATTTAAAATCGATTTCATGCTGGCCAGGCGCAACCTCATGATGGGATGCTTCTACTTCAAAGCCCATTTTATCCAGCGTCAAAACAATATCACGTCGGCAGTTTTCACCTAAATCAAGAGGTGCCAAGTCAAAATATCCACCTTGGTCATTGAGATTCAGGGTTGGCTCGCCGTTTTCATCTGTCTTGAACAGGAAGAACTCTGGCTCAGTTCCAACATTGAATGCGGTAAAGCCCATATCTTTTGCTTCTTTCAATACTTTTTTCAGAATGCCACGTGGATCCCCTTCAAATGGTGTACCATCCGGATTATAAATGTCACAGGTGATACCTGCTACTTTTCCCAAATCATTGGACCAAGGATAAATGACCCAAGTATCGAGGTCAGGATATAAGTACATATCGGATTCTTCAATGCGTACAAAACCTTCAATCGAAGAACCATCAAACATTATTTTGTTATCCAATGCTTTTTCCAATTGGCTACGTGGGATCTCAACGTTTTTAATGGTGCCCAGCAAATCGGTAAACTGAAGACGGATATACTGAACATTTTCCTGTTCGGCAATACGCAGGATATCTTCTTTCGTCAGCTTTTTTGGCATTTGATGCTCTCCCCTTTACTCCAATTTCTTTAAGCCATTGCCGTTCACACCTAGTGCCGGAAGAAGCGTGAAAGCTCTCCATGAATCAGATGCGTTTGTCCTGGGCGGGATGGAATGATCAATTGTTGCTTCAACATACGACGCAACTCTTGCTCGGACATCTCCTGTTTGACTTTCTCCACTTCTTTTTTCGCCTCTAGCACCTGCTGCGATTTTAACAATACCTCTTTAACCCCGGCGATATTTACACCTTTTTCCATTAACGACTTGATTTCCAGTAATCGATCCACGTCATTAAAGGAAAAAAGCCGTTGATTCCCACTCGTCCGCGATGGACTGATAAGTCCTTGTTGTTCATAATAACGAATCTGACGCGGGGTCAGCTCCGTCAACTTGGTCACGATCCGCATGGGAAATAAAGGCATATTTCGCCGGATCTGGTCTCGCATCGCAGCTCTCTCCTTCCTCTTACTCAGAATGGCTTACTTGCTCTTATTATATACATATGTCACATTTCATGTCAAGCGATGTTAAGAAAGATGACATAAAAAATGAAATGGTATTGGGTAGACTAAAAGACGTTTATTTACCCTCCAAAAATATCGAATCGAAACCAAATCCGGATATTGTCAGCGTTTTCATTTTGCATTTATCATGTTTCATTTTTCCGAGATCACATAAAAAAAGAGTTTATTCTCCGGTCACTTATCCGAAGAATAAACTCCATTCATTTACACCACTTTCCATGCAAACCAGATCAATACGCCTGTAACGACGACCAATTTGAATAACGTACTGAAGATCAAGGTAAAAATACTGCTCAAACTGATTTTAAAAGCTTCTTTTGCTGTTTTGTTCAAAAGCATTTCAATCACAAAAATCAAAGCCATCGGAACCAAGACAATCGCAATGGGACCAAACGGGATCGAGACAATCATCCCGATGATGGAAGCCCAGACAGATATATTGGAGCCACCATACTTTTTGGTCAGGTATCCCTGAATCACAAAGTCACCAAGAATAAACAGTAACGTCATACTATGTACGGTGATCCAAAATCCCCAGCCCAAATCGACTTTATCGATGAAAAAGTGATAAATGACAAACCCTGCCCAAAAAAACGGCATATCTGGCAACACAGGCAAAATAATCCCAATATATCCAAGCACAAACAAGGCAATGACGATGATCCACCAAATCGTTTCCACCCGATTCCTCTTCCTTTCCTCTCCCCAACTGATTATCTATCAATTTTTCCTGTCTCTATCATGCGATCAACAGCCTGAATCAGGGCAATTTTTACATGGGAATAGGTTAGCCCACCTTGCAAATAAGCAATGTACGGCGGCCGAAGTGGTCCATCCGCAGATAATTCGATACTTGCTCCCTGAACAAATGTACCTGCTGCCATAATGACAGGATCTTTGTAACCCGGCATCGGGGCAGGAACAGGTGCAATATGAGCATCCACAGGTGAACCTGCTTGAATTCCTTGACAAAATGCCACTAAAAGGTCTGGGTTACCCAAGCGAACCTGTTGAATGATATCGGTTCGAACTTCATTCCATTTGGGTGTCGTATCAAAGCCGATCTCTTCCAAAAGAGCAGCAGCAAATACAGCACCCTTCAATGCCTCGCCGACCACATGAGGAGCAAGAAAAAGACCCTGGTAATAATCTCGCAAATATCCAAAAGTGGCGCCGCCTTCCAAACCGATTCCAGGCGCGACCAGGCGCGCTGCCGCCTTTTTCACCCATTTTTCTTTACCAGCGATATATCCTCCTGATTTGGCCAGTCCACCACCTGGATTTTTAATCAGAGAACCAGCAATGAGATCTGCACCTACATGAGTTGGCTCTTTATCTTCAACAAATTCGCCATAACAGTTATCGACAAATACGACAAGATCCGAACGAATTTCACGGATTTGTCCAATCATCTCGGCAATCTGGCTGATGGTAAAAGAAGGCCGATCGGCATAGCCACGTGACCGTTGAATGCCCACTACCTTCGTTCGATCCGTCAAGAGAGATTGAAACGTGGCAAAATCGACGGAACCATCAGGCAATAGCGGAATTTCTTTATAGCGAATGCCATAATCCATAAGAGATCCTGATCCGTCTGATTCCGTTCCAATCACTTGCTGCAGGGTATCGTAGGGCTTTCCACTAAGATAAATCAGTTCATCTCCAGGACGCAGCACACCATACAAACAGGCTGCTATCGCATGAGTACCCGAAATGATATGGGGGCGAACCAAGGCGAGTTCCGCCCCAAACAGGTCCGCAAAGATCCTCTCAAATACTTCTCTACCTACATCATCATAACCATAGCCTGTGGACGATTGCAAATGATATTCGCTGACTCCATGCTGGCGAAAAAAGTGCAAAACTCTCCACTGATGCTCATCCACTTGCTGTTCAATGCGCCGAATTTCGGGTGCGATTCTCTGTTCGATTTTTTCCACTTTCTCTTTAATCCACAAAGGGTGGTTCAACTGCTTGTACACTTTGTAACACCATTTCTACGATTGAAGTTTGATTAATAATGCCTCTGAATACATGCTTTTAACTCAGGCGACAACCTTTCATAATTTTCTACAGAAAGCCGTAACTGCAGTTGCATCGTGAGTCCTGTTACTTTGGAACTGAGTACTTCTGCTGACTGATAAAGGGTCGAAATCCAGTCCCCTTTTTCCACCGGGATTTCTGCCTGTCCCCACAATTCCTCTTTTGTTAACATCTGTCCCAGTTTTTCTTTGAGTAACATGAGATCCTCATCATTCCAGGCAGAAATCATCAGTTTTTCCTGTTGAGAATACAGCTGGACAAAATGGGCATCGGACGATTCGATCAAGTCCTTTTTATTGAATACAACAAGGACAGGCAGATGGGCTGCTCCCAAGTCGCTTAAAACTCTTTCGACCGTTTCCATCTGCTCGCTCGCTTCTGGATGGCTTGCATCTACCACATGGATCAACAAATCGGCTTCTTTCACTTCTTCCAAAGTAGAGCGAAATGCCGCTACCAAGTCATGTGGCAGATGGCGAATAAAACCAACTGTATCGGTCAACAGTACCTGCTTGCCCCCTGGCAACTCCAACAAACGTGAAGTGGGATCCAAAGTGGCAAACAATTGGTCTTCACTTAGCACATTGGCTCCTGTCAAACGATTTAATAAAGTCGATTTTCCAGCATTGGTATAACCAACCAGAGCTACTTGTGTCAGGTTATTTTTCTTCCTTCTCGCCCGGTATAAAGCCCGATGCCGCTTGATTTCAGCCAATTCTTTCTTTAATATTCGGATTTGGCGTCGAATGTGTCGACGATCTGTCTCCAATTTTTTCTCTCCAGGTCCACGGGTTCCGATTCCGCCACCAAGTCGGGATAAATCTTTTCCACGTCCCGTTAAACGAGGCAGTAGATATTCCAATTGTGCCAACTCTACTTGCAAGCGTCCCTCTTTTGTTTGGGCACGCTGCGCAAATATATCCAAAATCAACTGCGTTCGATCAATGACTTTGCAAGGCATGATTTTTTCTAGATGATTGACTTGAGCTGGAGATAATTCCTGATCAAAAATAATCAGGTCGACTTCATGCTCAGTGGCAAGCCGAGCCACTTCTTCCGCTTTTCCTTTTCCAATAAACCATGCCGGGTCATTCCGGTCACGAAATTGGAGAACAGTATCTACAACCATCGCTTGTGAAGTTTCCGCAAGTCGCTGAAGTTCAGCCAATGACGAACGCAATTCCCATTCATTTCTCTTTGATCCACATCCTACCAATATGGCCTTTTCTCTCAATCCGTTCGTTTCGATGTTGGACCATCCTTTCAAATTTTATCCTTTCTCATTATACCATGAATAAATTCTTTGTTTCTCTTCGTGATGATGAAATCTCAAGTCTTCGCCACGAATGGTCATTAATTCCTCCTTGGATGTATAACGCATATGTAGCAATCGAACAGCCTGGTTTCGAATCGCCTGTTCCACGATATTTCGAATATACCGGGCATTGCCAAATGGCTGATCCTGAACAGCCAACTGTTTTGACAAATGATGTCTGAGTTTTTCCTGTGCTGTCAAAGACAAACGATATTGCCGTTCCTGTAACATATTTTCTGCAATAACCATTAACTCATCAAGAGAAAAATCTGTAAAGTGAAGCCGGATCGGAAAACGGGAAGGTAAACCGGGATTCGTGTGCAAAAAATGCTCCATCTCCTCCACATATCCAGCCAAAATCAAGATAAAATCATTACAATAGTCTTCCATCGATTTAACCATGGTATCAATCGCTTCTTTACCAAAATCCTTTTCACCACCACGTGCCAGTGAATAGGCTTCATCAATAAATAAAATCCCACCCA
This sequence comes from Thermoflavimicrobium dichotomicum, assembly GCF_900114055.1. Lineage (GTDB taxonomy): Bacteria > Bacillota > Bacilli > Thermoactinomycetales > Thermoactinomycetaceae > Thermoflavimicrobium > Thermoflavimicrobium dichotomicum. The sequence continues at coordinate 63,006 of NZ_FORR01000011.1, read as the reverse complement.
AAGCCTTTTTTACATGCTCTCTGGTCTTTTGCGCTGTATGACCAATATATTCGCCCACCAAATCTGCCCGCTCCACTTCCACCAAATGCCCTTTCGACAAAACTCCCATTTCACGAAAAAGCTCAGCCAAAATACGGGCCACGGTTGTTTTTCCAGTTCCGGGGTTTCCTGTGAACATCATGTGCAAAACCTGTTGATCCGCACTGAGACCCACTGCACGCCGACGCTTGTTAATCTCTAGCCAGGCATAAATCTCCTTTACAAACTCTTTTACTCCATTTAAACCGACCAAATGATCCAATTTATCCAAACAGGCACGTAAAGGCCCAGGCTCATCGATACAAGACAAGGCTGGCACTTGCTCCATCCCTGATCTGCAGTGTTCCCTTTCAAACACCACATGAATGCGATTCTTTGCCTCTTGCATCAGAACGCGTTTGCTCATCAAACTCCCCCTTGGTACTAACTCCTTGCTAAAGTATACGCAACCGCCCAAAAGATGGTGTCTTTTTCCCGCAGATTGTTAACAAAGTTTCGGTATTGTTTTGGAACCGTTTTCTTTCTCTGTACCAGCTTTTTTACCAAGATGATTGTTCGAACGTTAATTTCTTTGCAAAGATCATTCAAATTTTTCCTAAAAAAAGGCCTTACTCCAAAAAAACATTAGAATTATAGATATTTTTACATTTTAGTACTTGCATTGACCCATTGATCGGCTTATAATGATTATAGAATTTTGTTAATATATGATTAGTTATCTTAATTCCCTATAGTCTCTATTTATCCAAGTAAATGACTCTCTTTTAATTTTTTTCCAAGAAGCAAGTGGATTAGTTATTGGATCCGCTTTTCTTCTTGTGGATTTTTTTATTAATATTCTGAATAAAACCGTTTATATCCATCGAGGGGGAAAACCATGGATAAAAAATCACCTTATGAGTTGCTCGAATTTTTCCGAACAGATTCTGGACACCCCCTGCAAGTTGGTTCCACTGAAGGTTCACCCATCGACTATAAGAAACTGGCCAAAAAGATCGGTGCAACCGTGATGGTATCAGCTTTATCTGCTGGTGTACTTGCAGGATGTGTTAATGATGTCAATGTTACGGAAGGCGTTAAACAGTTTGACCAATTGACGATTCCTGCTTCCGTTCAGCAAGAAGCAACTGCTCCTGTTGCCAGTACAAAAAAAGTGGAAATCAATCTGTCCAAAGAGCAGTTCCGTGAAGTGGTGAATGCCGTCGTTAAAGCTTTTGAACAGAAACAAATCCAAAACGTACAACAAGTCCTTGCAAAAGACAAACAACCCAAGGTCGAGGTAAAATCGGTCGATGACCTCGCCAAACTAAGTCCATTCTTTACAAATATCAAAGATAAATCCAGTTTGTTAGATATTCATGTCAAACTTCCAGAAGAAAAGCCAAAAGCATCTGTTAAAAAAGATAAAGACAACGATAAGGGATCTGTCATTCTCGCCAGTAAAGCTCCGATCCTTCCAAAAAATAAACAGGATAAAGATGACGAGGACAGATACATTCCAAAAATCACAGCCAAAAAAGCCGATGATAAATCAAAAGATAAGGAGCCGGTTTTTGGAATTGCACGAATGGCTACAAATCAGGGATCGGATAAGAATGATGGCCCATTATCAAAGCAAAATAAGCGTAAAACCACACAAAAATTGGCCATTGTTGATGACTTCGGAAAACTAATGGGTTATAAATATTTCTACTCAGATGGTTCTAGCAAATTAAAGCCGAAGAAAGGTTATACGATCAACGATCTCATTGATCATGTCAAAGGCGACAACAAGCTGGATCATAAAGGAAAAGATGACAACCAGGATCTGATCAAGAAAGGGAATAAAGGACTAGTTGATACAAAATTGGAACCTAATCCGACGAATCCATCTCAGCCGGTGTTCATATCGGAACCACACATTCCAGTGGATATCGCTGGTAAGGTAGTCGTAACCAATCCATCGAAAGCAACCGGTATCAAAGTGACAGACCAACAAACGAAAAAACAGTCCAAGCAAGCTCACAAACAGGATCAAGTCAAAAAAGTAAAGAAAAAATCATACAAACTGGCTAAACACAAATCACCCATTAGCAAAAAGCTCAAGAAAAAAGGCCTGAAATATGATGGTTCCGGTAAAAAAGTGAAATTCAAAAAATCAAAAACATATCTCACGAAGAAAAAAGGCAAAAAAAGCAAAGTTACTGAAGTTAAACTGAAAAAGTCTTTTAAAAAGAAAGCCAATGTTCTATAAATAAAAGGGGTGGCATGATCCACCCCTATTCTTTATGAGATTGGGGGGATTCGCCTTTGAAAAGTATTTCCTATGATTTGAGTGGCGGCACACTCACCCATGATTTACATACCAATCAAATGACTTATGTGGTCCAGCTATTAAAAAAAGATGTAGAACCAGAAACCTTATTTGATTTGGTTGACTTGTATGATCTGGGTATTTCGTGTGATTTGGAAATGGAGACGGATCATGAAAATCAATCTCTGGTCATACGTTATCAACTGGAACCTGGATATTTTCCTCTCACTTTTATCAAAGATCGACTGACCATGGAAGCGAAACTGGAAATAGCCAAACAACTTATTTCGATTGGAAAATTTTTCGAAAAACATAATGAATATCTATTGGTTATGGATCCTGTCAATATCATTATCCATGTAGAAGAACTGGAAACACGGATGATCTACGTTGGACTGCGTGGTGTTATGCCTATAACGGAAGAATTTGAGGGAATCCCCATTGATCAAATCAAAAATATGTTTGACTATCTGTTTCGCTATGATGAAGAATTGTTCCATTCCCTTCCACCTCAAGAACAGGTAGCCAATATTCAATTTTTTGAAGAGGTAACCAAAGCCCGTCTTTTGACAGAATTAGAAGAAATCATTGAACACGAAAAAGAATCATTGCCAAAAAGACTGGAAGCCCTGCATCAATGGCATCAAGCAGCCCAAGAACAGCAAGAAAATGAAGAATTCATTCATGAGTCATCACAACCGGAAGAAAAACATCCGTCCAGTTCCGTTGAACAATCCCATAGCCAAAACCCATCCCTTTCTCCCGATTCGATCAAGGCTCATCCAGCGCCTGGTTCAAAGGCTAAAAAATCACCAAAAACATTTCTCATTGGCCTGGCGACCATTGTGATTGGCGGGATCGGTTTCTTTTTATTCAAGTCCGCCAACTCCGAGGCAGATCCACATAAGTTCAATTTAGAAAAAGGGAAAAATCTTGCTGCCATGCAACGTTTTGAAGAGGCTACCAAATATTTTGATAAAATTGATTATAAAAGATTAAGTAATGAAGATACTCAAATTGTGTTATCCAGTTATCTAAGCGCGAAGCAGCCACAGAAAATTCTTGATCTTCAACCAGCATTTACAGAAGAAGTAGTAAATACCTATGTAAAAATAGGAGACTTTGACACGATTAAAAAATTAAAACCCACTCATCCGATCATTCAATTTGAACAGGCTTTGATCAAGAATGATAAAAAGACCATCATCGCTTTAAAAGATAAAATCCCTCTCGATGAACGACGGATCTTTTCTATCGTTTTCGCTTATATGCAACAGCAAGACTTTCAACAAGCTCTGGCATTTGCCAAAAAGCACAAGCAAAAAAATCTGGAGACCATTCTTGAATATATCCAAAAAAATGACTATACCCAAGCTTACAATCTCGCCAAACGACAAAACTCAAAAATTCTTATGCGTATTGTTAGAGAAAAAGAAATGGAATATATATCCAAATCAAACTTGTCCGATGATGAGAAACGAAACAAGCTCAAAGCCATCCAACAGGAAATTGATTCACTTAAAAAAAGCAATTAGAAAAAGATAGAAAAAACCCCGCTTCCTGACAAAATCGTTGGAAGCGGGATTTTTCATGATTCATCTGCTTACATTTTCCTTGTTCTCCTCTGAAGACATCAGAGAAACGGGGCGTGCAGGTGTGAAGGTTGAGATGGCATGTTTATATACCATTTGCTGCTTACCTTCACTATCAATAATGATAGTGAAATTATCAAAGCCTTTGACTACACCACGCAGTTGATAGCCATTGACTAGATAGATGGTAACTGGTACTGATTCTTTGCGAATTTGATTGAGGAATGTATCTTGAATATTAATCGTCTGTTTCAATGTCTGTACCTGCCTTTCAACTTATATTTTCATCAAATTGGAAAACGCACACATGACCTGGCTTTGTAACTATTTTTCTGTTGTAACTCCTCCTATGTATTTTTACATTACTTAAGTTTATTCTCTATAGCACGGAAACTTTCCTGCTACCAGTTGCTGAATTTGAGCATATACTTGGTCATGTGTGACATCAAACCAGTGTATCTCGGGAATCCGTCGAAACCAAGACAGCTGACGTTTGGCAAATTTCCTTGTTCCTTTTTTGATCAGATCTACAGCCTCCTCCAATGTCATTTCGCCATCAAGGTAGCTTATTATTTCTTTATACCCGATAGCCTGCATTGAAGTCAAACCACGGTGATAACCTTTTTCCTTTAACTTTCGCACCTCATCGACCAACCCTTTGGCCATCATTTGATCCACTCTTTCATTGATCCGTTGATATAACAAGGGGCGTGGCATCGTTAATCCGATCCACAACAGGCGATAAGGAGATGGTTCCTTCTTCTTCAGTTCAGAAAACCGCTTTCCCGTTTCATTATATACTTCCAATGCCCGAATAATCCGCCTTCGATCATTGGGATGCAGGCGACTGGCCGTCTCGGGATCCACTTCCTGAAGCCGACGATGCAAAGCCTCATTTCCTTCCTTCTCGGCCAAGGCTGCCAGCTTTGCCCGATATTCGCGATTTTCCGGTACACGCGGCATGTGGTAACCGTGTGTAATCGACTCTACATATAACCCTGTTCCTCCTACTAGCATGGGAAGATGTCCACGCAAATAAACCTCTAAAATAGACTTCTGTGCCAATTGTTGAAACTCCTGCACCGAAAAAGAAGTATCCGGATCAATCAAGTCGATCATATGATGTGGTACTTCTTTTCTCTCCTCGACAGTCGCCTTCGCTGTACCAATATCCATTTGACGATATACCTGCATCGAGTCTCCCGAAATGATTTCACCTGAAAACTCTTTTGCCAGCTTCAAACTAAGTGCTGTTTTTCCTACAGCTGTGGGTCCCACAATGACAAGTAAATCTTGATTCACTTCCCCCCCTCCTCTGGTGTGATGATTCCCCATGCATAATGAGCCGCTTTTTTAATAACAGTAAAGCCCAGCCGTTCGAATTCACCACTCATCACACGCTCTTTTAAAAGGACAGCTTTGCGAGCAACACGCCTGGCTTCTGCGACAGATTCGGGATCAAGCGGAGCATGATTCGCAAGCGGCTTTAGTGCTTGCATTGCTGAAGACTCTTTAATGGTCTGACGAAACATGGGATCAAAATATATGACATCAAACGATTGGTCAGGACATTGTTTCAAGTACTCACGATAATCTGTTTGAATCACTTCAATACGCCTCATCGCCTCATTGACTGCTTTTCGTTTGCTGTCATAAGTTTGCAAGCCATGTCTGACGATTGCAGCTATGGCTGGTTCACTCTCCAGTCCTACAACTCGTCCCTTTTCTCCCGTGACAAAGGAAGCCACAATCGCATCGGCTCCCATTCCCAGTGTACAATCCAGTACGGTATCACCAGGTTCAATACCTGCGCTCGCAATCAGCGAGTCCGGCTCGCCTTTCAAAATATGCTTTATTCGCAGTATGGACATACTGGGATGAAAAAAGAACACATGTCCCTCATGATCTTCATATCGCCAGTCCTGTTTGGTGATAATCACCGCACTCGCATGATTATATTCTGCAAACAGCTCCGTCAGCGAGGAACGATTTCGCTTGATATATGGGACACCCAATTCTCTGGCTAACATTTGCGCTTCCTGAATTTGCTTCGGTCGTGGATGAAATGAAGTTGTCACAAACAAGGCTTACATCACTCGCTTAAACATTTTTTCTAATTCGTAGGTAGAAAAATGGACAAAAATCGGTCGACCATGCGGACAAGTAAAGGGATTATCACAGTTTCTTAACTGGGATAACAAGGATTCCATTTCATCTTGCCGCAAATGTCGATTGGCTTTAATCGCCGCTTTACAAGCCATCATTTTTGCAGCTGCATCACGCAACTGCATGGTATCGACTTTGCCATGTACTTTCAGCCATTCGATGATTTCATAAACAATCTCTTCTTCGCTGTCTTTGGGAAACCAATCTGGATAAGAACGGACAATAAACGTAGAGCCACCAAAAGGTTCGATCTCGAGTCCCCACACTTGCAAATAGGATAGATAAGACTCCAGAATCTTGGTTTCAGATGGGGTACATTCAATCGTCAACGGGATTAACAATGGCTGCTGTCGATGGTTTCGTTCCCCCATTTTTCGTGCGAACTGTTCATAGTAAATACGCTCATGCGCCGCATGCTGATCCAGCAAATAAAAACCATCTTCCGCCTGTGCCACAATATAAGTACCATGAATTTGCGCAACTGGCAACATATAGGGTAATCGGTCCTTATTTGGCAACACACTTTCTGTTTCTATCCGTAACTTTTCTTCTTCTTTTCTTGTTTCTTCTTGATTCTCTTCTTGAAGTACAGGTTTTTCTTCTTCCTTCTGCTTTCTTCGTTGATCCCATGTACTGAATGACAGTTTCTCTTCGTTTAAACCAGCTTCCCGAACAAAGCGGGTTGATTCTTTGCCGATCACTTGATAGACCGGCTTTGAAACTTTCTTTTCTTTCGCCATTTCGAATGAGCTTGGCGGTTCAAGATCAAGACGCTCCTGTACAGCGCTCCTGCCTTGACCTGGGGAAAGTTTGGTTGGACTTGTCGCTTTCGGTACAAATGTCTGTTTTTGGAATGCTTCTTTAATGCCTTTTTGTACCAGCTCACAGCATTCCTTTTCCTTGCTTAAGCGAACTTCCAGTTTTGAAGGATGTACATTGACATCCAAAAGTTTCGGATCCATTTCAATATGCAATACACCGATCGGATAACGTCCTGTGGGCAACAACGTTCCGTATGCCTGGACGATGGATTGGCTAATGGGAATACTGCGTACATAGCGTCCATTTAAAATAAGGGTCATGTAAGAACGGCTTGAACGGGTCACTTCAGGTTTGCTGAAAAATCCGGTCATGCGAAAATCCATATCTTCCACATGAATAGGTACCATTTTGCTTGCTACCTGTTTTCCATAGAGGGCATATAAAACATGCAGCAGCTTCCCATCTCCAGGTGTACGAAACAGTTCACGTCCTGAATGTATGAGCGTAAAAGCGATTTCAGGATGTGCCAAAGCCATCCGCCCGACTACATCCGCTGCATGTCCTATTTCGGTATTGACGGTTTTCAAGTATTTTAAACGAGCGGGTGTATTGTAAAACAAATCCTGCACCAACACGTCTGTACCTCGAGGGCGCGCCGTTTCTTCGCTTCCTTTCCATTCCCCTCCCTCGATCCGAACCGATATGGCAGGCTTTGACGGATCATGGCAGGTCGTCAAGGTTACACGAGCCACGGAAGCAATGCTTGGCAGTGCTTCCCCCCGAAATCCCAAAGTTCTGATCGCAAACAGATCCCGCTCTCTTTTGATCTTGCTCGTCGCATGTCGAGCAAATGCCAGTTTTGCATCTTCCGGGTCCATGCCCACCCCATTATCCGAAACCCGGATGCTCGAAATTCCACCTTCTTCCATTTGGATGGTAATCCGGGTCGCTTCGGCATCAATCGCGTTTTCAACCAGTTCTTTGACAATCGAAGCGGGACGTTCCACGACTTCTCCTGCTGCAATCTGGTTAGCCAAATGATCATCGAGAATGCGAATTTTTCCCATTCCTGTATCACCTCCCAATCATCAGCCATCAAGCAGTATCAAAGCCAGAATCGGTTTCCCGCTCGATATGTTCATGTCAACCTGTTCGTCTATCTGCGAGAAACCGATTCTTTCGTCACTTTCGTTCAAACATTCCCCATTATTTCAGTTTCTTCTGCAACTCCAGCACAAACTGCATCGTCTCAAATGGAGTCTGATTCATGAGATCCCAGTTCCGCAAAGCTTCCAGTACTTCTCGCTCTTTGCTGGAAACGGGTGGTTCTTTTACTGTCATTGCTTCCTCTTTTGGCAAATAATCGAATAAGGTAAGTTGCATTTCTTCCAGCGTTGCCTCTTCTTTTGGCTCTGGATTGGACACAACCGTGGCAGCAACCTCTGTTTGCCCGTTTTCCAATTCATTTAATATGACTTTTGCCCTCTCAATGACCGGTTCAGGCAGCCCCGCCAACTCTGCTACATGAATCCCATAACTGCGATCAGCTCCACCTGGTACAATCCGGTGTAAAAAGACCACTTTACCGTCTTTTTCGATACACTCTGCATGGACATTGACGACCCGTTCCAATTCGTCTTCCAATCTAGTCAATTCATGATAATGGGTGGAAAACAGTGTTTTTGCCCCTACATGATCATGAATATATTCCACAATCGCATGAGCCAATGCCATGCCATCATAGGTGGACGTTCCTCTTCCTACCTCATCCAATAATATCAAACTGCGTGGAGTTGCTTCTTTTAACGCATGACATGTTTCAGCCATTTCCACCATAAAAGTGCTTCGTCCTCCAACCAAGTCATCTGCTGCACCGATCCGGGTAAAAATGCGATCTACAATGGAAATGTCTGCACGGTCAGCCGGGACAAAACTTCCCATTTGGGCCAAAATCGTGATGAGAGCCACCTGTCTCATGTAGGTGCTTTTCCCAGCCATATTGGGACCGGTAATCAACAACACCTGGCGATCCTGAACGTTTAGTTCGACATCATTCGCTACAAATGTTCCTTCCTCCGTTACCGCTTCGACCACTGGATGACGCCCAGCTTCGATAACAAGCTGATCTCCTGTATGTAACGTTGGACGAACATAGCGATAAGCTTCAGCCACTTTGGCAAAAGCATGCAGTACATCGAGTGTTGCCACCCATTCGGCCAACGCTTGCAGTCGCTGTACTTCACCAGAAACGTGATTCCTTACCTGTACAAACAGCTCATATTCCATCTCGACCGATTTTTCCGATGCATTTAAAATCAGCTGTTCTTTTTCCTTGAGTTCAGGGGTAATAAAACGTTCAGCATTGGCCAATGTTTGTTTGCGAATGTACCTTCCCTCCGGGATATAGCGCAAGTTGGATTTGGTTACCTCAATATAATAGCCAAACACACGATTGTAACCGATTTTCAACGATTTGATTCCGGTCGCTTCCCGTTCTTTCTGCTCCAACTGGGCAATCCAGCTTTTTCCGTTCTTTTGGATATCACGTAACTGATCCAGTTCAGGATGATAACCCTCACGAATAATACCTCCCTCTTTGACAGCAAGTGGAGGCTCATCGACAATCGCTCTGGCAATCAACTCACACAGATCTTGACAGCTGTCCATGGATTGGCCGATCTGTTGCAAATAAGCACAGCCCGACGCTTGAAGCCGTTCCTTTAACTGGGGAATGACTTCAAGTGATCTCCTGATCGCATTAAGATCACGTGCATTGGCAGAACCAAAGGCAATCCGGGCCGCCAACCGTTCCAAATCGTACACCTGCTTGAGCAGTTCCCGAATCTCCTCCAAAAAGAGCAGATCCCCCAAAAACGCTTCTACAATATCTTGCCGCTTCTCAATCTCACCAATGGAAAGAAGAGGCTTGTCTAACCACTTCTTTAAAAGCCGGCTCCCCATCGCTGTGGCTGTACGGTCCAATAGCCACAACAAAGATCCGCGTTTTTTCCCTTCTCCCAACGTAGATGTCAGTTCCAAATTACGTCTGGCTGCATCGTCCAGCATCATATATTGTTTGGCATCATAATAACGCAACCGGTTTAGATGTCCCAATGAACGCTTTTGCGTCTGTTGCAAGTAGGCATATAGCAAGGCCAATCCTTGCTTTCTGACATGTGTCGTACAAACTTCCGAGTACTGCGGAAACTGTAGGCGAAGCATTTCTTCATCGACATGCGGATTGGTATATGGGGTGATGACTGCTTTAATTCGGGCTTTAATCTGGGAAACGAGTTTGTCATGTTTGAGCAATTCCTCATCCAGCACCACTTCTTTGGGTCGATAAGCAGATATTTCATCAAGCAGGAAATTCATCGAAGCTGAAATCTCCGTCATGTGACATTCGCCTGTTGACAAATCAACCGCTACCAATGCATAAGACGGATCAGTGCCTGCCAGAGCTACCAGGAAGTTATTTTCCTGTTCTACCAACATATTCTCTTCGATGATAGTGCCAGGAGTAATGACACGTACCACTTCACGCTTCACTACCCCTTTGGCTGATGCTGGGTCTTCGACTTGCTCACATATCGCTACTTTATATCCCTTTGAAATCAATTTTTCAATATAGGAATGGGCTGAATGATAGGGAACGCCGCACATCGGAATCCGTTCATTTCCGCCCCCATCTCGCCCTGTCAGTGTAATTTCCAACTCTTCAGCTGCTTTTTTCGCATCATCAAAAAACATTTCATAAAAATCGCCCAAGCGAAAAAATAAAAAGGCATCAGGATATTGTGCCTTAATCGACAAGTACTGCTGAATCATGGGAGTATATTTAGCCAATCTCTCTTACGCCTCCGTATCTAAATTGAACTCAACTTATTTTAACATGGGCTGAAAACGTGGAACAAGTCACGCATTTTGTTACGATTTTTTGGAGGCAAACGGCGGAAGTCGCCAAACCTTGCGAATATCCCGGGTTTCATCCCAGGTTCTCCCAGATGTGATATATTGATAAAAATCTTCAAGTAATACCTCATGCTTTTCATAATCTTTTAACCGTTTCAGATCCACCCACAAGATTTCAAACCAATCCCTTAATTCATTTTTATCCCCTGCATAATACGCTCGTTGCATCTTCACTTCACTAAGGGGATCAAATTGCAACAAATGATAGTAAGCCCCGATCAGCTTGGCTAAAGCAAATGCTCCTTTGGTTAAAATCGGAGAAACGAGCCAACTTGGCAATGTACGATATTCAAACCCTCCATGCTCCTGATAACGAAAGTCGCCTAAATATCCATACTTGGGTCGACGCTTCTTTCCTGCTGGATCTTCTGCCAGGATAAAAGGCAAAGCCAAGTAATTATCCAGTGCTCGCAACAGCTTAAAATTCGGTTGAATCCCACTGAAGTGAATATGGCCTCCTAAAGGAAAACCTTTATAAGGCATGGATCCTGCTAACCATGTTGCAGGAAGATGTCCTATTTTTTTGGTGGCATATAACAGATTCTGATAGATGTTGGCCATCAAGCGGCGAGGATCAGAAGTCGGATCAGGACGAATCTCTACCACTGGCTTATTTGCATGATTTTGTCCAATCCAGATATCATCACAACCGACGCGACCGTTTTTGGGAAAATATTTGGAAGCGATCACAAGTTTGCCACGATTGGATTGAACGACAAACTCCGGATCAGCTCCCAATACAATTTGATGAATGGGAGTACGGGGTTTTAATAGCAGATTGGCATAATCCTGAATGGCACGAACATAAGCCGCTTCCATCTTATCATTCAGCTTGGGATGCGTGACAATTTTTTTGACTCCCACATGCTTGCCTGATCCAATTCCACAGATAACCACTCCATAATCCAACCCCAGTGCATAAATCGCCCGAATCGCCAATATTTGTACTTTGCGAACCTCTTTTCCGCTTTCGTGTAAAGGGATTTGTTGATATTGAAAACGTTTTTGCTTTTTTAAAGATGTCCATACAGAAGTCTCTTTTGAACGATACATTGCAACCACTCGTGTTTGAAATACACACAAAATATATTCTTTCAACACATTCATTTGTTTAAATAGCGGAACGCCATGTAATGCAAGGAGTTCATTCCTTAATTCCTGGTTTTTACATCGCTCGATATGTTCGGGGGAGTTTAAAGTTAGCATCGATTTGGAGACAAGCCGTAATTCTGGAGCATCCAATTGGATCGTCGATGCTAACTTCCGTTCTTTTGTGATAATCTGTTCGCGAATCTGTCTTTCATTTCTCATCGGAATCGAAGGCAGGGTAACGGCTCCCATAACCTTTCCCCTTTCTACAGCACCAGACACATTGAAGTTCTATACCCATGCTATGTTTTGAACATCAAAATGGTTAAAAAGAAAAAGAAGGCAGTTGCCTTCTATTTGTGAAACCCCTTGTTAGTGAATGTCCTTGGAACCTACAGTTCCTGTTCAGTCATCCAGATCATCAATAATGAGATCCGGATCCAAATCCTCATATTCTTCATTATCATCATGGGAATAAGACATAATATCCTTTTCGTCTGTTTCTGCATATTCTAATGGATAGACCGGGACACAAACTTTGGTTTCACCCACCATCTCAACCACAAACTCTTTTTCCACTCTGACCATCACCAAATCCGACTGGGCAGCAATGGATGCTTCCACACAATTGGGAGCCTGCGTTGCAGCAGCGCTTACCTGGACGGTAGCTTCCCGCGAGTGGCGATCATAGTAACTCAGTGGAACCTGCTCCACATAGTGTACTGTTTCCTTGACCACATCTGTTTTCGTATTTCCCTTGGTCGAATACCAGATGTTAATGTCATAACTTCCCCGAACTTCCACTACTTCTCCCACTTTGCTGCAATCGTACTTATGATTGATAATCCAGGCTCCCAAGATATTGTAAATATTTTCCGGCGGACGAATGGAATGGGTAGCTTGCGAAAATTTCCGTCCTTTTCCACATACCGCTTTAGTAATGATCTGACGATACTCTACACTTCTATCTCTATATGACACGGTATTCCCTCCTCCAAAGGTGGTTCTTTAACAAATGTATGCAGGGCGTTTGTCATAGGTGCAAACACCCAGATAAGTTTTTTAGAAAAAAATATTTAGCTTCCTTTTCCGCATACTCCAAGCATCCATGAATCAAAATAAAATTCAATATTCCTCAGGCTATAGCGTAATGACCGAACGAATATTCAAAAATCAATACCACCTTTTTGAAAAGAGGGTTGTACCTGCCTCCTAACAAAAAAACATGGCATCTAAATATAATTAGATGCCATGTGTTACTTTCTTGTTTCGGTTACTTACAGCCGCACGGGCCACCACTTCCGCATCCGCCTGATACATCTCCGCCCGTTTCCACATGAATTTTTGCGGAAATGGTATCTGCTACCACTTGTTGGATTGTTTGCAACAAATCATTCACATCTACCTGGGACTGTTGGTACTCACGCACAATGGGCAAGTTATCCAATTCCCGCTGGAGTTGGTCCAGCTCCTGCTCGAGCTGTCGAACATATTCCGTCTTTTGATAATGCTTGGCATGAACCCACTCTTTTTGTTTGCGTTTAATGGTTTCAATCAAATGGCGTACCGTTTCACTTTGATTGATTTGCTGTTCAGCCTGACGAAAACGCTGAACCTCAGCACATTCCTGCAGCCGGGCAGCAAACCGACGAGCTAGATGCACAATCGGATGATCCGATAGCGAGGCAGACATCCTTACACACCTACCTGTGCCACTGGCTCTTCAACCCATTCGCCATTTAACGTCCATGTTTGCGGTTCTGTAATACGCACATGGACAAACCGACCGATGAGATGTTTTGGACCACGGAAATTCACGAGCTTGTTCGTACGTGTCCGTCCAGACAGGACATCTGGATTCTTCTTGCTTTCACCTTCTACCAATACTTCCACAACTTGTCCGCGCAACGCTTCATTTTTACGACGGGCAATTTCATTGACCACTTCATTCAAACGCTGCAGTCGCTCCTTTTTGACTTCCATCGGAACGTCATCTTTCATTTTGGCTGCCGGCGTTCCTTCCCGCGGAGAATAAATAAATGTATAAGCGGAATCATATTCCACTTCTTTCACCAGTGACAGTGTTTCTTCAAACTGTTCTTCCGTCTCCCCTGGGAAGCCAACGATAATATCGGTAGTCAGAACCACATCTGGAATGGCCTGTTTAATCTTTCTGACCAGTTCCAGGTATTGTTCACGCGTATATTTTCTGGCCATCAATTTCAACACTTCAGTACTTCCTGATTGTACAGGCAAGTGAATATGCTCAACCAGGTTTCCACGTTTCGCCAACACTTCGATCAAATGATCATCGAAATCACGGGGATGGCTGGTCGTAAAACGAACACGTGGGATCCCGATTTTGCGGACATCATCCATTAAATCGCCAAAACGATAATCGATGTCTTTGAAATCTTTACCGTAAGCATTCACATTTTGCCCGAGCAAAGTCACTTCCTGGTAACCTTTCCGTGCAAGCTCGCGGATTTCATTTAACACATCTTCAGGACGACGGCTGCGCTCTTTTCCACGAGTATATGGAACAATGCAGTAAGTGCAGAACTTGTCGCACCCATACATGATATTTACCCAAGCGCGCAAACCATCACTGCGAACTTTTGGCATATTTTCGATGACGTCGCCTTCCTTGGACCACACTTCGACAACCATTTCCTTGCTGTATAATGCATTTTGCAGCAGGTATGGCAAACGATGGATATTATGCGTACCAAATACCAAATCTACATATTGATAGCTCTGCAGCAAGCGATTGACAACCGATTCTTCTTGCGACATGCAGCCACAGACACCCAGAATCAGGTCAGGTTTTTCCAGTTTTAACTGTTTTAACCGGCCCAAGGTACCAAACACTTTATCTTCGGCGTTTTCACGAATCGCACAGGTATTTAGCAAGATAATATCTGCATCATACTCATGCTCAGTGGGTGTATAACCCATCTGCTCCAAAATCCCGGCAATCGTTTCACTATCATGCACGTTCATCTGGCATCCATAGGTTTGAATCAGATAACGTTTGTTTTTTCCAACATGGCGCATATCCTCAGGAATCTGTTCAAACTGCAGTACCTGAACCTCTTCTTTTCCCCGCTTTTTCGCCGCTTTCAAATCAGGCGCGACGAAATACTGGCTATAATCTTTCGTAGTAGCCATCGATATCACACCTTTCTACGATCCAAATCCAGAACCATCTATATCAACGGCATTACTTTCGTCGACTAAGTCTCTGCAATTTATAAATTATACATCATTTGCCTTATATAAGCAATGAAATTGGATCACGATCTGTCCATGCTCTTTGATATCACATCATTTGCCTTTTATAAGGCTACCATGAGCAATTTCGTCAACAAAGGTTCTGCAATCTCTTTTCCTCGCAAATCCCTCAACCATTTTTCCGGAATCATGGACACCCCATCACGGATCCCTGCCAAACCTCCTGCAATGGCCGCATTGGTATCCGTATCTCTCCCAATGGCAACGGCTGACTTTACCACCTGTTCATAGTCAGGTTGCTGCAATGTGAGTAGAGCAGCGCGTAAACTGTCAACGACATATCCACTCCCATCCGCAACGGGCCCATCCTCAGGCCGAATCGTCCATTCCAATTCAGCCGAGTAAACACTCCCCTGCGGATAGATCTCCCGTAAAGTCCGGACTGCATCCAGATATCCTGCGTTTACATCCATACCTGACAATAACCTTCTCGCCCATACACAATAAAGCGCACAGCAAACCTGATTGGTCGGATGGGCATGGGTAACCAGAGATTGCCGGTGCGCATCCTCCACCAGTTCCTCATCTGTACCCCGATGCCATAATGCCAGAGGCAATACCCGCATCAATGCTCCATTTCCTTTTCCTTCTGGACGAACCCATCCCGACTGTGTGGGGGCAGTCCCTGAGCGAACAGCATTCAGTGCCTCTCCTGTCTGTATTCCTACATCAAACACATGGTAATCAACGGCGTATTCTCCACGTTCATACCATGCCAGGAGTCGCTTTGCAAAATCATCCAGGTCCAATTTTCTGCAAGTTAATAACGAATCAAGTAAAGCCAGTGCTTGTGCCCCATCATCTGACCAAGTACCGGCTGGAACGTACGGATAAGCTTTATTAAATCCAGTTGGAGGCTCAAAATCGATCTCTTCCAATGGCGGAATGTCATGAGCAGCAGTAAATTCATAAGGAACCCCCAATGCATCACCAATCAACAGTCCCCAAAAACCGCCCCGGATTCGTTCTTCTCTGCTGATCATTTTTTACTCCTTTCGGTTTCATCTATATTCTTTTTAAAAATAGACTATATTTTTAATGATAAGTGACATTGTTCTATTATAAAAGGGTGAATCACGAATAGTTAAATATGATTTAATGCTCTTCTAATGCCTTTTTGCTTTTTTCACCCATATTACCCAACTACTGTATAGAAAAACCGGTGTGAAGCGTCGCAAACGGACACCAGACACCCCGGATTTGTCCTCTGAACAAATCAATATTATTTTATTCATATATAACAAAATATTATTTGTATTATAATAGAAATAACATTTATATAAATAATAATCTTGAGAGGATGATAAAAATAGTTCTCCGCAAGACCTATGCATCAACTGACATTTTTGAGCCCATAGCAAAAAAATTAGAGGATAAAGAAATATTTTTATATGGACCACTATCTTTCAAACAATATTTAAAAGAATATAATCTACCAAATGTCCAAACGGCTAGTAATATTTCAATCGACTTTAAAGAAAAGCTGCATAAATCTTTAAGAAAAAATAATGCTATGATACTACGTTTAGGCCGCTCAAATGACAACCGATCTACACAGTTTTGTATTGTTAAAGGACCAAGACTCGATGATTTTTTCATAATGGACAAGAACATATTTAGTGAACATGGCGAATATTTCATACCCAAACATGAAAATAGCGACCTTTCCATCTATCGATTATTTCCAAAATTAACAGAAGGATCATTCGTTAACCTTGCTTTTGCTTCCGGTCTTTTGAATTATGCTTTAGATTTAGATTCCAATCACGCCCTTTACCCACCCATGACATGTAGATCCACTTTTTCATTTCAGTTTAAGCCACATACTTTAATTGATATCAAGTTAGAACACAGAGAGGGACAGGTAGAAATCGATTCCATGTTTATAGAAAAAAGAAAGGGACAACCTACCTTATTTATATTAGAAGCCAAACAGGATAGAAACTATCGATCTTTGGCTAAACACAAGTTAGTGTATCCATCCCTAGCCTTGGCAAGCCAACTTACAGACAATATTCCGATTGTACCTGTTTATTTAAAAGTTACAAATTCGATATTCGGAATTCATTATCATATTGTTGAATGCTTTCTCCCTGACCCAAGAAAAAAAATCATATCCCTTGACGAATTGCAAGTAAAAAAATACACCCATCTTATTATTCCGTTAGATTTTTTCGAAAAATAACCCATGCCATTCTTTCTTGTTCTGTTTTACCTTTCATCTCATTCAGTGTAGAATAAGAAAAGATTTGCAGAGTTCTTTTAAAGAAAGAAGCTAAAAACAACGTCAATCAATCAAATGAGGTTGAGTTATATGAAAATCGTCTTGTCTACACTGAATGCGAAATATATTCATACTTCTCTCGCCCTGCGCTATTTGAAGGCATACAGTGGCAGAGAATTTGATATCGAGATTGCTGAATACACCATTAAAGATCCAGCCATGAATATTGTATCGGATCTATACAATCGCAATCCGGATGTGATCGGTTTTTCCTGTTACATTTGGAACATTGAAGAGACCATCACGGTTATTGATATGCTGAAAAAGGTAAAACCGGAGCTAAAAATTGTGCTGGGCGGCCCAGAAGTATCATACGACACAAAGTATTGGATGGAACGATTGCAACAAGTGGACTTCATTGTCATGGGTGAAGGAGAGGAAACGTTCCATCATTTACTGACGGAACTTGGTGGAGAGCAAAAGTTCCATTTTGTTTATGGTTTGGCCTATCGCAAGGGTGAAGAAATCATTCTCAATCCACCACGCCCGAAAGCCAATTTAAATGAAATCCCTTCACCCCATCGCTTTCCGGAAGATCTTCCCCATTTGCCCAACCGGATCGTTTACTTTGAGACCAGCCGTGGTTGCCCGTTCAGCTGTCAGTTTTGCCTATCGAGTATTGAGACAGGTGTGCGCTACTTTGATATCGAACGGACCAAGCAGGATTTGCTATACCTGATTGAAAATGGGGCCAAGATCATTAAGTTCGTGGACCGGACGTTTAATATCAAGCGTGATTATGCAATGGAGATTTTCCAATTCCTTATCGAGAATCACAGGGGCTGTGTATTCCAATTTGAAATTACAGCGGACATCATGCGACCTGAAGTCATCGACTTTTTGGCTGAGCATGCACCACCAGGCATTTTCCGTTTTGAAATCGGTGTACAATCCACACATGATCCAACGAACCTGGCAGTCAAACGTCGGCAAAACTTTGAGAAACTGTCACGAACGGTGACCAAAATCAGGGAAAGCGGCAAGATCACCCAACATCTGGATCTGATCGCTGGTCTACCGCTTGAGGACTATCATCGGTTCAAGCAAACATTTAACGACGTATTTGCTCTCCGGCCGGAAGAATTACAGTTAGGCTTTTTAAAAATGCTAAGAGGAACCGGTTTGCGCCTGAATGCTGAGAAATATAACTATGTCTATATGGAAAGGGCACCTTATGAGATTCTCGGAAATGACATTCTCCCTTTTTCAGATATTGTGCGGATCAAGCGAGTGGAAGATGTCCTGGAAAAATACTGGAACGCACACCGGATGGACCATACGGTCGAATATCTGATCCAACATGAATTTGCTTCACCTTTTGATTTCTTTCAGGAATTCGGCGACTACTGGGAAGCACGTGGATGGCAGAAAATTGGCCATCAACTGGAGGATCTGTTCATTCGTCTACGATCCTTTCTGGAACAGCGGAACACCCAACGAATGGATATCATTCTCGGCTTGATGAAATACGATTACCTTTTCAATCATAAGCAAAGACCACGCAAAGCCTGGTGGGATTTAACACTGGATAAAGCACAGTTGTCCGCTCTGATCCAGTATGCCATGGAGTATCCTGATCAGGTATCTGGTGACTTTGCCCAGCTTGGCTTAACAGAACGTGATCTGTTTAAACATGCCGTGATCGAAGTTCTTCCATTTGATATGGAAACGTACTTGGAAAAGGGAGAAATCATCGAGCAGAAAACCGCTTTAATCGTCCTGTATCGTCCACAGGAATCCAAGGCAGTCCGCAGTTACACGATGAAGTTGGAACCCGAACTAACAGCAAAATATGCAGGGTGAATAGATCTCTGCTGTATTCGTGTTAGAAAAGGATTCCCGCCGATTACGGAATCGACCTGGCGCTATGTTTGTGCCAGGTCTATTTGTCCAAACCAAACTAAAAACAGAACAATAAGATTAGCTTGTTATTAATATTTCAGGAATAAGAATTTGGCTAGAGATAATACAATGTATAAACAATGTGAGAGGAAGAGTCCCATGTCCCAAGTCAAAGAAGTAAATAACTACGATCTGTTTGCCAGGATCTACAATGAAAAGTTTGCAGGTTTTTCTGAAGGTATCATTCCTATTTTAAAAAAATTTCTACTAGAAAAAATAAACAAATCATCCACCATTTTGGATCTCTGTTGTGGAACCGGCCAATTAGCCAAAGCTCTATCTGACCTTGGTTATCAAGTCGTAGGTATCGATTTATCAAAAGAAATGATCAAATATGCCAAGCAAAATGCCCCAAATACTACCTTTTTGGTCGAAGATGCGAGAAGCTTTCGATCCCCGGCTTCCACATTTCAAGGGGTGATCTCTGTTTTTGACAGCCTTAACCATATTTTATCAACAGATGAAGTATTTCAAGTGTTTAAAAATGTTTTTGATTCATTAGACAATCAAGGCATTTTCCTGTTTGATATCAATACAGAAGCGATTTACCTACAACACACGGGATCTTTTGGCATCGTAGAACCAGACTATGCCTGTATTAAATCAGTTACCTATGACTCTCAAACCAAGTTCGCTCATTACCAACTTACCCTTTTTCAAAAAGAACAGGACCACTGGCAAAGAGAAGATATCCCTCTTCAACAGAGAAGCTATACCACTCATGAAATCATCGAACTTCTAAAAGAAGTGGGTTTTATCCATGTGTCGCAAATAGATACTTCCGACTTTGGTATTCCACCTAGCTTAGGAAAAGCATTTTTTGTCGCGACAAAACCTTAAGCATTCTATACCAGGGAGTTTTAAGCGAACACCAGCTTTTTGCACATATTACAAGGAACTGGCTGCAGCTAAATGGAGACCGCCAGAAAGTGATTGTTTCCCTTCGACATAGGATGGGATGATTCACCCCAAAACTCAAGCCGTTGACCTTTCGCCAGGCAACGGCTTGAGTTCATGCATGTTTTTCAATAGGGAAATATTGCGGGATCAGATAGGGGTACTGGGCTGGATAACTGGTTTCACGCAAATATAAATAAACCTTTTCCAAAAAAACTTCTTCCTGGCCTGGATGAATCTGAATATGAGGCCAGCCTGTTTGAATCAGTTGCATGGCCAGTTGTTTGCGGATGGATGGATAAAGAGCATCACGACGCAAAAGAAAAGACTCAAGGATATAATACAATTCTCCCGATATTACGGGTAAACGCTGGTAGAGCTCTTTTTCATGGGGTAACAGATAAGGATATGTATGATACAGAAAGAGATTTTCCTGTTTCTTTTTCTCACAAACCACAATCGTTCCGGCCACCAAATCTCCGATTCTTTTTTCTTTTTTATTCATGAAGATAGAGATCATCCCAAGCAGATAAAAGAAAGGGAGCATATCAACCAGCTGCAAAACGTTGCGTAGAAATACAGCAAAAAAGCTGGGGCTTTGTCCATTATCCTGAATCACTCGCAGACGCATCACTCTTTTGCCGATGGTTTGCCCTTTCATCCAATATTCTGTCATAGTAAAATAGATAAGAGGAATTGCGGCGCTGATCACGATCACGATCGCTAACTCCATCGAGGTTAACACATCTTCGGAAGCAACCATGGCTTGAAAGGAAGCGATTAGCACTCCAAAAAAATACAATATCGCCAAAATAACAGATACACAGAGTAAATCAATCAATTTTGCAATTCCCCGAGTAACCAGACCAGCTGTTTCAAAAGGGATTTTTACATACTCTGGTGTTTGAATTGTCACCAAGTTTTTCATGGCTCTCCCCCTTCTTCTTTATTATACTAAAACTAACATCAATGAAAGAGGCAAATGAATGAACTTGGGAAAGTTTATCAAGGAACATCAAAGCACATGGGCCCGTTTAGAGCATCTGTTACAACAGATCTCTGATTCCAAGCCCAATAAAGCCCAAATCGACAAATTAGGTTCAGTCTATCGTCTGGTTTCTGCCCATTTGGCTTATGCACAAACATACTTTCCACAGCATGAAATCACCGATTATCTGAAACATCTTGTGATTCGCACACATAACATCATTTACGGTGTAGCGAAAAAGAGTTACTGGAAGCCGGTGGTTCATTTCTTTACCACCCGATTTCCGCAATATCTGTTCCAGCGGCTTTCTTTTTTCACTGTATCGGCCCTGATTTTATTTGGCGGTTTCCTGCTGGCCTTTGTGCTTACCTATCAGGATCAGAGTTATGCCGCCTATTTCTTGCCAGCCGATTTATCGGGACAGATCGATCCTGACAAAATAGGCCAAAACGATTGGAATCCGGCTCTTGCTTCCAGTGAAATCATGGTCAACAATATTCAAGTCGCATTACTCTGTTTTGCTTTAGGCGCTTTACTCGGGATCGGTACGATCTGGATGTTATTTTATAATGGGCTTTTAATCGGAGCCCTGGCGGCTTTATTTCACCGTGCAGGTCATGGATATGAGTTCTGGGCTTTTATCTGGCCGCATGGCGTGATCGAATTGACAGCCATTTTTATTGCGGGAGCTGCCGGATTGTCGTTGGCCTATCACTTTCTGATTCCAGGTGATCGCACACGCAGCCATGCTTTAAAGCAGGAAGGAAAAGTCACCATTCAACTGGTATTTGGCGTCATTCCCATGTTTGTCATCGCAGCCATAATTGAAGGATTTGTTACACCTGCCAAAATACCTCATTTGTTTAAATATATCTTATCTTTGATTCATTTGTTATTATTGATCATCTATTTTGCTAGGCCTTTTGTCTGGCCTAAATTCAAACCAAAAAAAGAAAGGGGATAGACACTCTCCCCTTTGAGGTCGTTGACAAACCCGGTTTTCCTTTTCCAGTTGAACGACTTCTTGCTCGCATTTAAGCAACGGGAGTGAAACGGAAAAGGAAAACCGGCATCTAACGGAAACTTTGTCAACAAGCCGAAAGGGGATAGATATTCTCCCCTTTCTTTTTTATTATGCTTCTACTCGACTGCGAATCTGCAGATAGGAATCAATCACACCGCTCGCCAATTGGTCAGGAGCTACATCCAGTGTAACCACCTTTTTATGGTTCAGGCGACGAAAAATTTCTTTTCGTTCCTGTAACAGCTGTTCGATCACCATTTTCTGATACACATCTTCTTCTTTGACCAATGGTTGATCCAAACGCTCGATGAAACGGGGATCCTGCATGGAAACGGTCATAACTTGATACTTTTTACGTGCCCGGTAAACAAAGGTTTGAAAGTTTTCGGTGAAGGCCATATTCGCTGCATCTGTGAAGATCGTTACCAATGCTTTGTTTTTATGTTGAGAAGAAAGAATGTCCCAAGCTTGCAAGTAATCCGTTTCCGCATAACCCGGCTCCAAATCATATGAAGCTTCGATGATGCGCTGCAGGTGTTCCATTCCTTTTCCTAACGGAACAAAACGCAAGATCTCGTTGGAAAAAGCAAGGAAACTTACCTGCTCGCCTCTTTGCAAAGCAATGGCGGCATAACCCAAAACCGCTTCGACTGCATAGTCCAGCCGTGTTTTCCCTTCATTCCGCACTCCCATCAAACGGCCACAGTCTAACAAAATCGCTACCTGTTGGCCTGCTTCCGGGTGATACACATTGGATACCAGTTTCCCTCGCCGGGCGGTCGCCATCCAGTTAATGTTTCGGGGATCATCATCCGGAATGTACTCGCGAA
This sequence comes from Thermoflavimicrobium dichotomicum, assembly GCF_900114055.1. GTDB lineage: Bacteria > Bacillota > Bacilli > Thermoactinomycetales > Thermoactinomycetaceae > Thermoflavimicrobium > Thermoflavimicrobium dichotomicum. The sequence goes on along the minus strand of NZ_FORR01000011.1, from coordinate 39,874 downwards.
TATGTGAAAACTCTCTCCCAGCTCCAAAAACACGAAAAGTAGGCCCGCCTTCCAAAAACGATTGCCGGCGATATAGCCCCCGACGTACCCGTCTGACCGCTTCCAGCTGCGGATATACCTTTACTTCCATTTCCTGATCAAATGATTGCTGCACTCTTAGAAGCCTTAGCTTGCTTTCAAAGCGAATATGAATCCGTCCAAACCGATGCCGCCCACGTCGATGTGGTTGAGCTTGATAAACAATTTCTTTCGTCTGTTCATGGTTCCATTTGAAATCAAACGTACGTTGATTGACTCGAAAACCATGCGGATAATCATCCTGCAACCACATCCTCACCGAAATCGGTGAAAATGCGGTCAGCTTGATCGTAACCGTATTGTCTGTGGCTATTTCAAATAAGGAATCCATGTGACGGGTTGCAGTTATGGCCGGAAACTGCCGAAGCAAAAAAAGATCCATGACAATCAATGCGAAGGTCAGCCCGTTAAATACGCTGAAACTGACCCAGCCATAGCCCCAGAATGAACCAAGCGCCGTTACCACTACCCCTAACAGCAACAGAACCAGTAAACGGTCAGATGGAAGGATGGCTTTACCTCGGAACGGGAATCGCCTGGATAATTTCTTCCAAAATGTCATCTGCCTTCCATCCCTCCAATTCGCCATCCGGATGCATTAGCAGGCGATGGCGCAAGGTTGGCTTAAGGATTCTTCGTACATCATCAGGGGTTACAAAGTTCCGCCCATTCATCGCCGCTTCTGCTTTACTCATCGACAAGACATCCAGTCCGGCCCGTGGACTTGCACCCAGGTAAACTTTCGGATGATTCCGGGTTGCCTGAATGATGGCTAATACATACCGTACAATGGATGGTTCCACCGTCACTTCTTTCAGTTCCTGGCGAAGTGCGATGATTTCTTCGATCGACACCACTGGCTCCAGCTGCATTTCCCGTCGCACATTGATCTGGTGAGTGGACAGTAAGAGAGTTTCCTGTTCAGTTGTTGGATAATCCATCAACAATTTAATGGTAAAACGATCGATCTGTGCCTCTGGCAAAACATATGTTCCTTCATGCTCGACCGGATTTTGAGTGGCTACCACAAAAAACAGGGATGGCAACAGATAGGTTTCCCCATCGATGGTCACCTGTTTTTCTTCCATCGCTTCCAGCAAGGCTGCCTGCGTTTTTGGGGGTGTCCGATTGATTTCATCCGCCAGCAAAATATGTGTAAAGATCGGGCCTTTTCGAAAAGAAAAATGCCCTGTCTGCAAATCATAAACCTTGGTACCGGTAATATCCGAGGGCATGAGATCGGGGGTAAACTGGATTCGCGCCTGATGGCACTGTATCACTTGCGCCAAAGCCCGGACCATGAGTGTCTTGCCCAAACCGGGAACCCCTTCGATCAATGCATGTCCTCCGACCAGCAAACTTCCCCATAATAGACGGATATTTTCCATCTGGCCGATGACGGCTTTCTCCATGGTCGACAATACCTGATGGGTTATGCTCTGGATGTGCCCTGATTTTGAGGCAAATAGGTTTTCCATTTAACCAGCTCCTTTCTCAATTGATCCATCTCGATGCTCCACTTGACAAACACGTCTGGTGAGATGCGTTTCTGCGTCTGAGCCTGCCTGATCCGTTCAGCCAGATGTTCATAACGCTGCCGGAAAGAGGAACCCATATATTGTTCAACCCGCTGATAAAGAATGTCATCCGTTGTTTGCACGGGCAAATGGAGCGTTTCGATGACCTCTCTACGCAAAGTTGCCTGTTGGGCCAGCAATGCCTCTTTCCAAACCTTTGCACGAGTATACCACTTGGCCATCGCTTCCACATATTCCAAAGCATTGCGCTCTTCTTGCACCATTTCATACCGGGGAGCAGCAAATCGCTTTCCTCTGGCATACAGCCATCCCAATAAAACCAGCAGGATTTGAAGCAAAATCAGGAAGCCATCCTCTTTTAGCATGGAGAAAAAGTTCGGGCTTGGCTGTCCCGCTGAAGGAGCAGGTTCCTCCGGAGATGAAACATCAAACAAAGGATGGACGGTTTGATCCAACCAAACTTTTCCATTTTGGGTCCACGCCAGGGGTAAAGCGACATGATCCGCTTTATCGATATTGTTGTTAGTAATCAGCAAAGACTCAGGGATAAAGTAAATGGAGCCCTTTCCGACCGTACGTTTCGCTATCAAAATATGGCCATCACGGTCTTCCAGCACGGGTTCCGTGTTCTTGTATGGCGCAATACAGGCTCCTGGCCATTGCAGACGGGTCATCTGTTTTAACCATGGATTGCCTTCTTTAGCCACTACTTCACGAACGAGGCCCTCTGACAGACAATCTTCCAGTTCAAACTGAAAGGTCTGGAGCCACTCAGAGTCTTTGGGCTCCCACAAGACAATCCGGTTTCCTTTTTCCACCCACCTCAGCAAAGACTGTAACTGCTCTCCTTTTGGGGCATCGACTTGTGGATCGATGATAAAGAGGGTCTCCTGGTTGGATGAGTCAGGCAATTCCGTATAGGGTGATCGCCATAAGTCTACCTGAATTTCTCTTTTCTGGTATAAAAGATAGAGTGCTTTTAAACCATCCGGCTTTGGATTTTCAGTCGAATAAGGCTGGTTATTCCGGGGATGAAGCGATAAAAAGGAGAAAGCAATGACCAATGCAATGAGTGCAACAACGGCTAGAATCCAAAAAATGTTACTTCGTCTCATCTGCTTCCCCCTTCTTCACCAGTTCATCCACCTGTTGCTGATAACGTACATATCCTTCAGGAGGCAAGGTCTTTTCACCGTACCATGTTTCATCAAACTGTGCGACAACACTTGAAAATGCGGGTGCCTGGATTGGCCAATTCGCTTCAACCTCTTTACGGTAATCCCCATTGGTTTTGGCTGGATCCAGGTGAATCTTTCGCCTTTCAGCCAAAAAAGACAATAAATAATGAAAAAGAGCCCGGGTTGCCAATCGGTAGTTTCCTTGTCCCGCATAGGCTTTTGCTTCATTCAACCAGTGCATTGCAGATGGATGATCCGTTTTCGTGGCATCTTTTTCTTTGAAGCGGAAACGATTCCACCACATATAGATGCCAAATAACAGACAAGCCAGCAGAAATACACCCAAAAAAATATAAATCCCCCAAATCCATTCCGGCGGCAGATCAAATGAGGAAGGGGATAAATCCCACGAATTTTCTGGGTCCAGCACATTCCCGTCGATACTCTTTCTGCGAAACTCGGGTCGAGACAGAATTTCTTGCAGTTGTCTTTTGGCTTCCTGTAAATCGGTTGAAATCGTCCTCACTCCTCTCCACGTTCGGACTTCAATCGAAACTGTAAATCCAGCGCTTCTTTTCGTACCCGCTCATCCCAGTAAATGAGGCTGAACATGAGAGGGACAAGCGGCAAAAAGAGAGGGAGTATGGCTAACGTCAACACGAATGCGATCCATTGAAACCACAGTCCTGATTCAATCGTCAGCCTGAGCAACATCCCCCAGCCGATCTGAATCGGTACAGTAACAATAAATAACAAGATCAACCTTCCCAATATCAACCAGTATCGACCACGAGTCAGCTCCCAGCTTCGCTGAAATGCCTGCCCAATACTCTTTTGCTCGACTGAAATCACTGGAATGATCAAGGCAAAACGAATGAAAATAAAAGAAAGCGGCAATGAAAAGAGGAAAACCGAAACAACGATCATTTGGGCGATCTTTTCATACATATTTCCCGCATCGATATTGGTATAAATGATACTTCCAAACAGCAGGAAAAATAAAAGCAAGAACAGAGACAACAATCCATTGGCCACAAAAATTTTCCCGCTATTACGAAAAGACATGCGAATGATTTGCTTCCACCCCATGGATGTATGGGGATTTTGCACATGTTTGAGCCATAACTGATGACACGCATTTTGTATCAACGGATAAATGATCAACAGATCAACACCCAAATGAATGGCACTGAGAAGCAACTCTTGCTCTGATCCAAAGACACGTTTCATCTGCCGTATGTATAACCATTGCATCCATCCCGTCAAGATCATATTGACCAAAAAACAAAAAAACCACAATCCTTTAAAATATTTGCGATAGACGCGAAAAACGCCGTCCAGTTCGAACGAAAAGGATGGCTGTATATACTGTGGATCCATTGCCTCACCTCTCATTTATATACATAAGAATATTATAACGAAAAACAAGAGTAGAAAATCGACAATTGCTAGAAATTCACCCATCTTTTATGATCGAAAAATGATTCTTCCCATTAGATACCGACTCATTTTTCATTGGCAAGAAAAAGCGAAAATCCCTCTGATTCTCCGGGAAATCAGAGGGATCGGAAATGTAAGGGCTTTCATTTTTGGGTATCAAGATTCGCCCAGTGCTTCTTTGACATATTCACGTAATTTCCTCTTCAAGAATTTGCCAACAGAGGTTTTGGGAATTTCCTGTAAAAACAGGACATGATCAGGCAGCCACCATTTCGGAAAATCTTTGGCTAAAAATTCAATCAACTCATCCTTCGTTGCCTGGTGTCCTTCTTTTAACACGACACACGCCACAGGCCGTTCCTGCCACTTGGGATGGGGAACGGAAACAACAGCCGCTTCAAACACGGCAGGGTGCGCCATCAATGCATTTTCCAAATCCACGGAAGAAATCCACTCGCCCCCGCTTTTAATCAGGTCTTTGGTCCGATCGACAATACTGACAAACCCTTCTTCATCAACTGTCACTACATCCCCGGTATACAGCCAACCGTCCCTGAATGCGTCCTTTGTTCGTTCATCCTGATAGTATTCACTGGCAATCCATGGACCTCTTAACAGCAATTCTCCCATCTCTTCGCCATTGGGCTCCACTTCTTTTCCATCCGATCCAACCACTTTCATCTCCAGACATGGAACGAGATAGCCCTGTTTCGCCCGAAATGACATTTTTTCTTCCATGGGCAAGTCCTGTTGATACGACTTCAAGCGAGATAGAAAGACCAATGGACTGGTTTCCGTCATTCCATAAGCATGAACAAATGGAACTCCATATTTTTCTTCAAAGGTTTGAATCAGACTTTTCGGTGCAGCGGATCCACCACATAACAGTGTTCGCAAACTGCTTATATCTCTTGGATTTTTCTCCAGTACCTGCAAGACGGCCAGCCAAATGGTTGGTACACCTGCAGATATGGTTACCTTTTCCTGCTCAATCAGGTCCAATAAAATTTGAGGTGTAAACTTCGGGCCTGGAAACACCTGTTTACTGCCAAACCATGTAGCGGCAAAAGGCAATCCCCACGCATTAACATGAAACATCGGAACGACCGGCATAGCCGTATCACTTTCTGATACAGCGGCAGTATCTGCCAATCCCAGCGCCATGGCATGCAGCACCACACTTCGATGGGTATAGACAACCCCTTTTGGGTTTCCTGTCGTAGCGGAGGTATAGCACATGCCTGCCGGTGCGTTTTCATCGAGGTCTTTGACAAATGGCTCTTCCTCAGCCTGCTGGATCAATTCCTCATACAAGACCAGGTTGGGCAATTTGGACTCAGGTAATGTGGTTTCATCTGTCATCAGGATAAATGCTCTGACTTTTGGAATTTCCTCTACAATGGACTCCAACACGGGCAGGAGATCAGGGTCGAGGAGCAATACACGATCCTCTGCATGGTTGATAATATACGCAATTTGCTGTGGCGAAAGCCGAATGTTAATCGTATGCAAAACCGCTCCCATCCCGGGAATGGCAAAATAAGCTTCCAAATGGCGAAAATGATTCCAGGCCAGAGTACCGACGCGATCGCCTCTTTGCACTCCCAGCTTCTTCAAGGCACTCGATAACTTTCTCGTCCGGCTTGCCATTTCCCGATAAGTTAACCTTTTTACCCCTCGGTCTGTACGTGAGACAATTTCTTTTTTTCCGAAAAGACGTTCTGCATGTTCCAGCATCATGGGAATCGTAAGAGGTACATTCATCATCATCTGTCTGATCCCATCCTTTGGCAAATTCATTTTGTCCATAATTAATTCGACACAAATAAATAATATCATTCTTCATAAACGAAGAAATTATATTGTTAATAATTCGAAAACAGGAAAGAAAAGATGTTGACAAACAAAGGGGCTCCTTTTCCAGTTGAGCGACTTTTGCTAGAAGCGCCTCTCCGCTGGGAGGGCTCGTAAGTCACTCGCTTGGAAAAACTCCGCTTATTTTATACGTTGTTGCGTATGAATTTAATTGAGCGGAAGTGAAACGGAAAAGAAACTCCAGTATTATAGAAACTCTCTATATGACAATGGAGCGGTTACACAAACCTGGCCATGAGGATCAGATCACAGTACCGATCCGAATCGATCTTGAATGCTCTTATTTTTCTGCCTTCTTCAATAAATCCATTTCTTTGATATAATCGAATCGCTGGCTGATTATTTGCCGCCACTTCCAGACCTAATTTTTCAATGATGGGATTTGCTTGGGCCCATTCAATCAAGGATACCAAAAGCGCTTCACCTACCCTTTGGTTTCTCCACTCTTTCTTGACACTCATACCAAAAGTCCCTGTATGCTGAATCTTTTTTCTACGTCCTTGATGAAAGTTCAAGAAACCAATCACTTCACCAGCATATTCCGCTATAATCATGAGCTCATTCGTTTCATGAAAAACGGTTTCAATAAAGCGCTTTTGTTCAGACAAATTATTCGAAAACTCTTCAGGAGCTGTCAGTATATAGGGTTCTCGCTCAATAATCACTTGAGTATAATCCAGCACTTTCTCAGCATCATCGGGTAAAACCGTTCGAACAACAAACCTTTTTCCATCTTTGGTTACAAAACTTTTTGGTTCAATCTGAGACATTTCTCTTCCTCCTTCATCGGGTTACTTGATGAATCCCATTGATCAATTGTGACGAATCTTTTAAAATTTATTTCATCGCTTTTTTTCTTTCTTTTAATTCATTAGCATAAAGGTATACACACTGAAAAAATTTTCCTCACCTTGAGAATCTTTCATTTCCATAAATGAAACCTCTTTCAGTCAAGAAAGTCACTTCAGATGAATGACAACTCAATGATCAGCAATCTTACAAAAACCATCTTCCAAACCAAAAAATTGAATATGAATAAAGGAATGAAACTGGATGAAAATATGGCCGCCCCTATTAAGCGGATTGCGTAGCAATGCCCGGAGTCAAAATAGACGCACAAACTCGACTCCTCATAATCCTTATTTTAGTGAAATTGAACAAATCTTGAAACAGCACAAAAAATACATAGAAAAATCTCCCGGTATCTATTTTTATACCTATGAAACACATCCGGATTTTTATCAACCCTTGACCATGCGCGATATTCAAATCTTTTTCACCTCGATTCCTCCCGAATTCCTTCGCGATTTGCAAGCCATTTTTCTATGTCGGGGTTCAAAAAAACAAATGCTTTATCATGAAACGATTTTTGGTTGCTATGACGCCCATGCGAAATCGATTTTCGTGTTTCCATTTCCGAAAGATCAATGTCTTTATTTCTCTTCCAAACCGAAACCATCCAAATGTTTGGAATACGAAAGGCACGGAGCCAAATGGTTCTCAACTGAAACAGGCGGCTTTTTTTACTTCACCAAAGAAGCCCTTCGCTCTTATTATTTACGGGATGTGTTTGCACACGAACTGGGTCACCATGTCGATCATCTCTTGGGATGGAATCATAAAAATACCGACCAGATTGAACGTTTTGCTGAGTGGTTCGCTCTCACTTATGGCATGGGAGGTTATTAATCGCTTGGTCAGGTGGATGGATGTCTGACGATTCCCCTGATTAAAAATCAACAGCCAAAAGAGGCGTAAGCCCAAAAATGCTTACGCCTCTTTTCAACAACAAAACCCATCAACTGTTCAAAAATGAAAAGGTGATGGGTTTTGGTTTGGTTTTTATTCTACAGTAGATGCAATACCTTCCACTCGCTTGATCCGCAATATCCGAGAATGGCGAAGTTTTCATTCTATAGTAGATGCAATACCCTAAATTCAGCATACACCAAAAATCCCTTATTAATTCTAGTATACACCCACTTCCCCATTCCTTTCAACACTCTTTTTTTGCAGTGAACCTCCGGTCGTGTTTTCGCCATTTTGTCAAAATCACTTAAAATCCCTTGATACATCTGGCTTTTCAGCACCTGTACCCAAAAAGAGGTTCGCTGCATTCCGTGTATTCCAATCTGGTTTCATAGCAAATCGTCTCCTGAAAAAATACGGGAACAAATTATCGATTAAAACATTCCTATATGGGTTAGCATAATCAGTGTTATCGGCCATTACTCATAATAAGCTGACATAAGCAGTTGCTTAGCCATTCATTTCCAAGGCGGTTGTTCTGGCAAAGGGTTACCCTGGTTTTCGTCAGCACCAGGTATATCTGTTGATAAACTCCTAATACTTTTATGTATACAGTAACAGTTGACAGTTTGTGTCTGCTCACAGATAATAAAAATAGAACATGCGTTCTGTGTCCTTATATTTTAATAAAAGGAGCTGATTGTAGGTGGAAAGTTCAAACCAGAAAATTACTACTTTTTTGATGTTCGATGGCAAAGCTGAAGAAGCAATGAATTTTTACACTTCTTTATTCAAGCAGTCAGAAATCATAAGTATTACCCGTTATGGAGCAAATGGACCTGGTCAAGAGGGAAAAGTGCTGCATGCTACATTTTCGCTGAACGGACAAGTGTTCATGTGTATAGACAGTAGTGTTCAGCATGATTTTACATTTACGCCCGCCATCTCACTGTATGTAACATGTGATACAGAAGAAGAAATTGATGAACTTTTCGGGAAGTTATCTCAGGATGGAGAAGTTCTCATGCCTTTAGGTGCCTATCCATTTAGTGAAAAGTACGGTTGGGTTACCGACAGATACGGTGTTTCGTGGCAATTAAACCTTGCAAAAAACTAATACAGTAATGAAGCAGTAGGTAGAGAATATTCACTTGACTGTCCAACAACAAAACCCATCACCTTTTTCAATAAGGAAGGTGGCAATTTTGAATAAAACAATTCGTCAGGTTAGCTTTTCTGTCTGGTTCGAAGAAGACGATTTCAGTTATGATAACCATGTAGATTATTCATCTGCTCTCGAACAACCAGCGTTTTCAAGAGAAAAACTCCATCAATTGCTTGATGAGTTTTTAAATGATATCGAGGAAGAGATTGAAAAAAACCGTTAAAACGTGATCCCTTACAGGTATATTCACCAGACACGCCCTGACACTTTACAGGCAAATGCGCAAGGCTAAGCCTGCACAAAAAAACAGCAAAAAGCCGCGGGATTTCGCGGCTTATCTTTGGTGGAGCATAGCAGGTTCGAACCACTGACCTCCTTATTTCCACAATTTCGGATTTGTTTGATACCAATATGGATCGTACGGTAAGGATTTAAATTTTTGCATATCTTCCCACCGATATACCCACTCAAAATCGCTTACCCAAAAATAATCATGAGGATTTATTTTTAAATATTCATAGATAAATCGAAATAATATTTCATCCACGCCATAAACATCTTCAATGTATCCCACACAATATAATTTTCGATTTGAGTCCAATCCAACATATTCGTAATCATAGAAAAACATTTCCGGTCTGTCTTTTGCCATCACATTAAAAATAATCTGATGATCATTTGGATCATCCATAATATTCAATATTGTCCTTCTAAAACGACCATCTTCGAAAAATTTAATATTAGTGAAATGGAGCTTAACATCGGCATGAAAAGCTGCCACAATAGCATCGGCTAATAATTTTTCAGGGGTATATTTTTCATGCTCCTTTAATATACACGCTTCAGTTCCCATTCTTGAGTAGTACCTCCTTTAATTTTTCCAAAGAGTTACAATCGTTACAGCTTTTATTGACTTAATTCAGGTTGAATAGACTTGAGAGCAATACGTATATACAAAAAAGGCTCACTCCCCTCAAATTGCAAGTTGGAATAAGCCTTCTAATCAGGTCTGACACGACTAAATTTGTAAGTATCTAAGTACTCCTTGCCTACAAACTCGTCAAACTCATGCGAAGTTAGTTCTTGCTCAGGAGTGATTAACATGTTTAAACTAATAGGCAACTCCTTATCCTGGTATTCCACCTGTAGGACAACGTGAGCGCCTTTCATCTTCCATAAAGCCATCCTTATGCCAGAATATTGATCTCTTGGAAATCTAGAATCCCAGAAGTCGCCAAGAAAGAATGGTTCACCCCACACAGTTCTTAAATATTGCACAGCCTCCTCCAACTTTTGCAATTTCCCATTCACTATTTCCTCTATTTGTTCATAAGCCTGATCTTCTTGTAGCAGTTCATATGTATCATAAAAAGTCTCTATATCAATATAAATACTGTCAATCCGCTCATTACAACCATGCAAGAATATGAGGCTATAACTACCAGGATTATCACTAAAACTTATAGAATGCAGTTTTTCTTGCTTAATTCGATATCCTAGCAAATCAGCTAAAGTAGAAAATTGTTCAACCATTTCATGCTTTTCCCAAGTAAAAGAGACGGACAGTAAGAACAATGAGATTATCTGAAAGTCACAGCGCTGTTGATGACTAAGCATCAAATCTCACCTCTTTCATCTTCTGGCTCACATATCAAACAGCTCTTTATCACGGGAGTTTCTTTTCCCATCCCAATAATGGAAATGATATTGAACTTTTTGTAGTTTGGGTATGCCGTTCTTACCAGTCTTCATTAATCAAATTAGTTTTGTCATAAGCTTTGCCAAAAGAATTCAACTTCTGGTTTCTCTTTGGTTCGGTCAATGAAGACATACCCTGCTCCATCTGCAAAGTTACCTAACCGACAGGAGTATGTTCCATTAGGTAGTACCATGAGCTCAAATGAATGTTTATATTCTTGAGGACGTTCTATTCTAATCAATTGTTGATAGTCGAAATCGCCATAATAGACTAGATTGCAGCCATCCTCATGTCTAACATTTGCATTAAAAATTGATAGGGCTCTTGAAATCCAAGACCTGATTGAAACCAGTAAGGATAACCACCTACTTTTGTCCCTATCTCAATCAAATCTATTTCCTCATATGATAAACCTTCATAGTCTCCTTTAATTAAGCGACTCTCATCTGATTTCTTTAACAACTCCTCTTTCTCAATCCAATGAATAATCCGTAGCTCTGGTTCTATTGGAATCTCCTGAGAAGGCTTCGTCCTTCCCTTTGTCATTTCTTCTGCATCCAAGATCAATGCTGCATTGCCTTTACCAGGCTCTCCAAAGTCACAAAATCCTGGATCATTTAAGCACTGAAAAATAAAGAGAACTCGATCTTCTTTTCCTAAATTGAATCGTACAGGATGATGTTGAAGCTGAGCGATTATCGTCATTGGCTTTCCACAGTTATTACAAAGAGGCCATTTCTCGTGTGGCAATCCCCAAGGAAGACCACCGAATTGCTCTTGAAACTGCTTTGGCTCTGGTAACAAGAGTCCTAACTCGCAGACAGATTGGTAATATTTCATTTACTTTCTCCTTCTCTCTCTTTTAGACATTTTATCTGGCTTGTAAATCAAAAATATCCGTTCACTCTCTATTTCAATCTAAGAAACCATAGCTGTTGAACAAGACAAAATTCTTCTTCTTTTCCAGGCCATAGTCTCCGTTTTCCAACTTAGTTACAATATTTGCAAACCATTCACGGAAACTACTAGCTATACATTCTCTACTTCCTTCATCATGCCACATCGTAATGATTTGCCCTGGTGTTCCACCTTCATCTGGATCTAAATCGATACAGTGATTGTTCCCCCCTCCATCAGAAGTGATAGGGATCCATTTAGTTCTCCACCAGCGATCTCCTTTTACAGGACCGATCGGATCGCACCGGCACCGATCAGCCCTGGACTTAACTCAGTTTTTTGGGTTAAATAAATTGCCAGAAAAGGAACACTCATCGTTTTGGCGATGGTAACAAAAATCGTTCCGGTCAGAATGGTATATACAATCGGATGTAATCCCAAAAAATCTTTAAATATATAAGATTTTTTTACCATATAAACACAACCTTTAATTGTAGGAATATTAATATTATTAAATAGTCATACTCCAATTGTAATGAAAAAACGGGCTATGTTGTAGAAAGGATGTATTTTTTTGTCATGCTAAATACTTTTCACAATTTCTCTTTAGGGACGGAGCTTTGAATCAGTGTCACCATCGGCACATCTATTGAAGCCGTTAAAAAAGACAAAACTAACACATATGATATAAACACATCGGATATTTCGATAAGCAAGAATAACAGTCCCCAAAGTCCTCATCCCATAAAAACGTATGTTCCTTTTTATTATCTGTGAGCAGACATAAACTGTCAACTGTTACTGCGTACTTAGAAGAATTAGGAGTTCATCAAATGTACCGTGTATATTCTCTGATATTCATTTTTCCTATGACTAGGGAACCAATCACATTTCCGAACGCGAAAGCACTAATGAGAATCCCATAACCTTTGGAACCTATACCTAAAACTGGTCCGAAAGAATTGGAAATCCCAAACGTTGAAGTCCTACAAAGAAACAAAGCCCCACACCAAAAAACAAAATCAATAAAAATAATGGACGCATTGGAATTCTTGAATACTATTTGTTAATTTCTCAATGGCTGACTTGGGATGAACACGTAAATTCTTCGGATACGGTTCAAATTCTTCTATTTTTTTATAGACTACCCGCAAAGCTACCCCTTATAGAAACTGGCGGAAACAAAAACGTGGCTGCTCAGCGGTGGCTTTAAATAGTCTCAATAGATTGTCCCCCCTAGGTACAAAAACAATGGTGAAATACGTTGCCTTATTTCTATTTTTATTTGCCGTACTCCTAAACACATTTAGGTAGCAATATCTTTAGTCCAACATACAATATTGGAGACGATGTGCCTAAAATCTTTGGGGAGGTGTTTTGTTGAGACAAAATAAAAAAATGTGGCGCCCTGTTACGGATGAGTTATACCGTAGCTTGTACGGTGAACAAATGGTTTGTTCTATGAGCACGCAGTTGTTTCATATTCCCGAAACAAAAGATTTAAAAGGAAATGCAGAAATGCATACGCATCTTGTTCCCGCGTCCTACCATCGTGTAACAGCGACTGGGTCGGGGCAAAGACTACTAAACGGAGAGTATGAGCCATCCATATTAAAAACCCTGGTCGCCTGTATACAAAACGCCGAACAGAGAGACCGTAACGTGCGTAACGGTTTACATGTCATGAGAGATGCCGCTCCTGCTTCTTACAAACCGTTTATTGAAAATATCATACGCTGGCAGGATTACACTGAATTACATTTGCAATATGCGAAACAACTCGCGATGCGAATTACAGGATCTTCGATGTGGAAGAGACAATCCCAATACGGTACTTAGTGGGATTTGATCATGACTGCCTATTTTAAATTACTAGAAGATGAGCCATGATCTCGTTCGTATTATTTATGTTCCTGCTGTTTATATCTTTGCGAGCTAGAAAATCCCTTAGCTTCAGCTATGGGGATGAGAGCGAGCGTCGGACGAGGGAGGGTGTTAATCCTCTCACGAAGTCCGACATTTTTTGTTTTGCCGATGGACTGTCGGTCTAAGCTTGGTCCATTTCTCTTCGGTAGAAGGGATTACCCAAGAATCCCCTGCCTTTAGCTCTATGCATTACCCATAAATATAGAGTCGCTTGGCGACTTTTATGGTAAACCTATCAATCGAGAGTTCTTCCAATGAATCTTGTACTCTGGCTTTATCTGAAAACGAGTGGAAGGCTCTTTATACTGCTATCCATCGAACTTCTTCCCTAATAAAACACTTGTGGGTAATGCATAAGCCTTTAGGTATGGGGAGTGGTCAAGTGCAGAACAATACCGTTCTCGTGTAACAATAGGACAGTTTGGATAACCACAAGGGGCAGCTAATTTCTGCACAGATCTCACATCCTTATTCTATTTTTATTCTATTTTTTAACTACAAACAAAAAAGGCTTAGGAAAATAACCTCCAAAGCCTTTTTAACTCAACCTCTTTACTTTTTCAAAAGAACACTTTCCAAATCGGAAGATCTGTAATCTTATTTCTGTAGTTTATTTGCTTTTGCTCATCTTTACTGTCTATCATTTCTTGATAGAGAACAACATGGAAATGAAGAAAAGCCTTACTACAACAAACCCATCACCTGTATAAAATTAACAAAGATGATGGGCTTTTCGTTTTGTTTTTCATTCTATAGTAGATGCAATACCCTAAATTCACAATACACCAAATCCCTTGACATTTTCAGTATACACCCACTTCCCATTCCTTTCAACACTCTTTTTTTGCAGTGAACCTCCGGTCGTGTTTTCTCCATTTTGTCAAAATTACTTGAAATCCCTTGATACAGCTGGGCTCACGGCATCTTTACCCAAAAAGAGGTTCGCTGCATCCCAAGTATTCCAATCTATTTTGAAATGTTCAATCACCCTAATGGAACGTGATACCCGTTCTAGCCAAAGGCACGTACTAACATTAACAGTCTACCTGTTACCCCTAGATATATATTGTTGAATAATATAAAATTATTTTGTAAAAACTAAAAAGGAGGACAATTTCAATGAAATTAGGACAATTATTAGTCGATCGTGCACGGACTACACCTGCTTTGGAAGCGATCGTCGATCCAGAGCACCGTTGTACTTTTCAGGAATTTAACCATCGTGTCAATCAGTTGGCAAACGGACTTGTTGACCTGGGCATTCTGGCGGGAGATCGGGTAGCGATTTTGAGCAAGAATAGACTCGACCTGATGGCTACCTATTATGCAGTGTGGAAAATCGGAGCGATTCTCGTACCTTTAAACACGCGACTACATATTGAAGAGCTTTGTTACATGCTGGAAAATTGCCAGGCGAAGGCAGTCATTTACGACGAAGCTTTCGTAGAATACCGAACCAGAATGAAAGAGATCTCATCTCTTGATTTCATGATTTGCATGGGAAATGAAAAGGACTCCGAAGATATCCATTTTGACACCCTTCTTCGTCAGGGAAGCCAGGAAGAACCTTCAAGCGATGTACAGGAGACAGATCCAGCAGTCATCATTTATACCTCAGGTACTACCGGTAGACCAAAAGGAGTTATACATAGCCATGTCAGTTTATTTGAAAGCGCTTTAGGAACATTACTTAGCGGAGAATACCGTGAAGGTGACCGGTTTTTGTGTGCACTTCCCATGTTCCACATTAGTGGTGCAGTCACTCCATTGATAGGGGCACTTCATGGAATCACCCTTGTCCTCTTGCCGGAATTTCATCCAGCCTATACCTGGGAGATTATTGCGAAAGAAAGAATCACACGGATGTTTGCGGTTCCAGTCATGCTGAACATCATGTTCCAGGTGCCGGGCTGGATCGATCTGGATATCAGTTCACTTCGTTCCATCAGCTGCGGCGGAACATTTGTACCCGAAGAAATGATTCGCCGTTTTCATGAATACGGAATCCATGTGCTTCAGATATATGGCTGTACAGAGCATGGAGTAGCCACTGTATACCGTTCCGACCGAATGGGCATTGAAAAATGCCATACAGCGGGGAAAGAGATCTTCTTTACACAAGTCAAGATTGTGAGCCCGATCACAGGTGATGTCCTGCCGCCTGGCAAAGTAGGAGAGATTGCATTGAAACGTTCGCACAGTTTCCTCGGATATTGGAATAATCCCGAAGAAACAGCCAAAGTTTTAAAAGACGGATGGTTCTACACGGGAGATTTGGGAAAAATCGATGAAGAGGGTTTTTTGATGATCGTTGACCGGCTCAAGGACATGTTTGTATGTGGTGGTGAAAACGTTTATCCAGCAGAAGTGGAGGCCATATTGCAAGCCATTGAAGGGGTAAAAGAAGTCGCTGTCATAGGTGTGCCGGATGACGAGTTAGGCGAGATCCCTCTCGTTTTTATCGTGAAAGAGCCTGATTCTGACCTGACCCAGGAAGATATCCTTAAACATTGCTATGGCCGTTTGGCAACCTTCAAGTGTGGAAAAAATGTTGTGTTTATCGATCAGATGCCGAGAAACGCCATAGGAAAAATCGATAAAAATGTACTGAGAGAAAAATATGTAACTTCCTGATCCGCCTCACTGAGCAGAATAGGTTCGTTTGGTGATCATGATTATGAATCAGAGGTTGTGCCCCCAAAACAAAAAAATGATCTATATTGTAGAAAAGATGTATTTTTTTGTTTTGGGGATATAAGAGATCTTAACCTTAATTCCCACAAAAAAGAGGCGGCTAATCGCCTCTCTCAGCTACGAAAATTTATTTTGAATACCCAAATCGTCGTCAAATAAATTGTATAAATCGAAAAAATCTAATGATCCTATCTAGAAAAAATTTCTGATGTGGCAGGTCAATCTTGGAAGCGTTCCCCCCTAATGACTTTCGGATTCCCTATCTATAATTTTAGCAATTCCACAATACGCTTACGTGTAAAAGGATCAATCGAAAGTTGTGGCGAAACCCCTGGTTGAACAAAAAAAAGCGGCTTTCACTTCTCTATGCGCGTGGAAGCTGTAGGCGGAGTAGCTCATTTTACCCCAAAACAAAACCCATCACCTTTTTCAATCTGACAGGTGATGGGTTTTTCATTTTGTTTTCATTCTATAGTAGATGCAATACCCTAAATTCACAATACACCAAATCTCTTGACATTTCCAGTATACACCCACTCCCCCATCCTTTTCAACACTTCTTTTTTGCAGTGAACCTCCGGTCGTGTTTTCACCATTTTGTCAAAATCACTTGAAATCCCTTAATACAGCTGGGTTCACGGCATCTTTACCCAAAAAGAGGTTCGCTGCATCCCAGGTATTCCAATCTGTTTTGGAGTATTCAATCACTCCAATGGAACGAAACACCCGTTCTACCCAAAGGCATGTACCCACATTAGCAGTCTACCTGTTACCCCTAGATATATATTGTTAAATAATATAAAATTATTTTATAAAGACAAAAAAGGAGGACAATTTCAATGAAGTTAGGTCAATTATTAGTCGATCGTGCACGGACTACACCTGCTTTAGAAGCGATCGTCGATCCGCAACACCGTTGTACTTTTCAAGAATTTAACCATCGTGTCAATCAGCTGGCAAACGGACTTGTTGACCTGGGTATTCAGGCGGGAGATCGGGTAGCGATTTTAAGCAAGAATCGACTCGACCTGATTACCACCTATTATGCAGTGTGGAAAATCGGAGCGATTCTCGTACCTTTAAACACGCGATTACATATTGAAGAGCTTTGTTACATGCTGGAAAATTGCCAAGCAAAGGCGGTCATTTATGACGAGGATTTCGTAGAATACCGAACCAGACTGAAAGTGATTTCATCTCTTGATTTCGTGATTTATATGGGAAATGAAAAAGACTCCGAAGATATCCATTTTGACACCCTTCTTCGTCAGGGAAGTACAGAAGAACCTTCATGTGATGCACAGGAGACAGATCCAGCAATCATCATTTATACCTCAGGTACTACTGGTAGACCAAAAGGAGTTATACATAGCCATGTCAGTTTATATGAAAATGCTTTAGGAACATTACTTAGCGGAGAATACCGTGAAGGTGACCGATTTTTGTGTGTACTTCCCATGTTCCACATTAGTAGTGCAGTAATTACTTTGATGGGAGCACTCCATGGATTCACACTTGTCCTCTTGCCGGAATTTCATCCAGCCTATACTTGGGAAATTATTGAAAAAGAAAGAATCACACAGATGTCTGCGGTTCCAGTTATGTTGAACATCATGTTCCAGGTACCGGGCTGGATTGAGCTAGATATCAGTTCACTTCGTTCCATCAGCTGCGGCGGAACATTTGTACCCGAAGAGATGATTCGCCGTTTTCATGAATACGGAATACATGTTCTTCAAGTGTATGGTTGTACCGAGCATGGAGTTGCTACTGTATACCGTTCAGACCGAATGGGAATTGAAAAATGCCACACAGCGGGAAAAGAGATCTTCTTTACACAGGCCAAGATTGTCAGTCCGATCACCGGTGATGTCCTGCCGCCTGGCAAAGTAGGTGAGATTGCCCTGAAAGGTTCGCGCAGTTTCCTCGGATATTGGAATAATCCCGAAGAGACGGAAAAAGTTTTAAAAGACGGATGGTTCTACACAGGAGATTTGGGAAAAATCGATGAAGAGGGTTTTTTGATGATCGTTGACCGGCTTAAAGACATGTTTGTATGTGGTGGTGAAAACGTTTATCCAGCAGAGGTGGAAGCCATATTGCAAGCCATTGAAGGGGTAAAAGAAGTCGCTGTCATAGGTGTACCAGATGACGAGTTAGGTGAGGTCCCTCTCGTTTTTATCGTGAAAGAGCCTGATTCTGACCTGACTCAAGAAGATATCCTGAAACATTGTTATGGCCGTTTGGCCACCTTCAAGTGTGGAAAAAATGTTGTGTTTATCGATCAGATGCCAAGAAACGCCATGGGAAAAATCGATAAAAATGTACTGAGAGAAAAATATCGATCTTCCTGATCCGCCTCACCGAGCAGATGAAAATGATGATGGATCAAAGGTTCACTCTCAATTGCTTGGTTTACTATGGGATGAAAAAACAACAAACCCATCACTTGTTCAAAATGAAGGTGATGGGTTTTCCTTTTGTTTTTTATTCTAAAGTAGAACCTATACGTTATTAGTTCTTGTTATAAAGCATCTAAAAATTGTCAATGTTTTCATTCTAAAGTAGATCCAATACCCTAAATTCACCACATACCAAATCCCTTGCTATTCCTAGTATACACCCACTTCCCCATTCCTTTCAACACTCTTTTTTTGCAGTGAACCTCCGGTCGTGTTTTCACCATTTTGTCAAAATAACCTGAAATCCCTTGATACATCTAGGTTCTCAAACCCTGTACCCAAAAAGAGGTTCGCTGCATCCTGAGTATTCCAATCTATTTTTATAACATTGGAATTTCCTCATTTAAATAAGTAAATATTATAAACAATAAATTGAATCTATAAATATTGACAAGAGATTGAAAAGGCCTTAGAATGAACTCATCAGATAACCTTATGACTGTTGGAGAGAAAAAGATGAAAGCGAATCCAAAGTTCAAAGTCAAAAAAACATACGAAGAAGTAGCCGATTTTCTCAAAGAACAAATCATCTCCGGCGTATACCAGCCGGGTGATCGCCTGCCTTCCCTGCGTGAATTGGGGGAAATGCTGGGGGTGGGACAGTCGACTGTCCGTGAAGCGATCAGCTCATTGAAAACAGTGGGCCTGGTCACCATTCGCCAAGGTGAAGGGACCTTTGTTACCCAGTATGAGCCGGAAAAGCTTCTCTCTGCTTTTGAAAGCATTCAGCCTGTAACCAGGCAGGACATTATTGCTTTACTGGAAGTCCGCAAAGTGATTGAGTGCGGGATTGTGCGTTTGGCAGCAGAAAGACATACAGAAGAAGATCTCCGCCAGATCGAGGAAGCGCTCCGAGAAATGGAAGATGCACTCAATCAAGGGGAACTGGGAGACAAAGCGGATTGGAAATTTCATTATGCGATCGCTTCTGCCTCTCATAATTCGATTTTTCAATCCATCATGCAGTCCATTTCCGAAACGATGGAAGAAACATTGAAAGCGAGCCGGGAGCGTCTATACAGTTCAAAGGAGAATCCCCTCCGACTCTATCATGAACATCGGGATATTTATGAAGCGATTCGCAGCAAAAATCCCAAGCGGGCTGAAGAAGCCATGCTTTATCATCTGATTGGTGTGGAAAGGGAAATGCTCAAATAATTTTTTTCGGCCAAATCATCAGATGACCTGATATTCAGTTGATCTGTTTGATCATCCCTTTGTTTATCACAAAAATTGAACATAAATAACCCATAATGAGAGGTGGAACCGATGCATACATGGACACAAATCTATGAGCCATTAGGCAACCTGGGCTTATCGGCACTCGTTGCACTCATTCCCATTCTTTTCTACTTTCTCGCTCTCTCTGTTTTTCGGTGGAAAGGCCACACTGCAGGCATGATTACCGTTTTTCTCTCCCTGATGGTTGCCATCTTTATTTA
Organism: Thermoflavimicrobium dichotomicum; assembly: GCF_900114055.1. Lineage (GTDB taxonomy): Bacteria > Bacillota > Bacilli > Thermoactinomycetales > Thermoactinomycetaceae > Thermoflavimicrobium > Thermoflavimicrobium dichotomicum. Next base: position 19,731 of record NZ_FORR01000011.1, on the reverse strand, counting down.
CAAAATGCCAGGCAAGATGGCGGTCGCCGCGACTCTGTATGGATTCGCTTATGGAATCTGGCCGATTGCCTGGATTATTGTAAGCGCTGTCTTTTTGTACAAAATCACGGTAAAAACGGGGCAATTTGATATTATCCGTGCATCCGTTGTATCCATTACCGAAGATCAGCGTTTGCAAATGCTGTTAATTGCATTCTCGTTTGGTGCCTTTCTGGAAGGTGCTGCCGGCTATGGTGCACCTGTCGCGATTACAGCTTCCCTTTTGGTAGGGCTGGGCTTTCAGCCACTCTATGCCGCCGGGTTATGCCTGATCGCAAATACCGCACCGGTTGCCTTTGGGGCCTTGGGTATTCCTATTACGGTAGCGGGTCAGGTAACAGGACTCGATGCGTTTGAAATCGGCCAGATCGCCGGGTGCCAACTTCCGTTCTTATCTCTATTCGTTCCGTTTTGGTTAGTCTTTATTATGGATGGAAAACGCGGGATACGCGAGACATGGCCGGCTATTCTCGTCGCTGGTGGCTCATTTTCTCTCACGCAGTTTATCACAGCCAATTTCATCGGTCCTGAATTGCCTGACATTACCTCATCGATCGTGAGCTTAATCTCACTTGCTTTATTCCTAAAAGTTTGGAAACCAAAACATATCTTCCGCTTTCAGGAACGTTCCATCAAAGAAAAATCTTCCTATACCCTTCGTCAAATCGTGAAAGCTTGGACACCATTCCTGATTCTCACGGTCATGGTCACGATCTGGACCCTTAAACCTGTCAAAAAATGGCTGGATCATACCACGATTCTCCTGAAAGTTCCGGGTCTGGACAAATTGATTTTGAAAACAGAACCCATTGTCAACAAAGTCACACCCTATGCAGCCGAATTCAAGCTGGACCTGATTGGCGCAACAGGAACCGCGATTTTTCTGGCTGCCATGATTAGTGCAATCTTTTTAAGATTCCATATACGCTCTTTTTTCAAAACTTTCGCGGAAACAGTGTCTGAGTTACGGTGGCCGATCTTTACCATTGGAACGGTGCTGGCCTTCGCTTTTATCGCAAACTATTCGGGGCAATCTTCGACTTTGGGATTGGCACTGGCCGGTACAGGAGCCCTGTTCCCCTTCTTTTCACCTTTCGTTGGTTGGCTGGGTGTGTTTCTGACCGGCTCTGACACTTCGAGTAACGCTCTCTTCTCCAATTTGCAGCAGGTAACAGCCAAACAAATTGGAGTGAATGAATCATTACTCGTTGCCGTCAATTCCACCGGTGGGGTTACAGGAAAAATGATTTCTCCCCAATCCATTTCGGTTTCCTGTGCAGCGGTTGGGCTTACCGGCCACGAATCTGATCTGTTCCGCTTTACATTGAAGCATAGTCTATTCTTTGTCATCATCATTGGAATCATTTCTTATTTGCAAGCATATCTCGTACCTTGGATGTTACCTTAATCGACGTTGAACCCAGGGAGAATAGCCTTCTCCCTGAAACTGTTAACAAAGTTTCCTACAAAGTTCCGTTATATGCCGGTTTTCCTTTTCCGTTTCACTCCCGTTGCTTAAAAACAAGCAAAAGTCGTTCAACTGGAAAAGGAAAACCGTGTTTATCAACATGCTGAGGGAGAATCATGTTCTCCCTGTTCCTGTTTAAAAAACCCGATGACAGGAGGAATGTAACATGAAAGTCTCCATCTTCATTACCTGTTTATGTGATGCGATTTACCCGCGTGTAGGAGAAGCCATGGTTCGTTTACTGCACCGTTACGGCATTCGCCTGCATTTTCCGGAAGTTCAAACCTGTTGTGGACAACCCGCCTTTAACAGCGGCTACTGGGACGCCGCCAGAGAATCAGCCCAAACCATCATTCAAGCCTTTGAAGACAGCGACTTTGTCATTGCTCCATCTGGATCCTGTGTAGGCATGATTCACCATCATTATCCGACCCTGTTTCAAAACGATCCTGCCATGATGAAAAAAGTGAACAACCTGATCGAAAAAACCTATGAATTTAGCCAATTTCTCGTCCATGTACTGGGGATCAGGGATTTGGGTGCCACTTTTCCATATAAAGTCACCTACCATCCTTCCTGTCATGGAAGCCGTTTACTTGGAGTGAAAGACGAACCTTATATCCTGTTATCCCATGTCAAAGAGTGCCAATTGGTCCCCCTGCCCTTTGCCGAAGATTGTTGCGGTTTTGGGGGTACATTTTCTGTCAAGCTTTCTGATCTGTCCGGTGCCATGGTCGATGAGAAAGCCGAACACGTTTTGGAGACAGAAGCTGAGGTGCTGGTAGGACTGGACATGGCTTGTCTGATGAATATTGCTGGCCGAATGAAACACAAAGGAAAAGAGCTTCGTGTCATGCATTTGGCCGAATTATTATATGAAGGAGTGACCATGCATGGGTAACCTGGAACCAAACTCCCCTTTAAAGGAACGAATCAGCCTGGCTCTAAACAATGAATTCCTGAGGAATGCGGTGAAGTTCACTACCGAAAGACTGAGAAAAGGGAAACAGACTGCAACAGACGAGCTTGGTAACTGGGAAGAATGGCGTAGTTATGGACAGGCGATCCGAATGCACACCATCGCCCATCTCGACTACTATCTCTCCCAGTTTGTCAACAACGTACGCGCTGCTGGTGGATTTGTTCATTTTGCTTCCACAGCCAGAGAAGCTGTCGAAATCGCGATGAAAATCATGGAAGCAAAACAGGCAAAATCGGTCGTGAAGTCAAAATCGATGGTTTCTGAAGAAGTGCATATCAACCAGGCTTTGGAAGAAAAAGGGATCGAAGTAGTGGAAACCGACCTGGGTGAATATATCATTCAACTGGCAGGTGAAACTCCATCCCATATTATCATTCCGGCCATTCATAAAAACAAAAAACAAATCGCCGAACTCCTGTCTCAAGTAGCTGGCGAACCATTACCTGCAGATACAGCGATACTGGCTGGCTTTGTCCGTTCCAAACTGCGCGAGAAATTTCTGTCCGCCGATATTGGCATCACTGGCTGCAATTTTGCCATTGCCGAGTCTGGCTCCATTGTCTTGTTTTCCAATGAAGGAAATGCAAGGATGGTGAGCACCCTTCCCAAAACCCAAATCACAATGATGGGAATGGAACGGATTATTCCTACATGGGAAGATCTCGAAGTGATGGCCACTCTTCTCCCCCGTGCGGCGACAGGGCAAAAACTGACGGTATACATGTCTGCAATCACCGGGCCCAAACGGTCAGAGGATGGAGATGGACCGGAAGAGCTGCACATTATCATTATCGACAATGGACGATCCAACCAATTGGGAGACCCGGAATTCCAGGAAGTGCTTAACTGCATTCGCTGCGGCGCATGCCTGAACGCCTGTCCTGTCTATCGTCATGTCGGTGGTCATGCATATGGATGGGTTTATAGTGGTCCGATCGGAGCAGTGCTTACTCCCGTTTTGCAGGCCGAAAAGGAAAAATGGGGCGAAGTGGCCAATGCCTCCAGTTTGTGTGGCGCCTGTTATGAAGCATGTCCGGTTAAAATCCCCTTGCATGATATGCTAGTCTACCTTCGACGGCGCAATGTTGAACAGGGAACCACGAAAAAGAGAGAGCAATGGGGGATGAAAGTGTTCCAAAAAGTCGCCAGCAGCCATAAACGGTACCGGTTGGCGATCAAAGCAGGGCGAATCGGGCAGAAATTCGTGGCTCGCAAGGGAGAAATCAAGGCCAAAATCGGTCCGCTCAAAAAATGGACAGCCCATCGAACAGCTCCTGCACTTGCTCCCCGCTCCTTTCGAGAGATGTGGCAAGATCTCCAACAACAACAAACCCAGATTGAATTGGATCCAACGATCCAAAAACGAATGGAAGAAATGTTGAAAAAACGGGGGGATCAACATGAATCCGAACAGAAGTGAAGAAATCTTGAAGGAACTGGAGCGAAAAGCAAAAGAAAAAGAAGAAACGTTTTTTCAGCATATTGCCAACCGTCTGGGCCGGCCTCGTTTACACACGCCACCCATTCAGCCTGTGCGTGGCGTCCCATCATTTTGGAGGCAATATCATCTGGATTTCGAAGAGCGAATCTCTCTATTTATGGCGAATTGGGAAAACCTTGGCGGTGTAGCCAAGCGTTTTGGCTGCAAAGAAGACCTGGTTACGTTTATAAGGAATGAAGCGGAAACGATGCAAGCCAAAAAACTCATTCGCTGGCAACATCCTGTACTGGAGCAGTTGGAAATCGAAAAAACACTTCCCAAAGCAGACGTTACCATCTGGAAAGAATCGAATCGAGAACAATTGCTTCAAAAAGCGGCTGAAGCCGATATCGGGATTGTGGTAGCCGATTATGCGATTGCCCATACCGGTACCGTTGTCGTTCTGTCTGGCGCTACAAAAGGACGCTCAGTGAGTCTGCTTCCAACCGCTCTCATGGCGATCATTCGCACGGAAGACGTAAAGACAAAAATGGGAGAAGTGCTAGCCGTAATCCAAAAGCGAAACGGCCCATCCATGCCGGCTGGCATTCATTTTATAACAGGACCCAGCCGATCTTCTGATATTGAAAATGATTTGACGATTGGCGTGCATGGTCCTGGCATTGTGTATGCCTTGCTGCTGGATGAATGATGATCTGCCCAAACAAAAAGGATGGCCCATATTGCCATCCTTCAGCTTGTTGACAAAGTATCTTATATGCCGGTTTTCCTTTTCCGTTTCACTCCCGCTCTATAATTACGAGCAAAAGTTGTTCATTTGGAAAAGGAAAACCGGGTTTATAGAGCGGCCTAAAAGACTCCCCATCTTGTCATTCCATCACCATTATTGTGTCCACTGCTTTACTTTCTCGGGATGCTCGCGGATCCATTCTTCTGCCGCTTGATCCGGTGTCTTTCCTTCCTGTATTTTTAACATGACCTCACCCATATCTTTTTTTGTCCAATAAAAACGATCTAAAATGCGATAAACTTCCGGTTTCTCTTCTTTAAGGCCTTTCCGGGCAATTGTATGAATATTTTCGCCTGTACTATATATTTTCTTGGGGTCTTTCAGGAATTTGAGTTCATATTTGTTAAACTTCCAATGAGGCTCCCAACCAGTGATCACGATCCATTTTTTTTGCTGATAGGCTTTATCCAGTGAGGCTGTCATAGCCTTGTCAGATCCGGCAACCAGTTGAAAATCAAGCCCGTACTCCTTTAATGCCTTTTCCGTACTCTGCATGATGCCTGATCCTGGTTCGATCCCGATAATCTTTCCTTCAAATCGACCCTTATTGGCATTCAGGTCTTCGATCGATTGGATCGACACATACTTGGGAACAACCAGGCCCAAATAGGTGTCTCTTAGATTGACTCCAAGGTCTTCATACTGGCCTTTGTATCTGTCTGCATAGGATTTGCTGGTAGCAGGCAACCAAGCCGCTACATGTGCATCTGCTGAACCAGAAGCCACCCCTGCCCACATCGGTCCGGCCTCTGTTTCGATCAGTTCCACCTGATAGCCCTGTTTCTCTAACACTTTTTTGACCACATGCGTACTGGCAACTTCTGAATCCCAATTCACATAAGTGAGCTTCACCTGTTTATCGTTATCCCCTATGGGGTTATAAGCCAAAACAGACAGCCCTACCAACACCAGGCCAATTGCACCTGCCAACCAATTTCTCCATCGGCCCAACCGGCTCGCATGTCTTTCATCTTTTTTGGTGACTTTCCCCATGTTTTGGGTCACTCGGTCCAATACAATGGCAATAATCACAATGGCCAGCCCTGCTTCAAATCCTTTTCCGACTTGCAGACGGGATATGGCGTTCAGAACCTTGTTTCCCAATCCACCTGCACCAATCATGGAACTGATGACGACCATAGACAGGGATAGCATTATCGTCTGGTTAATCCCTGCCAAAATCGTCGACTTGGCCAAGGGTATTTCGACTTTCATCAATCTCTGCCAAGAGGTGGCACCAAACGCATGAGCCACTTCTTTTAACTCCTCCGCTACTTGTCTCAGCCCCAGGCTGGTCATGCGAATGGTTGGAGGCATCGCAAAAATCACGGAGGCAATTACAGCTGGAACAGGTCCCAAAGCAAAGAAAAACACGGCCGGAATCAAGTAAACGAATGCGGGCATGGTCTGCATCAAATCCAAAACGGGAAAAAGAATTTTCTTGACTCTCTCACTTCGCCCCGCCCACAATCCCAAAGGGATTCCAATAATCACCGAGAGCAAGGTCGACGTCAGTACGAGAGCCAGAGTTTCTACACTTGCACTCCATAACCCAAGATGAACGATGAATAAAAAGCCGAGCAAAGTAAAAAGAGCGATACGAAAACGGCTAAACAGCCAAACCAACAACGTCAGCAAAATAATCATGTAAATAGGGGGCAGTGTCGTTAACAGCCGCTCAAAAAATCGGGTGGTTGGTTCAATGATTCCACTGATTAAAGCAAAAAAGGGAGCAAAGTACGTTTGCAGCCACTTAACGAGCGCATCCACCCACTCTGCAACTGGAAGGCGTGGCAGGTTCATCCTTCATCACCCCCCTGTCCGGCCAAAGCATCCAATATGGCTCCTCGTCCCACGATTCCCAGTACGCGTTTGTTCTCATCCAGTACGACAGCAGGATAAGTCGAGTCCATTTGGGCCATTTGATTCAATATTTCTTGCAAAGGTGTATTTTTTTCTATTTGTATGATCTCATCTTCCATTACATCCTCCAAGGATAGACCGGCTTCCACTGCCTTTTTGGCCTGTTCAGCGCTAATCATGCCTTTAAAGTGGCGATGGCGATCCATTAGCACTAATGTAGGAATTCCTTTATCCCTCATAATCTTTAACGCAACCCGCGGTCCATCCTTTCCCAAAACGATCGACTCCCCTTTTTGCATCACTGCTTCCGCTGTTAACACTTTCACCCGGTTCACATCTTCAACAAATCGCTCCACATATTCATTCGCAGGATTTCGAAGGATTTCTTCGGGTGTACCGATCTGAACAATTTCCCCATCTCGCATCAAAGCAATTCGATCACCGATACGCAAGGCTTCATCCAGATCATGGGTAATAAAAATAATTGTTTTATGCATATTCTGTTGCAAATCCAGCAACTCATCCTGCATGTCCTTGCGAATCAAAGGGTCCAGCGCACTAAAAGCCTCATCCATCAGTAAAATCTCCGGATCATTGGCCAGAGCACGTGCCAAACCGACTCGTTGTTGCATTCCACCACTCAGTTGATCGGGATAACTTTCTGCCCAATTTTCCAATCCTACCAAACTTAAAGCTTTTAAAGCTTTTTGTTTTCGTTCCTCGGAAGGAATTCCCTGCACTTCCAATCCAAACTCCACATTGGATAAAACACTGCGATGTGGTAAAAGAGCAAACTTTTGAAACACCATACTGATTTTTTTGCGACGAACTTCTCTCAACTTTTCTGCCGACATACTGACAAGATCTTCGCCATCAATCAGTACCTGACCGGCCGTTGGTTCGATCAGGCGGTTCAACATACGAAGCAGTGTGGACTTTCCGCTTCCAGACAAGCCCATGATGACAAAAATTTCTCCGCTTTCTACTGCAAAATTGGCTCGATTGACGCCAACGGTTGCTCCGGTTTCTTCCAAAATCTCCCGTTTACTTTTTCCTTGGTCCAACAATTTGAGAGCCTTCTTACTCCCTTTTCCAAAAATTTTCGTCAAATTTTTTACCACTATGGGATTAGCCAATCGATTTCCCTCCTATCTATTTATGTGTTTCCCGAGAAAATAACAAAATATACCGGATTGCCTGGACTTCTGAAAACAAAAAAAGACAAAGCATTGTTGCAAAGCTTCCCAACTGACCTGGAACAAAACCGGTTGGCTCAACACTTTGCAAGCACAGCTTTGTCCTACGGATATACCCTCAATGTTTAACCACGAGGCGCAGGTGTAATGTTGCCAAGAATCACCCGTTTCTTGGCTCCTGTGGCTTTTGGAACATTGGCTGGCTGGTTATGTAATGTCTCATTGGCCAAAATCGCAAAAGCAATCGCCTCCTTAGCTGCTGATGAGTAACCCAGATCTTCCTGGGTGACCACTTTGCAATCCGGCAGAAGACTTGCCATCATCTTTAGCAAAGTGCGATTATACGCTCCTCCTCCACTAACGACGACTTCCTCGATTTCATATTGAGGAAAAATAAACCGCTGATAACTGTCCACAATGGACTGAGCTGTAAACATGGTCACTGTCGCCACCAAGTCTTCACTGGGCAAAAACCCCCATTTGGCCAATAGCGTTGAAACATACTCCTCGCCAAACAGCTCCCGGCCCGTGGATTTGGGTGGATGTTCAGCAAAATAGGGATGAGACATGCATTCAGCTAGCAGTGGTTCATGGACCTGTCCCCTGGCAGCGATCTGGCCGTCTTCATCATATGGTTTGCCAAAGAGTCTTTGACAAATCGCATCAATAATCATATTGCCAGGGCCGGTATCAAAGGCAAACACATCTTCAAACTCTGCTTCTTTTGGGATGACAGTCACATTTCCAATACCGCCGATATTTTGCAATGCCCGCCCATCACTGCTCCGAAAAAGTAAAAAATCGGTATAGGGAACAAGCGGGGCCCCCTGTCCGCCGGCAGCCATGTCCATCGTACGGAAATTAGAGACCACACAAGTTTCAGTCTCATAAGCAATCACTGCGGGTTCGCCAATTTGCAAGGTGGATGGTACTTCATCACTTCCTTCCGGAAAAGGAAGATGAAAGATGGTCTGACCGTGTGAACCAATAAAATCCAAATCTTTTGGATCCACCCTCGCTTTTTCACAAACTTTTTTCACCGCTTCTGCAAACAAATAGCCCAATTTAAAATTAAGGCTGGTAATAAGGCGGACGGAAGAAAATTCGACTGAACAAGCATCCTGTATCTCTTTTCGAATCGTATCTGAAAACGGACAGGTTACAAATTCAATCAACTTCACTTTGGTTGATGTTCCAGAACCTTGTATCTCTACCAAAGCCGCATCAATTCCATCCAGCGAAGTTCCTGACATCAGCCCCACAGCTAAAGCCAATCCACATCACCCTTCCGATTGAATGTAACCATTTTCACCTACATATTTCCACCATTTTTGCATGCTTACACTGGATGTGATCCAGCAGCAGATCGGAAATTTTGGAGCGATACCTGCCCACCCGATATGGCATACAGGTGCAGAAACGGTCTTCTTCATATCCAAAAAACCTGCACGGACAAGCGTGCAAATAACAATATGGGAATTAACTGTTAAAAGTCAATAAAAATTTGGGAAAGGAATATCAGTAATCCATCGAAAAAATATCGGTAAATTCCTAATCCAGTAATAGTACGGACTACTATAAATTTCTTGACACATAAACTAACTAAAAGTACTATTTAACAAAAATCTATCTTCCAGGAGCTGAAAAATAGATATGGCGGAATCACCTGAAGAGAATACAAGCTCATCTATTCAAAGATTCGTCGAACCATTCCGAACGTCTCGTAATTTTACAGCTCTTTGGGCTGGTCAGACCTTATCTCAATTTGGCGATGCGGTCTTATGGGTTGTACTTCCTTTATGTGTGTACTCCCTAAGACAATCCACTCTGGATATGGGGTGGATAATGGGACTTCTTATGCTCCCACAAGTCGTACTTTTGCCTTTTGCCGGAATCATCGTTGATCGCATGTCACGTTCAAAACTCATGATGATTACCGAATCAATTCGATTTGTATTAACAGGCATTCTCGCCCTTTTGAGTTTATTGAACGATTTGTCTATGACGACCCTGTCGATTTTTGTAGTAATGTACGGAATAATGAATGCCTTGTTCCAACCGGCTTGTCAAGCTGCACGTGCTCAAATATTTACAGTTGACATTCGAAATGCAGCTTTATCCCTATCGCAAATCAGTCAGGAGTTTGCTCGCCTGACAGGCCCAATCCTGGGTGGAGTCATCGTAGGATTTATTTCTGTTGGTGCAGGGTTCGGGATCGTTGCAGCAATGTTACTGATATCCGTTGTTGCACTGACCTTCCTCAGAATCGAAAAACCAATTTATAAGCCTAATAACAATTCATCGATTCTTCGTAATTTTATGCATGATTTGTTGGGAGGAGTTGTAGAGGTTCGAAAACACCCATGGCTTTGGATTACGATTCTCGCATTCACAGTAATAAACATTGCAAGTACTGGCCTAACAGCCATTCTCTTACCATGGTTAGTCAAGGTTCATTTGAATCTTCCAGATACCAGTTACGGTTTGGTTACTAGTGCTGCAGGTGTCGGAGCAATTATTGCTGCATTTTTCTACGGGCGAAAGAATAAACAACGTCGTCGGGGGTATATTGGATATATTTGCATTTTAATCTATGCTGCTGGTTTAACTTGTCTTGCTTTTGCCAATACCACAGTTGAATTGATGAGCTTAATAGCAGTCGCCAACGGAGCGATCATGATATTTATGTTAATTTGGGAGGCCACCCTACAGGAACTAGTACCTGAGGAGTCATATGGCCGTGTTGCTAGCCTGGATTTATTTGGGTCATGGATATTACTACCGGTTGGAAATGTCATTAGTGGTTGGCTTGCAGATCAGATTGGTGGAATAGAGACGATTCTTTTTGAAGGTACATTCATGTTTTGCGTAGCTTTGGGTGTACTACTCATTCCCGCTATACGGAAATTTAATTAAAGAATTCTGCAAACAAATGATTTCAAAAAAATACAATGGGACAAGTTTCATTCGTGATCGAATGAATGAAGAAATAAAACGGAAGGAGTTTTTTATGCTGGTAAGAAATGTCCGGGAATCCGATTATTCTTACATAATCACGCGCGTCAATGAGTGGTGGGGCGGCAGACAGATGTTTCAGAAGCTTCCTCGACTGTTTTTTTCTCATTTTCAGGAAACATCTTTTATCATAGAAGATAAAAATCAAATTGTTGCCTTTCTGATTGGCTTTATCTCTCAAACCCATCCCAATGAAGCATATATTCATTTTGTTGGTGTTCATCCTGATGAACGCAAGAAAGGTTATGCCCGTAAACTGTATCACCATTTTTTTGAAGTGATCAAACAGAGAGGCTGTAACATCATCAAATGTGTGACTTCTCCCATTAATAAAACATCGATTGCCTTTCATACAAAAATGGGCTTTGCCATAGTCGAAAGCGATATAGAAATCGATGGCATTTCTGTGCAAAAAGATTATGATGGCCCCGGCCAGGACCGTGTTGTATTTCAAAAAATCATTTAAATAAAAAACATGTCGGACAGAAAAGGTTTATGTCCGGCATGTTTTTTTCACATTTACGGTAGAATACATCCTATTACCAAAAAAACATTCACATCACAAAATGTTGATCCTTGGGCACATTCTCGAAATCATATAACCTGATTTTGACGAGAGTCTATATGATCGTTTTCCTCCACCAGTAACTTACTCAAAATCACCTTTTCCAACTGGAGAAAATGACTGTTTCTCTCCCGTGGACGTGGTAACGGAACACGTAGATCCAGCGCCACTCTTCCCTCTTCAATCATGATGATCCGATCAGCCAAGGTAACGGCTTCCGTTACATCATGAGTAACCAGAAGAGATGTGAATTTTTGTTCTCTCCATAACTTTTCAATCAAAGATTGCATTTTGATTCGAGTCAAGGCATCCAAAGCTCCCAGCGGTTCATCCAATAATAACAGTTTGGGTTTTCCCGCCAAGGCTCTGGCAAGTGCCACTCTTTGTTTTTGTCCCCCAGACAAGACGGACGGCCATGCTTCTGCACGATCAGCAAGCCCTACCTCTTGAAGCGCCTCTCGAGCAATCTCGATCGAACCGGATCTGACCCCGATCCGAACATTGTCGAGCACCTTTTTCCATGGAAGAAGGCGTGCATCTTGAAAGAGAACCCGTATCTCTTTGTGAACCCCATTTATCTTCTGGTTATCAATCAGAATCTCTCCGTCCGTCGGTTCTTCCAATCCAGCGATCAACCGTAACAAGGTACTCTTTCCGCAACCGCTTCGTCCAACAATGGCAACAAATTCTCCAGGTTCGATCTCTAAATCAATCCCTTTCAGCACTTGTAACTGTCCAAAATGTTTCGTCACAGAGCGTATGCTTAAATCAAGCCCCTTATCCGTTGACACCTGATACCAACCTCCCTTCAGCTTCAGTTCATGATCGTTTTTCGATAGTGATGGTGCCACTGTAACCATTTTCTTTCCATTAAAGAAGCGATCCAGTCCGATAATTTACCCAGTAAAGCATAAAGAAGAATACTCAATACAACAACATCCATCTGCATAAATTCTCTGGCATTCATCGCCATGTATCCAATACCAGAGTCAGCCGAAATCGTCTCTGCCACAATCAGTGTCAGCCACATAATTCCCAACGCATAGCGTATTCCCACCAGAATCGAAGAAAGCGCTCCAGGAAGAATGACTTGCCAAAAAAGCTTCCATCCTCTCAATCCATAGACCTTTCCCATTTCAATCAAACCAGGATCCACCGAACGCATTCCATGAAATGTGTTTAGATAGACAGGGAAGAAAACGCCCAATGAGACAAGAAATACCTTTGCTTCTTCACCAATTCCAAACCAAAGGATAACCAGTGGAATCATAGCCAGGTGCGGAATATTGCGGATCATCTGAATGGATGAATCAGTCAATTTTTCTGCAATACGGGATAACCCGTTCAAAATCCCCAGAGTAAAGCCGATACTGCCGCCGATGAGGAAGCCCAGAAAAGCCCTTCCTGTACTTGCCTGAATAAACGACAAAAGTTCTCCTTTTTCGGTTAATTGGATCGCGGCTTTCAGTACTTCTGACGGTGTGGGCAGAACCTGGTTCGAAATAAGACCGTATTGACCTAGTATCTGCCAGAGAACCATCACCAGTACAGGAATGCCCCAAGGGGCCAGAGATTGAAGGGATAGCTGTTTCAATGCAGATCTCCTCCTTTGCTTAGTTCGGTATCTTATTATTGGCAATGATCTCACCAAATGGACTCATATACATCTGTCCTGTTACGTTTTTCTGTTGAGACAGAGGCAATCGTGGAAAGAGTAATTCAGCCACACGATAGGCCTCTTCCAAATGGGGATAGCCAGATAAAATAAAGGTCTCGATTCCCAGTTCGGCATATTCTTTCATTCTTTCTGCCACTGTATCAGGATCACCGACAAGAGCGGTCCCAGCCCCTCCTCGAACTAAACCAACACCTGCCCATAAGTTGGGGCTTATTTCCAATGAGGAACGATCCCCCTTATGCAATTGAGTCATCCTCCGCTGACCTTCCGAATCAAAACGCGAGAATATTTGCTGGGCGGTTTCAACCGTCTCATCATCTACATATTGAATCAATTCATTGGCCGCTTCCCATGCTTCTCTTTCCGTCTCACGCACAATGACATGCAGCCGAATGCCAAATCGGACTGTTCGATTCCTCTCTGCTGCCAATCGACGGACTTTCTCAATTTTTTCGGCTACTTGCTGTGGTGGTTCACCCCAGGTCAGATATACATCGATGTGTTTGGCTGCTACCTGCTGGGCGATGGGTGAAGAACCTCCAAAGTATAACGGAGGATAGGGTGACTGTAGAGGCGGAAACAATACTTTTCCACCTTTGACGCGAAGATGGGTTCCCTCAAAATGAACCTCATCTCCTTCCAATGCCTGACGCCAGATCGTCAAAAACTCATCAGTCAATTCGTATCGAGCATCATGTTCCAAAAATAATCCATCTCCAGCCAGCTCAACGGGATCTCCTCCTGTAACCACATTGAGCAATAATCGGCCATTCGATAGCCGATCAAATGTGGATGCCATTCGGGCTGCAATCAAGGGGGACATGAACCCCGGTCGCAGCGCAATCAGGAATTTCAATCTCTCGGTTACGGAAATCAAGGAGGAACCTACAATCCATGCATCTTCGCAAGCCATTCCTGTCGGGATCAACACACCTTCATACCCCAGATGATCGGCTGCTTGCGCAATTTGTTTCAGATAAGCGTAGTCAATGGCTCTTCCTCCCCTATTGGTTCCTAAATAACGGCCATCTCCATGTGTCGGTAAAAACCAGAAAATGTTCATATTCATCAATCCTTCCTGACTATCTGATATCTAACACAGCATCCTTTACCTTGATCGCTTTTGGAATCAATCCCAGTTTCAAGAAGGTTTCCGCTACTTTTTGCTGTTCAGCAATCACTTGATTACTCATTTTCTGTACTCCATAATTTCGTCTCTTTGCCGCTACTTCCAGAGACTTCACATCAATTCCCAGCTGAGGAGACAGAAGTTCGGCCAATTGATGCGGATTTTTTTCTGCCCACTTCGCTGTTTTTTCCAATTCAGCAAAAATAGTGGGAATGAGATCCCGATGTGTTTGTATAAATTGGCGTGAAGCCAAATAAAATTCATAGTTGGACACAGTCTGCTGACCGTCAGCCAGAATTCGCGCCTGTGTCACTGTTTGTGCTGCTGCAAAATACGGATCCCAGATCACCCAGGCATCTACACTTCCCCGTTCAAAAGCGGCTCTTGCATCGGCAGGGGGTAAATATCTGGGTTGAATATCTTTATATTTCAGCCCTGCTTTTTCCAATTGCTTAACCAGCAGGTAATGGACATTGGAACCTTTGTTCAATGCGACTTTCTTTCCTTTTAAATCACTTACTTTCTGAATGGATGACTGTTTATGCACAAGAATCGCTTCACTCTTTGGGCTAGCTGGCTCATGTCCCAAATAAACCAATGGTGCTCCCGCCGCTTGAGCAAAAATAGGAGGCGCTTCTCCGGTATGTCCCAAATCGATTTCGCCCACACGTAAGGCTTCCAACAGCTGAGGCCCACCCGGAAACTCTGTCCACTTGATGCTATACCCCAAAGCGGCCAGGCGCTTCTCCAGTGTTCCTTTTGCTTTTAAAATGTTGAGGGTGCCATATTTCTGATAACCGATCCGGATCGTCTTTTGATTGCCTGTATCACTGGATTGCTTGCTTTCGGCCTGATGACCACAGCCTGCTAAAGCGATGACCAATAGGAATAGAAGAAATCCAAAAACATACTTTCTGATTTTCATGTAACTCCACCATCCTTTTCCTTGATCTATCTGAATTTTTCCTGTGTCGTCAAAAAAGCAGATGAAAAATAAAAGACTTCCACTATTCTTTTTCTAGCAAGAAAAGAACGATGGAAGTCTCCGGTGGTCCGGTCGACAGTTTCTATCTTTAAGTTCATCGGTTTTGATAAAGTGTTCATATCCTCTGATTTCGTATCATCTATAATCCAACAAAACGATTTTTCGCAGCAGACTGCTTACGTTCTAATGAAAAACGCTGTTTTTCAGTACGTTCAATCTGAGTAATCTGTGAATCATGAACAGTAATTTGGATAGACCCGTACTCCAGACCTTTCAAAGCATCAAGAATGGCCTGTATACGTGCATCATCCATGTTCAGCTCCTTTTTCTGGACCATGCTCCCCCTCCTTATGGTGTATTCTTTCTTCAAGTGATATACAATAATTCGATAATTCCTATAAGATTACTTTGATTTATGAGTAAAAATATCATATTTATTGTTAATAGTCAATTATCTATTTCACATAACCAACCATTCTTTTTCATTCAGGACACTGTGCTTCAAGCACCTTTCAGAAAAACAAATGAGGCTCTCCCGATCAGGAAAACCGGCATATAACGGATACATCAACAAGCTTCTTTCCCTTTCAGGAAAACCTCCAGTTGTCTGGTCGGTTTTATATAAAAGTGAACGGATATGTTTAGTTATGAAAGCAAAAGAAGTAACACAGGTAAAGTGACCAAACTTAGATTGGTACTCAGCAACGTTGCCCCAGAAACCAATTCCGGTTCTGTCTCATACTGCAACGCATACATCGTGGTATTCGCAGCGGTTGGCATAGCGGCCATGACAATCATGATCTCTTTTAACAAATCCGGAATCGGCCAAAAAGATACAAGAGCAAACGCAACGATCGGTGACAGCACTAAACGAATAACCAAAGATAAACTGATTTTTTCCCAGGAAATTTTACGTAGAGAAATCTTTGCTAACTGCATTCCCAGCACAATCATAATCGTAGGAATGGCTGCATCCGCAATCATATCAATACTTTGTAACATTGGCTTACTCAAGGGGATATGCATATACTGAAATACTAGACCAGCAATCGCTCCATAAACAATCGGCATGCGGACAACCTGGCGTAACGCAGCCTGCACGTCATTATGTTTCACACTTCCTTTGGCGGCATAATATACACCAATCGTGCACATCACCAACTGTTGTATCACCATCATTGCAACCGCATAGTGAAAACCGGCTGTCCCATAGACAAACAGGACCAGTGGTGTTCCATAGTTTCCATTATTCATAAAAGCAGAAGCCAATACCAAACCACATGTTTCTTGTTTATTATATTTTCTGATCCAACCAATCAAATAAACCACAACAATTAAAATAAAACAAAGTAAAAGTGAGTATAAACAAATATAAAGATATTCCATCGTTAATTTATTTTGATAAAAAGCCCGAAAAGTAAGAAACGGTGACAGCAAATAGAGGGACATGGTCGATAACGTCTTGGTGTCAAAGCCGATGCATTTTTGTCCAAGATATCCAACTCCAAAAATAAAAAAAATGGGTACTAAGACTTCTAAAATAACCATCTCTTACACCATCTCCAGCTGTAACATTTGGAAAAGCCCGGCTTAAATAGCCAGGCTTGCATTTCTTCTATTCATTCATCACAATTAACTTTTCTCTAACTATCTCTTCCATTGTATAAGCTGGACCTTCTCTACCATTTCTACTGTTTTTCCCACCGCTATACAGCAGATGGAAACATGACACGCAAATCCTTCGTCCATCATGAAACCGCGATTTCCATTTCTTCGGCTACCTACCAAACTTATTTTAATCATACATCAAATCGTGTAATTTAGGCAATAACACCAATAGGAATACATATGGTTTGATACCAAACATAGAAAAAAAGCACCTGTATTCCACCATGCCGATACAGGGGAAACAGGTGCCGGGTTTACTCAGGAAACCTGGTTACTCAATTTCTTATTATGTCGCTGAACAGCAATGACGGCCCAAATACAACAAACAATATGAACGATCGGTACCAAAAATGGCGCCAGGAAAAACGTAAATAAAAGTACAAACAACTCAACACAGATCATAATGATGCCACCCAGAACAGTTGCATAGAGTAAACCCAATCCGCCAAAAATAATCGTTAAAATTAAAGCTAACCCGACACTCTTTTGGTTTACAACGACAATGGGACGTTGTGGATCCATTAGAGCCCCCTCCCTTAATAAGGAGATTGTTTATTATTCAATTCTATTCTTATTTTATCAAAAATATAATAAATTCGGAACTATTATATTGAAATTTCTTTCTGAAATTTGGTAGATTATTTGCTCTCCATTTCCACCCCTTTTCTGCTAATGGTTGTTCACTTTTTTATATGCGGACATTCTGGTAGTAGCGGGTATCTCGCTGAAAATATAAAAGTATTGCTTGATATGAATAACATTAAAAAAGTGTTTGTTGTAGGAAAACTATTAAAGGACATTTAGAAAGCTGTCGGGGATCGCTCGACAGCTTTTTTGGATGTATTTTATTGAACCGCATTCTTTTTCCATTGAAAATAACCATAGATGGATACGATAATCATTGAACAATCAGACATGATTCTTGGAATATCATAAACATTTAAATCCTCTTCGTTCGTAATATCTAAAATCATTGAAATGATATAATATGCAATAAAAACAGGCCAGCCATGTGCACTTCTTCGAATCAACAAAAACATGCCTAAAGTTATCCCCATTTCCAATCCATCAAAAAGTAAACCCCTATATTCCGTTGCCATATCCTTGACCAAAAAGTAACATATGCCTATAGCCAAATAGATAACCACTATCAGAATGGTAACCTTGGTTGACAACGATTTTTTCCCCTTATAAGAAGAACGAAACCAAAAAAACCAGCCATAGAGACTTATCATGATGAGAGATATATCTCGCAATAAAGGTACTACATCATGATATAAGTCGAAAAAATAATATGAGACGAGTATTATCTTCATGATTCCTGCCAGAATGCTAAACAAAAAGCCCCAATAATTTTGGCGAGCCAGTAAATAAGCTGCTAAATATGGGCTCCACCGATACAACATATCTCGTCCCCAATCAATCCAATACGTCAAATCGAATGTTAAATAATCTACAATTTCTACTCCAACTAACAAGGCGAGAAAAATGGCGAAATGTTGGATATTTAACGTCGACTTCATTGATTCAGACACTAAATCCAGGATCACTTTCTCCTTTGTTTTTTCCGGCTGTTCTTTTTTTGGTTGGGTGGATTCATGTTGCTCCAACCATTTCTGTGCTTCTGCATGTCCCTGTTTCGCTGCCTTTGTTAACCATTGGATTGCTTCAGATGGATTTTTCTTGATCTCACGCCCATGGAGCAATCGCTCTCCCAATTCTGCCATCGCTTCCACCACATTTTGCTCAGCCGCTTGTCTTAACCATCTCTCTCCTTCCTGAGCATTCGGCAAAAACATTTCTCCTTGATAGAAACACCGACTTAAACGATACATGGCTAACGCATGTCCCTTATTGGCTGCCTGAATCAGCCACTGGAGTCCATCGAACCGATTCTGCTCATGCTCTGTCTCTTCAAACAGACGGCATCCGAGTGTATACATGGCTTCTACATCACCGGATTCAGCTGCTTGTACCAAAGCTTCTCCTTCATTCAAAGGTTCTTGTTCTCTGACCTGTTCTGTTTTTTCTATGATTTCATCCTTCTTTTCATCTTCTTTTATCTTTTCACCCGTTGACAAAGAAAAGATCCGTAAATTATACTCCTGCCTCTTTTGTTTATCCAATAAGATTGTTTGTGCTTCTTCCAATAAACGAAGGCGGCGCTCTGCTTCGATCCGTTTCTCAAAATTCGGCGAATTGATTCGATGGTTCCAGATACGAAATTGCTTGTGCAGTGCTTGCCGGATGATCTCTTCATCATCGGTGGGGGATATTTCCAATAACAAATAATAATTATGCATATTCAACACCTTTCTGCCTAAATCAGTTGCTTATCGTGGTTGTTGTCAAAAATGACTCGATCTAAAAATGGTACTGACCCTATTTCTCTGTCATTTCATCTAGCCTGTTTGAGCCAAAGCCTTGATTGTTAATTCATGTTCACCCATAATATTGCTTTGAGATCATTTCGAAATGAATTAAATTCAAATATCAACCATTATCCAATATATACCAATAATTAGCCTCTCACTTTAAGAATAAATGATTGTTTAAATAAACATGTATCTCTTTATCATTTGAGATTGTATTTAGATTTATATGAAATTTTATCATATAATTATTGATTTATTCAATCTTTTGACTTTCATTCGTTTACTCATTCATCCATTTTATTTCTTTAAATATCTCAACACAATTATATGATTCTCAGATCATCGATCTCTTTTTGCACTAACAAAATAAAGTACTTGCATGTACATCAATAGGTACGTATAAAAAAGAGAACCAAGCAGAAAATGTGCTTGGTTCTTCGCATTGCCTGGCAACGACCTACTCTCCCAGGGGTCTTCACCCCAAGTACCATCGGCGCTGGAGGGCTTAACTTCCGTGTTCGGGATGGGAACGGGTGG
>NZ_FORR01000024.1 GCF_900114055.1 Thermoflavimicrobium dichotomicum | reverse complement strand
CAGCTGTCCATTTTCTCCTTCCCATTGAAAACGACCCCTTTCTTCTTCCTTCATTATAACTTAAACTTTGTCTGGAAGATTATGGGGTCATTATAAGCTCACTCATTAATTCTGCCAGACTTTCAATGTCGTTATCGTTTGCCTCTCGTATGTATAGGGACATAAACAATCATTCCTCCTTATTTACAAGTATAAAACAAATATATTTAATAAAGTTACTACTTTTCAATCGGTATTGGAACATAAGGATTTTGGTGGAGGGGGGAGAGGGGAAGTCTAGCTGATTTGAAGTAACTAAACCGTGCCAGCTATAAATCGGGTTCGTCATCAAGCCGATCTACCCCCAACGGATAGTTACATTCAATTTAAACAGTACATAGTTCCATAATTGCCTGCAGGGATTGGGGCGGTTAAAAGTAATTTGGTCGACCCTCCTGATGGGAAAATTTATAATATTCCTGTTTCTTTCAATATCTCAAAGGCAAGTCGAGGGCGTTGTTTCGCCGCAGAAAGAGACGGACAAATAATCGGAGTATATGTACACTTGACCTCAAACTGTAGAGCCTGTTAATATTGCTGTTTTAGCTCAGGAGCAAGGAAAGGGTATTAGAAAAAAGTTAGTTTTACATGCTATTGATACAGCTCAATCAATGTGATAAAAAACTATAGAAATCGGGAATGGTAATTCCAGTATTTCTCAATTAGCCCTATATCAGAAATGTGGCTTTCGTATTATTGGTATAGATAGAGACTATTTCATAAATCATTACGAGGATACGATTTATGAAAAAGGAATTCAGTGTCGAGATATGATCCGTCTCTCAAGAATCTGTCTGAAGAAGAGAGCGGATATCTCCTACCCGCTCTTTTTTTAATACACTCTATCCCTCCTAGTTTCGTCTCTAACTCCTCCGAAATCCCTTCCAGATATGAAAGCTAAAATTTTAAGGCTTTGGGTCTCAAAAATCATTTCTCATCTTATACATGGAACGATGAATTAGAAACGTTTTTTGAGACTGGTCAAACTCTCATGCTATCATTTTAAATCATCATAACCAACATATATCGACTCAAAAACGATCGTTTTTGAGACAAGAAAAACCACTCCTTTGCAGAGTGGTTCCAGGTGGTAAGAACAATCCCAATAGGGCATGGGATATAAATCTTGGGCGTATCAAAAGAGAAAAAAAGAAAAGATCAGCAAGAAGCGCAAGATGAATCCCTGAATTTCCTGTATAAACACGAAATGACTTGAGTTCCCTAATTGGTGTCTCAAGTCTTTTTCCATTTATTGGACAGATGGTCCCAAAATTGATGGATACTCCTTCTACCCTAATTCTATCGCTTACAAAGCTCGTTCATGTTCCTGTATAGGTTCTAATCAAAAAGCCGATGTTCCTGTAGACCCTGTGATATCGGCTTTTTGTCGTAATCAGGATCTTGCATCATTCTTTCCGCTGTGAACACACCTCTATTTTTGTGAAATTAATCACATTAACTTTTTTCCAATACTGCTTATACTAATTATAATTGTAATGTTTATTTTCTGTGAACCACCTCCTATTTGTGATATTAATCACAATATCTTTATTCAAAATCGCTTACTCTTATATACACAGACAAAAATTCAGTTTGACAATGTGAGTGTGAAAGAGATATCAAGCTGGATAAAATAAGTTTCTTTTGGGCTCATTCTTTCATAGCTTGGAAAAGGAGGAAGGGAAGTATGTTTTGTCATCAATGTGAACAGACGCCAAGAGGTGGATGTAAAATTATCGGAGTTTGTGGAAAGAACGAAGTGATTGCTAGTTTGCAAGATATTTTGGTTTTTGGGTTAAAAGGGATTGCTGCATATCGTACACATGCTTATCAACTCGGATATACAGATCCGTTTGTAGATGCTACCACACATGAAGCACTTTACATGACATTGACCAATTCCAACTTCAATGAGCAAGAGCATTTTGAGATGGCGATGAAAGTAGGGAAAGCAGCGATCCGGGTTATGGAATTGCTGGATCGAGCTCATACAGAACGCTTTGGGATTCCGCAGCCCGTTCGTGTCAGCCAAAATAAAATAGAAGGAAAAGCGTTTTGGTAACAGGGCACAATTTGCTTTCACTTGAAAAATTGTTAGAGCAAACAATGGATAAAGGGATCAACATTTATACACATTCAGAAATGTTGCCAGCACATGGTTATCCTAAACTTAAAAATATCCTCATTTAAAAGGGAACATCGGGAAATCATGGTTTGATCAAAGGAGGCTGTTTGAAAAATTCCCAGGCTCTATTTTAGCAACAACGAACTGTGTCATGCCCATTAAAGGTTCGTATGCAGACCGTTTCTTCTCTTACGATGTAGCTGGTCTGGAAGGTGTACAAAAAATTGAAAATGATGACTTTACACCATTGATCAGGCGTGCTTTAGAGCTTCCAGAAGTGAAAATAGAGTCTGATCAAGAGCTCGTTACTGGCTTTCACCATGAGACAGTACTAGGAATGGCACCAGAAATTATCCAGGCTGTGAAAGATGGAAAAATTAAGCGCTTCTTTGTCATTGCAGGTTGTGACGCTCCAGGGAAAGGCGGAGAATATTATCGAGAATTAGCCGCATCCCTGCCACCAGAAACAGTTATTCTAACCACTTCTTGCGGCAAATTTCGCTTTAACGATGTAGATTATGGAGTAGTACCAGGAACAGATATTCCACGCTATATTGATTTAGGGCAGTGTAATAACTCGATTTCCACTGTGAAGATTGCGTATGCACTAGCCGAAGCATTTGGATGTGAAGTCAACGAACTGCCAGTCAGTATCGTGTTATCTTGGTTTGAGCAAAAAGCAGTTGCCATCCTATTGGGGTTGTTTAGTCTAGGTATTCAAGATATCCGTATTGGACCGAAAGCTCCTGAGTTTATTTCGCCAGGCGTGTTGCAAATATTACAAGAAAGATTCGGCTTAAAATTGATTGGGGATGTACAAGCAGATATGCAAGCCATGTTACTGGATAGTGCTACACACTGACCATCTCATTGTAAAAGGGAGCGCTTCATGATTTTACCGTTTACCCGTTTGGAGCAATCCGCTCACATTATTGATTCGGCTCTAGTCGAAATACAGAAGCATGGGCCGAGAAGGCCATAAGGACTCTTGTCCCACTGCCGGCCACGATGTTGGATCTCACTTGGTGCAAGTGGGATCTTTTGTTTTTTAGTGTCCAGAATTTGAACACTTTAACGTCAAGTGGACAGTCCATTTATTTAAAACCCATGATTCCGCAGCATTATATGTTGGCATGATTCTTGCTTACATATTCATGTGTGAAAGGCTTTTCAGGATGGAATAGCTACTGGCCTAAGTAGCTATTCCAAAGAAAGCTTTTTCAAATAAAAACAATCCATTAAAACAGGGGTTCCTCCGAGATATGCCGAAAAGCGGAGCAGAACCCCCTAAGCCTAACGAAATATTTGATAAAATGGGAGGTTTTCTTCAATGACAGTAAACTCTACAGCTCAACTTGATCCTCGTGTCCAAGCTTTTCTAGAAAGCGGACCCCATAAATTGTTCATTGGTGGTCAGTTTGTCGAGTCAATCTCAGGAAAAACATTCTCCACAAAAAATCCTGCCACCGGAGAGGTGCTGGCAGAAGTCTACGAAGCAGATCAAGCAGACGTAGATCGGGCCGTAGAAGCTGCTGAACGAGCTTTTGCGGGTCCTTGGTCAAAACTCACACCAAGTGAGCGTGGCCGATTGATCTGGAAGTTGGCCGATCTGATGGAGGAACATCTCGAAGCACTCGCACAGCTCGATACCCTTGATAACGGAAAGCCGATTCGTGAGACACGAAATGCCGATGTTCCTCTTGCCATTGATCATTTCCGCTACTATGCCGGATGGGCTACAAAAATTCACGGTCAAGTGATCGAGAATTCAGTAAGCCACAACATGTTCACTTACACACGGCATGAACCCATTGGTGTTGTTGGACAAATTATTCCTTGGAACTTTCCGTTGCTGATGGCAGCGTGGAAGTTGGGGGCCGCTTTGGCAACCGGTAACGTTGTTGTTCTGAAAACGGCTGAACAAACGCCGCTGTCTGCCCTATACCTGGCTAAGTTGATCCAGGAAGCCGGATTCCCCGAAGGTGTTGTGAACATTCTTTCAGGATTTGGTCCAACGGCAGGAGCCGCCATTGTTCAACACCCTCGGATCCGGAAAGTTGCGTTTACCGGATCTACTGAAGTAGGGAAACTGATCATGCGACAGGCAGCGGGTAACGTAAAACGGGTCTCTTTGGAGTTAGGCGGGAAATCGCCGAATATCATCTTCCCGGACGCTGATTTTTCCAAAGCCATTCCGGGTGCTCTAATGGGTATCTTCTTTAACCAAGGTCAAGTATGTTGTGCAGGTTCACGTCTGTTTGTGCACAAAAAAGTGTATGATAACTTCCTAGCCGACATGAGCAGTTATGCGTCAAAACTCAAACAGGGACCTGGATTGGATGAATCGACAGAGATTGGTCCGCTAGTGTCAGATGAACAATTGGAAAGAGTATCTTATTTCCTGAATAAAGGGAAAGAAGAAGGCGCAACTCCGTTGGTGGGTGGACAACCGCTTGATCGTCCTGGATACTTCGTTCCGCCAACGATCTTCACTGATGTTCGAGATGATATGACCATCGCAAAGGAAGAAATATTTGGACCGGTTGTAGCGGCGCTGCCTTTCGATAATGAGGAACAGATTGCTGATGTTATCCGTCGTGCCAACAACAATGAATATGGGCTTGCTGCGGGAGTCTGGACGACTGATGTACGGAAAGCTCACCGGGTGGCCCATGCCTTGGAAGCAGGTACAGTATGGGTGAACACGTATAATGCGTTTGATGCTTCAGTTCCATTTGGCGGGTATAAACAATCCGGTTTTGGACGTGAAATGGGAAGCTATGCACTCGAATTGTACACTCAGGTAAAATCGGTCTGGATAAATCTTGAATAATAATGATGAAGAACCTCCCTGTTCAAACTTATAATGGGGAGGTTCTTTTTAGGTTATAGGGGTCACCGTATAAAGTCCTGTTATTAATTTCCGGATAATTTGATTGATTTATAAAAGTACACATATCAAAAATACAAATACTTATGTTTTGATAATATTGTATAATTTTTACTAAAACTACTCCAAGTGGGGAGTGTTAAAATTATTTATAAGAAAAAGAATTAGGGCAAGCGATCAAAGGAGATGATGAAATTGAATCTGGGAACGGTTTTTGAATGTGCCGTAAGCAGGTATCCAAACAAAATCGCTCTTGTACAGGGTAATAGGAGTTACACATTCGCCCAATTGAATGAGGAAGTAAACCGATTGGCTTCTTCCTTACAGAAACTTGGAGTCAAAAAAAGAGATCGGATCATGGTTCTGCTCAAAAATCGCGTTGAGACGGTTTGCACTTTTTGGGCGATTCAAAAACTGGGAGCTATTTTTACACCGATTAATTATCGCCTGTCACCGGAGGATACTCAATACTGTATGAATGATGCGGAGCCGAAAATCGTTTTTTTCGAGAATAGCAGTGAACGTACTGTTATGAAAGCTAAATTTAATGAGAGACCCATTTTAATAGGTTTAGAACAAGACAAAGGAGACCTCACATACCAAGAACTGGTTGCAAGGGGTTCAAGTTTTTCTGAAAGTTCAACCATCGAAGACGATGATATAGCTGTCATGCTTTACACTTCAGGAACTACCGGGGTTCCTAAAGGGGTGCCGCGATCCCATAAAAACGAATATGCATCCACCATGGCTCACATTATACAAAATCAATATGAACTTTTTGAAAGTACGTTGGGAGTCATGCCTTTGTATCATACGATGGGGATACGATCTTTACTTGCGATGTGCATTTTAAACGGGAAATATGTCCTGGCTCGCGATTTTGATGCCCATACAGCTCTCACTCTTTTGTCGAGGGAAAAAATCAGTTGTCTATTTATGACCCCTACGATGTATCATGAGTTGTTGAATTATCCATCTTTTTCGGAATTTGACTTATCATCGCTTAAAAAGATCGGTTATGCAGGCGCCCCTATGTCTATAGCGTTAACAAAAAAATGCTTTGAAATGTTAAAACCGGAGCATTTTATCAACCATTATGGTAGCACGGAAATATACACCTTCACCACTTGTTCCATACTGAAGCAAAAGCCGGGATGTGCTGGAAAACCGGGAATTCATCAAAAAATTCGGCTTGTCGAACCGGATCCCAGCGGGGCTTCTACGCCAGAGGATATTGTTCCGCAGGGCAAAGTGGGAGAAGTTATTGTGCATGCCGGATCTATTGAAGCTTTTAAAGGATATTGGAATCGTCCGGATGAAACAAGAAAAGCAATTCGCAATCATTGGTTTTTCACGGGAGATCTTGGATTTCTCGATGAAGACGGGGATCTTTACATTGTGGGACGTATTGATGAAATGGTGATTTCTGGTGGGGAAAACATTTCTCCTATGGAGATTGAGGAAGTTTTGGTCCGTCATCCCAAGGTACTGGAGGCAGCGGTGATCGGGGAAGAAGATGAGCACTGGGGACAGATTGTAACAGCTTACATCGTTCCGAAAGATGGAAAAATCACCGTGCAGGAACTGGATCAATTTTGTAAGCAGAATCCGAAGATATCCAATTTTAAACGTCCCAGAAAGTATGTTTTCGTTAAGGAAATTCCGAAAAATCCAGCAGGAAAAATATTGCGTCATGAACTTCGGAATGGAAATTTTCAGAAAGTAGATTTTTAAATTTTTTTCATATAACAGCAATAATTCATAAGGAGGGATTGTCTTGGCTGGGTTGCTAATTGTAGATGATGAAGTGGAAAGTCGTGAAGAAATCCGTTTAGTCGTCCAGGAAAGCCAGTACAGTTACCTCTCGATATTTGAAGCTGGCTCTGCAGAGCGTGGTTTGGTTTTATTGAAGCAAAATCAGCCAAACATTGTGATTCTTGATTTATCGCTACCGGATATGGACGGGCTTCAGTTTGGAAAAAAGGTACTCGAACTATACCCTAACGTTTCGATTATCGTACTCACTCATTTAAAAATGTTTGAAATGGTACAGGCTGCTATCAATGCCGGCTTTTCCGGATATTTATTGAAACCGCTTTCAAAAATGGACCTTTTCTCCACCTTTGACAGGCTTTTAATTCCGGATCTGATTAAAGAAGCAAATTATCTAAGGAAAGCGGTGTCCTCTTCGAAAACAATCGAGATCGACCTTGGGAACCCCATTCAAAGTGCATTGAACTATATTCATAGCAATTTCCATGAGCCGATTACTCTAAATGAAGTGGCTGACCGGGTTTACCTTAGCGCCTCGCATTTCAGTCGTTTGTTTAAGGCGGAGATGGGGGTCACATTTATTGAATACCTGACAAAATACAGGGTGGAACAATCAAAAAGGCTGCTTAAGATGACTTCTCTTCCGATCGAAGTAATTGCGAATAATACCGGATTTGCGAATGCAAGCTATTTTGCCACTACCTTCAAGCGAATCGAAGGCATGACGCCTAGTGAATATCGGAGTATCTTTTCAAATCTCTTACACAATAATGATCCTGAGGAGAAATTCACCTTTTAGACATATCTTCGGATTAGCAAAAAAGTTGAAACAGGTATGAAATAATATTTAAACCATTAAATATGATAAATTCCTATTATTAAATTAAGCCGCTTCGGATGATCCAGAACATTACCCTGGGGAAGCGAAAGGCTTATACGATGAGAACAGTTATCGAATCCGACGATTCGGCACCCAGTCGATTTTTGAGGACGGGATCAGGGATCGAATGAATTACTTCGTTCATCAGCTGGATTGATTGAGTAAAAAAAGCCTTGCTGACAGGAACGGACGGGTTAGTTGTTGCGGTTAATGTTGAGTTTCCCAATCTTATTAATGAGAATAGCGGTCCCTGTAGTGATACTTTTGAAGATGATTAAAGAGTAGTAGTGAAAGGAGGATGCCGTAATTGAAACAGAATCGAATCGGCCAACCGATGTCTCGGGTGGAAGATGCGCGACTTACTTCCGGGCAGGGCACTTATATTGATGATTTGAATCCGCTTCCCAATATTCATCACGCTGCCATTTTGCGCAGTCCATATCCGCACGCGAGAATCAAATCCATCCGAACGGAAAAAGCGCAACAAATGCCAGGCGTTAAAGGTGTAGTCACGGGACAAGACATTGTGGAAATGACCAAACCGTTTCCGGTGGGGGTAACCGCTCCTGTAAAGTACTATTCACTTGCCGTGGATAAAGTCCGTTTCGTAGGCGAGCCTGTTGCTGTTGTAGTGGCGAAGAACCGGTATTTAGCGGAAGACGCACTGGATGCGATTGAAGTTGAATATGAACCGCTTCCTGCTGTGGTGGATATTGAGAAGGCGATGGAGCCGGAAGCACCGATCCTCCATGAGGAAGTGGAGTCCAACATTGCCAATCACCGTACATTTCATTACGGAGACGTTAATAAGGCGTTCATGGAAGCTGACTTTGTCATTAAGCATAAGTTCTTTTTCCCGAAATATAGCGCTACTCCGGTTGAAACGTATGGAGTGATCGCTCATTACGAGGCGTGTGGCAACAATTTGACAATCTGGTCCAATTTCCACGGTCCCTTTACCTTACAGTCGGTGATGGCAGCCGCTTTGCAAATTCCAAGCAATCATCTCCGAATCATCATTCCAAAAGATGTTGGAGGCAGTTACGGTATCAAGTCGGGCGTTTTTCCGTACATGGTTCTGATGGGGGTTGTATCCAAAAAGATTGGACTGCCGGTGAAATGGATTGAAGACCGGCAAGAACATCTGATGGCAAGCTCCAGTGGAACTGACAGAGTGACCTGGATTGAAGCGGCCGTCCAGAAGGACGGAACGGTTACGGGCTTAAAGATGAAAATGGTAGACAATGTAGGGGCATATATTCGGGCTCCTGAACCGGCCTGTTTGTATCGAACCCATTCAAACACTACTGGACCGTACCGAATTCAAAATTTAGCCATGGAAACTGTAGCTGTTATGACCAATAAGAGTCCAACGGGGCTTATTCGGGGATACGGAGGGCCGCAACTCTATTTTCCGTTGGAACGGATCATGCATATGATTGCCGACAAACTGGATATGGACCCAGCAGAAGTAATCAGACGAAACCTGATTCGAGCAGAGGAGTTTCCCTATAAAACCGCGTCTGGAGGCATTTACGACAGCGGGGATTACCTTACCGCGTTTGAAAAGGCGCTGGAAATGGTTGATTACCAGGGATTCCGTGAACGTCAGGAGAAAGCCCATCAGGAAGGAAAGTATCTTGGCATCGGCTTAGCCTGCATCGTGGAACCTTCCGGGTCAAACATGGGTTATATCACGGTAGCGCTGACTCCTGAGGAACGTGCAAAGTCGCTTCCGAAATCCGGATGTGCAGAAGGAGCGACCGTATCCATTGACCCTATGGGCGGAATCAGCGTGCGGATCAGTACGGTGCCCACAGGACAGGGTCATGAAACTGTTGCAGCCCAGATTGTCGGGGAAGTGCTTGGAGTAGACCCTCGCTCCGTTAAAGTGATTGCCGAAATGGATACACTGACGAGCCCTTGGTCAGTGGCATCGGGAAGTTATTCCAGCCGGTTTGCACCGATTGGTTCCAGTGCCGTGTACCATGCTGCTTTGAAAGTTCGACAAAAACTGTTAGAAATCGCAGCGGATCAACTTAAAGAATCGATAGACAACCTTGATATTGAAAGCGGAAAGGTCTTTGTTCGAAACAATCCGGAAAAGCAGGTTTCTTTGAAAAGACTGATCGGATCCGCCCATTGGAATCCGCAGGGGCTGCCGGACGGTATGGAACCGGGTATTCATGAGACTGCTTTTTATACGATTCCGACTGCTCTTCCGCCAGACGAAAATGATCTCGTCAATGGATCGGCTACCTACGGATTTGTGGCGGATGCGGTAACTGTAGAAGTCGATCCGGATACGGGCGAAGTGAAGATCCTGGATTATATCACGGTCCATGATGCAGGGAAACTGTTAAATCCCCTGATTGTAGACGGTCAAATCATGGGCGGATTGGTTCACGGTCTTGGCGGGGCTTTATATGAAGAACTGGCTTATGACAGTAATGGACAGTTCCTGACAGGAAGTTTCATGGATTACCTGTGTCCGACAGCCACCGAAATTCCACCGGTGACAATCAAGCATTTTTCGACGCCATCTCCGCTGACGCCTCTAGGTGCGAAAGGCCTGGGAGAAGGAAATACAATGAGCGCTCCGGTTGTAATCGCGAATGCAGTTGCGGATGCTCTCTCGCCTCTGGGTATTACTATTGACAGTCTGCCTTTATCGCCGAATCGTATTTGGTCTTTGATACAGGAAGCACATAATCAGAAACAACTGAAGGAGGAACTGGTATGAACGGAAACGGTTCCATTGAACTAAACGCTTCTATTGAGCATGTATGGAAAAAATTGATGGATCCCGAGGTGCTTGCAGAGTGCATCATGGGATGCAAGCAGTTGGTATTAATTGAAGAAGGAAAGTACCGTGCTGAACTTGCTGTCGGGATCGCTGCGGTGAAGGGGAAATATGACGCAACGATTGAATTGGTGGATGTGCAAGCTCCAAAAGGCTATAAACTGGTTGTGCACGGGGAAGGGGCACCAGGTTTTGTAGATGCGGAAGGAGTCATTCATTTGACACCGGTTGCCGAGGGAAAAACCAATCTAACCTACAGCTACACCGCTGAAGTTGGGGGCAAAGTAGCAGCCATTGGGCAAAGAATGCTTGGCGGAGTGGCAAAGTTGCTGATTAGTGATTTTTTCAAAAAAGTCAAGAAGGAAATTGAAAATGAACAGAAAACAGCGTAACAACTGTTCTGTGAAAGGAGGGAAAGGGCATGAAACCGGCATCATTTGATTACTGCCGTCCCGCTACGGTGGAGGAAGCGTTTCAACTACTGGCCGAGTACGGTGACGAAGGAAAATTGATCGCCGGGGGACAAAGCCTGGTCCCGATTTTAAATATGCGGCTGTCCTCTCCTAAGTGTCTAATTGATATTAACGAATTACAAGACTTGAACTACATCCGGTACGAGGACGGGTGGATTAAGATGGGTGCCTTGACCCGGCAAAGGGATGTGGAGAAATCGGCGCTGATCCAGGAAAAGTGTCCGCTGCTTTCGGAGGCGGTTCCATTCATTGGCCATATGCAGACCCGTAATCGGGGTACAATCGGCGGCAGTTTGGTTCACGCGGATCCAACGGCAGAGCTGCCCCTATCGTTTCTGGCGTTGAACGGGAGAGCCGTTATCCAAAGCGCTGAGGAAAGCAGGGAGGTGGATCTGAGCGAATTTTTCATTACGTATTTGACAACCGATATTATGCCGGGTGAACTTCTAACGGAAGTGAAGTTTCCTGTTGATTCGGTTCCAAAGGGATACTCATTTCAGGAATACAGCAGGAGACATGGCGACTTCGCTTTGGTAGCGGCAGCCTGTATTCTCGACACGGATAGTGAAGGGCGGATTACGACTATACGCCTGACGATGGGAGGAGTTGACGCCGTTCCGATTCTGGTAGAAGAAGCTGTCGATGTTCTGATTGGGGAAAAACTGACAGAGACGTTGTTGGAGGAAGCTGGCCGCATTGTATCCGCTCATGTGGATCCGGAAGGGGACCTGCACGCCTCAAGGGAGTACAGACTTCATTTGGCCCGGGTATTTGCCAAGAAGGCGATTCAAACTGCCTACCACAGGGCAATCGGAAAGGGGAGTGCGTCATGATCAAAGTCTCCAGTCGAGAAATGGTTGAAGTCCGAATGAAAATCAATGGCCAGGTCTACGAGGAACGGGTGGAACCCCGGAAGCTGCTGAGTGACTTTCTGCGGGAAGACTGTGGGCTCACGGGTACTCATGTCGGCTGTGAACATGGAGTTTGTGGGGCATGTACAGTTTTGGTTAACGGTTCTGCGGTCAGGAGTTGTCTGATGTTCGCCGTTCAGGCTGACGGGAAAGAGATCATGACAGTGGAAGGACTGGCAAAAAACGGCCAACCTCATCCCCTGCAAGAAGCTTTTTCCCAGTGCCATGCTTTACAGTGCGGATTCTGCACTCCTGGTATACTAATGTCCGCTGTTGAGTTGCTCAGCACTGACTCAGATCTGACAACCGACGAGATCAAGGAAATGCTGTCGGGGCATTTATGCAGATGTACCGGGTACAAAGGGATTATCGAAGCAATAGAAAAAGTGGCAAACAGGCAAAAGGAAGGTGAAAAAACTGATGGATCTGGTGTCACTGTTTGAATTTGCAGTCGAACGGTACCCGCAATATGAAGCCCTTGTTCAAGGTGAGACCCGGCTTACCTATGAACAGATGAATCGGGTAATTGACAAAACAGCTTCGGGATTGCAAACTCTCGGTATTAAACAGGGGGACCGGATTCTTCTTGTACTAAAAAACCGGTTGGAAATGGTGATTCTGTACTGGGCGATCCAAAAAATCGGAGCGATTTTTACCCCGATCAATTTCCGGCTGTCGCCCGATGAAATCAATTATTGTGTGCAGGATGCAGACGCTAAAGCAGTGATTTATGAACCGGTAAGTAAGAAAACAGTACTTGAAGCTATCAAAGGAATTAAGACATTGAAAATCAGTGTGCAAGCAGCACAGGGTGCAGATATTTGCTACGAGGAACTGCAAGAGATCGGGTCGGGAAAACCTGCTATACCGAGAATTCACGATGATGATGTTTGCTTGATGTTATACACATCAGGGACCACAGGGTGTCCAAAGGGGGTTCCGCGTACTCACAAGAACGAGTATAGTGCAGCTGTAGCCCATATTATTCAGAATCGATATGAAGTTCAGGAAAGAACCCTGGGCGTCATGCCCCTCTACCATACCATGGGCATGCGTTCCCTCCTATCAATGGCTTTCCTGAACGGAAAGTTGGTAATGATACCGGATTACAGTGCTCAAGCTGTACTTGACCAACTGGAAAAAGAAAAAATTACGTGTTTGTATCTTGTGCCTACCATCTTCCACGATATATTAAATCATCCGGAGTTTGAAAAATATAATCTTTCGTCGCTGAAAAAATTGGGATATGCCGGGGCAGCAATGACTAAGGCATTGACGGAAAAGATTTTCAAAAAATTAAAGCCGGATATTTTTATTAACCATTACGGCTCTTCGGAGGTGTATACGGTCTCTGTTTGCAATTACCTGGATAAAAAGCCGGGATGTGCGGGAAAACCTGGATTCCATCAACGGATTCGCGTTGTGGTTCCTGATCCTGACGGAAACTCAACCCCGGATGACGTAGTACCGTCAGGAGTACCAGGTGAAATTATTGTCGACCTTCGAACAAGTGAAGCTTTCCAGGGATACTGGAATCGTCCTGACGCAACAAAAAAGGCGATCCGCGACGGATGGTACTTCACAGGTGATATGGGGATGATCGATGAAGAAGGAGATCTCTTTGTTCTGGGCCGGGTTGACGACATGATCATATCCGGCGGTGAAAACATCCATCCTCTCGAAGTGGAAGATGTGATCGCAAAACACCCGAAGGTGGCCGAAGTGGCTGTGGTTGGATTGCCGGATCCGCGCTGGGGCGAAGTTGTAACCGCTTTCGTGGTTCCGAAAGATCCTGCACTGACGGTGGAGGAGCTGGATATTTATTGCAAGGAAAGCAATCGCCTATCCAACTTCAAACGCCCGAAGCAGTATGTATTAGTCTCTGCCATTCCCAAGAGTCCTGTTGGGAAAATTCTGCGCCGCAAGCTCAAGGCCGAATATGAAAAACTATATCTGAAAAAGGAGAGTGTATCGTAAATGGAACAACAAAAACATGGACAAGCATTTGTAAACGAGTGGGATCACATTCGCGTGGAAAAGAATCCGGCACGAAAAACGGCCACCATCATTCTGGACCGGCCGGAAAAGATGAATACATTGAGCTATATCGGACGTTTTCATCTGAATCAAATATTTGAAATGTTGAACAAAGATGAGGAAGTACGGGTCATTATCATTAAAGGCGAAGGAACCCAAGCATTTACTTCCGGGGGAACTATCGCGGAATTTATGGAGCGGCACCCAGAAGAACTGTCTGTGTTGCATAAGAATGTAGCCGCACCGGAACGTTCCCCAAAACCAGTCATTGCTCAGCTTCAAGGGTATACGTTTGGCGTCGGCCTTGAAATCGCCATGGCCTGCGATTTCCGGGTTGCATCGGAAACAACTCTCCTTGCGTTACCGGAAATCAGATTGGGAATGATTCCCGGAAGTGGGGGGACACAAAGGATTGCGAGGATTGCGGGTCTTGGACGTGCGAAAGACATGATCATGCGCGGACGTCGAATTCCGGCAGACGAGGCATACCAATGGGGACTTCTTACAACAGTGGTTCCGCAGGAAGAGCTGGAGAATGCGGTGCAAAACTTGGTAGATGAACTTCTGCAATTCTCTCCTCTTACCTTGAGGGTTTTGAAGCAAGTGCTGAACGCTTCGCAAGAAGGACCGCTCAGTGCCGGCCTTGAGATTGAGGGTTTTGCTTACGGAATGCTCAGAAGCACGGACGATTTCCGTGAAGGAGTCAAGGCATTTTACGAAAAACGGAAACCTAATTTTACTGGTCGCTAATACATCTCATTTGCAAAATAGTCTGGGGGTTGGATGTGATTCAATCCCCAGAGATTCCACCATAAATTTTCAGATTGATAATATTTTTGTTCCTATTAGCATCATTCATATCTATTTCGGAGGGTTTGATATGTCGATGAGTACTAGCACCAGTACGAGTACTCGTACACAGAGTGTGTCAGTGAATCGCCGCCAAATAGTAACTGCTTCGGTTGCATCGGTTTTAGGATGGTCGTTGGATCTATTTGACCTGTTTGTCCTGCTTTATGTAGCGCCTGAGGTAGGAAAGCTGTTCTTTCCGGCGAGTATTCCGACACTTTCATTGGCTGCCGTATATGCTTCTTTTGCCGTAACTCTGCTTATGCGGCCGGTCGGTTCAGCGATTTTTGGTTCGATAGCGGACAGAAACGGCAGAAAGCGAGCGATGACAATAGCAGTGACGGGTGTTGGCATCTCCACGGCGCTGTTTGGTGCTCTGCCCACAATCAGTCAAATTGGTGTTACTGCCGCAATCCTGTTCATAATCCTGCGCTTGATCCAAGGGGTTTTTGTCGGCGGTGTCGTTGCATCTACTCATACGATCGGTACCGAATCAGTTCCGCCAAAGTATCGCGGATTCATGTCCGGTCTGATCGGTGGCGGCGGAGCCGGCCTTGGAGCCTTGCTCGCATCCATTGTTTACTTTGCTGTATCAGCCGTATTTCCTGGACCGGAATTCAGCGTATGGGGCTGGCGTTTCATGTTCTTTGCAGGGATTCTCAGCTCGATCCTGGGCCTATTTGTATTTAAGTCGCTTGAGGAGTCTCCGCTGTGGGTACAACTCAAACAATCTCAAAAAGAAGAGGCAAAGCCGCAAAAGGCACCTTTACGGTTAGTCTTCTCGCGCCAATATCTCCCCGTGATGCTCGTTAATCTCATGATTGTGACTGGTGGAGGCACTGCGTATTACCTTACGTCCGGGTACCTTCCGACGTTCCTGAAAGTGATTAATAAATTGCCTGCCGGCACTTCCTCCATGATTCTTATGGGTGCAAGCGTTGCAGCAATTATTGCGTCCATGCTGGTTGGTTCTCTCAGTGATTTTATCGGACGAAAGAAAACGTTTCTGATCATGGGGGGCATCAGCCTTGTTGTGCTTCCGTTCCTTTACCTGGGGATGGCAAGTGCGACGACCGTTCCTTCAATTACAGCGTATGCTCTAGCGCTTTCCTTTTTAGGAAACGCCGCCTATGCGCCTATCCTGATCTTTCTGAACGAGCGCTTCCCAACGGCAATACGTTCCACCGGTACTGGACTATCCTGGAATATGGGATTTGCAGTTGGCGGTATGATGCCCACTTTCGTATCCTTGGCCAGCGGTGCGACGCAAAACATTCCTCTTACGTTAACTTATTTTGCAGCAGGGGTGTTTGTCTTGTACCTGATTGGAAGCCTGATCATCCCGGAAACAAAAGGTGAATTCAACTAGAAGACAGGAAATATTTGCGGGGGGTAGGCCAATGATGAGTCATCGTTGGGATTTCTGGTGCAAACGGGGCGATTTACGGTGTGCTGGCTATAGGACTCTTCAAAAACTCGAGAGCGAAGTTCATCTTGGTAATTAATGAAACCGCTATCAAAACTATTTCGTATGAGATGGAAAGGGATGGCTGAAAATTAACTGTACGTGGGAGGAGAAAAATGTCTTCTTTGACCGAACAGAAACCGGTTGTTTATTGCAATTACGTAGGCGGTGAGTGGACAGAGTCATCATCCAAGGAACTTTTAGAATCGCGAAATCCGGCAACTGGGAGCTTAATCAGTTACGCTCAAAAGTCGACTGTTCAAGACGTTGAACAAGCGATCGACTCCGTATATGAGGCGTATCAGCGAAGCGATTGGGGATATAATCCGAAACGCCGTTATGAAGCTTTGCTTGGGTTAGCTCAAAAAATAGAGGAAAATCTGGAGCATCTTGCTCGGATTCTGACCATGGAGCAAGGAAAAACCATTCGGGAGTCCCGTATTGAGCTGATGGGATGTGTGGACACTTTAAAATATTTTGCCGGAGCTGCACGGACCGTGTTTGGTCGCTCGATTCAGTTGGAACCTGGCAACTTCGGTGTCATAGCAAAAGAGCCAATCGGAGTAGTAGGGATTATCTCACCTTGGAATTGGCCGGCTCTGCTGATGATTCGGGAGTTGGCACCGGCATTAGCTGCGGGAAACGGTGTGATTGTCAAACCGGCAAGTCTTACGCCGGCGATTTCTGTGGAAATTTTCAAGCTGATTGCAGAAGTCCCCCATTTTACAAAAGGGATTGTCAGCATTGTCACAGGGCCGGGACGATCGATTGGAGCTGCTATGGGAACCAGTAAAAAAATTGACATGATTAGTTTTACTGGGGATACTTCCACCGGCAAGACGATTATGGAGTTGGCCACAAGTAATATCAAGAAACTAGCTTTAGAACTTGGCGGAAAATCCCCAAATGTGGTGTTTGACGATGCGAATTTGGATAAAGCGATTCCTTTGATTGGCCGTTCCATTTTTATTTCCGCAGGACAGATATGTATGGCCGGTTCCAGACTATTGGTGCATGAGTCAATCAAGCAAGAAGTTCTTTCCCGATTAAAAGACTATGCCGAACATCTCCGTGTTGGTAATGGACTTCTTGAATCCACAGACATGGGACCGGTAATTTCTCAAAACCAGCTGGATCTGATTGCAGAGTACTGCGAAATCGGACGGCAGGAAGGAAAAATCATCACAGGCGGTTACCGGTTAACAGGTGGAGAGTACGATCAAGGATACTTCTTTGCACCGACGATTATTGATGATCTTCCGGCAAACAGCCGCATTGTGCGGGAGGAAATTTTTGGTCCCGTTCTTGCCGTTCAAACCTTTTCCAGTGACGAGGAGGCACTTGCCATGGCAAATGATACCGACTTCGGATTATCGGCAGGTGTCTGGACGACCGATTTGAACCGTGCGATGCGCATGTCGAAGGAAATCAAAGCTGGAACAGTTTGGATCAATACGTACAATAAAAACTTTCCAGAGGCCGAATTCGGAGGCTACAAACAGAGCGGCTTGGGTCGTACCCGGGGGATTGACGGCTTGATGGAATACTGTGAAACGAAACACATTCACTTCGAGATCGATTAATTTCTAAGTCAGAAAGGGGGAAGAGCAACGATGACGGTTCAGGCGATTGATTTCGAATTTTCATTTCACCTCCCCACGTTGATCGAGTTTGGGTATGGCAAGGCCTCACGTCTCGGAGAACGACTTTTGCAACTGGGTGTAAATAGAGTGTTCTTAGTTACGGACAAAGGAGTAGAATCGGCAGGGCTGCTGAATGAATTGACAGGGTCGTTACAATCACAGGGGATTCAGTTCGATATTTATACAGATGTGGAGCCCGATCCCAGTCTTGAGACGATTGACCGCGGGGCCGAGGTCTTTAAAACAAAGCCGTATGACTGTATCGTTGCGGTCGGAGGTGGAAGTCCGATTGATGCGGCAAAGGGAATTCGGGTTGTCGCGTCTAACGGAGGAAGTATTGGAGATTATGCAGGTGTGAATCGTATACCTGTGGCACCCGCGATCCCTCTTATTGCAGTTCCAACCACTTCTGGGACAGGCAGCGAGGTAACAATGTTTGGCGTCTATTCCGATTGGCACAATAATGTGAAAGTAACGGTGACAAGCCAGCACATGGCGCCAACAATCGCCTTGGTCGATCCGAAATTGACAATGAGTCTGCCTGCCAAAATGACTGCCGCTTCCGGTATCGATGCTTTGGCTCACGGTATCGAGACTTTCTTTTCAGTTCGATCCCGACCCGCATCAGACGCCCTGGCCATGGAAGCTATCGCTACGGTGCATGCGAACCTACGTCGTGCGGTTCATGACGGATCTGACATTGAAGCACGAATCGGGATGTCCCACGGCAGTTTGCTGGCTGGCATGGCTTTCAACAATGGATTTCTGGGGCTTACCCATGCAATTGGAAGTGCACTTTCCGGACACTGTCATGTTCCGCACGGGATTGCCATCGGTTTGCTTTTGCCTCAAGTGGTAGCATTCAACACTCCTGCACGTCCTGATAAAGCGGCAAAGATTGCAGAACTGTTGGGAATAGAGGCCAATCAGATAGAGAACCGAGCGGAAGAGGTTGCGGCGTCTATTGCCCAGTTGGTTAAAGATATCGGGCTTCCGACTCGACTTCGTGAAGTCGACGTGCCTGAAGAGAAGCTCCCTGATATCGCAAAAGACTCATTTAAGAGCGGAATGATGAAGTTTAATCCGCGTCAACCTGCCCAACAGGAAGTACTGGAACTTTTAAGGCGAGCGTTTTGATTGCTAATTGCATGCAGGTCATCTTATCAATTTTAAAAAAAATTTTCAGGAGGTAATTGATCATGAGTGAAAATTGGAATCAAAACATGACAGATGAGTTAATCCCTGGCCTTGATAAAACAACTGACGAAGTAGCATGGGATTTGTACCGTAAAGCTATTCGGTTTGGAACCTGGGACCCTGCAGCCATTGACCTGAGCCAAGACAAGAAAGATTTTGAGTCTCTTGACGAAGATCTCAAAGGGTATCTCATTCATTTCTGTACAGGATTCCTTGATGCGGAAGAAAACGTGGCATTAAAGTTCTGTCCATGGATAATGCTTGGTTCCTCAACAGAACAACAGGCCTTTCTCAGTACCCAATTGCTCGAAGAATTTAAGCATACAGAGTTTTTCATGCGTTATTTCAAAGAAGTTTTAGGTCGGGAACGAATTTCCGGTGTAAAAAATATTGTTCAGCAGAAGTTGGATGAACGTGCAAAAAAAATGCTGGCAGCTCTTGAACAGGGGCCGGAGGAACGTGAAGCGGCGCTGGTAGAAGGTTTGACCCACTATCAGGGCATCATTGAAGGTGTTCAAGCAATGACGGGATATGATGTGTATGAAGCTGTATTCGGCAGTAAAGGATTGTTGCCGGGATTGGGCGAAGCATTTACCCGTATCAAACAAGATGAAGGACGGCATGTTGGTTTCGGACTTCGCATGCTGAAGCTGTTTGCTCGTAAACCGGAGCATGCCAAGCGTATTCGTGAGTTGTATGACGAATATCTTCCGCACATCTTGATTCGTTATGATCAGCCGGTTATTGTGGATGGACAGGAATATCCTACACCGCCTGAGGTTCGGGGACGTGAGCGTTTGACCAAAATGTTTGAACGTCGACTGAAGGATATATTCGGCACATCAGTAACTGTTTAAGGAGGATAACATTTAACGTGAAGGCTAAGACATTTCGGACGTGGCTTGAGCATCTTCAATCAGTCGGTCGTTTGGCCGTGATTGATAAAAAAGTCAGTTTAGAGTTTGAACTTGCTGCAATCGCCAAAAAACTGGACGGCAAGAAATCCACCTATTTTACACAGGTGGAGGATTACGCGGTACCCGTTGTTTCGGGTATTTGCTCAACCCGAGTAGATTTTGCAGAGGCATTGGAAACGGATCAATATGAGATGATTCCGAAGTTTATCAAAGCAGTGACTTCCCCTCTGCCCTGCCGGTTAGTAGAGGATGAGGAAGCTCCTGTCAAGGAGAATATCATTAAGGATAATATTGATTTAATGAAGATGTTTCCGATTCCGGTTCATCATGAAAAGGATTCGGGAAACTACATCACCGCGGGACTGTTTATCGTTCGAGATCCGGTCACGCGCAAGCAAAATGTATCAATTCACCGTCTGCAGGTTTCAGGCAAAGATAAATTGGGTGCTTTGATCCTTCCGCGTCACACATTTCACTTGTATAAACAGGCTGAGGAAGCAGGCAGGCCACTGGAGTGCGCCATTGCAATCGGAGTCGATCCGGTGACTCTGCTCGCTTCGCAGGCAAGCACTCCGTTTGGCGTTGATGAACTCGAAATCGCAGGTGCTCTTCGCAACGAACCACTGGAAGTGGTTCGTTGCGAGACTGTTGACATTGATGTCCCGGCTTATGCGGAGATTGTACTGGAGGGTAAGATTCTTCCCCATGTCCGTGAGCCTGAAGGACCTTTCGGGGAGTTCCCGAAATACTATGGTCCTCGCAGCGATAAGGAAGTCGTACAGATAACGGCAGTTACTCACCGGAACAATCCGATTTTTTATACCATTGTTCCGGCAGGCTATGAACATCTTCTGCTTGGAGGCATTCCCCGGGAAGCAAGTCTTTTTCAAACCATCCGCCAGACTGTGCCGACGGTCAAGGCAGTCCATATGAGCCCTGGCGGGACATGCCGCTACCATGCAATCGTTTCGATCAAAAAAAGAAACGAGGGGGAGGCGAAAAACGCTATATTTGCCGCCTTTGCGAATAGTTTTGATATTAAACACGTCGTTGTCGTGGATGAAGAAGTCGATATTTTCAATATGGAAGAGGTCGAATGGGCAATTGCCACCCGTTTCCAGGCGGAAAAGGATCTGATTGTTGTGCATGGAGCACAGGGTTCAAAGCTCGATCCCTCAACCAACAATGGAGTTGGGTCTAAAATGGGATTCGACTGCACTGTTCCTTTAAACAGTGAGCCGATGAAATATTTGCGGATTCAAATTCCCGGTTATGACCAGATTAACTTGGAGGAGTATATCAATTCCGAAGCTTCTATCCAATCGGTTCACCTTGAAGGTGAGAAACGATAGTTGACGGGCGTGGTAGGTTTCAGTTCGTTGGCTTATTTATCCGTTCAATTCACGTCCCGTGGCCGATATAGTGTGGATTGTATGCAAGGGGGATTTCCGTTCTCGACGGGGGTGCCGAAAAAGATACCTGTCACAGCCTGAAAAAAGTTTAATGGGCCATCCCCATGGATGGCCCAATTGTTGTCGCTCCTGGTTAAGGCTTTTTACTCGATGGATTTTAAAGATCGTAAATATTCGAGAGTCCGTTCCTGGTAAACCCGGGCTGAGTAGGTAATGCGATCGATTTCTTCAGGCTTTAGCTCCCGAACCACCTTGCCCGGAACTCCTAGAATGAGAACTCCATGTGGGAATTTCTTGCCTTCCGGTACTACCGTGCCACCGCCGACAATGCTGTTTTCTCCGATTTCCGCACCGTCCATGACTGTTGCGGACATACCGATGATCACGCGGTTTCCGATGGTGCAGCCATGCACAACTGCTTGATGCCCGATCGTTACATCATCTCCGATTACGGTCGGATATTTCGCGTCTACGTGAATAACAACACCGTCTTGTATGCTTGTCCCGCGTCCGATCGTAATGGAATTGATGTCTCCGCGGATCGTGGCACTAAACCAGACGCTGGACAATTCCTTGATTAGCACGTCACCAATGATACTGGCGTTGGGAGCGATAAATACGTTTTCTGCGATTTGGGGTTTTTTACCCGATAACGAATAAATCATCTGATCCACCTCTTTAGGTTAATGTCTGTCTATTTACATCCTACTGAATTTTTCCCTGAAAGACAGGTAAACAAGCGATATTGATAAAATATTGAAAGCCGCGGCGATAAGAAATGGAAAATACCCGGACTCAATCGGTCTACAATTATAATG
Organism: Thermoflavimicrobium dichotomicum; assembly: GCF_900114055.1. Classification (GTDB taxonomy): domain Bacteria; phylum Bacillota; class Bacilli; order Thermoactinomycetales; family Thermoactinomycetaceae; genus Thermoflavimicrobium; species Thermoflavimicrobium dichotomicum. The sequence continues at coordinate 24,169 of NZ_FORR01000024.1, read as the reverse complement.
AAGGGAGAGAATCTAGATGAATACCTTAAACAGCTTAACTCAGGAAAAATTAAGCCGGTTGATTTCTGTCTCACGGTTCAAAACTCCGGCCACCACTTGGATACGGGGAGCAAAGATCCTTCAGATATATACCGGTGAATTGCGGGAGCTAAACGTGGTTCTCTTCGAAGACCGTATTGCTTACGTAGGAGAGAAAGAGCCATTGACAGACGCTAATACCCAAGTTCTTGATGCGGAGGGCTTTACTCTCGTTCCTGGATACATAGAGCCTCATGCTCATTCATTTCAAATTTATAATCCGCTGACACTAAGTGAATTTGCCCTGGCTCATGGGACAACGACTATGCTTCATGATAATCTGACTTTCTTCCTTCATCTCCAACAACAAGAGATGGAAGGATTGTTCGAAGCTTTACAGAATATGCCCATTAAAAACTACTGGTGGGCCCGTCTCGATCCGCAAGTTAATCAAACTGAGATGATGATGAGATTTACGCCTGAGCGTGTGAAGCGGACGTTACAGCATCCTGCCGTATTGCAGGCGGGAGAGCTTACGTATTGGAAAGAGTTAATTGATGGTGACGATTCGATGATCTCCCGAATGCGGGAAGCACGGCAGGCTGGGAAACGAATTGAAACTCACAACCCGGGTGCATCAGTAGAAACTCTGAATGCAGTCGCAGCAGCAGGTGCGACTGGTTGCCACGAAAGTATTAACGCTGAAGAAGTGATGAGACGGGTTCGCTTGGGCTATTATACAACGCTTCGGCATTCTTCGATTCGACCGGATTTGGCCGATTTGATCAAAGACTTGCTTACCGCGGGGTGCCGATTCTGGGATCGTATGATGTTAACCACCGATGGCTCACCGCCTTTTTTCCATGCTTCGGGTTTTACTGATGAATGCATACGGATTGCGATCGAGGCCGGTCTTGATCCGGTGCTGGCCTATCGAATGGCGAGCTTAAATCCTGCGGTCTACTATGGTCTGGATCAGGAACTGGGAGGAATTAGTCCAGGACGGGTTGCGGACATAGTGTTCCTGGAGGATCTGCGAAATCCAACACCTGTAAAAGTGATGGCAAATGGACGTATAGTGGCGGAGGATAGGACATTGACGACAGATTTTCCCCGAGTGGAATGGAACCGCTTCGGAATGGGACCATCCTCAATGATGAATCCGGTGGTGCAACCCGAGTGGTTTGAAGTCTCTCCACCTGAAGGAAAGGTACCCGTTATCGAGCTAATGAATGCGGTGATAACCCGTAATCGGCCCGAGTCTCTTCCTATAATAAACGGAAAGGTGAAACTGGCAGACTTACCGGGATATATGTACGTCTCGCTGCTTCATCGTAAAGGAGAATGGATTACGGCAGGTGTGATTAAAGGATTTGGTGAATTGGATGCCTTAGCCAGCACCTACTCTCTTTCCGGTGATCTGGTGATTCTTGGACGTGATCCGGTTCAGATGGCTCAGGCTGCAAACCATATTCTTACCAATGGTGGAGGGATTTGTCTATATGAAAAAGGGGAATTGCGTTACGATCTCCCATTACCCTTACTAGGGACAATGAGTTCGCTCGATATGAACACTTTAATTGAAGAAACCACTCGATTTTTTACTCTTATGAAGGCTTCGGGTTATTTATTTAACGATCCGATTTATTCATTGTTGTTTTTATCAGCAACACATTTGCCAAAGGTAAGATTGACTTCTCAAGGTGTAATTAATGTAAGTGATGGGAAAATTCTGCTCCCCGCACGCTTGCTCAAGTGAGTGATTATGGTCTTGATGATCCAATTTCTTAGACAGGAAATCTCTTTTTCATTTGCCTCAGTAAGGGATGGATGTAGCAAGAATTAACAAACAACAGCATTCAACAAAGGTAGTTGAATGCTGTTGTTATTTAGTGAATCTTACGGATTAATATGACGAATATTACCATTATTCTATCTAATGGAGGTCGGAGCATTGGATGCAATTGATTATTATAAAATAATGGGCGTCCTGATCAGGGTAAATCATACCATTTTTCATGTAAATCCTCCCACTCATAAAAATACGATACAATCTAAGTTTTAACATAAAATGGTTCAGTGTGATTTTGAAATCTTGCTTTTATATTCGTAGGAACGTACATACGGACATCATCCGGTGTATACTGTGTGTAGAGGTGGTTCGAATGGAGAATCAAACACATCTCGTAACTCAGAACGCTAATGAAGTAGGTACAGGTGAGGAAAATATTCCGGACGAAATTTGGCGAGCGATCGTGCACAACGATTCGTCTTACGATAATAAATTTTTTTACGGCGTAAAGACTACCGGTATTTTTTGTCGTCCTTCTTGTAAATCCCGGCCTCCCAAAATGGAAAATGTACGCATCTTTCAAAGTGCACAGCAGGCCATATCGGAAAATTTTCGCCCGTGCAAACGATGCAAACCGACCGGACAACGGTTGCCTGATGAAGATTGGGTGGCCCAAATCACTCAATTCATTGACAGAAATTATAGTGAAACTTTAACGCTGGAAACATTGGCGGATATGTGTCATGGCAGTCCCTACCATTTACACCGAACGTTCAAGCGGATCAAGGGGATAACCCCAGCCGAATATATCCGGCAAACGAGAATCTCAAATGCGATTCAGTATCTTACCACTACGGATAGAACCATTTCAGAAATTGCCTTGGCAGTAGGCATTCCCAATATAGCTTACTTTATAACCTTGTTTAAGAAGCAAACGGGTTATACACCTGCTGATTATCGTCAATTAAATAGCCATAAAAAAACATGGAGGTGTTAGGCAGTGGAGACAAAAATCAATCAAACAGTTTATTGGACTTTGTTTGTTTATGAACAATGGCAAATGTATATTGCTGCGACTTCAAATGGACTTTGTTACGTGGGCTCTCAGAATAAGCCCTTTGAAGAGTTGTCCAATTGGGTTAAGAATCGCTTTCCGAACAGCGTTTTGGTGCAAGATGATGAGAAATTACAACCTTATACAGTTGAGTTGGCAGAGTATTTCCGAGGACAGCGTAAGAGCTTTACAATGCCTGTTGATTTATACGGTACTCCGTTTCAATTATCCGTGTGGAATGCATTGCGCGAAATTCCGTACGGACAAACGCAATCCTACTCGAAAATTGCAGAACACATTCAAAAACCGGCTTCGGTACGTGCTGTTGGAGCTGCTATTGGTGCCAATCCCGTTTTAATTGGGGTACCTTGTCATCGGGTTATTGGTAAAAATGGAACATTGACAGGTTATCGAGGCGGATTGGAGATGAAGAAACAACTGCTTGAGTTGGAAAGTGAACACACGTTTATGGAAGGGAGATACCTGCATGCCTAAATGGATCACGGAACGTATTGCTTCTTTGGATTGGGATTTGTTGCAACAATTATTGGACGAGTATGGCTATGCTCTGATTCCACACAATCACTTCGGGTACGAGGTATAGCCTGGGCATAATTTTTCATGATGCGAAGTGATGGTGGTGCAGTGAATAACGAAGATATAGCTGATATAGGGTTTTTTCATATTAGTACTGTAACACCTCTAGGGGGATTCAACGTGAAGATTAAGTTTTTTTACAAATACCCAAAAACACTTCTGAATAAAGGAACCGGGTTTCTTTCTGGTTATACTCATTCACTGAATCCATATACTGGTTGTGCATATGGCTGTTCATACTGCTATGTGCGTCAAATGCCAGTTTCCATGTTTCGTAAGGAAGAATGGGGAACCTGGGTAGACATAAAGAAGAAAGCGGCAGACTTACTGCGCAAAGAGCTTGAGCGAGCCAAGCGTAAAGGGAAAGTGACTATTTTCATGTCATCCAGCACAGACCCTTATCAACCGATCGAGTATAAGGAGAAAGTAACAAGATCCTTGTTGGAAGTAATGGTGGAAAATAAACCGGATTTTTTATTTGTTCAGACGAGGAGCCCTCTAGTACGTAGAGATATTGATTTATTTCTTCTTTTAAAGGACAGAGTCCGAGTTAGCATGACTATTGAAACTGACAGGGAAGATATACGTAAACATTTTACGCCTGGTGCTCCGCCAATTGGTGCCAGGTTGAAGACGCTACAACTCCTGGCTGATGCAGGTGTACCGACTCAGGCAACGATCGCCCCGGTATTGCCCAGTAGTGAAGAGTTTCCGGAAAAATTAAGGAAATGGGTCAATCGTGTCTGTGTGGATGATTATTTCATGGGAGACGGTAGCGGAGGAAAACGAACCAAGAATTTAGGCATTTTTTCTATGTATGAAGAATTGGGTTTGGAAGAATGGTATGATCCTTCAGCATATCAGATTGTGTATGACAGACTAAAAAAAGTATTCTCCACTGAACAAATCTATTTGAGTCAGAAAGGCTTCTTGCCTTAGGGTTATTGCGAAGTTGGGAGCAGGGCGTCGAAGACAACACAGCTTGTAAACAAAGTTTCCGCTATATGCCGGTTTTCCTTTTTCGCTCCATTCCGTCGCTTCATTTCAAGCAAATGTGGCATTACCAGTGTTAAAAAGAGTAGCCACTTGAGCTACTCTTTAATTAGGGGCAATACCAGCGAATGTGTCATTACCCGAAAAATAGATTCCATTTGTCCTTGAATCAGAGATAATTGAACAAGACAAAGGGGGAGATTTGATGAAAAAGCAACCAAAAATAAATCCAAAAGAAGATCTTCGTTTGGCAAAGCAAATGTTAGAAGATATCCAAGTAGATTTTGAGCGAATTCAGACAGCCATGGATGCACATGAGTTGATTATTAGTTGCAATTTGGCGTGGGATGAGCTGGTTCCACGTGGTTACTACTTACGTCAAGCAGGGGAAATGGATACATATGAAGCAATTGGAATGATTTTAGCTGAAATAGGTAAGATCCAAGAAAAAGTAACTCAGTGGCTCATTCACACCCCTATTCAAAAAATAACCTATGACTCATAAAATAATTATATTGGTTTTCAAGTCATCCCGATAGGAATGACATATTCGCTGGTATTACCCCCTAATTGAGGGGGCCCTGAATCAGAATAAATTTTCATGTCTGAGAGAGGCGAATAATCGTCTTTTTTGTGTTTGATATACTAAGAAACATTTATTAATATAGAGTAAATCTTTTGATAAATAATAGTTATTATCCCCCATTTCTCAATATTCCACCGGTACTTCAGTTGGTTGTTTTGGTGCTATCTCAGACAATAATTTGGAATCTAGAAAGATATCGGTCCAATATTTCACCAGCGAAATAGAATATATAGAATTTGCCGTTGGGAGGTGAATGTAGAACGAACCATCCCGTTTCCCTGTACTGTATGTGTCCGGAGACGAGGTGATACCCTTGAGCGCAGCTTCACTAAGGCAGAATTTATAGTCTTCGCTATGCACGTTACAGGGGAACTCCGGAGGTAACAGAGCAATGCCACCTAACAGCCGTGGCTCAAAACATCAAATAATGCCTTTGCTCTCTGGAAGAGAGGAAAAGGCTACATGATTTGGTTGCTAACTACTTTAGAAGATATTCTTTTTATATAAAGATTCCTGAAATATACAACCCCCGATCCCTTTTTCGAAGTAAAGGTCGGGGGTTTGTTTTCAATCTCATCAATCCAGTTAAAGGATCACTTTTCTTCTGACCGAAAGGTTCTTTTAGAATTGACACTCCACATGGCTGAAGCCGTGGGATTCTTGGTCGTTAGCGTCCACAGTCCATTTCCGTTTTGGTGGGCGCCCAAGTTCAGGGGTGTGTCATCACCCCGTCCCATGCAGTGCTACGGCACTAAGCCGCATGTACCCACATGGGCGGCATACCTGTTACCAGGATGCTAGTTCCTTTCATTACTCTCAATGATTTTTACCTGGTAGGAGACTTTTCGTTACCAGAACCTCTATACCATGGTGTCCACAGGAACATTCGACCTACTACCAGTAGGATGAGTAATGCTCATGTGCTTGATTATATAGAAAATTATTGCTCTAAGCAATCCCATGAAGGGATTACCGAGCAACGCCGTCTTTCATACCACGATTCAAACCGTGGGCTTTCAGACGGCATTTTTGTAAAATAAAGTATTAGACTGGCATTCAGTTATTCAACTAATGGGCAGTAATATTCAATAAAGTGCTTGTTATAATATCAAACATGTTTGTTGTGTAAAAACAGTTCTTCGTGTTATATAGGAAAGATAGCATACTAAATTGAGGTGGTTGTGTTGGTTAGTGATGTGAAAATCGAACAATTAAAATCAATTGGAGAACATATTAATGAGCTTTCGGAACTTCTGATACAGGTAGTAGAAGATGGTGCGTCGATTGGCTTTTTACCACCATTGAAACTTTTCTGAGGCGAAAAGATATTGGGAAAACATATTAAACCCTGATGTAATTCTATTTGTCGCTAAAATTAACAATCAGATCGTCGGAAGTGTACAGTTACATTTATGTACTAAGCAGAACGGTACTCATAGAGCGGAAATCGCAAAATTGATGACACACCCTAATTATCGCCGTAATGGTATCGGTCGCTTACTAATGCAAAAGGCTGAAGAAAGAGCAAAGCAGGAGGGGAGGTCGCTATTAGTTCTCGATACAAGAGAAGGAGACCCTTCTAATCACCTTTATACTTCAATAGGTTATATTCAGGCTGGACGGATTCCTAACTATGCGAAATCTGCAACTAGCGAATTACATGCAACTATTTTCTATTATAAAATCATAGTTTAATCTGATGGTAATACCGCTAAAAAAAGTAAGTTCACACTAAAAGCATTCTGGGTATATAATGCTTGAAAAGATTATGTACGGACATGGGGTTACTGGTACCAATTTGGAAAATTAGTGCGTTATAAACCGGCAACCAGTACGTTAAGAGTGTCGACAGAAAGGGGAAACGAATGTTGACACTCATAAAAAATATATGGTCGACGGTATTTAAATCATTTCAATTACCTAGGGATTATATCACTTTTCTTGCCGGATTACTCGTATCAAGATTGGGAGATTCCTTGAATGCTTTTGCTATTCCTTGGATTTCTTATCAATTGACTGGTTCTGCGATTGTTATGGGTTCTCTCTTTGCTATCAGTGTATTACCAATTGTTTTGTTCGGTTCAGTAGTCGGCGTGTTTGTAGATCGATGGGATCGGCGAAAATTAATGCTCACAGCGGATATTACTAGAGCTTTATTGGTTGGTCTAATCCCTATCCTGCACCTGCTAAACCTACTTTCTCTTTGGCACCTATATGTAATTTCTTTTATTTTGGCTGTATTAAGTCTTTTGTTTGATGTAGCCACAATCTCATCTATTCCACAAATGGCTGGAAATGATCTAACTCGGGCGAACGCTGGGTATCAATTGGTAAACCAACTGGCTGATTTAGCTGGTCCTACTCTTGCTGGTGTGATTGTTGCGGCCATTGGAGGTTTTCACACGCTATGGATAGATGTTTTATCTTTTGCTGCTACATTTTTAGCTATATTTCGTCTCCCATCGCTAGGGAGTACTCATTTAACCGATGACAGGAAAAATAACTTAAGGAATATGGCAAAAGATATTGTTGAAGGGTTTAAGTGGCTAATGCACGACCGCCTTAACTTTTCATTATCATTGCAAGCGATGGTTGGAAATTTTGGCGCAAGCGCTGTACTCGCCGTATTCATGTACTACCTATTATCAACCCTTCATCTTAACTCTCAACAAAGCGGGTTTAACTATACGCTGATCGGGATCGGGGGACTGATCGGCAGTATGGTAGTTATACCATTGGATAAACGTTTTCGACGTGGAGTCTTGATTCCAATTTTGCTTGGGATCGGAGCCATAGGGCTTGTCTTTGCCATAACAAGTCGTTTTTGGTTAGCACCGGGGATTGCTTTAGGGATCGCTACGGTTTGTAATGTTTCTTGGAATTCCATTGTTGCTTCAGTACGGCAAGAAACAGTCCCATCAGATATGTTAGGGCGAGTGCTTGGATTTTCCAGAGTATTTACACGTTTAGCTATGCCATTGGGAGCTTTTGTAGGATCATTTATTTCTAGCATCAATCCATCTGCAGTGTTTGTTTTAGCTGCCGTTACTAAAGGATTAGAAGTTGTTATTGCACTCGTCTCACCGATACGTAAGTTATAGTTACTCTAAATAATTTTTTAAAGAGGCGCCTCTTGGCGTACAGGTTGTCATTATTGGATAAAGTTTAATTTTCCAGATTGGTCAGTTGACCTTCCTCCCATGAACTCTAATCATGTGTTAATCCGTGTTGAAGCAACTAGCGTCAATTTTACCGATATTAAATCACGGTATGACAAATATCATGGTGCAGGCCAACCTTCCCTTAATTCCTGGATTGGATGCAGCAGGTATTATAGAGGAGGTTGGATTTGAAGTTCAGCATTTGAAAGTAGGTCAGCGAGTATCGTATTCCTGGGCTCCTATGCAAAATATATAGTTGCAGACGAAACTCTGGCCAAAACTTTGGTTTTTCTTAAGGTATTTCCAACCCTTTGGTTCTTTGATAGCAAATTTGGTTTGATCTACACCTTGATTGAACTTGATGTCATTTACCTTGAAAAAATAGGCTACTGATTGTGGAGGAACCTATGAAAATTGTAAAAGGAAACGTTAACGATCTAGATTCTCTAATCGACTTATATTCTTCCGTGGTTATGCATTTAAGAGAAAATGCTATTTATCAATGGGACAATCAATATCCAAATAGTTATATCATTGAAAATGATTTACGAAAAGGATTTCTTTATGGAATTAAGGATGATTCTTCTTATATAGGAGCAATTGTGTTAAATGAAGAACAAGATATGGAGTATCAACAAATCAATTGGGAAATGAAAAAAGGTAAAATCTTGTGTATACATCGATTAGTCGTACATCCTGAATCACAAGGTAAAGGGTTAGGAAAAAGGCTGTTAAATTATGCAGAAGAATTTGCGCACCATAATGGATATACAAGTATTCGACTAGATGCTTATAGTGGAAATCCTATAGCACTTAATCTCTATGAAAGACATGGATATAAAAAGAGAGGGAAGGTTTATTTTCCGAGACGCTCTCTTCCGTTTATATGTTTTGAAAAGGTATTATCTACTGAGATGAGCTCGTATTGAAAGTTAACCAGTCTCTGAAATCTTTTCTTACAAATACGATGTAAGTCACCGAGTTTGGGAAAAATACAGAACCATCCAAAAAGAAGTGTCCAAGGAAAAAAGGGAGGAAGAGGGATGTTTGCCACCGAACGATTGATGGTTGCCTCGATCGAAGAAGATCATCTGGATGATTTGTATGCTGTTCACATCTCCAGATACCATAAAATGTAAAGTCCTTAATAGAGGGCTTTTTTTATTATTTCAAGTTGAAGTAAGATGTTGCTGACTTACAATAAAAAGGCATCTAGGAGGCATCACATGAAGAAAAATTGGGAACTAGAAGACCTAATAGAACATTTCACCCTACTATCTCAAGAAATGAGACTTATTGGTAATAAAACTGGGGAAACCAGACTAGGCTTTGCTGTTTTACTAAAGTTTTTTCAATACCAAGCCCGATTCCCTTACATGAAAAACGAGGTTCCAAGAGAAGTAATTAACTATATTGCAAAACAGCTTAACCTGAGTGCTGACTTATATAAAGAGTATGATTGGAATGGTCGTTCCATCAAATATCATCGTGCTCAAATTCGTGAATATGTAGGGTTTAGAGAATGTACACTGGATGATATCAAACAAGTTCTGGATTGGTTACGCCAAGAGGTTTTAACTCATGATTTAGAGATAGAGTGGGTAAAAGAGAAAGCAGTTGAAAGATTCCGCAACCTACAAATAGAACCTCCTGCAGCAGAACATCTAGATCGACTTATTCTCTGCTATACATAATTACGAAACCGACTTCTTTAACAATATTCATCAACGTTTGTCAAAAACATCTTTAGCTAGGATGGATGCACTTATTTACTTGTGGACTACCTCGGAGGAGGAAAAAGGTCCGGATGATTCACAAGCTCCCTCTCTTACTTTTCGAGATCTGATATCTGACCCTGGTCGTGTTGGATTAGATAGCCTATTCCAAGAGATTACAAAACTAAGAACCATCCGTCATTTACAGTTGCCTGAAGATTTATTTATCCATGTTCCATCAAAAATCCTAAAAAGGTACCGGCAACGAGCGATATCAGAAGATATTAGGGAAATACGGAGACATCCAGATCCTGTTCGTTATACATTGCTAGCGGCCTTCTTTTGGTGTCGCAGTCGCGAAATCGTTGATAATTTAGTAGAACTTCTTATACAGATTGTTCACCGAATTGGTGCTCGTGCAGAACGGAAAGTTGAAAAAGAAATTCTACACGATTTGAAAAAAGTAAGTGGAAAAACAAACCTTTTATTTCGCATGGCAGAAACGGCATTAGAACATCCAGATGGCGTGATTAAAGAGGTTTTATTCCCTGTTGTGAACGAGCAGACTTTGAGAGATTTGGTAAAAGAAATGAAGCATACAGGACCTGCATTCCGTCAGAAAGTATATACAGTCATGCGTTCCTCTTATGGTAGCCATTATCGAAGAATGGTCTCCGACCTTCTTGATGTGCTTGAATTCCGATCCAATAATGATATTCATAAGCCTGTAATAGAAGCATTAGAGTTGTTGAAGAAATATGCTAATACAGCTCATCGGTACTATGCAGAATCTGATTATATTCCCATTGAAGGCGTGGTTCGTACTGCTTGGATTGAGACGGTGATTGACAAAGAAACAAATCGTATTAACCGAATAAACTATGAAATTAGTGTGTTGCAGGCTTTAAGAGATAAATTACGTTGTAAGGAAATTTGGGTCGTGGGTGCAGATCGTTATCGCAATCCTGAACATGATTTACCCTCAGACTTTGAAGCTAGACGCGAAGAACATTATAGAGCTTTAAAACAGCCCCTCGAAGCAAATGCATTCATTGACCAATTAAAACAGCAGATGCACACTTCTTTAGACAAACTAGAGAAGGGATTAAGAAATAACTCAAGCGTTCGAATTAGTCCCAAAAGAAATGGATGGATTTCTGTCTCTCCTTTACAAGCACAGCCAGAACCTCGACATTTATCATTAATCAAAGCCGAAATAATGAAGCGATGGCCCATGACCAGTCTACTAGATATCTTAAAAGAAACAGATCTTCGCATTGCTTTTACTGATCATTTCAAAACATTAGGAAACCGAGAGATCCTGGATCGGGAAACGATTCAAAAACGTTTAATTCTCTGTTTATATGGTTTAGGAACGAATACAGGACTAAAAAGGGTTTCTGCTGGTGATCATGGCGAGAGCTACAAAGATTTACTTTATATTCGCTGAAAATTTATTCACAAAGAAAATTTGAAACAAGCTATTTCACATGTAGTTAACGCTATTTTAAATCTACGAATCACAGATATTTGGGGAGAAGGAACCGCATGTGCTTCAGATAGTAAAAAGTTTGGAGCTTGGGACCAAAATCTGATGACAGAATGGCATATTCGTTATCGTGGACGAGGAGTGATGATTTATTGGCATGTTGAGAAGAACTCTACTTGTATTTACTCGCAGCTAAAATCTTGCTCTTCGTCTGAAGTAGCAGCCATGATCGAAGGACTTCTTCGACATTGTACAAATATGGAAGTGGAGAAAAACTATGTAGACACTCATGGACAAAGCGAAGTGGCATTTGCTTTTTGTCATCTACTTGGATTTCAACTTATGCCCCGTTTCAAAAATATCCATTCTCAAAAATTATATCGACCTGAATCTGGAATGACGGATGCCTATCCTCAATTACAACCTATATTAACGCGTCCTATCAATTGGGAATTGATCAGGCAACAATATGATCAGATGATAAAATATGCAACAGCGCTTCGATTGGGAACAGCTGAAACAGAGGCTATCTTAAAGCGTTTTACTCGAAATAGTAGTTATCCTACTTATCGAGCATTAAGTGAATTGGGAAAAGCGATCAAAACGATTTTTTTATGTAAGAAGAGAAATCCATGAGGGATTGAACGTCGTAGAAAATTGGAATTCAGCAAATAGCTTTATTTTCTATGGAAAAGGTGGCGAGATCCAAACCAACCGTTTAGAAGATCAGGAAGTTGCAGTGTTATCTTTACACTTATTGCAAAACTGCTTAGTACTCATTAATACTCTAATGATTCAAGAAGTCCTACTTGAAAATAACCAACGATTATACAACAAAATGGATCCAGAAGATTTTAGAGCTTTAACTCCTTTGATATACGCACATATAAATCCATATGGAACATTCCAGCTGAATATGGAAAAACGACTTAACATCCAGCAAATATCGTAAATCATAATCCTAGAAGCTCCCAAGATCCCTGAACTGGATAAGAGCTTTCTAGCTATATTCATCATTTTGTTTGGGGTCCCACCACATGCTATCAAGAAGATAAGAAAAAAATCGCCCCCAAAACGAAAAAAATACATTCTTTCTACAACCTAGCCTATTTTTCGTTTTGGGGTACATGAATTTCTTAATTTGATAGCAATGGTGTCGTATCCCTTTCTTGCCGAAATACTTTCTCTAGAAGCTCTTTATGAATAAATGTAGATACTTCTTCTGTTATATCTGGGTGAGCTGCCCGCCGCCTTAAACAGTCAATTATTGTAGGGATTTGAGGTTCTAACCAAGGCTTCCACTTATCAAAGAAACGTTTTACGAATTCTTGCTCTATTGGTACAGATGTAGAGGCAAGTTCCGCTAAATCGTAAGCATCCAATTGTAATTTATCTGCATCTTTCAATAATATTTCTTGTGCTTTTTCACGAATGATTTTAGAATTGCTTCTTAAAAATTGAAATAAATCAATACCTCTATAAGGATGAATCGACAGATCAATTTGATGTAAAATCATTGCTGTAACAGGTTCAAGAAAATAATTGTATCTACAGTGTAAATATCTTTTTGCCCAGTCAATCGATATTAGGCGACGAAGTGTTCTTTCCCATGGCCCTTGAAAAAACAAGAGCCACTCTCCCATAAAGTAATTATTGGGACCTAGGTGCAGTATTTCTTCCAACAACCAAGTCTTTTGTTCTTCTGTCCATTCATCATGATTTTCAATAACAAATTTCTTAATCTCTTCTTTGGTATACTCACTATTGCCAAAAATTATAATTTTCTTTAACAATTGTAGATCTATATTTTTTACACCTCTTCGCTTCATCTGCTCAAATATAATCTGTTCCCATTCAATACTATTTGGATACTGAGTAATCTGGCTCCAACCTGTAAGTAACCGATCAAGCAGGTCATCCGACCATTGAGTGATATTACTTTCAATAAACGTAATAACATGGCGGCGAAAGGGATAAGGGGACTTCATTAAAGTCAGTAATAGTTTCACATCTGGATTTTTTGGATCCATCTGTTTCAAGATGACTTCCATAGCAAACGTTTTCTGTTCGTTATACGTTCCGTGCTCAAGTAAATCCAGTAGATCTCTTAAGGGTAAGTGGGCTATATTCTTTTGGTTACCTCGCTTTAGTGCATCAATCGCAAATTGAATGACGAAGGGTGATCGAGCCTTACAAACTAAACGAAATAATTGCTCTGGGTGTTGATTCCAAAGTTCAGGAAAAGCTTCTACTTCTTCTTTAAACAGACTAGAAGTTAGTTGATCTTGAAGCCACCAATGGTTTGGAGAATCAGAATGATGACAAATTAATATCTTCTTTAGCAAGTATTGATTTCTTTTAGGCAGGAAATTTTTATACCAGTTTGGAAGAGGGTGAAGAGGATCTTCCTCTTTAACCCAATTGATATGAAAGTCGTTTTCATGATAACAGAGTAAAATTTCTGAAGCCATCAGGACATAATCGGATGTTCCTTGTTCACCAAGCTCACGTAGTGTACGCCATGCGCAACGTTGTAAATATTTACGGGTACGACTGGACATAGCAATCCATTTATACTGTTCAAACTCATGATCAAACATATAAGCAATCTTTCCCCAGATAGATGCATCTTTTCTTTTTTCGGCCAATTGAAAGATCCGCTCAATATAGGGCAAGAGTTTCTTTGTTAATGGGATAAGACAATATGAGTCCTTGCTATATCGAAAGACTTCTGTCCGTTTAATAGATGGAGTTACTTCTACACCACTTTCTTGAATCAAACGATAAAAATCGGATTGATTGTAAGTAGTTAATAGTCTTAGTAATCCTTCCCTTTTTAAAGGATGATTATCTAGATATAAACTCCAAAGCCAAGCACCACTTTGACTTTGATCTTCCTGTGAATTTGAAAAATAAAAAGCAAATTTCACTAACTCATCTATGAACTTTGGATTATTTTGATCTAGCAATTCTTGTAAATGTTCTGGTAGCGTGCATATCTTTTCTTCTTTCTGCCATGTTACTTTCCTTTTTCGTTTAAGTTCCGATTCACGCTGATTATTCCACATTTAAATATCTCTCCTTCCACCTGAATTCAATTAGTAAGTGTATCTCCTTCTCTAATATAAAGGAGAGCTTGTTCTAACCTGGTCGTTTTTCTCTAGCTCCACTTACTTTATCAGTAAAGATCTCATTGCAACCATGATTTTTGAGTGCAACTAACTGCAAGTCAAGTGAATTCACCGAATTATCATGGGATTGGTCAGCTATTCACCGGTTGTCTGAAACCAAAAAATACTTTTATCTGTCCATACATAAAACAGTAGCCATTATTATTCCAAAAAGCGCGTTTTCTTCAGTTCAGGAAAAACAAGAGTAGTTCCGTAAACAGATTGAAAGTTATATCCATACCTCAAAAGTAGCATGAACTTCATTCTTACTTTTATAGGTGATTGAGAACTTGAGTACCTAAGTGAGTCTCAAGTCGTTTTTCCATTTATTGGGCAAATGGCGGCAAAATCGAAAGATGCTCCTTATATAAGAACCGTTGTCAGTGAAGAGGATTTTTTCTTTTAAGGGAGCAGCCTCAACTGAATGAGGGAAAGGTCATAAATGCCAGCAGGATTCCAATAATAACTAGTTTTTTTATCCAGACCCTCCTTGATTTTTGTCCATAAAGGGGTCCCGACAGAAAAACGCGGATTTACCACGCTAAGGACTTGGGGAAGTGAAAAACCCGATTTTCAACCACGTTAAGGGTTATAATCGGGTTTTTGTGTCTCATTGTATATTTAAGGGGCGCAGTGAGTCTAAGGATGCGGGTTTACTTTTACTAAAAGAGTACTCTCCCAAGAAATTGATGTGTTCCCAATTGAGAGGTGAAATATGGTTAAGTAACTCTTCATCAAGCTGGCCTTGTTGTTCAAGATATTTGGCAGCCTCTGTGAGATACACTGTGTTCCATACAGCAATGGCATTGAGGATAATATTTAGTGCTGTTCCTCTTTGGTATTGGTCAACTAATGAACGCTCACGCAGTTCCCCGCGTTTTCCGAAGAAAACAGCTCTCGCTAAAGCATTCATGGCTTCTCCTTTGTTTAATCCCCTTTGGATTCTTCGCCTTAGTGTTTCATCGGTAATATAATCAATGAGAAAAATGGTCTTTTCGATTTGACCTATAAAACGTAAGGCTTTCACTATATTATTTTCCCGGTTATATGAACTGAATTTGTTCATAACAAGCGACGCGGAAACTTTTCCCTCCAAGATTGAATGGGAGATACGTAATACCTGATCGTAATTTTGTAAGATGACTTGAGGATTAATCTTTTTAAGCAAATCTACAATCTTGGGAAACTCTTTAGGCGGGTCGAGGGAAAAAAGCTGTGCATCCCCTATATTGCGAATCCTAGGCGCAAATCGAAATCCAAATATATGGCTTAATCCAAAAACTTGATCAGTATATCCCGCAGTATCCGTATAATGCTCTTTGATTTCCAAGTCTGTTTCATGGTGAAGGATTTTATCGATTAAGTAAACTGCTTCACGCGCATTAGGTGGAATAACTTCAATTCCAAAAGCGGACAATTGATCACTGACAAAGCGATAAAAGGTAGTCCCTTTTTTATGTCCATAATGTGGATTGGTATCGGTATAAACGGAAGATACCCCAACTTGAACTCGCATCCCATCAGAAGATGAGGTAGTTCCATCTCCCCAGTAAAATGCCAAGGCTAACCGATGTTGGAAATTGACAAGAGTAGCTTGAGCGCGATTGAGGGCATCATCGTACATTCTCCATTGAGAAGCATTTGCTAACTGTCTATATGTAAACTCTGGAGTTGCCTCCGCCATTTTGGTTAAACCAATATTGGTTCCCATTGCCATAAGGGCTGCCAACAGTATATTTCTCTCTGACCCTTTAGGTTCTTGTCCAGAAGAAGCGTGAGTCATATGACTAGTGAATCCGGTCCAATAATCTACTTCCATCAATAAATCCGTCAATTTGATTTTCGGTAACAAAGCATATAATTTTTTGCTTAAATGTCCCGCTTCAAGTGGGGTATCCTTTTCCAGACGATCCAGATGAATCTTTCCATTTTCCAGGCTTACACCTTCCAATGACTTAATGTTCTTGGATAACCAGCGTAAACGCTCGGTTAAAACTCGTTTTCGGTCCGCCAGATATTCCTCCGCGGATAATGGAACAGCCAGTTTTGTTCCCGTTTTCTTTGCCTCGGCCCATTCAGCTTCGGTTATAAAATATTCTTCTAAGTCCTTATATTTCCGGCTCCCTGCCACATATATATCTCCAGATCGGATATAGTCTTTTAACTTGGTTAAAGCAGCCAACTCATAATAAGTTTTATCAATATTGCCCTCTTTATCAACGACATGACTTTGGAAACGTTTAGGAACAAAGTCCAGAGGAGCATCTTCCGGAACCTTTCTTTTGTTGTTTGCGTGCATGTCTTTAATGACTTCAATAGCCCTCATCAGTGACTCATTGGCTTCTGTTGATTTGAACTTTATTTTTTTTAGTAACAAGGGAGTATATTGGCGAAGATTACGGTATCGGGTTTTTAGCAAATCCAGATAATCATAATCTATAGGTCGGGCCAAATCTTTGGCTTCTTCCCGTTCCTGCGCCAACTGATCCCATGATATATAAGATTCAATCGCGCGCTCCAGATCTTGCCCATACTTCTAATAAAACGGTTGTTAGATCCAAAAAACGAAGCAACTTTTGATTGAGTGCTTTTCCGTTTTCTTTTTGAAGCTCGTCTCGCGCTTTTTTTCCTTTACGATAGAAGTAATTAATTACCCGGTCATTAATATCAATGGCTAAATCAGTTAAATCTTGAGTGAGATTGATTAAATAAGCGACCAAGATGCCATATTTTTCGTTTTCACTTCTGAGTCGTTTGAAAGATTGTGCTTGATAACGTGCCCCAATCCGCGCCAGTTGTCGTAATCGACGGGGGCGTATCATGGAAATGTCGACCTGAAGTTCCAAATTACGAAGGTATTCCAGTCTCTCTAATACTTTTTTGAAGGATTCAGGTGAAGGCTTTCCAGGATCTTGCCGTAGCCAAGCAAGAGGGGAGACTTTCGTTTTCGAATTGGGTTCCAATACCTCATCTAACTTTTGCTTATGTGAATCAGCAAGTTGCCGGGTAAGCACTCCATAAATCCTTTTTTCCGCTCTGAGCTTGGTTGACCAAACAATTCGTTCAATGGTAGTAATGGCAGGCAGGATCACCTTTTCTTTTTTCAAATAAAGTATCACTTGCTGAATCAAATAACTTGTGTCATCATTCTCCAATGCAAGAGGGAGTAAGTATTTCAACGATCGTAGATAGTTTTTAGGAGAAAACAATGTATAGCCATACGTTTCGCGTATTTCTACCAAGTGATCGTACAGTGTATTTTCTCTTTGGGCATATTGGGGAAAAATACAGGGATCCACATTGATTTGTTTGGCAACATAGGAAATAACCTTATCAGGAATGTTTAACATTCGGGAGTGACCAACCTAGATGACGAAGAACACAAATTTGAATAGCCACTCCCAGTCGGTTGGTATCCCTGCGCCGAGTTCTGATAAATTCTAAATCTTGGTGTTGTAGCATGTAATAAACCCCTAAATCATGTTCGCTATATCGGCAGGAATACTCATTAACCTCTGTCTTTGTTCAGGAGTTAAAAGCTCTGAACCCCTCATTTTATTTCCTCCTTAAAAGGGGTAGTTAGTATTTTATCCAAACACTTTTTCAACGGCTTGTTCAAGGTCTTTCATCGAAGGAGCTGCATATCTGCGGGTCACATTCACATCACTATGTCCCATCAATTCAGCAACCGTGGCAATATCGACTCCAGAGGAAACGAGCTCTCGTCCGTAGGTATGACGTAACATGTGTGGGTGAATGTCCAGTTTTTCAAATATTCGTTGGACAGCTCGAATGGAAATACGCTGCTTAAAGTTGGAAAGAAATAGTGCGGGATCGTCATCTTCCCGGGTTTCCAGGTATCGGCGGAGATGGTAACGCGCTTCTGATGGTAGAGGAACAGTACGGGCAATTCCTCCTTTGCCATCGCGAACGATCACCTGGCCGGAGCGTTCGCCCATATGCACGTCATCACGATTTAATGCTACTAATTCGGATACGCGTAAGCCTGTATAAAGAAGAGTATAGGCAACGGCGATTGAACGGAGATTACCCGATCTCTCAAGCTCACGAAAGAGGCGGTTTCGATCCACTCGGGATAATGATTTGGGTGAAATATGCCGAGTATGGCGAATCTCCGGCCGTTGGATGTTTTCTACCAGATGGGATTGCCCGATGTACCGGGCATAGGCTACAATGGCACTAAACTTCGGATTAAGGGTAGTTGCTTTGTTCCCTTTATTCTGAAGATGTTTGATGTACTGCTGGACATCATATCGAGTCAAATTCGCAAGATCGCCTCCTTCAGACTGCAACCACCTGCGAAAATTGGTTATATGCCGTACATGATCCTCAATCGTTTTTTCCCGTTTTCCCTTTTCGAGAAGATATGCTTTAAAACCATCGAGTTCTGCGTCACTTTTTTTCACCGTTAGACCCCCTTTTTCCTGCATTGTTTCACCCATTATAACTGAAAAGTGACGCAGAAGATATATTCTGTGACAATTTTTACCTCAATTTGAGATCCTGTTATATGCTATACTACAATAAAATATCCCCCTAGGGGGGATAAACAGGAGGGTTATGATTTGTCAGATCATAAGCATCGTCCAGCCATTGTGAATCGACTGGCGCGTATTGAGGGTCATGTTCGAGCAATAAAAGAAATGGCTCAGCAAGATCGAGACTGTGGTGAATTGCTTATTCAGATCGCAGCTGTACGTAAAGCCCTGGATAACGCAGGTAAGTTGATTCTTCGCGATCATTTGGAGGGATGTTTGGTGAACGCAATTCGTTCGGGAGATGAAGAGAAAGTATTGGAGGATTTACAAGATGCCCTCGACAAGTTCATTCGATAATCTGTCTGAAGTTCAAAACAAATCGCTCCTAGAAAAAGGTCGTATCGTACTTACTCTTGCGTGGCCAGCTATTGTAGAAAATATCCTGCAAACCTTGGTTGGGTTTGTGGATACTCTTTTTGTATCCGAACTGGGACTTGTAGAAGTTTCTGCAGTTGGAATTACTCAAACGATTTTGCAAGTGTATTTTGCTGTTTTTATGGCAATTGGAGTAGGAAGCACCTCTCTTATAGCCAGAGCCATTGGTGCAAATAACATCAAAGAAGCTCAAAAAGTGGCAAAGCAATCGGTTTTACTTAGCAGTTGGATCGGTATCTTGTTTGGGTTGATTACTCTGTTTTTTGCAGAACCTATCTTGCGTTTAATGGGAGCAGAACCGGCCGTACTACAACAAGGAACAATCTATTTTCGTATTGTAGCGGTTCCGTCTATATTCATATCACTAATGTTTGGATTAGGAAGTTTGCTACGAGGAGTAGGAGACACTGTTTCCCCCATGAAAGCAGGCTTTTGGATGAACGGGATTCATATTCTGTTGGACTATGTATTGATTTTCGGACTTGGCCCATTACCTGGATTTGGGATTGTTGGAGCGGCTGTAGCAACAGTTGTAAGTCGAGTGGTTGGAGTTGCGATTCTTTGGATACAGTTACGAAAAAGTGAAACCAATATCGGTAAGGGATGGTCTCGAGGCTGGAAAGCTGATCGTTCTGTACTCCGCTCGATGATTCAAATTAGTACTCCCGCCGCCATCGAGCGCCTGATTATGAGAGTAGGGCAGGTTTTTTACTTTGGGTTGATCCTTTCTCTGGGGACCTATACCTTTGCGGCTCACCAGATCGCAGGTAATATCGAAGCCTGGTCTTATCTGCCTGGATATGGATTTGCCGTAGCCGCTGCAACATTAGTTGGCCAACAGTTAGGAGCTGGGCGACCCAAAGATGCCTTTTCTTATGGTTGGATTTCGGCTGGATTATGTGCAGTCATTATGGGATTTCTCGGTGTTTTCGAGTTTTTTGGTGGAGAATGGGCGGCTCACTATTTCACTCGAGATGCGAGTGTGATTCAGCAAGTGGGTTTAGCTCTCAAAATAGATGCATTTAAGGAAATACCTTTAGCCATTGTTTTAGTCTTAACGGGGGCATTAAATGGGGCGGGAGATACCAAATGGCCGATGATTTCTACGGCGATTGGTATTTGGATTGTTCGTGTTGCTGGAGTGTATTTATTAGGAATTCAGCTTGAATGGGGGTTAGTGGGTATCTGGCTGGCTATTCTGCTTGATAACCTTTGGAGGGCCGTGTTTTTAGGATGGCGGTTTCATTCACGTAAGTGGAGCCAGACAATGGTCAAAGCCGATTTTTCCTCTTAGAGTAGGGGAGACGGCTTTTCTCTTTTTTGAAACAAGGATACTTATAAAAAAGAACCTTTGGGTCAAATGAAGTGCTCTTGAAACCCTTGGTATCATTGGGTTTTATAATTTTTTCTATCTGTATGGCCGTTTTTGGACTTATCTCTGGACTTACCCATTAAATATACAATGAGACACAAAAACCCGATTATAACCCTTAACGTGGTTGAAAATCGGGTTTTTCACTTCCCTAAGTCCTTAGCGTGGTAAATCCGCGTTTTTCTGTCGGGACCCCATAAAGTTATTTGAAAAGAGATTAGGTTTTCTGTCCACTTTTCAGGGATTTACATATTCAGCTTGATTTAGAAGACATCATGAATCAGATGTAACCAGGTGACCCACTTGCTGATACCTTAGTGAACATTAAGGTATGATTTTTCGGGGAGATGATGTCCGCTAATCATATTTTTGGAGTCCAGTTCGACATCCCTGAGAAAGAAACCACGTTGCGTTTGACCACCCCGGACGGCATTCTAAAATAGGTGTAGCCAGTGTTGTTGAGAACAATTAGGAAGGAGACATATATGAGCACCTTGTATACAAGTCATGATGATCGTTGGGAATGGGATGACGATATTCTTTGTTATGACGGGGTTCCTTTTACAGGAATGGTGCAGGATCGTTACCCTGATGGGGTCTTAGAGAGTGAGGAACATTATCAAGAAGGCTTCTTGCAAAATTATAAAAAGTGGTATCCTAATGGAAAGTTGAAGGAAGAGTGGGTATGTCAGTTGTTTAGACCTGATTCCGTTTGTAAATACCATAAATCCATTAAAACTTGTTGGCATCCTAATGGTAGCGTAAAATCCATCTGTCATTATGAGTTCGGTCTTGAAGTTGAATATAAGGAATGGGATGAAGAGGGAAAATTAGTTGAAAGTCGAAGGCGTGATCCAAACGATAAGCTTTGGGTAAAGTTTAGAAAAATCTATAGTGAATAAGAACGAAATCCATCGAAGGATTTTCGTTACCCTAAAGTTTTGTAAATTGCTGACATTTTCTCTTGTCGTCGGCCACATTGTAGATTTTTATGCTAGTTCTCTTCCGTCCTCTTTCTCCCTCTCAGCCCTTAAATTTGGCCTCTAAGGTGCCTGTTTTTTCTTCTGAGGGAAGATAGTCACTGTAATTGGGTAAATGTAGAGGTGAAACGAATGAAATGCTTTCCAGAGTATGCAATGAATATCATTGTCGGTGTGCAGCATCAAGGACAATGGGGATGGTATGTTACGGAAAAAGAAGTTTGGTTCCTTGATTATATTAAGTGGTCTAAAGCATACGGAGAAGATAAAGAAGTATTAGGTGAAAGATGGCTGGATGATGACTATTGTGTTTATCTTCCTGTTGTCAATGAAGAAACAGCTTCCCTTTTCTTAGAAGCCATACGAGATTATCGAGTGGAAACAGAAGAATTAAGAGAATGTATGATGGTATATATCGAAAGTCAGTCAGATTATAACGAAATGCTCGACCTCAATCCTGCTTTATTTGTAGATTTCGACAATAGAAAGTTTTATTCAAATTTTCCTGAGCCTGCTTCGTTTGAGTATTTTGTTCCCGATGGATGGATTGGGATATATGATACTTTTGATCAATATGTACCTGAAAATGAAAGATATTGGTTCATTGATAATTTTAACGTATGGCTTGCCCTAAAATGTACCATGACTCCAGAAAGGTAAAGTGAGATGAAATTCAAGTTTGATGAGTGAACAAATCCAAAAGATGGCCGAACAGAAATATACGAAGTAATGAAAAATAGGGCCGCGCCGCTGTGTCCGGACAAGGATTCGCTTGGGCTTTTTTGTATAAAAAATCAGGAGTTTCTATACACTCATGTTTATCCTTATTCTATCTGATGTTGAGAGCTTAAAAAGTGTATAAAAACTCATCAAATAATCTATGTATAGATATATCTGTGATAAATAAGTTTTGATACAATATTTCTAAACTGTTTGACACAGAGAGGATTTAAAATGAAAGTTGGTTATGCACGAGTTTCGACTTGACTTCAAAATCTAGATTTACAAATCGACGCTTTAACAAAACACGGTTGTGAGGAAATATTTACTGATAAGGTCAGTGGTGCAAAAGAGAAACGTCCGGGTTTGGAAGATGCACTTCGATATATTAGAGAAGGAGATACTTTAGTTGTTTGGCGATTAGATCGACTCGGAAGAAATATGCAGCATTTAATCCAACTAGTAAATGAACTAAACGACAGAGGGATTAGTCTTCAAAGTTTACAAGAAAACATCACAATGGATCGTTCCAACGCGACTGGCCAGCTTATGTTTCATCTCTTTGCTGCTTTTGCCGAGTTTGAACGGAATCTAATTCAGGAACGCTCAGCAGCGGGACGAGCTGCTGCTAAAGCACGAGGGAAATTAGGAGGAAGACCTGAAAAATTTGGGAATAAAGAGGTTGAAATGATGAAAACACTTGCTCAAAATGGGACTCCAATTAAAGATATAGCCTTAATGTTTGAAACTACTCGTGCGACTGTTTATCGATACATAAATAAACAATCATGAGGAGTTGTTGTTATATCTCATTAAGAACTCCTCCTATTAGGAATCTACATTGCGGGTAATACCAGCGAACGTAGGAGAGCCTTCGTGCCCTCCTTTCCATTTTTTCTCATCTATCGTGCCGCTTTTGTGCGTATCTCGAATATACCCCATATAGGTACACAGCAAATCCGACCTCAAATAAGAAACCTGCCTGATTATACAAGAATAACTATAAATATTGATTGGGGAAATTGAATGATGAACGATAAGCTAAAAGACCTAATCCAAAAGGCAAAAAAAAGTTTAAATACTAAACCAAATGGAATCATATTTGGTGAGTTGCGAGAAGGAAACAAAGGGGTAACTAATAATATCCAAGCTTTTGAACAATTCTTTTATTATGGATAAAATGTAAGCTGAAGAGGATATGTAATCTTCTTCCAATCCGACACTCCCCGCACTTTCTCTACTCTCTATATCCCTTTACATGAGTCCCGAAATCGGGACTTTTTTATTTGGCTGTTTTTAAGCCAGCGCTTCCGCTCGCGCTCAAAGTATTCTTTGATAGCCTTTTCCCAATATGCGCACATAAGATCATCTCACCCCTGAGAAGAAAGTTTTTCCATTCTCTTGCAAATTACCTAGTAATCTTTTACTTTCTAGTCGTTCTGATTCATACTACTTTATTACTCATTTAGACATTGCAGGGGCTGTAGATCATCCGGATCGAGATTATGTCAAAATTCTTCCACCAGCACGGCTTCAAAATCTCTTAAAGGCTTTTGAACAAATTGGCTTCTATGAAAAGCATGACTCA
>NZ_FORR01000007.1 GCF_900114055.1 Thermoflavimicrobium dichotomicum | reverse complement strand
ATGAGGGAGAACCTCATGTCCGGTTTGATGAGGGGGAGCTGAAATGAGTAGGCGACCCAAAGGGGTCGCTGCAAAATTTCAGTTCTCTACTCTACAAAAATCAGATTTATGATTACTTTAGAAAAGAATAGAAGAATAAAAACGAATATTAGTATTTTTATAACAAAGCCGAATGTGAAAGTATGTTATATAATATATTAGAACAGGCAAGTTAAGAGTTAACACTCCTACAAAGGTTGAACAATACAACCAGAAAAGTTTAGGGTGATGGAATTGAGTAGCGATAAAACTTCATTTAAGGTTTCAAGAAAGCTTTTTTCTAAGAATAGAAGCATACAAAAAGCGATTGATGAAGCACCTGTTGGCAGTACGATTGAGATTGAACCAGGAGTGTATCGAGAAGATCTGGTGATTGATAAATATATTGAGCTCGTGGGTGTGGGTGATCGGGAACAGATTGTCATTCAAGGAATAAAAAGCAGTTCGATCACCATGAAAAATGGGTATGCTGTGATCCGAAATGTGACCATTAAGCAACCAAAAGAATTAGGATTTGATAAAGGAATGGATACAGTATACATAGAAAATGGCACCCTTTTGCTTGAATCCTGTAAAGTCATTTCAGATAAAGGACCCGCTATATCGATTGATGGAGAAACAGCCGAACCCATTATTCGTTACTGTGAAATTATAAGCACAAAAAATTCTGCTGTATTAAACAAAGGAACAGGCAACATTATTTTTGAGCGTTGCCACTTTGCTTCTCAATCCAAGGAGAATCCGGTCATTCACATTTTGGATGGCAATCCCCAATTTAAAAAATGCAAGATTGTGGGGACAGAAAGCAAAAGTTGCGGTATTTATGTGGAAGGAAAAGGAAAAGGGCGCTTTGAAGAATGTAATATTTATGGATTTGACCATGAAGCGGCCATTTATATCAAACAGGCCAGCCCTTCTTTTTATCGCTGCAAAATTCATGATGGCAAGCATTGTGGCATTGTCATTCGAAAAGGAAAAGGTGTTTTCAAGAAGTGTTCCATTTTCAGCTTTGAAAAAGATGCGCCTGCTATTCGCATCTCTGATGGTTCTTCTCCGTTTTTTCAAGAGAGTAGCATTCGCAACTGCAAAGGCGGAGGGATCATCTTTGAAGAGGATAGTGGTGGACTTATCGATAAATGTGATTTGTTTGGTTTTATTTATCAGCCTGCCATTCGGATTTTTGAAGGGGCTAACCCCATGATTCTTCACACGAAAATTCATGATGGGAATGTGGAAGGGGTTGTCTCCACCTCTAATGGAAAAGGAGCATTACGAGACTGTGAACTGTTCAGTTTTAACTCCAACATTATATCTGTTACCAATGGCGGACAGCTGGATGTCTTGAATTGCAAAGTGTATAAAGGAAACAAACACGGCATCTATTATTCGCAAAAAACGAAAGGAATTGTTCAGGATACCCAAATCTCCCAGTTTTCGCAAGCGGCTGCCATTCATGTATCCAAAGCAGCTGACCCATCTTTTATCCAATGCCAGGTATTCGATAGTGAAAAAGGCGTTCAGGTTCACGAACATGGTCGTGGCAAGTTTGAGCGGTGCGTATTTTGGGATATTGAAGCAGAAGTATGGGAAGTACAGGATAGTGATCCGGCCATTTATCTGTGCAAGGAAATGAATAAAGAAAATGGAAGTTACCAGATGAGTGATTCCGAATATAGTGATCCGCTGCTGATTTCAAATCCACGTGTCAATGAGTTGTTTGAGCAAGTGGAAAAACAAATCGGACAGTGGAAAGTAAAAGCGAAAATGAAAGAAGTGATTCACTACCTGGATTATCTACAGGATCGTAAACGCCTGGGAATCAAAACCATGGAAGAACTAACGATTCATGGACTGTTTTTAGGGCCATCCGATACAGGAAAGGAGAAAATGGCGGATTTATATGCACAAATGCTCAAAGAAATCGGATTGGTTTCAGAAGGCCATCTGGTCACAGTGACGCCTGATCAATTAGCCAATCCCGATCCATTCATCATGCAGCAAGTACTGCAACAACGGATCGAAGAAGCATTGGGTGGAGTCCTGTATCTGGATCAAATTCACCTCTTTACCCAGGAGTTGACATCCCAGACATTGCTGCCGGGATTACAACAGATTTTTAATCATTTGGTTCCTGAAACAGCCGTCATCATTTCTGGTCCGGAAGAGCAAGTACGTGCATGGCTTGAAACATGGCCTGACCTTAAAAAGTTCTTTACCCATGAATATTTCTTTGAAGAATATTCACCGGAAGATATGGTATCGATCTTTTTGCAAATAGCCAAAGAAGAAGACTATCAAGTACACGAAACCTGCATGTCTCTCCTGTTAAAAGAGATGCATCAATTATGGAGTCAGGATGATCAGAAAAGCTGTGTCGAGCGGGTCAGAGAATATTTTAAAATGGTCCAAGTGGTACAGAGTCGCCGATGTGCCAAGTTACCCAAATCCCAAAGAACCAAAGAAGCTCTCACCACCATTATGCCCGAAGACTTGACCTGGAAAGGCGAAAAGGATATTCAGCCAGGCGATAAGGAATGGATGCAGGAATTGGAAAAATATTATATCAAGAAGGATGAATCGGGGGAATAAAACACAAATTCTGATAAAATAGAAATGGATACTTTTTTATCGAAACGACAGGAGGAGAGAGTATGCCATTCTATTATCGTCTCGGTCAAATTCCACCGAAACGGCATATCCAATTCAGACAGCCGGATGGAAGTTTGTACAGAGAGCAGGTAATGGGGACCAAGGGTTTTTCGGGGATTCAATCGATCCTGTATCACATTCATCCTCCTACTCAAATCAGTGAGGCGAAAAAAATCCGGGATTGGAGTATTCCTGCTGAAGAAGAAGGGGCCAATCGTCATCGCCACTTTTTGACGTTTGAGGCCGAAGAGGGCGGCGATCCGATTGATGGACGACTGCATTTGCTGGCCAATGAAGATGTTGTGATTGCTACAGTAAAACCGACCGAACCGATGAACTATTTCTTTCGCAATGGCGATGGAGACGAGATTATTTTTGTCCATGAAGGGGAAGGTGTTCTTGAAACGGTCTTCGGTGAATTGCCATATCGACCTGGAGATTATTTAGTCATTCCTGTTGGGACTACGTATCGCCTGGAAATGAAAACGAAAGAGCAGCGTTTTTTGGTGATCGAATCATTTGGCGAGATTACAACCCCAAAAAGATACCGGAATGAGCATGGGCAGTTGATGGAACACAGCCCATTTTGTGAACGGGATATTCGGGTTCCTGAGAAGCTCCAGACTTACCAGGAGACGGGAAAGTTTGAAGTGCGGGTCAAAGTGAGAAATCAACTACATGCCTATGTTTATGACTTCCACCCATTTGATGTCGTGGGATGGGATGGATATTTGTATCCATGGGCCTTTAATATTGACGATTTTGAACCCATTACGGGTTCCATTCACCAACCGCCTCCTGTTCACCAAACCTTTGCCGGGCCCAATTTTGTTGTCTGCTCCTTTGTACCACGTATGTATGATTATCACCCGGAAGCCATTCCAGCTCCTTACTATCATAGCAATGTCAATAGCGATGAAGTGTTATATTATGTCAAAGGCAACTTTATGAGCAGGAAAGGGATTAATGAAGGATCGCTGACCTTGCATCCCAGTGGCTTGCCTCATGGTCCACATCCTGGAAAAGTTGAAGCCAGCATTGGCAAGGATCGGACTGAAGAGTTGGCCGTGATGATCGATACTTTCCGACCTCTTAAAGTAACGAAGCAGGCTTTGGCATTGGAAGATCCGAATTATATGTATAGCTGGCTGCCGGAATGAGTATGAGAGGATGAGTTGGATGCAGATTGATCCCAGGAAGCAACCCAGACAAGCAAATTATAAATTGCTTATTGGTAGTGTTCTGCCACGCCCGATTGCGTTTGTTTCCTCGTTAAATGAAGCCGGAAAAGTAAATGCAGCGCCATTTAGCTTTTTCACTGTCGTTTCGACTGAACCTCCCCTGATCAGTGTGACCTGCATGCGAAAGCCGGATGGACAAATGAAAGATACAGCACGCAATATTTCTCAGCAAAAAGAGTTTGTTGTGCATGTCGTTGATAGTGAAAATGTCAAGTTGGTCAATGATACAGCTACCGATTTTCCTCCTGAAATCAGCGAAGTGGATGAAGTAGGTTTTGAGCTGTTGCCAAGTGTAGAGATCAAAACACCACGCATTGCACAATCCAAAGTGCAGATGGAGTGTGTTTTGCACCAAATGATTCCGATGGGAGGAAACCAGTTTCCCAATGCGGATCTGATCATAGGAGAAGTAGTCCAATTCCACATTGCCGATGAGTTGTATCATGATGGAAAAATTGATACTTTAAAGCTGGATCCTGTTGGGAGATTGGCTGGCACCATGTATGGGACAGTAGGAGAAACATTTTCGATGCCCCGTTTAACCTGGAATGAATGGCAAGAGAAAGAAAGATGAAATAAAAAGCAGTGAAAACCTGGCCCCTCGAAGTGGAGGCCAGGTTTTTGGTGTGAGAGGAGTTTATGAGGTGAACATAAAAGGTGAACTGAAGCCAAGATGATGTTTGCTACTGATCATTTTATAACAGAATGGCCTTCTGGTTTCGTTCCAATTTTTGTTAATAGAAACAGTGTAAAAACTATAAATTTATCAAGAAGGAAATTCTTAATGGTGAAACATATGAAAAGTATTGTAATGATATTGTATAATATTTTAAAAGAGATTGATATTTAATACTTGTTGAAATATAATTTTATTGAACGCTACTGCATCATATTGGAGGTCAATGGATGAAAATTCTGATTCTTAACAACTCTCCTCATGAAAATAACCCTTATGAGGAGTGGCTCTCTGATATTTCGGATGAGTTGATTATACTAACCTCTGACCAATACGAGAAAGATTTTGATCATTATCTGTACAAAGAATCATTTCCTCACTATGAAACAAACAGTCTGGTTGAGTTAAGGGCGATTGAACTATATGAAAAATACCAATATGAACAAGTCATTGCTCTAAATGAATGGGATGTATTGCGTGCAGGGCAATTAAGGGAACGATTAGGGTTAAAAGGGCAACGATATGAAAGTGCTGTTGTTTTTAGAAATAAGGAAATAATGAAAAAATACGCACGAAAAAGTGGCGTGTTCATTCCGAAATATAAAGTGATAAATCATGCATTTGACGTATTGGATTTTCTGGATGAAGCAGGTTATCCGATTGTAGTTAAACCGATTGCTGGAGCAGGTTCAAGAAATACAGTCAAAATTGATAATCATGATGATTTGGAACGCTTTTTAAATGAGAGCCTCTATTTTCCATTATTGGCTGAAGAGTTTATCGATGGAGATATGTATCATATTGATGGTTTGGTATTAAATGGTGAGATTGTTTTTGTTTGGCCTTCCAAATATATCAATGGATGTTTGGCATACCAGGACAGCAAATATTTGGGGAGTTATTTGTTGGACCCTGACAATCCGATGACAGCACGGTTACAAGAAGCTGTTCGTGAATTAATCAGGCAGTTTCCAACACCAGAACATACCACGTTTCATGCTGAACTGTTTCATACCGCTGATGACCAGCTTTATTTTTGTGAAGTAGCAAGTCGGACAGGCGGTGTAAAAGTCAACGATTCCATCCAACATGCATTTGGTATCAATATTTCCAAAATATGGGCCCGATCCCTTTGTGGACGATTACCTGATCTCCAGGATTTTCGTCAACTGTCTAAAAAAAGAACGTCTGGGTTTGTGCTGATTCCTCCCAAGAAAGGTACCTTGGTGCAAATGAATACATCCGCTCCTTTTGATTGGGTGATCAAACAGGAGTATCATGCACAAGTGGGTGAAACGTTTAGCGGTGCAAAGCGGAGTGTCGATTGTGTTGCTCTTTTTGTGGTGGATGGCAAGTCTGAGCACGAAGTTGTTCAGCGCATCAATGAGGTGGCACGCTGGTTTGAAAGCCAAACGGTCTATAAATAAATATCTGAGAAAAGCGGTCCGAATACTCGGACCGCTTTATTCTGTTTTTTGGTATTTCTTTTGCTTGGCTTGGCGCGCACGCTCATTTTTGGATAAATATTTTTTTCGGAGTCGGAACGTTTTCGGTGTTACTTCTAATAGTTCGTCTTCTTTGAGCAATTCAATGGCATCATCCAAAGTTAATTGTCGAGGTGTATCCAGGCGAAGTGCTTCTTCGGCTGTGGCGCGACGAATACTGGTCAGATGTTTTTTCTTGCATACGTTTACTTCCAGGTCGTTTTCACGTATATGCTGGCCAACGACCATTCCTTCGTAAACTTCTGTGCCTGATGTGATAAATAATTGCCCGCGTTCTTGAGCGGAATGTAAAGCATATGTAGTGGCTGTTCCAGATTCCCAGGCGATCAGAGAACCATGGTCATGGGTTTCGATTTCGCCAAAATACGGTTCATATCCGGCGAACAGGGTGTTCATAATTGCTTCGCCACGTGTAGCAGTCAGAAGTTGTTGGCGAAAACCGAGCAAGCCGCGGGAAGGAACCAAATATATGAAACGAACCGTTCCGTTTTCCTGAATCTGCATGTCTTGCAATTGACCCTTCCGTTTGCCTAACAGTTCGACGACAACCCCTTGATAGTCGTTGCTTACTTCGATTTCGACAGTTTCAACAGGTTCGGATTTTTGTCCATCGATTTCTTTGAAAATAACTTCAGGCTTACTTACTTGAAATTCATATCCTTCTCGGCGCATATTTTCAATCAAAATGCTCAGATGGAGCTCACCACGACCGGAAACCAGGAAATTATCGGCTGAATCCGTATCTTCTACCCGTAGAGCTACATCGCGCTCAGCTTCACGATAGAGTCGTTCACGGATTTTTCGTGAGGTAAGATAAGTCCCGTCTTGTCCGGCAAAAGGACTGGTATTCACGCCGATGGTCATGCGCAAAGTGGGTTCTTCCACTTTGATGGGTGGAAGCGCTTCGGGATGTTCGGGATCTGTAATTGTATCTCCAATGCGAACATTGCTGATCCCGGTCACAGCGATAATATCTCCAGCGGTCGCTTCGTCAATTTCCTGGCGGTTTAATCCTTGATGGGTAAAAACCTGTCCGATTTTTACCGGACGACTGTTTCCATCCGATGAAAGAAGTAACAGAGTTTGATTGCGCCGGATTTTTCCCCGTTGTAAGCGTCCAATCACGATTTGTCCCTTGTAATCATCATATCCCAGTAGCGTTGCCTGCATTTGTGTTGGACCTGCCACATCGACTTGGGGATGAGGAATGTAGTGGATGATTTCCTCAAAAAGCGGTTCCAGTGAAGGGGTAAGCTGGTCTGGAGAATGGCCGGAAGAGCCAGTTAATCCGCTGGCATAAATAACAGGAAATTCGCACTGCTCATCAGTTGCCCCCAAATCTACAAAAAGATCAAAAGTCGTATTGACCACATGTTCGGGTTGGGCATTGGGACGGTCTATTTTATTGACTACAACAATGATTTTGTGTCCTCTTTCAATGGCTTGGCGTAAAACGAACTTCGTTTGTGGCATGGGTCCTTCGACAGCATCAACCAATAGGAGAACTCCATCCACCATATTCATGACCCGTTCCACTTCACCCCCAAAGTCGGCATGACCAGGGGTATCCACTATATTGATTTTCATCCCTTTATATTGGATCGCTGTGTTTTTGGACAGAATGGTAATTCCCCGTTCTCTTTCCAGATCATTTGAATCCAGGATCCGTTCACTGACTTGCTGGTTTTCGCGAAAAATCCGACTTTGTTTGAGCATGGCGTCGACAAGGGTGGTTTTTCCATGGTCTACGTGAGCGATAATAGCGATGTTGCGAATGTTTTCCGGTTTTAGCATAGATTGGACAGGGCCTCAGGCCCTCTCCCTCCCTTTCTCATTCTTGTTGTTTATTCACATTCGCAATCGTACCATACAAATCTTTGTCATGCTAGAGAAAGGAACCGCTTGCTGACAAAGTTTCCGTTATATGCCGGTTTTCCTTTTCCGTTTCACTCCCGCTCAATCCAAACGGGCAGGAAGTTGTTCAACTGGAAAAGGAAAACCAGGTTTGTCAACAATCTCGAACTCTCTGTGTTAATTCGTATTGTTTTGGGATAATATCTGGCCCATCCAAATGATCAGCGAAATGAAAACCGGATAGATGATTCCCCATCCTGCAAAAGGAAGAGCGAGTGCCGTTAGGATCAAAGAGAGCCAGCTCATTTGTCGTCCCCACTTGAAATGTTGAAGCAAACGAATGCCAGCGGCGCATCCAGCCAAATAGGTCAGGATAAATGTCGCGTTAGGAAATAAAATGAGTGTCGATAAAGAAATATTTCCAAAAGCATAAAGGAAAAGAATGAGTGTAAAACAGCCAGCCAAAAAACATAAACCTCCAACAGGTGTCTGATGTTTGCGCGATAGGCGTGCCATTGGCCGAGGAGCATGTCCTTCACGGGCCAAGGCAAAAGCAAGTCGGGAAGCAGCGCCCACATAGGTAATGACCGTGGCGGTACATATTAAAAAGGAGGTTCCTCCAATCACTACACTCCCGCTCGGGCCAAAGTTTTGTTTCATGATCCAGATTAATGCTGTATCAGCTTGGGATCCCAGGTAGCTTCGGGTACCAACGGTAGTGAAAGCAGTCAAAAAATATAATAAGCCGACAATCAATGCTGCAATACTGACGGCTTTTACGGTATCTCGTTTGGGATCGACAAATTCCTCAGAGAGATGAGAGACAGCCTCCCAACCGATAAAGCACCAAAATAAGATAGAGATTGTTTGACCAATACTCATCCAACCATGTGGCATCCAGGGAGTGAAATTTTCTTTTTTTACAAAAGGGAAAGAGTAGGAAATGGATAAGATCAGCACGGTAATAATTCCGATCACGATCATGACCTGGATTTGCCCACTCAGTTTCATACCCCGATAATTAATGGTTAATGCGATTAACAGAATGGATACAGCTATCCAGACGGTTGCGGTTCGGTTCAAACCCAAGGCAGCAGCCAGATAGCCTGCGCCAGTAAGCGAGGCGATCGGAGCACCCATGACAACGGACATGAGAAAGTACCAACCTATATGCATACTGGCTGTTTTTCCAAATGCTTTTGAAACAAAATAAGCGACTCCACCCGCATGGGGATAGGATGAAGATAACCATCCCATTACGAGAGCCATGGGTAATACCAGGAGAACCATTACACCCCAGGCAATCAGAGAAGCAGGACCTGAGATCTGTGCAGCCAAACCAGGGGTAAGTAAAATTCCTGATCCAAGTACAGCGCCAATATAAAGGGCAATGGCTTGCGGAAGACGAATGGTTTGTTTCAATGTTTGTTCCATAAAAGTCTCTCCTTTTTCATTTAGAGTAACAGGAAGCAATATGGATATGAGCCCGTTGACAAACCTGCATATTACAGGGAATTTATCTATAAGTTGAATATTTTTGTATTATCTGATATAAAGATGCCTAAAGTTCGCAGGAAGTTAGCTCACCTCTTTTATAATGGACGTTGTTCATGACAGACAAATAACAAACTCTATGTTTAGCTTACATGACGATAACAAATCAGTAAAATAGATAAATAAGTTTATTTCTATCATTTTTTTCGATGAAAGGGGAGTGTACCATGGAATTGCGACAGCTTCACACCTTTAAGGTCGTAGCAGAACTTGGTGGTTTTACAAGAGCTGCTGAAAAATTGGGTTATGCTCAGTCGAGTGTAACCGCACAAATTCAAGCATTGGAAGAAGAATTGGGAGCGCCTTTGTTTGATCGGTTAGGGAAAAAGATTGTGTTGACCGAGGCAGGAAAACGATTATTACCCTATGCCATTGCCTTGTTACAGACCCATGATGAAGCCAAAAAAGCAGTGCAAGGTGGGCAGGAACCCAGTGGGATGTTAGTGATTGGTGCACCAGAATCACTGGCATCATTTCGGTTGCCAGAAGTCATTCAAAAATATAAGCGATTGTTTCCACAAGTAAAGATCATTTTAAAGCCAGGCGTATGTTGGGAAATGAGAAACATGCTGCGGCGGGGTGAACTGGATGTGGCCTTCTTGCTAGAACCTGAAATGAAGGATGAAGACTTGAAGATTGAACCACTCGTCGTTGAAAAAATGGCTTTGATTGTTTCTGCTGACCATCCGCTTGCCTCATTGGACCATGTAGAAGCAGAGGATTTAAGAGGAGAAACTTTTTTACATACAGAAGCAGGCTGCAGTTATCGAGCTATTTTTGAGCAATATTTACGCAAACATGCGATCGAAACCGATCCTGATCTGGAATTTTGGAGTATTGAAGCGATCAAGAGCTGTATTTATGCAGGATTAGGTATTGGATATCTTCCCTTGATTACCTGTCGAAAGGAAGTGGAAGAAGGGCGGCTTGCGATTTTAAATTGGGAAGATCCAAATCCATCTGTCGTAACCCAATTGGCCTATCATAAGAAAAAGTGGCTAACACCCGCTTTGAGAGAGTGGATCCATTTGGTCAGGGAATATGCCAAAGAGTGGCGTGAAAATCAAGGATAGTTGTCTCATATGGATATGACTTGCTTTTTAGATAATTTTTATTAAAAATGTTTTTATACATACAATATATAAAAACAATTGTAAATCATATTAGTCCATGAATATTATAATATTAGATCCAAATGAAGGGGGGATTCATACATATAAGAGTAGTAATAGGAAGATTTACCATGTATATATGATTTTTTTGGTGTATAAAGTATAATACTCTATCTATAAGTATGGAATTTTGATTGGTTTAGTAGTGGATAAGGGGGATATACGGATAGAGGGAAGGAAGTGAACCCTATGAGTCATGATTTATTCAATCTTTCTAAAAAAAGGAAGAAAAGGTGAGAGTGATGCCAAAATCAAGAAGGACGATTGCAGTTATTGGCGCATTGGATACGAAAGGGAATGATTTTTTATATATAAAAAAGGAAATTGAAAAGTCGGGACATCAGCCCTTGTTAATCGATGTAGGTGTCTTGGGTGAACCCCTGATCCAACCGGATATCTCATCGGACAAAGTGGCTCTTGCAGGCGGTTCCACTTTATTGGAATTAAGGCAAAAAAGGGATAAATCCTTTGCCATGGAAGTGATGACCCGGGGCATTTCCATTGTGATGCGAGATTTGTATCAGATGGGGCTAATTGATGCCGGTATTTCCATGGGAGGATCAAATGGTACGATGATTGGTACCTCTGGGTTACGGGCTCTTCCTTTAGGCATTCCCAAAGTCATGGTAAGTACGGTTGCTTCTGGAGATACACAACCATATGTAGGAATTAGCGATGTGGTGATGATCCCTTCCATTCTGGACGTATCAGGCGTCA
Source organism: Thermoflavimicrobium dichotomicum (assembly GCF_900114055.1). Taxonomy (GTDB): domain Bacteria; phylum Bacillota; class Bacilli; order Thermoactinomycetales; family Thermoactinomycetaceae; genus Thermoflavimicrobium; species Thermoflavimicrobium dichotomicum. The sequence continues at coordinate 146,468 of NZ_FORR01000007.1, read as the reverse complement.
ATCGGATCAGTGCGCAAATATACGCCAAAGCTGTAGGAGCATTGGTGGGAATGTTAGAGGCGGAAGTGACTCAGCCGCAAAACAAGCCAGTGATTGCAGCATCGATGTTTGGCAATACAACGAGATTGATCAACCGCTGTAAGGAAGTCATTGAACAGAATAATTATGAAGTCCTTGTCTTCCATGCCACAGGTACAGGTGGACAGACGATGGAAGCTTTGATCGAAAGAGGAGATATTGTTGGTGTGCTTGACGTAACTACAACAGAGCTCGCCGATGAATTGGCTGGTGGTGTACTTTCTGCAGGCCCCTCACGTTTGGATGCCGCAGCAAAATGGGGAGTTCCCCAAGTGGTAGCCCCAGGCTGTCTGGATATGGTGAATTTCTGGGGAATGAATACCGTACCTGAAAAATACAAAGATCGTTTGCTTTATGCCTGGAACCCGAATGTGACTTTAATGCGGACAACCCCAGAGGAAAATGAGATACTGGGGCGGACTCTGGCTGAGAAACTGAATCAGGCAACGGGCCCAGTTGCTGTTTTTCTTCCATTGAAGGGAATATCTGAACTGGATTCGCCCGGGAATTTATTTTGGTGGCCGGAAGCCAATCAAGCCTTGTTTGATGCAATTAAATATCATCTTCGCAAGGATATCGAAGTGGTTGAACTGGATTGTAACATTAATGACGAGGAGTTTGCGCAAGCGATTACCAACAAATTGCTAGAATTTATAAATGAAAATAGCCAGTGAACTTTCGTGAACCAAGATGATTGTTTACAAAGAAACTGGCTCTATCGTGTATTTTTAATAGAATGGATAAAACGTTTCTTTTCGCACTCGAGATAAAATAGACAAGGAACAGGGAATATTTTGAGGAAAATCTATCGAATAAAAAAATTGAATGTTATCATATACCTGTCGATTTATTTTTATTTAAGTATGGAATATTTTTGGCACTTCTCAGATTGAACAAGAAAAAAGGTGAGAGCATGCCGAAAACGATCGCAGTTATAGGGGCGTTGGATACGAAGGGGAACGATTTTATTTTTGTCAAAACAGAGTTTGAGAAAAGAGGACATCAAACCCTGTTGATTGATGTAGGAGTACTGGGGGATCCATTGATCCAGCCAGATGTGAGTGCGGATCAAGTTGCACGGGCTGGTGGCTCTTCCCTGGATGAACTTAGGAAAACAAAAGATAAATCTTTAGCAATGGCTGTTATGACCAAAGGGATTACTTCTGTGGTAAAAGAGTTGTATGAACAAGGGAGAATCCAGGCTGCTTTTTCGATGGGGGGTTCCAACGGGACTGTCATCGGAACGGCCGGACTAAGAGCATTACCGATCGGCGTTCCGAAAGTCATGGTAAGTACTGTCGCTTCTGGAGATACACAGCCTTATGTGGGAACAAGTGATATCGTCATGTTTCCTTCCATTCTGGACGTATCCGGCGTGAATCAAATTAGTGCCCAAATTTATGCCAATGCCGTTGGAGCCATTGTGGGTATGGCAGAAACGGCGGTTCCTCAAGTAGAAAGCAAGCCACTCATAGCCGCATCCATGTTTGGAAACACGACCAAACTGGTAAATCGATGCAAAGAAATCATCGAACGGGATCATTATGAAGTTCTTGTTTTCCATGCTACAGGGACGGGCGGCCAAATGATGGAGTCGCTCATTGCTAAAGGATACATATCAGGAGTGCTTGAAGTGACAACCACAGAACTGGCAGATGAATTGGCAGGAGGCGTGATGTCAGCTGGCCCTTCCCGCCTGGAAGCTGCTGGAAAACTGGGGATTCCTCAAGTCATTGCTCCTGGCTGTCTGGATATGGTGAATTTTTGGGGGATGGACACCGTTCCAGAAAAGTATAAAGATCGCTTGCTATATGCCTGGAACCCGAATGTGACTTTAATGCGGACAACCCCAGAGGAAAATGAGGTTTTAGGACGCATGCTGGCTGAAAAAGCAAATCGCTCTCTAGGACCTGTAGCTTTCTTTTTACCGCTAAAAGGATTGTCAGAACTGGATGCACCTGGAGAAGAGTTTTGGTGGCCAGAAGCCAATCAGGCCTTGTTCAAGGCGATTAAGGAAAACGTACGCAAAGATATCGAAGTGGTTGAACTGGATTGCAATATTAACGATGAAGTTTTTGCGCAAGCGGTAACACAAAAACTGCTCACTTTTGTAAAAGAATATCAAAAATAAAGAAAGGGGATCTTTGGTATGCCATTCATTTCTCGCAGTGAATCACTACGTCGGTTAAAAGAAACAGTAAGCCAGGGATTACCGATTATTGGATGTGGTGCCGGAACTGGAATTTCAGCGAAGTTCGCTGAAGAGGGAGGCGCTGATCTCATTATTATCTACAATTCAGGACGGTATCGGATGGCAGGGCGTGGCTCATTGGCCGGATTAATGCCTTATGGGGATGCGAACGGCATTGTGGTGGAGATGGCAGCAGAGGTTTTACCTGTAGTGAAAGATACCCCTGTACTCGCAGGGGTTTGTGGAACCGATCCTTTCCGTCTCATGCCTGTGTTCCTCAAACAGTTAAAAGAAATGGGTTTTGATGGAGTGCAAAACTTCCCAACCGTTGGTCTGATCGATGGAGTGTTCCGCCAGAATCTTGAAGAAACAGGAATGGGATTTGATTTGGAAGTGGAAATGGTTCGTCAGGCTCATGAGTTGGACATGCTTACATGTCCTTATGTATTTAATGAAAAAGAAGCCAGAGCGATGGCGGAAGTGGGTGCAGATGTCATCGTGGCCCATGTTGGATTGACTACAAAAGGTTCCATTGGTGCAACGACTGCTTTAACGATCGAAAAAGCGGCTGAAAGAGTACAGGCGATTCATGATGCGGCGAAAGAAGTAAACCCGGAAGTACTCGTACTCTGTCATGGTGGACCGATTGCAGAACCTGAAGATGTTCAGCAAGTGCTGGAGATGACCCAGGGAATCGATGGCTTCTTTGGAGCTTCCAGTATGGAGCGCTTGCCCACAGAAGTTGCCATTCGCTCGCAAGTGGAGAAATTCAAATCTGTGAAAAATAGGTAAAAAAGAAATCAGAGCTCTACCCCAAAATTTGGGTAGAGCTCTTGTTATAATGTAGAGTGAGAAAACGATAAGGAGGATGAGAGAAAAGTTGGAAAAGATGGAATCGTCTCTTGCTACGAAGGATTGGAATAAACAGGAAAAATTAGGCCATCCATTTCATGAAGTGTTTCATCATGTAGAAGTAGCCGAGTGGGCTTTTGAATGTATGAAAGATTTGTCTGATAAGTTGCAGGTGTACTCGGAAGAAGATGAACGTATAGCGATTACCTATCGGAAAGACAAAAAAGGAATTCATTATCAATTTGGAAATTGGCTATTGCTCGGTTTTTATGGTGGAAAAGATCAGCCTGTGGCCAGAATACCCATAATGGTCGAAAAACTGAAGTCACTTGATTCAGAAGTAGAATACAAAGTGGAATACGAGTTTAAGACAGATCCCAAAGTTGTCAGTGTTTCGTTTTCCTTAGCCACATTGGAACAGGTTGGGGATGAAATTTTAAGCTTGTATGACCAAACGATCGATGCAATCAGTCAAATGCTATCAAACTGTAAGAAGTCAACTCATCGCCATAAACATAATGAATCGTTAGGAAAAGCTGTTTTTGACCCGACATACCGGAAGCAACTATTTTATTTGGGATTGTAAACAACCTCTTATGGATACTACCTGTGTCGAGAATGCTTAGACAGAAATATCAGTACCAAAAAGGATCCATCTAAATTGCAGATCATAAAGAAGTCTGTGAACCTCCCGGATTTTTGCAAGATCGGAGGTTTACGGACTTTTTTTGTTTTTGCCACAATAAAAACAGTTGATATTTCAAAATTCGCACACGGGTTTTAGTTGTATCCAGAATGGAATAGCTTCGAACCGACAATTATGCAACGTTTGAAATTACAGATTTGCAAAACTCCCTGGGAGATAAATATCCTCAAGCAGAATGGGGTCTGTAATAAAACAAGCCACAGATTTATTTTTTAATGAGAACAGATCATTCGAATGAAAGAAAAAGCCATTATTCGAGTGTAGGGAATGGCTGTTTTTTTGTATGATTCCGGAAACTATTTTAATAATGGATTGTATATGAATAAAAATAATTGATCGCAATATTATATAAAAGTAAATTTTCAAATTTATTCTTTACAAATTTGTATAAATTGTGTAGTATGTAGATATCCAAATCGATCGCAGAAGGGAGTGCTATGTCATGAGAAAGTTGGTAAAATTAGATGGATTTTTGCCTCAATTTCCTGTCATGGGTGGAATGATTCAAAACTGCCAACTTCATATCGACATAGGGCGACCTTCTAGGTGTTTTTACATATGACAGACTCATCATAAAATTTTTTCTGTCATATATATTTCTCTTGTTATAAAAGACTAACCTAAGGTTGCTTGGCATCCCTATGGTTAGTTTTTATTTTCTTATGCAGGAAGGAAGCCATAGGATTTGCTATGTGCTTCCTTTTTTATGGAGGAGTGGTTATTTTGAGTATTTTTAGGGATTTATGGTGGTTTTTCAAAAAAGAGAAAAAAAGTTATATAACAGGAATTGCTGCCTTGTTGCTATTGGCACTACTGGGATTGTTACCCCCCTATGCTATACGCCATGTGGTGGATCAAATTGCAGCAGGCAGTTTAACAGTCAAAGACCTGCTTTTCTGGTCTGTGCTGTGTATCGGAGTGGGAGCCGCTTCCTATGGATTGGGTTATTTTTGGCGGATCCAATTGTTTGGGGCAGCCCATCGTTTGGGACAATTGCTAAGGAATCAACTGTATGAGCATTTTACGAAAATGTCTCCATCGTTTTTCCATCGGCATCGTACAGGAGATTTGATGGCGCATGCGACCAATGACATTCAGGCAATTGCCACCACAGCGGGTGAGGGAGTACTTACACTGGCTGATTCGATCAGTATCGGGAGTGTTGTCATATTTACCATGGCCGTATTTATTGATTGGAAACTGACGCTGATCGCTTTGATTCCGATGCCGATCATGGCTTGGCTGACCAACTACTATGGGAATTTGTTGCATCAACGTTTTCATGTGGCGCAAGAAGCTTTTTCAGATACCAATGATAAAGTGCAGGAAAATATTTCGGGTATGCGCGTGATTAAGGCATTTGGTCAAGAAGAGGCTGAAAAGAAAGTATTTAAAGAATTGTTGGATGATGTAGTGGAGAAAAATATTGCTGTCGCCAAGATTGATGCCTTATATGACCCAACGATTATTTTGTGTGTAGGAGTGTCTTTCTTTTTAACAGTAGCTTTTGGCTCAGTAGCGGTCGTTGATGGAACGATGACCATCGGGGAGTTAACCCAATTTACCATCTACCTCGGACATCTGATTTGGCCGATGCTGGCTTTTGGATGGTTGTTTAATATTGTTGAACGTGGCCGGGCTTCTTATGATCGGGTACAGAAACTGCTGAGCATGAAACCGGATATCCAGGATCAAGTGAATGCAATTGACAAGCTGCCAACAGGAGATATTCAATATCAAATCCGGTCATTTACATATCCAGGTAGCCCGACTCCAGCATTGGAGGATATTGGAGTCAGCATTCGAAAAGGGGAAACATTGGGGATTGTTGGGAAAACGGGCAGTGGGAAAACGACTTTTTTGCGGTTGCTGTTACGGGAGTTTGATATCCAAGATGGAGTCATTCGCATTGGCGGATGTTCGATTACGGATTATAAACTTCATCGCTTACGTGAAGCGATCGGCTATGTTCCACAGGAATATGTCCTCTTCTCAATGACGATCAAAGAAAATATCGCATTTGGAAGACCTGATGCGACACAGGAAGAGGTAGAAGAAGTCGCGCGCATCGCTTGCATTCATGAAGACATTTTGGAGTTTGAACATGGGTATCAAACGGTTGTTGGAGAAAAAGGGGTTACATTATCAGGTGGGCAAAAGCAGAGGATTTCGATTGCCAGGGCCTTGTTGTTAGATCCTGAAATCTTGATCCTGGATGACTCGCTCTCAGCAGTTGATGCGAAAACAGAAGCATCCATTTTAAAAGCATTGCGTGAAAACCGTGCGAACAAGACGACTCTGATTGCTGCCCATCGGTTAAGTGCCGTAGAACTGGCAGACCAGATCATTGTCATGGATGAAGGACGGATTGTTGAATATGGAACCCACCAGGAGTTGATGGAAAATGACGGATGGTATCGGGACATGTACGAAAGACAGCAACTGGAGTCATTAGTTTTGGAAGGGGGCGCTTGATTTTGGCATTTCGAAGGTTGATGGGCTATTTGAAACCTTATCAGGGAAAGTTTTGGATTGCTTTTGTGGCGTTGCTGATTGCAACCGGAACCGATGTCATGATTCCTGTTATTGTGAGTAAATTTATTGACAATGCACTCATTCCGCGTCAACTGGATCCGGCAACATTGTGGTTTTATGGAGGCATTTTTCTCCTTTTGCAGGTCATTTCACCCAGTTTGCATTATTATCAGTTAATTTCTTTTCAGGTCATTGCCCAGTGGGTGATTCGTCAATTGCGGATGGATGTATTTAGCAAAGTCCAGCATTTGGGTTTGTCATTCTTTGACCGAACTCCTACAGGTTCGTTAGTATCACGGATTACCAATGATACGGAAGCGATTAAGGAATTGTACATTAGTGTCCTTTCCTCTTTTTTGCAAAATATCATTTTGATCATCGGTGTTTTTATAGCGATGTTTGCACTTGATGTCACGCTTGCTGCTTACTGTTTGATTTTGTTGCCTGTTTTTTACATGTTGATGCAAACCTATCGACGCTTGAGTTCGAAGGTATATCATGTGGTTCGTTCAAAATTGAGCCAGATGAATGCCAAGTTAAACGAATCCATTCAAGGGATGAACATCATTCAGGCATTACGTCAGGAATCCCGTTTGCGAACGGAATTTGGAAAACTGAATCAGGAACACTATGTAGCTGTGGTAAAAAATCTGAAGATTTTCGGTTTATTGTTGCGACCGGCCACCTATCTGATATCGCTGACGACCATTGTATTGGTTTTCAATTATTTTGGCATTCAGTCGATTGCCGGTGGAGCCGTGAGAATAGGGGTGTTGTATGGGATCCTGAACTTGTTGGATCGTATTTTTGAGCCGGTCAACCAGATGATGATGCGCTTGTCCCAGATGCAGCAAGCGGTCGTGTCGGCTGAGCGGGTTTTTGAATTATTGGATCAAACGGAGTATGCACCACAAAAAGAAGGAGATGGAAATCCGGTCATCCGGCATGGACGGATCGAATTTGAAAATGTGAGTTTTTCATATGATGGGAAAAATGATGTGTTGAAAAACATTTCCTTTGTGGCGGAGCCAGGCCAGACTGTCGCATTGGTTGGACATACCGGCAGCGGTAAAAGTTCGATCATCAATCTGTTGATGCGATTCTATCCAGTCAAACGGGGCACCATTAAAATTGACGGTGTTCCCCTGCAATGTTATTCAGATGAAGAACTGCGATCCAAGATGGGACTTGTGCTTCAGGATCCGTTCCTTTTTGTTGGAGATGTAAGAAGCAATATTCGTTTGCACAACCATGATATATCCGATAAGAAGATCAAAGAAGCAGCACGATTTGTGCAAGCAGATACATTTATTGAAAAACTTCCCCAGGGTTATGATGAACCGGTAGGGGAACGGGGGGCTACCTTTTCCAGTGGCCAACGCCAACTGCTGGCTTTTGCTCGGACGATGGCCATTGACCCGAAGATTTTGGTCCTGGATGAAGCGACGGCCAGTGTAGATACAGAAACAGAAGAAGCCATTCAAACAGCGCTGGAAAAGATGAGAAAGGGACGAACAACGATTGCGATCGCTCATCGATTGTCAACGATCCAAGATGCCGATCTCATTTTGGTATTGCACCGGGGAGAAATCGTCGAGCGGGGTAATCATCAAGAGCTGTTGGCGAAAAAAGGCTTGTATTACAAGATGTATCTCTTGCAATCAGGTGCAGTTTTACTGGAAACAAACGAACAAACAACAGCCAGAAGTCTTATTTTAAATAGCCCAAATTCAATTTTTGGTAGAAAACTTTAAGAAAACAGGAGATAATATTATCAATAATAACGAAGAGCGGGGGAGGATGATGAGATGATTATCCAGCGTGTAACACAAAATCGTCTATATGATGCCAGTGATATGCAGCGCAGGTTTTCTCCGACTGTATCCAGTCCTCCTGATGCTCGTGATGCCTTTGAAAAAGATTATGGCCGCATTATACACTCTGCGGCTTTTCGGCGTTTGCAGGCAAAAACGCAAGTACTGGGTCAGAATGCAGGAGATGTTCATCGAACCCGTTTGACCCACTCGATGGAAGTAGCACAAATTGCTCGCGGGATTGCCATCTATCTGAATACCAACCATCCGCTGTTTCGAGAGGATTTTGCTTTGGACGGTTCCTTGCTGGAAGCAGCTGGACTTGCTCACGATATTGGTCATCCGCCATTTGGCCATCGGGGCGAACAAGCGTTTCATGAGTGTATGCAACATTTTGGCGGTTTTGAAGCCAATGCACAAACGTTTCGCATTTTAACGCGTTTGGAAGGTGAGAATGAGCAAGGGTTGGATTTAACCCGAGGATTGTTGCTTTCAGTGATGAAATATCCGATTTTATTGGATCAGGCTATTAACCCGCGCCAATATGAATTGGAGATGATCCCTCCCAAATCCAGCATTTATACATGTGATGAAGAAGTATTCCAGTGGGTATTGGCTCCGTTTACGGATAGAGAAAAAGCCTTTTTAACGGATGTGAAGCTACATCCGCGCAAGCATGCGCAAACGATTAACAAAACTCTGGAGTGTTCGATCATTGAATTGGCTGATGATATTGCTTATGGTACGCATGATGTGGAAGATGCGATCAATTTGGGGTTTATTCGAATCAGCCAGCTGAAAGAATTGCTGAATGATTTTGCTGATGTATCACTTTATCCCAAGTTGGCGAAAGCAAGAGATGATTTGGATCACCTTCAGGAGCATGATTTGGATAAGTATCGTTTGAAGAAGATCATCTCTGCATTGATTTCGACGTTTATTTATGGACTGACTGTGGTGGAAAATGAAGGTTCGCTACAGTCGCCCCGCTGTAAATATCGGGTCGTATTGGTTCCGGAGTTACGCAAATTGCTGAACCAGTTAAGAGAAATTGTGGCAGAATATGTGATCAATTCGCATAAAGTCCAAACCGTCAACTGGCGGGGAAGTTTTATCCTGAAGCGATTGTTTGAGGCGATTATGAATGAAACACGATTGCTTCCTGAAAAAGACCGTTTGAAAATGACCCCAGAGATTCATGATGAACAGCGGGCTCGTATTATTTGTGACTATCTGTCTGGTATGACCGATTCATTTGCCTTGCGAATGTATGAACGGCTTTTTGGGCACAGCCGAAACTTTTTTGATTATTAGGGTGAAAAGGAAAACCGACCTCAGAACGGGTACTGTCTATGGCTATAGGTCTTTGCTATAGCTTTTTTTGTTTCATGGAATGGCGGTTTCTGTTGGGGGAAATGCTACCCATACAGCCATTTTTAAATGAATGCGAATGAGATAGAGGGTTGTTATTTTTTTCCTTGAAATAAAAATAATTGACAGAAACATGAAATTCTAATAACATGGGAATACGAAATCAGTTAAAAACCGATGAATTAACTATGAATTAAAGATGAAGAGAGTGAAGCAAATGAGTTGGAAACGTTGGGTGATTGTTGGTATCTCATTCCTCTTGTTATTAACTGGATGTACGATCCAAAAGCCGGCAACGGAAGAAAAGAAGGGCGATTTACTTTCACAGATTAAAAAGCGGGGCTCGATTCGTATTGGAACAGAAGGGACTTATAAGCCTTTTAGTTTTCATGATGAAAAGACCAATCAATTGACCGGATTTGATGTAGAAGTGGCCCAAGAGATAGCGAAAAGGATCGGTGTGAAAGCAGAGTTTGTGGAGATCCCATGGGATGGGATGTTAACCAGTTTACAGAACAAAAAAATCGATATGGTTGCGAACCAGGTGGGAATCAAGCCGGAACGGAAAGAAAAATTCGATTTCTCCCAACCCTATACGGTTTCTTATGCGCAAATGGTAGTTCATAAAGACAACCAGGAAATTAAAAGCTTGAAGCAAGTGAAAGGGAAAAAAGCCGGTCAAACACCAACCAGTAACTATGGAGATATGGCTAGAAAAGCAGGCGCTACCATTGTGGCGTATGAAGATATGATGAGTGCGATGAAAGATGTGGCAGCGAAACGGGTCGACTTCAGCTTGAATGACCGGCTGGCGATTGCAGAAATGATGAAAACGGCCAAGTTGCCTGTTAAAGTCGTTGGCGAACAAATCGAAAGATCCGAGTCAGCATTTCCGATTCCCAAAAATAACCCTGAACTGTTAAAGGCCATTGATCAGGCATTGGAAAGCATGAAGAAAGATGGTACATTGGCGAAAATCTCGCAAAAATGGTTTGGCATTGACGTATCCAAATAAGAATGCTGGCGGAACTGATTGATCGACGAGGGGTTCCTTTTCCTGTTGGGCATGAATAGGCAGAAACGAAATGGAAAAGGAACCCCAACGTTAAAATGGAGTCCTTGTCCATCATCTGAGGCAAGAGAGTATGTCGTCTTATCATCCTTTTCGGTGTCCTGGTGTGGACACTTTTTCTTTGTTATGAGCGGAAACGGAGTGATCAGAGTGGATGCATGGCAATATATCCAGTGGGAAAATTTATTCGACCTGGACCTGGCCATTCGATCTTTGCCTTATGTACTGAAAGGGTTTAACTATACCATTGGCATCAGTTTTTTAACCATGGCGATCGGTTTGGGATTGGGACTGATTACGGCGATGGGCCGGATGTCCAAATTCTGGTTTTTTCGTTTGCCGGCCCGTTTTTACATTTCGATCATTCGTGGAACGCCTTTGCTTGTCCAGCTGTTTATCCTTTATTTCGGGTTGCCTGTCATCGGAATCAATCTGACGCCTCTTGCGGCAGCGATAATCGGTTTATCACTGAATGTTGGCGGTTATTCGGCGGAGACCATTCGCGGGGCCATTCTTTCGATTCCCAGAGGGCAGTGGGAGGCAGCCACAGCTTTAAACATGAGTCATTGGCAAACGATGAGACGGATTATTATTCCACAGGCGACAAGGGTCGCATTGCCCAGTCTGGCCAATACCTTTTTAAGCCTGGTGAAAGATACTTCCCTGTTGTCTGTCATTACGGTTCCAGAAATGCTTTATCAAGCCAAAATTATTGGTGGACGAGAATTTGATTATATGACGATGTACATTTTGGTGGCATTGATTTATTGGGTAATCTGTACGGTTCTCGGTATTTTGCAAGAGTATTTGGAAAAAAGGTTTAGCCGGCATGTGGCTTAAGGGGTGACAACATGATTCAGGTGCGTCAGTTGCGAAAGGTCTTCGGAGAAAATGAAGTGCTTAAAGGGATTGATTTACATGTGAAAAAAGGGCAAGTGATTTGCATTATAGGTCCAAGTGGCTCAGGGAAATCAACCCTATTGCGTTGTCTAAATTTACTGGAGACACCAACCGAAGGACAGATTCAAATTGGTGATGTAACCCTGCACTTCGATGGGCGTAAAGTGAGTGAAGGAGAAAAGAGAAAGCTACGTGCCAAAACCGGAATGGTTTTTCAGGGATTTCATCTTTTTCCGCATAAAACAGCCCTTGAGAATGTCATGGAAGGGCCACTTGTGGTGAAAAAGGAAAAGAAACAGGAGTCAAAGGAAAAAGCGGAGCAACTGTTGAAAAAAGTAGGTTTGTGGGAACGGAAAGATGCGTACCCCAGTCAATTGTCTGGTGGACAACAACAGCGTGTGGCAATTGCCCGGGCTTTGGCGATGGAACCGGAAGTGGTCCTTTTTGATGAACCTACCTCTGCCTTAGACCCGGAATTGGTGGAAGAAGTATTGAAGACGATCAAAGAATTGGCTCAGGAAGAGCAAACCATGATCATTGTGACCCATGAGATGTCTTTTGCCCGTGATGTAGCAGATCAAATCATTTTCATGGATCAGGGCCAAATTGTGGAACAGGGTTCACCAGAGGAAATCTTTGTACAACCCAGGGAAGAACGGACGAAACAATTTTTGGCCAAATTTTTGTCGAGATAACTTTTCCAGTGGAATGATCAAAATGCCCAGTCTGTACAACGCAGACTGGGCTTTTTGATCATTTAAAGGCGTTCCCGGTGCAAAGCGTTCACGATATTTCCTTCTTCGTCCCATTGCAGTACACGGTAAAAGGCATCATGATAAAAACTGAACCAGGTATTTAATTTAATTCCCTCTTCGACCCAAATTTGCTTTTGTTTGATGGAAGTCATGGGATAATCATCATAGGCCAAAACCCACAGTACATTGCGATGGGCATGGGTTGGCATCAGATCAGCCATATGCAAGAGCTGCTGATCGCCGCTTTTGATTTGGACGATCGCATGTCCTGCACTGTGACCACCGGTGTGAATCAGTTTGAGTCCAGGAACGATTTCTTTTTCTTCCTGAAATGTTTCGACTTGTGTTTGGATGGGTTCCCAGTTTTCTTTCCAATACGTATTCCGTGAGCGGATATTGGGATTACGCATCTCTTCCCATTCGATCTCAGAAGTGTAAATGACTGCATTTTCAAAAGTAGGGACGAGTTGATCCCCTTTCCATTTGGTTAGGCCACAGGCATGATCAAAGTGTAAATGAGTCATGAGTACAGCATCAATATCTTTTGTCTTTAAACCCAGTTCGGCTAAACTTTGTTCGATCTCAGATTCTTCTGTGACTCCGAAATTCCGTTTCTGTTTCGAATCCAGCTTGTTCACCCCAATCCCAGATTCGATCAGGAAGTTTTTTCCTCCGTATTGAATGAGAATGGGATCCGTTCGGAGCTCGATTTGATTTTTTTCATTGACGGGATATTTTTTGCTCCAAAGCGGTTTTGGTACCACACCGAACATGGCCCCGCCATCCAGGTGGGTAACACCTCCCTTGAGCCAAGTGAGTGTGAATTCGCCAAGTTTAAACTGTTCCATCTCTCACATCTCCAAATCTGTCTTTTTTCTCTCTTTTATCATAAAGGAAAATTTATTATAAAGGTAAATGATTTTATTTTCCTATAAGTAAAAAAGAGTTGTTGATGGGGAATGGAGGGTTTTTATGGAACCGGAACCCAAGATAGAAATGATTCGTATGAATAAAGATTTAATTCCAGAAGCCAGTAATTTATTGGCTGGCTATTTACACGCATACGATCGACAACAAATGGAATGTGCACAGATTCTTGAACGTTTATTGGATGATCAGATCGCGCAATGTTGGCTAGCACGATTTGAAAAAGGATATGGGGGATTGATGATTCTTGCCTGGAGTTTTTCGGTTTCGATGGGATTACCTGTTTTACGGGTGGAAGCACTGTATACATTACCGGCATATCGAAAAAAAGGACTTGCAGAAAAGCTTTTGCAGCATGCTATTCATATAGCGAAGGAACATGGAGCGGCACGTTTACAGCTTGAAACTGATGATAACAATGTCCCGGCTAGAACTTTGTATGCGAAATATGGGTTTAAATGTTTGCCGAATAAGAAAGTGTATATGTTATTGCTGTCCAAAAAATAGGGATACGTATCTCCCGCGCTTCGGGATGGGTTCCTTTCTCCGTGACGACTTCTGTATCATCAGAGTCACTCCGTAAGAAGCCCATCCCTCCGCTTTATGGAAAACAAAACATCTTTTTCATCCCTCTGCATCATACACCTTCAGCGATAGCTGTTTGGCTGGTTGTTCCATATAAAATAATCCGCCATTGATCAACTGTACCTCGATGCGTGGATGGTATTGCCAAATAAGTTCACGTTGTCGTTGGACCCGTTCTTTTTCCTGCTCTTCCGTCCGTTGTTCCTGCTCGGGGTAATAATGCGCCAAGGTATCCAACTCCATCTCTAACCGTTTTTTTGCTTCGACGGCCCAGGTTGGGTCCTCACCTTCGATTTGTTCCTGCAGAAAGTATTCAAGCTCGCCTACCGCTTCCGCAAAGCTCAGCCTCGGTGCAGTAACATGGCGCTTGGGAGGGAGCTTGGAAGTCCAACCGAGGGATCGGATCGTCGGATAAAAAGGTTCAACAATTTCACCTGTACACAAGTTGATTCCCAGATAAGTTATTCGATCTTTTTTTTGATCACAGATATAGGAAACTTGAAAGTTCATACCCAGCCATGGCGTATATGCTTTAGATACTCGACTCAAGCTCTCCCGGCTGGATGGTTGCTGATAAAGACGAGTGAAACGGCCATGTTTCTGGGCTGATTGGAGCATTTGGGCAAAACGTGGAGAACCAAAAAACAGATACTCTCCTCGTAGATCTTCAGGGCAATTTTCAGGATCGAAAATAAAGCAAAACCGGGCTGGTTGAGGAGGGAGATTCATACGTTCCACATACATCCAGTAAAAAGGACGATTCAACAAATCTTTATCGGCTTCAATCGATAATTGGGTTTGGAGATAAGTCGGCGCTGATTCGATGATATGGCATTCGTAGGATTTGAGGTAACGTTCGGTAAATGATCTAACCTTTTGCTGATCCATACAACAGCCCTTCCTGTTCCTGCTTTTTTTCGATGACCACTTGTTTTTTCTGTGTAAATTTATCTCCCCATTCGCTTAGACGTTCTCTTATTTGTTCATGATCATTTGCCTCTAGTACAATCCGCATCATGCTTTGTTCAATGGATTCTTCTTTTTCCAGGTCGTCCAATATGGTTTCCAGTTCACCGATCACGGTTTCAAATAAGTTAATTTTTTCCTGTAAAAGCCAGATAATATGTTCTTCGATGGTGTTTTTGGTTGCAAAGTTATAGATGTGTACATCGTTTTTTTGTCCCAACCGGTGTACACGACCAATGCGCTGTTCTACACGCATGGGATTCCAAGGCATATCATAGTTAATAATATGATGACAAAATTGCAGGTTAATACCTTCTCCACCTGCTTCAGTTGCAACCATGACCTGGGCGCGTTTTTGGAAGAGTTCCATCATCCAATCTTTCTTGTTGCGATTGAATCCACCACGATAGGGAATGGCGTGGATTTTTTCCTTGGCCAATGCACGGATGAGCATTTCTTGGGTTGCACGGTATTCGGTAAAAATGATGACCTTGTCCGGGATGGTTTTGATGAGTTCGACTGCTTTTTGCACTTTGGAAGAAATCGTTACTTGGCGTAAAAGATCGACGAGATGGGCTACTTCTGGAGAGAGGCTCTCTTTTCCCTGTTCGCCACGTTGAAATAATTTGAATAAGGTATGAAAGACGGCATCACGGCTGCTACAAACCTCTTTTTGCAATACGAGAAGTGAAAGCATGCTTTTTAGATCAGTCGCCTGACTATAGCGATTGCGAACAAACTCCGTCACTGCTTCATATAATGCCCGTTCTTCAGGAGAGAGTTCGATCGGGATTGTTTGGACAACGCGTTTTGTCAGATGCAGGTTTTGGTCACGGCGTCGGTTACGGATAAGTACACGTTGAATCTCTTCACGTAGCTGTTCTTCGTTTTTGGCTTTTCGTTTTCCGGCTACATATTCATTTTGAAAATGGGATTGCCGACCAAGCTGTCCCGGCTTCAGCAAAGTCACGAGGTTATATAATTCTTCCAGTTCGTTTTGGATCGGTGTAGCTGTCAGTAACAGACAATATTTCTTCTTGATCTCATTGATGAATTGCCAGTTTTTGGTGCGTCTGTTTTTTAGTTTATGGGCTTCGTCGATGATTAAGATATCGTAATTTTTATTTAGAATATGGTTTCGATGAGGTTCACGTTTGGCCGTATCCATTGAAGCGACCAGAATGGGATATCGATCCCACATCCATTCTTTTTTCTGGGCCACTGCGGGTATTTGGAATTTTTGATTCAATTCACGGGTCCATTGCAAGACGAGTGAAGAAGGTACCAAAATCAGTGCGTTTTTGACCAGGCCACGAATGAGGTATTCTTTTAAGATCAAGCCCGCTTCGATGGTTTTTCCCAATCCTACCTCGTCTGCGAGAATGGCTCTGCCACGCATCTCACCCATAACACGATGAACCACTTCAATTTGATGTGGGAGTGGAACAAAACCATGTATTTGTTGTAAACTAAGAAGGGTATCAAAATTAGGAACAACTAGAGCTTCAGCAGCCTCAATGGCTAGTTGGAAACGTTCCCAGGTAGACCAATGCATGTCTTGCTCTAGCAGTGTTTGAAATGTATCGAACCAAGTCCGATCCCAATGGATTGGGAAGTGTTGCATGAAATCTCCCCTTTCTACGAGCCAAATGCTCCTTTACTAGTATGCATGAACATAGAATCAAACATGCACAGTCAGGAGCATGTTGGTACAAAAATACATAAAATAGCGAATGAAGGTGGAAGGAGAGACCACGAGTATGTGGCGCCGAAGGAGCAAGCCCGATCAGGGTGAATCTCTCAGGCAAAAGGATGTCCACTGGACGCGTCTCTGGAGAGTGCTCGAGTCAGCGAGCCACCCAAGGGGAAACCCAACTGCTCTGTTGGGAAAACTCTCAGGTATCAAGGACAGAGTTGTACCTAATGCTATTAGGGAAACTCTGTCTTTTTTATATCTAATTTTGGAGGTGTGAAATGGGATGGCTGAATTAAAAAGAACCCCACTATATCCGGTATATAAAGATATAGCGAAGCTTGTCCCTTTTGCGGGCTGGGAAATGCCTGTACAGTTCTCAGGAATTAAAGCTGAACATGAAGCGGTACGTACACGTGTAGGTATTTTTGATGTTTCACACATGGGAGAAGTGGAAGTAAGCGGTCCTGATGCCCTCGCATTGGTGCAAAAGCTTACGACGAATGATGCATCGAAATTAAATATAGGCGATGCCCAGTATTCCATTATGTGTTATCCCGATGGCGGAACGGTCGATGACCTTTTGGTCTATCGGACAGGTGAACAGACTTATTTATTGGTCATTAATGCATCCAATATTGACAAAGATGTGGAGTGGATTGAAAAACACAAAACGGGAGATGTCACTGTTCGAAACATTTCCGATGAAACAGCGCAAATAGCCATTCAGGGACCTTTGGCCGAACAGGTATTGCAAAAACTGGCGGATGTCGACTTATCGCAAATCAAATTTTTTAAATTTCAACAGAATGTGAACCTGGATGGCATCAAAGCGTTGGTTTCCCGGACAGGATATACAGGTGAAGACGGTTTTGAGATCTACTTCAGTGCATCAGATGCCCCGCAATTATGGAATAAACTGTTGGAAGCAGGAAAAGAAGAAGGAATTCTTCCTTGTGGATTGGGAGCCAGAGACACTTTACGTTTTGAAGCGCGTCTGCCATTATATGGGCAAGAACTGTCAGAACACATTTCTCCGATCGAAGCAGGAGTGGGCTTTGCTGTTAAATTGGATAAGGGCGATTTTATTGGACGTGAAGTACTGGCCAAGCAAAAAACAGAAGGAGCACCACGTAAATTGGTCGGTATCGAAATGATCGATCGTGGCATTCCGCGTACGCATTACCCAGTTTTCGTTGGCGGAGAACAAGTGGGTGAGGTTACGACAGGAACCCAATCTCCCACACTGAAGAAAAATGTAGGTTTAGCGCTCGTAAAAAGTGAGGTTGCTCAAATCGGGCAGGAAGTGGAAGTGGAAATTCGTTCCAAACGTTTAAGAGCAGTGATTGTCAAAGTTCCTTTTTATAAGAGAGGATCGAAATAAAAGCTGAAAGGATGGGACCAGGATGAAGTTTCGCTATTTACCCATGACCCATAAAGATCACCATGAAATGTTGCAAGCGATTGGGATCAATTCCGTGGAAGATCTGTTTTCAGATATCCCCAAAAGTGTTCGTTTTCAGGGAAGATTAAATATCCCGGAACCGATGGATGAATATTCCCTGGTTCGCCATATGAGCCGCTTGGCTGGAAAAAATGCATCTTATGACCAATACGTATCCTTCCTCGGAGCAGGTGTGTATGAACACTACATCCCAAGTGTAGTGAACCATGTCATTTCCCGTTCGGAATTTTACACAGCCTATACACCCTACCAACCGGAGATCAGCCAAGGTGAATTACAGGCCATTTTCGAATTCCAAACCATGATTTGCGAATTGACAGGAATGGATGTCGCCAATTCCTCGATGTATGATGGACCAACAGCTTTGGCAGAAGCGGCGAGTATGGCTGTAGCTGTCAGCAAAAAGAAGAAAATCGTGGTTTCCCGTGCTGTTCATCCGGAAGCAAGAGAGATTCTCTTAACCAATGCCAAAGGATTGGGATATGAGATTGTAGAAGTTCCTTTTGTCGATGGCGTGACAGATCTGGAGAAGCTGAAAGAGGTTGCCGATGAAGAAACAGCGGCGGTCATCGTTCAATATCCTAACTTCTTCGGTCATATCGAGAATTTGGCTGAAATTGAGAAAATCGCCCATCAGCATAAAGGATTGTTTATCGTAAGTGCGAACCCTCTCGCTCTTGGTTTGCTCAAGCCACCTGGCCAATATGGTGCCGATATTGTGGTCGGAGATGCCCAACCACTTGGAATTCCAGCTTCATTTGGTGGTCCCCATTGCGGCTATTTTGCTACGACCAAAACTTATATGCGTCGGATTCCAGGGCGAATTGTGGGGCAAACCGTTGATGAAGAGGGTGTCAGAGGTTTTGTATTGACCTTGCAGGCACGTGAACAGCATATCCGTCGGGATAAAGCGACTTCCAATATTTGTTCAAACCAGGCCCTGAATGCACTGGCTGCTTCTGTTTATATGTCTGCTTTAGGTAAACAGGGAATGCAAGAAGTGGCCCGACTCAATGTGAATAAGGCGCATTATGCGAAAAAGCGATTGGTAGAAGTGAATGGAGTGGAAGATGTATTCCATCAGCCATTCTTCAACGAATTTGTTGTGAAATTGAGTCGTCCGGTGAAAGAAGTCAATGCCAAGCTGTTAGAGCAGGGAATCATTGGTGGTTATGATCTGGGACGTGATTATCCAGAGTTAAAAGATCATATGTTGATTGCTGTAACAGAAGTCAGAACCAAAGAAGAAATTGAACAGCTAGCAAAAGGTTTGGAGGGTCTACTGTGAGCAAAGAAAAAGCACTCATTTTTGAACTGAGCCAACCGGGACGGATTGCTTATAGCTTGCCAGCATCAGACGTTCCAGAAACAAGTGACCTGCCACAGGAATTCCTGAGAGAGACGCCAGCAGAACTGCCCGAAGTGTCCGAACTGGATTTGATGCGTCATTACACGGAACTGTCGAGGAGAAATCACGGAGTCGATAATGGATTTTATCCACTTGGCTCCTGTACGATGAAATACAACCCCAAAGTGCATGAAGATGTGGCACGTCTGGCTGGCTTTGCCAAAATCCATCCGTATCAACCTGAGGATACAGTACAAGGGGCACTGCAACTCCTTTATGAGCTCCAACAGGATTTGGCGGAAATTACCGGCATGGATCGTGTTACCTTGCAACCGGCTGCAGGAGCGCAAGGGGAATGGACCGGTCTGATGATGATCCGTGCCTATCATGAAAGTCGTGGCGAAACAGGCCGCAATAAGGTGATTGTGCCTGATTCGGCCCATGGTACCAATCCTGCAAGTGCTTCTGTTGCCGGATTCCAAACCATTACGGTGAAGTCCAATGAAAAAGGATTGGTAGATGTAGAAGAATTGAAAAAGGTGCTGGGTCCCGATGTGGCTGCTCTGATGTTGACCAACCCAAATACACTGGGATTGTTTGAAGAAGAGATTCAAGTCATTGCGGATCTGGTTCATGAAGCTGGTGGACTGCTGTACTATGACGGAGCGAACGCCAATGCGATCTTGGGAATTGCCCGCCCAGGAGATATGGGCTTTGACGTGGTGCACCTGAATTTGCATAAAACCTTTACTACACCACATGGCGGTGGTGGCCCAGGAGCCGGACCGGTTGGAGTGAAAAAAGAATTGATTCCATTCTTGCCAAAACCGATGGTTGAAAAAGATCAGGATGGAAAGTATTATCTTGACTATGATATTCCAAATTCGATTGGTCGGGTAAAAGGGTTTTATGGGAATTTTGGCATTCTTGTCCGGGCATATGCGTATATCCGTACGATGGGACCGGATGGATTGCGCCAAGTGTCTGAAAATGCTGTCCTCAATGCCAATTATATGATGCGCCGTCTGGAGCCTTATTTTGATTTGCCATATAAGCAACACTGCAAACATGAGTTTGTTCTTTCAGGTAATCGTCAGAAAAAGCTGGGAGTACGCACACTGGATATCGCCAAGCGTTTGCTGGACTTCGGTTTTCACCCACCGACCATTTACTTCCCGCTCATCGTGGATGAGTGCCTGATGATTGAGCCAACAGAAACAGAAAGCAAAGAAACTTTGGATCGATTTATCGAGACGATGATTCAAATCGCCAAAGAGGTTGAAGAAAATCCAGAAGTCGTACAAGAAGCACCACACAATACGGTTGTCAAACGCCTGGATGAAGTTACGGCGGCGCGGAAACCGGTATTACGTTGGGAGAAAAAATGAAGAGCTTAGCCCTCCAGCTCATTTGAGAGTGGAGGGCTTTCCCGTTCGTAATTAAAAGGGTTTATGGATCAAGGGGAGGAGCCATGAAATGATTAGCTTGAAACAAGGGCCATACAAATTTAATTATCGGATTGCGGGCATTTTGATCCATGATGGAAAGGTATTATTACATCGCGAGAAAGACCAAGAGATTTGGGCATTACCTGGTGGGCGAGCTGAAATGATGGAACCATCAGCCGAAACAATTGTACGGGAGATCAAAGAGGAAATTGGCTTGGATGTTCGAGTTGAGCGATTGATATGGGTCGCCGAGCAATTTTTTACTTACAAGGGAGTTCGTACACATGAATTGGGCTTTTTTTATTTGTTAAGCTGTGATCAGGATACAGACCTGTTTCACACCCCTCGTTTTCATGGCGTGACTGGAGATGCAGTTGATTTGGTTTTCGAGTGGTTCTCGTTGGATCGATTGCCAGAACATTTATATCCATCATTTTTGCCTAACGGACTGAAAAATTTGCCTGAAACATTGCAGCATGAAGTATACATACAGGAGGAGAGTGAGTAGAGCTATTCCAAAACTTATATTCATACGAAACTACGAATAAAAATAAGCCGGTTTGTTGACAAAGTTCTCGATATATGCCGGTTTTCCTTTTCCGTTTCACTCCCGTTGCTTAAATACGAGCAAGAAGTCGTTCAACTGGAAAAGGAAAACCGGGTTTGTCAACGGCCTCAATAAAAATAAGCGGAGTTTTTCCAAGCAAGTGACTTACGAGCCCAACCCAGCGAAGCGGCCCTGAGATACTGATTAAATCTCCCTCCTGAACTTACCCCCAATGCCGGGCATGTACAATGTCCGATTAAGGTTAGCTATAAATAAGGGAGCACAAGAACAATAATAGCTGAATTATACAGCAACTTTTCATTGAATAAAATTGACAGAATAAAAAGGGAAGGATATGCTGAAAATAGATTATTATTTTTTAGTCCATATGAATATTGAATGTTCAGACATATTAAAAAGGAGTGGAAACATGAAAGGAAAAACCATTATCGTTACAGGCGGCAGCAGCGGAATGGGAAAAGCGATTGCGGCTCTCTTTTGCCAAGAAGGAGCAAATGTTGTGATTTCAGGGCGCAATGAAGAGCGTTTACAAGCCGCCAAACAGGAAATGGAAACCTTTGCTGGTCAAGTATTGACAGTAGCCATGGATGTTAGAGAACCGGATCAAGTGGAAGATATGGTACGTCAAGCGAAAGAAAAGTTTGGACGGATCGATTATCTGGTCAATAATGCAGCTGGAAATTTTATCGTACCAGCAGAAGAACTATCCCTCAATGGCTGGCACGCGGTTATCAATATTGTTCTGAATGGAACCTGGTATTGTACACAGGCAGTGGCCAAGGATTGGATTGCCAATAAGCAAAAAGGATCCATTTTAAACATTGTGGCAACATATGCTTGGACAGGTGCTGCAGGAGTCGTCCATTCTGCTTCAGCCAAGGCAGGAGTTTTGGCCATGACCCAAACATTGGCTGTAGAATGGGGAAGCAAGTATGGAATCCGGGTCAATGCGATTGCACCTGGTGCGATTGAAAATACGGGTGGAGCGGAAAAACTGATTGCCAACGAGAAAGTAGCAAACTTCTTGAAAAATCAAATTCCGTTGAAGCGATTTGGACGTCCTGAGGAAATTGCGGGCTTGGCACGGTTCTTATTATCGGATGAGGCTGAGTATATTAATGGTGAATGTGTAACCATGGATGGAGGATTCTGGTTGGCTCACTCGCGATTTTTGTAAGCGAATCCAATGATACCGGAGGCTGTTTACCCGATGGGGGTGAGCAGCTTCTCTTGTTTTACTGGAAAAAGAAAAGATACAATGAGTGATAGATGGGAGGGAAAAAGATTGCAGCTGCAGGAGTGGAGATACATACCTTATAAAAAATACAGTCCCGCTTGGAATATGGCGATTGATGAAGCGATCATGATTGCCCACCGTGAAGGAAAAGTTCCGCCTACGTTACGTTTTTATGGATGGAATCCAGCGTCTTTGACGATTGGGTATTTCCAAAAAGTGGAGAAAGAAGTAGATCGAGAGGAACTCTACAAGCGAGGATTGGGTTTTGTCCGGCGAATGACGGGTGGGCGAGCCGTTTTACATGATCAAGAGCTTACCTATAGTGTGGTGGTTTCAGAAGGCCATCCCATGATCCCATCAACCGTTTCTGAATCATACCGTGTGATCAGCCAGGGGCTGGTTGCAGGCTTTCAAGAGCTGGGGATGGATGCCTATATGTCCTTGCCCAAAAAACGGCCAACAATGACATCAGCGGCTTGCTTTGATTCACCTTCCGATTATGAGTTAGTCCTGGAAGGAAAAAAAGTGGCTGGCAGTGCACAAGTACGTAAGCATGGCATCGTGTTGCAACACGGTTCCATTTTACTGGATCTGGATATCGATTTATTATTTTCCGTTCTTCGTTTTCCGTCTGAGAGAGTGAGAGAACGATTGAAAGCGTCTTTTACGGAAAAAGCGGTAGCCATCAACGATTTGCGCTCAGAAAAAGTCACCATCAAAGAGGTGATTGCGGCTTTTGAAAAGGGTTTTGCCAAAGGAATGGGAATTCGATTAAAAAAAGAAGCACTTACGCCGTATGAAGAAGAATTGGCCCATCAGCTGGTAGAAGAAAAATATGGTCATGATCGTTGGAACTTGCAGAGATAGACAAAAGCTTTTAGGCATCCAACTAGCGGATGCCTTTTATGTTTTTGATCGTTTGTTCAGAGTTAAGCAGCTCAATCGACTGATAGGCGTTTTCGAGTGTGGCAGCTGTTTGGCAGAAGCCTTCTGTCATGGATTCGGAGAGAGCTTTCAGATCGTCCTTGGTTATCATATTTTCTTCCACATTTGATACCTGGACTTTTAGATCGGCAACATCCTGTTTGAGTACGTTAACATCGTCTTTGAGCCCGGTAACATCCTGTTTGAGTATGTTGACATCGTCTTTGAGCCCGGCAACATCCTGTTTGAGTATGTTGACATCGTCTTTGAGCCCGGCAACATCCTGTTTGAGTATGCTGACATCTTCTTTTAGTTGAGTGACTTCTCCTGTTAACCGATCGATCTTATGATCCATACCATCCATACGGGCAGTAAGATAGCGTTGACCTTCAAGAAGGGCTGTTAACATCGACTTCATTTCATCCATGATCGTTCACTCCGGAATCATTAATATGACTGAACAGTTAATATTTTACTATTTTTCATGATGTTAGTAAATTGCTTTTGCTAGAATGAATGATCAAACAAAAACGCTAATGACAACTTATGTGAAAGAAAAATGGCTTCATTTCCGTTGGTTCTTGATTTCATGCCAAGAAGGGGATACACGGAAATGAAGCTTTTTCTATTACAGAAATGCCGCCTGAAAGCCCACTGGCTTTAGCCGTGGGATGAAAGGTGGCGTTGCTCGGTATCCCCTTCATGGGGATGCTTAGAGTAACCGTTTTTTAATTTTTTATTGTAGTTTGAATATTGAATTGATACAGTTGTAGTATGAATCAAGAGTATAGACGAACAAAATCGACTGTTCTTCGATTCACTATCATTTTGTTTTTTGTCCCAGATATCGCCGTAAGGTACTGGTAAACAAAGTAGAAGAACGATTGAAGGAAATTGTAGAGAAAATCTGCAAGGTAAATCAGTGGAATATCATGGCAATGGAAGTAATGCCCGACTACTGCCATTTGTTCCTGAATTGTCTTCCGGTCGATTCTCCATCAGATATGATGGCGAAATTAAAAGGGGTGACTTCCAGAAAACTTCGCTAGGAATTCTCGCATCTGAACCATTTGCGAAGCCTTTAGACTCGTTCCTTCTTTGTCAGTACCGCTGGAAATGTGTCCAGTGAAACGGTAAAGCAGTACGTGGAATCTCAAAAGAAAAGGGGTGAATGGATGCCAACGATCAAACTAAGGTTAGAACTGCATAAGCCAACGCAAGCCAAACAGGAAATGTATCAGCAAATGACGGAAATAAACACAGCATTTGCTAACTGGCTACTTGTTCACCCAGAGTGAACAAGGCAACCAGTAAGATTTTCAAAGAGTTTTCTCATGAGAAATTTCCGTCTGCAGTAGTGAACCAGACGATTCGGGAAGTCAAATCAAAAAAG
The DNA here is from genome assembly GCF_900114055.1 of Thermoflavimicrobium dichotomicum. Classification (GTDB taxonomy): domain Bacteria; phylum Bacillota; class Bacilli; order Thermoactinomycetales; family Thermoactinomycetaceae; genus Thermoflavimicrobium; species Thermoflavimicrobium dichotomicum. The sequence continues at coordinate 121,640 of NZ_FORR01000007.1, read as the reverse complement.
AAAAACCAAAACACGAAATCATTCAAAAAGCTATGGTGTTGCTTCAACAATCAGAACCTCAAGGTGGAAAAGGCCGGAGACTTCTATACGGTTTCTTTTCCCACCCTGGAAAAACGGACCGGTGTACCTGTTGTAGCCCGTCCTTATCAGCAGGAATGGTTAGAGAGGATCCTGAACGGAACCGTCAAACAGGGTGCCAGCGAGCTATACAGGAAAAAAGGAAAATGGTATATCGCCATTTCAATCACTTTTGAAGTGGAACAACGAAAAGAACCAAAAGTGATGGGGATTGATTTGGGATTAAAATACATAGCTGTCGCCAGTGTTGGCACAAAATCATGGTTTTTCAAAGGAAATCAGGTTGCTTTTGTACGTAGACGTTTTGCAGCTAAAAGAAAAAAGCTGGGGAAATCGAAAAAGCTTTCAGCAATCAAAAAATCTAAAAATAAAGAGTCTCGCTGGATGAAAGACCAAAATCATAAAATAAGCCGTCAAATTATCGACCATGCACTCGCCAACGGTGTTGGCATCATTCGTATGGAAGATTTGACGGATATTCGAAATAGAGCAAAGTCTAAAAAAGAAGCTGGTAGAAACCTTCATTCATGGAGTTTCCACCAGCTAAAAAAAATGATTAAATACAAGGCTGAAATGGCTGGGATTCGCTTTGAATTGGTTAAACCAGACTACACCAGCCAAACCTGTAAATGTGGCCATCGTGAAAAAGCGAATCGAAATGGCATCCAATTCAGATGCAAAAAGTGTGGTTATACCTGCCATGCTGATCTGAATGGAGCAATCAATATAGCCAAAGCCATTTCTGGGTTAGCAGCCTAGCGTACTGGTAACAGGTACACCGCCCATGTGGGTACATGCGGTCCAGTGCCGTAGAACTGCATGGGACGGGGTGATGCACCCCCCTGAACTTGGGCGTGGTCCAAAACGGAAACGGACTGCGGACGCTAACGACCCAAGAATCCCACGGCTTCAGCCGTGTGGAGTGTCAAAATTGTTCAATTAGTTTTTCAAATTCCTGCTGTAATTGTCGGGTGATGGGACCTGGTTTTCCGTTGCCAATCCATTGGCCATTGATTCGAACAATCGGGCAGATCTCCATGGTGGTGCTGGTCATGAAACATTCATCGGCTTCAAATATTTTTTCTTCTCTGATCGCTTCCAATTGGACAGGAATCTGTAATTTTTCAGCAAGCGATAGCGCAATTTGCCTTGTGATGCCATGTAAAATCAAGTGGTTAGCTGGATGTGTCCATATCTTCCCTTCGCGTACAAAAAAGATGTTCGTGGAACTTCCTTCAGTTACCCAACCATCACGAATAAAAATCGCTTCCTTGCAACCTTGTTCCACGGCTTCCTGTTTGGCCAAGGCGGCACCCAACAGGTTCAGGCTTTTGATATCACAACGTAACCAACGGATATCTTTGGTTGTAATGGTGCTAACGCCTTGTTGCAATTCCTGAATGGGGCGTTGGCTGGGTTGGGGATAAGCGATGACGAGTGGGCGAGCTTCTTTTGGAAAAGCATGGTTACGTGGAGCAGTTCCACGGCTGATCTGCAAATAGATATTTCCTTCTGTAAGTCCGGTTTGTTGAATCAATTCAACTAGCAAGGCATTCAGTTTTTCCAGTGAATAAGGAATCTGCAAGCGAATTTCGCGTGCACTTCGTTCGAGCCGTTTCAAGTGTTCATTCATATAGAAAGGACGCCCATGATAGACACGAATCACTTCATATATGCCATCACCGAATTGATACGCACGATCTTCAATATCTATATGCGCTTGTGATCGTTCAATCAGTTGCTCATCATATAAAATCATATGAATCCCTCCAATTTTCTCCTCTTTCATTCTAGTTTGCAGGAAGTACGTAGAAAAAACAAGAGAATTGGCTAACAAAAAAAGACAGCAAACCTCATGAGGATGGGAAGAGGTTTGCTGGTGATTGAAGGGAAACGAAGAAGTTATCCGTTTGTTGACAAAGTTTCTGTTATATGCCGGGTTTGTCAACAGACCCTCGCCGAGCAACACCATCAGAAAAAGATGTTCAGTTTTTATAAAATGAAGGGATGGGTTCCTTACGGAGTGACTGTGATGGTACAGAAGTCGTCACGAAGGAAGGAACCCATCCCGAAACACGGGAGAAACGTATCCATAATTTCGGTAGCATCAGTTATCAGGAAGATGTCGTATTCCCTGATGATGAAACGTCAGGTTCCTCATGGGATAGTTGGGACCTGAGCTGTTAGCGAATCCACCAACGGGTGATAACACCGTGCTTTGGTGAGAAAAGAAAGGCAAGCAGGAAGAGAACACCCGCAGTGACGCTCATGCATCCAGCAATGGAAGCATCCAATAGCTTGGCGATCCAATAGCCCACCAAGGAGCTGGTCGTACCCATACCAATACTTAGACCTAACATGACACTCAAACGATCGGTGAGTAAGTACGCTGTTGCGGCTGGAACAATGAGCATGGCAACAACAAGAATGGCCCCTACGCTTTCAAAAGAGGCAACCGTTGTAAGGGAAACCAACCCCATCAGGAGATAGTGGAAGAAGGTAACTGGAATCCCGATGGCAGCTGCAAGTGCAGGATCAAAAGCACACAGTTTAAATTGTTTGTAGAACAGTGTGATCACCACCAGGCTAATGAAAAATGCAGCACCGATCAGCCAGACAGCGCGTGGTCCGAGATCCATTCCGCCCAGTTTCAGTGGATCCCAAGGAACATAGGCGATTTCTCCATACAAGACACAGTCCAGGTCAAGGTCAACTTGTCTGGTAAAGAGAGAAACAAGAATAATCCCAATGGAAAATAAGGCAGTGAAGGTAACACTCATAGCGGCATCGGATTGTACGCCTTGACCACGTAGCGTTTGGATGATTATGGTCGTGAGTAGTCCAAAAATAGCGGCACCTATTAACATCGGAACGGCGTCGCGGCTACCACTGAACAAAAAGGCGAGAACAATTCCAGGTAGAACCGCATGGCTGATGGCATCGCCCAGCATGGCCATTTTCCGTAAAATCAAAAAGCAACCTAAAAAACCACAAGCTGACGCAACAAGGGCACCCGTTAAAATAATCCAATAATCAGTCACGGGGAAACCACCCTTTCTTTCATCCGTTGGTTCGAATCATATGGATTCCATTTGGGTTCACATTGGTGTTGAATCATGAGCTTTTGTAACTCGGGAACAAGATGCTCAGGAATGGAATCTTTGGAAACGATCTCGCCATTTGGCAATTTGGAAGCGAGATCAGCTTCATGCATAAGCCACATTTCCAGCATTCGATTGGTCAAGACAGTGTCATAAGCTGCTTTCCATCCTGTTTCTGTAAAACCAATCCATATGTCTTGATGATCTTCTTCCATGTGGATCAGACCTTCTTCTTTTAATTGTGATAAGACATGGGTGGAGATCGGATATTGAGTTTGGAGATCAAGAAGCGAAACTTTCAGAACTTGTTCTTTTTCCATATACGTATAGATGCTATTTATGTGTTGCTCTCGGGCTAATTCACGTCTTGTTTTCATCAGGCGAACCAAACGGGAGAGTAAACCACGCTGTGGCGCAACCATCATGGAGATGATGAACATCATCGTGGCAGCAAGCACAATCAGCGGACCTGTTGAGAGGTTATAGCCGAATGAGCTGATCCATGTACCAATCACGCCTGAGCAGGCACCCATCACCGCAGAAATCCAGACCATGGTGGAAAGCTGTTCGGTCCAGTACCTGGCCGCAGCGGCTGGAGTTACAATCAGAGCAGCCATTAACACGACGCCTGCTACTTGCAGACCGATGACAACGACGATGACTAAAAAGGTCATAAATAAAAGATTGAGTCCACGCATAGAAAAACCAAGACTTTGACCATAGCTGGCATCAAAGCACAGTAATTTCAGTTCTTTGAATAAGAGAAAACTCATCAGAAGAAGCAAACCAGCCATGATAGCCATCCATTGTACATCACTGGCGACCATGGAGGCAGATTGTCCAAACAAAAATTTATCTAACCCACTTTGATTTCCGTTATTGCTATGTTGAATTTGTGTGAGCAACACAATCCCTAATCCAAAAAAGACAGAGAGAATCAAACCTAACGCTGTATCTTCCTTAATTCGTGAATAACGTGTAATCCAGTTGATACACAAAGAACCGAGGATCCCTGTAATAGCAGCACCGATCAAAAAAAGAAAAGAGTTTTTGGCTCCAGTAATCATAAAGGCGAGGCAAATACCTGGGAGTGCAGCATGTGCCAACACATCACCCATCAGTCCCTGTTTACGAAGAAAGGCAAAGCAACCCAAAACGCCACTCGAAAGACCGAGCAAGGCAGTTCCGATTAATACCCACCATGTATTTGCATCCATGTTGCTTCACCTCGTCACGATCATGTTGGATGTCTCAGGCAGTACAGTCAGACGACCGCCATATGTTTTTTGCAGATGATCTGCATGAAAGACTTCCCTGGTAGGTCCAGCGGCAATTTTACACATATTGATCAAAAGAATGGAATCGAAATATTCTGTCACTGTTTGCAAGTCATGGTGAACAACCAAAACGGTTTTTTTCTGTTGTTTCAATTCGTTGAGAATCTGAATGATGGCTTTTTCCGTAGCTGCATCCACACCAACAAAAGGCTCATCCATTAGGTAAATTTGGGCATCTTGGGCAAGGGCTCTGGCAAGGAAAACGCGTTGCTGTTGTCCGCCTGACAGTTGGCTGATTTGTCTTTTGGCAAAGGATTCCATCCCGACTTTTTGCAAACATTCCAGCGCAAATTCACGATCTTCCGCTTTTGGCCGACGAAACCAACCCAGCTTTCCATATCGTCCCATTAAGACGACATCGAGTGCATGGGTGGGAAAATCCCAATCAACTGACTCGCGCTGAGGCACATAGCCAACCAGGTGGCGTTGTTCTTTATAGGGCTTACCATAAATCTTGACTTCTCCACTAGCTAATGGCAACAAACCGAGGATGGCTTTAATGAGTGTAGACTTTCCCGCTCCATTGGGCCCAATGATCCCGATCAATTCTCCTTCAGGTGCGTCATAATCGATATCACGAAGAACAGGCTTGCGATGATAGGCCACAGATAAGTTACGAATGGATACAGGAGCAAACATTTAAATTCCCCCTTTCTATTTCAATGCCTTCACGATCGTGTCCACGTTATGATGTACCATACCGATATAGGTTCCTTCTGGTGTTCCTTTTTCTCCCATCGCATCAGAAAACAATTCGCCACCAATCGATACTTGATGATTTTTACTTTTGGCACCCGCAATCACCGCTTCGATTGAACGTTTTGGTACGCTGGACTCAACGAATACCGCCTTAATTTTTCGCTCTGTCAGTAAGTTGACCATGCGTTGTACGTCTTTGAGTCCATATTCGGAAGAAGTGTTAATTCCTTGTAATCCGACCACTTCCAAATCATAGGCACGACCGAAGTAACTGAACGCATCATGGGCGGTGACAAGGACTCTTTGTTCTTTAGGAATGGAAGAAAGTTGTGTTCGAGCATATTGATCCAATTCTTCCAACTGTTTGATATAGGCAGTTGCTTGAGCCTCATAATCGTTTTTGTGTTGGGGATCCACTTCGATCAGTCCCTTTTTGACCTGTCCAGCGGCTTGTATCCAGAGTTTGACATCAAACCAAATATGAGGATCATATTGTCCATCCTTTGTTTCGATGATTTTCTTTTTATCAATACCATCAGCAACGGGGATGACGGGTTTGGAACGAGCCATCTTGGTAAAGATATCTGTCATTTTTCCTTCCAAATGTAATCCGTTATAAAAAGCGACGTGCGCTTGATCTAATTTTTCAATATCACCTTGTGATGCCTTATATAAATGGGGATCCACTCCCGGTCCCATCAAAGCAGTCACTTGTACATGTTTTCCTCCAACATGTTGAACGAGATCCGCTATCATTCCAGTTGTAGCAGTTACTTTAAGCGTTCCAGATGATTTACTGTTTGTCGTCGAGGAGCTACAGCCACTAATAACAATAAGTGAGACGATTAGAATAGCTCGGATGGATGTCCATAACCATTTCAAGAAAAAACCTCCTTGGCAAATTTTTTTAGTACATATTACATGGTATAAGTTAAATTTTTGTTATCTAACCATATAATTTGGATTAGTACAACTTTCTAACCTTATTCTAGGCAATGTTTTTCGTATTGTCAATGTTTTATTTATATATAATAAATATAAAATTCAGATATATACAGAAGTCGAGATCCATGTCCAAATAATGATATAATACAAAAAGTGGTATGGAAAGGAAAAAGGGGATGTGGAAGACATTGGCCATTTTTGCAATTGGAGATTTACACCTATCTTTTAATAAATTTGTGAAACTGGATGAAATCAATCCGGAAACCGATATAGAAAAACCGATGGATATTTTTGGCTGGTTGAACCATTATGACTTGATTCGCGATCACTGGCTAAAGCAAGTAAGGTCTAATGATACGGTACTGATTCCTGGAGACATCAGTTGGGCCATTCGTTGGGAACAGGCTCAATATGATTTTGATTGGATCGCGCAGTTACCGGGAAGAAAGATCTGTTCCCCAGGAAATCATGAATACTATTACCATAGCAAGAAAAAGATTCGGGAAGCTTTGCCTGAAGGGATCGAATGGATTGATGCGGATTATACGGTGGTGGAAGGGGCAGTGGTAGCTGGCACACGTGGTTGGAGTTTGCCGGGAGATCCGTTTTATCAAGAAGAAACGGATCGCAAAATCTATGAACGGCAAGCTGGACGATTGCGCCTGGCATTGGAAGCAGCGCAAAAAGATCACCCCGATAAAGAAAAAATCGTGATGTTGCATTTTCCGCCGATCACCAAACATGCCAAGGAATCGAAATACATGGAGATTATGAAAGAGTTTGGCGTGACATTGTGCATTTATGGACATATGCATGGAAAATCGGCAGAGGATGCGATCCAGGGAGAAGTAGATGGTATTGACCTTCGTTTGGTTGCGTGTGATGCGTTAAAATTTTGTCCAGCCAGGTTAAGATAGATATGAACAGAAGCGGTATGACATGATTACCATATCGCTTCGTTTTTATTTCTTTTCCTTTCTGTCGATAGGATTACCCAAGAACCCCCTTGCGTTTACACAAGGGGTCAAATTTGCAAGTCCATTTGTGTTGTCACTTCTTGAACCAATCTTCCGCTTTGAATCAATTTATGAGCAGTGGCAATATCTTCATGACCTTCACGATCGGTTGTGAGTGGTGGAAGATACTGGCGCAAGAGTTCATATGCAATTCGAGTACCCTGACCACATTGGTTCGGAGTAAATTCCAAGGCTTGGGTGGCACATACATATTCAATGGCCAGCACTTTGGAAACGTTTTCAATAACATCCAAACATTTTCGGGCAGCGATGGATCCCATACTGACATGGTCCTCTTGATTGGCAGAAGAGGGGATGGAATCAACCGATGCGGGATGGCATAATACTTTGTTTTCTGAGACCAGTGACGCAGCTACATATTGCAGAATCATGTATCCCGAATGGAGTCCGCCATTTTGCGTAAGAAAAGCAGGAAGATTGCTAAGTTGTGGATTTACCAAACGTTCGATTCTGCGTTCGGAAATATTTGCGATTTCAGCCATGGCGATTTTCAGGAAATCAGCTGCAAAAGCCAGGGGCTGACCATGAAAATTACCGCCTGAAATCACCTCGCCAATCTCAGTAAAGATAAGTGGATTATCAGTGGCTGCATTCATTTCGGTGGCCACAATTCGCTCAGCAAAGTGATACGTATCTTTAGAAGCACCATGAACTTGCGGGATACAACGTAAACTGTAAGCATCCTGAACCCGTTTTTCTCCCGAAGAGGTCACTTGTTTGCTCTCTTTCAGCAGATTTCGCATATTTTGGGCAGTCATGATCTGTCCCTGATGTCCTCTGACTTGTTGGAGCAGAGGATGAAATGCATGGGGAATACCTTGCAGTGCTTCAATGGTTAGAGCAGAGATAATGTCTGCAGCTAACAAAAGATTTTTCGCACGAAGAATGGAGTCTGCCAGGATACTGCACATCATCTGGGTTCCATTGATCAGAGCCAATCCTTCTTTTGCCTCCAGGCGAATGGGTTCTAAGCCGATTTCCTTGAGAGCTTGGGCAGATGGTTTGGGTTTTCCATGATGATTGACATAGCCCAAACCGAGCAAAGGCAGGCACATATGAGCGAGAGGAGCCAGATCACCACTGGCACCTAAAGACCCTTGTGAAGGAACGATCGGATGCACTTCATGATTTAATAGTGTGATGAGTGCTTGGACTGTATTTGGAGAAATACCCGAATACCCTTTGGCTAATGCATTGATCCTTAACAGCATCATCCCGCGAACAATGGTCTCAGGTAGCGGTTCACCTATACCGCAGGCATGGCTTTTAATCAGATTTAGTTGTAATTCTTGAGCCTGTTGACTGCTGATCACACAATCACTGAACTTGCCAAAGCCTGTTGTCACTCCGTAAATGCTTTGCTCCTGTGCCGCTAGATCATTGACAAATTGCTTGGACTGTGCCATTTTGGTCATGGCTTCATCACTGAGACGAACAGGCACTCGATCATAGACAACAGCGGCATACTGTTGAAATGTTAACGAATCACCATGAATTTCAATCATTTCATCCTTCTTCATATTAGCGCTTTCCTCCTTTATTTTGGCATAGAAATAAATAGAAGGGAGGGTTAGGTAAGTATCCTAACCCTCCCTTCTTTTGGATATTTGATTCTAAAATTATTTAATATTATTATACTTCGAAACAATATAGTAGTCTAATTTTTATTGTTCTTTGTACTTTTTTGTTGGGTTCTCCGTAAGATAGAGAAAGTTTTTGTTTAGAGGAGGAAAAAAATGACTTGCTCGAATAAAAATATTTTGCTCAATGGTGGTTTTCGACAGGGATTACGGCCGTGGGAAGGAAAGAATATAAAACGGGTACAGAATCCGGTTGTTTCTGGTGACGCCTCCTTGTTATTGGGAAGCTCTTCATCGGAACCGAGTGTCTTAAAGCAAAGAATTCAAACGGACCATCTGGAAAGTTCGTGTGCTTATTATTTGTATTTTCGCCTTTTGAATGCAAGTCCAAATCAATACAGGCCAACGATATTTGCCACCGTAGTATACTTTGATTCGCACGGGAAATGGTTACGCGCCACTCCACTGATGATCACTTTACCTCAACCTAAAGCTCTCCGTTTTTCACCATATTTTACCATTGTTCCTTCTCCTCCCAAGGGAACGCGATCGATTTCGGTCGTCTTTTCCTTAAATAAAGGAAAAGTGTTTGTGGATTATATTCGTCTGGCGTCTCATAAGGTATGAATATTTCCTGAGTGGTATTTGCGTGGACCGAAGGATAAGGATTAATTCAAGCTCAAAAGTGATGAAGAAAGAGAAATGCAGGTGAAAAAATAGGCTATTTTCACTTTCTGACCATAGAAATAAGAGTTTAAATCTTGTATACTGAATCATGCGTACGGTACGCATGATCTTTTATATTCTTGAGAGCGAGAAAACCCGATCGGGACGAGAGCGAGCATCAAACTAGGCTGAAAAGCGAAAACCAAGCAGTAGGGCTAGTTTGAAAAATATCTTTTTCACCGCTGGACTGGCGGGTTGAGCTTGGTTCATTTCTCTTCAGTAGAAGGGATTACCCAAGAATCCCCTGCGTTTTCACATGGGGAGTGGTCAAGGAAATCACTTGATACAAAAAGGATTCTTGCCCGAAGAATCATAGTATCAGGCCTTCTACATAAACTAAAGGAGTGTTTGCGTTGAAAATCCTGGCCCTAGCCGGAAGCATGAATCCAAACTCTACCACGAAACGTGCTGTTCAGATTGTAATGGAAGCGGCAAAGAAACAAGGAGCAGAAGTAGAACTGTATGATTTCAGGAAGAATCCTTTGCCAATCTATGACGATCGTTCGGATGAATCCACGTATCCAGAAGCAGTTCATCAATTCAAAGCCAAAATGTTAGAGGCGGATGGATTTATTCTGGGTTCACCTGAATATCATGGAAGTATTTCTGGTGTTTTAAAGAATGCCTTGGATTTTATTGGTGCACGTGAGTTGGAAGGAAAATTTGTCGCTCTTGTTGGAACTGCAGGTGGAGCTTTGGGAGCAACCAATACTCTTAACACCATGAATATTATTTGTCGCACCTTGCATGCATGGCCATTGCCGTCCATGGTTTCGGTGCCGCGCTCGTATATGGCGTTTAATCCGGATGGTACATTGAAAGACGAAAAGATACAGCAACGTTTGGAAGAACTGGGCAAAAATTTGGTGGAAGCGATTCGATTAATGGGAAGGGAATTGCGAAAAATTTGATGGTGTGTTGGATGTTTATGGTAAAGATGTGTGATAAAATGAAATTATCAGACGCTAGTATAGGAGGGGTTATCTATGCCAACGCCAAGCATGGAAGACTATTTGGAAAATATTTATAAATTGATTGAACAAAAAGGTTATGCACGAGTATCTGACATTGCCGAAGCGTTGGAAGTACACCCCTCATCGGTTACGAAAATGGTACAAAAGCTGGATCAAAGCAAATATTTGGTGTATGAGAAATATCGTGGGCTTGTTCTTACTGCAAAAGGAAAGAAAATAGGAAAGCGCCTAGTGGATCGACATCATTTACTGGAGCAGTTTTTACGGCTGATCGGCGTAAATGAGGAGCACATTTACAACGATGTTGAGGGGATTGAACATCATCTGAGTTGGGATTCCATTACATGCATCGAAAACCTGGTTGATTTTTTAGGAAAAAACCCAGAGATTGTAGAACATTTACGGCTATTGAAGGAAAAAACGGAACAGGAAGAAATCGAAGATCTTCAGTCACTCTAACCCATGGACTCAATCCCTGGGTTTTTTTATACATTTAATCATACAATGATCTTAAAAGAGTGATGGGAGCTGGAATATGTATGTGGGCAGATGCCGTATTTGAAGGTGGAGGAGTAAAAGGAATTGGTTTGGTTGGTGCATTATCCGTTGCGGAGAAAAAGGGATTTCGTTGGAAGCGGGTGGCAGGAACTTCAGCTGGAGCGGTGATCGCTTCCTTGATTGCAGCAGGATATACTGCGGATGAATTGTACCAGATTTTAATGGAGAAAAACTTTTTGGATTTTTTATCTCCGAATTGGTTTAATCAAATCCCGTATATTGGGCCTTTGCTTCGCATTTGGCTCAAAAAGGGAATGTATTCAGGAGATGCTTTGGAAAAATGGTTAGCTTCCCTTTTAAAGGCCAAAGGAATTGAAACATTTTCAGACTTTCAGGGAGATACAGAATTGCATGTCATTGCTTCTGATATTACACTTAGCCAATTGTTGGTTTTGCCTGATGATTTGATAAACTATGGATATAAAAAGGAAGAAATATCAGTGGCTCGGGCAGTCAGAATGAGTGCCAGTATTCCTTATTTTTTTCAACCCGTAAAAATTCGCCATCAATCTCATCGCACCCATTGTTATATTGTGGATGGCGGCGTATTAAGCAATTTTCCGGTTTGGTTGTTTGACCAGGAAGAACCTCGCTGGCCTACGTTTGGTTTTTGTTTGGTATCTTCTTCAGAAAAAAAGATCAATCGGATTGACGGCCCCTTTAGTATGCTGATGTCGATTTTTTTTACCATGTTAGAAGCACATGATAATCGAGCCATTCAGGGGCAAGATCAATTGCGAACGATCATGGTTCCTTCGATGGGAATCAAGATCACAGACTTTTCCCTTAATCGCGAACAAAAAGAACAATTGTTTCGATCAGGTCAAAAAGCAGCAGAAGCATTTTTCCGTGATTGGACGTTTGAACAATATCTGCAAGTACGTGGAAAGAGAAATTAGATTCATTGGAGGAGCAATTTATGCCACATGAAAATTTTCGGGTGATCGAAGACAAAAAGATGGATCAATTACCTAAAGAGGTATTGGTATGGTTTTATGAGCATAAAAGAAAAAAAGGCTTATTTGTTTATACTTGGCAAGAACAGCATTATCTCTTGATTGCCTTGGGAATGCGACCGAATCCCGGCTATCGATTGGAATTGATCAAGGTGGAAGGGGATGAAAAAGAGACGGATGTATTTGTTGAAGAACGGCATCCTGAGAAAGATAAATTCTATCCACAAGTGGTTGTTTATCCCTATATTTTAGCTGAAGTGCGTGGTTCCATACGTGTCTGGATGATTCAGTCTGATCGGCAAATCTTGCGGTTCGGGTAAAAAAAATCCCTCTTCAGGCGAAAGAGGGAGATCAAAGTGATTTTTTCTTGTTACCATCAATGACTCGAAAAGGATGGTTTTTTTTCTTTTGATGGCTAACGATTCGGAGTGGACGGGTTTTTTTGAGGTTGGAATCTGTTTTGTTTTTTTTGCGATAACGTACATGGGGTGGTCGTTGAGAAAGGCTGATTCTGCGTAACCATTTTGGAGGATATTTATAGAGATAAATAACGATACCGATTAAAAGTGCCGGTATCATGATATCCAACAGAAATAGCCATAAAGTTGATAAGGAATTCCACACCTTATGTCCAAATCCAATCCCAATCAGTGTAAAGATAACCCATCTCCATCCTTTTGAGTGGGAAGAGTGAGAAACCATACAACCACCCTTTCTTTGCAGAACCCAAAAACATAGGGGTCTTAAGATGTGGAAGAGGAAAGATGTGCAGTGGCTGCTTGTTCTGTACTCTTGCTTTGGGCAATTTCTGCGTCAAGTTCGAGCATACGGTTAAAGGCGGCAATGGCTACTTCCACTTGATCATCCGATGGTTCTTTGGTTGTTAATTTCTGTAGCCATAATCCGGGGTAACCCAGAAGGCCAAGGACAGGTACGTTTCTTACTGCATTGGTAAAGCGTAACAGTTCATAGGAGAGGCCAATGACAACTGGAATAAGCAGGATTCGATTCCATATCCGATCCCAGACGGTATCATAATGGAAGAAGGAGTACAGAATCACACCAACAATGACTGTAAGGATGATAAAACTGCTTCCACAGCGATAGTGAAGAGTGGACTGTTTTTGAACATTTTCTACTGTTAATTCTTGCCCAAGTTCATACGTGCTAATCACTTTGTGTTCTGCACCATGATATTGAAACAACCGTTTGATGATGGGAGTTTGCGATATAATCCATAAATACGTAAGTAATAAAAGGGTTTTGATACCACCTTCGATCAGATTTTGAATAATGAGGTTTTTGGTAAAACGGTCAAATAAAACACTCGCTAAAAAAGCAGGTACAGCAGTAAAAATGATTTTCCCGACAATAAAGGATAAAATGCCCAGGATCGTGACACTTATCATCATTCCAACATTCCACGAAGAAGAAGAGGAATCTTCGGAAGCGCTTGCAGTACTTTCATCATCTTCATCCATATCTTGTTCGTATTTTTCGGAAGCAAATTGAAGATGTTTGGCTCCGGACGCACTTGATTCAACCAATGCAACGATTCCACGAATAAAAGGAATCTTTTTCAGGAAGGAAAGAGCCGGATGTTCATTTTTTAATATTTCGTATGTTTCAATTTGCCCATTTTTTCGACGGATAGCTGTAACCTGAGTATAGCGACCGCCAAACATCACACCTTCTATGACAGCTTGTCCGCCGTATAGTACGGGTTTTTCAGCCACGAGCAGTACTGCACCACCTTTGTTTCTGTCTTTAATACCTTTATTTTACCATAAAGCCGCAAATCATTGTATGATTTCAATGGATCGATCAAACATTGGACAAAATACAAAAAACGTGGGACAATAAATAATTGTGGTAATGATTTTCCACGAATTGTGATACAATGACAGGGGATGATGTATAGTGATACAAGTGCTGGTTCTTCATGGTCCCAACCTGAATCGGTTAGGTAAACGAGAACCGAGCATATATGGAACAGGTACATTGGAAGAACTGAATCAACAGTTGGTTGAACTGGGTACGGAGCTAGGTTTGAACGTTACCTGTTTTCAGTCAAATGCAGAAGGTGAATTGATTGACCAGCTTCATATGGCTGAGGGAAAATATGATTACATCATCTTGAATCCTGGTGCGTATACGCATTATAGTTATGCGATTCGTGATGCGATCACATCGATCGATGTTCCGGTAATCGAAGTGCACTTATCCAATATTCATGCCCGTGAACCATTTCGTTCTACCTCTGTGACCGCCCCTGTCACTGCTGGGCAAATTGTTGGCTTGGGTTTTATCGGCTATGAATTGGCCCTAATGGCGATCCAACGAAGCTGTCAAAAAACAGCACTTACATAAGGAGTGGGAACGATGGAGAAGCGACTGAAACGGCTCCGTGCTCAAATGGAACAAAATGGACTAGAAGCCATCCTGATTACTCGTGCTCCCAATCGTCGGTATATCACAGGGTTTACGGGTTCAGCAGGAACGGTATTGGTAACGGCCAACGAAGCGATCCTGTTCGTTGATACCCGTTATACTGTTCAAGCCAAACAACAGGCATCATCTTTTAAGGTGATCGAATATAAACGACATATGGATCTCATTCCAACGATCGCTCAGGAATGCCGTAGATTGGATGTATCCAATCTGGCGGTTGAAGCAGAAGACCTTTCCTATGCACAATTCAATCGTCTGAAAGACGGGTGTAAAGGCATTCAACTCACTCCAACCAGCTTTTTTGTTGATAAACTGCGCATGATCAAGGATCAGGAAGAGATCGCCATCATCCGTCAGGCAGCTTCTATTGCTGATCAGGCATTTGCAAGAATTTTGGAAGAGATTCGTCCAGGTATGACCGAAAAGCAAGTGGCTACCCGTTTGGAATTTTTACTTCGGGAATTTGGAGCGACCTCTTCTTCATTTGATATGATTATCGCTTCGGGTAAACGTTCCGCTTTGCCCCATGGTGTAGCCAGTGACAAAAAGCTGGAAAAAGGTGATTTGGTCACCTTGGATTTTGGTGCCTTATATAATGGTTACGTTTCAGATATTACGAGAACCATTATGTTAGGAAAACCCAATGACAAACAAAAAGAAATTTATGATACTGTATTAGAGGCAGAGAATCGAGGTATTCGTGCCATTCAACCGGGAGTATCTGGTGTTGAAGTCGATGCGGCTGCACGGAATTACATTATAAGCCAAGGATATGGCGATTACTTTGGACATGGTACAGGACATGGGATCGGATTGGAAGTGCATGAAGGACCTTATCTTTCTACCCAGAGTGAAGATACGCTCGTTCCTGGAATGATCGTCACAGTGGAACCGGGGATTTATATCCCAGATTTTGGCGGTGTCCGGATCGAGGATGATGTCCTTGTGACCGAATCAGGATATGAAGTTCTAACACATAGTAAGAAAGAATTAATTGTGATTGATTGATTTTATATGTTAGGAGGAAGTCTGGATGATTAGTGTGAACGATTTTCGTACAGGTTTAACCATTGAACTGGATGGAGACGTATGGCAAGTGATTGAGTTCCAACATGTAAAGCCAGGAAAAGGAGCAGCTTTTGTTCGTTCCAAACTGCGTAACTTGAGAAATGGAAATATTCAAGAGCGTACATTCCGTGCGGGCGAAAAAGTACCAAGAGCAATGGTGGAAACCCGGCAGATGCAATATCTTTATGAAAGCGGCGGCGAATATACATTTATGGATAACGAAACGTATGATCAAATTACATTACCCGCTGACCGTTTACAATATGAGCTCAATTTCTTGCAAGAAAATATGAATGTAAACCTGGTCATCTTTAAAGGGGAAACGATCGGAATTCAGCTACCGAATACGGTAGAATTGGAAGTCGTCGAAACGGAACCGGGAATTAAAGGAGATACCGTATCTGGTGGTAGCAAACCGGCAAAACTGTCTACTGGTTTTGTGGTACAAGTTCCGCTCTTTATCAACCAAGGTGATCGCATCATTGTCGATACTCGTAGCGGAGAATATGTATCTCGCGCATAAACAATCATTGCTTGTTAACGATTCTCGAACGATCCCAGCTGTACTCACTAAAGAAAGCCTCTGCGATATCCAGAGGCTTTCTTTATTACGATGAAACGGGGTGATTCCAATGAAAATCGTCTCGATCGAGCCGACTCCAAGTCCAAATGTAATGAAATTAAATCTGGACGAGCAGTTGCCTGCAGAAACGAGTTATAACTTTAATCAAAAGAATAAAGAGGCAGCGCCTCCATATATTCAACAACTTTTGTCGATTGAGGGTGTACAGGGTGTCTTTCAGGTTTCAGACTTTATTTCGCTAGAAAGGCATCCTAAAGCAGATTGGCAGGAAGTGCTGGCTTTGGCGCGAAAAGTGTTGGGCGATGCAGATAGCGCTGTTAGCGTTCCAGCTGATTCAGGACAGGAACCACAGGATGTAGCGAAGGACTCATTTGGTGAGGTTACGGTTTATATTCAAAAGCTAAGAGATATTCCGATGCAAATCAAATTGGTCAAAGATGGCGAAGAAGTGCGTGTCGGATTGCCTGAGCGATTCAAAGAAGCAGTGATGAAGGCACAAACAGCTACCTCCAATCTCATTCTGGAGCGCAGATGGGAAGAACAAACTCCACGCTATGGGGACTTGAAAGATGTTGGGGAGCAAGTAATGGAAGAGATTTGTGCTGCTTATGATGAAAAACGCTTGCAGCAATTGGTCGAACGTGTGCTGGCTGAAGGGGAAGAAATCGAGCCCAAAAAACAAGCCATTTCGGCAGAAACGGTGCGCGAAGCCTTTCGTGAAAAAGAGTGGGAAAGACGTTATGCTGCCTTCGAACAATGGGAGCCATCCGAAGAGCATTTGGATATACTGGACCAGGCCTTGCGGGATGAAAAAGCAGCTATTCGCCGGCTGGCTGTCGTATATCTTGGCTTTATTGGCGGTAAAAAAGTTTTGCCTTATTTATATCGCGCTTTAAAAGATGCATCCTCCATCGTTCGCCGGACTGCTGGTGATACCTTGTCTGATTTGGGAGATCCTGAAGCGATTCCAGCAATGTGTGAAGCCTTGAAAGATCCGAATAAACTGGTGCGTTGGCGAGCAGCCCGTTTCTTGTATGAGGTCGGAGATGAAACCGCTCTTGATGCACTTAGACAGGCAGAAAACGAGCCTGAATTTGAAGTAAGGATGCAAATCCAAATGGCTTTGGAACGAATTGAAAAGGGAGAAGAGGCGAGTGGAACTGTCTGGCAACAAATGACACGAGGATTAAGAGAGAACAAAGAATAAGGCGGTTAATAAAAGAAGGTTCCTCTTCCGATTGATTCTCTGGTGGGAATGCGACGGAAAAGGAACCTTCACGCTCAGGATGGGCAAAGACGCTTGCGATGTATGAGAGTTAAAATTTCCGCAATGGATGTATTCATGAATTTGTACCTCTCTGTCCGCTGACTGATGTTATTTCCACCAAAAATGAAACAGTTTGAGAAGCAGGGCGGTGATCCCGGCTGCCATCAGGGGGCCTACGGGAATCCCGCGCAAAAATAAAATGCCGAAAATGGACCCAATCATCATACCTACGATTAATTGAGGGTCCATTTTTAGTACGACCAATCCTTTCCCATTCATGTAGGTAGCGAGCGCGCCACCAATCAACGCCAAGATGCCCGGAATCGAAGTGAAAACAGAGAGAAAGTCTTTATAGGAAATACGTCCTGCCGCAAAGGGAACGAGTACGGAGATCGTCAAAAAAAGCAATCCCAGTTCCAGGCCACGCCGTTCCACTGTAGCAAAGAAACGACCGAGGTGTAGCATTTTTAAGATCAAGAGAAAGCTTGCCGCTGTAGTGATTAATGGAGAACGTCCCAAAATACCGATCAGAATTAAAATGACTAAAAAGAAGTCGACTTTCATGCTCGTTACTCCTGTCCACACAGTGTTTTGTACCACTGTATGTCCAGGAAAGGATATTTAGAAGAAGATAGAGCGAACAATTTTCAGGCTGTCTAGTGGTCTTGCTGCTTATTTGAACTTTCCCAAAGATGAAAGGTTTCGGATCGTAGACCTCGACGCAAAGACTCCACTGCCAGGACTTCAGTAGGAGGAATATTACCAAGATTCACTTCCGAACCCAACAATTGAAGCATGGTAACTTGCTGCTTTTTTAGGGGAGCTTCCCAAATGATCGAGTCGGAGTTGACTCGATGGACTAATTTTTGTAAATAGGCGATATCCATATCGCCGTGTTTATTATAGAGCCCGACATTGATTCCGCTTTCTCTTCCTTCCATGGTGACATAGGCAGCACCATGCCGTATGTCATGCTGATAAAGAGTGATAAACTCATCAAGAGATGAAAAACTGCCTTCTTTTTTTTTGCCAATTTCAGTGATGACAATGAGCCCCTGTTGACGGGCCTGATAAATCAATTGACTCCGGTTAGTTAGTGGAAGATCAATGGTGCCATCGGAAATTTCGACCCACTCAAAACCCATTGTTTGCAATCGAGTAAAGTAATCTGTCGCATGTCCTTCGGTATAAGCAATTTCGAAAAATGTTCCGCCAGGGTATAGATGGACGTCATATTGTCGGGCCAAGCTGATTTTTTCCTGGAGGATGGATGGTGGTGTAATTCCAGCTGTACCAAATCCCAGTTTAATGAAATCAATGTGATCACCAGCAAGCTCTAACAGGTCATAAAATGCATGAAGACCGAGGCCTTTATCGATCAGGCAATTTAATCCACAGGTGCGTGGTTTTGGCTTTCTTTTTTGCGATCGGTCTATCCACTTGGTATGCCAACTTTTCATAAAAAAATAAACTCCCTCTTTCTCCATGGTTTCTAGGACATTGTATGCCTGGAAAAAGGGGAGTAAAACCAAAGCAGTAAAACTGAAGTTAACTCGATGGTTGAAATCGTTCCTTGCGGATCAAAAGACGATATTGACCATCTTTTCCGCGCAGACGTTGAGGTTGATGTATAAAGATGGCTGCGGCTACAGCTATAAGGATAAATAGAGCAGATAGTCCAAAAAATAACAGATAAGGGCGATTGGATAATGTTTCAAATGTGGGTGGCCCGAAAGCCACTCCCAGAAAACGGACACTGCCATAAAGAGAGGTAATGATCCCTCGTTCCTGAACACCGATGGCCGAAGTGATTAATGTGTTGAGACAAGGGAGAATAAGTCCAGCACCAATGCCCAGTCCGAATGCGACAGCAATCAACCAGACCATTTGCGTAATCCAGGGCATGGTTACAATAAAGCCAGCCATGACTCCCAGTCCCAGTAAAATGAATTTTTTCATTTGGCTGGTTTGATTTTTTACATGACTCCCAGTCCAATAGGCGACTAAACATAAAGCCAGTAGTGGGATGGCTAAAATAAACCCTTTTTTGATTCCGACAATATGATAGGTTTTCTCAAGTGTATCCGATAAATAAAAGAGCACCCCAAACATGGTAAACAATGCAAGAGATCCAGCCAAAAAGGCGGTTACCAGCCATTTTCCTTTGCGCTGGAAAATTTTGCGGATATCCAGCCAATATTGTTTTAATGGCAGTGGTTTTTGTTTATGAACCGGCTCTTTGATCACTTTCCATAGGGCAATGGCGATTGGAAGACAAAGGAGTGGAAAAACAAAAAACATGGCATACCAGGATATCAACAATAGCAATGATCCAAAAATGGGACTTAATACTTTTCCAAATGCATTGGAAGCTTCATTGATGCCAAGTGCCTTGCTGCGCTCTTCTTTTTGGTAAAGATCACTAATTAAAACCATCGCAATGGGAGATGTACCTGCTGCACCGATTCCTTGCAAGATACGGGAAGCTAGTAAAAATGGATAAGACCCTCCATTGACAAGAGCGGAAATGCCAGCTAAAAGTCCCCCGATCCCATAAAGAAGCAAGCTGAAGAAGATGACTTTTTTTCGCCCAACTCGATCAGCCAAAATACCTGTAATCGGGATGACGATACCAGCCGGGATGGAAAACAAGGTAATAAGCAAGCTTACTTGTAAGGAAGTAATATCCAGAGCTTTTTCAATCACAGGCAGTGCAGGAATGATCATGGAGTTGCCCAACACCATAATCAGTGGAATAAAGCTCAGGGTAATCAAAGCAGCGGTTGTGGGCTTATTGTTATGCGTCTCTGACGAAGTCATACATGTCACCTCTGATTTTAACCGTGTTGTTGTTAGCATACCCTGATTGATCCCAATTATTGAAAGGAATGTGAAAACAGCAAGTGGGCGAAACTAGTGATGTTAAACCATAAAAAAGAAGGTGAACAACATGTATGAGCGTCTGAGACGAGAACTGGCTTATGTTCGAGGCCTTTGTGAAGGAAATCCGGAACTGGATCGAAAAGCCTTGAATCGTTTACTTGATACATTGGATGAATTGGTCGAAGCCAACCAGCATGTAGAAGCTCGACTGAGGGAATTGGAAGAATATGTGGAAGAAGTGGATGAAGACTTAAATGAGTTGGAATTGGCCTTTTATGGAGATTTGGATGATGAAGAAGGATTAATTGAAGTGGTTTGTCCAGAATGTGGAGAAGAAGTACTGGTTGATGAAGATGACATTGCAGATGATGAAATCGAGGTATTATGTCCGAAATGTCATACCGTTTTGGTAGTGGAAGATGCGACAGAGATCGAACCGCAGCGTAGTGGAGTGGATGAAACGATCAGTTAAAGATGGGAACAAGGGTTCTGGATTAAAAGGAACCCTTTCTTGTTTTAGGTGTTGGTACATAGTAAATGCGTCAAATAAAACGCTCTCTTGAAAGAGCGTGAGGCTATCCTGAAAATATGGATACGTTTTTCTAGCGCTTCGGGATGGGTACCTTCCTCCGTGACGACTTCTGTACCATCACAGTCACTCCGTAAGGAACCCATCCCTCCGCTTTATAGAAAATACTCTGACGATGTTGCTCGGCAACATGAGGGTCTGATAACATACCCGGTGTATAACGGAAACTTTTTCAAGAAGCTGATGCTCTCTTGGAAGAAACAGTTTGGGCTGCTTTTTGTAAATTAGAGTAAAAAAATCCAAAAGAGAGCTGCTAATATAAAACGATAGATAGCAAAGGGAACTGATTTTACTTTATTAATGATTTGTAAAAAAAAGCGAATAGACAACAGGGCAACAAAAAATGCAGTAAGGAAACCTGTGATAAACAGAGGCAAATCATATACACTCAGATGGCTCCAGCTTTCAAATAAATCTTTACCAGATGCAGCAACCATAATAGGAACGGCCATAATAAAGGAAAACTCGGAAGCTGTTTTGTGATTCATTCCAACTAATAGTCCACCTGAAAGGGTTGCGCCCATTCTAGAGAAACCAGGAACAAGGGCTAAGCATTGAAACAACCCATTCCTAGTGCCTGCTTATATGTAATTTGATCTAATGTTGTTGCGGTTGGTCTTGGCTTTCGAAAACCTTCAGCAACCAACATAAGTATCCCACCGGCAATAAGTGAAACGACAACGGTTTGTGGAGAGAATAGGGTTTTAATAAAGTTGTAAAAGACAGCACCAAGGAGAAAAAAAGGAAGAATTCCTATCAAGATATGGATGTAGCTTAATTTTCCCATATCCTGATCCTCTGTTTCGATTTTGCGTAATCCTACAATATTTAAGATTCGTTTCCAAAAAGCAACGACTACTGCAAGAATAGATCCCAACTGAACCACGACTTCAAAAGTTGTTGCTCTTACTGTACCTTCAAAACCTAATAAATGACCTACCAGGATCATATGTCCAGTTGAAGATACAGGGGCAAATTCCGTTAGACCTTCGACACTCCCAAGGATGAAGCCAATAATAATGTCCATAATATTCATATTTTCACACCTTGAATGATTTAATAACGAAACACATTATAATACAAAATATTATAGAAAAAATTATACGATTTTATGAAATATCATCCTTTAGGATAGTTATTATTATTAGGAATTTCACTAATCCCTTCCTGATTAGAGGGGGAGCCAAGCGCTAAAGGCGCATTAACTCTCTTTACCTCATTAGGATGTCCCCTTTCGTAAAATATGTTGAGTACTTCCTCTAATTAAATCATTCGCTCTTTTTTTATGCTTGTCATAATCATTCCCAGCTTCCCATATGAATGAGGTAAAAAGAAAAAATGTGGACAGGAGGTGTATGCTTTTGAAAGCCATTTATCAAATTCTTCCCCTGTCCATCCGGGAGCTGATTCAGTCGCTTCCTCGCACGATCCTCGGATGTTTGGAGGAAATTCGGGTAAGGCAAGGCCGACCATTGGAAGTGATTACTTCTGAGCAATCCTGGTTTGTCAGTCGGACATGCCAATTAAGTATGCAACCCAAAGATAGCATGATTCCAACCAAAGAACATTGCCAGAAGATGCTCAATTTGATCAGCCAACACTCCCTGTATGCGATGGAGGAGGAATTACGCCGCGGATATGTTACGGTCGAAGGGGGACATCGCATCGGACTGGTCGGGAAGGTGGTTGTCGAGAACGGAAATGTAAAGCACATTCGTGAAGTGGCCGGGTTTAATATTCGCATCGCCAGACAAGTGATCGGCGTGGGGGAGGGCTTGGTTCCTTATCTGCTGGATGGAGAACAGGTTGAAAACCTTCTTTTGGTTTCTCCACCGCAGTGCGGGAAAACCACCCTGATTCGTGATCTCGCCAGATTGGCCAGTACAGGTGGCTCACGTTTTCGTTCCCATAAAGTAGGAATTGTGGATGAGCGATCAGAGATTGCCGGATGTGTGGATGGAGTGCCTCAGCATGATGTTGGACCGAGAACCGATGTGTTAGATGCTTGTCCCAAAGCGGAAGGCATGATGATGATGATTCGTTCGATGTCACCAGAGATTTTGGTAGTTGATGAGATTGGCCGGATGGAAGATAGTGTAGCCGTCCACGAAGCGATTTGCTCAGGTGTACATCTATTTACAACAGCTCATGGGAGTTCCATTGAAGAGATCTGTCATCGCCCCATTTTATCCGAGTTGATTCGGGAAGGGGTATTTACACGGATTGTCGTTCTCAGCCGCCGGCGTGGTCCAGGAACAGTGGAAGGGATCTATGATCGATCACTGAAGCCTTTGCTGATGAGGCATCAGGTGATCAGTAAATGATCATCAAATTGGCTGGAGCATGTATGGTGCTATTGGCGGCTTCTTGGGCAGGATTTTTCCTGGCTCGGAATTATCGGGAACGTCCCCAGCAAATACGGCAATTGCGCTCAGCTCTATCTTTATTGGAGACTGAAATCGGTTACGGAACCCGTCCATTGATCGAAGCTTGTGAAGCGATTGCAGAGCGTATGGATGGAGCGATTTCAGCGATTTTTGCTAGATGTGCTGAAAACCTCAAACAGATGGATGGTGCTTCTACATATGAATGTTTTCAACAGGCTATTGAGCAACAGTGGCCACACACTACAATGAAAAAGCCGGAAAAACTTGTTTTGCTGCACTTTTGCCAGACACTGGGCCGGTCTGATCGTGAAGATCAATTGCAACATGTCAGAGTGGCCAAAAGCAATTTAGAAGTGGAGGAAATGAAGGCACGTGAAGAGCAGGGGCAGTATGAGAAGATGTGTAAAACTGTCGGCATCCTCTGTGGAGTATTGATCATCATCTTGATGTATTAGGGGAGGTTTGTATGCCATACAATGTGGATGCTGTTTTTCAAATTGCTGGAATTGGGATTATCGTGGCGATGATTCATACAGTGTTGAAGCAAATGGGAAAAGAGGATTTTGCCCATTGGGTCACTTTGTTTGGGTTTGGTGTGGTTTTATTTATGATTGCGATGCTGATTCAGGATTTGTTTCAAACGATTAAAAATGTGTTCCTCTTCCGTTCATAGATAGGGGGAGATCCGCTTGGAAATTATCCAGGTGGTTGGAATTGGGATCATTGTCACTTTTCTTGTCTTGGTCCTTAAGGAACAAAAACCGGTTTTTGCTTTTTTGCTTGCAACCTTTACAGGAATCATCATTTTTATCGCCCTGGCTGGAAAGATTGCTGAAGTGATCCGAGTGTTAGAGCATTTAGCCACTCAAGCACATGTCAATAACCTCTTTTTCGAGACCATCTTAAAAATCGTTGGAATAGCATATATTGCTGAATTTGGAGCACAAGTGACACGAGATGCAGGGCAAGGATCGATCGCTTCCAAAATTGAAATGGCAGGAAAATTGCTCATTATGGTGATGGCGATCCCGATCATCACAGTAATTATAGAAACGATTGTGCAAATATTACCTGCTTAAAGGTGAGTGAGATGCAGCGCCTAAGTTGGCTCCTTATATTTCTATGGATGGTATGGATGATTCTACCTGGCACTGTGTATGCAGAAGGAGAGGGGAATCAGGGCAATTCTGTCACAAATGAAATCATTCGTTCGCAATTAAATCAATTGCAAGTTGAAGAAGTGGAATCATTCTGGCAATATTTACAGAACGAATATGGCCGTTTTTTTCAGCAAAAAAATCTGCCAAGCCTCTTTGATTTATTGCTGTCAGAAAAATGGAGTATGAAAGAAGTACTGGCTGCGCTAGGGCGTTATTTATTTCACGAAGTGATATACAATGGAAAAATTCTTGGCACGATTATCGTCTTGGCCGTTTTCTGCATGATTCTTCAAACGCTCCAAACCGCTTTTGAACAGAACCAGGTGAGTAAAGTTGCTTATGCCATTGTGTTTATGGTGATCATTATCCTGGCTGTAGACAGCTTTTATATTGCAGTGGATTCAGCCAAACAGGCCATTCAGCATATGGTGGATTTCATGTTGGCGTTGATTCCCCTGATGTTGACTCTGCTTGGGACAATGGGAAATTTTGGGTCAGTGACACTGTTTCATCCTTTGATCATTTTCATGATTCATATGATTGGAACCATCATTTATCTCTTCATTTTTCCTTTGTTCTTTCTTTCGACGATCTTGAGTATTGTCAGCAGTTTATCTGAAAAATACAAGGTAAACCAATTAGCTGGTTTGCTTAAAAAAATTGGCATTACTTTGCTAGGTGGAATGCTAACCATCTTTTTGGGCGTACTTTCTATACAGGGAGTCACAGCTGCGGTAACCGATGGTGTTACGATCCGTACAGCCAAATATATTACGGGTAACTTTGTACCTGTAGTAGGACGAACCATTTCAGAAGCAGCGGATACGGTAGTCAGTGCATCTTTACTCGTTAAAAATACAATTGGACTGGCTGGGGTGATTATCCTGCTTCTGATCAGTGCTTTTCCTGCTATAAAGATCCTTTCATTGGCTTTTATTTATCAATTCTCTGCAGCGATCATGCAGCCGATGGGAAATAGCCCGATCATCGAAAGTTTATCTACGATTGGCAAGACATTTGTTTACATTTTTGCTGCACTTGCTACAGTGGGACTCATGTTTTTTCTTGCCGTATCCATTATTATCGCCTCTGGTAATATCTCGATGATGATGAGGTAGGTGAAAAGGTGGAATGGATTAGCGACTGGCTCAAACAGATTATTTTATTGGTGCTAATTGCCACATTTTTTGATTTGATCTTGCCGAATCATTCGATGGATCGGTATGTAAAGTTGGTAATGGGGTTACTCATCATCATGGCGATACTATCCCCGATTTTTCAGCTTCTCAAAAATGATTCAAACCTGTCCCACCTTGCTGTTGCTTTAAAAAAGGGATGGGACGGAAAAGAAATGGCTTCCCTTCCAGAGATCAGAGAAAAAACAGAGACCCTAAAACGATCACAAGATACGATGATTCAACAGCAAACAGAAAAATCGATGGAACAAATCATGATTCAACATGTGCAAACCAAATTTGGTGTGGAGGTGGTGCGTGCCAAAGTAAAAACAGACTGGAATCAGCAAAAAGCTCCTGAAATCATGCAAATTGAGATGATTACACGGATGAAACTGAACAATAAAAATGCTTTTTCAAAGATGAAGCCAATTGAACCTGTTCATGTGGAGATAAAAGAATCTACAACACCGTCAAAAGTCAGAGAAAATAAAACATTGGAAAAACAGATCGCCGAATATATCATGCAAACCTGGCAGGTGATGCCGTCCAAAGTGCATGTACAAGTGGAACAACCTGTATAAAGATGGGAGGGAGTGGTGTGCTGCAAAAGTGGCTTGAAAAAATGGAGCAAAAAATGGGTGGTGAGAAGAAAAAAAATACATTCCGCTGGATTTTGCTGTTGGGATGTTTAGGAATCGGAATCATGATCCTGGCTTCCTTTATACAAGTAGAAGAAGAAGACGGCAAGCCAAGAGGATTATCTGCTCCATCCTTTCAGAACAACACCCGTCAGCCGTCTTCTAATAAAGAGATGGGCATGGTTGACTATGAAAAAAAATACGAAGCCCAGCTCGCAGATGTATTGAGCAAGATTGTGGGTGTCGATGATGTTTCCGTTATGGTCAATCTTGATTCCACCGAAGAAGAAGTGGTGCATGTAGAAACCAGAGAATCTTCACAAATAACGAATGAAGCAGATCCGAAAGGTGGAAATCGAACCATCCAACAAACGAACAGTGAAAAGAAGACAGCCACTTATCGGGGAGAGGATGGTGAACAACCCATGGTGGTCAAACGTTTAAAACCAAAAATTCGTGGCGTTCTTGTCGTGGCACGCGGCGTAGAAGATTTGCAAGTGAAAGCAGCAGTCATTGAAGCCATCCAGCGAACCCTGGATGTACCCATCCATCGCATTTCTGTATTACCAAAAGGATAGGAGGATGTTTTATGCAGGTAAACAAACAAACAGTTTGGTTAGTGACCATGCTTACTCTAATGGTGGTCTTGTCTGCTTACTATATTGCTACGGGGCCGGTTGAGCCAGCAGGAGAACTGGCCAAGGAAAAGGGCAACAAAAATGATCAAATTCAAGTGGATATCAAGGCATTGGATCAACCAGCGTCTACCAGCAAGGGGAAAGAGGCACTGAAAGGGAAGCCAGAAAGTGATTATTTGCTTGCTTATCAGCTGCAGCGCACCACTCTCAGAGGAAAAATGACAGAAGAGTACATGAAAATTTTGTCCAACCCGAAATCTTCCAAGCAGCAAATCAAAGAAGCAGAGCAAAAAGTAAATCAGCTGACACAACTCGAAAAGCAGGAAAATGTATTGGAAGAGTTGATTCGTAAAGAAGGATATCAGGATGCAGTTGTTATTATCAATGATGAGCATGTGGATGTGATTGTGCAAAGTGAGAATTTGAGTAAAACACAAGCTGTGAAACTGATCAGCCTGGTTCGTCAGCATATGGATGTAGCAGCGAATCAAATCTCGGTAGCGTATGTAAAGTAAAAATAAGCAATAGCCTGCCTGACTTGCCATAGGAGAGACTATCCTGAAAATATGGATACGTTTCCCGCGCTTCGGGATGGATTCTAACCCGTATCGCAAACAAAGCGGTACGGGTTGATGTTTTTAGAGGCATATGATATGTCGCAATAGTTGTATGGGCCCGCTTACTTGTCAGCCAGTGGGTTATTCAATAAAAAGATTTATTTTATTCATATATTTTTCAATTATTCTGCCTCCATTTTTTTCTTTTTTGTTTGTGAAAGTATTATAATATTAAACAACTTTCTATTTAATAAAAGGGTGGTTTGATGAAAACAACCGATTTATGCGATGCATTTTTAGAGAAGTTGCAAGTAAGCGAAGATCTTTTTCAATCTTTTGGCAAGAAAAAAAGTTTCCATGGACCGATTCATACTGTCCAGGTATATGAAGATAATGTTTTGGTGCGACAAGCATTGGAAACGATTCCTGCTGGATCTGTTCTGGTCGTCGATGGTGGTGGCTCAAAAAAGTGCGCTCTCTTGGGAGATCGCTTGGCCGAGATTGCTGTTGAGCGTGGAATTCAAGGGGTCATCGTGTATGGTTGTGTTCGCGATACCAAGGAATTGGCTGAACTGGATCTAGGGGTTATGGCATTGGGAAAAAGTCCCGTGAAAAGCAAGAAAGATGGGAAAGGAAAAAGGGATGTAACCGTTCGCTTTGCAGGGGTCGAGTGGATTCCCGGACATTATGTTTATGTGGATGAAGATGGGATCGTTTTATCAGCTGAAAATTTATTAAAAAATAAAGAGATTTAGATTATGATCCTTGCAAAATAGATTTTTATGTAGAGTTTGACGAAAAAAGGAAAATTAAATAGATAAATTTGAACACTATTTAACTATTTTGAAAAGCCTCTTTTCATTTATAAATAATTTGCTAGAATGAGAGCATCTGTTTGTAGATGGGAAACAGCCATGGGGGCAGGATTAAAATTGACAGCCAAGATCTTGCAACAAGGGAGAGGGTTTATTTGAAGAAAAAAGGCATCACCGTATTGACTGCATTTTTGGTAACAGCTCTACTCTCTACAGGAGTAGTGAGCGCAACTCCAAATACGGATCAATCCGTTCAAACTCCTTCTGTACAAACGGCAACGGTAAGTACACGGACGCAAAAATCGGATAAATTGATCGCTGAGGCGAAACGGCATTTGGGAAAACCGTATCGATATGGTTCGACAGGCCCATCCTCTTTTGACTGCAGTGGTTTTACCCAATATGTATTCAAGCAAGCATTGGGCATCAATTTGCCTCGTACGGCTTCCTATCAGGCAAAAGAAGGAAAATCGACTGGAAAGAGCTTGAGCAACTTATTAAGAGGAGATCTCATGATATTTAAAGAAGATGGAAGGGTATTCCATGTAGCTATTTATATCGGAAACGGTGAAATGATCCATGCAACGACTTCCAAAGGTGTTAAAATAGACAAGGTTACAAACACATACTGGAAACCGAGATTTAGCGAGGGACGTCGAATCTATTAGAGGCTGTTCCCCATCATTTCATATATAAATTTTCACTCAAAGAGACCTGTCTTTTAAGGACAGGTCTGTCTTTTTTTTTTTAAGTTTGCTCTTCGTAAAAATCATAGTTATTTTAAACTTCTGAGAGCCAAGGTCAGTGAATTTATTTATTTGATAGAGGGAGGTAGAAAAGGGTCGTTTTTAATGGGAACAAGAAAATGGAGATCGTGTTAGCTGGAATGATACCAGGCAGATAATAGCGAATATTACAACCATATTATCCGAGACGGTCTATCTGCCCAAGGCAAAGGACTCTCGATTCGGAGTGACAATGGGTGCAGAAATGACAAGTCGCCGCTGTATGAAAGCGCGGGGGCTTTATTCATCATGGTGGGCACCATCCCATCGTATTCGATTTTTCTTGTCTTTTTTGGTAAAAATAAAATAATCCGTTCTAACCTGAAGGGGATAGGGGTGGTCAAACATAGAAAAAAACTATATCATAAAAACGGTTAATAAAATAAGGCGAAATCATGATCGGTTTTAGGTACAATGGAAATCGAATTCGAGAGGAGTGTTGGACTCATGTCTTTAAAAATGCATGAAATTCGGGAATTAATCCGTTTGGTTGATGAATCCCAAATTGAAGAGTTTGAAATTGATAAAGAGGGCACAAAAGTGGTGATTAAAAAGACATCTGGACGTGCGCAGATCGCTACTGCACCTGTTCAGGAAACACCTCTTGCTGTCTCCACTCAATCGGTAGCTCCTTCTGTATCAGCTGTGGCAACGACACCTGCTGTCCAGCCAACTGCCATCGCTGAGCCAGCTCCAGCACCGACTCCTGCTTCACCTGCTGTTGAAGATGAGGCGAATCTACATAAGATTGTTTCACCGATGGTAGGAACTTTCTATCGTGCACCTGCGCCTGATGCTGATCCATATGTAAAAGAAGGCGATGTTGTCGATGAAAAGACAATTGTCTGCATTGTTGAAGCGATGAAATTAATGAATGAAATCGAGGCCGAAGTACGTGGAACCATCGTGAAAGTATTGGTAGAAAACGGTCAGCTAGTTGAATACGGTCAACCTTTATTTTTGGTAAAAACCAGCTAGTGTCCCCGGGAGGAAAGCAAGATGTTCAAGAAAGTATTAGTGGCAAATCGTGGAGAAATTGCTGTACGTATTATACGTGCTTGTCGTGAGCTTGGTATTAGTACGGTGGCTGTTTATTCCGAAGCTGATCGTGATGCACTCCATGTCTCCTTGGCGGATGAAGCTTATTGTATTGGACCGGCGTTGGCGAAAGACAGTTATTTAAATATGACCAATTTAATGAGTACGGCAACATTGGTTGGTGCAGATGCTATTCATCCTGGATACGGTTTTCTGGCAGAAAACGCTGATTTTGCGGAGTTGTGTGCTGCCTGTGGGATTGAGTTTATCGGTCCTTCTCCCGAAGCAATCATTAAGATGGGAGATAAAACGACCGCTCGAGAAACGATGAAAGCAGCAGGCGTTCCAGTAGTTCCGGGAACAGAAGGGGTTATTGAAGATATCGAAGAGGCTGCCAAAACCGCTAACGAAATCGGCTATCCTGTGATCGTGAAGGCAACAGCAGGCGGTGGCGGAAAAGGAATGCGCATTGTACATAGCGAAGAAGAATTGAGACGGGCAATAACGCTTGCACAGAAAGAAGCAGAGGCTAACTTTGGCAATCCAGGTGTTTATCTTGAAAAATTCCTTGTAAAGCCCCGTCATATCGAAATTCAAATCTTGGCAGATAAACATGGAAATGTCGTTCATTTGGGTGAACGGGATTGTTCGATCCAGCGTCGTTATCAAAAACTAATTGAAGAAGCTCCTTCTCCAGCGTTAAGTCCGGAGCTGCGTGAACGGATGGGACAAGCGGCCATTCAGGCAGCAAAATCTGTAAACTATTCTGGAGCAGGTACGGTGGAATTTCTACTCGATCGAGATGGGAATTTCTATTTTATGGAAATGAATACGCGGATTCAAGTAGAGCATCCTGTGACAGAATGTATAACAGGCATTGATTTAGTGAAAGAGCAAATTCGTGTAGCCGCTGGAGAACTGTTATCCGTGAAACAGGAAGATATTGTGATCAATGGCTGGTCGATTGAATGTCGGATCAATGCCGAACGCCCTGATAAAAATTTCATCCCTTCCCCTGGAACCATTCAATTTTATTTGCCTCCTGGTGGAATTGGAGTTCGTGTGGACAGTGCGTGTTATCCGGGTTATCGCATCCCACCTTTTTATGATTCCATGATTGCCAAATTGATCGTATGGGGTAAAGATCGTCAAGAAGCATTGGAGCGCATGACACGAGCATTAAAAGAATTTGCCATTGAAGGTGTGCATACAACCATCCCCTTCCACTTAAAATTGATCAACCATCCGAAGTTTGTAGAAGGCGACTTCCATATTCAGTTTTTAGAGGAATACAACTGGCAAGAGGAGAGTGACAAAAGCGATGGATAATTTGATGTATGAAGAGAAAAATGTGCTTGGTAAAGTGGAAATAGCCCCTGAAGTCATTCAGACGATTGCAGGTTTGACGGCTACCCAAATTGAAGGTGTTGTTGAATTGAAAGGCGGGGTAGTAGGTGATTTGAATAAATTGATCGGCCGCAAAAATGTTCGGCAGGGTACCCAGGTGGAGATTGCGGAACATACCAGCATTGAAGTGGCCATAGTTGTGGAATATGGCTATCACATTATCGAAGTGGCCAAGGAAGTACAGCAAAAAGTAAAAGCAGCTGTTGAATCGATGACCGGTCTGGTAGTAGAAAAAGTGGTAGTACGTGTAGAAGGAATCAAAGTTCCTAATCTAGAAAAAGGGAAAGAAGAGGTCGGAAGCAAACGGGTTCGGTAATATCTTCAGATAGAGGAGGAGACCATCGATGGGCTTATGGGATCGGCTCCTGTTATTTTTATTCAGTTTGGGGGTTGCAGCCCTCGCTATTACGGGTATATTAATAGGTTGCGATCTTTTTATCGATCCAAAAAAAGCAAGCGAAGCCATTTTACTGTTGGATCGAGATGTCACATTAAATATATCAGTGGTTGGTGTCAGCGTCTTTGTCTTGTTGATAAGCTTGTATTTTATTAGTTGGGGAATATTTAGAAGATCGGCCAATGCTGGTGTAGACCAATTAACCGAGATTGGCAATATTCGCATTTCTTTGGAGACCATTGAGAATATCGCTGTAAAGGCGGCGAGAAGGGTAAAAGGTGTTCGTGATCTGAGTGCCCGTATTCGCCATAATATCAAAACTTCTTCCGTCGATATTGGTCTCAAAATCATTGTCGATGGTGAAACACCGATTCAGCAGGTTTCCGAACAACTGCAGCGGACTGTGAAAGATCAAGTGGAGACCATTGCGGGAGTTGCAGTAGATCAAGTCCCGGTGTATGTGGCAAAAACCATTCAGGCCAATCGAGCGAAAATTCGTGTTGAATAAGGCGGTGCGCCAACATGGATAAACATTTTCTTGAGACGATCTGGTTACAATATGGAGGAAGAATTGCGGGTTCCTTCATTGGTTTTGCCCTTGGTCTCATCTATTTAATGGTTGGTTTTTGGAAAATGCTCTTCTTTGCACTGCTAGTAGGACTTGGCTTTTTTATCGGGAAGCAGATTGATCGCAAAGAAGACTTAAAAGAGGTCATCGATACCATTATTTTAGAGAAATGGATGCGTAAATAGAGACCGGGCCGATTGGCTCGGGTTTCTTTTTGGGGGATCGATTATATGAGTGAAGTAAAAGCAGAAATGAGTCGTCGGTATGTCAGGGAATGTGTACTGCAAGCGTTGTATCAAATGGAGTTTCATCCGGATCAGGAGGATTCCGTGATCAAGGAAAGAGGAGAGAATTTGGAAGGAGAGTATAAAGATTTTTATCATTACTTGATTCGTGGTGTGAAGGAACATCTCTCAACCATTGATGCAACCATTGAGCGTTATTTGAAGAAGGGATGGTCACTGGAGCGGATTGCCGCTGTGGATCGGGCCATTCTTCGCATAGCTGTGTTTGAGCTATTATTTGAAGAGGAAACACCTAAAGGAGTTATTTTGAACGAAGCAGTAGAACTGGCAAAAGTTTATAGTGGCGAGGAATCGAGGCGTTTTGTCAACGGGATTTTGGGCAATGTCGCTAGTGATGATGAATAATCATGATAAAAACCAGTATCTGATTCAACATGGATACTGGTTTTTTTTTATCTATCAAATGGGGGAATTTATCTAGAAAGTGAAGAATCAATCGAATGGAACTACTGATCAAACGCTTTTGGAAGATTGGATAAAAATTAATTCTAAATATTTTTAAACTATTATGTCCTTCTTTGGACGAAGAAGAGTTATTATCTAAGGCGTTTAAGATATACTTTCTTGAGATCAAGTGCAGGAAAAAAATGATTAGACTCACATCTATGAACAGGCTGGATGGACATCCTCTTGTGAAAAGATGTACAATTCTCAGTGGGGTAAGAGAAAATGCGTTTGCTGTTGGTTGGCGGTTAAATCGCAATAGATAGAGCAATACACTCCATCTAGTTCCATAATATACGTAATTTTGAATATGATCAACATTACTATTCAAATATATAAAAATAATCTATCGGAATATTATAATATTTATCGAGATTCCTTTTCTCCTGCGTAATTTAGGGATCTTGCCGTTATCACCACTTGAATCCTTGATGCAGGAATGCGCTGATGGTAAGACATGATGCCGTTTTAATTGCTTTTCATCTTGTTCTTCATTTACAAATGACGGGCAGACGGTTCCTGTCTTTTTTCTTATGAGGGTGAAGGATTATTTTATCTCTTACTGTTTTGTGACATAATGGAAACAGGTGTGCGGGTAAGAGACATGGGAAACAAATAACCATAGGAAAAAGTGAGAGGAAGAAAGAAGCGGTGGAAATCGAAAAAAAGCCATGGTCCGTAACCGAACTGGTATCTTATCTACGAGAAACGATCGAACTGGACGAGTTGTTACAGAAGGTGTGGGTAGAAGGAGAGATCACCAATTTTACCCATCATGCGCGTAGTGGTCACATGTATTTTTCGCTAAAAGATGAACAAACCCAAATAAAAGCGGTCATGTTTGCGAGCTATAATCGACGGTTGCGTTTTACGCCGAAAAATGGGGATCGGGTACTTGTTAGAGGCAGGTTGTCCGTTTACGAGCGAGATGGACAAGTTCAGTTATATATTCACGATTTGCGTCAACACGGAATTGGGGATTTGTTTGTTGCTTTCCAGCAGTTAAAGGAACAGTTGGAGGCAGAAGGTTTATTTGATCCAGCTCATAAAAAAGCACTGCCGCCCTTTCCGAAAAAGATTGGTGTGATTACTTCTGCCAGTGGAGCGGCCATTCGAGATATTATTACGACGATCCGGCGGCGTTATCCGCTGGGGCATGTGATTTTATTTCCGGTTTCTGTGCAAGGAGAAACCGCTGCCAAGGAAGTGGCCCAAGCGATCGATATTATGAATCAGCTACAGGAAGTTGAGTTGTTAATTGTAGGGCGTGGCGGGGGATCTATCGAAGAACTGTGGGCGTTTAATGAAGAAATGGTGGTTCGAAGTATATTCCGTTCGCAAATTCCAGTGATTTCAGCTGTTGGACATGAAACGGATTTTACCCTGAGCGATTTGGTTGCTGATTTGCGTGCAGCCACTCCAACAGCTGCAGCAGAATTGGCAGTTCCACACCTGGAGGAGTTAAAAGAACGATTAGCCTCTTTACAAAAACGGTTGATTCAGGTACAAACGTCTATGATAAGCTTATGGCGTCATCGACTGCAGCAGTTACTGAGCCGACCGATTTTTCAACAACCCCATGCCCGTTTGGAACAATATGCACAACGACTCGACTATTTACAAAGCGACCTGGTAAAAGCCATCGAAAAAAGATGGACTAATTCCCAACGAAAAGTCGAGCGTTTGGCAAATCAACTGGAACGGCTTCATCCCCGAGTAAGCTTATCCAAACAAAGAGACAAACTATTTTATTTGCAAAAAGAATTGTTAAATGCCATACTTCGGATCATCCGGGATCAAGAAGGAAAAAGCCAGCGTTTAATGGATCGGTTGGATGCATTAAGCCCACTAAAAGTGATGAAACGGGGGTATTCGCTGGTTTATCGTTTGGGCCGTGATGAACTGGTGAAATCAGTCAGGCAGGTAAAGCCGGGTGACTTGATTCAGGTTCGATTATCGGATGGGAAGTTGAAGTGCCAAATTTGGGGATCGGAGGAATCGAATCATGAGTGATTTGGAACAAATGGAATCCCTTCCGTTTGAAAAAGCGATGGAGAGACTGGAAGAAGTGGTTCGTTTGCTCGAAAAAGGAGAAGCTCCTTTGGAAGAAGCGATTCGTTTATTTGATGAGGGGATGAAATTGGCCCATGTTTGCAATAAAAAATTGGAATGGGCCGAACAGCAAATCGAGATGCTCGTTCAGGAAAATGGGGAGTGGATCAAGAAACCATTTTTATCAGAGGAGGAACTGGAGTAAGTGTTGATGATATTGGATTATATCAAAGAGAAAGCGGAATTCATCAATCAAGCTTTGGCGGAAACGATGGATCAGCTGGAGGGAGTTCCGCCTGTTTTGAAAGAATCAATGAAATACTCTTTATTGGCAGGAGGAAAGCGCATTCGTCCGGTTCTGGTATTGGCAACTGTAGAAGCATTGAATGGAGATGAAGAAAAAGCTCTTCCATTTGCCTGTGCCATTGAGATGATTCATACCTACTCATTGATTCATGATGATTTACCGAGTATGGATAATGATGACTACCGTCGGGGACAATTGACCAATCATAAAAAATTTGGCGAGAGTACCGCTATTTTAGCCGGTGATGCGCTGTTAACGGAAGCGTTTGGTTTAATGGCGGCTGGAGCGAAAAATGCTCATCTTCCCTTGGATGTGGCACTGACCATTATTGAAGAGGGGGCGAGATGTGCTGGATCCAGAGGAATGATTGCTGGACAAATCTACGATTTACAAAGTGAAAACAAAAAAATTTCCCTGGCTCAACTGGAACAGATTCACCGCTTGAAAACAGGAGATTTGATTGCATTTTCAGTGAGAACGGGAGCGCATATAGCTGGCGCAAGCCAACGAACCTTGCAAGCATTAACAGAATTTGCCTATGGGTTAGGTCTTGCATTTCAAATTCAAGATGATATTTTGGATGTAATCGGAGATCAAGAAAAACTGGGTAAGCCAGTAGGGAGTGACCAAGAGAAAAACAAGGCGACCTACCCTGCTTTACTCGGACTTGATGAAGCCAAGCGAAAGTTGTCTGTCTGTATTGAAGAGGCCAAAGGAAAAATAAGGGAACATGATGAGATTCGACCCGCAAGATTACTGGAAATAGCAGATTATCTATTATCTAGAGATTGGTAAGTTAGCTGTATGAGAATATACAGTAATTGTGCTATAATAAAGTTACTATTCGAGTGGTGCAGTATTCTAGTCAACCGGTCACCCCTGAAGGCGGGCCTAAAAATCCGCTAAAGGGCGTATCGATGAAGTTTCTGGTGTTGGCTTGCGGAGCCCAGCCGTGGGTTGATGCTGGAAGTTAAGGATTGAGGGCGATCCACAAAGGCATGTGGGCGTTGACCCTCTTTCCGCGGAGGCCTAAGTGCGTGGCTGGATGAGATCGTGCATCTGGCGATGGCTTAGGGGATGAACCTGCATTCGGGGAATGACTTGGATGCAGCGTAGCCTGCCTTGAGTGGTAGGATGGGGATATTCACTTGGTTAACGAGTGAATTGAAAGTTCTACTGCAAAAGAGGCTAGGGGGATGACGCAGGTTGTTGAGGAAAACTCCTAGACTGTTTGCAAGTGGCAAGGCTATCTGGGGATTAAAGTACGGACTAAGTGGTAATCCAGTCCAGCGTTTGGCGACAGCGCTGAGAGAGGTTATAAAGGGAAACCGCCTGATTGGCAACGATCAGGATACCTCTTTGGGAAATCCTACTGGACCTAAGCCGTAAAATTTACCTGGATAGTTACCACTCGGCTAATACTTAAGATTTGTCATGGAAAAATACATAATAGCAGAAACAGCACACCGGTCAATCATGACCGGCATTTTTCTGATGAGTGCTCGAACTAAAGGAGAAAGATACATATGGGGGGATTCTTCCACAAGCCACTAAGATGGGCAGTGACTGTCGGCATTATTTCTGCGATCCTGGCCATGATTCTTTCTTTCACTTCTTCGTCCATCTTGAGTGGATTGTCTTGGATAGGTGGTTTTGTTGTCTTGTTTGGCATTGTCGGGATCGGTATTGGTTTTGATATGTTGGGAATCGCTGCGGCTGCGGCAACCGAACAGCCTTTTCATTCGATGGCAGCACAAAAAGTAGCCGGTGCGAAAGAAGCCATTGGAATTATTCGCCGGGCCGATCAATTTGCGAATTTTTGTAACGATGTCATCGGAGATATCAGTGGGGTTATTAGTGGAGCAGCTGCCCTGGCAGTGGTGTCTTCCTTGATTGCATCTTATCCACAGCTAGATAAGAATCAATGGTTAGTTAATACCTTATTGGTTTCGCTGATCTCCGCACTGACAGTAGGAGGAAAAGCATTAGGGAAAACGATTTCCATTCATTATGCCAATCACATTATATTCCGGGTAGGCAAATTTTTTTACTATGTAAATCAAAAGTTGAATCTGCAATTATTTATAGTGAAAAAGAAAAGAAAAAGAAAGCGAGGCGGTCTTGGTGCTCCTCGAGCAGATTAATTCTCCAGAGGATTTAAAGAAGTTACCGATCGAAGATCTTCCCAAGTTGGCGGAAGAAATTCGTACTTTTTTGATCGAGAGTCTTTCTGTTACAGGTGGACACTTGGCATCAAACCTGGGTGTGGTTGAGCTGACCATTGCCCTTCATTACTTATTTGACAGTCCAAGAGATAAAATGTTATGGGATGTCGGTCACCAGGCATATGTGCATAAAATTTTGACCGGACGTCGCCATCTATTCTCGACTCTTCGGCAATATCAAGGGTTATGCGGTTTTCCAAAGCGAAGCGAAAGTCCCCATGACTGTTGGGAGACGGGACATAGCAGTACCTCTCTCTCTGGTGCGATGGGGATGGCTGCAGCACGTGACTTGAAAGGCGAGGATTACAAAGTCATTGCGATTATTGGTGATGGAGCCTTAACAGGTGGCATGGCTTTGGAAGCGCTCAATCATATTGGTGAAGAGAAAAAAGATTTGATGGTTATTTTAAATGATAATGAGATGTCCATTAGCCCGAACGTTGGTGCCCTGCATCAGTATTTGGGAAGGCTTCGTACGCATCGGCATTACCATAAGATGAAAGAAGAAGTGGAGCAATTTCTGAAAAAGATCCCAGCAGTTGGCGAACCTTTTGCCAAAACATTGGAGCGGGTAAAAGACAGCATCAAGTTTCTGCTGGTATCAGGCATTTTCTTTGAAACTTTGGGCTTTACCTATTTAGGTCCTTTTGATGGTCATAATATCGAAGAGTTGTTAAAATCCTTACGTCAGGCAGAACGCATTAAAGGACCTGTCCTGGTGCATGTCGTTACCAAAAAGGGACAAGGATACAAGCCGGCAGAAGATGATTCAGTTGGATATCATGGAGTAGGAACTTACAAGATTGAATCAGGTGCCTTTAAGAAGAAAGCTGGCGGTGCACCTGCTTATCCAGCCGTTTTTGGACAGACATTGGTAAAACTGGCTGAAAAGGATCCACGGATTGTGGCCATCACTCCAGCGATGATTACGGGTTCCAAGCTGGAGAAGTTTCAGGAGAAGTTTCCGGATCGCTGTTTTGATGTCGGCATTGCTGAACAGCATGCGACTACTTTTGCAGCCGGTTTGGCTACGCAGGGAATGAAACCGGTGTTAGCGATCTATTCCACTTTCCTGCAACGCGGCTATGACCAGTTGGTTCATGATGTATGTCGACAGAATTTAAATGTAGTTTTTGCAGTAGACCGGGCCGGATTTGTCGGTGAGGATGGCGAGACGCATCAAGGGGTATTTGATATCGGATTTATGCGTGCACAACCCAATATGGTCGTCATGATGCCCAAAGATGAAAATGAGCTTCAACATATGCTATATACTGCCATTCAATATGATGATGGCCCCATTGCTGTTCGCTATTCAAAGAGTGCTGGAATCGGTGTAGAAATGGATGCTGACTTCAAATTAATTCCTATCGGAAAATCGGAAGTCGTTCGTCAAGGGAAAGATATTGTCTTACTGGCCTTTGGATCCATGGTGTATCCAGCATTGAAAGCGGCAGAAAAGCTGGCACAGCAAAACATTGATGCAAGGGTGATTAATGCCCGTTTCGCGAAGCCGTTGGATGAGGAAATGTTACTGGCATTAAGTAAAGAAAAACTTCCGATTGTCACGATTGAAGAAGGAAGTATGATGGGTGGATTTGGTAGTGCTGTTCTGGAGTTTTTTGCAGGAAAAGGCATTACAGATCTAAGGGTAAAATTGTTGGGAGTCCCTGATTATTTTGTCGAACATGGCTCGATTGAAGACCAAAGACGTGAAGTGGGGTTAACACCTGAG
The DNA here is from genome assembly GCF_900114055.1 of Thermoflavimicrobium dichotomicum. Lineage (GTDB taxonomy): Bacteria > Bacillota > Bacilli > Thermoactinomycetales > Thermoactinomycetaceae > Thermoflavimicrobium > Thermoflavimicrobium dichotomicum. Next base: position 82,172 of record NZ_FORR01000007.1, on the reverse strand, counting down.
CAGATTGCCAATACTGTGGCTACCACCTTTTTTCGCCAAGAAGTAGAAGTATAATCGCTAGAAAGTGGATGACCGTGGAGAAAGAAAGATTGGATGTACTATTGGTTAAAAAGGGATACTTTTCAAGCCGGGAACAAGCCCGGCGTTCTATTATGGCTGGCCTTGTTTTTGTCAATCGACAAAGGATCGATAAAGCAGGGACAAAAGTTCCCATGGATGCTCAGATTGAAGTAAAGGGCCAGCTCCATCCTTATGTCAGCCGGGGCGGATTGAAGCTGGAAGAGGCACTCCGGCTTTTTGCGATCGATGTACGTGATAAGGTAATGTTAGATATCGGGGCATCGACCGGTGGATTTACAGATTGTGCTTTACAGCATGGAGTGCAGTTGGTGTATGCCATTGATGTGGGGTACGGACAGTTGGCCTGGAAATTACGCCAAGACCCTCGGGTCATTGTCATGGAACGAACCAATTTTCGGTATATAAAACCGGAGGATTTAAAGGAAGCCAGACCCGATTTTGCAACGATTGATGTTTCTTTCATTTCCCTGGCCCATATTTTACCGCCTCTCAAAGAGCTTCTCTTGCCTGAAGGCCAGGTAGTTGCCCTGGTGAAACCTCAATTCGAAGCGGGAAAAGAACAAGTAGGCAAAAAAGGAATTGTGAAAGATCCAGCAGTCCACCGCCAAGTTTTGAAGCGTTTTGTCGCCTTGGCTTATGAACAGGGTTTTGATGTTCAGGGAATCGCTCCATCACCGATTCAAGGTGGAGAAGGCAATATCGAGTTTTTAAGTCATATGGTGTACCGAGCTCCCCGCATGCTCGATTGGACACAGGAAATAGAGAAAATAGTAAAAGAAGCCCATGCTTGTTTCAAATAAAAAAGGGGAATGATGTATGACTGCGAATAAATAGGTAAAGGGAGGGGGAAGGATGTCTCAGGTCGGAGATACCCTGGTTCTTTACCTATTAATCGGAGTCATCATTTATTTAATGATCAAAAATATTGCTTCAACAACTTCCGTAAAAGGTTGGCTGTTTTCATCCAAAGAAAAAAGTGAGTCCATTTCATTTACAGGTAAAGTACCAATGATATTACAAGAACACGGATATGAAGTGATTGATGAAAAGATCAAGATTCCAATTGCGATTGATCTGGATGGAGAAGCATATTCCAGTCGAATGTTTGTGGATTATCTGGCCCGTAATGAAGAGGGAACCTATTTGGTCATGGTTGCACGGGAACGAAAGCCGCTACGCTTGTCTGGCTCGGCTTTACGCGATTACTTTTTACCGTATTTCCTGTTGTTTGAACCATCGGGTATCTTGTATGTCGATAAAGAAAAAGGTAGTATCAAATTGATTCATCTTGATGTGCCTGATATGAAACTGAAAAAGAGAAAATCTGCACTTTCTGGCTATGTGATTGCAAGCATTGTAGGGATGATTCTGGCACTTCTGCTTTATCAAAACGGATAACAGAGTATATTGGGGTGGGGACTGTTTGAAAACCATTGGCATTACGATGAACTTAAGTAAACACCACGCTTATTCCGTTGCATGCCAATTGATTGATCTATTGGAAAAAAAGAATGTTCCGTTTTATTTGGAAAAAGAAATGGCTGAACAACTGAAGTATCATCGTGCAGGAATTGTATTGGAAGAATTTCCACAAAAGGTGGATGTTGTGTTTGTGTTGGGTGGAGATGGAACACTGCTGGGAGTTGCCCGTCAACTGGCAAAGTATGATTTACCGATTCTCGGGATTAATGTTGGGAATTTGGGATTTCTGTCAGAGGCAGAGCCCAGCGACTTGTCTACCGCTGTTGACCGGATTTTAAATGGAGATTATTGCATTGAAAAACGTTTGATGTTGGATGCTGAGCTTATACGAGATGGAAAAGTGATTGAGCGAGATATCGCGTTTAATGATATTGGGATCGCCAAAGGCTCATTTAGTCGAATGATCACTTGTCGAGTTCATATGGATGGTCTTTATTTGGGAACGTACTCGGGAGATGGTGTCATTGTATCGACACCCACTGGCTCGACGGCTTATTCTCTTTCATGTGGAGGTCCAATTGTTTGGCCTGGTATTCATACGATATTATTAACGCCAATCTGTCCCCATACACTGACATCACGTCCGATGGTTTTGCCTAAAGATGGGATACTGGAAGTACAGGTGAATGCAACGCACAATGAAATGGGATTAACCATTGATGGGCAAGTCGGATATTCATTGCAGTCTGGAGATGTGATTCGTATCCAAGGATCTGCCTGTTATACACAGTTAATCAAATGGAAAGAACGTTCTTTTTTTGAAGTGGTAAGAAAAAAATTGCATGGAGAAAATAAGTAGAAAGGAGAGAAAATGAGCATGAAGGCACAACGACATATCAAGATTCGTGAGATTATTGCCAGTAAAGATATTGAAACACAGGATGAATTGGTGGATGAATTGAAAAAGGCGGGATACAACGTTACGCAAGCCACTGTTTCCCGCGATATTAAAGAGTTACAGTTAGTAAAAGTACCGACGAATTATGGAACTTATAAGTATTCCTTACCGGCAGAACCGGTTGATCGACGGTATAATTCTCCGCAAAAGTTAAAACGGATGTTACAGGAATCGTTTGTCGGACTCAATCATGCGGAAAACCTGATTGTTATCAAAACGTTACCTGGTAATGCACAGGCAGTAGCTGCCCTGATCGATAATCTGGATTGGGAAGAAATTATAGGAACATTGGCTGGAGATGATACGATTTTGGTGGTATGCAGCAGTAAGGAAATTACGGAAGAGTTAGCTCAACGGTTTATTGATATGCTGTAGGGGTCGATGCTGATGTTACGGGAGTTGACGATTCGCCAATTTGCCATTATCGAAGAGATTTCATTAACTTTTTCAAATGGTTTTCATGTGTTAACAGGTGAAACAGGGGCAGGGAAATCGATTTTAATCGATGCTCTCGGGTTGGTTTTGGGTGGACGAGCTTCATCGGATCTCGTTCGCCATGGTGCAGAAAAAGCAGAAATTGAAGCATTGTTTGAAATTTCTTCTTCTCATCCTGTTTGGTCTTTGCTCAACGAATGGGGGCTTGAGATGGAGGAGACCTTACTCCTTCGCCGCGAAATTGCTGCCAGTGGAAAAAGTACATGTCGAATCAATGGAAGAATTGTGACGTTATCCATGCTTCGGCAAATTGGCAAGAAACTGATAGACATACACGGTCAGCATGAACATCAATCGCTTTTGGATGCGGATGAGCATGTGGAGTGGTTGGATCATTTTGCTGGCGAGGAAGTACTGGAAGTGCGGCATCAGTATCAAACACTATTTCATGAATATCAGCAAGTGCAAAAAGAATTGGCCCGTTTGAATTTGGATCAGCAGGAGGTCGCAAGGCGTATAGACTTGCTTCAGTTCCAAAAAGAGGAAATAAGAGCGGCGCAATTGGTTGAAGGTGAGGATGTTGAACTGGAGAAAGAAAGAAACCGGTTGGCTTTTGCTGAAAAACTGTTATCCAATGCATCGCAAGCGTATTACTATATGTATGGAGAAAATCAAGGATTGGATTTGATTCGGAAAGCACTTTCACATATGGAAGAAGTGCTTCATTTGGATGAGCGTTTGGCCCCTGTTTATGAGATGATGCAGTCCGCTTATTATCAACTGGAAGAAGGCGTTCATGAAATAGCGAAATACCGTGATGAGTTGGAATTTGATCCGGATCGTCTGAATGAAGTGGAAGAACGGATCTATACGATTAAACAGTTAAAGAGGAAATACGGAGAAACCATTTCGGACATTTTACGTTATTGCCAAAAAGTCGAGCGGGAATTGGAAGAATTATCCCAGCGTGATTGGATTGAAGAAGAATTATCTGAGAGAAAACAGCAGTTGGAAGAGAGATTGTTGCAACTGGCAGATCAGCTGACCTTTTTGCGAAAAAAAGCAGCAAGCAAGCTGGAAAAAAGAGTCGAGCAAGAACTGGCAGACTTGAATATGGGCGCAACCGTTTTTCATGTGGCTTTTTATCAGCCTGCAGATCGGGTACCGCTATTTACGCTGACTGGAAAAGATCAAATCGAATTTCAAATTGCCCCTAATCCAGGTGAACCACTTCGTCCTTTGGCTCGGATTGCTTCAGGAGGAGAGCTTTCTCGAATCATGTTGGCTTTAAAATGTATTTTTACGGATATGGATCAGATTCATACATTGGTTTTTGATGAGATCGACACTGGTGTGAGTGGGCGAGCGGCTCAGGCAATTGCTGAAAAAATTGCGATGGTTGCCAAACATCATCAAGTGCTTTGTGTGACTCATTTACCGCAAGTAGCGTGTATGGCTGATCATCATTTTTATATATCCAAGGAATCGGATGGATATAAAACACGAACAAAAGTGGAATCATTAAATAAACAAGGTCGAACTAGAGAATTGGCCCGCATGTTGGGTGGTGCAGAATTAACACCGACGACACACACCCATGCCGAAGAAATGTTATGTTTGGCTGAAGAAGTCAAAAAAAGCTTATAGTCCGTTCAACATTGCGTGCTCAACGAAAAGAGCATGCCGTTTTTTATTTTTAAGGAATGTTTGTTATATCTTTCGGAAGGATTTCTCTATCATAAAAGAAGCATGTAGCGGATATCTTAAGCTTACACAACTCTTCATTGGCGAAGGTTTAGGCAGGAGCTCAGGAGAGTGGTGAATATTGCAAAAAAGAGATAAACAAAAATGGCTAGGTGTTCTCCTGGTGCTTCTTTTGGTTTTGGGCAGTACAACAACATTCTTCCAGCAATTGACTCATTTTCCAGTCGAGTTACGTTTGATGAAGGGACAACTGAAGCAATTTCGCTTGGATATGCCCGTTTCCGCTACAGCGAATCTATCCAATCCTGATGTCATCCGTGTCAATGGTTTGAGCAAACCTATGGTTGCCATTGATTTAAGCCGTCCTTTTACAGTCTCTACTCAGACCATTGGTCATACCTTGTTAACACTGAAATTATTTGACACTGTACCGATCAAACAAGTGAAAGTCCGTGTGTTACCAGATATTCGAGTGATTCCAGGCGGACAATCCATTGGTGTGAAATTAAAATCATCCGGTGTATTAGTTGTTGGGTATCATTTGATAAAAAATAACAAAATCAATGGTTCACCCGCAGAAAAAGCCGATATTCGTATTGGTGATTACCTGACCAAAATCAATGGCAAACCCATTGTTCATGTGGAAGAAGTTGGCAAGGCCGTGCAAGAAGCAGGAAAAAGCCAAAAGCCACTCATGATTCACTTGGTACGAAGAGGAGAAGAGAAGCAGGTTCAATTGTCCCCGATTTTTGATGAAAAAGATCAGGCTTACCGTTTGGGGCTTTATATTCGGGATTCTGCCGCAGGTGTAGGAACACTGACTTTTTATGATCCCAATAAAAAAGTATATGGCGCTTTGGGACATGTTATTACGGATATGGATACAGGACAGGCTATTCGGGTTGGTGATGGCAAAATCCTTTACTCAAATGTAACCTCGATCCAAAAAGGAGAATCAGGTGAGCCAGGAGAAAAGCGCGCGATCTTTTTTCATGAAGACCATGTATTGGGCAATATTACCAAAAATACCTCATTTGGCATTTTTGGAAAGATGGCCAGTGTACCAGGAAACGGCCTTTATTCCCAACCGGTCCCGATTGCTTTGGCCGAACAGGTAAAAGAGGGGCCAGCCAAAATATTGACAGTGGTCGAGGGACAGAAAGTCGAAGCGTTTGACATTATGATTTCACACGTCATGAAACAGAAATTCCCTGCCACGAAAGGAATTATTATTAAGATCACTGATCCTCGACTGTTGGAAAAAACAGGCGGGATTGTACAAGGGATGAGCGGTAGCCCGATTATTCAGGATGGGAAACTGGTTGGAGCTGTCACTCATGTTTTTGTCAATGATCCTACAGCAGGATATGGAACTTTTATTGAATGGATGTTACAAGATGCTGGAGTTATCCAGCAGACAGCGGATCTTACAAAAGATCCGCTTTTTTATGGAAAAAAATGTAATAAAGAAGGAACGCATAAGTTTATGTCGAAAGGTTAAATAGGACTGTTTGCAGGACGGTAAGGAGGGTTTCTGTGGATAAGATTCGAGTAGCATTGGCGGATGATAATCGCGAATTCGCCGAATTATTAAAAGAGTACTTGTCCAGCCAATCCGATATTGAGGTGATTGGCGTTGCTTATAATGGGGGAGAAGTTATTGATTTATTAAATGAGAAGGTTCCTGATGTTCTGGTCTTGGATATCATTATGCCTCATTTGGATGGTCTTGGAGTTCTGGAACAAATTCACGACTTGGATATACAACCCGTTCCAAAGATCATTATGCTCACTGCTTTTGGTCATGAGAATATCACCCAGCGTGCAGTCGAATTGGGAGCTTCTTATTACATTTTGAAGCCATTTGATATGGAAGTACTTACTCACCGGATTCGACAAATGCAGGGAGTTACGACTACCCCTACTAGGAAAGTCAGCTTGAATGGTCAGGTTCATCGTTCCCCAAATTTGGATGCCAATATTACCAATGTCATTCACGAAATTGGTGTACCTGCTCATATCAAGGGATATTTATATCTTCGTGAAGCCATTACCATGGTTTATCATGAAGTCGATTTGCTTGGGTCGATCACAAAATCATTGTATCCGCGTATTGCTGAGAAATTTAATACGACTCCCAGTCGGGTAGAAAGAGCGATTCGTCATGCCATCGAAGTTGCCTGGAGTCGAGGAAATATGGATTCGATTCGCAATTTGTTTGGCTACACGATCAATGTGACGAAAGCCAAACCAACAAATAGCGAATTTATTGCCATGGTGGCGGATAAACTTCGGATTGAACATCGTGTAGGGTAGGGGAACAATTATTCCAGTTTTTGTAATCATCGTACTTATCTCTATGCTTTGTTGCCGACTATTGAAATGAAATGCCGTTTCTAGTGGGGAAAACTCCTCATAGAGGCGGTGTTTTTTTGCATAATGGTTCCATAAGTCTTTGGCATTGACATAGGATATGGGTTAGAGGGATGATTTTTCATAAGGGGGGAACATCTCCAATGCATGCGATTACACAAGGATTGAAAAATGTGATGCTTGCTCTTTTCGTTTTATTGATTGTGGTTATTTCTACGATATTCTCCGTTTTGCTTATCTTTGGTTTAGGGTTATTTGGGCTGATATTGGTTGGGGTTTCATCACTGATTGTACTCTTCAAAAAAGGATTTGGCCGGATTCGGATTGGAAGGCATAAATAAAATTCCCTCTGCTCAGAGGGAAGTATAGGATCTTGAACAAGTATGTTTTCCATACACAAGACTTCATCGAGATTTGGAGGTACAGCAGAACTGGATCCATGATTATTTAATGCGAATTTTCCCTTTGCGATGTAGCAGGTATCGATGATGTTTTCTTGCTTCGACGATTTGTTGAAATAGAGAGCCTGCCTCATCGTAATTCTTTAATTGCATGGCTTGCCGATACTTTTTGACCAGCGGTGCAACGGTTTGTTGATAGAATCGATTGGCCTCCAGTGTGTAACGAGGCTTTGATGGTCGATTGGCTGGTTTTTCCCTTACAATTATACGTTTTTTCTTGGACATAAAATACCACCTCCTGCACTCTTCTACATGTTATGCAGAAGATAGGCTTTTGCGCATGATTAGAAAGGCTGCCAGATCAGATGTTTTGCCCTGTTCCATCGTTGTTCGACAGCCGGCCAATAGACAATATTCCACCAGGCGGAGATATATTTTTTTCTTTGGTTTGGATATTTCAGATAGTAGGCATGTTCCCAAACGTCTAGTGGCAAAAGTGGTATGACATCCCACTGCGATAAATTTTGATGCTTTTCTGCCTGTAAAATTTCCAAACGATGGGAGCGAGGGCTCCAGACGAGAATAGCCCAACCTCCTCCTTCCACCTTTTCTGCTGCAGAGGAAAAGTGCTTTTGAAAACGCTCGAAACTCCCGAAATCTTGTCGGATTTGTTTTAAAAGGGACCCAGTTGGTTTTCCACCCCCTTGGGGGTTCATGGTTTCCCAAAATAGCGTGTGAAGATAATGTCCTGCTCCGTTGAATGCCAATTCCCGTTCCCAATGTTTGACCAGCTGGAAGTTACCTGTTTGCCGAGCCTGTTCCAACATTTTTTCAGCCGTATTTAAGCCCTCCACATAAGAAAGATGATGTTCATCATGGTGTATTCGCATGGTTTGTTCATCAATATAGGGTTCCAGTGCATCATATGGATATGGCAAGGGTGGAAGTTGATGTTGACCGATCGGAACCCGCTTTTTGATCATTTCTCGGGTCTCGGCTGGATCAGGGGATTCAGATGGCTGGGCAGCAATCAGTGGGGACGGATTTGCTTTTTTTAAAGTCTGTAGCCATTTTCTGTATTGTTTTTGTGTCAAAATCACCTGTTCTAACCAGTGATATAATGTCATGGGATGAGTAAACGGGGAAGAAGCGGCTGCTTCAATTTCGGAAAATTGTGCATTTAATGCCTGCAAATCCGATAAGATATGCTGATCCTGGATCTCTTTTTGTTGTTCGCGAATCCATTGACGACATAGATGAATGGAGCTTAAAATGGCCTTTTTTAGTAATGGATGATCCCATGTCGGATACATATTCATCCCTCCTAAACATAGTTTATGAGGGAATTCTTGATCGCATGATAAAAAAACAGCCTTCTTGAAAGATATTCAAAGGCTGTTTGACAAAGGTTCTATGGTTATATCAGAAAGGAATCCCTTTGTTTCATGACCACGTCCCATATCATTGAAGAAGGAAACATGACATTCAGGTTGGAAAGAAGCAGTTCCTCACAGGAAAGTGGGCTGCTGTCATACTTTTTTATAAAAACTGTATTTGTCTTTTTTCTCCCGTTTTTTTGAAGCTAATTGTTCTCTCTCTTCTTTACTTAATAATTTCGGTTGAACACGGTTCCTTTTTTTGTCCCGATAAAAGATAAAACCACCCAGGAAATATAAGGCAAATAAGAGTAAGAATAATCCACCTAAAAAAGGCCCCCAAGCAAACCCTTGTTGGGCAAAATAGTTAAACAGAACATCACGAATGATGGTCCAGCCATAAATACCGAGAGCTCCCGGGACACACAATATGAGTATAGCCAAGATTCGTTGATAGATCGGTTTCATAAAGATCCCGCCTTTCTCGTTACCATCCTTATGGTACAGTATTTGGTGCAGGAAAACCAGTCTTTTGGGGAATTTTGGTGAGAGAATGCCTGTTGACACGAAACCATTTGGTTTCATATAATCTAAACGAAACCAAATGGTTTCATATTAACACGTTATGGAGGTAAAAAATGCAAGGAAATAACCAAGATACACTGTCGGCTATCCGTCAGACTATTGTATTTAACGCACCGATTCAAAAAGTATGGGAGGCTGTTTCTACCTCAGAAGGTTTGGCTGCATGGTTTATGCCAAATGATTTTCAGCCTGTAGTCGGCCATGAGTTTCATTTAAATGCAGGCCAGTTTGGCATGTCCCCCTGCAAGGTCACGGAAGTGGATCCACCCAACCGTCTTTCGTTCAATTGGGGAAAAGATTGGACCATCACTTTCGAATTAAAAGAGCTTGATGGTGGTAAAACGGAGTTTACGCTGATCCATTCTGGCTGGGATGCAAACAAAGTTACAGAATTCGGAGAATCTCATTCGGTTGTGCGAGATCGCATGAACCAGGGCTGGACTGTGCTTCTTAAGTCGCTGGGCAAGTATGTGGAGGCTTGAAATGCCTGCGCCATCACAGAAACATGACGTCTTTCAGGCGATCGCCGATCCTACTCGCCGCCAACTGCTAAGGTTGCTTGCTGATAAGGAGATGCCTGTTACCATTATAAGCAGGCACTTTCCCATGAGCCGCACAGCCGTTTCCAAGCATTTGCGTATTCTGGCGAATGCCGGACTTGTCAAGGAACAAAAAGTAGGGCGTGAGACGCGGTACAGGCTCCAGCCAGAGCCTCTGATTGAACTGAAGCAATGGCTTTCCTTTTTCGAGCGATTCTGGGCAAACAAGCTATCCATGCTTAAACATTACGTAGAAAACGAGGAAATAGATGGTTTGAAACTGGTGGAATCAAAACACGAAGAACAGGAACCAAAAGAATAGCCTGTGACTTTTGGGAGGAACAATTATATCCATTTGTTATTGTTGAAAACGTTAAAGAAGCGATTGAATACTACCAAAATATTTTCAATAAGTCGTTCAACTGAAAAAGGAAAACCGGGTTTGTCAACGGCCTCAACCTCTCATCTTGAGAGGTTTTTTATATATATCTACGATCCGAGTTGAACGAAAAAGACAGCCTAAGCCTTTAGTTTTATTGACTCTGTGGTTTCTGATCATTTTCCTTGAAATGCATTTGTTCATATTTATGAGAGGCCCAACAAATCGCCATTAAGCCTGAATCTTTTGATGAAGTGAGAGTATAATTGCTATTTATCAAAGAAAATAGGTAAACCAAACAAGCCTGGAATGTTATTTTTTAAATGTAAAAAATCTGTTCATTTCATATTATGAAATTTTTTTCATTGATATTAACTATACGAATTGCTATATTATTCATAGGTGATTGGTATGAAAAAAAGCAAAACAACAATTAAATCTGTATCGAAAGCGCTTCAAATTTTAGAACTACTAGGGAAACATCCAAATGGATTAATGATAAAAGAAATTAGTATATTACTAAAGTTGAACTTAAGTACAACTTACCATTTGATAAATACAATGTTAGAACACGGGTATGTGAATAAAACAAAAGATGATGTTTATTTACTGGGATATCAAATTCCTTTTTTAAACAACGCCTTTTTACAATCCATGGCTCCTGATACCATGTTAAATCATTGTTTGGAAGAACTTTCTGAAATTACTCTAGAAACCGCATATTTAGGTAAAGAGCGGGATGGCGAAGTGATTATTCACAATATTATTGAAGGGCCTCAAGCGATAAAAGTAAAAGCGCTATATATAGGATACAGGGATTACCCCCATGCAAGAGCTTTACCTAAAGCGATCATAGCATTCTGGTCTGATTCGAAGATTGAGAACTATTTCAAAGGAAAAAAGTTCGAAAAATTAACTGAATCAACCCCATCCAACTTGGATGAACTGATGAAGGAATTATATGAAATACGGAAGCTTGGTTACAGTATAGATGAACAGGCATTTACAAAAGGAATTTGTTGTATTGCAGCGCCTGTTTTTGATGCGAGTAAAAAACCAGTTGCTGCCTATAGTGTGAGTGTGCCTTATGACCGATATAACAATAACCGTGATGAATATGTGGAAAAAGTCTGTATGATCGCTAAAAAAGCATCCCGATATCTTGGATGCTCAGAATAGATAATTTAAGTTTAAGGAGAGGGTGATGAAAAATGAAATAAGAACCGAAGAGAAGTAGGATTAGAGGGTTATATTATGAGATGACTGAGGAAGGGGCTTGTTTATGGTTTGGAGATGGGGAGGCGCTTTGAAAACGCGTACAACTCACCTTATTGGCTAGGCTGATCAAAGTCACATATCACATCCTGAAACCGTTTACAGGATGATGGTTTGAAACAGATGGACATCTAGTCCATGAAGTATATAATCATAATGTTCTAATTTATCAGTCAAATAAAATGATGGAGGTATCAAAAATGGATTTGAAGGACGTTTATAAACGTGTGATTCGCAGACAGGATGTCAAAGCAAACTGGGATGCATTCCCGGATTTTAAAAAAGCCACTTACAGATATATTGGAACATTGGCCTCGAAGGATACCTCAATTCCACCAGTCTTAATGGACAGTGAAATTTCTTTGGGAATTATTGAAGCTGGTCCCGGCCCCCAAGCGGCTTTGCATAATCATGAAGTGGAAGAGATATTTATGCCGCTTGAAGGCCTGTGGGAATTCTTCTGGGGTCCTAACGGAGAAGAACGGGTTACATTGGGCCCTTTGGATGTGATTACTGTTCCGCCTGGAGTATTGAGAGGTTTCAACAATGTTGGTGGTACAACAGGCCGTCTGTTGGTATTGCAGTCCAGTGCAGAGGCCGATGGAGCTGCTTTTGTTGACAAAGAAAAGCTTACAAACATTACTGAAACGAACAGCTAACGAAATGAAGATACACAACAAGTTCTTCATAACTTACACATTCTCGCAAATTGCATTGAGGGATCGGGACGCGATTTTCCGGCCCCAAAACAGTGGCAAATTGCTTGGCGGAAAATCGGTCCCTCCCAGGACTTTATCATGTATCTCATTGGCATAAGGACAACTTTTTAACATAAGAGGTGGAAAGATCATGTATCCAGCACCTATATCTGAATATTTTGCTCCATCAACCTTGGAGGAGTGCCTGGATTTATTAGACCAATACGGCAACCAGGCGAAGATCTTAGCTGGCGGTCAAAGTTTGATCCCTTTATTAAAACTGAGAATGGCGGATGCACCAATCATCATTGATATTAACAGAGTGATTGAATTACAGGAGTTTGGTGAAAAATTCCTGGAATCAGGAAACCGTGTTCTTCGAATTGGTGCATTGACAAGACATAAAACGTTAGCCTCTCATCCGTTAGTGTTATCGAAATATCCGATTATTTCGGATGCGGCAAAATATATCGGAGATGTTCAGATCAGAAATAGAGGAACCATCGGTGGAAGTTTGGTTCACGCTGATCCAGCAGCTGATCTTCCGGTTCCTATCTTGGTTTTGGATAGTACATTACGGCTTGTGTCAAAAGACGGAGAGCGTACATTTTCTGCGGATGAATTTTTCCTTGGATTAATGATGACGGTTATCGAACCCAATGAAATCCTGGCACATATAGACATTCCTTCCCCTCAACCGGGAACAGGAGCAGCATATTATAAGTACTCTGCGGTCTTTGGAGATTTTGCAATTATCAGTATCGGAGCTAGGATAACACTTCAGGATGGCATTTGTCAATCATCGCGAATCTACTTGGGTGGAGTTAATCCTCGTCCTCAGAGAGCTGTTGAGACAGAAGAGTTTCTCAATGGTAAAACAATCACCTCTGAGATCTTGCAAAAAGCAACGGATGTAATGGTTGAGGAAGTAATCGTGGAATCTGACATGCGTGCTTCTGATACTTTCCGAAAAGTTCTTTTAAAACAATATGGCTTCGATGTTTTATCGAAAGCCGTACAAAGAGCAAAGGAGGAGCAAATTTAATGCATCCATTACAAGATGTTCAAAAACCTGGTGTAGAGGGTACGAAAACCATTCAAGTTCGCGTCAATGGACAAATATATAAAAGAGAAGTTCCGATCCGAATGTTACTTGTGGATTTTTTACGAGAGGAACTGGGGTTAACCGGAACTCACGTGGGATGTTCTGTAGAAGGAAGATGTGGAGCTTGTACCATCGTTTTAAACGGAAATAATGTAAAATCCTGTTTATTGTTGGCTGTTCAGGCCGATGGAGCTGACATATTGACGGTAGAAGGACTGGGAGAGCCTGATAACCTTCATCCAATTCAGGAAGGCTTCTGGGAAAAACATGGTTTGCAATGCGGCTATTGCACTCCAGGGATGATGATGTCTGTTTATAACTTACTAAAGGTCAATCCACATCCTTCTGTTGCCGAAATTAGAGAAGCATTGGTTGGAAACATATGTCGGTGTACCGGTTATGAACATATTATTGAAGCGGTACAGTATGCCGCTGATCGTATAGCAGCTATGCCAAAAGAGGAACGGGACAAACTTTTTTCCTATTAGGATTAGTCATTTACTAATTATCTAAGGAGATGATGATTGTATGACTACGGTATCTGAGACCAAATGGGTTGGACGAGCTATCCGACGCCGCGAAGACCCACGGTTATTGGCAGGGAAGGGCAAATATATTGGCGACATAACCCTTCCCGGAACAACATATGTTCATCTGGTACGAAGCACTCATGCCCATGCGCGAATTCGCAATATCGATACCACCAAGGCAGAAAACTACCCCGGTGTGGTAGCGGTTGTTACCGGAGAAGAGGTTGCCGCTGCGATGAAGCCGATGCTTGTGCCTTCAATTATCCCACGATTGGGGGGAGAATTGCAAATTCCAACGGTTTATCCATTGGCCATAGACAAGGTTCTATGGGTAGGAGATCCCATCGTTGCCATTATAGCGGAAAATAAATATATTGCAGAGGATGCGGCGCAGTTAGTAGAAATTGAATATGAACCCTTACCTGTTCTTGAAGATCCCGAGGAAGCTCTCAAATCTGATTCTCCCAAGATTCATGAAGATTGGAAAAGTAATGTGCTTTGGCATGGGGAACTTGGTGACGGAGATGTAGAGAAGGCTTTTCGAGAAGCTGATTATATCTTGTCTGAAAGATTTTATGGGCATCGTACAGGATGTGCTCCATTGGAGACGCGTGGGGCAGTCGCCTCTTATGATGATTTTACGGGTTTAACCCTTTATATTAATAGCCAACGTCCACATATTTTACGAATGGCCTTGTCACAAATTTTGAATATACCTCATGACAAGGTGCGTGTCATTGCACCCAAAGATGTAGGGGGAGCCTTTGGAACAAAAGCTCCGATATATCGTGAAGATCTGCTTATCTGTTATTTGGCGATGAAATTAAAAAGACCCGTCAAATGGATTGAAAACCGAATGGAAAGCCTGATGACAATCGGGCAAGAACGAGATCAAATTCATTATTTGGAACTGGCTGTACGCAAAGATGGGAAAATCCTGGGCCTTAGAGATCGCATCATCGCCGATGTTGGAGATGGAAGAACGGGTGTTTATCTGGGATTTGTGATGCCTTGGTTAGGCGCAGCTTATTTAACGAATGCATTCGATATTCCAAATGTACACATCGACCTATCATGCGTGGTGACAAACAAACCTTGTTTATCACCCAGTCGGGCGTTTGGGGAATTCCCTGCTCGTTTTGCAATGGATTATGCCTTACATCTGGTAGCCAGGGAACTGAATTTGGATCCCCGTGACGTTTTCGAAAAAAATATCATCAAGAAATTTCCGTATGTAACAGCAACCGGAATTACACATGACAGTGGTGATTATGTAGGGGCTTTCAAGACATTGCTTGAGGCATTGGATTATGATCGAGTGAAACAGGAACAAAAAGAAGCGCGAAAGAACGGCCGGTTGATTGGTGTCGGATTTGCTATGGGTGCGGAAATGTCCGGTATCGGCTCACAAGTCTTTGTAGCCATGGAAAATCAACCGGGGTATGGGTCTGCCACTGTCAAAATTGATACCCATGGCATGGTTCAAGTTCTTGAAGGAGACTCTCCTCAAGGTCAAGGCCATGAGACGACGATTGCCCAAGCAGTGGCTGATGAACTTGGGGTGAATATTGACGATATATATATCAGTTACGGTGACACTTTCGCTACTCCTTTCGCTTCTGGCACACTCGGAAATCGTGGAGCGTCTTATACGGTTAGTGCGGCAGTTCTCGCTTGTCGGAAATTGAAAACCAAAATTCAAAAGATTGCCGCCTATCTTTTAGGAATCGAATCGGATTCAGAAGAATTCATTTTTGCAAATCGAGAAGTGATTTGGAAAAAGGATAACAGTAAAAGAGTGAGTCTCGATGATATTGCCGATGTAGCTATTATGGCCCCGACAAAACTTCCGCCAGGAATGGAAGCAGGTTTGGAAGCTACCGCGTACTTTGAAGCAAATATTGCCTCGATGTTAAGCATTGGTGTACATGGTGCTGTTGTGGAAGTTAATCCCAAGACTGGAGATTACAAGATTTTGCGTTATGTCGTGGTGGATGATTGCGGGGTTCCGATTAATCCCATGTTAGTTCGTGGGCAAGTTCACGGCGGCGTAGTCATGGGGATCGGGAACACACGGTATGAAAAATATATCTACGATGAAGCAGGTCAGCCTTTATGCACAACATTAATGGAGTATCACATGCCATCAGCAGCCGATGTTCCTGATATCGAAGTGATTGAGTACAACGTTCCCACTCCTTATACACCTCTGGGTACAAAAGGAAAGGGAGAAGGAGTTCCGGGACCAGTTCCGGCTACCTTAGCGAGTGCTATTACCGATGCCATTGATCGTCCAGGATTCAAGCTTCTCAATTTACCATTAACACCAGAATCCATTTGGCGTGCTTTAAACGAAGATAAATGATGATTCTCGGGAGTTACCTCCCGGGAATCATCATTCTGAAATAGAGTTTGCTTAAATGAACTTTTGATTAAATTTAGAGAACTGAACGGATATCCCTCAAGCCTGTCGTAAAGAATTCAAAATGATTTAAAAGGAGAGCTGTTTAGATGAAAATTAGCGGTACCTATGAGATTCCCACGAATTCAACTACGGTTTTTCAATTGCTTACAAATCCTGATGTTTTGGAACGAACCGTGCCAGGACTGAAATCATTACATTTAATTGAAGATAATATTTACGATGCTGATCTGGAGATGGGATTACCGACGGTCAAAGGACGCTATAAAGGAACCGTAAAACTGGTTGACGCGGTGATCGGTGAGCATTTTCGATTGATTATGGAGGGTCAGGGGCCATTGGGATTTGTGCAAGCGGATGTGTTGATAAAACTCGAACAAATTTCTGAAAATCAAACAAAAGTGGATTGCGAAGGTGAGGCGACTATTGGAGGAGTTGTGGCGGGAATCGGGCAGCGAATGATTTCAGGTGTTGCAAGTTTCTTAATGGGACAATTTTTTAAGGCGATCAGGAAAGAAGCCAGTAAAGCTGAAAATGTCGGTAATTAATATTTTTCTTGTGTTTCATTATACAGCCCCTCCGATCGCAAAAATAACACCTTGTTAGATTGGCTTTGGTGACAAAGTGGAGGTTTGACTCTTTAATCACTGGCAGAAACTCCGAACAAGTACCGACTTGTTCATGACCACCAAACAACTGCCAGCTTGAAGAGCTATAGCCACCAATTTCCACAACATTTGCAAGTAAAATATCCGGTTCATTGTCTCCCGGTTTCCAAATATAACTCGGGTCTTGAAGCCGGGAGGCATACAGAACCACTAGGTTTTGTTTGCATAAGGCTAATGTGGAAGGAGGGGGAAAAGTGATACAACCAAACATGTTATACAGAGACTTGTTTGATATCGCAAAAGACCTGACCCATGTTATTCGAGCTCATGTTGACCATGAGGCACATCATGAACATGTTCTTTTAAATATTTGGCCACATCTCGTCAAAGTTGGGTTTCACCGTTTATTGATTGAATCCCGTTTCGGAGGTTTAGGACTTGATCTTAAGCAATACATGAACCTTATACGATTATTGGCTTATGGAGATGGAGCACTGGCCTTGGCAGTCCATGTTCATAATTTTGCCGTGAAAATTGTCAATGAACTGGGAAACGAAACTCTCCAGCATCGTTTAAAGACATGGCTAGACGAAGGAAAAATTTTTGCGCTTGCACGATCTGAGTATGGAAGAGATTACAGATATAATTTTTCTACTCGAATCTCCCAAATTAAATCTTCAATGATACTAAATGGTCAAAAGGATTTTTGTACCCTTGCAGGCTTGGCTGATTATTATCTAGTGTTTGCACAAACTGAAGTGACCAGTCCATCAATGGATTCTGTACAAGTTTGTATCGCTAACGGAAAGAATCCTACAGTTGAAGTGATAAAATCGAACGGTTTGGATTCCATGGTTTCTTCTTCCACTTATAGTGTACGTTTTAATCACTATGAATTAACTCCAGCAGAATTGGTTGGACAACCAGGTGAGATTACTCGTTTATCGAATCCAGACATCCTCACACTCGGAATATGTGCGATCAACATCGGTATGGCCGATTTAGGTATAGAATTATTTACCGAAAAAGAAAGACAACTTTACGCCAGTAAAAATGCTGAGGTATTGAGATGGTTAGGTCGAATGGATGTACTGCTACGTAGCACTGAATTGTTACTGAACGAATCAATCAATTCTCGTCCCCACTCAGGTATCGATTCAGGTGTTTGTTTAAGACGTGCGAAAGCAGCTTCAGATATGTTGATACAAGATGTAACTGAAGGCGCTATTCATTATTTAGGCATTGACGGAATTATGTCCAAAAATAAATTTATTTATTTAAGAAATAATTCATATGCTACTCGTATTTTGCCTCCAAATACCCAGAAGTGCCTGTTCACGCTGGGGACTGAAAAATTAAAATAAGCCATGATATTTGAATGTGTATGGGTAATTTGGGGAGATATTTCGATATGGTTGCCGTGATTCCATTAACAAACGCATGCGGTGGACATTGGAAGAGGAGGATTTCTTACCTATATATGGATGTCGAGAATTTGTCCCTAACTGAAACGCATTTTTCGGAGGTGAAATATTGTGGTAGGCAACAAAGTGATCGCTGACGCAATAGAAGATGCAAGAAGATCAGGTACCCAGATTGCCTTAGCGACGGTGGTACGTGTTACGGGGTCCGCTTATCGACGGGAAGGGGCCAAAATGCTTGTGGATAAAAACAAGAATACTTTGGGAGTCATTTCCGGTGGTTGTCTGGAACAGGATGTCACCGAGGTAGCTCAGCAGGCTATGGAAGAGGGTCGGCCCGTTCTAAAGCAATACGTTTTGGATGAAGACTTGGTGTGGGGGCTCGGACTTGGTTGTCCCGGAACTGTTGAGGTTTACATCGAACCCCTTACATTTGCGGAAATAACTGAAAATGACCAGGGTACGAAAAGTATTTCAAGTCCATTAGATGCTTGGATAACATGTCTGAAACAGGAACAGATGGGCGTATTAAGCACCATTTTGAAAGCTCCATCTGAACTTCATATTTCCCTGGGTAGTCGCCTTTTTATACCTGAACATGGGGATCCGATCGGGAGTCTTGATCACGATGAATTGAATCGCAAGGTCCTGGAATTAGCCAGAGAAAAATTCAAAAGTCTAAATCCGAAATCGGAGACTTGTTCGGTTCGCCTTTCGAGTGGAGAGTCTATCGATATTTTTCTGGACGTGAATGTTTCTCCTACTGAACTCATCATTTTTGGTGCCGGTCACGATGCAATCCCTTTGTCCAGCTTTTCGCTCCAATTGGGTTTTAAAACCACTGTAGTTGACCCACGACCGGCATATGCGACACATGAACGTTTTCCTAGGGCTAACATTATTTTGGCAGATTCAGGCTCGTTGCAAGAACGTGTCCACATTGGTTCTCGAACGTATGTGGTGATCATGAACCATCATCTTGAACGAGACCGGGCTTGTCTTTCCTTTGCGCTAAACTTCAATACTCCTTATATAGGTGTTCTTGGCCCCCGTTCCCGCTGCATGAAATTGCTGGAAAATGTTGACCAGTTCGTCCATGTATATAATCCGGTAGGACTTGACATCGGTGCGGAATCTTCCGAAGAGGTGGCCATTAGTATCCTGGCAGAAATTCTTGCCATTAGAAATAACTGTTCTGGAGGTTTTTTACATGGACGGTTAAAAATACATGATCCAACATAAATGGATGTCAGTATTAAATGCAAAATGGTGAGTGTTAAGCAACAAAAAATCACCTTAAGGGGAGGCGAAAGGACGAATGATAATGACGAAAAAAGGATTGGGAGCAAGCGTCAAACGTAAAGAGGATCCGAGATTTTTAACGGGACTAGGCCAGTACACCGATGATATAGAGAAACCGGGTACACTTCATTTAGCCATATTACGGAGTCCTCATGCACATGCTCGTATTCTCAATATTGATACAACAAAAGCGAAACAGTTGGATGGAGTTGTTGCTGTTGTAACTGGTGAAGAGGCTCTTGACTACTATGGTCCATTGGCAACAACGATCAATATTTCCAATAACGTCCCTGAGATTTATGCCATTGCTTATAAAAAGGTGCGTTATGTTGGAGAACCTGTGGCTGTCGTTGCAGCGGTTGACCGTTATGTAGCTGAAGATGCCGTAGATTTAATTGAGGTGGAGTACGATCCTTTGCCGGTTGTTGTCAGTGTGGAAGATGCTCTTGAACCGAAGGCTCTGCTTTACGAAGAATGGGGTCACAACATTCAGTTGGAATGGAAAACCACAATTGGCGATATAGATGATGCTTTTGCCAAAGCCACCTATGTGTTTGAGGAGACGATAACGCATAACCGATACACAGGAACTCCTATGGAATCACGCGTTTGCATTGCTGACTATAACCCGGCTACCAAACATTTGACAGTAACGTGTTCGACGCAATCTCCGTCTCAGGTACGAACTTTGATCGCCCAAACACTGCGAATGCCAGAACACAATATTCGCGTAATCGCTCCGGATGTAGGTGGAGGTTATGGAACGAAACTCCAGGCAAATGCCGAAATCATCCCCTGCGTTATGTCACGGATTCTGGGAAGACCTGTCAAGTGGACAGAAGATAGGGTGGAAAATTTGTTATCCGGAATGCATTCCCGCGACTATTCTTGCACATTAAAAGTAGGTTTGGATAAGGACTACCGAATTCTGGGTCTCAAAGCAAAATTGATCGGTAATATCGGTGTCGATGGGACCTGTCAAGGCCCTGGGACCCCTGCATTGCTGGTTGCGGCTGCTTATTTTCCAGGCCCCTATAAAATCCCTGCTTATGAAGCAGAGGTCCTGGGAGTAGTAACGAACAAGGGACCGTACGGAGCTCATCGTGGATACGGGAAGGACATTGCGAATTACCCTGTAGAACGCATGATGGATATCATGGCTCAAAAACTGGGGATTTCTCCGGTAGAAATAAGACGTCGTAATTTTATAGGCAAAGACGAGTATCCGTACGAACAAATTTCGGGACCTATTTACGATAGCGGGGACTTCCAACGTCTGATGGATATCGCATTGGAAAAGGTTGATTACCACGATTTGAAAAAGAAACAGCAAGAGTGGCGAAAGCAAGGTAGATATATAGGTGTTGGTATGGCCGCTATGCTTGAGCCTTCGGGGGCTGCCGTATTCAATGGAGTCTTTAATGGATATCAGCCTGCTACTGTGCGCATGACTCCAGAGGGTGGTTTTCAAATATTAACCAGCCACCAAAACATTGGACAAGGTGTGGAAACCACGCTTCCGCAAATCGTTGCAAGTGTAATGGACGTGGACATTGATGACATTCGACTGGTATATGGAGATACCGATGTTACTCCATACGGTCTGGGACCATTTTCTTCTCGGGGTGCCACCTATACTGTATCAGCCGTTTACGAGGCAGCAAAAAAGCTTAAAGACAAAATCTTGAAAATAGCTGGCCATCTGCTCGGAGCGGATCCTCAAGACCTGGAAATGGTAAATGGTCATGTTCGGGTAAAGGGAGTATCTTCTCACGAAGCATCCATCAGTTTGAAAGAATTGGGAAACAAGGTTTATTTGTGGCCAGGTCCATACGGAACCGTCCCCAAGGGCGTTGACTGTAATTTGGAGTGTACGTATACCTGGACCAGTGAGGTAGTCAAGTGGGTACCCGACGAGCATGGCAGGGTGAATTTGTATACTACCCATCCAACGGGTGTGTTTGTTGCTGTCGTAGAGGTAGATGTTGAAACAGGACAGGTAAAAATCAATAAATTTATAGTCTCTCACGATTCCGGCACCATCATCAATCCGATGATAGCCGATGGTCAAATAGCGGGAGGCATCGCTCATGGAATAGGCGGGGTTTTGCTTGAAGATCTTGCTTATGATCGTAACGGTTTCATGGTGAATGCCGATTTTCAATCCTATTTATGCCCAACGGCGATGGAAGTATCAGACATCGAGATCCACCATATCGAATGTCCGTCACCTTTCACACCACTGGGGACGAAAGGAATGGGTGAAGGCGGAGCAATTCCTTCTCCGGCAGCCGTAGCAAATGCGGTCGAAGATGCCCTAGAACCGTTCGGAGTAAGAGTGAAGGATTTGCCCCTTACCCCAGAGAGGATACTGGAGTGGATCAACAAGGGGGAGGTTAATCATGGCAGATCATAAATGGAGAGTGTATCCTCTTGTAGTTGGAGAAGCTGAGGTTCCACAGGTTTTGGACGTTTTTTGGTCTCTAAGCAAGGATAAATCACTGGTTACTGTTCCAATTTTGGCTTGGTTGTTGGTTCCATTAAATCATCACACTGAACCCATCCTTGTTGACACCGGATTTCGTGACGCTGAACGTTGCATGAAAGTGCATGGTCTTGGCCCTCACAGGACGAAACCGGAGTGGACCTTAAAGCAACAACTTGGTAATCATGGTCTTGCCTTGGATGAAATAAAAACAGTTATACTCACGCACTTGCATTACGATCATGCCGGAGGGTGCACACAACTGCCAAATGCAAGGTTTGTTATTCAACACTCGGAAATGCAGGCAGCAGCTGCCCCGATGGTTTCTCCACGTCTGGAGTTCGGAGGTGGAGCCCTATTCTATGACCGAAAGGATATCGCAGATTTGGTGGATCCTCTCTGGCCACAGGTCGATCTTATTGAAGGTGATACTGAAATTGCTCCGGGTGTCAAGTGTGTATTGTTTGCTAACACTCATACCCCTGGGAGTCAGGCTGTGTACGTAAAAACCGAATCCGGCACGGCAGTTATACTTGGCGATATCGCTCGAAATGTTGAACTGAACATTAATCAGGGGATTCCACCTGGGTTGTTTTACGATTTGGAAGCCACCTATCGGGCCATGATTCGAATTAAAAAGGAAGCAGACATTGTGCTTCCCTGTCATGATTACAATGTTGTAAAAAAATATGCTGATGGTCTTTGAGGCGGAGGTTGCTATGAGAGTAAAGGGAATAGAGCGTGTTGCGCTGGAAGTGAAAGATATGGACGAATCCGTTGAACTTTTCTCTAAACTGTTAGGCACCAGGTTCCAACGAAAAGATTTGAAAATAGGAAGTTCATCTGTTAAGTTGGCATTTTCCTCTCTTGGAATCGAGCTGATTCAAGAACAGGATTCTGAATATGACAAACTTCGCAGTTTCCACCTTCGTGTAGAAGACATCAATGAGGTACCAGCTGCCGTTTCGGAAATGGGTGGAGAGGTGCTTTCAAGATTTCGGGTTGGAGCTATGGAGCATATGGTTACAAGAATTGGATCTTTCCGAATTGTCTTCGTAAGTTATTCCGGAGATGATTCATTAGATGCATTAACAAGATCGGAAAATGATTAGGTTAGGAGGTTGCTGGATGAAACCCGCTCCGTTTGAATATTTAGCGGTTAACAGTGTCAGTGAGGCAGTTACAGCACTACAGAGGTACGGGCCTAACAGTCGAATCATTGCTGGCGGTCAAAGCCTGATGCAAGAAATGAACCTTCGACAAACTCGTCCTGCTTTTCTTGTGGACATTAATGGAATTAAGGAATTGGATTATATCCGAGAAACGGCGAACGGCCTGGCTATTGGAGCGCTTACTCGCCATCGAACCGTTGAGCGTTCGGAATTGGTACAAAAAATCTGTCCACTATTGCAAGAAGCAGTGAAACATATCGCACATTTCCAGATTCGCAATCGTGGAACAATTGGTGGAAGCCTTTCACACAATGCCCCAGGGGCCGAGTACGGGGTGGTGACTCGATTGCTTGATGCGGAGATTGTGGCGGTTGGTCCAGATGGTGAGCGTATAATACCGGCAGAAAAATTCTTTATAGGCCATTTTAAAACGGATTTGAAGCCTGCTGAAATGGTAACTGAAGTGCGATTTCCGGCTCTTTCTAAAGAAACAGGGTACGCATTCTTGGAAGTAACACGACGCCATGGGCATATCCCTATTGTTTCAACAGCGGCAACTCTAAGGTTAAATCCTGATGATACTGTCAAGGAGGCACATATTGCGTTAGGCAACGTGAGTAGTAAAGGCGTTCCTTATAAGGTAAAAGCAGTTTCCCGTTTATATGGTCAAAAATTAACCCAAGATGTTCTTGCTGACCTGGCAAAAGCAATCGAAGCGGAAGTGGATCCGGATCCGCATGCTGATTCAGAAGCTGTCTTTGTAAAACAATTTTCAGGAATCACAAGTCGCCGTGTATCGGAACTCAGTAGCGCTACTTACAGGAAACAAGTATCAAGTGCTTTAAGTTGTCGAGCACTGAATATCGCGTTTCAGCGTATAAAAGGGGGCATTTAAATGGCAGAAGCTGGTGTAAGAAAAAAGATTTCGGTCACTGTTAACGGAGTTAAATACGAGCGGGAAGTTAACGTTCGAACACTGCTATCAGACTTTCTTCGTCGTGAATTGGGACTGACCGGAACACACGTCGGTTGTGAGCAGGGAGTCTGCGGTGCCTGTACCATATTGATTGACGGTCAGGCAATCAGATCCTGCCTTACCTTAGCCGTACAGGCCGATGGCCGTTCCGTTACAACGATTGAAGGAATAGGTTCTCCGGAGCAACTTCATCCTATTCAACAAGCCTTCTGGGAGAACCATGGTTTACAATGTGGTTTTTGTACTCCCGGATTTGTCATTTCGGCGTATGCTTTCCTTTCCGAAAATCCTAATCCCACTGACGAGGAAATACGTGAGGCGCTGTCCGGTAATTTGTGCAGGTGTACTGGTTACCAGGGAATTATCAAATCTGTAAAAGCCGTTGCAGAAAAAATGCAGGCCACCGCCGTATCGAATACCAAGTAAGACAAAGGCAATACATCAAAAGAACCCCTTGAATTACAGAAACAAATATTGCATGAGTATGAACTCCAGCGGTCATATATTGACAATTTTTTATCTTTTTCCGATATGGACTCATTTCATGATTTTACAAATGATTGTGTTATGAATTTCAAATAATAAAACAAAAACCAGAGGAGGGAAACAAATGGGACAATTATTACAGTTCTTTGAATTAGGCGAACAGACATGGCACGGGGATCAACGAAAAGCGGAAGAAGCCTGGCGTACCATGAATCTAATCCGGGCATTTGAAGAGAAATGTATCGAGTTGTATAAACAAGGACTGATGGGAGGTTCACTTCACTCCTATATCGGGCAAGAAGCTGTAGCGACAGGTGTATGCATGAATCTGAATACGGATGACTATATAACCATCAGTTACCGTGGTCGCGGTCAAGCAATAGCAAAAGGGGCAGATCCTTATAAGTTATTTGCTGAGATGTTGGGACGAAAAGATGGATATTGCAAGGGAAAAGGGGGGCCGATGCATATTGCATGCCGCGAATTGGGGATTTTAGGTGCGAATGGAATCGTTGGTGCCGGAATTCCGATCGCCGTCGGTGCCGCTTTAACTGCCAAAAATAAGAAAACAGGGCAGATTGCCTTAACCTTTTTCGGAGATGGTGCAACAAATCAAGGTGCTTTTCATGAGGCGTTAAATTTGGCTGCTGTTTTAAAGCTTCCGGTTGTGTTTGTTTGTGAAAACAATCTTTATGCCGAAATGACTCCAATAAAACACTCCACGTTAAATGAGGATCTTGCCGAAAGAGGTGCCGCTTACCGCATACCCTCCATTGTCGTAGATGGAAATGATGTTCGAGCTGTGCATGAAGCAACCAAAACAGCTGTAGATCGCGCACGTTCGGGTGAGGGACCGACGCTTATTGAGGCAAAAACCTATCGACTTGTAGGTCATATGTTTGGAGATCCGGAAACCTATCGCACCAAAGAAGAAGTCGCAGAGTGGAGACAAAAGGAACCCATCAAACGCTTTCGACAAGTGTGCTTGGACGAAAAATTATTGGATGAAGACAGATTGGATGAAATCCAGAATCAAATCTACAAGGAAATCGATACTGTAGCCAAACGGGCGATGGAAGCAGATCAACCTGGAATGGAGGAGATCTTTACCGATGTCTACTAAAAGAGTGATTACGTATGCTGAAGCCATCAATGAGGCCCTGAGAGAGGAAATGAAAGCAGATCCAAATGTTATTCTTCTGGGTGAAGATATAGGAGCATATGGTGGTGTTTTCAAGGTAACCAAAGGTTTATTGGATGAATTCGGCAGTGACAGAGTCATAGATACCCCGATTTCCGAAACAGGATTTACCGGGGCAGGGATTGGAGCCGCTATGACTGGGATGAAACCGGTTGTGGAGATCATGTGGGTGGACTTCACCCTCGTGGCCATGGATCAAATTTTGAACCAGGCAGCAAAGATGACCTACATGTCCGGGGGCCAAACCAAAGTTCCATTGGTCATTCGTACCCAAGGAGGTGGAGGAAGAGGAAATGCTGCACAGCATTCTCAAAGTCTGGAAACGATGTTTGCGCATGTTCCAGGACTTAAAGTGGTTGTACCTTCCACTCCATACGATGCGAAGGGATTACTGAAATCATCGATTCGAGAGGAATGTCCGGTCATCTTTATAGAACATAAAATGCTTTACAATCAGAAGGGTGAAGTGCCTAGCGAAGAATATTTCATTCCTCTAGGACAGGCCGATATAAAAAGAGAAGGTAAGGATGTTACGATCGTTTCCTTATCAAGAATGGTTCATTTTTGTCTTGACGCTGCCAGGGAACTTCAAAATGAGGGAATTGAGGCGGAAGTTATTGACCTCCGCACGTTGGTACCGTTGGACTTGGAGTTGGTAAAGAAATCGGTGCAAAAAACCCATCGATTGGTCATTGTTCATGAAGCAACCAGATCGTATGGGTGGGGAGCAGAAGTAGCCGCCAGAATTCAGGAAGAAGCGTTTGACGAACTGGATGCGCCAGTGCTGAGAGTAGGTGCTGAAGACGTTCCCATTCCTTATAACTTGAATTTGGAAAAAGAAATGCTTCCCCAGGTACGGGATATTGTCGATGCAGCGAGAAACGCTCTATATCTGTCAGTGTAAGTTCTTTTATCATCTGTTCTTCGCCAAAGTGCAGGGATCCTGCATTAAACTGAAGAGAAATGTTTCCGAAAACCGGTACGATTCATAGGATAAACGGATTTATATAAAACTCGAATACTCAAAAAACAAAGGTGGAAGTTATGGACGCTTTTTATGATTTAGCGATTATTGGCGGTGGAACTGGGGGATATACTGCCGCAATTCGGGCAGCCAAAAAAGGCTTGAAAGTACTTCTGATTGAAAAGGACAAATTAGGCGGGACGTGTCTTCACAAGGGATGCATTCCGACTAAAACCTTATTGGAATGTTCAAGTCTTTTTAACAAAATCAATTCCTTGGCTAGCGATTGGGGAATTGAAATTGAGGGTAATCCCCAAATCTCAGTAGAGAAGTTGATGAAAAGAAAAGAAGCAGTAATCCATCAACTTTATCAGGGGATTCAATATTTGATGAAAAAAAACAAAATTCAGGTTGAATCTGGTTTTGGAAAAATAACGAAACACGACGGTAGAGATTTTTTTGTTCAAGTGAGGAAAGAAAAAGAAGTACTTGAGTTTAAGACATCCAATGTCATTATAGCGACAGGATCCAAGCCTGCTTTGCCATCTCCATTGAAATTGGTAAGAAATAAAGTGGTGACAAGTGACCAAATGTTAGATATGGATGATATTCCGGGTTCGATTGCAATCCTTGGAGGTGGTGTTATAGGTGTCGAATTTGCTACCATTTTTCACGAAATTGGCAGTAAAGTAAAGATCATTGAGCAACAAAACAGACTGCTACCTTTCGAGGATGAAGATATAAGTAAAGAAATGAAACGAATTATGACCAAGAAAAAAATTGAACTTTTGCTTGATTCAAAAGCCAATCTTGAGGGTCTAAATATTTCGGATACTGGTGTGCAAATTCCGGTTCTACGTTCGGGTCATACGGAATTCAAGGTGGAAGCAGACTTGCTTCTTATTGCTGTTGGTAGAACGAATAATATCAAAGATATTGGTTTGGAGCAACTGGGGATTGATATATCCCAGGGATTTGTTCCAGTAAATGAATTTCAAGAAACAACCATAAAAGGTCTGTATGCGATCGGTGATATTACAGGGTCCTACCAATTGGCTCATGTGGCTGCTCACCAAGGAATCATAGCCGTGGATCATATGACTGAGAGTGAAGTACATCCGTATCAACCGTTGTTGGTTCCAAGATGTGTTTACTCTCATCCTCAGGTCGCAAGTATCGGATTGACCGAACAAGAAGCCATACAAAAAGGATTGGAAATTAAAGTCGGGAAATTCCCGTTCAAAGGGATTGGTAGAGCTTTAACCCTTGGGAATTCCGATGGTTTTGCAAAGCTGATTTGTGATGCAAGAACAGACCAAATCATCGGGGTACACATCATTGGAACCGATGCAACCGAATTAATCGGAGAGCAAGCTCTGGGTATGCTGTTGGAAGCGACTGCTTGGGAAGTTTCCTTAACGATCCACCCTCATCCTACGCTGAACGAAATTTTTGGAGAAGCGGCTTTAGCTGTTGAAGGTCAGGAAATTAACGGATAAATGATGTAAATCGAGGGAGGTACACGATCATGACTACGGAAATAGTACTCCCGAAAATGGGGTTAACGATGGAAGAGGCAGAAGTGCTGGCATGGGAAAAAAAAGTTGGTGATTTTGTAGAAAAAAATGAAGTCATCCTTACGATCCAAACGGATAAAGCCGCCCTGGAAGTCGAGGCGCCTGCCGACGGTATCCTTCAAGATATACTGGTTAAAGAGGGCGAAGTTGTAACCGTTGGTACAGTATTGGGTTATATCTCGAATACAGAGAAACAAGATGAACCGGTAAACACGCTTCAAGAAAATGATTCTCCTGTTGATGAACCAAAACGAATTAGAATGTCACCAGCAGCAAGAAAATTAGCACGAGAAAACGGGATTGAAATAGAAGAAATAAGAGGTTCCGGACCAAGAGGCAGGATCCTATTGAGGGATGTGCAAGAGGCAATTGCACAAAAATCTCTTAAGGAATCAAAAACGGTAACCAAGACAGTGAAAAACACTGTTTCGGAAACATTGACAACCCCGAGAGGAAAAGGAAAACATGTACCTCTTACCCGAATGAGAAAAGTGATCGCTGAACGAATGACGCAAAGTTTTATGACGGTTCCCCAGTTTCAATTAAAGAAACAGGTGGATGTCACAAACATCCTGCGAATTCGTAATCTATTGGTTTCAAGTTTTGAAGAATCGATCGGAATCCGGTTGTCAATGAACGATTTTCTGATTCAGGCTGTTGCATTGACATTAAAAAAACATCCTAGAGTAAATGCCTCATATATCGATTCCGATACAAAACCATACATTTATGAACATGATGATGTCAATATTGGACTTGCAGTAGCGGTAGATGATGGACTGGTAGTACCAGTGATTCATCATGCTGATCAAATGTCATTGGCGGAGATTGCCAAAAGACGGATTGAATTAATTGAAAAAGCCAAAAAAGGAATCTTAAAG
Source organism: Thermoflavimicrobium dichotomicum (assembly GCF_900114055.1). Taxonomy (GTDB): domain Bacteria; phylum Bacillota; class Bacilli; order Thermoactinomycetales; family Thermoactinomycetaceae; genus Thermoflavimicrobium; species Thermoflavimicrobium dichotomicum. Next base: position 52,816 of record NZ_FORR01000007.1, on the reverse strand, counting down.
CCTGAAGAAATGAGCAATGGTACTTTTACCATTTCAAATCTGGCCTCATTTGAAATTGATGAATTTGTAGCCATTGTAAACCCCCCTGAAACAGGTATCTTAGCTGTAGGACAAGTTAGAGAACAACCAGTCGTTGTAGATAATCGAGTAGAAATAAAACCCATTCTCATTGTGAATGCTTCTTTTGACCACCGAACCATAGATGGAGCAGATGGAGCCAAATTCATGATCGATTTGGTTCAACATCTACAGTCGGATCGTTGGAAGATTTTTTGAAAAAGTGATATCCATTGAATAACTGACATTCAACCTTCCAAAAGATGCTTGTCATAAGGGCATCTGATCGGACCATGGGAGTTGAGCATCATTGAAAAACTTTGCGATTACACAAGAGGAAATTGAAATTCAACGCCTGATCGAGTGGGTAAAAGATCCAAATTGCGGAGCTGTATGCACCTTTATGGGGACAGTTCGCGAATTGACCAACGGAAAGAGAACCTTATATTTGGAATATGAAGCATATCAAGAAATGGCCGAGAAGATGTTGGAAAGAATCGGGAACGAAGTGCTGGAAAAATTCCAATGTAGAAAAATAGCAATGGTTCATCGAGTCGGTCGCTTAGATACCGAAGAGGTGGCTGTCGGCATTGCTGTTTCTGCCCCCCATCGAAAAGATGCTTTTGAGGCTTGCCGGTATGCGATTGATCGGGTTAAAGAGTTTGTCCCGATCTGGAAAAAGGAGTACCGAGAAGACGGATCCTTTTGGGTTGAATGCACTTGCTCTGAAAGTAGGTGACTGCATGGAAAAATTAAAAATACTCTGTTTCGCCAATTTGGGGGAAAAGATCGGCAAGTTTCTGGAGATTCCTGTGGAAACAGAACTTACGGTACATCAACTGCGCGAACGAATCATAAAGAGTTATCCCCAGCATCAACATACCATCGAAATGTGTATGATTGCTGTAAATCATGAGTATGTAACAGAAGAAACAATAATCAGAAAAGATGATCAGATTGCCTTGATTCCGCCTGTCAGTGGTGGATAATAATCAGGAAAAATAAAGAATGGTCACGCATAAATGAGCCCCGCAACTTGTAACTGCAATTTGGACATGGATGTCTTCATCCCTATGGGGCTCGTTTCCTATTAATGTTGGGTAAAAATCGCTGGGGATCATGTATAACAAATGTCAAGCACAGATATTGGAGATGAACGGAAAAAAAGGGGGTTCATAATGGCGAAAAGTATAACCGATGTACTCGGACGACCACTTAGAGATTTGCGCATTTCGGTAACAGATCGTTGCAATTTTCGTTGCAGATACTGTATGCCCGAGGAGATCTATGACAAGAACTATCCATTTCTGAAACCGGACCAGATGCTCAGCTTTGATGAAATCGCCCGAATAACACGCATTTTTGCATCCATGGGTGTGAAGAAAATCCGCATTACAGGCGGCGAACCACTTTTGAGAAAAGACCTTCCAGAACTGATTCACAAGCTATACTCCATCCAACCAGTCCAAGACATTTCGCTTACCACAAATGGCGTTCTCTTGAAAAAGCAAGCCCCTCTGCTCAAAGAAGCCGGTTTGGATCGGATTAATGTCAGCCTGGATACACTCCGAGATGAGACATTTGCTCGCCTGAACTCGCGTAAATACAGTGTGAAGGATGTTCTTGAAGGAATTGAAGCTGCTGCAAAAGCAGGACTCCGAGTGAAAATCAATATGGTCGTCATTAAGGGAATCAATGATGATGAGATCGTGTCATTTGCCCGGTATTTTCGAGGTAGCGGACATATTGTGCGCTTTATTGAATACATGGATGTAGGCAACTCCAATGGCTGGGACATGAATCAAGTGGTCTCCAAAGAAGAAATTGTCAGCAGAATTCATGCGGAAATGCCAGTCGAACAAATCGAATCCAACTACTTTGGAGAAGTGGCATCCCGATATCGTTATCTGGGTTCGAATGAGGAATTTGGTGTAATTTCTTCTATTACTGCTCCATTCTGTTCTTCGTGCACGCGTGCTCGCTTATCTTCAGATGGGCACTTATACACTTGTCTGTTTGCTTCCAAAGGCTACAACCTTCTTACCCTCCTCCGCTCCGGAGCCTCTGATCAGGAAATTGGGCAGTTCATCGAAGACATTTGGCGACATCGCAAAGATCGTTATTCAGAAGAGCGTTCATTACAAAAAAAGCAAAAAGACAATAAAATTGAAATGTTCTATATCGGCGGTTGAAAAAGCCGGCTTCACATCACTTGGAGCTAACCCACATAGAAGTTCTTAGAGCTTGTAGCTCTTGAGTCCGTTGACAAACACGGTTTTCCTTTTCCAGTTGAACGACTTATTGCTTGTAAGCAACGGGAGTGAAACGGAAAAGGAAAACCGGCAATTAACGGAAACTTTGTCAACAATCTGTAGAGCTAGCTCTTTAGATCTTCTATGTGGATGGAGCAAGTGTGAGTACAGTGGAAAATCACCACCGAATTGCACTGCACCTTCAGGATTCGATCAGAAACACCTGTTGTCCTACTTCCACCTCTCCTGGTTTGATCACAGTAGCATAAACTCCAAAGTAATTGTTTCGTTCTTTTACTACGGTCTTGAGCAAAGTCGAGTCGCGACTGGCGTCTTCCGGATCAACCGTTATGATCATGCAACGTTCACAATGCCTTTTAACCTCCAGTTCAACTTCTCCGATTTTGAGAATTTTGCCTAACCAGTTGTCTTCAATGAAAGGGATCTTTTCGTACAGGGTAAACAGGAAATTGGGGCGAAACCGCCTGGCATCACTCATTTTCCCCCACAACTCCTGCATTTTCTCAAGCGAAGCGTCCGTAACAAACTGCACATGTTCCTCCTCAATGGCTCCGAAAGGCACGTGTGTAGGGGGATACTTCACCAGCGAAACTTTCCTGTTGGACATCTGCTCAATGCGATGCTGTAGTTCGGCATCCTCCCAAAAATAAACCTTCCCGTCGGGAGTAGTAATTTCCAAAGGTGGATAGTGCTCCAACAATTCCTCTCCCAAGAACCTCGCTTTATACTTTACCATTTCAGGACATTGCGTAATGGTCAGGAATTTGCCGGGTCTTGTTTCATCCAGGAAAGCATGGCTGCGGTCGCCATAGAGACCATATTCCATTACCTTCGTCCTCTGAACGCTATCTCCCTGAAAAGATTTGACCGGGTATCTCATGATTTCTTTTACTTCCCAATTGGTTTCATCTGACCGTCCACTCCTTTAGGCATAAAAAACAAATGCATTTTTTAATAAGTATAAGCATTAAATAATGATTTGGGGAATTCCTGTCAGGACAATACCAAATAACTGCACCTTTACCTGTGATTTATCATGGGTAAAGGTGTTTTAAATCTCTTATAATAAATAATGGATCTGGAATGGAAATAAACAGTAAAGGTGAGTGTGATGCAAAAGATTTTAATTGTGGGTGGAGGAAAAAGTGGAGCAGCGATATTACGTATTCTATCCATGATTGATCGTGTTCAGGTCATGGGTGTGATCGATGTGAAAGCAGATGCGCCTGCCATTCAAGAGGCGAAGAAACGCGGGATTACCACTGGTCAGGAGTGGTTGCCTTTTTTAGTGGATGAACCGGACATCATTTTAGACGCAACTGGAGATCCGGTGGTGCATCAGCGATTAATGAAAGAAAAGCCGACTAATACTGTACTCGTTTCTGGTTCCGTGATCGAATTGATGGCACATCTAATCAAAGAAAATGAGCGATTGTTCCAAAATTTACGACAAAGACAACATGAGCTGGAGGCGATTATCAATTCGACCCATGATGGAATGGTGGCTGTGAATCAGTATGGCCAGATTACACTATTCAATCGGGCGGCAGAGCGGTTATTGGGAATGAAGGCCAAAGATGTGTTGGGGAAAGATGTAAGTAAAGCGGTTCCTTATACACGATTGGATGTGGTATTAAAAAGCGGGAAGCCAGAGTTAAACCAAAAGCAGGAGATTTCTGGTGAACGAGCAATTGTGACCAATCGTGTACCCGTGAAAGATCGTTCTGGACGCGTGATTGGTGCAGTTTCAGTCTTTCGTGATGTCAGTGAGTTACAACATTTAACGGAACAACTAACCAATTTAAAGGACATGAAAAGTTTGTTACAAGCGATTATTGATTCATCAGATGATGCCATTTCGGTGGTGGATGAAGAAGGGAAAGGAATTTTAATCAATCCGGCATATACCCGTCTTACCGGCCTAACCGCTGAAGAAGTGATTGGAAAGCCGGCAAATGTGGATATTTCTGAAGGCGAGAGTATGCATATGAAAGTGCTGAAAACCCGTAAACCCGTCCGCGGTGTCCAAATGAAGGTAGGCCCCCACCGACGGGAAGTCGTTGTAAATGTTGCGCCCATTATTATTAATGGAGAGCTAAAAGGAAGTGTGGGAATCCTTCACGATACCTCCGAGATTAAACAGTTATATCGGGATTTGGAAAAAGCAAAGCGGATCATCCGAACATTGGAAGCAAAATATACGTTTGATGATATTGTAGGAGTTAGTGAAGAGATCCAGATGGCTATTGAGATGGCCAAGCAAGCTGCCAATACCCGTGCAACGGTTTTATTGCGTGGTGAATCCGGGACAGGGAAGGAACTGTTTGCTCATGCAATTCATAATGCAAGTAACCGAAAATATAATCAGTTTGTTCGTGTCAATTGTGCAGCATTAAGCGAGACCCTGTTGGAAAGTGAGTTATTTGGTTATGAAGAAGGAGCGTTTACCGGAGCAAGACGAGGTGGAAAAAAAGGATTATTTGAAGAAGCAAATGGAGGAACGATTTTTTTGGATGAAATCGGTGAGCTAAAGCCCAGTACACAAGCCAAATTGCTCCGTGTATTGCAAGAAAAAGAAGTGACAAGGGTGGGAGGAACCAAGTCGATTTCTGTTGATGTACGAATTATTGCAGCAACCAATGTGTCTTTGGAGAAGGCCATTCAGGAAAAACGGTTTCGCGAAGATTTGTATTATCGGTTAAATGTTGTTCCGATTCACATCCCTCCACTACGACTGCGTAAAGATGATTTATATGCTCTTTCCATTCATTTAATTAAAAAACTGAATCAGGAATATGGACGTTCAGTTGAAGGGATCGCTCCAGATGCCTTGGCCGTTTTGTCCCGGTACTCCTGGCCTGGAAATGTACGTGAGCTGGAAAATGTGCTGGGAAGAGCCATGATTCACATGGCTTTTAATGAAAAGATGATTCAGCGTTTCCACCTTCCATCACTGGAAGTGGCATCTTCTGTAACTGAGAGTCCCAATAAGATCATCTCGGTTAAGCAACAGACTTTAAAAGAAAGGCTTTCCGAAGTGGAAAAAGAATATATTACCGAAGTGTATATGGCTTGTCATAAAAATAAGGTGGAAACCGCCCGACGATTGGGAATTTCGATTCGAAGTCTGTATTACAAGCTGGAACGGTATGGTTTGCTTTGAATATGCAATTTTTTGCAAGCAATTTATTGCAGATATTATGCATCGATTTGCAAATTTGGAGCTCATGGATTACGGATTCTCCCTAACAATATGCGGCATGGGGCTTGGCACCAATTTTGCATTTACCGTATGGTGACCGACTAAATGCAAAAAATATAGGGGCAGACTATATTATTGAGCATGTCGGTAAAGGAGTTGCAAAAAATGGAAATGATTAAAGCATTGGATCAAGCACTGGCCAAAGCTGAGATGTTGGAACCAGTAACCGTAGCAGTAGCCGCAGCAGAAGATATCGAAGTGTTGGAAGCGGTACGTGATGCCAAAAAACGGAATATAGCTCAATTTCGATTGTTTGGCGATCAACAACATATTGAGAGCCTGAGTGAAAAAGTAGGTTTGGAATTAACTTCAGATGAAGTGATTCATACAAAGTCTCATTTGGAGGCTTGTGCAAAAGCGGTAGAGGCTGTAAGGATAGATCGAGCTGATGTCGTCATGAAAGGGATGGTGCATTCTTCCGACTTTTTGCGTGCCGTGTTAAATAAAGAAAAGGGTTTACGTACGGGAAAAGTGTTAAGCCACGTGGCTGTTTTTGAAGCACCAGGTTATGATCGTTTGATTCATATTACTGATCCAGCTTTAAATGTGGCTCCAACACTTCAGGAGAAAAAACAGATTTTGGAGAATGTGATTGAGTTTTGTCATTCTTTGGGAAATGAGAATCCCAAAATTGCTTGTTTGGCAGCAGTTGAAGTGGTCAATCCCAATATGCCGCCGACTGTGGAAGCTGCTGTTTTAACCCAGATGAATCGACGAGGGCAGATCAAAGGCGCTGTGATCGATGGTCCGTTTGGTTTGGATAATGCTGTTTCAATTCGGGCAGCCAAACACAAAAAGATCGACAGTGAAGTAGCTGGTCGGGCAGATGTATTGCTTGTTCCGGATATTGAAGCGGGAAATCTGTTATATAAATCTTTGGTATACTTTGGAGGCAGCCATCTAGGGGGATTGGTTTTGGGAGCTCGAAATCCCGTCATTTTGACATCGCGGGCCGATACACATGAATCGAAATTGTATTCGATTGCATTGGCGGTCATTCAGGCGAGTTATCAAAAAAACGTTTAGGAGGCAAGGTCTCATGATTTTTGAAGTGATGACGAAGTACGACTATGAGCAACTCGTTTTTTGCCAAGATAAAAATTCGGGATTAAAAGCGATTATTGCCATTCATGACACTACCCTGGGTCCTGCACTTGGGGGATGCCGGATGTGGAATTATCAAACGGAAGAAGAAGCGATTACGGATGCTTTGCGCTTGGCTCGGGGGATGACTTATAAAAATGCAGCGGCTGGCCTTAATTTGGGCGGAGGAAAATCAGTTATTATCGGTGATCCCAAAAAGGATAAAAGTGAAGAGCTGTTTCGGGCGTTTGGACGTTTTATTCAAGGATTGAATGGGCGTTATATCACGGCTGAAGATGTCGGAACGACTGTAGAAGACATGGATTTGATCTATATGGAAACAAAATATGTGACAGGGGTTTCTCCAGCATTTGGATCCAGTGGCAACCCTTCTCCTGTAACTGCTTACGGAGTATATCGCGGGATGAAAGCAACAGCCAAAGTCGCTTTTGGTGATGATTCACTGAAAGGAAAAACGGTCGCTGTACAAGGAGTAGGTAATGTGGCTTATAATCTCTGCAAATATTTGCATGAAGAAGGAGCACAGTTAATTGTGACCGATATCAATCCGGATTCAGTGAAACGCGCTGTTCAAGAATTCGGGGCACAAGCTGTCAATCCAAATGAAATTTATGATGTAGACTGTGATATTTTTGCCCCCTGTGCACTGGGAGCCGTTGTGAATGATGAAACGATAGAACGCTTTAAATGTAAAGTGATTGCAGGAGCGGCAAATAACCAGCTGAAAGAAGACCGGCATGGAGATATGTTGGAACAGAAAGGAATTGTATATGCCCCCGATTATGTCATTAATGCGGGTGGAGTCATTAATGTTGCGGATGAGCTATATGGATACAATCGTGAGCGGGCGATGAAGAAAGTGGAAGGGATCTATGATACTATATTAAAGGTATTTGAAATTTCCGAACGGGATGGAATCCCGAGCTACAAGGCAGCTGATCGAATGGCAGAAGAACGGATTGAGTCTGTTCGTAAATCTCGCAGCACATTCTTGAGCAATGAGCGTAGTATTTTGCATTTTGATCATCGGTAAAAAAATACACCGCTTCGGGTCCCAGCCATTCATCCAGGGTCAAATTCTACGTATCTTGGAACAATCACAACGCCATGATCCTGATCCACTCACTCCATGTGAGGAGCTAGTTGATCCGTATCCACTGTGCAAACCATTGATTTTGGAAGCACGCAGCAAATGGGATGCGGTAGTGGCCCGTGGCGGACTGTTACGATTGATTCAGGATGGAACATACAGAGTAAATGGCGATGATTCAAGATTTGTGTTCTGGGGAATATGGTATTCACGCTTCTCATTGAGGAGCAGGGATGAGTTGAACCTGTAGCTCACATTTCAGGAAGGGAGTGTGAACAGATGGCTGAGCATTATGATTTGGTTGTACTGGGAGCAGGACCTGGCGGATATGTGGCAGCCGTACATGCTGCCCATTTGGGCATGAAAGTAGCCATCGTGGAGAAAGAAAAAGTGGGTGGGGTTTGTTTACATAAGGGGTGTATTCCCAGCAAGTCTCTGTTGCGCAGTGCAGAGATTTACCATGAAATGAAACATAGTGCCGAATATGGTATTCGTGTTCAGGATGTACAACTGGATATGGCATTGGTACAACAGCGGAAAGAAAAAGTTGTTTCCCAATTGCATAAAGCCGTTGAGCATTTGTTAAAGAAAAACAAAATTGATATCTATTATGGGACGGGACGGATTCTGGGACCTTCGATCTTTTCTCCTCAACCCGGAACAATTGCGGTAGAAAAAGCAGATGGCAGTGAATCCGATATGTTGATTCCGCAATTTGTACTGATCGCTACGGGTTCCAGACCCCGTTCATTACCCGGGCTGGAGGTGGATGGAAAGTTTATCCTTAATTCGGATCATGCTTTGGAACTGGAGTCATTGCCCCGTTCGATGATCATCATCGGTGGCGGTGTTATTGGCATCGAGTGGGCCTCGTTATTAAGCGATTTTGGCGTGGAAGTAACCGTTATTGAATATATGGACCGTATTCTCCCCTTTGAAGATGAAGATATTAGCAAAGAAATGACACGATTGTTAAAGAAACGAAAAGTAAAAGTGGTCACTGGAGCTAAAGTTCTTTCTGAAACCGCTTCCATTCAGGAGAATAAGGTCCAGTTGCAAGCAGAGAAGAATGGGGAAATCCTTTCTTTTACGGCCGATCGTGTACTCGTTTCAGTAGGAAGACAGGCGAATATTGAAGATATTGGCCTGGCAAATACAGCGATCAAGGTAGAAAAAGGTGTCATTCAAGTCAACACCTATATGCAAACAGCAGAATCTCATATTTATGCGATTGGGGATGTGATTGGCGGTTATCAATTGGCTCATGTAGCATCGCATGAAGGAATTCTGGCCGTCGAACATATGGCAGGAAAAAAAGTGAATCCGATCGATCCCCTTGCGATCCCGCGCTGTACCTATAGCCGCCCTGAGATTGGAAGTATTGGCTTGACCGAAGCGGAAGCCAAAGAGAGAGGATTTGAAGTAAAGGTAGGCAAATTTCCTTTCAAAGGCGTTGGCAAGTCGTTGGTATTTGGTCAAGTCGATGGGTTTGTCAAGATCATTTCGGATAAAAAGACAGACGATTTATTAGGGGTGCATATCATTGGACCACATGCTACCGATCTCATTTCTGAAGCAGGTTTAGCCAAGGTTTTGGATGCGACTGCATGGGAGATTTCCCAGACGATTCATCCACATCCTACCTTATCAGAAGTATTCGCGGAAGCCGCTTTGGCTGTTGATGGCAAGGCAATTCATAGCTAAAAGGAGGACTTTTCATGAGTGAATTTGATTTTAACGAGCTGGATCACACCGAGCTTGGATTGACAGATGGCCAGGTATTGGAAATGTATCGTTATATGCTATTGGCTCGCAAAATTGATGAGCGTATGTGGTTGTTAAATCGGGCTGGCAAGATTCCGTTTGTGATTTCCTGTCAGGGACAGGAAGGAATCCAGGTAGGTGCCGCTTTTGCCTTGGACAAGTCAAAAGACTGGTTATGCCCCTACTATCGGGATCTGGGAATGGTACTGGTATTTGGTCAAACGGCACGGGATAATATGCTGGCAGCATTTGCGAAAAAGGATGACCCCAATAGTGGAGGACGACAAATGCCAGGGCATTATGGAGATCGGCGCTATCGAATTTTAAGCGGATCCAGCCCTGTCACTACACAGGTGTTGCATGCTGTAGGAATTGCTTATGCCGGGATTCTGGAGAAAAAGGACCATGTTGTGCTCACTTCTTGTGGTGAAGGTTCCAGCAATCAGGGTGACTGGCATGAAGCATGTAACTTTGCAGGTGTGCATAACCTGCCTGTGATCTTTATGGTCGAAAATAACAAGTATGCGATTTCGGTACCACTGACCAAACAAGTGGCAGGTGGGGATGTGTCAGCACGTGCACAGGGTTATGGATTCCCTGGAGTCAAAGTGGATGGCAGTAATCCGCTAGCGGTGTACAAAGTCGTAAAAGAAGCGGCAGAACGGGCACGAAGAGGCGAAGGTCCAACACTGATCGAGGCCATCTCTTATCGTTTGGTACCTCATTCCAGTGATGATGATGATCGCACCTATCGTACACGTGAAGAGGTAGAAGCAGCGCGGAAATATGACTCGCTCATTATCTTTAAACGTTACTTGATGGAAAAAGGGCTGCTAACAGAAGAAAAAGATCAGGATTTGTTGGCGATGGTGATGCATGAAGTGGATGAAGCGACGGAATATGCAGAAAAAGCGCCTTATCCAGATCCTGAAGATTTATACAAACACGTGTATGCATAAGAAAGGGGAATGTTTGGATGCCGGTGATAAGTTATATTGATGCGGTGACCCTGGCGTTGAAAGAAGAAATGGAACGCGATGCACGTGTGTTTATTTTAGGTGAGGATGTGGGCGTGCGTGGTGGCGTGTTTCGAGCTACGGCAGGGCTATATGAACAATTTGGAGAAAAGCGTGTATTGGATACCCCCCTTACAGAGTCGGCTATTGTGGGGGTAGCGATTGGGGCAGCTGCGTATGGGATGCGACCCGTCGCAGAGATTCAATTCGCAGATTTTATCATGCCTGCTGTTAACCAAATTGTTAGTGAAGCGGCTAAACTTCGTTATCGCTCCAACGGGGCATGGAATTGTCCGCTCGTCATTCGAGCGCCTTATGGCGGTGGGGTACATGGTGCGTTATATCATTCGCAAAGTGTAGAAAAGATATTTGCTGGCGTTCCAGGTTTGAAAATTGTGATGCCGTCAACACCTTATGATGTCAAAGGACTGTTAAAGGCGGCCATCCGTGATGAAGATCCTGTTCTCTTCTTTGAGCATAAACGTTGCTATCGTTTGATTAAAGAAGAAGTCCCAGAAGAAGATTATACGATCCCGATCGGAAAAGCAGAAGTCAAACGAGAAGGAACAGATGTTACAGTTATTTCCTATGGACTTACCCTCCATTTTGCTTTGAAAGCGGCAGAAGAATTGGCAGAAGAGGGAATCAGTGTTCATGTGTTGGATTTGCGTACATTAATCCCATTGGACAAGGAAGCAGTTATCGAGGCGGTAGCAAAAACGGGAAAAGTCCTGATCATTCATGAAGACAACCTGACCGGAGGGTTTGCTGGTGAAGTGGCAGCTGTCATTGCTGAAGAAGCGTTTTTTGAGCTGGATGCGCCCATTCGTCGTTTATGCGGTCCAGATGTGCCAGCGATGCCCTATAGCCCACCATTAGAAAAAGAATTTATGCCAAGTCCGGAAAAAATAGCCAAGGCGATTCGGGAGCTGGCAGAGTTTTAGCCATAGAGATTACATCCTTTCGTTTTTCGTCAGACAGCGATCAGGGGATGGGTTGAGCCTTTGGATCAAGGGAGTCATATGCCCAATCGCGTGCCCATGTAAAGGGATCATTTCGGGACAGATGATCCCATTCTTGTGGAATGGACAAATTAAGGGGGTACACATGTTATGGCCACAGATATTCTCATGCCGCAGCTGGGAGAGAGTGTAACAGAAGGAACCATTGCCAAGTGGCTGAAAAAGCCTGGAGATAAGGTAGCAAAATATGAACCCATTTGTGAAGTGGAAACAGATAAAGTAACGGCTGAAGTACCATCTACGATCTCAGGCACGTTGACGGAGATCCTGGTGAATGAAGGAGAGACGGTCGAGGTTGGCAAACGGATTGCCCGGATTGCAGAAGAAGGGGCAGTCGAAGAAAAAACTCTTGCCAGAGAGGAAGAAAATACAGAGGAAGCAGCGAAGGAAGAAACGCATGCAGAGGTTGCAGAAGATCAATCGATGAAACATCGCTATTCGCCAGCAGTTTTGCGCTTGGCTCAAGAAAATGGGATTGACTTGACCAACATTCAGGGAACCGGGAAAGGCGGACGTATCACTCGAAAAGATGTCTTGAGAGTAATCGAAGAAGGAAAAGGAATTCAGCCAGCAGTTACAGAGCCTGTCGAAGAAAAGCAAGCTCTTCAACGGGAAGGGAACAAAGGCGCCCCAGAACCTTCCAGAGCTGAATCGCAAATACCAGATAAGCCAAAAGCCAAACCATCTGGAGTTGTATTGGAAGAAGGAGATATCGAAGTACCTGTTTCGGGTGTGCGACGTACCATTGCAGAGCGAATGGTCATGAGCAAACATGAAGCTCCACATGCCTGGCTCATGATGGAAGCAGATGTCACAGGGCTCGTCGAATTGCGAAACCGGCTCAAAGAAGAGTTCAAACAACGTGAAGGGGTCAGTCTGACCTTTGTACCTTTCTTTATTAAAGCAGTGGTTGATTCGTTAAAAGAATTTCCTTATTTGAATTCTGTATGGGCTGGCGATAAAATTATTTTGAAGAAGCGTATTAATATTTCCTTGGCTGTAGCAACAGAAGATGCACTTTTTGTTCCTGTGATTCATGATGCTGATGAGAAGAGCATTTTGGGATTAGCCAAAGAAGTACATCGTTTGGCCAAAAAGACAAGAGAAGGCAAATTGGAGCTGAACGACTTGCAGGGTGGAACATTTACAGTCAATAATACAGGGGCATTTGGCTCAATCGCTTCTTCACCGATTATTAACTACCCACAAGCGGCTATTTTATCTTTTGAGTCCATTGTGAAGCGGCCTGTTGTGAAAGAGGATGCGATTGCCATTCGTGATCAGATCAATTTATGTATGTCCATTGATCACCGTATTTTAGATGGACTGATGGCAGGGAAATTTTTGAAACGCGTTAAAGAGCGTTTGGAAGCTTTTGGGCCGGATACACAAATTTAGGAAGGTGCAGCATCCTTTTGAGGTGCTGATGATATTGGCAAATGACAGGGATTCTTCAGCTGGAATCCCGTCAATCGTTTTTCGACAGACCCTCATGTTGCAGGACAACACCATCGGAGGGATGAAAAAGGTGTTCTGTTTTCAATAAAGCGGAGGGATGGGTTCCTTACGGAGTGGCCGTGATGGTACAGAAGTCGTCACGAAGGAAGGAATCCATCCCGAAGCGTGGGAGTAACGTATCCATATTTAAAGGATAGTCTCTGCATCCTTTTGGGATGCTTTTTGTTTGGAGGGATTTGATTGTTTATTGTACAGAAACTGGGGCTTGTTTCTTACCAGGAAGCATGGGATCTACAGAAAAAATGGGTTCAGCGCATCGATCAGGAGCATCTGCCCGATCAATTGTTGTTATTGGAACATCCTCATACGGTTACGCTTGGAAGAGGGGCGCACCAGCAAAATTTGTTACTTTCACCTCATCAATATCAGGCACAAGGAATTGAAGTAGTTGAAATTGACCGTGGAGGAGATGTTACCTATCATGGCCCGGGACAATTGGTAGGCTATCCGCTGTTTTATCTGGGTGAAAAAGGAAATGATGCCAGGAAATATCTTCGTGATTTGGAAGAAGCGATGATCCAGGCATTAAAGCATTGGGGAATTGAAGCCGGTAGAAAAGAAGCATATACCGGTGTCTGGGTAGAAGACAGGAAGATTGCCGCAATTGGAGTCAAATTCAATCGTGGACGTAAGCGCCGGGGATATATAACCAGTCATGGCTTTGCTCTAAACGTGAATACGGATTTGCGGTATTTTCAGACGATAATTCCGTGTGGAATTACAGAGTATGGAGTCACTTCCCTGGAGCAAATTTTGGGTAGAAAAGTGGATATGGATGAAGTGATGGAACAGATTGTCAAAGGTTTTGAAAAAGTATTTGGATGATAGCCGCCAGACAATGTGGCGGCTGTGCCATCCTGCATGTTTGGTTATTGTTAAGTCTTGGACGGATGGTGGTAAAACCATTCTTCGTGCCCTTCTATTTAATCGAATATTGCGATAAAATTAAAATTAGTTACATGTGTAATAGAGGAGAGATTATATGTATGAATATAAGTTTGTTACAGTTGAGTCGAGTTTTATAAGTGGCAAGACGAAAAAGGATTATCAAGAAATTATCATAAAACATGCAAAAGATGGATGGCGTTTAAATAATATACTCCAACATATACAAAATGGAGGTATTGTACGTTCGATTGATCTTATTTTTGAAAGAAAAATACAAACTGACTGAAAGAAACTGTCAGGTAGGCTAGAAAGATTGATTTTGGCATATGATTTAAATTCCTGCTTAAATGCGAAATGACTTGAGTTCCCTAAGTGGTGTCTCAAGTCATTTTTTCATTTCTTGGGGAATGGCGGCAAAATCGGCCAATGGTTAATCCTGATTGAAATATTTGAATCCACCGAAAACTGCATGGCCAGCCTTCAACCAGAACACATCGACTCCCTGAAAACCGGCTTCCGTAAGCCATTGCAGTTGATCATACAAACTTGAAGGCTTATCGACGGGATCATCGGGGTGACGATACAGATTCCATTCTTCCTTGATGAACGCATCATACCCCCGTAAATCACCGAATTTTTCGATGGATTGCCGTTTAACCTCCTCTTCCCATGCAAATTCCCAATAGTTTCGTTGCCAATCGCTTCGTGGGCGAACGAGATCCGCGATCAGCAAGACACCATTTGGATTGAGGGATTGATACAGCTGTTTGAAAAGAACACGTTTTTCCTGGTCATTTAGATGGTGGATGACTAAAGAGCTCAAAAAGCAATCCACAGATTTTGAAAGAGAAGATATCCAGTTTGGATTCTCCAACCGAAATTTTTGAAAAGAGACACGTTCCTGGTACTTTTCCAGGAGTTGCTGTGCTCGGTTCAGCATCTGTTCTGAGCCATCGAGGGCAATGACTTCTGCATGGGGAAACTGACGCAGGACAGCTTCGCTTAACCATCCTTGACCACATCCGATATCCACGGCAACAAAAGCATCCTCTTTCTTTTTCGGTATCATACGAATGATAGACTCTCTGATCTCTGTACGACGAGGAGTAAACAACTCTCCCATCTCCAAAAATACTTGTGTATCATCCTCTTCCCAAACCTTTGAATGGAATCGCTCATCATTTGATGACGGTTGGCTCATGCAGTTCCTCCTAAATTGTTTTTAAAAGATTTTTGATATGGATGATCTAAAAGGGGAACAAGGCGCAAAAAAAGGCTTTCATCTATGTAGAGATAAAAGCCTTTCTTGGACATTATTGCAGTCCAACAAATAAATCATAAAGTGCCAAAGCTGTAATCCCAATCATACCGAGGGTTAGTATACCACCGATGATAAAGCCAGGTTTGTTTCCAGTTTTCTTGTTATAAAGAGTTCCCCAGATTGCAAGTAGTGTGCAGACCACAAGAATCGGTTCCATGTAATGACCGAGTTCTGACATGATACATACCCTCCAATTTCTGAATATGTCTAGTCGTTCACAAACTCCATTAAACAGTATAATGCATTTTGCCATCAAAAAACAGCGTCTTGAAGATTATTGTAACAAAAAAACGGCTCCACTAATCAGAGAAGTAAACAAGAATGTGAGTAGAACCACAAAAGTAATAATCTTCACCCATTTTGGCTTCAATACGCCTCACCTCAAACAACTATTGTAGCTGACAGGATGGGAATTTGTCCATAAACAAACCATGTCGATTTTTTGTATTGTGGGGATGCGACCAGTTTCATAGGATATCTCCAATGATTATATCCAGAAATGTCGGTCTATTATTCAGGAAAGGCAAAAGCAAAATTATTTGTTATATTAGGAAGTGAAAGTGTTTTAGGCCGGGAGGGATAAACGATCACTTTCTCTCCTATCTTTTAGCGCTTTGCAGATAAATTCAGCTGTTTCCTTGTTAAGTGTTTGGAAAATGCGATCCCGTGGTATCGAGATATATTGGGTTTTTGCTTGAATTATGCGAACCTATGAACCAAAGAAAGGAGTAAAAAAATATGGATATGATGGAAAAAATCGAAGAACTCAGACGTCGCAGAGAAAAAGTAGAGCAGGGAGGTGGCGAACTTCGGATTCGGGCACAGCATGAGCGTGGAAAATTAACCGCCCGTGAGCGTATTCAATTGCTGCTGGATGAGGACACCTTTGTGGAACTCAATCCATTTGTAGAACACCGGGCTACTCACTTTGGTATGGATCTGGTGGAAGCCCCAGGCGAAGGAGTAGTCACCGGATATGGAAAGATACATGGCCGTTTGGTTTATGTGTTTGCACAAGATTTTACGGTGTTTGGTGGAGCCCTGGGAGAAATGCATGCTCTTAAAATTGCACGTATTATGGATCTGGCAGCAAAAAATGGTGCACCCATTATTGGACTGAATGATTCAGGTGGTGCTCGAATTCAGGAAGGAGTTGTTTCATTGGATGGATATGGACATATTTTCTATCGAAATGCGATTTACTCTGGCGTAATTCCCCAAATTTCCGTGATCATGGGTCCTTGTGCAGGAGGAGCTGTTTACTCTCCGGCGATTACAGATTTTGTTTTTATGGTGGAAGATACGAGTCAAATGTTTATTACAGGCCCGAAAGTGATTGAAGCGGTAACCAAAGAAAAAATCAGTGCCGAAGATTTGGGTGGCGCCAAAGTGCATGCGAGTGTGAGCGGAAATGTCCATTTTACTGCTCCTACGGAATCCGATGTGTTAGAGCAAGTCCGGCGTTTACTCAGTTTCCTGCCACAAAATAATACGGAAAATTCGCCACGGGTCTATTGCAAAGAAGATGATGGGTGGATTGAAGAGATAGCGGATGCAGTTCCAGTAGAGGGAACCAAGGTGTATGATGTTCATCGACTGATTGAATTAATCGTGGATAACGGCGATTTCATGGAAGTGCATGAGAAATTTGCCAAAAACATTGTCATCGGCTTTGGACGGATTGCGGGACACACCGTAGGAATTGTGGCGAATCAGCCAAAATTTATGGCAGGAGTGCTTGATATTGACTCTTCCGACAAAGTGAGCCGTTTTATTCGCTTCTGTGATTGCTTCAATATTCCCCTCATTACCTTTGTCGATGTCACTGGATTTTTACCGGGAGTCAATCAGGAACATCGTGGGATTATCCGACATGGTGCTAAGATCTTGTATGCTTATTCGGAAGCGACCGTTCCAAAGATTTCTGTGATTACTCGCAAAGCCTTTGGTGGTGCATATGTAGCTCTCAATAGCAAGGCGATTGGTGCAGATCTGGTGTTCGCTTGGCCGAGTGCGGAAATAGCAGTCATGGGGCCGGATGGAGCAGCGAATATCATTTTTCGTCGTGAAATTGAAGAAAGTGAAAATCCTGAGGAAACACGAAGAGCAAAAATTGAGGAATATAAAGAGAAATTCGCCAACCCATACGTGGCGGCAGCGATGGGAATGGTGGATGATGTGATCGACCCGCGCGAAACACGCCAAAAATTGAAAAGTGCTTTAGAGATGTTGCGTAATAAACGGGAAAACCGACCGCCAAAGAAACATGGCAATATTCCGCTATAAAAGTGCCTTTTCATCTAAACGGGATTTGCATCCTTTTGCCTAATCGGTACGATTCCCCTTTCTTGATCCATAGCATGGTTAGAAAGGGTGAGAATATGGTTCGTGGTTCCGTTGGCGTTTTTATACGGAGCCCTCGTGATCACTCATCTTGGCGTGAAACAGGGCATAAAGAATTGCTTCATTCCCATGCTATCGGATGGAAAAAAGAAAGGTTACATAAAAGCTGGAAAAGCTTGAATAAATCATGGGTGATGCCAGTCGAACCGTTTAAATTTGGAATGAGGTTAATTTCAATCCCTTTTTGGCAACAATAGTAAAAACGCCATTGGCAACAAATAAAAATTTGCCATACTATGAGGGAAAATGATGTCTGACCTAATCGAAGCCATTTTAAGAACGATCTTCTCTGTTTTCTTACTCCTCCTAAGTACTCATGTCATTGGAAAACAGGCCATTTCTCGTCTGACATACACGCACTATTTCGTGAGTATTACTTTAGGGTCGATTGCAGGGAATCTTGCTTTTGATACGAAACTGAATGCTTTTAATTTAGCGGTTTCTTTCGTACTGTTCAGTGCCCTTGCCGTTCTGTTGTCATATCTCGCATTAAAAAGCCGTACGTTAAAAAAATGGATTATTGGAGAACCGGTGATACTCATCGATAAAGGAAAAATTCTGGAAAAAAATCTGTCTAAAATAAATATGAGCCTGGAAGTCCTTAATGAAAGTTTAAGAAGAAAAGATATCTTTGATATCAATGAAGTGGAATGCGCGATACTGGAAATGGACGGGGGATTATCCGTTTTAAAGAAACCCATGTATCTTCCAGTGACTCGAAAAGATTTATCATTAAAAACATCAAACAGTTCATTTCCTGCAGAATTGATTGTAGACGGAGAAATTATTGTCGAAAATTTGACCAACAGAAATTTGACGATGGAGTGGTTGGAAAAAGAATTGCATAAGCGAAAATTAAAACAGAAAGATGTTAACTATATGGTACTGGGTTCAAATAATCAACTGTATATAGACTTATATGAAGATCATATAAATAAATAACTTCTTTCAAACGAACGGTTTATTATGAAACCAGGCGAACCGAGACCTTCTATAAGGTGCTCGGTTTTTTGTTCTGTTTTTAGATCCATGCGGCAAGAGGATGGACATGCATGTATCCATATGACACAGCGCTATGTAAAACTGGCAGAAAAAAGCTTGAGCAAATTGCAGAAGGAGCTTTTTCTTAATTGGTAAAAGTAAATAAATATGGAAGTCCATACATGACAATTGAACAGTTTGGTCATGTAGTAGTAGAATATATTAATATAGCTGGAGATATATGGAGGAATCACCATGATTAATAAACAACGTATATTGAATGAATTTTTGGAGTTGGTACAGACGGATAGTGAGACGGGTTATGAACGGGAGATTTGTGATTTGCTTAAGAAAAAATTAGCGGATTTGGGCCTGGATGTAGTAGAGGATGGAGCCGCTTCAGCGACAGGGCACGAAGCTGGAAACCTGATTGCCACTTTGCCTGGAGATATCGCAGATGCACCTGCCATCTACTTTACAGCCCATATGGATACAGTTACACCAGGAGTTGGCGTAAAACCTTCGATTCAGGGAGATTTTGTAGTTTCCGATGGAACCACGATTCTAGGTAGCGATGATAAGGCAGGATTGGCAGCGATCCTCGAGGGAATTCGGGTAATAAAGGAGCAACGGATTCCGCATGGAACGATTCAGCTGATTTTTACCATCGGTGAGGAATCTGGCTTGAAAGGAGCACGCCATCTGGACAGATCACTCATTCAAGCCGAATTTGGATTTGCCTTTGATTCCGATGGACCAGTCGGAGAAATTATTGCTTCGGCTCCGGCACAAGCGAAAATAAAAGCTTCCATTCATGGCAAATCGGCTCATGCAGGGGTAAATCCAGAAGATGGTGTAAGCGCCATTCAAATTGCCAGCCGGGCGATTGCCAAAATGCCACTGGGACGTATTGACTTTGAAACCACTGCGAATATTGGTCGCTTCCAGGGCGGAACAGCTACCAATATTGTCCCAAATTATGTTGAAATTTTGGCCGAGGCACGTAGCCGGGATGAAAAGAAACTGGAAGCTCAAATCAAACGAATGGTACGTGCTTTTGAAGAGACGGCAAAAGAAATGGGTGGAGAAGCAGTAGTCGAAGTAGAAATGCTCTATCATGGATTTAAATTTGATGAATCGGATCTGGTGGTACAAAAAGCGGCAGCCGCAGTGAAAAAAGTGGGACGGAAACCAAAAATCGGAGCGAGTGGTGGCGGAAGTGATGCCAATGTTATTGCAAATTACGGAATTCCAACCGTAAACTTGGGCATTGGCTATGAAAATATTCATACCACGAATGAACGTATGCCGATCACGGAGCTATATAAAGCAGCTGAATTGGTCGTAGCGCTCGTAGAAGAATGTGCAAAAACCGGACAAGTGGCTACTGCACGTGAATTGGAAGCTGTTCTGAAATAATGGGCATGATTTCATTGGAGTGCAGTCAATGAGCGATTTGGTGTTCTGGGAATGGCTCTGGTCAGTGTTGGAAAAACAGACAGAATACCAAATCGCAATAAGACCATGCTGTACATAAAGGCGACATTCACGAATCAGTGGTGTCGCTTTTTTCATGGATGAAGAGATGGAGATCGAGAAAAGGAGTTGAATTGCGAAACATCATGAAAAAATACGGTTTTGGCTCAAAAAACTGGCCACTCGAGTGGCGGATGATTGGCTGGTTTACACTTTTGCTGCTATGTATCGTTATTTTTTTGGGAAGTACTTTTTACTTCATGCTGGTCAATCACACGGAAGATCATGTAGGCAAAAGAGCCTTGAGTGTAGCACAAGCCGTTGCTGAAATTCCTGAATTGCGTCAAGCTTTTCATACCAGGGAACCATGGAAAATCATTCAACCCATTGCCGAAAAAATCCGGCAAAAAACGGGAGCTGAATATATTGTGGTAGGGAACAGACAAGGAATTCGGTACTCGCATCCTTTGCCGGATCGACTCGGTAAGAAAATGGTTGGAGGTGATAATGCACCTGCATTAATGAAAGGAGATTCGTATATATCCAAAGCGGTAGGGAGTCTGGGGCCAGCAGTAAGGGGAAAGGTACCTGTGATCAGTGAACAGGGAGAAATTGTGGGAGTTGTTTCTGTCGGATTTCTGCTCAGTGATATTCAGGAAATGGCCAAGACTTACTTAAAACAGATTGCATTGATTGCCCTTATTTTGTTTGTAATTGGTATAATGGGATCATTTGCGCTTGCCAAACATATCAAGCGGCAGATATTTGGTTTGGAACCGGAAGAAATCTCAGCCCTTTACAAAGAGCGGAATGCTGTCATTGAATCGGTGCGTGAGGGCATTTTGGTAATTGATCACCAAGGTATCATTTCTTTAGTGAATCAATCAGCTCTGGACATTTTGGATCTTCCTGCACAGGATTGTGCGGTGGGAAAACCGGTCCAAGCCTTGTTACCGCATACACGTATGCTAGAAGTCTTAAACTCTGGAGAAGCTGAGTTGGATCGGGAGATGCATTTAAATGGCAGAGAGATTGTGGTGAATCGTTTGCCGATTCGAAATGAAGAAAATCAAGTGATTGGAGTAGTGGCAAGTTTTCGGCTAAAATCAGAGATGGATCAATTAAATCAAGAACTGTCACAAGTTAAGCAATATGTGGAGGCATTAAGAGCCCAAACGCATGAGTTCAAGAATACGCTTTATACCATTTCCGGTTTGATTCAACTCGAATCATACCAGGAAGCCATTGAATTAATTACGAAAGAAGCCGCGCTTCATGAGGATCATGTGACTTGGGTCATGGAAAAATTTGCTGATCCGTGGATGGGGGCCATTCTCATCGGCTTTTACAATCGGGCGCGGGAGCTGAAAATCGATTTTATCATTGATCGGGAAAGCAGGATGGAGAAAATTCCGGAGCATATTCCCCATTCCGCGATTGTGTCGATTTTGGGCAACTTGGTGACCAATGCTTTTGAAGCGGTACAGGAAAATGAAGAAAGGGACAGAAGAGTTCGATTATTCATTGCTGACAGGGACGATACTTTGTGGTTTGAGGTTGAGGATAGCGGTCCGGGAATTGATGAGAAATGGATTCCTCACATTTTTCGTCAAGGATTTTCCACTAAAAAAGGAACGAATGGAGAAAAGAGAGGATTTGGTTTGGCGAGGGTGAAACAGTTGACGACTGAACTCGGAGGAACGGTTTTAATCGAAAAGGGAGAGTGGGGAGGAGCGATTTTTTCCATCGCATTACCAAAACGAGAGGTGGAAATAGATGATTGATGTATTAATTGTAGAAGATGATATACGTGTGGCGGAGATTAATCGCCGTTTTGTGGAAAAAATCGAGGGATATCGAGTGGTCGGTGTGGCCAATACAGGAGAAGAAGCCAAAGAGTATCTAGAAGTGATGCAACCGCAACTGGTATTGTTGGACGTTTATTTGCCGGATATGAAAGGGGTGGAGTTAGTCTGGCACATTCGTCAGCGATACAAGCATACAGACATTATTATGATCACAGCAGGCGGAGAGATTGAAACAGTTCAAGAATCCATTCGTGGCGGTGTATTTGATTATTTGGTAAAACCTGTATTATTTGAACGGTTTAAAAGAAGTATGGAAAAATATCGACAATATCTAACCACTTTGTCCAAACATCATCAATTGGATCAAAAGCTACTGGATCAAATCCTGTGGAGTAAAGAAGAAATAACCGAAACACCATATGGTCCATCTCTTCCCAAAGGAATTGACCCGATCACATTGGAGAAAGTCGTACAAATTGTGAGCGACTATGAAACACAAGGGATTACAGCGGAACAGGTCGGAGTCCAAATGGGAGCCAGTCGGACAACCGCCAGACGTTATCTGGAATATCTGGTTTCGATCAAACGGTTAAAGGCAGACTTGTCCTATGGCTCGATCGGTCGGCCTGAACGTCGCTATTATCCCATGACTTCTTTGTGAACAAAATGAACAAAATGTGAATTATGTATTTTATTATTTTTATTTGTAAAAATTTATTTTGTTTGTTAATTTCGTTACAGTAGAAGACAGGAGTGATGCCTGTCTTTTTTATGTAAGCGTTATCAATTAAGGAGGGAGTTCATTTGAAAAAGTTATCTGCCATTCTTTTACCCGGTGTACTGGCATTAGGTCTGGCTGCCTGTAGTCAAAAGCCCAATTTTGGCAATAGTGGGAAAGGATATCCTGAAAAACCCATCACAGTAGTCGCACCGTCTGGTGCTGGAGGCGGTTGGGATCAAACAGCTCGTTCGATCACCAAAGTATTGCAAGACACCAAATTGGTCAATCAGCCGCTTACAGTCGAAAACAAGCCGGGTGGGGGTGGAGCTGTCTTTTTGGCTGAATATGCAACACAAGACAAGAAAAATCCGTACAAGCTTTTTGTGAATTCACCACCTATTATCATTAACAATCTGAAAAAAGAAGGAAACAGCCCATTTGGGATTAAGGATGTAACGCCTCTTGCCCAGCTGACGAAAGACTATGGAGCGATTGTAGTGAAAAACGATTCGCCGATCAAGGATTTACCATCTGCCCTGAAAGAGCTTAAGGCCAATCCGCAGAAATATACGTTGGCTGGCGGATCTGCTCCAGGTTCCATGGATCATCTGATCGCTGTACTTCCTGCCTTTAAATCAGGGGTAGATATCAAGAAACTGAAATATGTGTCTTATGATGGCGGGGGCGAAGCAATGGCCGCTTTGCTCGGTGGCAATGCGGATATCATTGCCACAGATGTTTCAGGTGTAGTGGAATACAAAAAATCCGGAAAAGTCAGAGTGTTGGCTGTAACTGCCCCTCAGAGACTTCCAGGTGAATTCAAGGATGTACCTACTTTGAAAGAACTCGGCATGAAAGATGCGGATTTTATCATCTGGCGTGGTGTGTTTGGTCCGAAAGAAATGCCTGATGAAGCGAAGAAATATTGGGAAGAAAAGCTAAAAGCCCTTTCGGAAAAAGAAGAGTGGAAAAAGGAGCTGGAAGCAAAAGGATGGGTGAGTGAATATCGGGGCTCTGTTGATTTTACAGCCTTCTTAAAGAAGCAAGAGGAACAGGTTCTCACTCTACTCAAAGCATTGGGAATGAATAAATAAAAAGAAGAGGGGAGAAGATATTCTTCTCCTGTTTTAAAAGCTACGTAGCCATGCATGAGCGGAGTTTTTCCAAGCGAGTGACTTTTAGACAGGAGGCGAGAATGTGAGTCGCAGCTTTGATCGGATCGCCAGTATTCTATTTATTTTAGTGGGTGTTTTTTTCATTGTCGAAAGCCGTAAGCTGTCATCGACAGCATACGGAAGCGGGGTAGGACCTGATCTTTTCCCGATGGGATTGGGTATTTTGCTGATTTTGCTAAGTATTCGGTTGATTTTTGAAACTTTTCGTTATCCAAAAGAAAAACAGGAAGGCAAAACACTTGATATCAAACGCTTTGCCATCATTTTATTTTCTGCACTGTTATATGCACTATTGATGGAGACATTGGGTTATGTCCTGACCACTTTTCTCTTTTTGGTTGTCGCCTTTCAGACGATGGAAAGAGGAAAATGGTGGCTCAGTATCATCCTTGCAGCCGCTTTTTCTGTCGGTGTCTATTACCTCTATGTGAACATATTGAAAGGAACGTTACCGTCCTTCCCCTTTTAAAATCGGAACGGAACTGATCAGCACAGTGGATGGATGAAGGTGGTGAAAGAGATGAGTGTATGGGAATATTTGTACAATGGATTTTTGGTGGCGCTGCAATGGCAAAATTTGATTTATGCCTTTGTCGGCGTTTTAATCGGAACAGCGGTTGGGGTATTGCCGGGGATAGGGCCGATGAGCGGCGTTGCTCTGCTCATTCCCGTTACATCCACTTTGACAGCTGGCTCGTCTGCAGAGGAAGCAGCAGCGAGTGCGATTATTCTTTTGGCAGGCGTGTATTATGGGGCGATGTATGGAGGGTCAACCACTTCGATTTTGTTGAATACGCCTGGTGAATCTTCATCCGTTGTCACGACATTGGATGGATATCAGATGGCCAGACAAGGACGGGCAGGAGCAGCCTTGTCGATTGCAGCCATTGGTTCATTTGTGGCTGGAATTGTATCATTAGTGGCACTCGTCTTTCTGGCTGAACCCTTATCGAATTTGGCCTTAAAGTTTGGGCCTGCCGAATATTTTTCACTGATGGTTTTGGGATTGTGTGCCGTAAGCGGATTGGCAGGTCATTCGATGACCAAGGCCTTGATAATGACCGTATTTGGTTTATTGTTAGGAACGATTGGTGTCGATAATGTGTCTGGAGTGGCACGGTTTACTTTTGACTCCCCTGTTCTTTATCAGGGACTCGAGTTTTTGACGATTGCGGTTGGTTTATTTGCTTTAGGGGAAGTATTTAAAGCGATTTTAGAAAAAGAAAAAAATGAGGGGACCATTGCCAAAGTCGGAAAAATCTATCCCTCCAAACAGGATCTGAAACAAAGCGCAGCTCCAATCGCACGTGGTTCTTTATTGGGATTCTTTATCGGTGTTTTACCTGGGGCAGGAGCAACGTTGGCTTCCTTTTTTTCTTACATGATGGAGAAAAGAATCAGTCGTCATCCGGAGAAATTCGGTAAAGGTGCAATTGAAGGAGTTGCAGCACCCGAATCTGCCAACAATGCGGCTTCTGGGGGAGCCATGATTCCGATGTTAACATTAGGGATCCCCGGTTCAGGAACCACAGCCATCTTAATGGGTGCTTTAATCATGTATAATGTACAGCCCGGTCCTCTGTTGTTTGACGAACATCCACAAGTTGCCTGGGGACTGATTGCGAGTATGTTTATTGGCAATCTGATGTTATTGATCCTGAATATGCCGTTGGTAAAAATATTTGCCAAGATCATTGATACACCATCCAAATATTTGCTTCCAATCATTATAGCCATTTCCTTTTTTGGTGTTTACGCTGTACAAGTGAACACATTTGACCTCTTTCTCTTGATTGTTTGCGGTTTGATGGGATATCTTCTCGCAAAAAATGATTTCCCGCTGGCTCCTTTGGTTTTGGGGCTTGTCCTGGGACCCATGATTGAAAACAATATGCGTCGTGCCTTAACAGCCACAGGTGGCGACTGGAGTATCTTTGTCACTCACCCGATCTCTCTTCTCTTTTTAGTCATTGCTGCGTGTTGGATCCTGATTCCACTGATCCTCAAATGGCGTGGTAAGAAAGTGTTGGTGAATGAAGAAGGTTAAAGCGGGGTTTTTTAGGAAAGTTGTCAATGGCATATGTGGTTAAAGAAAGACGCATGGGGAAATGCCATGCGTCTTTCTTTTTGATATAGATCGAGTCATGAGAGTGGCTGTTGCTGATCTGGATATGCGCCTGGTTGGATCAGTGAAAGTCATTTTTTTGTTATGGCCTGTCATGGGAATAAATCGTATGTTCATTCGTTTTTGATAAATATACGGACGGCTGTCGTGACAAAAATTCTTGCACCGTGAGGGGATGTCTCGCCCATTCGCGTAATCGGGATCGAATCTCCCAAGCTTTACCGACTAACAGGCAGTTGGATGCCCCAAAGTGAATCTGCATGGTTTACCTCCAAATATTTCGTGTTCATAAGCCTGTTTCTATATTTTGTCACTGTTATAAATATGCATACGCAAGAATGAAACGAGATATTAACTCATGTCACGCCGAAGTAAGCTATAATAAGAGAGACGAGCGAAATTTTTATATCAGTGGCAATCAATGGTAAAAGGAGTCTACCTTACCACAAGTGTATGGAAGTCAACAAAGAAACGGATACGAGGTGGATCATGTTGAAGGATTTTACAGAGAAAACCATTGCAACAGAGATGGTATTTAAAGGGAAAATCATTCAAGTACAGGTAGATCAGGTCAAACTCCCAAATGGAAAGGTAGCGTTACGAGAGCTTGTGAAACATCCAGGGGCTGTGGGTATCATGGCCATTACACCAGAAAGAAAGCTTGTCCTCGTACGCCAATTTCGCAAGCCGCTTGAAAAAACGATTTTTGAACTCCCTGCAGGAAAACTTGAAGAAGGAGAAGATCCAATAAGCTGTGCACAGCGCGAGCTGGAAGAAGAGACAGGGTACCAGGCGGAAACGTTGAAACATGTCGTTTCTTTTTATACATCACCAGGATTTGCCAATGAAATCTTGCATTTATACCAGGCTGAAGGATTGAAAAAAGGTCAGATGAAGCCGGATCAGGATGAATTTGTAGAGCGAGTCGAATGGAGTTTGGATGAGTGTCTGGCTCGAATTGCCAGTGGAGATATTTGTGATGCCAAAACAATTGCAGCCATTTATTTATGGCAGGTACAAGAGATGAAGGCACAATGACACTTCAATCGATTTTTGCTGACTTGCATATTCATATCGGGCGTACCAAAAATAACCTGCCTGTCAAAATAACTGCAGCCAGAAATATGACTTTTGATCAAATTATACGTGAATCTTACCATCGTAAAGGCTTGCAGATGATCGGCATTATTGACGCTCATTCACCACCCGTGCAATACGAGATTCTGGAAGGATTGCAATCAGGGTTATTTCGGGAACATCCCGACGGAGGAATTGTTTACCAGCATACAACTTGTATTTTGGGAACAGAAATTGAAATCAAGGAACCAGGCATGGGCGCATGTCATGTTTTGGTTTTTCTGCCGACTTTGTCCCATATGATTTCATTTACGGAGTGGCTGGCAAAGTATATGAAAAATGTTCAGCTGAGTACACAACGGTTGTATCGGCCTGTCTCCGCTTTGCAGGAAAAAGTGATGGAGTTGGAAGGTTTAATCATTCCTGCCCATGTATTTACTCCCTTTAAAAGCGTATATGGAAGTGCCACAGATCGATTGAGTCAATTGTTTGATACAGACTGTGTTGCCGGAGTGGAATTGGGACTCAGTTCAGACAGTGACCTGGCTGACTGTTTATCTGAGCTGCATTCTTTCACCTTTGTAACCAATTCGGACGCACACTCCATTCCCAAAATTGGACGGGAGTATAATGAACTATGGGTGAAAGAAGCGAGTTTTCAAGAGTTAATGAGGGCCTTGATGAGGCAGGATGGCCGGAAAGTGGTGGCCAACTATGGATTGAATCCACGACTGGGGAAATATTATCGGACACGTTGTCTGAAGTGTGAAGAGTTGTGGCCCATCGATCCGGAAGTGACTCGATGCCCCTACTGTGGCAGTGAGAAACAAGTGAAAGGGGTACGGGATCGGATTATGGAGTTGGCAGATCAGGAAATGTCTCATCCAGATCATCGCCCGCCCTATATTCATCAAGTTCCGCTGGAGTATATTCCTAAACTGGGAAAGAAAATGTTAGAAAAACTGTTAGAAGCATTTGGAACTGAAATGAATATTTTACATCATGCTTCGTTAGAGGATATTGCCAAAGTAGCCAATGAACAGATTGCCTATCATATTGGATTAGCCAGGGAACAACGTTTGGAGTTTGAAGAAGGTGGCGGAGGTACTTACGGAAAGGTCAAGCAAGCAAAGAATACATGAAGAAGAGCAAAAATGGATGAAGGCAAAAGTGTTGATGATCCATAGATCGACACCATTCCAGAAAGGGGCTCCTTTTCCAGTTAAGCGATATTTACTTGCTTTGTGAGAAAGAAAAGGAGCCCCTTTGCTTGATGATCGTTTGAGTCTTTCGGCAAGTCAATCATATATACTTTTCAAAACAGTAAATATATGGTAGTATGCAGAATATATGTTTGGTTTATGGTTATTGCTTTTGTTTCGTGAACCCCGTTTAGGAGTGTTATTGATGAACTGGCCAGGAAGATTCATGATGAATCGCATCGCTCTTATTTTTGTTTGGGGATGTTTATGCATATTGCCGCTAGGTTGTCAGGCTTTTTTTGCGGATCAACCGAATCCCTCCAATGCAGAAATTAATGAACAGCTGAAAAAATATCTTCCAGCAGATGCACAGTGGTTACAAATGGATGATGGAAAAATGAAAAATACAAAGCGGATCTGCAAAGATATCGATGGAGATGGAACCAGGGAAGGGATTGGCTTTTTTGTCAGCGCGAAAAAACCGAAACAGATCGGAATCCTGATGGTCCGTAAACAAGAGACAGGTAAGTGGAGCCAGATGATATGGTTTGAAGAGGGAACCAATTTGGCATATGCGGATTTTCAAAACCTGACAGGAGATGAACAGCTCGAATTGGTATTGGGAATCGACGGAATAAAAGGGAATGCCCATCGTGTTGTTCTCGTGTATGGTGAATGGGATAGACAGAGAAAGCGATTGCTCAGGAAGAATGTTCATGAAATAGCTGTAGGAGATTTGGATCATGATCAATTGTCCGACTTGATGTTGTTGACGAAAGAGCCGAACAAAAAGCGTGTGCGGATCGAAGTGTATCAAGGATTGGTGGGTCAACTGTTGGTATTTGACCGCATGTATTTAAGAGCGGATTCAATGAAAGTACGAACATGGAGATTTGGGCATGTCGACCAGAAAAGGACCGGTTTATTTTTGCAATTTTCCGTATACCATTCAAAAAATCAGGTACATATCCTAATCATGGAGAAAGGGAAATTAAGGGACTTGTCATCTATTCCCATAATCCAGCAGCAATTGAACCGTATGTGGATCGTCAGCTGTGAGGATGTCAATCAGGATGGAATGATCGAATTTTTGGTGAAACAACAGGCATCGCATAGGAATGAGCATTTGCCAAGTCCGAAAATAGAAGAACTGTTGATTTACTCGTGGTTTCAGCTGACAAAGGAAAATCAGTTTCGATTGTTGGATCAATTTATTGATAACAGGAAATTTGGTTATCAGTTTTATTTTCCAAAAAAGTGGCAACATCAAATTCGCCTTACTCAGACGGAGACGAATCTGGAATTAAGTCAAACCGATTTTTACTTTGTGGATCACCGGCTGAAGAATACGCCACTGTTTTTGTTGGGACTTGATGTATATGAGGAAGAGATGTGGTTCAATGCCGAAAAAAGTTATCGAGAAGCGCGAACGAATTATCAAATCATTCGCAAAAAGAACGGGAAAGTGTATGTGGTACGGTATCCGTCACAAGCGGATTGGCCTGTGATTTTCCGAAAAATGAAACTGGTACCCTCAGAAGAAGAACTCAAAAAGTTACTAAAGTAAACCCAAGAAAGCTGTACCATTAGAGGAGACTGTGAGATTGTTGACAAACAGGGGCTTCCTTTTTCCATTGAAAGACTTTTGCCCATATGATAGAGCGGGGGTGAATGAAAAAGGAAGCCCATCCCTTTATGAAGGGACGGTTATACTTTATTTGCTTTTCTGGACAAGAAAACGGTGAGAAGAAAGAAACCACAGGGAAGAAACCAGATGAAAGGCAGAAGAATCAATCCAATGACACTGGTTCCAATCAGGAAAGCATGATGAAATGTTTGCAATTCTTTTTCTTTCCAAATCATAAACATACACAGGAAAGTGAGGGCGAGTAAACCAAGTTCCACTACTGTGAATGGAAAAACAAAGTGTTTCCAGCCACCAAGCAGAAACATGTTTTGAAAGATGTCATTTTGGTTTTCTTCAAGCATAACCGGCCAATAGATCGAAATAACGA
The DNA here is from genome assembly GCF_900114055.1 of Thermoflavimicrobium dichotomicum. Classification (GTDB taxonomy): domain Bacteria; phylum Bacillota; class Bacilli; order Thermoactinomycetales; family Thermoactinomycetaceae; genus Thermoflavimicrobium; species Thermoflavimicrobium dichotomicum. The sequence goes on along the minus strand of NZ_FORR01000007.1, from coordinate 22,518 downwards.
TGCCTGCGATACCACCAAGCAAACAGCAAATTTTGCCCATGCGTTGGCGTTCGAAAATGACAAAAAACATCGAAAGGCCCAGGAAAATAAATGGAATCAGCCAGATATGGAATAACAATAACAATCCACTGACAGCTGTAATGAATAAGCAAGAAATTTGGATCCAGACATTCTCTTTTCCTTTCCATACCAACCAGATGGATAGAAAAGAGAAAATCAAAAGTAGGATACCGGAAACAGCGATGTCGATAATGTTATATCTCCAACCACCTAATGTCCACATCAGATGATAGGAATAGGTATCAATGGCTTCTTTCAAACCAAGGATTTTCACCAATAGCGGAAACCACAGGAAAGTAACAAATAGACCGGCTAATCCTCCGATCCATCCGCATAGCTTCGAAATTTTTTGCATCTGTAGCACTCCTTTTGAATTGGTTAAAGCATATCCTTTTCATATATTATAATTTAAATTGAATATAGCAATATGTCTTTTATTTATATTTATTTGACCAATGAGAAAATATGAAGAACAGCGAAAAAGATAGATAAGTGAGATGAACGGTGGAGGAGTTATGAGACTTGTTTTTAAATCTGTGAAGGAGGAGAAAGGCATAAAACTCGATGAAAAAAGGATCATTTTTCGAATGCAAACGAAAAATGATCCTGCCACTTTGTTCATTGATAATACGGTGAAATCAGCAGATAGACAAGCACACCTGTAATACTGACATATAACCAGATTGGCATGGTCCAACGTGCGATTTTGCGGTGTTTTTCTTTTTGCATATTTAATCCACGTGCAGCTGTCAGCAGGGCTAGAAAGACAGTCGGTGCAGCGAGAACAATGTGAGTAATCAGTACAAAATAGTAGAAATATTTAAGTGGTCCTGTTCCGCCATACGGGGTAGAAGGAGCTAGAGAGTGGTAAATGAGATACGTAACAAGGAATAAGGTGGTTGTTGTAAAAGCTGCGAAAATGAAGCGACGATGCATCACGATGTTTTTTTGCTTGATAAAATAGAGTGCAGCCAAAAGAAAAACGGTAGTAAAGCTGTTGAAAATAGCATTGAGCATGGGCAAAAAAGTCAGGTCCAGATGATCAAATCCTTTTGCTTTGGGAGAGACCATCAAAATAACGACGATGGCATTAATCACAATGGTAAGCCCGACAACCCATGGTGTATAATTTCGCTGTTTTGGTAGTTGGTCACTCATTTTTTCACCCTTTCTTCACAAATAGTTTACATAGATTCACATGGACAATCTAGTGTTTTGGCAATTTTGTCACGGAAACGTTTCTTTCTCTCTTATCTAGTCTATTTTCTTTCCTTGGATCATAGATTGAAAGGGAAGAGGATAGGGGGGAAAAAATGTTTCCAAATAAAAAAGCCAGATGGAGCCAAACCATTCATCAGCATATGAGAAACCAGAAGTCACTGTATATCTTTGTAGCTGTTCTATTCATGATGGGCGTTGTTTTTGGGACAGTTATCGTCAATATGCTGGATCCAAACCAAAAGAGTGGGTTGCTTAATTATTTGGGTTACTTTTTTCGTCAGTTACATGAAGATCAGATTGCTGAACCTTTTGTTGCCTTTCAACATGCGACAGGAGATCATCTGAAGACCATCGGTTTATTATGGATATTGGGACTGTCTGTCATTGGCATTCCCATTATATTGATTTTAATCTTTATCAAGGGATTGGTGATTGGTTTTACCGTGGGATTTCTGGTCAATCAACTTTCCTGGGATGGATTATGGTTTGCCTGTGTTTCCATTGTTCCCCAAAATTTGTTTGTGGTTCCAACTTTTATCATTGTCGCTGTGACAGGGATCAGTTTTTCATTGTTATTGATACGCAATCGTCTGATTCATCATCGTGGTGCCATTTATCCATCATTTGTCTCATTTTCATTGTTGGCAATGGGAATGGGAATTTTGCTGATTGTTGCAGGTGGTTTTGAGGCTTACATTTCTCCATGGTTGATGAAAAAAGTGCTTCCTCACACGAGCTGGATTTCATCCATGATCCATTTATCATTAAAATAATTATTATTTTATAGTTTCTTTTATCTATTTGACTTCCCTGTCTTTTCTCCCATATAATGTAGTCAGAAATACAGGGGGGTGTGAATGTGGAAGAACGGGTGAAACAAATTAAACAACAATTGTCCGCCCATAACTACAAATTAACCCCCCAACGGGAAGCAACTGTCCGTGTGCTTTTGGAAAATGAGGAAGATCATTTAAGCGCGGAAGATGTCTACCTGTTGGTGAAGGAGAAGGCTCCAGAAATCGGATTGGCTACGGTTTATCGTACGTTGGAACTGCTGAGTGATTTACAAATCATTCACAAACTCAACTTTGGTGATGGTGTGACTCGTTATGAGTTCCGCCAAGAAGGTGCTGAGCATCATCACCACCATTTGCTCTGTCTCAATTGTGGTGCAGTCGATGAAATTATGGAAGATTTATTGACACCTATCGAAAAAAAAGTAGAAACGGAATTTGATTTTCAGATTGTCGACCATCATCTTACCTTCCATGGAATTTGCCATCGATGTAAAAATCAGGTAAAAAGCCAGCATACAGACCCAAAAAAGATAGTCGTTAACTCCAAGGTTACATGAGATCTGTCCAGGCAGGTCTCATGTTTTTTTATTTTCTTACTTTGTTTATCGATTGGATTTTCAGAATTGATCTTTGCAATTTATATTTAAATAAAGTAGAATAGCCGTTGGAAATGCCAAATTTAATTCTTGCATGAGTTGGACATACTAAGTTTAAGTTCCTTACATTATAAGGGGGTTTTTTTGTGATTATCGGTGTTCCAAAAGAGATCAAGAATAATGAAAATCGGGTAGCGATTACTCCGGCAGGAATTGATGCTCTCATCAAAGCAGGACATGAAGTTATTATTGAAACTGGCGCTGGAAATGGAAGCGGTTTTACAGATGAAGATTACACAGCGCATGGAGCACGGATTTTAGGTACAGCTGCTGAGGTATGGAATCAGGCAGACATGATTCTAAAAGTAAAAGAACCTCTACCCAGTGAGTACGAATATTTCCGGGAAGATCTAATTCTCTTTACATACTTGCATTTGGCTCCAGAACCGGAATTAACCAAAGCTTTGATGGAGAAAAAAGTGGCTGCGATCGCATATGAAACCATCCAGTTGGATAATGGAGCGTTGCCACTACTGACACCCATGAGTGAAGTTGCAGGTCGGATGGCTGTGCAAATTGGAGCTCAATTTTTAGAAAAGCCAAAAGGTGGAAAAGGAGTACTTCTTGGTGGTGTTCCCGGAGTGCTGCCAGGAGAAGTTGTGATTATCGGTGGTGGTACGGTTGGAACCAACGCAGCCAAAATGGCTCTGGGACTTGGTGCAAATGTAACCATCCTGGACGTAAATCCGGATCGTCTGCGTCAATTGGATGACCAATTTGGTGGTCGTTTGAGAACCTTGATGTCCAATAGTTACAATATTGCACAATCGGTGAAGAAAGCAGACTTGTTGATTGGTGCTGTATTGATTCCAGGTAGACGAGCCCCCCGTTTGGTTACGGAAGAAATGGTAAAAGAAATGTCGCCAGGATCCGTGATTGTCGATGTTGCCATCGACCAAGGCGGTTCGATTGAAACCATTGATCGGGTAACCACACACAGTGATCCAACTTATGTGAAACATGGCGTTGTTCATTACGCTGTAGCGAACATGCCAGGAGCTGTACCAAGAACATCTACCATTGCCTTGACCAACGTAACGATACCATACGCGGTTGAAATTGCTTCCAAAGGGTTGAAAAAAGCGTTAAGCGAAAATAAAGCGCTGGCTCGTGGTGTCAACGTATTAAATGGAAGAGTCACTTACCAGGCCGTTGCCGAAAGCTTGAACTTGCCTTATGTACCACTCGATCAAGTGATGGCAGAAATCTGATAGGAAACGGTGATGTTACGGGGTCGTTTTCCTGTTAACCATATCAGGAAAATGCCCCCTTTTTTATAAAGGTGTTCGGATCCAAGCAATCATATTTCTTCGTCCAAAATCATAAGGATACATCAAGATTGAAAAAGAGGACGAGTTGAATGATGATATTTTCTGTAAGGATCAAACGGTGGTTAAGATTCTTCATTCTATTTATATTATTTACCCTATTATTTTATCAAGTGATTTCATTTTTATCTACTTTTTTTGAGTCAGATGATTTAAATGATAAACCCCAAGATGGGGCGATTCGTGTATTTGCAAAAAATGAGACGTCTGCTTCCTCTTTTGTGGAAGAGGTAAAAACACGTTTGCAAGTGTTTTATTGGCTTGGAGAGTAAAAAACATTTTAATTTTGCTTCTGATTAACTAAAATAAAGAGGAAAAGGCGAAAAAGCAAAAACGAACAAAGGATGGTTCGTTCTTTTTTTGTTGCCAAAGGAGGTTACATCAATGTCTCGATTTTCACGGATTGCACTGATTGTCCTGGATAGTGTGGGAATTGGTGCATTGCCAGATGCAGAAGATTATAACGATCGGGGAGTACATACATTAGGACATACTGCTGAACATCAAAACGGTCTTCATATGCCACATATGATGAGCCTGGGTCTGGGAAATATTGAGCCGGTCCAGGGAGTTCAGCCAGTCAGTGAGCCACGTGCTCATTATGGAAAGATGATGGAGATTTCCAAAGGAAAAGATACCACCACTGGACATTGGGAAATGATGGGCATTTATACCGAAACCCCTTTTAAAACGTATCCCAATGGTTTTCCAGCGGAATTAATCCAGGAGTTTGAGCGACGGATTGGACGAAAAGTATTAGGTAATAAAGTGGCTTCAGGTACCGAAATTATTGCTGAACTGGGCGAAGAACATATGAAAACGGGTGCTGTAATTGTATATACTTCAGCCGATAGCGTTTTCCAGATTGCTGCCCATGAAGAGGTTGTTCCGCTAGAGGAATTGTATCGCATTTGTGAAGTGGCACGGGAATTGACATTGGATGAAAAATACTCGGTGATTCGTGTAATTGCTCGTCCTTTTGTCGGAGAGCCTGGCAATTTTACCCGTACGGCCAATCGCCGGGATTACTCCGTAGAGCCACCGGAGAAAACGGTTTTAAATCATTTGGCTGAAGCGAATTGGGATGTCATTGGTATTGGAAAGATATCGGATATTTTTGCAGGCAGTGGCATTACCCGTTCCATTCACACCAAATCCAATATGGATGGCGTGGATCAGTTGGTTCGCACTCTCTCTGAATCGTTCCAAGGATTGGCATTTGTCAACCTGGTTGATTTCGATTCAAAATATGGTCATCGCCGTGATCCGGCAGGATATGCCAAAGCCCTGGAAGAGTTCGATGCACGAGTACCCGAAATTTTGGCGGCATTAAAAGAAGATGACTTACTCATCATTACAGCGGATCATGGAAACGATCCAACCCATCATGGAACGGATCATACACGTGAATATACACCTCTTCTCGTATACAGCCCAACATTGTCACCGGTTGGGAAAGGATTGGGAATTCGTCGTACATTTGCAGATATCGGGGCAACGGTTGCCGAGAACTTTGGTGTGACAAAACCGAAGATCGGGGAAAGTTTCTTAAGCGAGCTCTCATGAGCAACCAGTGAATGACCATGACGAGGCTGGCTCGTTTTCGTTGCTTTTTGAGGAAATGGTAGTGTTTCTGACGGATGGATGAAAAAGATTTTTTCAGAAAGGGAGGAAAGGGAATATGCATATTTCCCGTGCACAGATTAGAGAAGCAGCAGACATGATTCAAAAACAAAGCTCGATACAGCCACGGATTGGACTCATTCTGGGTTCCGGCTTGGGTGTTTTGGCAGAGGAAATTCAGGATCCGGTAACGATTCCTTATGGGCAAATTCCACACTTTCCCATCTCGACGGTTGAAGGTCATGCTGGTCAATTGGTGATTGGTACGCTGGAGAATCAACCGGTTGTGGTCATGCAAGGACGTTTTCACTTGTACGAAGGACATGAACTGGCTTCTGTAACCTTCCCGATTCGTGTCATGAAAGAATTGGGAGTTGATACGATTTTGGTTACCAATGCAGCGGGTGGTGTGAATGAATCCTTTGAGCCGGGCGATTTGATGATTATTCGTGATCATATCAATCTGATGTTCCGCAATCCATTGATTGGACCCAATGATCCAGAGCTAGGACCTCGTTTTCCTGATATGTCGCAAGCATATGATGCCGAACTTCGCCAATTGGCTCATCGTGTGGCGGAAGAGCAGGGAATCAAGGTCCAGGAAGGTGTATATGCGGGAGTACTTGGCCCCTCCTATGAAACACCTGCTGAAATCCGCATGATTCGCAAAGTCGGTGGGGATGCAGTGGGCATGTCTACCGTACCTGAAGTCATTGTCGCACGCCATGCAGGCATTCGGGTATTGGGGATCTCCTGTATCAGCAATATGGCAGCCGGTATTTTGCCACAACCGTTAAGCCATGAAGAAGTGATGGAAACAGCAGAGAGAGTGAAAGAAAAGTTTATCGGTTTGGTGCGGGGCATTTTAAGACAGTTGTAAATGGTGGGAGTGAATCCAGATGAGCAAGCTGCAACAGATCAGAGAAGCGAAGGCAAAAATTGAGAGCCTGATCGCTCATCGGCCACAAATTGGTTTGATCCTGGGTTCTGGCCTGGGAGATCTGGCTGATGAGATTGAAGAAGCAACCGTGATTTCATATCAGGACATCCCTCATTTTCCGGTATCTACAGTCGAAGGGCATGCCGGCCAGCTCGTCATCGGAAAGTTGGAAGGAAAAACGGTTGTTGCCATGCGGGGGAGATTTCATTTCTATGAGGGATATACGCAACAGGAAGTGGTCTTTCCGGTCTATGTGATGAAAGAATTGGGAGTTCAGCTGCTGATCGCTACCAATGCTGCAGGAGGCATGAATAAAAATTTCAAGCCTGGCGATTTGATGCTCATTGAGGATCATATCAATATGACGGGTTCAAATCCTCTGATTGGACCCAATGAGGAAGAGTTAGGTCTGCGCTTTCCTGATATGTCTACGGCATATACCCCCGAACTTATTGCATTTTCAAAGCGAATGGCGGAAGAACTGGGGCTGGCAGTACAACAGGGTGTGTATGTTGGGGTGAGTGGCCCTACCTATTTGACACCTGCTGAACTGATCATGATGCGGGAGCTTGGTGGAGATGCGATCGGCATGTCTACTGTGCCTGAGGTTATCGCTGCCCGCCATGCAGGGTTAAAGATACTGGGCATTTCTTGCATTACCGATATTGCGATTGGTGAAGAGCTGGAACCCTTGACACACGAACAGGTGGTTGAAGTAGCGAACCGGACAAAACCGCAATTCAAAAAATGGATGAAGGCTATCGTGAGAGGGGTTACTCTGGCATGAATACAGTCGAGATTATTCGCAAGAAGAGAGAGGGACAAGCTTTAAGCAAGGAAGAAATTGAGTATCTGATTCAAGGTTATACCAATGGCACCATCCCGGATTACCAAATGTCCGCTTGGGCCATGGCGGTTTGTTTTCAGGGAATGAATGAACAGGAAACCGCAGATTTGACCATGGCGATGGTTCGCTCTGGTGATCAGGTGGATTTATCGTCCATTCGAGGCATTAAAGTCGATAAACATAGTACAGGTGGCGTTGGAGACACGACTACCCTGATTCTTGGCCCCCTTGTGGCGGCAGCAGGGGTACCTGTGGCCAAAATGTCTGGACGTGGTCTGGGCCACACGGGAGGAACCATTGATAAATTGGAATCGTTCCAAGGTTTTTCGACAGAATTGACCACCGAGGAATTTGTGGACCTGGTGAATCGCATTCAATTGGCGGTAAACGGTCAGACAGCCAACTTAACGCCAGCAGATAAAAAATTGTATGCACTTCGTGATGTGACCGGAACCGTCGATTCCATTCCGCTGATCGCCAGCTCCATTATGAGTAAAAAAATTGCGACAGGCGCTGATGCGATTGTATTGGATGTCAAAACCGGAGATGGCGCTTTTATGAAAGAGGAAGAAGATGCCATTCGCTTGGCAAAAGCGATGGTAAGCATCGGCAAACTGGTAGGAAGAAATACCATTGCTGTGATCAGTGATATGAGTCAACCGCTGGGCTACGCTGTTGGAAATGCACTGGAAGTGAAGGAAGCGATTGATACCCTGAAAGGGGAAGGACCAGAGGATCTCACCGAATTAACCCTGGTTCTAGGCAGTCACATGCTTTGCCTGGCGGGACGCGCACAAACAGCCGAAGAAGCGAGAGCGGTTCTGGAGCAATGCATCCGTGATGGCAGTGCACTGAACAAGTTAAAAGAAATGGTTCAAGGGCAACATGGAGATCCAAATCAAGTCGATCACCCTGAGCTATTACCACAAGCCAAAGAACAGATTGTCGTACGTGCCGAACAGGAAGGTTATATCCACCGTATTCAGGCAGAAGAGATTGGTCTTTGTGCAATGCGACTGGGAGCAGGACGTGCGACCAAAGAAGATCAAATCGATCATGCCGTCGGCGTTGTTTTACATAAAAAAGTGGGCAATCCCGTAAAAAAAGGCGAGCCGCTGGCTACCTTATATGTAAACCGAAATGAAATGGTCAATGAAGTGACACAGCGATTATTACAAGCGATTGAGATTCAAACCCGACCTGCTCAACCACCTAAACTCATTCGGGCTATTGTTACGCCAACAGAGACCATTCGGCTATAAGAAAAGGACAGAAAACCGTATTCCGATGTGACCGTATTCACTATGGAATACGGTTTTTTCTTTTTTAGAAGTCATTTCAAAAGTCCCTGAGTTACAAATCGATTTGGGCATCCGCTCTGTATTTCCGACTCGTTCCGACAGCTTTTCTGCAAAGAAGTATCGCTCCGACCCTCATGTTGCCAAGAAACACCAATGAAAAACTTTATATAAAGCGGAGGGATGGGTTCCTTACGGAGTGACTGTGATGGTACAGAAGTCGTCACGGAGGAAGGAACCCATCCCGAAGCGCAGGAGAAACGTATCCATATTTTCAGTATAGTCCTTTTAAATCGTTTGTATATGAAACCAACAACATCTATCATTTACAAAATTTTTACAATAACTGTTTATATATATAATTATACCTTTCTATAAAAAAATATTGTTAACACTATATTGTCAATTTAATATATTTATTTTATAATGATAAAGACATTTTTGCATTATTTCAACCTATATAAGGATCGATTGGTTGGGAGGAGAAAGAGTGAAGAGAAATAGGAGAATCGCCAGTCTGCTCTCGACTTCCTTGGTCTTGGGTGCCTTGGTTATGGTTCCAGTGCAAGGTCTTGCTGAAGAGAAACCGCAAGGTATTCAAAAAAGCCAAAGTCTGGGCCAAGTTGACTGGGGAGTCATTAATGAAGAAGCTCTTATTAAAAGCTTGATTAAAAAGGGAAAATTAAGCAAAAATCCATCTCCAAAGGAAATTGAAAACGCTTTAAAAGCATATGTAAACAAGGATCGTGTTCCTTCTGTGACAACAGATGGAATCGATACACGTACAAAAGCAGGTAAAAAAGCGTATAAAACGAAAAAAGCTTTAAAGAAAAAAGTGGCTGATCGAATTGCCAACGCTTCAGATGAAAACGCGGTAAACAGATATTCTTCCATCAAGAAGAAGCAGTTTGTCGATAACGGAGTCGTCGCATTAATCGAATTTTCAGATGTAAAGCACAATCAGATTAAAAAAGAAGATACAAATAACTGGTATTCGGATTACAGCCCTGCTCATTATCAAAATCTCATCTTTGGAGATAAAGGAATTACCCTGCCGGATGGTAAAAACGGAAAAACGGTCAAGCAGTATTACCTTGAACAATCGGCTGGCTATTGGGTTGTAGATGGAAAAGTGACTCCGTGGATTCAGGCCAAAGAAACGGCGAAGTATTATGGTGGGCATGAAGGTGGCATGAAAGATGCCAGACCCCGTGAGTTGGTCAAGGAAACGCTGGCGACCATCGGCAAAGAGATTGCAGGGAACGAACAAAAATATGATCAACGTGACCCTTATGATTTGGACCAGGATGGAAATGTAATGGAGTCTGACGGTTTACTCGATAACCTGTTTGTCGTTCATGCCGGTATGGGTGAAGAAGCCGGTGGAGGTGCACAGGGTGAAGATGCCATTTGGTCCCATCGTTGGACTTTGCCTGAGCCAACCCCAATTCCAGGAACGAATTTGAAAGCATTTGACTATATTATTCAGCCAGAAGATGGTGCGATTGGTGTATTTGCACATGAGTATGGTCATAACCTGGGGCTGCCAGATGAATACGATACCGCATACTCGGGTACAGGCTCGCCGGTAGAAGATTGGTCCATCATGTCTCATGGTAGCTGGGCTGGCAAGATCCCAGGCACAGAACCTACCGGATTCAGCCCATGGGCTAAACTGTTCTTTAACCAAACCTATGGCGGAAACTGGCCAGCACCAAAAACGATCAAATTTGAAGAGTTGAAAGGCAAAAAATTGTTATCACTGAAAGAAGCAGTAGCCAATACTTCCGAAGGAAAAATCCTGAAAATCGATTTGCCTGATCGTCCGCTTGCTCCGCCAACTCAACCATTAGGTAAAAAATCCTATTTCTCAGGCAAAGGTGATAACCTCGATAATCGAATGATCACGCCTGTGCTTGATCTGACCCAGGCAAATACAGCTACGCTAACCTTTGATCTGTGGCGAGATATTGAAACAGATTATGACTATCTGTATATCAATGTATATGAAGAAAATGGAACAGAGCCAAAACGGGTTAAAATATATTCCGATACCAAAAAAGAATGGGAAAAACAAACGGTTGACCTTTCTGAGTTCAAAGGCAAAAAGATTCGCATCGAATTCCAGTATCAAACCGATGGTGGATTAGCCCTGGAAGCAGCTTATATTGATAACATCTCCGTAAAGGCGAATGACCAGGAAATATTTGCAGATGATGCAGAAGGACAAGCCAAGTTAGAATTGAAAGGCTTTAAGGTATTTGATGGTGCACCTGTTTATTTCCCCAACTACTATCTCGTGGAGTACCGTACACATAATGGTGTAGATAAAGGCCTGCAGCAAGTCGGATTTGCCGGTAACAAGATCACCTATGATCCAGGTGTCGTCATCTGGTATTATGACGGACGCTATGGTGAAGATAACCAAACGGGTAACCACCCAGGTGAAGGCTTCCTGGGAGTTGTCGATTCACATCAACAAGGCATCTTCTGGAGTGACAATACCCCAGGGACAACCCGTGTTCAAATCAAAGATGCAGCATTTGGATTCAAGACCACACCGATTTCCATCACGAGAGATGGCAAAACGCTCAATTATCCAGGTTATCCAGGTGTGACTCTCTTTGATGATCGCAATGATTATTCCACGCCTTACAACCCAAGCGGTGGAAAACTGTTACCGAAACTCGGTTTGAAAATCCAGGTGAAAGTACTGGGCAACGCTGGAGCAGTCGTGGAAGTTTCCAAAGCGAAGAAGTAGAAAATAGGAAAAAGTGCAAAAGCTGTTACCCTGCGAAAGGGGTAGCAGCTCTTTTTAAATGCAGAATATGGGATTTGGGTCTTTGTAACCCTTGGTGGAGTGTATAAATAAAGGGGCTCCTTTTCCAGTTGAGAAACGGAAAAGAAGCCCTTCATTAAAATAAGACTTGGTTAACGAATGGAGACTCTAGCTTTGGAGTCCGGTTTTTTATGTCATGATGATTGATATGGATGTTCAATGAGATTGACCATCAGGCGATAACCACCAGGCACTTGTGATTGGATTTGACGGTAAAGTACCAGGCTGGTATAGATGTAGGTACCTTTTCCATAGTTTGCTACCAGTACCCCGCTAGTGAAAGGTTTTTCTCCCGGATCTGCCATGGAGAAGAGTGGTTTATAGTTTTGCTCATCCCATGTGGATGGGAAATATACCGCCCGCTCCTGCACCCAGTTGTCAAAGTCTTTGGAGGTGATGAGATTCGGTCCTTTGATAATCGAATGGTTTGGATCCAGGAAGGTTACCGGTGCATTCTCATCGGTTACCCGCCAGTTAATGGGTGGATCTCCAGGGATCAGCGGGTATGGAGCCAGCTCCTGTTTCCAGTTGTCACTTGGCTTATGGTATTGCATCACTACATGGCCACCGTTTTTCACATAGTCGAGCAAGCGTTGATTGTTCTCCAACAGATCTTTACGGGAAAGGTAAGCCCGGATTCCGACGACGATGGTATCGTACTGGCTCAGATCTCCGGATTTCAGATCAGCTTCAGTGAGAGAATGAACATTGAGTCCAGCTTCTTTCAAAGCGTTGGACACATTGTCAAAACCGCTTTCGACATAGCCGATTTTTCGATTTGGATTGAATTTTAAAGATACTCCCGTAAAACCGGCCTTGGCATCCCGAACATAGTAGACTTTTCCTATATGAGGATAGGAGATGGTTTGTACTTGCTTTGAGAACGTTTTGCCATTCACTTTTGCTACCACTGGGACTGCATAGTTTTTCTCGCTGATCTCAGCAGAAGTCGTGATGGTAAATGTTACATTCTTGCTTTCCAAAAACTTTTGAAACTCTACCGACTGACTGCTCGGCTCTGCCTTCCAGCCTTCAGGTAGCTGCAATTCCAGAGTTCCTTTGCTTGGACCCTGTAGGTAGTTCGTGACTTGCACGGTCACTTTTTTCGTATCCGGTTTTTTCTCTGTATTGACAATTCCGGATTCGGGTGTAAGCAACAGTCCCCAGTCCGGAAGCAAGGCCACCGTTTGCTTCAGAGGATCCACGGATACTCGTTGAGTGACAGTTTCCCCATAAAGCTTGTAGCTCACGTCAAATTGTACAGCGGATGGTTGGTAAGGTTCGTAGAAAGTGTTGCTGTTAGCGGGAGCCTTTACCTCAGCAGAGATGGTCAGCTTGTCCCCATTGCCAAGATGGTGTTTAAACGCCTTGATTTTTGCTTTCCAGTCCTTATTTGCGAGAACGGGTTTTACCTGAATATCTGCAAGGTTGGTCGTGCTGTCATTTTGGATTTGAATTGTCACATTTTTTGCAGAACCAGGTGTCCAGACACCATCACTTACATCAAGTGATGCTTTTACCCTGGAAGCAACGGCACTGGCATGCTCCAGTTGTTTTTCTTTCACTTGAAGACGATACAATAGATCGGACTGTTGTTCACCCGCAAGAGGATGCTTTTTTAAATCCTTGATCAGTTCACGGGTAGACTTCAGTGCCTTTTGCACTTCTTGAGTCACTTTCACATGGTTTGGATAGCTTTTGATCGCCGCATCATACTGAGCCTGCAGTTGGGAAAGCTTCACTTTGGTCTTCTTATCTTTTACTTTCTCGCCGTATTCTCGGAAGTCATAGGGAAGGTTATCGAAAATCGTCTGTTCCGCTCCGATTTTCCCCACTGCAGACTTGGCCAGTTGCAGGTTAACATAATAGTCTGCAACCGGAAGATCCCGGCCCATCCCTTGTGATTTATGGTATTTTCGGGATTCTTCTCCCAATTGGGGATAGGTAAGACCATAGACTGGATCCACTTTTCCGCCAATGTTGAACTTCAGCGTCGTTGTGCTGGCTGTCCCCGGCAGATAGAGCTTCTTCACTTGCCATGGCTGCAGTCCTCGCTTCAGGTGTTCCGGAAAAACCTTTGGATTGGCTGCATCCTCAAATGCTTTTTGAGTTAACTGACTGATTGCACGGTGATGCCCATGCTGGGACGGATCATCAAGAAATGAAGGCATGACGATATCAGGGCGAGTCTCCCGAATCCTGCGGATCAATCGCTCATAGGTGATTTCCTCTCCCCATTTTTGCAGGGTCTCTTCAGGAGACTTGGAGAAACCGAAATCAAAGATGGGATCATCCGGCTTCTCACTTAACAGGATCAGATGCAAGTTGAGTAACTTCGCTGCCTCTTCCAGTTCCCGGGTACGAATCATCCCCAAGGCATTGAAAAGCTCTTTTCCGATCTCGTTCTGTCCGCCCTCACCCCTGTTGGCGATCAGGCTGATCGAACGTACGCCTTTTCCAAGAGACAGGTAGGCCAGCAAGGCACTCTGTTCATCATCTGGATGTGCACCCGTGTTCATGAAACTGACCACCGTATCCAGAGGCAAAAGCGCCTTCCATAACTCCACGTCTTTCTCTGCTGCCTGTACCTGCGCAAATGCTCCAGCAGGAATCACGAGACTGACAATCAGTAGCAACACCAGCAAAACAGAAATCCCAAAACGTGGCTTCCTAACTGCCATATTACACCTCCAGTTCAATTTATAACAAATAATGTTACAATTCTATGAAAACAGAATGGGCAGCATTATTCAAATATAAAATATTACGAGAATCGAAGAAATGACGCATAAACAGGAGAAAACTAATCTCCTCCTTATGAAAACGGTTTCTATTCTGGTTTTATTTTGTTTTCAATAATAGATTTTTTATCAGCCTGTGGTGACAGCTTCTGTCACATGTGACTTTATATCCTTGCGAGCGAGAAAACCTTAGCTTCAGCTATGGGGATGAGAGCGAGCGTCGGACAAAGGAGGGTGTTAAACCTCTTGCAATTCCGGCATTTTTTGTTTTTGGAGATGGAATCTGTATTTTTACACGTTCACGTTTAACAGTAGTGATTTTAAACATCTCCATTGTATTGTAGTAAAAACAAAAGCTGGAATAATATCCCTCCGAATCGTTCAGACTAATGACACAAGAATAGGAGGGATTATGATGAAGCGTTTCGGCATCATGTTGGTCGTATGGTTTGTGGCTTTTGCCCTATGTCCCTTCCATGTTTTTGCCGAACCGGGAGTGGAATTGGCTGCACAGGCACGTTCTGCCGTGTTGATGGATGCACTTTCAGGCAAGATCCTGTTTGAGAAGAACAGCCATGAGAAATTGCCGCCTGCCAGCATCACCAAAGTGATGACCATGTTACTGATCATGGAAGCGCTCGACCAGGGAAAAATTTCGCTGAAAGACAAGGTACGAGTGAGCGAAAAGGCAGCGACGATGGGAGGTTCGCAAATTTTCCTGGAGCCTGGGGAAGAAATGAGTGTGGAGGATATGCTCAAGGCCATTGCGGTGGCTTCAGCGAATGATGCCGCTGTTGCGATGGCTGAGCATATTGGCGGAACAGAAGAACATTTTGTTGAACTGATGAATAAGCGTGCAGCTGAACTGGGATTGAAGAATACACATTTTCAGAATAGCAATGGATTGCCAGCGGACAATCATTATTCTTCCGCTCATGATATTGCGGTCATGTCCCGTGAATTGTTAAAGCATCCCGAGATTACAAAGTATACGGGGATCTATGAGGATTATTTGCGCAAAAACTCACCCAAACCATTTTGGTTGGTAAATACCAATAAACTGGTTCGTTTTTATCCAGGGGTAAATGGGTTAAAAACCGGCTTTACTTCGGAAGCCCGCTTTTGTCTGACAGCAACGGCCAAACGGGATCATATGCAAGTCATTGCTGTAGTAATGGGCGAGCCGGATTCAAAGATTCGAAACAAGGAAGTCTCCCAAATGCTGGATTATGCATTTAATCAGTATACCAATCTCATGGTATACAAAAAAGGAGATCTCATTGCTCGAAAGCAAGTGCCAAAAGGAAAACCTGAGTGGGTAGAATTTCGGGCAAATCGCCCCCTTGGCCTTCTGATTCGCAAAGGGGAAGACCCAAAGTCTTATCATAAGCAGATTATCTGGAATAATATTGAAGCTCCGATCAAAAAAGGACAGGTTCTCGGAAAAGTGCAGGTCAGCAAAGAAGGACGTGCTGTGGCAGAATTGGAGCTGATCAGTACACAAGACATCCAGAAAGCAAGTATGTGGTCGAATTTCAAAAAGACATTAAGGAAGATTTTTTTCATTGATTAACCCTGTTTGCTACAGGAGTGAGGCCGTTGACAAGCCCGGTTTTCCTTTTCCAGTTGAACGACCTGGAAAGGAAAACCGGCATATGACGGAAACTTTGTCAATCAGCTGAACCCTGTATGATGCAGGGTTTTTTGTTTGGCGAAAAAAGGACTGATTTGACGGATGGATGAATCCGGATTACTGCAGAAAGAAGGAAATAAAAGGAAATGGATAGAATTATTAGTTTGGAAGCTGTAAGAGGAGGCGAATAAATGAGTCTGAAGATGGAAATGAAGCACTATCGAAACGTGCTTGTTGTTAGATTAATGGGCGAGTTGGATCATCATACGGCTGAGCAAGTACGTCATCAGATCGAGCACGAACTGGCCAAAGACATCTACACGCATCTGGTGTTGAATTTGAAACATCTTGACTTTATGGATAGCTCAGGATTAGGCATGATCCTGGGAAGATACAAGAAAGTATCGCAACTGGGCGGGAGGATGGTTCTCTGTTCCATTCAGCCTTCGGTCTACCGTTTGATGGAAATGTCTGGTCTATTCAAGATTCTTCCTACTTTTGAGGATGAAAAAAGCGCAGTTTCAGCGTGTGGGGTGGCATCATGAAACCAAAAGTACATAAGAATTTCATGGAGCTCAAGTTTCCAAGTCGCTCAGAAAATGAGTCTTTTGCCCGTGTAGCCGTTGCATCCTTTGTATCTCAACTGGACCCGACTGTAGAAGAACTGACGGATATCAAAACAGTGGTATCTGAAGCTGTGACAAATGCGGTGATTCATGGTTATGAAAATGGAGAGGGCATGATCTACATCCGGGCGGAAATCGAAGGAAAACGGGTATGCATTCAAGTGACTGACTATGGTGTTGGAATTCAGGACGTCAGTGAAGCGCGTCAGCCCTTGTACACTTCCAAGCCCGAACTGGAACGGTCCGGAATGGGATTTACCATCATGGAAAATTTTATGGACGAAGTGACGATTCACTCCAAACCCGGTGAAGGCACAACCATTTACATGGTGAAATATCTAAAAAGCCATCAGCAGCAAAAGATGGCGAATTGAGGGATTCGCAATGGATGCTGATGTGCGTAATCATAAATACCAACATTTGTCCGACGAAGAAGTTCGTGAGCTCATTGAAGCGAGTCAAGCCGGTGACCAAAGCGCGCGTGACCGACTGATTCAGCATAATATTCGACTGGTTTGGTCTGTTGTGCAACGCTTTTTAAATCGCGGATATGAGGCGGAGGATTTGTTCCAGATCGGTTGTATTGGGTTACTCAAGGCTGTTGACAAGTTTGATCTTTCCTATGATGTCAAGTTTTCCACTTATGCCGTTCCGATGATTATTGGGGAAATACAACGCTTTTTGCGTGATGATGGCATTGTCAAAGTGAGCCGCTCATTAAAAGAGATGGCCAACCGCATCAAGAAAACCAAAGATGAATTGTCCAAAAGAATGGATCGTGTACCCACGATTCATGAAATTGCTAAAGAACTGGGAGTGGCCCCGGAGGAGATCGTCTTTGCACAAGAGGCGAACCGAGCGCCTGCTTCCATTTACGAAAATGTTTATGAGAACGATGGAGATCCGATTACTTTAATGGATCAGATCGCGGATGAATCTGAATCCACCTGGTTTGACAAGTTGGCACTCAAAGATGCGATTCATCGATTGAGTGAACGGGAGCGCCTGATTGTCTATCTTCGCTATTACAAAGACCAAACCCAGGCAGAAGTGGCCGAGCGATTGGGTGTATCCCAGGTGCAGATATCACGGTTAGAAAAAAAGATCATTTCCCGTATGCGTGCAGAGCTTGAACCGGATATGAATCAGGACTTTCCTGACGCCTCTGGATGAGGTGTTTTTGTTTTGTTTCATGCTTTTTGTGGGAAAAACATATGATATCGAAAGAAAAAGAATCCTGATGCCAAAAACGGACTTTTTATCAACAATCTTAAATGAAAGTCAGAATAGATGGAAGGTTATGCGATGACACGGGAAAAAGCCAATGTAAGAACAAGAGAAGAAGTGGATTTTCAAGAGAAACATTTGACAGAAACGATTGAGTTCCAGTGGATTCATGCTGCGGAAAATGGCAGTGTAGAAGCGATGTTTCTATTATCCCAGCATTATTTCGAGCAAGGCAAAGTTGTAGAAGGAGAACAATGGTTGAGAAGTGCCGCCAAAGCAGGGCATACAGAAGCAATGTGCCAGTTGGGATGTCGGTTGTTTGATGGCAATCAGATGAAGCAAAACAAAGCGAACGGGATTGGTTGGATTATTCGGGCAGCTTTT
This sequence comes from Thermoflavimicrobium dichotomicum, assembly GCF_900114055.1. Lineage (GTDB taxonomy): Bacteria > Bacillota > Bacilli > Thermoactinomycetales > Thermoactinomycetaceae > Thermoflavimicrobium > Thermoflavimicrobium dichotomicum. The sequence goes on along the minus strand of NZ_FORR01000007.1, from coordinate 4,298 downwards.
CGTGAAAATCCGCAGGCTATGTATCGACTTGGTCGGTGTTTTTGTCAGGGGGATGTACTGGCTAGGGATCCCGAGGAAGGAGAAAGATGGCTGCGAAGAGCTGCAGAAGCAGGACATATGGAAGCGATGGTTGAATTGGGTTGTTACTTGTTGGAACAATCTCCGGAAAATGTCGAGGGTACAAATTGGATCACGCAAGTATTGGAACTGGGATATCCAGTAGAGAAGTTACCAAAGGTAAACAAGCGAGAAAAGGTTGGTAAAAAAGCAGGTTGGGTGATGGTCGGAATTGGGGCGATTGTTCTTTTGATTGTGTTAGGAATCTATTTTGAATTGGAAATTTTACGGTTTTTAGTAGATTAGTTAGTTTGAGAACCCGATTCAAGGGTTCTTTTTTTTGAAAGAAAATGAATGAAAGAAAACGTGTTTGCTAGTACAATGAATGGTAGAATATAACTGGAAATTGTACTACAGTACCAAGCCTGTTGACAAACGGTATATAATGGAAAGTTGTCAACTAACTGTGTACAACAGTGTTTTACTCTTGATTGGCATAGACTTTTAACCAAGTACTGAAGGGGAAGTTAACAGATGGAAAACTACTATGAAATATTGGAGATATCTCCTTCGGCATCGACAGAAGAGATTCAGGAAGCCATTTATCAGAAGCAACGCATTTGGCATCAACGTACCAATTCTCCCGATTTTGAAAGACGTGTCGAAGCAGAGCGCATGTTGCGCCGTTTAGAGGAAATGCAAGATGTCTTGCTGGATGAGGAGAAGAGAAAAGAATACGATAAAAAGATCACAGCGCTTTCGACTTTTGAAGTACGTCAAGAAGAGAGGAAACAGGAAACGGATCCTGAAAAAAACGATCAGCTGATAGATAAACAGGATGAGGAAAATCATACCGAAGCAAAAAAATCAGACCCTGAACCTACTGCGGATGAAATGGTGGAGTTAGGGAGAAAGTTGCTGGAGGGTAATTCCAGCAACACGGATAAAATGAAAGGGATTGAATGGATCATCAAGGCGGCGGAATTGGGAAATCTGGAAGCCATGTATCAGTTGGCTCTTTACTTTTTACAGGGAAAATTCTTGCCGCTCGATGTCAAAGAAGGAGAGAAATGGCTGAAAAAAGCTGCCGAAGCGGGAAGTATTCCAGCCATGACAGAGCTGGGACAGAGGCTGTTGGATGGAGATTCATTCAATAAAAATACAACAGAAGGAATTCAATGGCTTGTTAAAGCGGCCCAACTGGGAAGTGATGATGCACAAAAGATACTGGATGAGCGTTTATCAAAAGAACATAATGTCGTCGGGCATCATCCGAAGAAAAAACAGGAACGCAAGACAGAACGAGTGAAAAAGAGTGGTTGGGCAAGTAAAGCCGCCATATTCGTTGCTGTGATCTTCGTGCTGGGTGTGGCGGTTTACGCCATGAATGAACAGAAGCAGCAACCTCCGAGTAATCATGAAAATCCAGCGAAAAATAGCGATATGAACAATCAGCAAAAGAAAGCAGAAGAACCTCAGGAAGATCAGGGATCCGAACCAGATCAATGGAATGGGCGAAAGGGTTCCGATTCGGGTAACGGAGGAACTCAGTCGAATCCCGGGAATACAGGAACCCAGCCAGCAAATGGCCAGCAACCGCAACAGCCTGGGAATGATGGTACCGGAACCACTCCTCCTGGAAATGGCAATACTGGAACCAATCCCGGGGATGGAAATACTGGGACCGAACCAGGGAGTGGCAACAATGGAACCAACCCGGGAAATGGGAATACCGGGACCGAACCAGGGAATGGTAACAATGGAACCAACCCTGGGGATGGTGGTACCGGGACCACTCCTCCTGGAGATGGTACATCTTGAGACAATGGGGTACTTCGTTGACAATTTACAGGAAGTTTAGCATGGCTACATCCTGAAAGCCAAAAAATAATGACCAGAACCTTATTAGCAGTTCTCGCCGGTTGGCTTTTGGAACTCGCCTGGGTTCTGGTCTTTTTTATCCATGAAAATCGGGTGGTTCCATAATAATCATAATAATTTGATTTCGTTATTTTTCGAGCGACGTTAGAAAGGAAGAAAACGATTTGGTACATACTAATGGAAACTTGTATGTTGAAAGGAAGCTTGCCCATGGAGACGGTGATTTATCTGCGATTAAAGAAAAAAGTTCTCGTTCAATGTGGGCAATTGCTGCGTTTGAAAGATATTTGTTATTTGGTTGCAGATGAAAAATGGCAATATCTACAGGATCTTCCCATTCATACAGTCGATTTGGCTCATGGAAATTATGCTCTCATTGAATTAAGAGAAGTGATTGAACGAATCCGGCAACATGTTCCTCAAGCGGATTTGCGCAATATTGGACCCTTGCAAACGATCGTCGAGATCATGACACCGATCCGGATTCCCAAAAAATTGTCCATTGTTCTGATTTGGATCTTTTTGTTTACGGGGTCGGGACTGGCTATCATGAACTTTCATACAGATGTAAATATGAAAGAAGTGCATGAGCGGATTTATTATTTGGTAACAGGAGAGAAAGAAAAGAATCCATTGGTTTTACAGATCCCGTATTCCATTGGAATCGGTGTCGGGATGATTCTCTTTTTTAATCATTTATTTAAAAAGCGGTTCAATGAAGAACCTAGCCCGATGGAGCTGGAAATGTTTTTATATCAAGAAGCAATTGACCAGTTTATTATCGATGATGAAAAACAGAAAGCGGAACGAAAGGATTATGATGGTTCTCCATAATCTATTATTGATTTTTCTGGGATTAGCAGGTGGTTTTGCTGTTGGTAGTGGATTTGTAGCCTTTATTACCGTTTTGGGTATTGTTCCACGATTGGTGCAGTTGAGTAAAACAGGGAAAATGATTCATTTATACGAATATGGCATTGTTTTGGGGGTTGTTCTGTTTACATGGTTTGATTTGCGCGGATGGGTGATTGAAGCGCCGGTTTTTATTACGGCTTTTTTGGGACTTCTGACAGGAATGTTTGTAGGAATGCTGGCCGCTGCATTGGCAGAAGTGTTGAATGTATTGCCAATCATGGTGAAACGTCTACATATTCAAGACTATCTTCTTTATATATTAATGGCCATGGCGTTGGGAAAAATTTTTGGGTCACTGTTTCAGTGGTTAATTTTTCAGGTGTGGTAGTGAAAAAGAGCAACTGAGGGATGAGCGGTATGCCCAAGCGAAAAGTGATTCTCGTTACAGATGGTGATCAGATAGCAAAAGAAGTATTGGAACTGGTAGCAAAGCAGATTGGGGGACGGTGTATTTCACTGTCGTCGGGAAATCCAACGCCACTTTCCGGTCCCATGTTGGTTGCACTGATTCAGCAAACGCCGTATGACCCTGTTCTGGTTATGTTTGATGATTGCGGAAATGCGAAAGAAGGAATGGGAGAGCGAGCGCTTCGCTATGTAGCATCCCATCCGGATATTCAGGTGCTCGGGGTGATTGCGGTTGCATCCAATTGTACAAAAGGGAGAGGAACACCCATTCATATGGCAGTGGACTTGCATGGACAAATTGTTAGTCATTGTATCGATAAAGATGGACAGATCCAAAAAAATAAGCCGCTCAGAATTTATGGAGATACCGTAGAAGTGCTCAATCATATTCAGGTCCCCATCGTTATTGGAATTGGGGATATTGGAAAGATGAGGAGAAAAGATCATGTTCGGATCGGAGCACCCATTACAACCAAGGCTGTGCAATTAATATTAAATATGTATCGATAATGCTTGGGAAGCTGAAATGCATGTATGAAACCACCAGCCTGATCCAAGCTATCATTTTTAAAGATCCTGTTGTGGGATAATGGCAAGTACTTGGAAAGCCAGTTTCAGGATCATCTTCCTTTTTGATTGTGAATGGAAAAGATCGGGGCATATCGCCTCGATCTTTTCTCTGTTCTGGACATTCCTGTTTATATACCTTCTGATTTCATCCAAAATCATATCTTCACGAAATTCTTGTTTTGCCATGTAATCATCTCTCTTGATTCAACCTAATTTAATTATGTCACATTTATCTATTTTAATGACATTAAAAATACACCTAAAAAATGAGATTGATGCATTAATGGCACTGAAAAATAAGATTTCGGAGGTGGTCGAGTTGGAAAATATAAAAATTCTCGTTGTTGAAGATGATCAAGAGGTTAATGACCTCTTAATGAACCCCGTTTGTCCAGACATTTAAGCAACATTTGAAGTTATAGATTGACGAAACTCTTTAGGGGATAAATATCCCAAAGCAGAATGTG